>JBBRWM010000004.1:0-309878 GCA_038249195.1 Actinomycetota bacterium
CAGGGAAGCGCTCTAACCGAGCTGAGCTACAGGCCCCGGTGCACTCCGACGCTCTCAGGTATCGCGCATGGTACTACGACGCTACCGGGCGAAAGACGGACAAGTGTTCCGCGCCAAGCGCGAGGCTGAGTCATTCCTGAGGAACGTCGCGCGCCAAGAAGGCAACGGCACGTTGGCTGATGTGCGCGCCCGGGCAGGTCCTCACCAGCGAGGAGCTCGCCGCGCTCGTGGCCAAGGCGCCCGGGTATCAGACGCTGGTCAAGCTCATATCGCGGATAGAGGCTGCGCTCGAGCGAGGCGCTCGCGCTGACAACAGGACAGTTCAACCCCGCCGCGCGGAGCCTGCGCATCGACACGTCGACCTCGGCCGAGCGAGGACGAACAACTGCGAGACCCCCCGCGACGCGGACCCTCTATAACCAAAGACGATCGCCGGAACCGACGACTCCTGCCGCTGCAATTCGCTCTCTTCCCCGCGGTGCTGAACAAACTTGGGAAGAGAAGAACGGGTTCAAGCCCCACCGCCCGCTTGGACGAACCAGAAGGCCTTAGATCCTCCGTGATCGACCCGAAACGAGGGACTGTAGGCTCTCTAGGCCTCGGCGACCTGACCTAGGGGCTCCGCTCTTCGTCATGAGCGAACTGCTCGAAGCCCTTCCAGCCGAAGATGCGGACGAGGTTCGAGGGCGGTGGCCAAGACGGAGAACGACCGGGTGCAAGTGCCCAGCGGTGCATCGCCTGAGGCTGCCCCCTTAGCCCGAGCGCGCGTTGCCGTCGTGCTCGCGGCCGGCCGTTCGGAGCGTCTCGCCAGGGTAGCCGGGGGCGGCTCGAAGGCCCTCAACCGGCTCGCGGGCGTCAGCCTCGTCGAGCGCGCCATCCGCACGCTGCTGGATGCGGGGATCGAGGAAGTTCACGTGGTAGTCGGCTACCACGCGGGTCCGGTCGCGGCAGCGGTCGGCCGCATCGCCCCGGGGCACGTGAGGACCGTTCTCGCGGAGGATTGGGAACTGGGGAACGGTGCCTCTCTCGCTGCGGTGGCGCCGCAGGTCGAGCACGAGGCGTTGTTCGTCGTCATGATGGCGGATCACGTCTTCGGCGACCGTGGTCTGAGGAGATTGCTGCAGAGCGAGCGGCCCGCAGTGCTCGTGGATCCGCATCCGACCGCCGACGTGCTTGAGGAAGGGACGCGCGTACGGGTCGAGGACGGCGACGCTGTCGGGTTCGGCAAACACCTGGATGAGTCGACTGTCGACTGTGGCGTGTTCCTGCTATCAGCGGAAATATTCGAATGCCAGCGGCGCGCGGCACTCGAAGGCGACGCTACGCTCGCCGGAGCAGTTTCGAAGTTCGCAGATCGGCGGCCACTACAAGCGCTGACGCTGCCGAAGGGGACATGGTGGCACGACGTCGACACACCGGAGGATCTCTCAGAAGCGCGCCGCCTCTTGCGACGGTCGCTGCCGAAGTACGCCGACGGGCCCGTCTCACGCTTCGTGAACCGGCCCGTGTCGACGCGGCTTTCGCTCTGGTTCTCACCGGCTCGTCTATCGCCTGACCTGTTGTCGTGGGTCGCGCTCCTGTTCGGACTGGTGGCGGCATCGGCACTCGCCGCTGGCCTCGGCATCGCGGGCGGCATCCTAGCGCAGGTCACCTCCGTGCTGGACGGGATGGACGGCGAGGCCGCACGGATCCAGATGCGCGCGACATCTCAAGGCGCGCTCCTGGACGGGGTCCTGGATCGAGTCACGGATGCGGCGATCCTCGTCGGCCTCGGACTATGGGCGCTTGACGCGATGCCTTCTGCACCAGGGGTCGTTCTGCTCGTGACTCTGGCAGCGGTGTTCGGTTCCACGATGTCGATGGCCTCGAAGGACCGCATCACAGCTCATCGTTTGCGACATGCGAACGAGCGCGCACTCTCCTGGCTGCTCGGCGGACGCGACGGTCGGATGCTGCTGGTCATGGTGTTCTCGATCGCCAACTTGCCGCTCGCGGCATTGGTGGCGGTCGCCGCGACGTCGTGCCTGACGCTGGCGCTGCGGATAGCATCCGTTCGCCTGCAGCATTGAGCTCCTGGTCGGTGCGCCACGCGTGAGCGATCTGTGGGCATAGTTATGCATCATGGCGGCACGCTGGGCGCCTTCTTGGGCACGGCGTTCTCCCAACATTCGATGCTCGCTCGTTCGGCTTCCCCAACGGCGACCACCGAGACACCGGCCGCTTTCCCCTGGGGCTTCCCCTCGTTGGCGGCACGTGGATCCGCACGGACGGAGGTCGGAGATGGAGGGACGCGAGGTCGTCGGGTGCGGGTCATCGAGTTCCTGCTCAAGGACCCGAGCGTCACCGAGGTCATGGCGAACGGTCCCGACGACGTGTACGTGCGGCGAGAGGTGCGGATCGAGGTGTCATCGGATCGACCAAGCTGCTCGCGCCTCGGCACCAGACATCTGCCTTGCACCTCCACTTCGCCCTGCCGGCTAGCCGACCTTTCGCACCTTCCAAGCCTCCGCGCTCGGCCATCGCTTCGCCCACTCCAGCGGGACGTATGGCTGGGACTGCGGATCGGCTCCCTTGCTGGGAGCCTGGATCTCGATCAGGTCCTCGATCTCGAAACCGCTCGAGCAGAGGAGCCGGATCATGTCACCGTGCCCGATCCGGAACTCGATGTCCTCGACGGCCCCGCTCGGCCCACGGCACTCGAACCGGTGCATCCCGAAGTAGCCACGGTGCAGCGACGTGTCCGCAGGAGCGTCGTCGTCATCGGTCGGGAAACAGAGCATCACGAGGGGCGAGCCTGTCTCGAACACGAGCCGCCCGCCGAGTCGCAGGATCCGGGATGCCTCGGGGATCCAGCGGTACGGGTCACACCAGATCGCCGCTCCGTACTGCGAGATCGCGAAATCGAAGCTCTCGTCGGCGAACGGGGGCCGTTCACAGTCGGCGTGCACAAGCGCGAAACGAAGACCGAACTCTTCCTGGAGCATGCGGGCCGTCGCGAGCTGATTCCGCGAGTTGTCGACCCCGACCACGCTGGCGCCGCGACGCATCAGCCACGCCGAGACGTATGCAGTCCCTCAGCCAAGTTCGATGGCGTCAAGCCCCGAGACATCGGGCAGAAGTCCGAGTTCGGACTCGGGGTTCCCTCTGCCCCAGACCGGCTCCTCTTTGGCCCATGCCTCTCGACCTCGGTCGACCCAGTTCGGCGCGTCCTCGTCCAGGTTGTTCTGTTCACGCGGACGTGGTCGTCGGTCGCCATGTCAGCACGATAGCGGGCCCCCCCTCGGGCATCGCCGCTCTGACGTGTGCGCATTCCCTATCAGGGAAGCGCTCTAACCGCCCGAGGGCTACAGGCCTCGGTGCGTGAACGCGGGGCTGTCGAGCGCGCGTGAACGTTGACGGGGGCGATGAGCCCGTGACCCGGCGTAGCCATGCCTCCCAAGCCCATCGATCCCGACCGTCTCAGCGTTGGGGCTTCTCGGCGAGCGTGACCTCGATCCCGCCCACGATGTCGCTCACGAGGTTGTAGAGGAACGACACGAAGACCGTGATGAGCGACCACACGACCGTCCACACGCATCCCGCGATGAACAGGATGGTGAACACGGCGCCGCCGTTGATCGTCACCGGCGTGGGGCCGAGCGTGCTGGTGCCGCTGCCGAAGATCTCACCCAGGAGCTTGGCGAACGAGTCCATGGCGCCCGCCGCCGAGAGGATGAGATAGATGATCAGCAACGCGAAGTACACGATCAGCATCACGCAGAAATAGAAGATCAGCGAGAACTTCAGCACCGACAGCGGTGAGACCCGGCGCACCACCACCCGCGTGCGACGAGCGGACCGTGGCGCGGGCCGCGCGGTGGGCCGAGGCGCGGATCGTGGGGGCGCCGCGCGCGACGTGGGAGGCGGCGCCGTGGCCGATGATGCGCCGGCGGGCGGCGTGCCTGCGGAAGTCGCGCCGGCCGGCGCGGGCGGGGAGGTCCCTTCGGCTGCGCCCCAGCTCTCGTCGGCGGCTGTTCCCGCCCCCGTGTGTCGCGGGGGAACGCCCGGCGTCGGCGTCGGCTCGGGGGCCGGCGGATCCGAGCGTGGTGGTTCCTGGGAGCGGGTCGGGTTCTCGATCGTGCGCGCCATCCTGTTCGGTTGAGGCATCAGGGTACGCCCTCGAGGCCCTCAACACGCGGTGGCGAGGGGAACCTCCTTCGGATCGCCATCCCTAGGTCCGCAACGGACCCGACCCCGCGAACAGCACACGCACATGTAGGACGGCAATCGTCGCCACCGCGATCGGCGTGAGGAGCCACGCCCCGATCCCAACGCCGGACTGCACCAGGAGCCCGCCGAGGCCGAGCAGCGCCCCTGAGGCCGCGAGCAGGACGTCCGTCCGGCGACGAGGGGCGCGGGGAAGGCTCCAGCGCACGGTCGCGAGCAGCGAGAGCGTCGCCACAACCATCATCACGATCCCCACGCTCCGGTTCATCGCCGCATGATGCCACGTTGGCGGGGCTGAGCCCCCAGCCGCCTGAGACCCCGATCGGCCCACCTCGAACTACGTACGTATCACATGGCCAACGATGACTACGGATGTCTCCGCCGGGCTCAAGAACATCGCCCCGAAGGGCCGATACCGGAGATTCGGGATCAGCGACGAGGTTCGGAGGGTTCGATGACGCGGACATGGGTGCGCCGGCTGGCGGCGCTGGGACTGGCGGGGTGCCTCTTCGCGGGCCTGGCGGTGGCGAGCGCGGCCGCGACGTCCTCCGTGGACGAGGCACTGCACATCCGGCACAGCCTGCAGGCCAAGATCATGGATCTGCACACAGAGCGTCACGACCGGCGTCTGCTGCTGCACCGGTGGATCGCGGCCAACAAGGCCCGCATCGTCAAGATCAACCACCTGGCGGATGCGCGGGGTGCCCGCTCGAGTTCACGCGAGGTCTCCTCGAAGCACCGGAACACCGTGCGGCGCCTCACCAAGCGTGAGCACGAGATGATCCGCACGATCAGGACCAGGGTCGCCCAGCTCCAGGCGGAGCGCAAGCGGCTCGCCGAGTGGATCGATACCTATGCCGTCTTCCGCTACTGCCCCGTGGCGGGCCCGGTCGAGGTCGCCGACAACTTCGGCGTGCTCGTGGACATCCCGGGGGTCCCGAAGCACATCCACCAGGGCAACGACATGATGGCGGCCAGCGGCACCCCGATCGTGGCACCGTTCGACGGCACGGCGGTCGCCACCGGCAACGAGCTGGGCGGGCAGGCCGTGGACGTGTACGGAGCGCTCGGCCACGTGTACAACGCGCACCTGTCCAGCTACGGACAGCTCGGCGCCGTCAAGGCCGGGACCGTCATCGGCTACGTGGGCACGACCGGTGACGCCACATCGCCGCACGATCACTTCGAGTGGCATCCGAACGACGGCCCCGCCGTGGATCCCCACGAGTACCTGATGGCGGTCTGCTAGTTGTAGTCCCCATCGAGGTTGTTGGCAGATGAGAGCCTCCCTGCACGGTCCCGGACTGACCGAACCTCCCGGATCGTGAGGAGGCTCTCGCGCTCCATTGGCCAACTGGCTTGATCACCGCGACAGGCCACCCCCCACGGCGTAGGGTCTCTGCCATGCCGGATCGCCGAGAGCCTGGCTGAGAGGTGACTCGGGTCGTCGCAGTCGAAAGGGGGTTGTTGGGGCGATGAATACGCTTGCGTTGGGCCACGGCGGTCTCATCATCCTGGTGATCGTGGGGGGGTTCCTCCTGGCCATCTACGCGATCTATTTCATCTTTTTTCGCCTGGGCAAGTAGGACGTTGCCGCCGGGTCAACCCGTGCGCAGGGTTCCTAGGCCGTATGTCGAGCACATCGCCTCGGTGGGCGTGAAGATCGCAGCTCCGGGTCGGCCTATTCGTCCTCGTCCATCTGCGTGATGACGGGCGTGAGCGCGACCACGGTGGCGCCTTCCTCCACCCGCATGGTGCGGACACCCTGGCTGGCGCGGCCCACGCGGCGGATCTGCTGGGCGGGCACGCGAACCACCTGACCGCTGGAGGAGATCACGAACATGTCGAGGTCCTTGGTCCCGACGTAGGCGCCGGCCAGGAGCCCGGTTTTCTTCGTGAGCTGGTGTCCGATCACACCCTTCCCGCCGCGCCCCTTCACGGGGTAGTCGGAGAGCTTGGAGCGCTTCCCGTACCCCTGCTCCGTCACGCTGATCAGCTCCTCGCCCTCCGAGATCATGCCGACCGCCAGGACGCGATCGTCGCCGTCCAGACGCATGCCGATCACCCCGCCGGTGGCCCGCCCCATCGGCCTCGCGAGCTCCTCCTTGAAGCGGATCGCCTGTCCCTTGCGCGAGACGAGGAGGATCTCGTCCGAGCCGTCGGTGAACCGGACGTCGATCAGCTCGTCGTCGCCGCGCAGGTTGATGGCGATGAGGCCCGTGCGTGGCGAGTCGTACTCGGGGAGCGCGGTCTTCTTGACGATGCCGTTGCGTGTGACAAACAGCAGGTAGCGGCCCTCTTCGTACTCCTTGAGGTCGACGACGGCGCTGATCCTCTCGTCGCCCTCGAGGGCGACGCCGGGCAGGTTCGCGGCGTACATCCCGCGCGCCGTTCGGCCGGATTCGGGGATCTCGTGGGCCTTGACGCGGTAGACCCGACCCTTGGTGGTGAAGAAGAGCATCCAGTTGTGCGTGGTGGTGGTGAAGACGTGCTTCACCACGTCCTCCTCCTTGAGGTTCTGGCCGCGCACGCCCTTGCCCCCGCGGCCCTGGCTCTTGAAGACGTCCACGGGCAGACGCTTCACGTAGCCGGCGCGGCTCACCGAGATGATGACGTCTTCCTCGGCGATGAGGTCCTCGACGTCGAAGTCGCCGTCGTCGGCCCGCACGGTGGTGCGACGTCCGTCCGCGTGCTTCTTGCGGATCTCGGCCAGCTCCTCCTTGATGACGGCGCGCAGCTTCACGGGGTCACCGAGCAGCGACGTGAGGTACCCCATCCGTTCCAAGAGCTCGGCGTGTTCCTTGTCGAGCTCCTCGCGTGCGAGCTTGGTCAGGCGCCGCAGCGGCATGTCCAGGATGTGGTTCGCCTGGATCTCGCTCAGCTCGAAGGTGCTCATCAGCTTCGTGCGAGCGTTCTCCGCGTCTCGCGACGCCCGGATGATCTTGATGACCTCGTCGAGGTGATCAAGCGCGATCAGCAAGCCGAGCACGATGTGATCGCGTTCCTGGGCCTTCCGCAGGTCGAACCGCGTCCTGCGCGTCACGACATCGACCTGGTGATCGACGTAGTAGCCCACCATCTCGGCGAGGTTCAGCGTCCGCGGGATGCCATCGACGAGGGCGAGCTGGATGACGCCGAAGGTCTCCTGCAACTGGGTGTGCTTGTAGAGCTGGTTGAGGACGACGTGGGGGCTCGCGCCGCGCTTGGTCTCGATGACCAGGCGCATGCCCTCGCGGTTGGACTCGTCCTTGAGGTCGGCGATGTCCTTGACCTTCTGGGTCTTCACCAGGTCGGCGATCTTCTCGGCGAGCCGCGCCTTGTTCACCTGGTACGGGAGCTCGGTGACGACGATCTTGCTCTTGCCGTTGGCGCCCTCCTCGATCTGCGTGACGGCGCGCACGCGCAAGGAGCCGCGGCCCGTCTCGTAGGCGTCCCGGATGCCCTGGCGGCCCATGATGGTGGCGCCGGTGGGGAAGTCGGGGGCCTTGATGAACTTCATGAGCTCGCCGGGGGTGGACTCCGGATGGTCGAGGTAGTGCACGACCCCGTCGATCACCTCGCCGAGGTTGTGGGGCGGGATGTTCGTGGCCATGCCCACCGCGATGCCGCCGGCGCCGTTGACCAAGAGGTTCGGGAAGCGCGAGGGCAGCACGAACGGCTGCTGCTCGTACCCGTCGAAGTTCGGATAGAAGTCGACGGTCTCCGAGTCGATGTCGCGCAGCAGCTCCATCGCCATGGGCGCGAGGCGGGCCTCCGTGTACCGATAGGCGGCCGCTGGGTCGCCGTCGACGGAGCCGAAGTTCCCGTGGCCGTCGACGAGCGGGTAGCGCAGGGACCAGTCCTGGGCCATGCGCACGAGCGCGTCGTAGACCGACTGGTCGCCGTGCGGGTGGTACTTCTTCAGCACGTCGCCGATCACGGCCGCGCTCTTGCGATGCGGGCGGTCGGGGCGATACCCAGCCTCGAGCATCGCCCACAGGATCCGTTTGTGCACGGGCTTGAGCCCGTCGCGCACGTCGGGCAACGCCCGCCCGACGATGACCGACATGGAGTAGTCCAGGTACGAGCGTTGGATCTCCTCCTCGAGCTGGATGGGTTCGATATTGCCGACGAACAGACCTTCCTGCGCCACGGTGTGCGATCAGCTCCTGTCTAGACGTCCAGGTTCCGGACGTACTTCGCGTTGCGTTCTATGAAGGCCTTGCGGGCAGGGACATCGTCGCCCATGAGGATGCTGAACAGGCGGTCTGCCGTGGCCGCGTCCTCGAGGGTGACCTGCAGCAACGTGCGCGTCTCGGGATCCATGGTGGTGTCCCAGAGCTGGATGGCGTCCATCTCGCCGAGGCCCTTGAATCGTTGCGGGTCGCCCACGCGCTTGCCGTTGGCGTTCTTTCGGTACTCGTCCCACTGGTTCTCCGTGTAGAAGTAGTGGACCTGCTTGTTGTCCTTCAGCAGGTACAGGGGCGGCTGGGCGAGGTAGATGTAGCCGGCCTCGATCAGCTGGCGCATGTACCGGAAGAAGTACGTGAGCAGCAGCGTGCGGATATGAGCGCCGTCGACGTCGGCGTCGGCCATCAGCACGATCCGGTGATACCGCGCCTTCTCCAGGTCGAACTCGTCTTCGATGCCGGTACCGATGGCGGTGATCAGCGCCTGGATCTCGTTGTTCTGCAAGATCTTGTCCAACCGTGCCTTCTCGACGTTCAGGATCTTCCCCCGGATGGGGAGGATGGCCTGCGTGGCGCGGTCCCGCGCGCTCTTCGCCGAGCCCCCCGCGGAATCTCCCTCCACGATGTAGAGCTCGCACGAGGCCGGATCCGAGAGCTGACAGTCGGCGAGTTTGCCCGGGAGCGATCCGCTCTCCAGGAAGGACTTGCGCCGCGTGAGATCGCGCGCCTGGCGCGCCGCGATGCGCGCCTTGGCCGCGCCCGACGCCTTCGTGAACACGCGTTTCGCGTCGCCGGGGTGCTCCTCGAGCCACGTGGCGAGCTGGGCGTTCACCGTAGTCTCAACGAGCGAGCGCATGGAGGCGTTGCCGAGCTTGGTCTTCGTCTGCCCCTCGAACTGCGGGTCGCGCAGCTTCACCGACAAGATGGCGATGAGCCCCTCGCGGACGTCCTCGCCGATCAGGTTGTCTTCCTTCTCCTTCAACAGACCCTTGGTGCGCGCCCAGCGATTCAGCGCGTTCGTGAGCGCCTTCTTGAGCCCCTCTTCGTGCATGCCGCCCTCGTGCGTGTTGATGGTGTTCGCGAATGAGTAAAGCGACTCGTTGTAGCCGGAGGTCCACTGCATCGAGATCTCGACCTCGCCGCCCTCTCCCTTGGTCTCGATGGCGATGGGCTTGTTGAGCGTCTCCTTGCCCTGTGCGAGGTACTTCACGAAGTCCACGAGGCCGCCCGAGGCCTTGAAGACCTCCTCCACCTTGGGCTCCTGCCGACCGTCGATGAGCTTGATCTCGGTGCCCTTGTTGAGGAACGCGAGCTCGCGGAGGCGTTCGGCGAGCGTCTCGCGACGGAACTCCAGGGTCTCGACGAAGACCTGCGGGTCCGGCCAGAACTGGACGCGCGTCCCCGTCTTGGCGGTCGCCTTGCCCTTGGTGAGCTTGCCGAGCGGCTTGCCCCGTTCGAAGGATTGCGACCACGCGAAGCCGTCGCGCTGGACGTCCACCGTGAGCCGCTCCGACAACGCGTTGACCACCGAGACACCGACGCCGTGCAGCCCTCCGGAGATGGCGTAGCCGCCGCCGCCGAACTTGCCCCCGGCGTGCAGGACCGTGAGGACGACCTCGACCGCGGGGCGGCGATCCTTCGCCCCGGGGATGGGCTTCACGGGGATGCCGCGACCGTTGTCCGTGACGCTCACGGAGCCGTCGGCCTCCATCGTGACCACGATCTTGTCGGCGAACCCCGCCATGGCCTCATCGACGGCGTTATCAACCACCTCATACACGAGGTGGTGCAGGCCCCGGCTGCTGGTGGTACCGATGTACATGCCCGGCCGCTTGCGGACCGGTTCGAGTCCCTCGAGGATCTGGATGTTCCCGGCGTCGTAGCCGGTCCCGCTCTTCTTGGTGCTCAACGAACCTCCGATCGAGCCCACGCTGACGCTCCACGCGGCGTGCGGGGAGCGTGCGCGGGAAAGTCGCACGAACCCCCCTATCTTACCGAAAGGCGGTGACGTTCGACCGGCGTTCAGGCCGCCGGATATAGCCATCTACCTGCGCTTTCTCCGCGCTTTCTCGGCGCTTTTCCCAGCTCGGTCATGGCTCGCGCCCCGACGGCCGGGGGTCACGGGTTCTCGCGTCAGCGAGGCGGATCACGATCTGGATGCTGCGGACCTTGTCGCCGCCCAGCGCCTCGTCTGCGCGTCGGCGGATCTCCTCATGCAGGAAGCGCGCCTGAGCCCCCCACGGACCGTTGGAGACGCCCACGGTGAGCACCCCCGCCTCCAGCGACAGTGGTGAGGTCTCCGCTCCCAGTCGCTCTCCCAGCAGCTGCTGCCAGGTGGACGCCAGCTGGGCGATCGGCATCCCCCGGGAGAACACCTCCTCGGCGAGCAGCCCGTCCACGACGTCGCCGATGCTCACCAACTCCCGGCTGCGCCCGTCCTTGCGCCCGCCGAACCCCTTGGCGTGCGGCATCTCAAGCCGCCTCGCGCACCGAAACCACGCCGGCATGGATGGCCCACACGGCCCGCGCGGAGGAGGGTACGTGCGTCTCGTCGGCCACCGAGATCACGACCTGACCCCCGCGGCTCGCCAGCCGCTCCCCCATCTGATCGCGTCGTCTCGGGTCGAGCGCGCTGAACGGGTCGTCGACCAGCAACAGCGGCGGCTCACCCAGCTCCTCGGCCACCGCCGACGCGAGCCCCAGCCGCAGGCATAAGGCCGCAGCCCATGTCTCCCCGTGAGAACCGAAGGCGCGCGCGCCCAGGTCGCGCACGGACAGATCCAGATCGTCGCGATGGGGTCCCACGAGTGACGTGCGCCGCTGCGATTCGTCCACGCGCCGTTCCGCGAGTCTGGCGCGGAACGCGTCCTCGAGCGCGCCTTCGCCGTCGGACCACACGTTCGGGCGGTAGGTGCACGCGAGGCCGTAGCCCGCGAGGTGCTCGAACTCCTCGCTCGCGTACGGTCGCACGCGCCCCACCGCCTCGGCCCGGGCCACGATCAGTGCGGCCCCGGCCTGCACCAGTTCCTCGTCCCACGCCTCCATGCCGCGGGGCGGCCCCGGGCCGTCCCATTCCTTCAGCAGGCGATTGCGCTGGCGGAGCGCTCGGTCGTAGGCGGGGAAGAGGGCTTCCTTGAGCGGCCGGATCCCCATCACGGCTTCGTCCATGAACGCGCGACGCTTGGCGGGATCCCCTATGACGATCGGCAGATCGAAGGGCCCGAACAAGACGGCCCGGACCTGCCTGCGCAGATCTCGCTTGCGTCGCACCGTCGACCGGTTCACCTGAACGCGGCTCGCGCCCTGGGACGGGATCTCCACCTCCACGAGCACCTTGCCCTCCGTCGTTTCGAACTCCCCGCGCGTGTATGCGGCGGTCGCTCCCTCGCGCACGAGGGTGCCGTTGGCCGCCGCGCGGGGCGAGCCGAGCGCGTACAAGAAGTGGATCCCTTCCAAGAGGTTCGTCTTGCCCTCCCCGTTGGGTCCCACGGCCACGATCAACCCGTCGGGCATCGGGTCGATCCTCGTGTGGGCGTGGTTGCGGAAGTCCCGCAGCTCGACCCACGACAGGCGCATAGAGGGAAGGTCTCGCGCCGCGGGAGCTAGCTGACCGCCGCGGGCAGCCGCACCGGCATCACGAGGTACGTGAACGCGTCGGCATCGCCGCGAACCACGCCCGGCTTCAGCCCGTCGCGCACGTCCAGGCGGATCGACTCGCCGTGGCAGGCGGTGAGCCCGTCGGCGAGGTACTGCGGGTTGAACGCGACGGTGAGGTCTTCGCCCTCGTAGCGAGCCTCAACGGTTTCGACGGCTTGCCCGAGGTCGGGACTCGAACTGCTCAGCTTGATGCCCAGGGCGTTGAACTCGATCCGCACGGGCGTGGTGTCGCGGGCGAGGAGTCCGACGCGGCGCACGGCGTCCAGCAGCTGCTGGCGCGACACCGTGAGGCGGCTCTCGTGCTGCTCGGGCAGGAGCTGGCGATAGTTCGGGAACTCGCCCTCGATCAGGCGAGACGTGAGCGTGAGGTCCCCGATCCGGAAGGCGACCTGCGCATCGTCTAGCGACACCGCCACGGTGCCTTTCTCGTCGGCGCCCGCAGCGCGCCCCGCCTCCGTGAGCGCACGTTCGGGCACGATGGCCTTGCCCTCGCTGTCCGCCGTGGCGACCAGGTCCCGCACCGCGAGTCGGTAGGAGTCCGTTGCCACCATGACCACGCCTTCGCGGCTCACCTCGACCAGCACGCCCGTGAGCACCGGCCGCGCCTCGTCGCGAGAGGCGGCGCGCGCCACCTGGTTCACCGCTTCCGCGAACGCCCCGGCCTCCGCCGAGATGGTGGTCCCCTCCGGCTCCTGCAGACTCGGGAAGTCCTCGGCCGGTAGCAGACGAAGGGTTCCTTCATATGCAGCGCATCGGATGTGCGCTTGTGACTGGTCCGTTTCGAAATCCACCGGAGCATCGGAGAGGGACTTCACCGTGTCACCCAGCAACCGGGCCGGGATCAGCGCCAGCCCCGGCTCGAGGACCTGAACCTCGATGGACAGCCGCGCCGATACTTCGAGGTCCGTGGTCGTCAGGGTCAGGCGTCCCTCCTCGGCGGCGTCGAGCAGCACGCCCGTGAGGGCGGGGATCCCCGGACGGGACGACACCCCGCGCTGGACGGTCTGCAACGCTTCGGACAGCGCGTCGCGGTCACACCGGAACTTCACCGTGCCCACCTCCTGCTCTTATCGCAGTTCTTTGAATGAGTACTTCGGTAGTAGGGACTGTGCAAATCTGGATTCGCATAGCGTTTGCCCAGCGTAGCGATAGCGACAGACATGGGGACGAGCGGTGGGCAAGTGCTGTCGCTCCGCGCCTCCCGCCCTGAGTGACACGAACTACGCACCGCGGACGACGGGGTTGTCCACCGGCGTTGGGGATATCTCTTCACCCTCATGCGGCGCCCCGGACGCGGCCACGGATACTGCGCGTGAGGTCCTGGACCTGACGGAACGTGGCGTCGCGAGCCCGCATGTCCGCCTCGACCTTCTTGATCCCGTGCAGCGCGGTCGTGTGGTCGCGTCCGCCGAAGATCTCGCCGATCTTCACCAGCGAGAGACCGGTGTTCTCGCGCACGAGATACATGGCGATATGGCGCGCCTGCGTCAGGGGCCGGCTCCGCGACTTGGAGATGAGGTCGCCCGTGGACAACTGGAAGTAGGTCGCGGTCTCCTCCAAGATCAGCTGCGGCGGGATCTCGTTCTCGGTCTGCGGTATCAGGTCCTGGAGCGCGCGCTCGCCGAGCGCGACGTCGATGGGCTGGCTGGTGAGCTCGGACCAGGCCATCACCCGCACGAGCGCTCCCTCGAGCTCTCGGACGCTCTGGTCGAACTTGGAGGCGACGAACTCGACCACCTCCGGGGGGACCTCGATGTGCTCGCGCTCGGCCTTGAGCTGCAAGATCGCGATCCGCGTCTCCAGGTCGGGTGGCTGCACGTCCACGCACAGACCCCATCGGAACCGGCTGACCAGGCGTTCCTCCAGCCCCGCCAGCTCGTGCGGAGGGCGGTCGGAAGCGATCACGATCTGTTTGCCGGCGCCGTGCAGGTGATTGAACGTGTGGAAGAACTCGGTCTGCGTCTCCTCGCGCTTGGCCAGGAACTGGATGTCGTCGACGAGCAGGATGTCGACCTCGCGGTACCGCTGCCGGAAGGCATCCCCCTGGCGCTCGCGGACCGCCTTGATGAACTCGGTCACGAAGCGCTCCGATGTCACGTACTTCACCCGGATCCCTGGCGCGAGGCGGTGCATGTGATGGCCGACGGCGATCAGCAGGTGCGTCTTGCCTAGCCCCGTCGCCCCGTAGATGAACAGCGGGTTGTAGGCGGTGGAGGGCGTCGCCTCGGCGACGGCCATCGCGGCGGCATGGGCGAAGCGGTTGGAGGGGCCGGGGACGAAGGCGTCGAAGGTGTAGTTGGGGAACGGGAGGCCGGGGGCGCCGAGATCACCACGGCCGGCCGGGTGATCGGCGGGCGCGCCGATAGCCGCGAACGCGGCCGGGGGCGGCCCCGCCACGAGGTCCTCCGCAGCGTCAAGTCCCTGCCCGGGCTCGGTCCGCAAGCCCTCGTCGACGTCGATCTCGATCTTCACGGGGCGTCCGACGAGGTCCGCGGCGGTTTGCTCGATCAGGGTAAGATGGTTGTGTTGCAGTCGCTCACGGACAAGTTGACTGGGAACCGCGAGCGCAAGGATGTCGTCGGTGAGCCCGATCGCCTGCACGTCGGAGAACCACATGACGATGGTGGTTTCCGGCAGGTCTTGGCGGGCTCGGTCCAGGATGCCGGCCCAGGCGTCACGGGCCGTTCGTTCGGAATACGCAAGCGACATACCTATCCACAGAGCCTTTCCACAACGGTGGAAAACCGAACGAGAGATATCCGACGGGCTCGATCGGCGGTCGGCACCTCGATCGCCCCGGGGGGAGGCGGTGCGCACAGTAGCACGGAGGTTTTCCACACGACCGCCTCGCGAGGTGGTCTTGACACTCTTTCCGTTGTCAAGGCCTCTGACGCGGCATTCTTGTCCGGTCTCGACGGCCGACCGTATACTCTGCTGCGTGGCCGGCCTCGTGCCGGCCTTCGTGAGCGATGGGATCGAAGACATGGCCAAGGGAAAGCGCACCTTTCAACCGAACAACCGGCGCCGGCACAAGCGCCATGGGTTCCGCCTTCGCATGCGGACGAGGGCCGGTCGCTCCATCCTGTCCGCTCGTCGCCGCAAGGGCCGGGCCCGGCTCACGGTCTGAGCGTCGGCCGTGCGAGATCGACAGGTCCGCGATGTCCTCGCCAAGGGCCAGCCGGCGCACGGAAACCGGGTGGTAGTGTTTCTCGCGCCCGGCCCGGGTCGGATCGCTGTGGTCGCTTCCCGTCGGGTGGGAGGCGCCGTCGAGCGGAACCGGGCTCGGCGGATCCTGCGCGAGGCCTGGGCCCAGGTATCTCCGCAGGTCAGCGACGGTTTCGATGTCGTCCTGGTGGCTCGTGAGGCCGTGCGGGGCGCCAAGACGCAGGATCTGGTGGCCGACATGACACAGGTGCTCCGCCGGGCAGAGATGACGCGGGCGTGAACGCCCTACGTCGCGCCGCCTGGACCCTCGGGACGCCTGTGCGCGCGGTCCTCCTTGTAGGGATCCGGCTCTATCGGGTGACGCTTTCGGGCTGGCTCGGCGGGCAGTGTCGTTTCTACCCCACCTGTTCCCGCTACGGCGAGGACGCGATCCGCGCCCACGGCGCCCTCCGCGGATCCGCGATGGCCCTGTGGCGGATCCTGCGCTGCAATCCATACGGTGTGGGGGGCGTCGACCATGTCCCGGGACGCGAGTATGATGATGTCCTACAGAAGTCGAATGCTGCCCACTCCGATCGCCTCTCTTCGGGCGAGGAGGCTCACGCCTAGATGCTCGGCTCCATCCCCATCGTTTCTCCGCTCTTTCAAACCCTGCTCGATGCGCTCGGATGGGTGCTGGCAACCATCTACCGGTTCGTCCCGAACTATGGCGTCGCGATCATCATCCTGACCCTGCTGATCAAGTTCCTGCTGGTGCCGCTCGGGATCAAGCAGATCAAGTCGATGCAGCATATGCAGGCCATCCAGCCCAGGATCAAGGAGCTCCAGAAGAAGTTCAAGGGCAACAAGGCGAAGATCCAGGAAGAAACGATGAAGCTGTACAAGGAGGCCGGGGTCAACCCGCTCGGAGGGTGCCTCCCCCTCGTGCTGCAGTTCCCGGTCCTGATCGCGATGTACGCGGTGATCCGCATGCCCACCCTCGAGCCCACCACCGACTCTGCGGGGCAGGCGGCTTACGTCGTCAAGAACAACCACCTTCCCGTCAACAGCCAGCTCTTCTTCGATGTCATCGAGCACGAGAACACCGGTGTGATCTTCGTCAATCTCCAGTGTTCGGCCGGCCAGTCCGGAACGACCGCCGCGCTGAACGACACGGCCAAACAGCCCGTCCAGCCGGATCGTCCCCTCATCAACGGCACCGACAACGAGCTGCTTGCGAACGTCACGTCACGCTCCACCCTCAACTGCGGCGATGCGCCTGTCGACAAGGTCCCCTACTTCCTGCTCCTTATCCTCATGATCGCCACGACGTTCTATCAGCAGCGGCAGATGACGAAAGCCGCCCCCCAGAACGCGGGCTCGAGCCAGCAACAGCAGCTTCTGAAGTTTATGCCGTTGATGTTCGGGATCTTCGGGTTCACGTTCCCGGCAGGCCTCGTCTTGTATTGGACGGTGTCCAACGGGTTCCAGATCGGCCAACAGTCGCTGCTGATGCGGGCCGGGCATATCGGTCCCGATGCGCTGGAGCGCAGGATGGCCGAACAGCGCGCCAAGAACGCGGCCAAGGCCGGAGAGCCGGAGAAGAAGGGCTTCATGGCCCGCATGTTGGAGCAACAGCAGCGCACCGAGGACCCCAAAACGGTGAAGCCTCAACCCAAGGCCGGGAAGCCGAACACCTCTCCCCCACGGCCGTCGGCCCCCCGGCGTAAGCCGAATACGGGAGGCAACAAGGCCGGTTCGAAGGGCGGGGCGTCGGGAGCTGCGGGCGATCCGAAGAGCCGCGCCCCCAAGAAGGGGAACCCCGATGGCGGTAACACGAAGGATGGCAACCGGAAGGGCGCAGGACCCAAGAAGCGCCCGGGAGGCGGCGTCGATGACTCGGCGAGTTGAACGAAGCGGTCCAACGGTAGACGAGGCCGTCGAGGCGGCGCTTGGGGCGCTCGGCGTCGATCGAGAGGACGCGGAGATCGAGGTCCTCGAGGCAGGGGAGGACTCCGGCGAAGCTCGGGTCCGCGTCAGCGCGCCCGAGACGGCGCCCGACGCGGAGGACCTTGAGTCCCAGGCCGATGCAGTGGCCGACTTCGTCGACGAGATGCTTGCAAGGATGGACATCGACGCGATCGCGGAGCCGGTCCGGCACGCAGACCAGGTGTACGTGGATATCATCGACGGGCCTGAAGACGACATGTCGCTCTTGATCGGAAGGCACGGTCAGACCCTGGAGGCGATCCAGGAGCTGGCGCGCATGGCGATCGGCAGACGGCTGGATCAGCGTATCCGCGTGATCGTGGATGTCGGGGACTACCGGAAGCGGCGGGATGAGCGGCTCGCGGAGCACGCGCGAGCGGTTGCGGAGCGCGTCGCGCGCGACGGCGGCGAAGAGGAGCTCGAGGCCATGAACTCCTACGAACGAAAGCTCGTCCACGACGCCGTCGCGGCGGTGGCGGGCGTCGACACGAGCTCGCGGGGCGAGGATCCTAACCGCTACGTGGTCATCCGAGCCGTCTAGCGAGGCAATGGTCGCGCGGCGATCTCCGAGCGCAGCGGGGTCGGATCGGGCTTGGAGCCATGTTTCACGTGAAACATGAGGGTTGGGGAGAAGGCGGCGAGCGGGTGGGCGTTCCCCTGTCTGCGGCCGCGGCCGAGCAGCTCGCCATCTACGAGCGGCTGCTCATCGAGCGCGGTGGACCGATGGGGCTCGTGGCTCGGAACGACCTGACCCGCATCCGCGAGCGGCATATCCTCGACAGCCTGCGCGCCGCGCGCCTCGTCGATGTCGGGACCCGGTCGGGGTATGACCTCGGTTCCGGCGGCGGTCTCCCCGGTGTCGTGCTCGCCATCGCACGTCCGGAGCTCGAGCTGTCCCTCGTGGAGGTCCGTCGGAACCGGGCAGACTTCCTCCGAGACGCCGTTGAGGAGCTCGACCTGAGGAGGGTCCATGTCTATGCCCGGCGGGCGGAGACCCTCCGAGAACGGCGAGACGTGTGCTTCGCGAGGGCCTTCGCCCCGATACGCGAGGCCTGGGTCGCGTCGGAGCGGGTGCTGGGCGATGGAGGTCGGTTGATCTATTGGGCCGGCCGAAGCTTCCACGCCGGCCGGGACGTGCCCGAGGGCCTCACGGCCGTGATCCATCGCTCCGAGGGGCTCCCCGGGGCGGGCGCGCTGGTCGAGTTGCGTCGTCCCTAGAAGCACCTCGCCTCTCGAGCCGGAGCGAGGCTCGTTTTCCCCCGTTTGGCTTGCATGGTCCCAGGCGGTCGCTATCATGACCCTGCAGTGACCATCGGCCCTTCCGGCGCCAGCGCCGCCCAGCGTTCCAGTCCCTCGCCTTCCCCCTCGAAGGGCGGAGCGTCGGCGCCCGCCAAGGCCCGGCGGACCAAGCGCAAACCCCAGCCCGTGGTCCCCGAGACGCCCGGCGAGGCGCGGATCATCGCCATCGCCAACCAGAAGGGCGGCGTTGGGAAATCGACCACGGCTGTCAGCCTGGGCGCCGCCCTTGCCGACATCGGGTACCGGGTCCTCGTCGTCGATCTCGACCCCCAGGGAAACGCGTCCACAGGGATGGGGATCCGCCACGAAGCCCGAGAGATCACCGTCTACGACGTCGTGGTTGCCGAGGCGCCGGTCACGGAGGCGATCGTGCAGACACCCGTGGAGCGCCTCCACGCCATCCCCTCGACCATCGACCTGGCCGGTGCGGAGATCGAATTGGTCAGCCAGTTCTCGCGCGAAGGCCGCCTGAAGAAGGCATTGGGGGACGTGCGAGAGGGGATGTATGACTTCATCCTCATGGACTGCCCACCGTCGTTGGGACTTCTTACGGTGAACGCGCTCACTGCCGCTGAGGAGCTCATCGTGCCCATCCAGTGCGAGTACTACGCGCTGGAGGGGCTGGGGCAACTCCTGCGCAACGTCTCGCTTGTTCAGCAGAACATCAACCCGGGCCTCCGCCTGAGCGGCATCGTGATGACGATGTTCGACCCCCGCACCAAGTTGTCGGAGCAGGTGGTCCAAGAGGTGCGCAACTATTTCGACGATCTCGTCTACGACGTGATCATCCCCCGAACCGTCCGGCTGTCGGAGGCTCCCGGCTACGGTCAGCCCATCACGGTCTACGACCCCCGATCAAAGGGGGCGGAGAGCTACCGAGAGCTTGCCCGGGAGGTCGCCGTGCGCCCGCCGCCTTCCGAGCCGATGCCCATCTACGAAGACCTGCCTACGGTCGTGATCCCCGCGGCGGACAACCACCTCGCTCGAGGCGCGCCAGAGGAGGAGGACCTCGACGAGGTCCCGACCGTGCACGCGATCGAGGCCGAAGCCGGGGCCGACGCACAGGCGGCCGCCACGACGGAGGTGGAGGACGCATTCGAGTCGGAGGCCGCGGCCGAGGAAGTGACCGATGCGGTAGATGCGGCCGTGGCCGACGCAGACCTCGCGGAGGACCCTGGCGAGTCGGTCACCCCGCCGATCGAACCCGGGGGCGCACCCGGATCCCTTCCCGATGCCGCATCCGGCCCGGGAAACGGGGAGGATGAACTGTGGGACGAGGTGGACGATGGGGAAACGCCGGCGCCTCGGGTCCAGCCACCTTCATCGCCCGAGCCACCCGGGCACCTTCCCGAACGACGGGTGGTCGTCATCGACGAGGATACCGACCCGGCGTCCTCCTCCTCCGCAAGGCCTCCGGGCCGCGCCCCCGCCGAGGCGACCCCGCAGCAGGCCGTCGCCGACATCGGGGCAACGCTCGAGGACGAGAACGGGGAACCCAAGCGCCGATGGCGACTGTTCCGCAAGGGAGGCGAGTGATGTCGAAACGAGGCGGGCTGGGTCGAGGGCTGTCCGCGCTGATCCCCGGTGCGCCGGAAGCCGGCGAGCCGGGATCCGGACTGATCGAGGCGCCCGTCAACGCGATCGCGCCGAACCCAAAGCAGCCGCGCACCCACTGGGACGCGGAAGAGATCGGCGCCCTCGCCGCGTCGATCCGCGAGGTGGGCATCTTGCAGCCCATCGTGGTTCGTCGAGCCGAACACGGCTTCGAGCTCGTGGCAGGGGAGCGCCGACTCCGTGCGGCGAAGGTTGCCGGCCTCGCCACCGTCCCGGCGGTCCTGCGCGACACCCACGATGCAGACCTGCTCCGCGAGGCACTCATCGAGAACATCCATCGCCAGGACCTGGGCCCGATCGAACTCGCTGAAGCGTTCCGTCAGTTACTCGAGGAGCTCGGGCTCAAACAGGAAGAGCTCGCCGAACGGGTCGGCGTGTCGCGCTCGCAGATCGCGAACACGATCCGCCTCCTTCAGCTTCCGCTCGATTCTCAGCAGCTGCTGTCCGATGGGAAGATCCAGTCCGGCCACGCCCGAGCCCTGCTGAGCCTGGGGGACGCCGACGCGCAGAACGCCCTGGCCTTGCGGATCGCCGCCGAGGATCTGTCGGTCCGCGAGACCGAAGAGCTCGTGCGTCGCTACGTGGATGGCCCTTCAGAGAAGCGAGCCAAGAGCGCCGGCGAACCTGGAGGTTCCACCGAGGTGGGCTTGGCCGAGGTCGAGGAGATCCTCTCCGAACAACTCGCCACCCGCGTCCAGATCCAGATGGGCAAGAAGCGGGGCCGGGTCATCATCGAGTTCGGCTCCGCGGACGATCTGGAGCGCATCGTCTCCGAGATCGTGGGTTCGGGACCCGGCCTTTCTCCCGACTGAGCTCCTCAGGCCCGGGCGGCCGCCGATCGTAGGACGCGGTCACACAATTCGTCGAGCGCCATCCCCGCGGCACGCGCGGCCAACGGGAGCAGGCTCGTCTCGGTCATCCCAGGCGAGACGTTCACCTCGAGGACCCAAGGGATGCCCTCGTCGTCCACGATGAGATCGACACGCGTGACGTCCCGGGTCCCGAGCGCGTCGGCCGCGCGAAGCGCTTCGACAGCGCACGCCTCGGCGGCGTCCGCAGGCAGGCGGGCCGGGGCGAAGTACTCCGTGGCACCGGCCGTGTAGCGGGCTGCATAGTCGTAGCGGCCGCTCTTGGGCTCGATCTCCACCAACGGCAAGGGTTCGCTGGGCGTGCCGACGAGTCCCGCCGCGATCTCGGTGCCCTCGACCTTCGCTTCGATGATAACGGCGCCGCTGAACGCGAGGGCCCCCATGACGGCGTTCGGCAGGTCGGCCGCCTGCTCGACGACCCCGACGCCGAGCGCGGACCCGCTGCGCGACGGTTTGACGACGCAGGGCAGCCCGATCCGCTCCAAGGCGACGTCGAGCGCCGCCCCCGCCCCAAGATCTCGCAGCGCCGAACCCTCGATGGCGACCCACGCGGGCGTCGCGACCCCCGCGCGGGCGAGCGCGTCCTTGGCGAGGACCTTGTCGAAGGCCACTTCGCAGTCGAACGCCGCCGTGCCGGTATACGCGACCTGGAGGAGGTCGAGCAGCCGCTGGACGGTACCGTCTTCTCCCTCCTTGCCGTGCAGCGTGAGATAGCACACGTCCGGCCCCAACGAACGCAGGGCCTCGACGAGCGGGGACTCTGCAGGGTCGATCAGGCGAGCATCGTTCCCTCGTCCGTTGAGTGACACCATCACACGGTGCCCACTCCTGAGTGAGACCTCGCGTTCGGGTGTTCGACCGCCGGCGAGGACCGCCACCCTCATGGATGCAGGCTCCGATACAGATGCTCCTCGTCGCTCAGGAGCTCGCCCAGACGCCCGATGCCTTCGCGGATCCGCTCGGGCGAGGGGTAGCTGAACGCCAAGCGCATCTGGTTGCCTCCCCGCCCGTCGGGGTAGAACGCGGTCCCGGGGACGTAGGCGACGCGACGTTCCACGGCGGCCGCGAGCATCGCGCGCGCGTCCAGCCATGACGGGAGCGTCACCCACACGTAGAAGCCTCCGGCGGGATTCGTCCAAACCGCCCCGGACGGAAAGGCCTCGCCGAGCGCCTCGAGCATCGTGTCCCGGCGAGCACGATACGTCTCGACGAGGGTCGCGAGGTTCACGCGCCAGCGCTCCCCGGCGAAATAGCGATCGGTCAACAACATGTTGAGGGATGAGCCGCACAGGTCGGCCGCCTCCTTCGCCAGGATGAGGCGTTGCACGACCGACTGCTCGGCGAGCGCCCACCCGACGCGAACGCCGGGGGAGAAGACCTTGGATACCGTACCGACGTAGATGACGTTGTCGGGGTCGAGGGTCCGAAGCGCCGGGAGCGGTTCCCCCTCGAACCGGAGCATACCGTAAGGGTTGTCCTCGATGATCGGTACGGCGGCCTCCCGGCACAGAGCCACCAGGCGTTCCCGGCGCGAGTATGATAACGTCACGCCGGAGGGGTTGCCGAAGTTCGGACAGGTATAGACGAACTTCGGCCGGTCGCCGCGGACGAACGCCTCCTCCAGCTGATCGACGATCATGCCCTCCTCATCGAGATCGATCTGGAGGTAGCGAGGCTCGTAGGCGCCGAACGCGGTGAGCGCCCCAACGTAGGCTGGCGCCTCCACGGCCACGAGATCGCCAGGGTCGATGAAGATCTTGCCCGTGAGGTCCAGCGCCTGCTGCGCGCCGGTGGTGATCACCATGTCCTCTGGGTCCGCAGAAACGGATTCTTCGGCCATCAACCCGGCCATCCGCTCGCGCAAGCCCGGGTCGCCTTGGCCGCCGCCGTACTGCAACGCCTGGGACCCGCGCTCGTCGAACACCTCGTGGATGACGTCGAGGAGGTCGCCGGAGGGCAGGGCTTCGACGTAGGGCATGCCCCCTGCCAGCGAAACCACCTCGGGGCGCGAAGCCACGGCGAACAGGGCGCGAACCTCCGAGGCCGACATCCCGGCGGTGCGAGCCGCGTAGCGGTCGACGAAACGATCGATCGAGAACTCGGCCATGGGAAGTGAGCCAAGCCTAGCAGCGGCGCTTGCCGCCCCGATCGCCGCTCATACAGGGGGTGGGGGCAACGAGCCCCGCGGTACGGGCGGTGGCAGCGGAGGCTCGGCGCCGTCTCCACCGGCCTTCGCGGAGGCCCGAGCGGCCTGATCCGGCCGCCCTGCCAGGAGGTAGATGATCGCCCCGATGATGCCGAGCAGCACGATGACGACGACCCAGATCACCTTCGTCCCCGACTTGAAGTACCGGTCGTCGGGCACGCGGATGCAGTCGATCAACGCCCAGATCCACAGCGCCAAGAAGGCGACCCAGACGATCACGAGGGCCCCACCGGCACGCATCGACGTGATGCTCACACGCCTCGGCGCCGGCCGCAAGGACGCGGCGCTCAGTAGCCCGCGAGCACGCCCCACTCGATGGGGATGCACGCGCCGGTGATGGGGCACGCCTCCTCAGATGCGAGGAATGCGACCAACGCGGCCACTTCCTCGGGGCGGATGAACCGCGCACGGGCGGCCTGCGGCATCTTTTCGAGCAGGGCGCCCAGGTAGCCTGCCTCGTCGGCACCCCCGAAGTCCCTCGCCTGGGCGGCCAGCATCGGCGTGTCGACGTCGCCGGGGCAGACCGCGTTCACACGAACACCGTGGGGCGCCAACTCCAAGGCGAGGGAACGCGTGAGACCGTTCACGCCGAACTTGGACGCGTTGTAGATCGCGCAACCCGGATTTCCACCCAACCCGCTGTCGCTGGAGATATTCACGATGCAGCCTTCGGCCGACATCAGTTCGGGGATGGCATAGCGGCACGCGAAGAAGGTCCCTTTGAGGTTGACGTCGACGACGCGGTTCCACGACTCCTCGGTCATCTCCCACGTGTTGCCTTCGACCCAGACGCCTGCGGCGTTGACGAGCACGTCCAGCCGGCCCCCGACGCGAACGGCCGTCGCCACCATGCGTTCGCAGTCGGCCACCGAGGTGACGTCGGCCACGACCGTGCTCACGCGACCGAGAGCCCTCGCCGCCTCGTCGAGCGACTCGGGCGAGCGATCCGCGAGCACGACGACGTGACCCCTGGCCAAGAAGCGCTCGGCGATCGCCCGTCCCATGCCGCCGCCGCCCCCGGTGATCAGCGCGACGCGGTCTTGCCCCACGTCAGTCGGAACCATGGTGGGAGATCACGCGCCACGCGCCACCTGGGGAAAGACCTGCGTGGCAAGGATCTCCAGCATCTCCAGGTCATCGAACAGTTCGTGGTTCAGCATGATGCGCTGGACGCCGGCCGCCTCGTAGTCGCGCAATCGCGCGGCGGCCTGATCGGGCGATCCCACAACGCACGTGGCGCGCAGCTCGTCGAGCTCGTCCGCGAAGCGCTCGGCTCGCATCGACCGATCGGACACCCGGCGCACGCGGTCCATCGCCTCGTCCTGCGTGCTCCCCACGTAGCACCACGTCATCACCGACGTCGTGAGCGTCCGCT
The DNA here is from genome assembly GCA_038249195.1 of Actinomycetota bacterium. Lineage (GTDB taxonomy): Bacteria > Actinomycetota > UBA4738 > UBA4738 > HRBIN12 > JAOUEA01. Next base: position 24,529 of record JBBRWM010000004.1, read on the forward strand.
GGTCCCGACCGTCTTTATCCAGGCGCGCGCGCACCGCCGCGATCCGTTCGCCGGCCTCGGCGGGCCCCACGCCCACCGTGTTGAACTCGTCGGCCCATCGCGATACGAGTCCGGCGACCCGCGGTCCGCCGGCGCCCCCAACGATGATCGGCGGGTGGGGAGACTGGAGGGCCTTCGGGGCGAACGGCACGTCGCGCAGCGAGTAGTACCGGCCCTCGAACGTGAACACGCCCTCGGTGAGGAGGCCGTGGACGATCTCGAGCTGCTCCTCCAGCCGGCCGAACCGCTCGTCGACGGGCGGGAACCGGAACCCGTGTGCGCGATGCTCCTCCTCCCACCAGCCCGCGCCCATGCCGATCTCGACCCGGCCCGCGCTGATGCGATCGACGGTCACGGCCGCCTTCGCGAGCACGGCGGGCTCTCGGAACGTGACCGGAGACACGAGCGTGCCCAGACGGATCGTCGAGGTCACGGCCGCGAGCCCGGCGAGCAAGGTCCACGCGTCGGAGGATCCGCGATCGCGGTCGCCCATGACACTCAGGTAGTGGTCCGAGGTGAAGATCGCGTCGAACCCGAGTCGTTCAGCTGCCTGTGCGGCGGCGACCCATTCGTCCCAGGTCACGCCCTCTTGTCCCTCGAACATCAGGCAGAAGCGCATGGGCGCGTAGCATAGCCGGGTCATGACGCCCGACCCACCGCCCGCGCCCAACCTCATCGGTCTCCCGCCGAGCGAAGCCAAGCGCGCGCTGCACGCCGCGCTCCTCGGCGCCGCGCTGGGGGTCGTGCTCGCCCTGGCGGCGCGCGCCGCTCGGGGAGGCTAGTCGTCGAGGAAGCGCCGAACGCCGCGAGCCACGGCGGCGCCCACCCGCCGCGGGAATATCGGGTCCGCGGCCGCGTCGGGCCCGGCGCCTCCTACGAAGGTCGGTTCGACCTGCACCGCAGGCATCCTTGTCTCGCGCAGCATGGCGACGGTGAGTCGCTGCAGCCGCCCTGAGCACTGGAACTCCCGCTCGAGCTCTTCGAGGATCGACGTGGCGAGCAGCATCCCGGCGGGCGAATGCGTGGCCGCGTTGCCGAAATACGAGCACGTCGGGCCCTCGGGATCGGCCGCCTCCCGGAGATGGATCGAAACGCAGGCGGCCGCCCCCGAGACGTTGGCCGCCCGGGCTCGATCGGAGGGGGTGGGGTCGTCTCCGGGTCCACGCACGAGCGTGGGCGCGCCGCCGGCCGCTGAGAGCGCATCGCGCACGGCCTCCGCAACGGCATACCCCACGCCGTCCCCCTCACCGCCGCTCGGATCGATCGCGACCACGGCTCCTTCGATCGAGACCCGGCGGTGCCTGAGTTCTTCCTGCTCGCGCACGAGGGCCCGGCCGAGCCCTCCTTCTTGCGGCCGCATCCGCTCCAGCGTGGCGATGGCGAGGAGCCCCACGATCCCATCAGGATCCTCACCGACGTTGCGCTGGAACTCGCGGAAGGCTCGATCGGTGTTCGGCCCATACATGCTGTCTTCACGCCCGGCGTCGAACCCGAGGGCGTTCAGTTTCCGCTGCAGCCCGCGGACGTCGTCCCCGCGGAAGAACGGGGCGTGCAGATAGAGCGTTCGATCGCCGAGCCGGTAGCCGGCCTCGACGAGTTGGCCCCACGTATCCGGGCCCACGAGGCCGTCGACGCGCAGGCTCCGATCGGCCTGGAAGGCTTGCACGGCAGCTTGGGTCGCCGCTTGGAACTGCCCGGTGGGCTCGGCCTGGTCCGCGAGGAACGACAGGTCCGCTAGGCGTCGTTGGATGTCGAGGATCTCGGGGCCCTCGTCGCCGAGGCGATAGATGCGCACGGCTCGAGTCTGGCCCGCCCCCGTCGGGTCGGCAACCGAACGAGGGTGGGCTGCCTCACAGGTGCGGGTCGATGTCCTTCAGGATCGTGTCCTTGGGCCGGGCGCCGATCACGCGCGAAACCTCCTGCCCGCCCTTGAACAAAATCAGCGAGGGGATCGACATCACGCCGTACCGGCGGGTGGTCACCTGGTTGTCGTCGATATTGAGTTTGACGACCTTCAACGAGTCGCCCTTCTCCTGGCCGATCTCCTCCACCACCGGGGAGACCATGTGGCACGGGACGCACCACTCGGCCCAGAAGTCCACCAGCACCGGGGTTTCGGAGTCGAGCACGGTGGTCTGGAATGCCTGGTCGTCTACTTCGCCCATGTTCGTCATCTGCGATCGCTCCTCGTTCGCTCGTCGGTTCGTCCCCGCGGGCACGGCGCCGGGACGACTACCGGTCCAACCAGGGATAGGCGCCAGGGATTCCCGCTCACGCGCCGTGATGACCCTCGTCCTCGAGGAGTCGTTCCGCGTCGATGGCGGCCTTGCACCCCTGCCCTGCAGCCGTCACCGCCTGGCGGTAGATCGTGTCGGTGACGTCACCGGCCGCGAACACACCCTCGACGCTCGTGAACGTCCGCGGCTCCTGCACCTGGACGTAGCCGTCGACGAGTGCGAGCTTGCCTTCGAACATGCCGGTGTTGGGGGTGTGACCGATCCCCATGAACACACCGTCGGTAGGCAACGCGGTCTCCTCGCCGCTCTTCACGTTGCGCAGGGTGACGCCGACCACGGAGTCCTCGCCCAGGATCTCCTGGACCACGGAGTCCCAGATCACCTCGATCCTGGGGTTGTCCAGGGCCCGCCGGGCCATGATCGGGGAGGCGCGGAACTCGTCGCGACGGTGCACGATGGTCACCTTGCTCGCGAACTTCGTGAGGAAGGTGGCTTCCTCCATCGCGGTGTCGCCACCCCCCACGACGACGAGCTCGCGATCGCGGAAGAAGAAACCGTCGCACGTGGCGCACGCGCTCACGCCACGCCCTCGCAGGCGATCCTCACCCGGGACGCCGAGCCACTTGGCGGTGGCGCCGGTCGCCACGATCAGGGTCCTGGCGCGCCAGCTCTGGTCACCCGCTCGGACCTCGAAGGGTCGCCGGGACAGGTCGACCTCCGTGACGTGCACGCTCAGGATCTCCGCTCCGAAGCGGACCGCCTGCTTCTGCATCTGCTCCATCAACTCCGGCCCGAGGATCCCGTCGGCGAACCCCGGGTAGTTCTCGACGTCGGTGGTGAGCATGAGCTGTCCGCCGGCCTCTACGCCTTTGAGAACGAGCGGTGCGAGGTTCGCCCGCGCCGCGTACAAGGCGGCCGTGTACCCGGCCGGCCCCGATCCGACGATGATCACGCCGCGCACGCCCTCGCCCATGGCCGAAATCCTCCCACAAGCGCTAACGACCTCGTATTCCGCCCCGAGGTCATCCCGGCCGTGGCCCGGCCTGGGCCGAGCCCGCCGTCACAGGGCCACGCCGGCGAACGACAGCGGGGCGCACCCGTGCACCGCTGCGACGCGCACCGTCAGCATCTCGGTAGCTTGGCCCCCGCCCGGGCTCTCGACGTAGAACCCCACGTATGCGGGCGCACCCTGGAAGGTCGCGCGGATGAGCCGGACCAGCGACCCGGGCACCTCGCGGAACGCCATCTCGATACAGGCCGTGGCCGAGGCGGCGGCCTCGGCCGTGCCGACCCTGGGGGCGGCCGTGCCCGAGGTCTCCGGAGCGTTCGCTCCTTGCGGCCGCGACGTCAGGCGAGCGGCCGTCTGTCCGGCGAGCGCCGTGAGCGCGTCCGGGCTGTAGTCGGCGGTGCGGATCTCCAACGGTACCTGCGAGGCGTCGGGCTGAACGCCCACCCGGGTCGCGGGGGCACTCGCGGCCGCCCCCGCGTTCGTGTCGTCGCTCGAGCCGTTCACCTTGGGGAGCACCAAGGTGGCCACGAGCGCCGCCGCCGCGACGGCGGCGGCCGCCCCGGCCCAGCGATGCCACCCAGGCGCCCCCGGCCGACGGCTCGCCTCGGCGATGCTCGGGATGGCGACGTCCTCGGGCACCGGCACCTCGGGGATCGCCCGCAGGGCGGAGCGCGCGCCGGCGGCTCGGGTGACGTCCTTCGTGCAGCGCGCGCACACGGCCAGGTGCGTGTCCGCGGCGGCTCGGTCGGACTCCCCGAGCGTGCCGTCGATGTACCCGGTCAGGAGGTCCTCGGCGGGATGGGTCATGACGAGTCCTCCGACGGCGCGGAAGGCCGCTGGGGTTCCCCCGAGCCTTCGGGCGCGATGACCCGGGCGAGCGCCAGCCGCCCTCGATGGACGCGAGACTTGACCGTCCCGACGGGCACGTCGAGGATGTTCGCGATCTCCTCATAGGGCAGATCCTGTACGTCGGCGAGCACGAGGGTGAGGCGGAATTCCTCGGGGATCTTCATCAGTGCCGCGGCCGCATCTATGGATCCGGCGATCGCGTCCGCGTGGTCCTCGGCGGCGGGCCCGGGCTCCGGCGGCCGTGCGTCCTCATCCTCGGACACGACGTGCAGCATGGGCCGGCGTCGTTTCCTGCGGAGCTCGTCGTAGCAGACGTTCACGGCCACGCGATGCAGCCACGTGCTGAACGCAGCGTCGCCTCGGAACCCGGACAGCTTCCGCAGGGCGGCGACGAATGCGTCCTGGGTGGCGTCCCGCGCGTCCTCCGGGTTCCCCAGCATGCGCAGGCACAGGTTGTAGACGCGCGTTTGATGCCGCCGGATGAGTTCGCCGAACGCCGAGGTGTCGCCCTCCAACGATCGGCGCACGAGCGAGCCGTCGGGTTCGGGGGTCACCCGGCAAACGCTACACGGAGGGTGGTCGGTTGGTCTCTCGGTCGGTCACGATCGCGTACTTCCTGGTGGGGACGAAGCGCCCGGCGAGGATCGTGTTGGCCTCCTTGTGCAGCGTGATCGTGACGTCGCTGGTGGTCGGGTCGATCAGGCAGAAGCTCTTGCCCAGCTTCAACGTCGGATCTTGGGTCTTGGCCGAGTTCGCGGCGACGGCGCACGCGCTCGCCACATCGTGGCTGACCCGGTAATCGGCGGCGCCGTCGCTGGCCGCCGTCGTGGCCACGCCCGCCAGGTGGAACCGCACGAGTGCGATCGAAACCCCGTCCACAACACCGACCAGCAGCAGGGCCGCCATCAGGATCCAGATCACGGCAAGCTTGCCCACCATGCCGCGTTCGTCGTGGATCCGGTCCATGGGTCATCCTCGCCGTCGGGTGCGGAACCTCTGCAGCAATGCGTCCTTGACGTCATCGACCTCTTCGATCTTGAAGATAAGCGCCAAGATCCCGAAGGCAAGCACGCCCGCGATCACGCCGGCGAGCACGATGCCGAGGTCGGTGAGGGATCCGCGGGATCCGGAGCCGAACAGCTCCGTCGCGCCACGGGCGGCGAGGGCGGCCAGGAGTGCAGCGGGGAACGTGCGCGCGAGCGTCGTTCCCACACGGCGACCGTCGAGACCTTGGAGTCGTCCGCGCGCTACGATCAGCATCACGAGGGTCCCGAAGCCGTAGGAAACGGCCCATCCCAACGCGAGACCCGGCACCCCCCAGCCGAGGCCGAGCATGAACAGCAGGTCCGCCGCGATGTTCACGACCGCCGAAGCGATGTTCGCGAGGGCCGGCGTCCTCGTGTCCTGCATGGCATAGAACGTGCGCGTCAGCAACTGGAACGTGGAGAAGACCGGGAGCCCAACGGCGAACGCCGCGAGTACGCGCGCGATCAGCTCGGCGTCGGCGCCTCCCGAGTTGAAGTGCTGGAAGATCAAGCGCGATATCGGCAGCGCCAGCGCGATCAAGCCGAGCGCGGCCGGCAAGATGATGACCACGGTGTCCCGCACACCGCGCGAGAAGAGCTCGCGCACGCCCTCGGGATGTCCGAGGGTCCACTGGCCAGACATGCCGGGGATCAACGCCGTGAAGATGGAAACGACGAAGATCGCGTGGGGAAGCGAGACGACGATGAACGCTGCAGCGTAGGCCGTGAAGCCGCCCTGCACCCGGGCGTTCAACGCGATGATGACGAAGTAGGCGCCCTGGTTCGCGAGCACGTAGACGACCACCCACCCCGACAGCCCGGCGAGCCGTCGCAGAGCGGGATGGTTCCAGTCCGTTCGCAGGTGCCAGCGGTACCCCAGCCGTCGCAAGGAGGGCCACAGGGCGACGGTCATGGCCACGACCCCGAGCGTCGTGCCCACCGCCAGCACGTAGCGCTCGGGGGCGCCGATGCCGGCGACGCTCGGGTCCTTGCCCTGCAGCATCCAGGCATAGATCCCGAACGTTGCGATGAGGATGACGTTGTTGAGGATCGGCGTGAACATCGGCGGCGCGAACCGCCGGTGCGCGTTCAGGAGCCCTCCCGCGATCGCCCCGATGCCGTAGAACACGATCTGCGGCATGAACCAGCGCAGGAAGAACGTCCCCAAGGCGAGTTGCTGGGCACGTGCGGCGCCCGAGGCGTCGGAGGATACGTTGTACGCCCGGATGATCCACGGCGCGAAGACGGCGCCGATCAGGGCGACGAGCGACAGCCCGACGAGCGCCAGGGTGAGCAGACGGTCGGCCACCGCCCACGACTCATCTTGGCCGTGGGTCTGCATCCACTCCACGAACAGCGGCACGAATACCGACGTGAGGATCCCGCCCAGCGCCAGCTCGTAGATGATGTTCGGCGTGGTGTTCGCCTTGTTGTAGGTATCCGCGAGGGCGCTCACGGTCACGCCCAGCGCCGCGGTCTGCGCCGCGATCCGCAGGAACCCTGTGAACCGCGACAGGGTGGTGCCCACGGTCATCAGGGCGGCGTTGCGCGCGTACGTGGCCGTGGAGTCCTCCGGCGGCAGGATGGGATCAGGCGGCACGCTTGGATCTCCGTACGCGCAGGAGCCGCCTGGTCCACAGCACGCCCAGACCCACCGCCGCGAGCACCGTGATCACCAGCGCCACGCGACTCACCGCCGCCGTGCGCACGAGCAGCGTTTGCGGCTCGGCGAGAGGCCGGCCGGAGGGCGCCCGCACCAGCATCTGGATCGGATGCGCCTGTCCGCCGGCCGTCGCGGTGACCCGGAAGCTCACCACTTGGTTCGGCTGGGTGAGCGTGACGACCTGCGTCGGCCCGTCGGGGAATCGGAACCACGCGGACCGGAGTTGCACGACGATCTTGAGCGGTGTCGCGCCCGGGTCACCCATGCGCAGCGGGATGGTGCCCGACGCGGCCGTGAAGGTGAACACCTGCGCCGTCTGCGGTCGGGCCTGCGCGAACACATCCTCGGTCACCGTATGCACGTGGTCGATCCAGACGCGCCCCGCCTGCTCGCCCACGGTGCCGAGATACCCGCCCCACTCCGCGTACAGGAGATCGGTATCGAGCTGCGCCGGGGTGGGGCTTTGCGTGACGAGCATCGAGCGGTACGCGTCCACGGAATGGCGCTCCTCTCGGATCCCCTCGGTGTAGACCTTGGAGAACGCCTCCGTCGACGGGGCGAGGATCTCCGCGGGGGGCCCGGGTGGGTTCACCTGCTCTACGAAGTCCTGGGCGAACGCCGTTGTAAGGAACGGGGCGTCGGCGATCCTGCGCGTGATCTGACCCCACAGCGGCGCAGGCAGGCCCGCCGGCAACGTGAGGGCGATGCCACGGACGGTCGGCGTGCCGTCGGGCTGAGGGGCGGGAACGGGGGACTCGCGCCAGATCGTGGCGAGCTCTCCGACAACGGCCTGGGCCGCCCGGACGGGGTCGCTCAGCAGGGCCGGGTCCGCGAGGAGGGCTTGCGTGCCCGGGTCCGGCAACACCAGCCGTGCGGGCTCTCCCGAGGGCGTCGAGAGCGAGGCGGTGGGCAACGGCGCGAACTCGTTGGGCTGCGGGGGCCGCTCGACGGTGCCCGCATCGGCGAGGATCGTGGATGACCCGCCACGAACCAGGTCCTCGACCGCGGCCGCGTCGAGCGCGCCCTGCGGGGGGCGCGCCACGGCGTTCGTGCCGGTGACGCCGAGCGTCGTCTGCATCAGGGCCCGCCCCGCGGTCCGCTGCCGCTCGAGGTCGCCCGGGAGCCCGCCGGCGAGCAAGGACGGGATCTGGGGCGCCGCGAATGGCAGGGCCGAGACCTGGACGCTCGGGGAGCGGGCGACCGTCCGCAGCGACTGGAGCAGCGTCGCGGCGTTCGCCGCCCCGTCCTTGCCCGCCTCGACCGTGCTGCCGTCCGCGCGGTCATAACCGGCGGCCATCCGCGTGAGCTGGTCCACGACGGCGGGCTCGATCACGAGGTCGATGGGATCGCCGCGCGACGGGTCGGTGGCCATCTGCCGCAACGCTTCGACCTCGGATCCGAGCGAACCGCCAGGGGCGATCGCGGCCTCGAAGGCCGGGTCCACGAGCGTCCCGGTGGGGTCGAGGGCCGGGGGCGACGTGACCTCCGCCCACCAGGCCACCTGCATGGGCTGCTCCGGGCGGCGCACGATGTGCACGACGGGGGTGTTCAGGGCAGCCAGGGGCGCACCGCCGCTCCGCAGATCCACCTGGGACGGATAGACCAACGAGTCGGCGGGATCGAGGCCGGCTTCCGTCACGTTGAGACGGACGTCGAACGTGCGGGTCTGCCCCGGCGCGAGGGCGCCCGCCTGCGGGAACGATCGCGCGGCGACCGGAGAGAGCCCCGGCCCTTCGCGCAAGGAGGCTTCGTATTGGTTCCGCGACCGGATCGCCTGGCCGATCGTGACCACGACGGACAGATCGTCATACGCCGTCTCGGATCCGTTGGTTGCAGCCACGATCACCCGAAGTCGCGGGTCTTTGAGCGAGGTGAAGGGTGTCTGCGCCTTGAGCGTCAGCATCACCCCGCTCTGATCCTGAGCCGAGGCCGGGAACACCGTGCACACACAGGCGCAGGCGGCCAGGAGGAACGAGAAGGCGGCGCGTGCCGCACGGTGGATGCTCATGGCCGGCGCCCCATCGTAGCGGCGGCCGCTCAGGCCCGGACGAGGTTGGCGAACTCGCTCAGGCCGTAGGCCACGGCCACCACCAGCAGGAACACGCCGACGAGCACGCGGAGGGTGCGCTCGCGCGCCCCGAGCGCCAGCCGTGCCCCGAGCCGGACGCCGGGGACCGCGCCGAGCGCGACGACCGTGAATACCGCCCAGTTGATGTGGCCGAGCCCCGTATGCACGACGGTTCCGGGGATCACGAGGGCCACGATCGCCAGGAGCGAGGTCCCGAGCGCACGTTTCAAGGGCATCCCGAGCAGCCCGGCCAGGAGCGGCACGATGATGAGCCCGCCGCCGATGCCCAGGAGCCCGCTGATGAACCCCGCGGCGGCTCCGATGCCGGCGAAGATCAGCGGCGACCCGGCGCGCGACGACCCCGCGGGGGTGGTCGTTCGAGCTCCCCGCAAGATGTTCGCGGACTGGATCGCCAACAGCACGGCCGTGACCAGCAGCAGCAGATGCGGGTCGACGACATCGGTGAGCCAGGAGCCGAGGATGGCGGCTAGGACACCCGGGCCGACGATCCACGCGGCCGCTCGCGTGTCGAGCTCCCCGGCGCGCCCGTACGTGTAGGCCCCGGTGATGGCCGTGGGGAAGATCACGGGCAGGGGGGTGGCGAGGGCGACGATGGGCGAGGTCCCGAGCAGGACCTGGATGCCCGGGGTCATCACGATCCCGCCCCCCACGCCGAAGAGCCCCGAGAGCATGCCCGAGGCGAACCCGATCAGGACCCCGAGCGCCCCCTGGAGGAGCGTCATCGCAGGAGCTCGGCGGCGCGCTGCAGCATGTCGCGCTCGCCCCGATACGCAGCCCGCTTGATCGCCCGCTCCATGGGGAACCATCGCACGTCTTCCATCTCGTCGTCGCGGACCCCGGTGTCCCCACCCGTAGAGCGCATCAGGAAGAAATGCACCGTCTTTCGGATCCGCACGTCGTCCCAGACGTAGAAGTACTTCGTGTCGCCGAGGTCGGCCTCGATCTCGGCCACGAGACCGGTTTCTTCCCGCACCTCGCGGATCGCTGCCTCCTCGGCTTCCTCGCCTTCCTCGATGCCCCCCTTGGCCAGTCCCCAGGCAAGATCACCCCGACGCGTGCGCCGCGAGGCGAGGACCACCTCAAGGCCTTCCTCACCCCGTCGATACACGACCCCGCCGGCCGAGATCTCCTGCTGCACCGGCCCCCTGCCCGGCATGGGCGTGCGCCGGCGCCCCTTCGCCCGCCTGGGGCTCGTGCGTCGGGCCGCCGGAGGGTTCGGCTGCGCGGGCGTCGCCTCGGGGGCCTCCGACCTGTCGTTCGTGCCGGCGTCCGTGCGGGCCGAGGGCTTGCGCCGACGTCGCCGACGTCGCCGACGCCTCGGTTGCTCGCCTCCCGCGCCCTGGTCCCGCTCGGCCGTCATCGAGGGGATTCTAGGTCCCGGACTCAGGTGGACCCCGAAGCTGGCCGATGCAACGGCTGGAGCGCCCGCCGCCCGCGCGTGCGCGAGGAGATCCCGAACCAGGATGGACATCAACGAACTGCTTCGCTACACGGTGGAACGAGGCGCGAGCGACCTGCATCTCAAGGTCGGGAACGTTCCGTTCATCCGTGTCGACGGCGGGCTGGAACCGACCCGGTTCGAGACGCTCACCGCGTCCGATACCGAGGGGTTCGGCATGACGTTGATGTCCGAGCATAAGAAGAAGGAGTTCGCGGACACCTCCGAGGCCGACCTCGGGCACACGATGGCCGGCGTCGGACGGTTCCGCGTGAATGTGTTCCGCCAGCGCGGCGTCGTGGGCCTCGCGATCCGGCGCGTCCGCAGCGAGGTCCCGACGTTCGAGGAGCTGCGCCTGCCCCCTGTCATGACGACGCTCGCGGACTCGCCCCGAGGCCTCGTGCTCGTCACGGGACCCACCGGCACCGGGAAGACCACGACCATCGCCTCGATGATCGGCCACATCAACGTGTCCCGGCGTGCACACATCGTGACCATCGAAGATCCCATCGAGGTCGTACACGAGGACGCGTTGTCCATCATCCAGCAGCGCGAGATCGGCCTCGACACCGGCAGCTATGCCAACGCGCTTCGTCACGTGGTTCGCCAGGACCCCGACGTGATCTTCGTCGGCGAGATCCGCGACCCGGACTCGGCCCTCTCGGCGATCCAGGCCGCGGAGACCGGTCACCTGGTGATCTCGACGCTGCATACGATCGACTGCATGGAGACGATCAACCGCATGCTGGACCTCTTCCCACCGCAGCAGCAGAAGGAGATCCGATCCTCGTTCGCGGGGGCGTTGCGCGGCATCGTCTCCCAACGCCTCGTGTCCCGTGCCGACGGGAAGGGCCGGGTGCCTGCGTGCGAGGTACTGATCAACACCGGACGCGTGTTCGACCGGATCGTGGACGCCGACGCCACCGACGAGATCGTGGACGTGATCTCCGAGGGCTCGTTCTACGGCATGCAGACGTTCGACCAGGGGCTCGTCCAGTTGGTGCGGGACGGGCTCGTGAGTGAGGATGACGCCCGGCGCACGTCCACGAGCCCCCACGACTTCGACCTGCAGCTCCGCGGCGTGCTCGACCGCCTGAGCGCCGTGCCCGACGAGGAGTCCAGCCTCCCGTTCTAACCGGCTCGTGGCCGCCGCCTACCCCCCAGCCGTGCTGCGGTCGGTGGCCCGACGAGAGCGGCGGGCCCGAACGAGGGCCAGGACGAGGGCCAGAACGAGAGCGAGCGCGACGGCCGCCGCGATCGCGAGCACGGCGGCGGAGGCGCCCGGGCTCCCTGCTGAGGAGGTCGTGGCTCCCGCCCTGACGGCGGCCGAGGAAGCGCCCGGCTCCGACGAGGCGTCGGGCGTCGGTGTCGCCGACGCCGCGGTCTCTTCATAGGCTTGACGCAGGAGCGAGACGGCGTCGAAGCCCCTGCGGGGCTGCAGCAGCGAGAGGTAGACCGCCGGCGCCCCAGGTCCGGTGGGGCGAGGGAGCGCCGCCGCCTCCAGCAATCGATCCGTGATCTCGTCCGAGGCGATGTCCCCTCCGAGCGTGCTGAGGATGTGGCGCTGACGACGACGGACGCCCGCAAGCCCTCTCGCGGGGACCACGAAGGATCCGAGCCGATCCGTCACGATGAGGAACGCGCTCGAAGCCCGCTGTCGCCCGCAACGGCGATCACCGCCGCCGCGGTTGCCGGCATCCAACGCGTCCAGGAGCCGCTGCGCAAGCGGACCGTGGGCGGCATCGAACGCGTCGAGCGCACGGCGCACCTGAGCCCCGTTGCGGAGCCACTCACCCTGCGCGGCGGCGGTCGTCGTCGCCGTCCCCGCTCCCGCGACGGGCGCCGTCGCACCGCTGCCGCCCACCGCGGTGCTCCCGGGCAACACCGCCACGGCGTACCGCAGGGCCCCGGCGGGGTCGAGGCGCCTCACATCGCGCAACACCACGGTCGCGTCGGCACCCTGGAGGCTCTCGAGCATCCCCTCGGCGGGCTCATCACCTCGCGCTCCCAGCAAGGCGGCGGCTCCCTCGCCGGGCGTCAGCACCGCCGCGCCGGCCAGGTCGACGGCCGCGCAGGAGGAGCCGACCGCTCCCACCTCACCGGTGCTTCGGTCCACGGCCACGATGACGATCGTGGCCGACGCCGCGCGCGCAGAGCCGAAGACCGACGCCGCCGTCACCACGAGCGCCACGACCGATCGTCCCAACCTCACGGCGCCGAGCATAGGCGCGAGCGCTGCCAAGCTCCGCCGGTGGACGCGAAGAGCCGGGGTATCCTCGTGCGGTGACCGAGCCGACGCGGCCTGCCACGGGCGCCGTCATCGAGGTCGAACCCCTCGCGGAGGCCGTCGGCGAGCGGTTCGACACGGCCGCCCACCAGCTGTACCTGGTGGGTGGGTCCGTCCGCGACCTCGTCCTCGGCCGCGAGGCGCTCTCGGACCTCGACTTCTGCACCGATGCCGCTCCGCACGAGAGCACGCGCATCCTCCGTGGCTGGGCCGATCGGCTGTACCTGGTCGGCGTGAGGTATGGCACGGTGGGGGCGCTGAAGGGCGACCGCAAGCTCGAGATCACCACCTTCCGTGAGGACGTCTACACCGAGGAGCACCGTAAGCCCGCCGTCACCTTCGCCCGGGACATCGAGACGGATCTGGCGCGGCGGGACTTCACGATCAACGCGATGGCGGTGCGGCTGCCCGGCGGCACGTTCGTGGACCCGTTCGGTGGCGTTCGGCACCTCGCGACCAAGACGCTCGACACCCCGCGCGAACCTGAGCTCTCCTTCGGTGACGACCCGCTGCGGATGCTGCGCGCGGCGCGCTTCGTCGCCCAGCTCGACGTGACGCCCGCCCCGCGGGTCATCGAGGCGATCGGGCAGATGCGCGAGCGCCTGCGGATCGTAAGCGCCGAGCGGATCGCGGATGAGCTCCTGAAGCTCGTGATGGCGCCGTGGCCCGGCAAGGGCCTCCAGCTGCTCGTGGACACGGGCCTGTCCGACGAGTTCCTTCCCGAGCTTTCGGCGCTGCAGCTCGAACAGGACCCCGTACATCGGCACAAGGACGTCCTGCGGCACACCTACGCCGTGGTGGAGAACTGCGAGCCGATCCCCACGCTGCGACTTGCGGCCCTGCTGCACGACATCGGAAAGCCCACGACCCGGACGATCACGCCCGAAGGCGTGCAGTTCCATCACCACGAAATCGTGGGGGCGCGCATGGCGCAGGCGCGGCTGCGGGAGCTCCGCTACCCCAACGCCGTGATCGATGACGTGGCCAAGCTGGTCGAGCTCCACCTGCGCTTCCATGGGTACGGCGACGGGTGGAGTGACAGCGCCGTGCGCCGGTACGTGCGCGATGCGGGCCCGTTGCTCGACCAGCTGAACCAACTCACGCGCGCCGACTGCACCACGCGGAACGTGCGCAGGGCGACGATGTTGGCCGAGCTTCAAGATGACCTCGAGGAGCGGATCGCGCGCCTGGCCGAGCAGGAGAACCTCGACGCCATGCGCCCCCCGCTCGACGGCAGGCAGGTGATGGAGCGCCTCGGGCTGACTCCCGGCCCGCAGGTCGGCGAGGCCCTCGCCTACCTCATGGAGGTGCGCATGGAGCGTGGCGTGATCGACGAGGCGGAAGCGTTTTCGCTCCTGGATGCCTGGGCGAAGGAGCGAGGCCTGGGGGAAGTATGAGCGATGCGTCCCAAGGCCTGACGTCGGCGCAGGCCCAAGAGCAGGCCCGGGCCGGGCGCGCCAACGACGTGCCCACCGCCCGCACGCGCACGCTGGCGCAGATCGTGCGCGCGAATATCTTCACGCGATTCAACGCGATCCTCGGTGCCATGCTCGCGATCATCCTCGTCGTCGGGCCCGTCCAGGACGCGCTGTTCGGCTTCGTGCTGGTGGCCAACGCCGCCATCGGGATCGTGCAGGAGCTGCGCGCGAAGCGCACGCTCGACCGCCTCACCCTGCTCACCGCGCCCAAAGCTCGCGTCGTGCGCGACGGGGAGGTGCGCGAGCTGGCGGTCGATCAGGTGGTGCAGGACGACGTCCTCGCACTCGTCGTGGGCTCGCAGGTCGTCGTGGACGGCGAGGTCGTCGACGTCCAGGGCCTCGAGATCGACGAGTCACTCCTGAGCGGCGAGGCGGATCCCGTCGTCAAGCACATGGGCGACGAGGTGCTCTCGGGATCGTTCGTATCGGCCGGCATGGGCCGCTACCGCGCAACGCGGGTTGGCGCCGAGGCGTATGCCGTCAAGCTCGCGGCGGACGCGCGCCGGTTCACCCGTACGCGCTCGGAGCTCATCGACGGCATCAACCGGATCCTCACCTACGTGACGTATGCGATCGTGCCTACCGCCGCCCTGCTGTTCGTCAGCCAACTGCGCTCACACGACTCGTGGCGGCGCGCGGTGTCGGGAGCCGTCGCGGGCACGGTCGCGATGGTGCCCGAGGGCCTCGTGCTGCTCACGTCGCTGGCCTTCGCGGTGGCCGCGGTCCGTCTGGCTCGCCGACAGGTGCTCGTGCAGGAGCTGCCCGCGGTGGAGGGGCTTGCACGCATCGACGTGCTGTGCATCGACAAGACCGGCACGCTCACGGAAGGGGCGCTCACCGTGCAACGCGTGGAACGGGTGAACGGGGCGTCGGTGGATCACGTGCTGGCGGCGCTCGCGGCGAGCGATGCGGCACCGAACGCCACGATGCGCGCGATCGCGGCCCGTTTCCCCGATGCCCCCTCCGGGTGGCGGGAGACCGGCTCCGTTCCGTTCTCCAGCGCGCGCAAATGGAGCGCGGCGGCGTTCGAGGGGAAAGGGGCGTGGGTTCTCGGGGCGCCCGACGTGTTGCTGAGCGGCCGACCGCCGTCCTCTGACGGCAACCCCGACCTCACCGCGACGATCGAACGCGAGTCCGAGGCCGGGAACCGCGTCGTGTTGCTCGCGTCCGCCCATGCGCTGGATACGGACGCGCACGCCGACAGCGCGCTCCCCGGCGACCTCTCGCCAGCGGCCGTGGTGGTGCTCGGCGATCGTCCCCGCCCGGACGCGGAGGAGACGTTGGCGTATTTCGCGGAACAGGACGTGCGCGTCAAGGTGATCTCCGGCGACGACCCTCGAACCGTGGGCGCGATCGCCCACCGGCTCGGACTCCCTGGGGCCGAGGAGCCCGTGGACGCGCGCACGCTCGGCGACGATCCGGCGGAGCTCGCCGCGGCCATGGAGGAGCACGCGGTGTTCGGGCGGGTCACGCCGCAACAGAAGCGCTCGATGGTCCGGGCGCTCCAGGCCCAGGGGCACACCGTCGCGATGACCGGCGACGGCGTGAACGACGCGCTCGCGCTCAAGGATGCCGACGTCGGTGTCGCGATGGGCTCGGGGAGCGATGCCACGCGCGCCGTGGCGCAGCTCGTGCTCCTCGATTCGAACTTCGACGCGCTGCCGCCGGTGGTCGCCGAGGGCCGGCGCGTGCTGGGGAACATCGAACGAACCTCGGGGCTCTACCTGAACAAGACCGTCTACGCCATGCTCATCTCGCTCGCTGTCGGCGTGGCGAAGGTCCCATTCCCGTTCCTGCCCCGTCACCTCACGCTCGTGGGTGCCATCACCATCGGGATCCCCTCGTTCTTCCTCGCGCTGGCGCCCAACAAGGACCGATTCCGGTCGGGGTTCGTGCGGCGGGTGCTGCGCTTCGCCATCCCCACGGGGACACTCGCGGCCATCGCCACGTTCGTCGCGTATGAGCTCGCCAAGCGGGAGCCGGGCGTCTCGCTGCTCGAGGCGCAGACCACGGCCGTGATCGTCCTCACGTGGATCGGCCTGCTGGTGCTCTCGATCCTGGCCGCGCCGCTCACGCGCTATCGCCTGATCCTCGTCTGGTCCATGGCCGGCCTGTTCCTGCTGGTGCTGAACCTGCCGGCCACGCGCACGTTCTTCGCACTTGAGGTCCCACCCACGATCGTGTGGTTGGCGGCCTTCGGCATCGCGTCGCTCGTGTGGTCCTTCTCGCGGCTGTTCGTGCCGGCGGATCGCCCGGTAGGTCCGCAGGCCCCCGTCTCGTCTGATGCAGACTAGTGAAGCAAGCCCATCCGTGAAGGGGGCCAGATGATGACCTCGGCCTTCCCGATGACCTTGTCGATCGGGATGAACCCCAGGCCGAAGCGTGAGTCCAGCGAGTTCCCGCGGTTGTCTCCCATCACGAACAGGGATCCTGCGGGCACCGTTGTTGGTCCGAAGTCGGCGGTCTTCACGGTGAGGTAGGGCTCATCGAGCGGTTGATCGTTGACGTAGACCTGGCCGTCTTTGGCCGACACCACATCCCCGGGCAAGCCGATGACGCGCTTGATGAAGTCTTCGTTCTCGGGCTTCTGCACGCCGAGCCCCTGGAACATCCAGTGGAAGAACCCACCGACGACGCCGCGCTCAGGCTGCTGCTTGGGGTCGGGGTCCTCGAACACGATGATGTCGCCGCGCCGTGGGTCGTGGAAGTAGTAGGGGACCTTCGTCACGAGGACGCGGTCGCCCGGCAGCAGGGTCGGCTCCATGGAGCCCGACGGGATGAAGAAGGCCTGTACGAGGAGCGTCTTGATCAGCAGGGCCAGGATGAAGGCCATCAGGATCAGGCCTGGCAGTTCCCCCATGAACTGGAGGACGGGGTTCCGCTGCTTCTTGGGGGGCGCGCTCGCAGGCTCGGGAGCCGCGAGCGACTCCGGCCCGGACGTCGTCTTCACCCGCCAAGAGTACCCGGGCGTTTCGGTCCTTGCGCGGCCTCTAGGTCCGCAGTCGCAACGTCAGCTCGACAGCCTTGCAGGACGCCCAGACCGGGGCGCCCTCGTGCAATCCGAGGCGCGCGACGGAGCCGAGGGTGATCTCCGCCACCACGGGCGGCGCGGACGCGATGCGCACGCGCGCGCGCTCGCCTTCGATCGACAGGGCGGCGATCGGACCGTGCAGGAGGTTGCGAGCCGAGCCGCCCTCCGGCCGGGTCGTGTGCAGCACGACGTCGGCGGGTCGGAGCGTCGCGGTCACCCCGTCGAACTGGGTGCGGGGCTCACCGGCGGGCCAGGCCACGACCAGGGTTCCATCGCCGGTGCGCAACAGTCCCGCCCCCTCCTCCAGCGGCTCGAGCCGGCCCGCGTACAGGTTCAGGCCGACGAGGTCGGCGACGTAGGGGGACCGCGGATCCTGCCGGAGCTCGGCCGGCGTCCCTGCCTGCGTGATGTTCCCGCCCTCGAGTACCACGAGACGGTCCGCGAGGGTCATCGCCTCCACGGGGTCGTGGGTCACCAGCACGCGCACGCCGGGGAACGTGGCCAGGGTTGACCGGATGACCGGGCGGAGTCCCTCACGCGCTCGCACGTCGAGGGACGACGACGGCTCGTCCAAGAGGAGCAACGCCGGCTCGCCGATCAGCGACCGCGCGAGCGCGACCCGCTGTGCCTCTCCGCCCGACAGGTGGGCGGGGCGCGCGTCCATGCGGCCGGGGGGGACGCCGAGGGTCGCGAGGAGCTCCCGCGCGCGCGTCCGGGCTCCCCCTTTCGAGCGGCCGCCGGCCCGCAAAGGGAACGCCGCGTTCTCCACGGCGGACAGGCGAGGGAACAGCCGCAGGTCCTGGAACACCACGCCGATGGGTCGGTGTTGCGGCGGCAGCGCCGACAGGTCCACGCCGTCCAACTCGATCCGAGCGGAGTCAGCGTCCTCCAGGCCCGCGAGCGCCCGCACGAACGTCGACTTGCCCGACCCGTTGGGACCGAGCAAGGCGACCGTGGCGCCGGCCTCCGCGTCGAGCGAGGCGTCGAGGGTGAACCCCTCTCGTTCGAGGCGGACCTCGGCGTGCAGGCTCATCGGGTCCACAGCCGGTCGCGCAGGAGCGCCAGCACGACCAGGGACAGGGCAACGAGCAGGAGCGAGATCACGACGGCGGCCCCCGGGTCGGTCTGCCGCGTCTGATACACGGCGAGCGGCAACGTCTGGGTGCGTCCCGCGAGGTTTCCCGCGAAGGTGATCGTGGCGCCGAACTCGCCCAGCGCACGCGCCCATGCGAGCACCGCCCCGGCCAGGAGCTGGGGCGCGAGCATGGGCAGCGTGATGCGGCGGAACACGTAGCGGCGTGACGCGCCGGCCGCGGAGGCAGCGTCCTCGAGACGGGGGTCGAGCGAGCGCAGCCCCGACTCCGCCGCGATCACGAACAGCGGGATCGAGACGAAGGTCGCCGCCACCACGGCGCCCGCGGTGGTGAAGGGGAGCTGGATCCCGAGCGCGTCGTGGAGCCAGCGGCCCACGACGCCGCTGCGTCCGAGGGCGGCGAGCAGCGCGATCCCCCCGACGACCGGGGGAAGGACGATCGGCAGGATCACCACGGCTCGGAGCACGTTCCGCCCCCGGAACCTGCCACGCGCCAGCACCCACGCGATGGGGGATCCGAGCAGCACCGACAGGAAGGTGGCCGCGAGCGAGACCTGCAACGACAGCCGCAGCGCGGTCCAGGCTCCCTGACCGGACAACGCCGCCACCGCGTGAGCCCATGGAGCTCGGATCAGCAGCGCCACCACGGGAAGCGCGACGAACGCGGTCCCGAGCGCGGCGAGCGCCACCACGACGGGATGCAGACGATGTCGAGCGGTCGTGCTCACGGGGGAGGCGGCAGGAACCCGAAGGTGCGAAGGGTGGCCTGCCCCGGGCCCTGGGCCACGTCCCGCAGGAACGACCGTGCCGTGGATGTCGCGGCGGCGCCGTCCACCACCGCGATCGGGTAGATGGCGACCACGTTCACCGCACTCGGGATGGTGACCGACCTCACCGTGGCCGCCACCGCCTGCGTCACGTCGGACGCGTACACGATCGCGGCGTCCGCCTCGCCGCCCGCGATCTTGGCTACCACCGAGGCGTCGTCCTCCTCGTTGGACACGACGTTCGCCTCGGCGCGCTGGACGACCCCCGCGTTTGCCAGCGTTTGACGCGCGTAGTCCCCCACGGGAACGCCGGGGGCGGCAAGGACCAGCGCCACGCCGTCGTTCGCGAGGTCGCCGATGGAGCCGATGTTCGCTGGGTTGTCGTTCGGTGTGATGACGATCAGCTCGTTCTCGGCGAAGTCCACGCGGTCGGAGACGCCCGTCTTGGCGGCCACATCGTCCATCCACGTCCCGCTCGCCGAGGCGAACACATCGGCCGTTCCCTCGGACTCGATCTGGCTCGCAAGGCCGTCGCTCGGTCCGAAGTTGAACGTTACGGTGGTACCCGGGTGCGCCGTCTGGAAGTCCTTGCCGATCTGCGTGAAGGCCGCGGTGAGCGAGGACGCAGCGAACACCGTCAGCTCCTGCGCGCCGTCGCCGCCGTTGGCGGGCGCCGCCGAACCCGAGCAGGCGGCGCACAGCGCGGCGATGGTGATGGTGATGGGAACCACCAGCACGCGGCGCATCCGCCGAGGCTACAGGTTCATTCGGTTGGCGAGCAAGGGAAAGCTGGTGTTAGTCGTCCGGAAGGTTCACCATCACGCTCGTCGCCTTGACCGTCGCCACAGCCTCCATCCCCACCTCCAGCTTCAACTGATCCACCGCCTCGCGCGTGATGAACGCGAGTACACGATGAGGCCCGGCCTGGATCTCGACCGTGGCGCTGAGGACGTCGCGCTTGATCTCCGTGATGACGCCCGGGAAGCGGTTGCGGGCGCTCCCGGCGGCGATGGGCTGCCAACCTTGCCGATCCGCGAGCAGGCGTGCGACCTCCGACGCCGCGACGACGCGCTGGCCGCCCTCGGTCCGCGAGACCGCGAGCTTGCCCTCCCGCTCCCAGCGGCGCAGCGTCTCCACGCGCACGCCCAGAGCTTTCGCCGCCTCCCCGATCCGGTACGTCTCCGACATGATCGCGAGGATACGGTCGCCGCGGTCAAACCGCGAACCGCACGTGCAGGATGTCGCCCTCCGCGACGGCGTAGTCCTTGCCCTCCACGCGGATCTTCCCGGCCGACCTCGCGACTCCCATCGAGCCCTGCGCGACGAGTTCGTCGTAGCCGATCACGTCCGCGCGGATGAAGCCGCGCTGGAGGTCGGTGTGGATGACGCCGGCGGCCTCGGGCGCGTGCGCGCCGCGGCGTACCTCCCAGGCTCGGGTCTCGTCCTCACCCGTGGTGAGGAATGTGATGAGGTCGAGCGCTCCATAGCTGGCGTGGATCACGCGCTCGAGGCCGGGCTCGGCCACGCCGAACTCCTCGAGCAGCGCGCGGGCTTCGTCGGGGTCCATCTCCGCGGTCTCGGCCTCGATCGAGGCGTAGACGGCCACGGCGTCATCGGCCGTGAGTTCCGGTGGAACCTCCAGGCCCTCCTCGAGGTTCGCCACCACCACCTCGGGCTTCGACGTGAGCGGCGCGATGCCGCGGAGCACCTCCGCCTCGGCGGGCTCGAGTCCGGCGCCGCGTAGGGGCGTTTCGGCCTCCAGCGCGGACTTCGCCTTCGCCAGCGCGGCTACCTCATCGTTCTCCTTGCCCTTCGCGCGCTTGCGGGCCTTCTCCAGCGCGGACTCGATCACGGCGAGGTCGGCCAGGAGCAGTTCGGCGCGCACCTCGGCGAGCTCCGAGGCCGGCATCTGGTCGGGGCCGAAGCAGCGGATCACGAGCGCCAGCGCATCGACCTCCCGGAGCTGGGCCACGCCCTGCGCGCTCGACGTTCCCCCCGGGACGTCGACGAACCGCACCTGTGCAGGCACGGTCTTCAGCGAACCCTCAAGATCGGTAAGCACCTGCAGCCGTGGGTCGGGGACGGGGACGACCGCCACGTTCGCCCGGCCGCCGTGAGACCCGGCCCTGGTCAGCGCCGTGAAGAGCGTGGACTTGCCGGAGAACGGCACGCCGACGAGGCCGATGTCCTTCATGAGACCCCGAGGCTACCCCAAGGACCTCGAGGGTCGTTGGGCCGAAGGCCGCATCGACCGTTCGGACCCCAGATACCGCCCTTCGGTCCCTGCGCCGCGCGCGCGATGCGTGCCGATGTAGCTCGAGAGACCGGGCGGGGTGGGGTGCCGCCAGACCCACTCCATCCCGCTTGGCTCGATGGCCTCGCCGCCCTCGCACCTGGGTTGGCGACGGAGCTGCGTCGAGGGATCGACGCACGTCCGGTGGGCCGGGGATCCGACGGCCCCGGCCCACCGGCATCTCCCGCGCAGCGGGGCCCTACCCTGGCGGCGGGCCGACGCCGAGGTCTACCCTGCACCGATGATCTGCGCGCGTTGCGGTTCCGAGGCGCCTGCGGGCGCCAGGTTCTGTTCCTCCTGCGGCGCCCCCCTGGACGTTGCGACGGTCCAGGAAGAGCGCAAGCTCGTGTCGGTCCTGTTCGTCGATGTGGTGGGCTCGACGGCCCGCGCCGACGGCGCCGATCCGGAGGACGTGCGCGATCGGAACCAGCTCTACTACGGCGAGACGCGAACCCGCATCGAGCGTTTCGGCGGCGTCGTGGAGAAATACGTGGGCGACGCCGTCATGGCGGTCTTCGGCGCCCCGCTCGCCCACAGCGACGACGCCGTACGTGCGGTCGGCGCGGCCCTGAGCATCCTCCAAGGGATCGAGCTCCTGAACGACCGGCATCGCGGGTTGGACCTGCACGCGAGGGTAGGGGTGTGCACCGGGGATGCCATGGTCGCCGTGGATGCCGCGCCTGCGGACGCGCTCGCCACCGGCGACGTCGTGAACACGGCGGCGCGGCTGCAGTCGGCCGCCCCGCCCGACGGCGCCGTGGTCGACGCGGAGACGTTCCGCCTCGCCGGCCACGCGTACACGTTCCGCGAGCTCCCCGCCGTCCGCGCGAAGGGGAAGCGGGAGCCGGTGTCCGTCTGGCAGGTGGACGGCGCCCCGGCGGTTCCGGCTGGTCGACCCACCTCGGCGACACCGCTCGTTGGAAGGGAGCGGGAGCTGCTGCTCGTCTCGACATTGTGGGACCGCGTCTGCGCCGGCCGAACCCCGCACCTCATCACCTTGCTCGGACCGGCTGGCATCGGGAAGACCCGCTTGGCCCGGGAGGTCGCCGGGGTCGTGGAGGGAGGCGGTGGGAGCGTCCTGTGGGGGCGAAGCCTTCCCTACGAGGAACAGTCGCCGTACCGCTCCTTCGCCCGCATGGTCCGCCGCGTCGCCTCCATCTACGACAGCGACACGGCGGAAGTAGCTCGCGCGAAGCTCGCGGAGCTTGTCGCGTCCGTATTCCCGGAGGCGGAGGTCGCGGAGTCACGGGCTCACCTCGGGCAGCTGCTCGGCCTCCTCACTGCCAACGGCGTGGATGAGCAGATCCACCTGTACTTCGCGGCCCGCCGTTTCGTGGAGCTCCTTGCGTCGCGCTCCCCGCTGCTCCTGGTCTTCGAGGATGTTCACTGGGCCGACGAGGCGATGATGGAGCTCCTCGACTATCTCGTGGGCCACGTCGGCGACGAGCCGGTGGCGTTCCTCGCGCTCGCCCGCCCGGAGTTCCTCGAGGCCCGGCCCAGGTTCGGGGCGGGTCTGATGGGCCAGACCAGGCTGCCACTCGAGCCGCTCACGGCCGCCGAGTCCTTCGAGGTGGTCGAGTCCATCCTGGACACCGATCCCGCCACCGTGGCGCGCGTGGTCGAGCGGGCGGAGGGCAACCCGCTGTTCCTCGAGGAGCTCGCCGCGTCGGTGACGAACGAGCCGGGGGTGGGCGAGTTGCCGACCACGGTCCGCGCGGCGATCGCAGCGCGGATCGACGCGCTGCCAACCCAGGCGCGCCTCGGCCTCCTGCATGCGTCGGTCGTGGGGCAGACGTTCTGGCGCGCCGTTGTCGAAGGCATCGGCGGACTCGACGACGTCGACGCCGCCCTCGAGGCGCTCGAGTCGCGGGGTCTCATCGAGCGACGCCCCGACAGCCAGGTCGCCGACGATACCGAGTACGCCTTCAGGCACGTGCTGATCCGCGACGTCGCGTACGCGACCCTGCCTCGGGCCGTGCGTCGTGAGCTCCACGCCGCCACCGCACGCATGATCGAGTCTGCCGTGCCGGATCGCGACGAGCTCGCGTGGGTCCTCGCCGTGCACTGGCGGGAGGCGGGGGAGGCCGGGCGGGCGATGGAGTATCTGATCACGGCCGGCGATCGTGCGCTCGCGTCGCTTGCGGTGGAGCAGACGCACGATCTGTACAGCCAAGCCCTCGAGCTCGCGACCACCGAGGCGGATCGGCGGCGCATCCGGCTCCGGCGCGGGCTGGCCCTCTCGGAGCTCGAGGAGTTCGCGCGCGCCGACGTCGAGCTGGCGACCCTGATCCCCGACCTGGACGGCGACGACGAGGTTGAGGCAGTGATCGCGCGCGCCCGAGCGACGTTTTGGACCGAACAGGCCGAAGAGACGATCGCGCTGGCCGACAGGGCCGTGGCGCTGGCGAGGGAGCGAGGCGCGGCGGACCTCGAAGCCGTCGCCCTCGGCCGGCTCGGCACAGCCCATGCGATGCGAGGTGCGGCCGGCGACCTCGACCGAGCGGTCGAATTCGGCGAGCGTGCGCTCCAGAGTTGGGTTCCCGGCGCTCGCCAGCCTGAGCTCGCCGAGCACCTGCACCTCCACGGGGACACGGTCTACTGGACGGGTGATCACGAGCGCACGCTCGAGATGGCCGACGCCGCCGGCGCGGTGGGCGGGCTCGAGCCCAGCAGCGCCGAGTACCTCCTTCGCGGCGCGGGCATGCGCGGGCTCGCCTTGTCGGCGATGGGTCGCTACGAGGAAGCGCTCGCGGCGGGCGAGGCCGCCTTGGCCACGGCCCATCGGATCGGCCGGAGCGACAACGTCGTGACGAACTACTCCACGCTCACGCTGCGCGAGATCTTCTGGCTCGACGAGGCGGCGGAGCGCAGCGCCACCGTCAGGGACCGTCTCGGCCCATCCGCCTTCAACATGCCGTGGATGAACGCTCGCGCGGACCTCATCTGCACCGACCTGCTTCGCGAGGACATCGGCGCGGTCGAACGAGCATGGCCGAGCGCCTGGGAGGACGCGGCCGAGAGCCACGCGTGGGAACGATGGCTCGTCGGTGGGCGGCTCGCCGCGGTATGGGCAGCTGCAGCATCGGAGGCAGGCAGGCCGGACGACGCCCTCGGATGGGCCACGCGCGCGATCGGCATGGCCCGCTCGACCAGGCGGCGCAAGTACGAGATCGACGCGACGATCACGGCGGGCCAGGCGCTGGCGACGCTGGGCCGCGCCGAGGAAGCGGTCGAGCGCCTCGGCGTGGCCATCGACATCGCCCAGGGGCGGGGCGGCTCGCCACTGCTGCGGTGGCGCGCCCGGGCGGCGTTCGCAACCGCCGCCTCCGCGCGCGTCGAGACCGGGGCCGAAGGGGAACGGCGCCTCCTTGAGGCGGTGGCCATCATCGATGGCATCTCCGACGGCCTCACCGAAGAGCGGGCGGCCCGCTACCGGGCGGCCCCGCAGGTGGCCAAGGTGCTGGAGCAGATATGAGCGGCGGCGTCGGCGCCTGGTTCTAGGACTTGGTCTCCCAGAAGATCTTCGCGAGGTCGTCGATAGCGTCCAGCAGCTGCTGACCCTGCGCGGGGTCGATCGACTTCTTGGCGTCGCCGGCGAGCTTGGTCGCCTTCCAGAACTTCTCGTGGAGGTCGGGGTACTTCTCGACGTGCTCGGGCTTGAAGTAGTCGGTCCACAGCACCCAGAGGTGCTCCTTGACCATGTTGGCGCGCTCTTCCTTGATGACGACGGCACGCTCGCGGAAGACCGGATCCTCGTTGCCCTGGTACTTCTCCTGGCAGCCCTTCACGGACTCGGCCTCGATACGGGCCTGGGCTGGGTCGTAGACCCCGCACGGCAGGTCGCAGTGGGCGTGGACGGAGCGGCGCGGCTTGAGGAATGCTTCGAGCATGGAACCTCCTCCTTCGGCGGATGAGCCTTCATCCGCAACCTATCACCGACGTCCGGAACGGATCGTGGCGGCCGTCGCAGGCGCCGCCGCCGCGGGGCTGGGGTGGGCGGCTCTTCGGTTCCGCCCAGCGCGCGTCGCGATCGAGGGCTCGTCGATGGAGCCGACACTCCTGCCGGGCGACTGGGCGCTCGTGGTCGAGCCTCGCTTTTACCGCGTGGGCGACGTCGTGGTGGTTGCGCACCCGGATCGCCCCGGCTACGAGATGGTGAAGCGGATCGTGGCGGCCCCCGGGGACGCCGTGGCGGATGCTCGCCTGGGCCGGGCGCAGTGGTGGGTCGAGGGCGACCACGCTTCCTCGACCGATTCTCGGCATTTCGGCCCCGTGCGTCGCGACGCCCTCAGGGCGAAGGTCGTGCTCATCTACTGGCCCATGCACCGGCGCCGCCGCGTTGTCAGACACCCGATCGTTTCCAGCGGCACCCGGTAACGCCACGACCGGATCCGGCCGATACGCATCGCATGGTGTCATCCTCGCGTCCCCCGTACGCTCGTTCCATGCGATCGCTTCCCCCACGGCCCGACGTCCGGCTCCCGCCGCCGCCCGGAGGCCCATGGACGCCCGTGGCGCCACCGCCGCGCCGGCGTGGTCTCAGGGCGATGGTCGTGGTGCTGACGGTCTCAGCGATCGTGGCGGCCGCGCTCGTCCCGATCGTCCCCCACCTGGTTCACCCTGCGGCGAGCGGGACGGCGCGCTACAGCTTCATCCTGCAGCACGACGGCGGCGGCGTGCGCTGGAACCCCTGTGAGCCGATCCACTACGTGGTGAACCTCGGCGCCGCGCCGGAAGGCTCCCTGAACGACGTCCAGGAGGCGGTACGTCGGATGACGGCGGCCACCGGGATCGCCTTCGCCTACGACGGGCTGTCCGACGAGATCCCCGTCGAAGGCCGGCCCGCCTATCAGCCCGGGCGCTACGGCGATCGATGGGCGCCGGTGTTGATCGCGTGGGTCGCGCCCTCGCAGACGGACATCCCGTTCGACAAGGACGGCGAGATCGCCGCGGGCGTGGCCGCACCCCAGTTGCCGGGGACCGGCCTGGAGGAGATCTACGTGAGCGGCTGGGCGGCCATCAACGTCCTCGATCCCAACCCACCCGGATTCGACTCCTACGGTGAGCAGGGTCTCGTGGTGCTGCACGAGCTCGCGCACGTGATGGGGATGGGCCATGTGAAGCAGTGGGGAGAGCTGATGGAGCCCTCCGGCGGAGGCGTCACGAACTTCGGGCCGGGCGACCTCGAGGGGCTGAAACTCCTGGGCCGCTCGCAAGGATGCCTCACCACGCCCGCTCCCGGTTAGGCCGGGCTTCCGAGGAGGCGCGCGCCCCTTGCCCGACATCGGCAGGGTCCGGTAAGCTGTTGCACCTGCAAATGATCTGCACACGAGAAGCTGGCATCGTGGGGGCGATGATCCCCGACCGCATCTGCGGTTAGATCCTGACGGCGGGCAGCGCCCTCGCGCGCGCCGCCCGGTCGCGTGTTCGTCGTTCGTCCGGATCCGCAATGACTACGGAGGTTCCTCGTGTCCACCACCATCATCACGACCGTCGATGCTCGTGGCCAGTCCTGCCCGGGCCCGCTCGTCTCGCTCGCCAAGGCCCTGAAGACCGCCACCCCCGGCGACCTGTTGGAACTGCTGGCCACGGACCCGGGTTCCACGTCCGACGTGCCCAGCTGGGCGAGCATCAGCGGCAACGAGCTGGTCGAGTCGGACGAGCGCGAGGACGGCTCGTACCGCTACGTCGTCAGGAAGGCCTGACATGGCGACCGCGCAGGACCGCCTCGACGCACCCACCTACGCCGAGCTGCTCGCGCGCATCGAGGCACTCGAGGCGGCCGGCCTCGGCGAGGTCAAACAGAAGAACAAGATGACGGTGATCGCCTGGGGGGGCGACCTCGACCGGATCTGGCCCACGACCATCTTGGCCACGACGGCCGCCGCGAGCGGCATGGAGTCGACCGTGTTCTTCACCTTCTGGGGGCTGTTCGCGATCGTGCGCCCAGACGTTCGCATCACGGGCGAGAACTGGATGCAGAAGATGATGTCGGCAATGAACCCCGGTTCGGCGCAGAAGGCGAAGCTCTCCCACTACAACTTCGCCGGCGCCGGTCCCGCGATGTTCAAGCGGCTCGCCGACGATCGTCGGGTCGCCCAGCCGGCCGAGCTGATCCGCACCGCGCAGGAGCTCGGCGTGCGGTTGATCCCGTGTCAGATGACGATGGACTTGCTCGGGCTCAAGCGCGAGGACCTGATCGACGGTCTCGAGGATCCGATCGGCGCCGCCACGGCCATCGCCGAGATGCGCGACGCCGCCGTCTCCCTCTTCATCTAGCGAAGTGGTGCCTCACCCTGAGATGCCAGAGCGCCGAGACCCCACACGTCGCGGTGCGGCGGCCGCCGATCACGTGGGCAGCGTGTCCCATCGAGCCGAGCAGGCCGGCGTGGGGAGCCGATAGCCGAAACAGACGTCATTCGTGAGTTGCTCCAGGTCTACACCATCGCCCATTGTGGGTGGTCGATCGTGTTGCTAGTTTCTCGGACCGTGGAGAGTGTGTACCACGCAGTGGGGGGCGAAGATGGGCTGCGTCGCCTGGCAGAGGCTTGGCATGGGCGCGTGATCGCGGACGAGGTCGTCAGCCACGCGTTCAGGCATGGGTTCCATCCGGATCACACCGATCGGCTTGCCGCCTACTGGGGTGAGGCACTCGGCGGGCCGGCCTCGTATTCAGATGCGATGGGTGACGAGACGCACGTGCTCATGGTGCACAGTGGTAACGGTCCCCACGACGAGATGGATCGTCGCGCGATCGCCTGCTTCGACGAAGCTCTTGGCGACGTCGGCCTGGCGGAGGACGACCCCCGCTACCAGGTCCTGCACGATTACTTCGCATGGGCCACCACGACCACGATGTCGGGCTACGAGTCAGCCGACGATGTTCCCGGCGGGCTTCGGATCCCGCACTGGTCGTGGGGCGGCCTCCAGTCCTGAGAGCGGGTTGCTGGGATGTCCAGCACGACCGACCTCGGCGAGCTCAACCGGCGGAAATAGTTCGTGACGCTAGTTAGCAGTGCGTACTATCATCCGTATATGCCCGCCAGTTCCACGCTGATCGATGTTGCGGACCTCGCCGCCCAGGTCCGCCTCTCGGTGTTCCGTCTCGCCAGGAAGCTCCGGCGCGAGGCCGATGCCGACGCTTCGCCCACGCTCCTGGCCGCCCTCTCGACGGTGGAGCGTCACGGCCCGATGACCGCGGGCTCGCTCGCCACGCACGAACAGATCCGCAAGCCCACGTGCACGCGCGTGATCGCGTCGCTGATCGAACGCGGGCTCATCGAGCGCACGGCGGACCCGCTCGATCGCCGCGTCGCTTGGATGCAGATCACGCCGGCGGGTCGCAAGACGCTGCAGCGGGTGCGTACGCGGCACACCGCCTACCTCGCGAGGCGGATGAAGCGACTCAGCTCCGAGGAGCTCGCGACGTTGGAGGACGCCGCCCGGATCATGGAGCGGCTCACCGAGGAGGACGTCCGATGAGTCCTCGCGCTCGGTTCCTCGCCTCGGCGCAGCGGACCTTCCTCTCGCTGCGCTCGTCGCGCAACTTCCGCCTGTACCTGTTCGGCCAACTCGTGTCGGCGACCGGGACGTGGGTGAACGCGACGGCCAGCGCGTGGCTCGTCCTGCAGCTGACGCGCTCCGGGGTCGCGCTCGGCGTGAACGTAGCGTTGCTCTTCCTCCCGATCTTGCTCCTGGGCGCCTGGGGCGGCGTGCTCGCGGATCGCCATGACAAGCGACGGATCTTGATCTGGACGCAGAGTGCGTTCGCGGTCATCGCCTTCGTGCTGTTCTCGCTCGTCGCCACGGACGTCGTGCGGTTGTGGATGGTGTACGTGCTGTCGTTGACGGCTGGCCTCGTGACCGCCCTCGACAACCCCGCCCGCCAGAGTTTCTACGTGGAGATGGTGGGCGAGGACGCGGTCACCAACGCGGTGAGTCTGAACAGCGCGGCGTTCACGGGGTCTCGCATCCTGGGGCCGGCGTTGGCGGGAGCCCTCATCGCCAAGGTCGGGATCCAGTGGCCCTTCCTCCTCGACGGCCTGTCCTACATGGCCGTCATCCTGGCGCTGGCCCGCATGCGGCCCGCCGAATTCCACGCCCAGCCCCGCAGCACGCGCACCACGGGTCACCTCGTAGCGGGTTTGCGGTACGCGTGGCGGACCCAGGAACTGCGCCGCCCGCTCATCGTGATGGCCGTCGTGTTCACGTTCTCGCTCAACTTCGCTGTGCTGTTGCCCCTGCTGGCCAAGCGAACGTTCGGCGGCGACGCGGGCACGTTCGGCGCCCTCTCGGCATTGGCCGGGTTGGGCTCGTTCCTGGGCGCCATGGCGCTCGCCAACCGCGCCCGGCGACCCTCGATGTACCGGCTCGCGATCTTCTCCGTGGCCTCGGGCCTCGCCCTCGTGGCGGTGGGCGTCGCCCCGGTGCTTCCGGTCGCCCTGATCGCGATGATCCCCGTGGGGTTCGCGGTCATGGCGTTCATGATCACCGGCAACACCATGCTGCAGCTCAACGCCGCGCCCCAGGCTCGGGGTCGCGTGATGGCGTTGTACGGAATCGTGTTCCTGGGTTCCACGCCCATCGGTTCGCCCATCGCGGGCTGGATCGGCGAGATGAACCCGCGCTGGGGCCTGATCGGCGGAGGAGTGGCCGCATTGGCGATGGGCGTCGGCGTGCTCTGGCAGCGGCGCCGAGCCGCGGATCGTCCTGTGGCCCCGGAGGTCGCGGATCTGGTCGTCGAACCCGTTGCGGCCGCGGCGCGCTAGACATCCCACGGCGCTGGTCGGAGGGGCGCCCGTCGGCGCGGTCGGACCCGAGCGGGCCGGGCGGTGGCGGTGACGGGACCGAGGGGAACCGTCATCGCGCACGGGGAGGGGGTATGGTGCTCGCCACCGCCCGGCGTCGGGTGTTCGGGTGCGTCGGTCTACGAAGTCCGACGCCGACCGGGCGACCCTACCGGAGGTTCCGCTCCCTCCGACCGGTGACCCGGACGCTATCTGTGTGCGGTCAGCCGCGGTATTTCGAGTCGTACGCTGCTGCGCTCGGTTCGGTCATGGTAAAAGCCCTCCTGGCGCGGATCGTTTCGATGAGGAGCGTAGGATGACCGTTTCGGCCCCCTGGGTCGATACCCGCGACACGTCAAACCTAGCTACCATGAGCTAAGTAAGTAGGACTACGTATCAAGTACCAGATTCGCGGCCGAGCTCGCGATCGACCCGCCAGTCGGCGGCGGCGTCCGCACGGCTCACGTCCACAACGGTTCCGTCCGCGAGCGCCAGTCGCATGCTCGTCGCGGCACCCCCTCCGGGCGTGGTTTCGCACGACAGCACCCGGACCGGCTCTTCCACGCCGCCCCAGCGGATCGCGCTGGGGAGCGACGCTCCGTGACCGAACCGAAGCCTGATCTCCGGGGCGTGTCGCAGCCACAGTGGCAGGACGGGAGCCCATAGGATGAAGACGATCGCCACTGTCGCCGCCGATCCGCGCACCCCGAACGTGGGCAGCAGCCAGATCGCAAGGACCGCCGCGAGCAGTCGCGCGAGGTTGTAGGCGACGTCGTACACGGCGAACACCCGGCCCCGCATCCCGTCGGGGAGCGCCTCCTGCACCATCGTGTCCACGGGCACCTTCTTCCACGCGAACGTGAGGCCCACCACGAAGCTCGCCAACATGACGGTCGATCGATCCAATACGAGGGCCACACCCAAGACCGCGATGCCGCCCACCACGAAAGACCATCCCACGATCGTGGGCCGGGGGAGGCGCCGGTCCAGCCGCCCCACGGTCATCAGTCCCAGGAACACCCCGGCCCCGCCTGCGCCGATCAGCCACGAGAACGACCCCACCCCCTGGTTGAAGCGCTGGCGGAACACCAGGAGGGCCAGGACCAGCACGAGTCCCTGGCCCATCTGGTCCACGGAGATCGATGTGATGGGGCCGAGGGCGCGCGGCGTGCCGGCGATGCAGCGGATGCCTCCCGCGAACTCGGCGCCCATGCGTCGCAGCTGGTGACGCAGGAGCTCGGGCGCTTCCGGCAGGAGGTGGGGACGGAGGTCGCTGCGGATGCCCGCCGCCAGCGCGGACGTCGCCACCCACGCGATCGCCGCCGCCGTCACGATGGCGCCGTTGCCCCAGGTGTCGGCCGCCAGGCCCCCCGTGAACACCCCGACGAGCAGGGCGACTGTGCCACCTACCGTGGCCGCGGAGTTCGCCGCCAGGAGGTCCTCGGTGGGAACGAGCCGCGGCACGACCGCCTGGGCCGTCGACAGGAAGAACCGATTCACGGAGGTCACCCACAACGCCCCTGCATAGAAGAGCACCGCCTGACGGTCGGGACTGAGGAGCACCAGGAAAGCGGGCGCGGCACGCAGCAGGGGCGCCACCACCAAGATGCGCCTGCGCGACCACCGGTCGATGAATACGCCGGCCACGGGTCCGATGAGCGAGAAGGGCACGATGACGATCGCCGAGGCAGCGGCGAACGCTGCTGGGGTCGTCTGGCGTTCGGGAGAGAAGGCGATCGATGCGACCAGCGCGGCCTGGAGGAACCCGTCCGCGGTCTGGCTCACGAGTCGCGTGCCGAGGAGCCGGCGGAAGTCGGGATGCCTCAGCGCGTCGCGCGCGCTGCCCGCCGTCTGTTCCGCCATGGCGCGCATCGTACGTCGCGGCGTTCCCGAGTCGGGTCGACACCTTTGTCGTTAACGTCTGTGGCTAACGACGCGGATACCACGAGGAGGATAGGTGAGTCGGCCCAAGGTTGGCGTGCAGCTGCACCCGCAACACTGCTCGCTCGAGGACCTGCGGTCGGCGTGGCGCGAGGCCGACGCGATGGGCGTCGACAGCATCTGGACCTGGGACCACTTCTACCCGCTCTACGGGGACCCTGAGGGCTCCCACTTCGAGGGGTGGTCCCTGCTGGCCGCCATGGCCTGCGACACGTCCACGGCCCGCTTCGGCGCGATGGTCTCGTGCAACTCCTATCGCAACCCCGAACTGCTCGCGGACATGGCACGCACGGTCGATCGGATCTCCGGCGGCCGGTTGATCCTGGGGATCGGGGCGGGTTGGTTCGAGCGCGACTATCAGGAGTATGGCTACGGATTCGGGACCGCTATCGAACGGCTCCGGGCCCTGGAGACCGCGCTGCCCCGGATCGAAGCGCGCCTAGCCCGGCTGAACCCTCCTCCCGTCCAGGACCCGCTCCCCATCCTTATCGGCGGAGGCGGGGAGAAGGTGACCCTACGGATCGTGGCGGAGCACGCCTCCATGTGGAACGGGTTCGGGCCACCGCAGGACTACGCGCGCAAGAACGAGATCCTGACAGCGTGGTGCGAGCGGCGCGGCCGCGATCCGGCCGAGATCGAACGGAGCGTCCTCATCGAGCGGGACGAGGTGCCGCGGTTGGATGCCTACCTCGACGCAGGGGCCCAGCACCTCATCGTGATGTTGGGCACCGCCGAGGGGCGTCCCTTCGATCTGTCCTCGGTACGCGAACTCCTGGAGCTACGGGGCTGAGGTTGCGTCGCAAGAGGGGTGCGGACGGACCGCCGGGCGTGCCGATATGTGTGGGATGCCACGCCGTCGCGTCGCCCTGATCTTGCCTGCCCTGGTGCTCGTTGCCTCGACATCGGCGGCGGGAGCCACGGCCGTTCCCCGCCCGTCCTCGCCGCGGACTCCGGGGCGTCTGGTTCCCGAGACCCACGTCCAAGCTTCGGACGATCGGTTCGAACCGACCGTGCCGAACGTCCCACGTGGTGGAACGGTCGTGTTCGACTTCACCGGCCCCGTGGATCACCACCAGGCCAAGGACACGCGGCTGAACCTGTATGACTCCCCTCCGGTCGAGCCGAGCGGGCCGAGCTTCCGCTACACCTTCACGGCCGCCGGCGTCTACCCGTTCGAGTGCCAGCTGCATCTCGACGTGGGCATGACGGGACGCATCCACGTGCCCATGCGGGCTGCCCCGAAGCGTGGGTCGCTGCGGCGGGTCTACACCCTCACGTGGGCTTCGGTGGACGCCTCGGCGGGGTTCGCGTACGACGTCAGGATCAAGCGGCCGAGGCATGGATGGCGCGGTTGGAGGAGCGAGGTAGAAGTGCGCAAGGCCACGTATCGCCCGCACGCCGGCAAGGGCGTGTACCGGTTCGAGGCTCGACTACGGCGCACCGGTACCTCCGATACCGGTGCTCCCTCCCTGTGGTCCGACGCCGTGTCGATCTCCGTCGGCTGAGGCTCGCGTCAAGCCGAGGCGTGGCTCGATCGGGCGCCGCCGACCTCGGGCGAGCGCTCGAGCACCATCGTCCAGTCCAGGTGGTCCTCCGGTGCCCCCACGATGTAGGCCTCCGTGTTCTCGCGGGCCTGCTCGTCGGAGAACTGCACCGGCGGGGACTTCATGAAGTAGCTGGACGGGCCGATCAGCGGACCGCCGATCCCCCGGTCGAGCGCGAGCTTCGCACAACGGATCGCGTCGATCACGATGCCGGCCGAGTTGGGAGAGTCCCAGACCTCGAGCTTCATCTCCACGGTGAGCGGCACGTCGCCGAAGGATGTGCCCTCGATACGGATCTGCGCCCACTTGCGGTCCTCGAGCCACGGCACGTGGTCGCTGGGTCCGATGTGGATGTCGTCGGCGTCGAGCGGCATCTCCATCTGCGACTGCACGGACTGGGTCTTGGAGATCTTCTTGGAGGTGAGGCGCTTGCGCTCGAGCATGTTCATGAAGTCCATGTTGCCGCCGAAGTTCAGCTGGTAGGTCCGGTCGATCTTCACGCCGCGGTCCTCGAAGAGCTTGGTCAGCACGCGGTGCGTGATCGTTGCGCCGACCTGGGACTTGATGTCGTCGCCGATGATCGGCACGCCCGCGTCCGCGAACTTCTTCGCCCACTCCACGTCGGAGGCGATGAACACCGGCAGGCAGTTCACGACGGCGGCCTTCGCGTCGATGGCGCACTGCGCGTAGTACCGCGCGGCCTGTTCCGACCCCACCGGCAGGTAGCACACGAGCACATCGGCCCGCGTGTCGCGCAGGACCTGCGTGACGTCGGCCTCCGGCTGGTCGGACTCCGTGATCATCTCCCGGTAGTAGGTCCCGAGCCCGTCGAGGGTGCGCCCCCTCTGCACGATGACGCCCGTGGGGGGCACGTCGTCGAACACGATGGTGTTGTTGGGCTCGGTGTAGATGGCCTCGGCTACGTCCTTGCCCACCTTGTCCGCGTCCACGTCGAACGCGGCCACGATCTCGACGTCGCCGACGCGATACCCGCCCAGATCCACGTGCATCAGGCCGGGCACGCGATCGGACGCCTCGGCGTCCTTGTAGTAGTCGAGGCCTTGAACGAGCGAGGAGGCGCAGTTGCCCACGCCCACGATCGCCAAACGAACCTTGCTCATGATGAATGCTCCTTTCGACGGAGCGCCGCGGTGCGGCCTCCCGGACCGCCTGCGGCGGCTTTCTCTTCCTTCCGCGTGCGCTCGGCCACGATCAAGCCGTCGACCCACGCGAGGTCAGACTCGGCGGCGGAGCGCCCGTGCTCTATGAGCGAGCGTGTGTAGCCGTCCACCCGGGCGCGCGTGGTGCGCAGCGAATCGGTGATGGAGCCCAGCCGCTCCTCGAGGGAAGCGCGCCGCCGCTCGAGCAGGCGCAGCCTCGTCTCGGGCGGGAGGTATCGGAAGAACGCGAGCCGAACGCGGAACCGCTGGTCTTCGGATTGGTTGTCGTGCGGGGTCTCCTGCAGCAGCGCGAGGAAGACCGTTTCGCCCTTTGCGCTGATGCGGTAGACCTGCTTGCGCCTGCCGGCCGACGTCTCGGCGCTCGCGATGGCCTCCACCTCGCCGTCGCGCTCCAAGCGGCGCAACGTGGGGTAGAGCGAGCCGTAGGAAACGCGCCAGAACCCTCCCAGTGAATCGCCGAGCTCCCGCGACAGCTGGTAGCCGTGCATCGGCTGCTCCTTGAGCAGACCCAAGATCGCGAGTTCCAACATGGCTCTGCGCGTACCCTTTCCTCGGTCGACCGCTATCGGTTCGATATATCGATGTCATATATCGGTTCGATATATGTATCGCACGCTTCCGTCCCTGTCAAGGCGACGAAAGAGGCGGCGTCGGTGCCAAGATGGCGTCCGGAGGTGAATCGGCTATCCAACGACGAACCGCTCCCAGGCCCACGGATCCGCTCGACCCCCTCTGCTGCGGCCCCCCTCGATGACGACCGAGACCGTCTACCTGAGTCCCGTGGATCTTTCGCTGCTCGCCGAGCGTGAGGTCGGCGACGACGTCCGAGCCGACGTGGCCGCGCTCGAGGCCGTTTCCGCCTACCCGGGCGTTTCCGACGACGGGCACGATCGATTCCCGGGCGTCCAGCTGAAGGCCGCCGCGCTCATGACCGAGCTGCTTCGCCGCCGGCCCTTCGACCGCGGCAACGCCCGGGTGGCGCTGCTATCGGCGATCGTGTTCTTGAACCTCAACGGCCTCGACGTGGAGGCCCCGGAGGGCGACCTGGCCGAGCTCGCTGAGCTCGCCTCGGAGGGGACCCTTTCGCTGATGATGGTGGCCGCCGCGTTCGAGGCCATCACGGTGCGCAAGATCGCGCCGGGCGAGGAACCGGTGGACCCGAGCGAGCCTGCCTGATCGAGGTTGCTCGCAGGGCGGGCCGCGGGGTCTCCTCAGTGCTGGTCCCAGTGGTCCTTGTTCCACCAGTGACGCTTCTCGCCCTCGATGTAGTCCGTGTGATCCCCGTGCTCGACGGCTTCGTGTCCGCAGTCGACCCCGTGCTGATGCTCTTCTGCGGTTTCCTCCTCGCGTTCGACGAGCTTCTCGTCCTGGAAGTCAGGGGTGTTCTCGAACATGTTCGGCGGCATCGACATGGGCCACTCCTTCCGCGCGTGGAAGAGTCATATCACCACGGACGTCCAGGCGCATCCGTCGCGCAGCTCGGTCCAGGGCGCCGAGCAACGGGCGGCCCAGGACCAGGACGAGCACGACATTGCCGACGGCGCGAAAGGTGTCCCAGGCGAAGGACGTGGCCGCGTAGTACGCCAGGTAGTGGCGGAGGTTCGCGATCGTGCCGGCGCCGGGATCCCACCCGAGGGCCGACCCCCCTGCCACGAAGGGCCACGACCACAGGTTCATCACGGCGCCGAAGAGGTACCCGCTCACGAACCCGTAGGCGGCGAGAGCGCCGATCCGCACCCGCCATGAGCCCTTGGGCAGGGATCCAGCGCCGGCCCCGACCCAGCCCACCGCCACCATCTGGAACGGCAGCCAGGGCCCCAGCCCGCCGATGAACAGCCCGCTCGCGAACGTCCCCACCGCGCCCAGCAGGAACCCGAACCCCGGCCCGAACGCGTTGCCCGCGATCAGGACCACGATGAACATCGCGCTGAACCCTGCGACGAAGCCCGGCAGGCGCAGCGCTACCATGGCCGCCCCGAGGACCCCCAGGAGGGCCACGGCCTTGGGTCCGAGGCCACCTCGTCCCAGTTCGACGAACAGCACCGCCCCCAGGCAGATCAGGAGCGTGAGGAGGATCACGGGACCGTCCGCCTTGTGGTTCTCGTCCATGCCCGGTGCCAGGGGGAGCACGAACGGCCACACGAACGCGAGGAGGCCGAGGAGGTTCACGCCGATCAGGACGATCAGACGCAGGCGCTCCCGGGGCCGACCGAGGCTTCCCAGGACGGGAACAGCTGAGGCGCTCACCCGAGCGCCCCCGCCACCTGCTCGGGCGTCAACCACCCCGGGCCGAATGCCCGGGTCATCTGCGGGGCGAACACGTGCGAATCGCCGAGGACCGTTCCCGGGTCCCCGTCCGCGATGACCTCGCCGCCGGCGAGCATCACCACACGCGTGGCCACGGCCGCCGCCAACTCCACGTCGTGGGTGGCGAAGATCGCCACGCAGCCGTCGGCCGCGTGCAACTGCAGGAACCGGACCAGTCGTGCCTTGGAGGGGGCGTCCAGCCCGCGGGTGGGCTCGTCGAGGAGGAGGACGGGCGCCCCACCCGCCGCCATGGCCGCGGTCGCCACGAGGAGGCGCTCCCCGGCTGAGAGGTCGCGCGGATGGCACGCCGCGAAGGGCGCGAGGCCGAGCGCCTCGAGTACGCGCCCCGCCAAGGCCTCCTCGCGCCCACGCGCTCGCAGCGTCGTGCGGACCTCGTCGAGCACCGTGTCGGCGAACAGGATCGCGTCCGACTCCTGAGGACATAGGGCTGCGTCGAGCCCCGGCCTCGGCGCGTGTCCGAGGATGTTCACGGCCCCGGCCGAAGGCTGGTGGACGCCGACGATGCTGCGCAACAGCGTCGTCTTCCCGGCGCCGTTGCGCCCCATCACGGCCACGATCTCGCCCGCCCGCACGCGCAGGTCGATGTCGCGGAGGGCCGGTGTGTCGCCGTGGGCCGCGGCGAGACCCCGGATCTCGACCATCGTTGCTCCCGCAACGTCGGGTCGGGCGCCGGCGCGCGGGGGGAGCGCGCCGCCCATCCGACGGGCGTCGCGGACGGTGAGCGGCACGGGATCCCACCCCACGAGGCGGCCCAACCGCGCCACGGGGGGCCCCATCGCGAGGCCGCGGATCACGTCCGCGGTCCCGCCCAGCCGTGCCCGGCCATCGTGGAACCCGACGGCCACGTCCACTGCGCCCGCGACCCGCTCGAGTCGGTGTTCGGCGAGCAGGACCGTCATCCCCTGGTCGTGCACGAGTCGCTGCAACGCCGCCACCACGTGCTCTGCTCCCTGCGGGTCCAGCTGCGACGTGGGCTCATCGAGCACCAGGATCCGAGGGCCCGCCGCTATCGCGGCCGCGATGGCCACGCGCTGACGCTCTCCGCCGCTGATCGCCCGAACGCTCCGTCTCCGCAGGGGCTCGATGTCCAGCAGGTCGAGCATCTCCTCCACGCGCCGCCGCATGTGCACCGGATCCACGCCGAGGTTCTCCATCCCGTAGGCGAGCTCGTCCTCCACGCGGTCGAGCACGAACGAGGCCGCTGGATCCTGCGGGACGAACGCCACCACGTCCGCGAGCTTGCGGGGCGGGTAGCGCAGCGTGTCGCGCCCGCCCACGGTCACATGACCGGAGAAGGTCCCGCCGGTGAAGTGAGGCACAAGGCCGTTCGCCGCGCGGAGGAAGGTCGACTTCCCGGCTCCCGTGGGTCCCACCGCCAGCACGAACGTTCCTTCTTCGAGTGCGAGCGAGACGTTGTCGAGGGCGGCGCGCGCGGACTCCGGATAGCGGAACGTGACCCGCTCGAATCGCAGCGCCTCGCTCACGCGCGCGGCTTCCCGACGGCGCCCAGCACTCCGGGGACCGCGAGCATCGCGAGCGCGGCGATGAGGTACGGATCGGCCGCGGGCCACGCGAGCGGGCTCGTGGATGGATGCAGCCCCCCCTGCCCCGTCCAGGCGGCAGACAGGAACGCGCCCGCCGCGAGGACGGCGCTCAACGTCACGGCGAGAGCCCCGGGGGTCCAATGGGCCGGCCGGTAACGCGTTCGTGGCCCCCGCCCGTGCCCGCGCGCGTCCATGGATTCGGCCAGCGTGAGCGCCTCTTCCATCCCGGACTCCAAGACGGGGACGACGAGCGCCGGGAGGCCGCGCCATCGCGCCGTACGGATCCCGCGCAACTGCTGCGCCTCGCGAACGCGACCCGCCCCGGCGATCGTGCGCGGAGCGATCGACAGCGCCAAGGCAGCGGCCAGGGCGGGTTCGTGGAACCGTCGCGGCGCGAGGCGCACGACGCCGAAGGGATCGGTGACGGCGTTGAACGTCCCGAACACGATGAGAAGGGCCGCGAGCCGCGCGCCCTCGAGCGCCGCGAACGCGACGTTGCTCGCGTCCACCGTGCCCAGGAACACCAGCGCGGTGCGGATCGCCATCGCCAGGAGCCCCCCTATGGCGAAGACGCGGAAGCTGCGCGCCGTGGGACCCGCGACGCGGCACGTGGCGTACACGAACCACGCGATCGCCACGAGCAACCCGAGGTAGAAAGGATCGGTCGTCGTGAACGCGACCACGCCGGCGCAGGCGGCCCAGGCCATCCAGGCGGCGGGGTGCACGCTCACGCCCGATCATCCTTGCCGCGGCGGCGCAGCGTCCAGGCGCCGCCCCCGCCCAAGATCAGGACGGCCGCGGCAACCGCGAACGCGCCCGCGGGAGGACCGCTCGAGGTGGACGACCCCCCGTCCGTGGCCACCGCACGCACGACGTCGTCCGATGCGCGATCGGCGCCCGAGGACGCCCCCGGTGAGCGCGTCGTGTTCGTGGCCCCCGGCCGCGCTCCGGCCGAACGAGGGGCGCCGTCGCTCCCCGTCGCCTCGGGGTACGGCGTCGGGTCCCGCGAGGCTCCGTTCCCCTGAGCGCCGGCCTGAGCGCCGGCCTGAGCGCCGGAAGGTCTGCCGGGTTGCGCACCGGACGCGCCGCCCCCGGTGGGCGGATGACTCGCGGCGGGACTCGGCCGCGGCGTCGGGCTCGCCGGCGGTGCCGCCGCGCGGCACACGTCGTCGAAGGCGAGCGTGGGCGGGGCGGGGTGGGTGGCCTCCGAGTCGCCTGCCCCCCATGACCAGCCCTCCACGTCGCCATCGGTTACCGAGGACGATGCCGCGCCGGACCCCGCCCAGCTCCAGCCGCCTCCCGTGCCGTGCCAGTAGCCCCAGTAGTCGGGATAGGCCCCGAAGCAGTCGCCGCCCGAGGGCCCCACGCCCTGGAGCTGGCACACGGCCTGGCCCCCGAACCCGAAGTGGTAGGACAGGCCGTACTGGTCGGCCGCGAGCTGGATGAGGCGGAGTCCGCTCACCGAGCCGCCACCCAGATCCACGCAATACGTCGTCGTGCGCGACCCCGTGTCCACGACGAGGGCGGCATGCGGCGCACCTGTCGCTGCGGCCGCGCACGCCGCTTCGGTTCCGGTCGCGGCGCCCAGCAGTGCCGGCGCGATGGCGAGCGCCGGCACGGCCAGGGCGATCGCGAGCCTCCGCGTGCGCCGCATCGCGAGCCTCAACAACGGGCGATCGTGGGCAGCCGAGCTGCCGGCAACCGCCCGTGCACGGGGAAGGGCTCGCGCAGCAGACCCGGCACGGCTCCGATCGTGGCGCCCACGTCCGCGTCGCCCCGGGCGGCCCCGCTGTAGGTGTAGGCGAACGCCCAGCACTTGGCGTACTGCAGCTTGCGCAAGGCGATCCGGCCCCCGGAGGGGATCTTGAGGCTCGCGGCCGCGTAGGCCTGGAGCACGAGCCCCGTGGAGTTCCCGTCGGTGGCCACGAAGGACGCCGAGTAGGCCCAGCCGCCCTTCGCATGGTCGCGAAGGGTGGCGAAGAAGCCGAACGGGCTGCTGAGCCAGTCGGTGGTGTTCATCGCGGTGAGCGCCTGCACCACCAGGCTCGTGGTATTGGAATCCGACGTGAAGAAGTCCGTGGCGCTGCCGTCGGAGCAGTGCTCGTCGTCCCCCGGTGCGTGCGGCAGGTCGTAGGCCCATCCGCCGTCGGGGCATTGGGCCGCGAGCAGCCACGCCGTGAGCCCGTTGCCCGGCGTGGCGCCGGCCGCCTCGAGGGCCAGAAGGGCGGCGGCGTCGTCGAACACGGCGCTATCGCCGAAGTGCCCTCCGGCGAGGGTGTCGCGCAGCGCCTGGATGAGGTTCACGCCGCCGAAGGCACGCGGGTTCCGGCCCGCGGCCGCCACGGCCAGGGCGACCTTCGCCTGCAGACCGATGGCGTTCACGTGGCCGGCCTTCACTTGCGTGCGCAGGTACCTCAGGGCGCGATGCATGCGGGTGCGCCCCACGCGCGCGGCCACGAAGGCCGACACGGCGTCGGCGGTCGAACCGATGGGAGAGAACGCGGGGATGGAGCCGTTGGCTCGCTGCTTCGAGGCGAGATAGGCGACGGCGCGGGCGGCTCGTCCCCGATCCGTCAGCGGGGCGGCCTGTGCCGTCGCGGTGGCGCCGACGAGCACGCCGGCGCAGAGCACCACGGCGACGAACCGAGCAGGGGTCCTGCCCATGGGGCGACTCCTTCCTGGGCGATCCTCGCGCCCGTACGGAACGTCCCCGGAGCGGTTCGAGGTCGAAGGCGCGGGGCCGGCGGAGCGCCCGGCGGCCGACATCCCCTGGTCCTCGAGGGATCGTCCAGCCCGTGCGCCGCGATGGTCGGCCTGGCTCGTGCGCTCGGCGAGGGCCGTGCGCACCTACAGTTGCGGGACAGCGCCGGACTTCGACCGGCTTCGCCTCCGCGGCGCGATGACTGGGTCGAACGCTAGCACGCCCCTGCCGCCCGTGCCGCCGCTCGTTCGGCGGCTAGCCGCCGGGGTTGAAGGAGATCCCGTAGCGCTTGGGGTTCCGCGTTTCCACCGTGACGACGCCGGCCGCTCGCACGTACTCGCCCGTGCCGCCCGTGATCGCGATGCTCCGGACGCCTTCCCAGGCATGCTCGGCATCGAGCATGCCCGTGGCCACCAGGCTGTCGCCCGAGTCGAGACGGAAATCGAGGATGCAGATCGCCCGATCCCCGCCGGCGCGGACGGCACAGCCGAAGAGCTCGCCGACGCGCTCACCTGCCTCCCAATCCTTATTCTGAACGTGGAGGACCTGATGGATGGGGCGCACCGGCAGATCGGGGATCGGCGCCAGATCGAACGCATCGTCGTCCCTCACGTCGTGACCGATCAACGAGAGCTCCATCTGCGATTCCATCCCGGTCCCCCTTCGTCTGCGGCTCGAGTGCCGAGCCTACGCGTGGGCTGAGCACTCGGGCAAGCTGGCTCAGGAAGTGGCCTACACTCCGACCATGCCGGTGTGCGCGTCCTGTGGCGAGTCGAATCCGGCCCGGGCCCGCTTCTGCATGACCTGCGCTGCCTTCCTTCCGGCGGCCGTCCCCGCGTCCGGTGAGGCCCGCAAGGTCGTGACCGTGCTCTTCTGCGACGTGGTGGGTTCGACCCCGCTGGGAGAGCGGCTCGAGCCCGAATCCGTCCGCACGATCATGACCCGGTTCTTCGAGGAGATGCGTGGCGTGCTCGAGCATCACGGCGGGACGGTCGAGAAGTACATCGGTGACGCCGTCGTGGCGTTCTTCGGCACCCCCGTGCTGCACGAGGACGACGCCGTGCGCGCCGTGCGCGCCGCGACGCAGATGCAGGCGTCGTTGGCCGCCATGGATGTGGAGCTCCAGGGCGCATGGGGTGTGTCACTGCGAGCGCGGATCGGCATCAACACGGGTGAGGTGGTCGTCAGCGATCGGGCGAGCGGGGGAGCGGTCGTGGTGAGCGACGCCGTGAACGTGGCCGCCCGCCTCGAGCAGACGGCGGCGCCCGGGGAGATCCTGTTGGGTTCCGACACCTACGCCCTCGTTCGTGGCGTCGTGACGGTGGACGAGGGGCGCGCGCTCTCGCTCAAGGGAAAGGCGGATCCCGTGATGGGCTTCCGGCTGCTCGCCGTGGAGCCCGGCAGGGACGTCGGGCACCGAGCGACGCCGGCATTCGTTGGACGCGGCGATGAGCAGACGATCCTGGAGGGGGCCTTCGAGCGGAGCTCGCGGGATCGCAGCTGCGTTTTGCTCACGGTGCTGGGAGCGGCCGGGGTCGGCAAATCACGGCTCGCCGACGAATTCGTCGGACGGCTGGGGGCGCGGGCCCGTGTGGTTCGTGGGCGTTGCCTTCCCTACGGCGACGGCATCACCTTCTGGCCCGTGGCCGAGCTCGTGAAAGACGCCTGCGCGATCGACGCCGGCGACGCTAGGGACACCGCGCGCACGAAGATCGCGTCCGCGCTCGATGGGGCCGACGACGCGGCCGTCATCGCCGAGCGCCTGGCCGCGGTGTCCGGGTTCGGGGAATCCACGAGCGCCGTGCAGGAGACCTTCTGGGCCATCCGCCGGTTCCTCGAGCGCCTCCAGTCCGAGCGGCCGCTCGTGGTGCTGTTCGACGACATCCAGTGGGCCGAGCCCACCTTCCTCGACCTGCTGGAGTATCTCGCGGGCTGGAGCCGGGACGCGCGCATCCTGCTGCTGTGTATGGCCCGCACCGACCTGCTGGAGGTGCGTCCCAGCTGGACGAGCACGCTCGCCACCGACCGGGCCCTGATGCTTTCCCCACTCAGCCGCCGAGAGTGCGAGGAGCTGATCGGCAACCTGCTGGGCGCGTCCCCGCTGGATCCGGCGGACGCGGCTCGGATCGTCGAGGCCGCGGAGGGCAACCCCTTGTTCGTGGAGGAGATGCTTCGGATGCTGGAGGACGACGGCGTCCTCGTCCACAACGATGAAGGGGCGTGGACGGTGACGGCGGATCTGTCCCGGGTCTCGGTGCCGATCACGATCCAGGCCGTGCTCGCCGCGCGGCTGGATCGCCTGGCCCCCGAGGAGAAGGTGGTGCTCGGCAGCGCCGCCGTCACCGGCAAGGAGTTCTGGTGGGGCGCCGTCACGGAGCTCGTGCCTGAGCAGCTTCGCCCCCGGGTAGGGGGACACCTGCAGACGCTCGTGCGCAAGGGGTTGATCCTGCCCGAGCGTTCTTCGCTCGCCGGCGAGGATGCCTTCGGATTCCACCATCTGATGATCCAGGAGGCCGCGTACCAGGGCCTGCCCAAGCAACGCCGTGCGGAGCAGCACGAACGCTTCGCCGTCTGGATCGAGACGCACAGCGGCGACCGGCTTCGGGAGTACGAGGAGGTGGTGGGGTACCACCTCGAGCAGGCGTATCGCTATCGGATCGAGCTGGGGGGGTCGGGCGCCGACGCCGAACTGCACCGTCTCGCCGCACGCGCCGCAGACCGATTGAGCGCGGCGGGACGCCGCGCCTGGGGGCGGGGGGATATGGCGGCCGCGGCGAACCTGCTCGAGCGCGCCGCGACCCTGCACGGCCCCGGTGACCCGGGCCGTCTCGAGCTGCTCCCCGACCTCAGCGAGGCCCTGATGGAGACCGGCGATCTGACGCGGGCCGGCTCCATGCTGGTCGAGGCGCTCGATGGGGCGCGCGCGTCGGGGGATCGAGGGCTCGAGGGCCACGCCGCCGTGGTGCGGATGCTCCTGATGGAGTCCACCGATCCCCAGGGCGGCACCGAGGTGGCTCTACAAGAGACGGAGCGGCTGATCCCCGTCTTCGAGCAGCTCGACGACCGGTTGGGACTCGCGCGCGCCTGGCGTCTCATCGCCGACCTGCGCTGGTCGCAGGAGCGCTACGCCGCCGTGGACGAGGCGCTGGAGCGGGCGATGGAGTACGCGCGCGCCGCCGGTGCTGGGTGGGTGGAGGCCGAGAGCCGGGGTCGCTACACCGGCTCGGCCGTCTACGGGCCGACGCCCGTGCCCGAGGCCGTCGCGCGCTGCGAGGCGATCCTGGCGAGCAGCCGCTCGAACCGCCTGGTGGAGGCACTCGCCTGGC
This sequence comes from Actinomycetota bacterium, assembly GCA_038249195.1. Lineage (GTDB taxonomy): Bacteria > Actinomycetota > UBA4738 > UBA4738 > HRBIN12 > JAOUEA01. The sequence goes on from JBBRWM010000004.1 coordinate 69,178, forward strand.
GTTCGCTTGCGGCGCTCCGCGCCATGCAGGGTCGCTTCGACGAAGGGCGCAAGCTGGCGGCGGAGGCGGCCGTCTCGCTCGAGGAACTCGGTCTGTGGCTGCGGGCCGCGTTCGCCTGGGAGACGGTCGCGTTCGTGGAGCGCCTCGCCGGCGATGTCGAGGCGACGGAGCGCGCCCTGCGTACCGGGTACGAGTTGAGCGAGAAGCTCGGCGAGCGCGGGTTCCTCTCCACGGTGTCTGCCCTGCTGGCCAAGGTCATGCTCGACCGAGACCGCATCGAGGACGCGGAGCGCTACCTGGGGGTGAGCGAGGAGGCGGCCGCGGAGGACGATCTGGCCACCCAGGTGGTGCTGCACAGCGCGCGGGGACGTGCGTCTGCCGTTCGCGGGGATCTGGTCGGCGCCGAGACGAGTTGCCGAGCGGCGGTCGAGCTCGCCGACGCCACGGACGACCTCAACATGCGCGCCGAAGCGCTGCTGGACCTCGGCGAAGTGCTCGGGATGGCGGGACGGATCAAGGCGCGACGCGATGCACTCGTCGCCTCCCTCGAGCTCTTTGAGGTGAAGGGGAACGGCGTCTCCGCCGCCGTCGTGCGGGAACAGCTGGGAGCCGCCTGAGTCAGCGACTCGAACCGGGCCCTTCCTGACCGCGGAGGTACCGCTCGATCTCGGAGGCGAGCTCGTCGCCCGAGGGGATCGAATCGTCGGTCCCCGGCTGCTGTGACTCCAGCTGCTCCACCATCGCGCGGGTTTCGTCCTGGGCCGAGACCGCGGCGTCGAGGCCGGCCCGCTGGGTGCTGGCCTCTTCCGGGAGCGCGCCGAGGGGCATCGCGATATCGAGATGGTCACCGACCGCCTCCAAGAGCGCGATCGTGGCAGGCGCGTACGGGCCGCCCACGTAGGGCGGCACCTGCGCGTAGAAGCCGACGGCGGGGATCCCTCCCTCGACCGCGCTCATCTCGATCACGGAGATACACGCGGCGGGAACGCGCAAGAGTCCCTCGGGGCCTTTCTGGATGCCGGGCTTCAGCAGGCCCTCACGCGAGGCGGTCGCGAACACCGGGGTCGGGCGCGTGTGTGGAGTGGCTGCGGGGATCGCGCCCAGCGTGACCCACTGGACCACGCCCGCCTCAAGGGCGAGGCGCTGGACGTCGCCGCCCAGCTCACGCCAGCGGAAGTCGGGTTCCGGGCCGTGCAGGAGGAGGACGTCACGCCCGTCCACGCGCAGGCGGCGCATCGCGAGCTCGGGCCACATCAGGTGCCGGAGCTCGCCGTCCACCACGTCGAGGACGGGACGCCGCGAACGGTAGTCATAGAGGAGGTCCGGCTCGAAGGTGGCCAGGGTCGTTGCGTCCCCTGCTAGATGCTCGGCCACGCTGCTCGCGGCGCCGGCCGCGTCGATCCAGCCGTCGAAGGCCGTGACGAGGACCGGCGCCACCAGGCCGTCGGTCGTGCCGGTGACGTGATGCAGGTTCACCCCGCAAGCATAGAGCCCAGCGGTCGAACTACTTCCGCCCGATACGCTGCCCGCCGATGGGTCGAGCCGAGACGACGAGCGCCGCCCTCGAGGTGCGCGGGGCGGTGAAACGCTTTGCCGCTGTGACCGCTGTGACCGCGGTGGCCGATCTCTCGTTCTCCGTGGCGCGCGGCACGGTGACCGGCTTCTTGGGACCCAACGGCGCCAGGATGAGGATCAGCAGCAGGATCGGGATGATGGCCTGCCCGTGCCACCAGGGCTCGTGCCACATCATGGGCGGGCGGTCGGGATGCCAGTTCGCGGGTATCCTCAGGAAGTTCTCAGCTTTAGGGCCTAATGTGCCCGTGTGGGCGATCCGCGGATCCTCGTCGTCGACGACGAAACGAACATCACCGATCTCGTGGCGATGGCCTTGCGCTACGAGGGATTCGACGTCCAGACGGCGGCTACCGGGCAGGCCGCCCTTCGGGCCGTCGAATCGTTCAGGCCGGCGCTCGTGATCCTCGACGTCATGCTCCCCGATCTCGACGGGTTCGCCGTCACCGAACGCCTGAAAGGCGCGAGCGTGCGTGTCCCGGTCCTCTTCTTGACAGCGCGCGACGCCGTCGAGGACAAGGTGCGCGGGCTCACGTTGGGTGGTGACGACTACGTCACCAAGCCCTTCAGCCTCGAGGAGCTCGTCGCTCGCGTCCGGGTGCTCCTGCGGCGCGCCGGCGCCGAGGGCGGCGCCGGCGCGATCGTGTTCGCCGACCTCGAACTCGACGACGATACGCATGAGGTGCGTCGCGGAGGCGACCCGGTCTCCTTCACCGCAACCGAGTTCCGGCTCCTGCGCTACCTGATGCTGAACGCCCCCCGAGTGCTCTCGAAGGCGCAGATCCTCGATCACGTGTGGAACTACGACTTCGGAGGCGACGCCAACATCGTCGAGACCTACATCAGCTACCTGCGCAAGAAGCTCGACGCGCTCGGTCCACCCATGATCCAGACCGTCCGCGGGGTGGGGTACCGGATGAACGTCGCGGCTCGGGACGTGACCGAGCCGTGACGCTGCGGGCCCGCCTCACCTTGGCCTTGGTCGCCCTGCTCGCGCTCGGGCTGATCGCGGCAGACGTCGCGACGTACACGGCCTTGCGGTCGTCGCTCTATCGCCGGATCGATCAGCAACTCGTGGCCGCGCGGGTGCCCGCCGCCACCGCCCTCAACGACGAGCTCTCCGAACCCGGTCCGCACCCGCCGGGACCGGGCGACGAGTCGCTGCTGCCGACGGGCACCTACATCTCCTTCATCGACCGCTCGGGGATCGTGCACGACAAGGTCGTCCAGTACGGGGGGCCGGAGCCCTCCAAGCCAAGCCTCCCGGCGGTTCTCGGCGTGGATCCGTTCACGACGGGAGCCATCGACGGGGCCGGCCCGAGCTACCGGGTGCAGGCGACGCCCGTGAGCAACGGCGTGCTCGTGGTGGGGATCCCTCTCGCCGAGGTGTCCCAGACGCTTCGGCGCCTGCTCGCGGTGGCGCTCGTCGTGACGATCGCCGTGATCGCGACCATGGCCCTGATCTCGTGGGTGACGGTGCGTCGAGGCCTGCGTCCGCTCGAGGAGATCGGCGATACCGCCGGGGCGATCGCGGGCGGGGACCTGTCGCGGAGGGTGGACGAGACCGACCCGCGCACCGAGGTGGGCCGTCTCGGCATCTCGCTCAACGGGATGCTGGGTCGCATCGAGGCGGCGATGGATGAGCGCCGAGCCTCCGAGGAGGCGCTGCGCCGGTTCCTCGCCGATGCCTCCCATGAGCTGCGTACGCCGCTGACCTCGATCCGGGGGTACGCGGAGCTCTTCCGTCGGGGCGCAGAGCGAGATCCGGCGGACACGGCGATCGCCATGCGTCGCATCGAACAGGAGAGCGAGCGCATGGCCTTGCTCGTCGGCGACCTCCTCTTCCTGGCGCGCTCCGGCCGGGGCAGGCCGATAGCGCAGGATCCCGTGGACCTCGCGCTGGTGGCCACAGACGCCCTGCACGACGCGCAGGCCGTCGATCCGACGCGTTCGATGACGCTGGATGCCCCCGAGCACGTGGTGGTGGCGGGCGACGACCGGCGGCTGAGGCAGGTGATCGCGAACCTCCTGTCGAACGCTCTCGCACACACACCCGCAGGCACCCCCGTGGCCGTCTCCGTGCGTGAGGATGCCCCCGGGATGGTCGCCGTCGAGGTTGCCGATCGCGGTCCGGGTCTGTCACCGCAGGAGGCCGCGCACGTCTTCGAACCGTTCTTCCGCGTGGACCCCTCGCGCGGCCGGGCCGGCGACGACGGCGATGGCACGGGCCTGGGCCTCGCGATCGTGGCCGCCATCGCCGAGGCGCACGGCGGCGACGTCGGCGTGAGCGTCACGCCCGGCGGGGGAGCGTCCTTCGTGGTGCGGATCCCGGTGGACCGCCTCCCAGGGGACGCCGTCTCGGTCGACCCCGTCCCGGTCCGGGCCGACGTCCCTCAGTAGCGCGCCGCCGACGGCTGGGGAAGGGCGTCGAGTTCGGCGAGGTCGTCGGCGCCCAGGCGCAACAGCGCCGCGCCGGCATCTTCTTCCAGGTGGGACCGGCGCTTCGTGCCGGGGATGGGGATGATGTGGGGCCCCTGGGCGAGCAGCCACGCCAGCGCGACCTGCGCCGGGGTGGCGCCGTGGCGCTCGGCGACGGCTCGCACGCGATCGACGAGCGCGAGGTTCTCCTCGATGGAGGTGGCGGTGAAGCGCGGGTTCTTCGCGCGGAAGTCAGCGTCGGCGAAGGATGCCGACGTGATCGTGCCGGTGAGGAACCCGCGGCCGAGCGGCGCGTACGGTACGAATGCCGCGCCGTGTTCGGCGCACCACGGTACGACGTCGTCCAGGCGATCGCGCGTCCACAAGGACAGCTCCGATTGGACCGCCGCCACGGGATGGATCGCGCGTGCGCGTTCGAGCTCGTCGACGCCAACCTCCGAGAGGCCGAGTGCGCGCACCTTGCCAACGGTCACGAGGTCGACCATCGCGCCCCAGGAGTCCTCGAGTGGGACGTCCGGGTCCACCCGGTGCAGGTAGTAGAGATCGATCACGTCCGTGCGCAGGCGCGCGAGCGACCCGTCGACCTCCCGCGCGATGCGGCCGGGCCGAGCATCCCTCGCGAGCGGGTAGCCGCCGTCGGCGCCGACCACCAAGCCGACCTTGGTGGCGAGCGTGACGTCGCTGCGCCTTCCCTCCAGCGCGCGTCCCACGAGGTCCTCGTTGGTGAACGGGCCGTAGACATCTGCGGTATCGAAGAACGTGATCCCCAGCTCCGTCGCACGACGGATCACGTCGATCGAGCCCGCGTCCGTGGCATCGCCCACGTACGCCCAAGTCATCGGCATGCATCCCAGGCCGATGGCCGAGACCGTCGGGCCGTCTACGCCGAGGCTGCGCCCATCCATGCGCGCGAGGTTACTCGGCCGCCCGTCTGCCGTCGCAGGGATCGATGCTCCTTGCCGGCCACGGTCGACACGTGCTCGTGGCGAACGCGGCCAGCGAGGACGTGAGCGTCTCTCAGCGTGGGCGTCGCGCGTCCTCCTGCGCGGCCCGCCGGAACCTGGCGGCTGCCTCGGTGCGGTCCCCTCGGCGTTCGGCCACACGCGCGAGGGCCTGCCAGACCCACGCGGCGAGCTGGCGCTCCCCCAACTCCTCGGACATGTGCACGGCCCGGCGGAGATCGCGTTCGGCAAGATCGAGGTGCTCCCACTCGCGATAGGCGATGCCGCGCTCGGCGAGCGCATCCGCCAGCTCCCACCGCGCGCCGAGGTCGCCGAAGATCTCGATGGCCTCGTCGAGTTCCCGGATGGACGCCTCGAACTCACCGTTGTCCTCGAGCAGCCGACCGCGCTGCGTGGCGATCACGGCGAGGCTGAACTGATCGTCCATCTCCTCGGCCACCCCCGCGGCCTCCTCGATGAATCGCTTGGCGCCCGAATCGTCGTCCATCTGGGCCCGGTTGATGGACAGTGACGTGAGGGCGCGCACGTGCGCCCAGCGATCGCCGTGCTCGCTCGCGAGGTCACGAGCGCGAAGCCAGACGGACTCGGCCTCCTCGAAACGGTCCCGGGTCCACGGCACCCAGCCTGTGAACAGCAGCGTGCGCGCCACGGACCACGGTTCGTCGAGAGCTTCGGCTGACGCGAGGGACCGGGCGAGCAACGCCTCTGCCTTGTCCACGTCGGCCTCGACGTTGATGGCGATGTCGCCCAGGAAGCGGAGCGCGAGCGCGAGCGTCCAGTGGTCGTTCAGCCGCGTCCCCAACTCGACCGCGTCGTTCAGCGCGGCCGACGCCTCGGCGTACTGGCCGAGCCAGTACCGCGCCTCGCCCTGGCCGGCCAGGATATGCGCCTCGCGGATCCCCCATGCCTCGCGAGGACCGGCCATCTCGAGCGCCCGTTCGTAGTAATCGATCGCAGAACGGCTCTCCATCCTGCGGCGCGAACGGTCGCCCGCGGCGGCGAGGCTGTCGGCGGCGCGCTCTGGCAGCGTGCGATCCGCCGGGTCGAGGTCGAGGGAAGCCCTCGCGGCCAACTCTATATGCTCCGCCGCATAGGTGGGGTGCCCCTGGCCCTCGAGCACCTCGGCGATCCGAGCGTGCAGGTCCAGGCGCAGGCGCTTCGGCAGGCTCGCGTACGCCACCTCGCGCAGCGTCTCGTGCCGCATCCGCCACTGCGGCGTCGTGCCGTGCGCCGTCTCCATGCGCACCACGATCTCGGCGTCCTCCAGGTCCCGGAGCTCTTCGACGCCGCACGACGACACAAGGCGGGCCTCCTCCAGGTCGAAGGCAACGAGGAAGACGGACAGGCGCCGAGCTAGATCCCTGTGGCCGGGAGCGAGCGCGTCGATACGGGCGGCCACGACGGCCTGCACGGTCGGGGGGAGCGCCGCGCCGGCGCGTGCGGCCGGTTCGGTGTCCAGCAAGGCTCCCGTGGACTCCACGATGAAGAACGGGTTGCCGCCGGCCCGGGCCGCGAGCGCGGCCGCCGCCGGTTCGTCGAGGGTTCCTCCGCTGGCCTGACGAGCGAGGAGCGTGGCCTCGTCCTTCCCGAGGGGCTCGAGCCGCAGCCGCAGGTGGTTCACCGACCGCGCGCCCCACTCCGGGCGAAGGTCCTGGAACTCGGGGCGGGCGGTCGTGAGGATCATGACCGGACCTTGGCTTCTCGACGTCGGGGCCCCCAACCGCTCGATGAGGTCGACCATGGGCGTGCGTAGATCGTGGATGTCTTCGAAATGCAGCACCGTCGGTCCCTCGGCGCCCAAAACCTCCACGAGCGCGAGGAACGCCGATTGGGTGTCCTGGACGAATGCCGATTCCTCACGGCGCTCGTGCGTGAGGCCCAAGAGCAAGGCGAGTCGGTCGACCGTGTGGGCGACCTCGTCCGCCGCGGACCGGGGGTTGGCATCGAAGAATTCGCGCAACCGCCGCACGATCTTCTCCGGGGCGTCGTCAGGATCGATGCCGGCAGCATCCCGCACCATGATGGCCGCCGGCGCGAAGGTGGCGCTGTCCGCCGCCACGTAGCCCCGCCCCCGCAGGACCCTCGTCTCGGGGCCGAAGCCGGCGAGGAACTCGTCGGCCAGCCGGGACTTCCCGATCCCCGACTCCCCGATCGCCGTCACGAGCAGCGGTCGATCGGTGGCCACCACGCGCGCGAACCCGTTGCGCAGGATGGAGAGCTCGTTGCCGCGGCCCACGAACGGGATCGTGCGTCGCACCGACCGTTCCGAGAGGTCCAGCACCGGATACGCCGCGAGGGGTTCCGCGAACCCCTTGGCCGGCACCGATCGGCGATCCGCGAAGGTGGCGGAGTCCCGCGCGAGCGCGTGCGCCGTCCGACCGATCAGGACCTCGTTGGGAGCTGCGGCCGCCTGCAGCCTCGCGGCCGCGTTCACGACCGTTCCCGTGACCAGCAGCTGCCCGGAGGGCCCGACCCCCGTGGCCGCCTCCCCCGTCTCGATCCCGACGCGGACCTGGAGCATCTCCTCGAGGTTCAGCTCTCGGCACAGATGCTTCACGCGGCTGCGGATGGCGAGTCCGGCCCGCACGGCTCGCAGGGCGTCGTCCTCGTGCACGGTCGGCAGGCCGAAGACCGCCATCACCGCGTCGCCGATGAACTTCTCTGGCTGGCCCCGCAGGGCGCGCAGTTCCTCGGACACCATGTCGAAGAACCGGCCGAGGACCTCACGCGCCCGCTCGGCGTCCAGACGCTGAGCGAGCCCCGTGGAGTCCACGAGGTCCGCGAACAGGACCGTGATGACCTTCCGCTCGTCCGTGTCCAAGGTGCCGGAGATGGGCGAGCCACAGTGAGGACAGAACTGGGCGTCTTCTGGGAGCGGCAGACCGCAGACCGTGCAGGTCATCGAACCCAGGATAGTGGGGCCCGACGACGCGGTCGTTCCCGTCAGTCTCGCATCCGGGATCTCAGCACGTCGAACTCGCAGCCTGGCGAGGACGAGTCGAAGCCGTGTTCGACCAGCCAGCGGACCACCAGCAGGCTTCGCAACGACCACCACGCGCGGATCACGTCGAGGTCGACGTCGGTGCCGTAGCCGGCGACGACGTCGCCAAGGTGCTCCTCGTGTCCAAGCGTCAAGGTGGAGAGATCGAACAGGGCATCGCCCTGGCCCGCCTCGGACCAGTCGATCACGCCGGTGATCTCGTCAACGTCGACGAACACGTGGGCGACCTGCAGATCGCCGTGCGTGAACACCGGTGTCCACGGCCGGAGGGCAGCCTCGGCAACCCGGCGGTTGCGCGTGACCACGTCGGTGGGAAGGACGCCGCCCGCGATGAGCCACTCGCATTCTCCGTCGAGGTGCGATGCGATCTGGTCGAGGCTCCGACCTGGCCATGTCGGCAGCGGCGCGTCGTGGAGAGTTCGTGCGGCGGCACCCGCCGCGGCCCACGCCGCCGACGACGCGGTCGACGGCTCGCCGAGGCGGCCGAGTGCCGTCCCTGGGAGGGCGGCGAGTGCGAGCACGGGCGGCTTCCGCCACGGGACCTCCGGCGTCGAGATCGGCGCCATAGCCATCGCCTCGACCTCGACGTCGGTGAGCGCCTGATCAGCATCGATCTTCAGGAACACGTCGCCGACGCGTAGGGTCACGCGCTCGTGATGGGCGACGACGACCTCGACCTCCTCCACGTCGGCCATTATCGCGGGATGACGATTGGCGTCGCCACGGGTCTATCGCGTGCGACTGCGCGGCCGACCGCGCCTTGCTGCCCGGCGGTCTCGTGCACGACACGGCTTCCTCTCGCGCCTAAGCCGTCGCCAGTACCATCTCGGGGAGGGCGCTCGCCCCGGTAGCGGGACGTCATCTCAGCAACGCAGCATGGCGGCTGGAGCCGTGGGTAAGCTTCTCGGTATCGCTCGGTTCAAGTTCCAGAGGGCAAGGTCGAGGAGTAGAAGCGCTTGTCCGCTCAGGCCTTGGAGATCGTGCGGACCAAGGACAGCGGAACGCTGCAGTTCGACACCTACTTCAACGACGACGAGTCCGAGTGCATGGGCGTCGAGCGGTACCGAGACTCCGCGGCGGCCATCGAGCACTGGGAGAACCTAAGGCTTGGCCGAGGGTGCTCCGACCGCGATCCGTGAGTGGCACAAAGGCGACGCGCTGGTGCGCGACTCGGCCGCCGTCCAGCTCGGGTTCTCTGGGTGATTCGAGTTGGACCGGTCCTGTTACCCGAACGCGCCGGAATGCTCGGCCTGCCGATGGCTCTCGCCGAGGTGGCGCCGGCTGTGCACAAGGCCTTGGCGGGTGCCGAGGAATGCGGAGCCCCCAGGCGGCGTTTGGGCCAACGCATCCTCAAGGAGGGAGATTATGCCAGCCGTCACGGTCGAACACGTCAGCGCGCTACCTCGCCTCCCCGACGTAGGCGAGGCCGTTCAACGCCCGGTCCGTTCGCTCACGACCGCCCCGTCCGGGCTGGAGGGCGAGGGTTTCCCCGTCCGTCGGGCGTTCGCCGGGGTGGACCTCGCCGACCTCGATCCGTTCGTCCACATGGACCAGATGGGTGAGGTGGAATACACGCCGGGAGAGCCCAAGGGCACGCCGTGGCACCCGCACCGCGGGTTCGAGACCGTCACGTACATCATCGACGGGACGTTCGAACACCAAGATTCCAACGGGGGCGGCGGCCTCATCACGAACGGCGATACCCAATGGATGACCGCCGGTGCGGGCATCCTCCACATCGAGAAGCCTCCCGAAGAGCTCGTGGTGAGCGGCGGGCTGTTCCACGGGTCACAGCTGTGGGTCAACCTGCCGAAGGCGCAGAAGTGGGCGCCGCCCCGCTACCAGGATCTCCGTGCGAACGAGGTCGGCCTCCTCGCGTCCACGGACGCGGGCACGCTCGTGCGCGTGATCGCAGGCGACCTCGCGGGGCGACGAGGCCCCGGCGACACGTACACGCCGATCACGTATCTGCACGCCACGGTCGCTGCAGGTGCGCGCCTGGACCTGCCGTGGAACCCGGCGTTCAACGCCCTCGTCTACGTCTTGTCGGGTGAGGGGACGGTCGGGGTCGAGCGGCGGCCCGTCGCCACCGGGCAGCTCGCGGTGTTCGGCGCCGGCGGCGCCCTGCGGATCGAGGCCGCGCAGTCGCAGGAGAGCCGATCCCCCTCCCTCGAGGTGCTCGTGCTCGGGGGACGGCCGATCCGCGAGCCGGTGGCCTGGTACGGGCCGTTCGTGATGAACACCCGCGACGAGTTGCTGACCGCGTACGAAGACTTCCAGGCGGGGCGGCTGGGCACGATCCCCGCGGCCCACAACACCCTCAGGAGGTCGTGGTCAGTGATGGAGCCACCGAGGAGCGAGACGACGGATAGGCCGCTTGGAGACCGTGCATCCGTGAGCCCCTCCGAACGATGGGGGCGCGCCTGAGCTCAACGCGACATCCGCACATCCTGCCGGTCTCGGAGGAATCCAGGGTCACGCCCATCGAGCTGTTCTTCGACCTGGTCTTCGTGTTCGGGATCACCCAGGTCACGGCCCTGATGACGCATGACCTCACCGTCCACGGGATCGTGCGGGGGCTGCTGGTGCTCGCCCTGTTGTGGTGGTGCTGGGTCGGGTACGCGTGGCTCGGCAACGTCGTTCGCGCCGATGAGGGCGTCGGCCGTGTGGCGATGTTCGGGGCGATGGGCGCGATGTTCTTGCTCGCGCTCTCGGTGCCCGAGGCGTTCCACGACATCCCCGGCGGGCTGGACGGACCGGTCCTGCTCGCTCTGGCCTACCTCGCGGTGCGGATGCTCCACCTCGCGATCTTCTGGCTCGCTGCCGGGGACGACTACTCCCTGCGCGGTCAGTTGCTCCGCTTCGCCCCTTCCGTGATCGGCAGCACCTTGCTCCTGCTGGTTGCATCGCAACTGGATGGCGCCGCGCAGACGTGGACGTGGGTCGCCGTGCTCGCCGTCGACTACGTGGGCACGATCCTGGCAGGGGCCTCGGGGTGGCGCCTCAACTCGGCCGCCCATTTCGCGGAGCGCCACGGGCTCATCGTGATCATCGCGCTCGGAGAATCCATCGTCGCGATCGGCCAGGGGGTGACCGCCCTACCGATCTCCTGGCCGATCGCGGTCGCGTCGCTCCTCGGTCTCGCGACGGCCGCGTGCGTCTGGTGGACGTACTTCGACGTGGTGGCGATCGTCGCCGAGCGTGCGCTCCGCCGGGCCGAGGGCGAGGAACGCGCGCGCCTCGCCCGCGACGCCTACAGCTACTTGCATCTGCCCATGATCGCGGGCATCGTCTTGCTCGCCCTCGGGTTGAAGCAGGTCCTGGAGTACGTCGGCGACGCGAGCGATCATCTGCTGTCCGAGCCGCTCGCGATGCTTCCGCTCGCGGCGATGTACGGCGGGGTCGCCCTGTACCTCTTCTCGCACGTGGCCTTCCGCTACCGGACGTGGCATCACGTCTTCTGGCGCAGGCTCGTCGCGGGGTCCCTGCTCCTGGCCCTCATCCCGCCGGCCACGCGCATGGCGGCCCTCGGCGCCCTCGGTCTCCTCACCGCCGTCATGGTCGGGCTCGTCGCGTTCGAGGCGCTGACCGGCGCCGAGTACCGCGAACGGGTGAGACACGAAGACGACCCCGAGGTCCGGTCGTCGCCGGAGGAGGGCACGGCTTGATGCCATCCGCGTCTGCCGGATCCCATGATCGTGCTCGATCCGGATGCGGTCCCGGCTAGCTGAGTGGCTAGCTGAGGGCAGGGTTCGGGTTGCCGCCGTTCTCCACGACCTCCTTCAGCCGTTCGATGATCTGGGCCCAGGTCTGCGCGATGCTGCCGAGGTCGAAGTCCGCCATGCCGTCGGCGAATCCGTCATGGCGGAACACCACCTTGGTCCCGTGATCGCTCGTGTGCAGGGCCCAGGAGACCGTGGTTCCCTCCCAGAAGGGGAAGCCGCCAGGGCAGTCCCACGCCACGTCGCTCGGTGGATCCAGTCGCGTGACCTTGATGGGCAGGCGAACCGGTGCCTCGGCGAAACCGAACGTCAGCTCGCCCCCGATGGCTTCGTCGCCTTCGACGTCGGCGGTCCAGAAGGCCGAGAGCCCGGAGCGCGTGGACACGGTGTCGTAGACCGCTTTGGGGTCCGCGTAGATCTCGATCGCCTGCACGATGTCGTTCGTCATCGGTGCCTCCCTGGTCGGCGCCGCCATCGGCGGCGGGTGTGGCGGCGACTACTTAAGCTGATGCTAAAGGTACTGTCAACCCGAAGACTGTGCTTAACTACCCTGCATGCAAGCCATGCTGGATGCGGTCGCGAACCCGCGGCGACGAGAGATCCTCAGGCTCGTGTGGGACGAGGAGCTCTCCGCGGGGGAGATCGCCGCGCGGTTCGACGTGAGCTGGCCCGCCATCTCCCAGAACCTTGGCGTGCTGAGAAGGGCGGGCCTGCTCACCGAGCGCAGGGTCTCGACGCGCCGTTTCTATCGGGCCGATCGCGAGGCCGCGGGGATACTCGGGCGCGTGCTCGAGGAGATGTGGAGCCGCGACCTCGGGCGTCTTCGTGACGTCGTGGCGGAGGATCTGTGAGCACGACCGACGGAGCGAGCGTCGTCGAGTTCAGCGTGCGCCTCGGCGCGCGACCGGATCAGGTGTTCCCGTATCTCACCCAGCCGGACCGCTACGTTCGGTGGCAGGGGATCAAAGCGGAGCTCGATCCCCGGCCGGGAGGGGTGTTCCGGGTATGGATGGACGCGAACACCATCGCCAGCGGCGAGTACGTCGAGGTCGAACCGCCGCACCGAGTGGTCTTCACCTGGGGGTGGGAGGGCGATCAAGGCGTCCCGCCGGGTTCGACGACCGTGGTGGTGACCCTCGAGGCCGACGGGGATGGCACGCTCCTGTCCCTACGGCACACCGGTCTGCCCGGCGATGAGGCGTCCGCCTTGCACGACGAGGGATGGCGCTACTTCGCGGGGCGCCTGGTCCTCGCCGCCGCGGGCTCTGACCCCGGCCCGATGCGGCAACCCTGATCCGTCCCGGGCCGGGCGGCGCCCAAGAGGCGTGATCGGCTCGGACCGGCCCTAGGCCGCGGTCGTCGCTGGGATGACGATCCTGATCCTCGTGCCACCGGTCGCGGGGGCGATCGCCTCGATCGAGCCACCGTGCGCCTGCACGATGCGCCGGGCGATCGCGAGGCCGAGGCCGGTTCCTCCCACGTCGGCGGAGGAGACGAACCGATCGAACACGAGCGAGAGTCGGTCCGCGGGGATCCCCGGTCCGGTGTCCTCGACCTCGAAGCTCACACCGTCCCCCGCCGCCCCCACGCGTACCGTCACCACCCCACCCGCGGGGGTGTGGCGGAGAGCGTTGGTGAGCACGTTGGCCAGGACCTCCTGGAGGCGAACGGGATCGGCTTCGATCTGCTCGGGCGCGTCCGGCGCGGGCTCCGCGCCGATGTCGACGCCGGCCTCGTCGGCCATCGCACGGAACGCGTTCACCGCATCGTTGGCGAGACGCCGCGGATCGAGGGCTTCTCGATGCAGCCGCAATACGCCGGCCTCAGCCATCGACAGGGTCTGCAGGTCATCGAGGAGCCGGGCCATCATCGTGGTCTCCTCGATGAGGGTCCGCAGGTGCTCGGGATCGCTGGGATAGAGACCGTCGACCATGCCCTCGACCATGCCGCGGATGACCTGCAGGGGGGTGCGTAGCTCGTGGGCGACGTCGGCGAGCAGCTCGCGGCGGCGTTGCTCGTCCGTCTGCAGCCGGTCGGTCATCTCGTTGAACGCCCCAGTGAGGCGACCGAGCTGGCGCGAACCAGAGGCATCAACACGCGCCGAGTAGTCGCCCCCGGCCACCCGGTCGGCCCCGTCCATGAGTGCCCCGATCCCCCGCGCGTTGCGCCAGATCCACCGCGCGCCGACGACCAAGCCCACGACGACCACCGCGGCCACCAGGACGGTGATCCACGGCGCCGGCGCATTGCCCGTGGCGATCGTGGCCACGACCGTGGCGAGCATGGCAACGAGCAAGACGATCGCGAGCGATCCGACGAACGCTCCCCGTCGGAACCGACGTCCAGGCGGCGGCCCGAACCCGCCCGGACCGCGCCACGGAGATCTTCCCCCGCCCCACGGCGGGCCGCGGTGCTCAGGCATCCGCGTCGTCGGCGAAGCGATACCCGACGCCGTGCACGGTGAGCACGTACCTCGGCCTCCCAACCTCGGGTTCGAGCTTGCGGCGGAGATTCTTCACGTGGGCGTCGATGGCTCGGTCATACGACTCGACGGCCACGCCGTGGACGGCGTCTTGCAGCTGCCCGCGTGTGAACACGCGGCCGGGCTCGCGCACGAGCGTCGCCAGCAGTTGGAACTCGGTGGGGGTCAGGTCGAGCCCGCGGCCGGCTACGCGGGCGCGCATCTTCGGCAGATCGACCTCCACGTCTGCGGCCCGCAGGATCTCGCCACCGGCGATGCCGCCGCTCGTGCGCCGGAGCACCGCCCGAACCCGCGCCACGAGCTCCTTCGGGCTGAAGGGTTTCACCAAGTAGTCGTCGGCCCCAAGCTCGAGGCCCACGATGCGGTCGGACTCGTCGCCACGCGCGGTGAGCATCACGATGGGGGTGGTGGAAGCGCGCCGAAGCTCACGCGCGACGTCGAGACCGTCCATCCCCGGCAGACCGAGGTCGAGCACCACCAGGTCGGGACGCCGCCCACGCGCGCTCGCGATCGCCGACGGACCGTCGCCCGCGACGGTCACCCGGTAGCCCGCCACCTCGAGGAAGTCGCGCAAGGTGCGCGCGATCTGCATCTCGTCCTCGACCACAAGGATGTGCTGCATGCGAGCGAGCCTCTCGCGCGCGGCGGGCGGGAGGCAACCCCGCCTCCGCCCGGCCGCGTGCGGTCTCAGCTTGCGGCCGGTTCCTCGCCCAGGGCGGGATCACCGTGTTCGCGCTGGTGCCAATCGCGCGCCCGCTCCTCGAACCCGCGGAGACCGTCCTCGTTCCACGGTCCCGGACCGTGGCCGTGCGGACCGCCGCGTCCCCACCGTCCCGCTCCGCGGAAGATCCCGCCGATCAGCAGGATGCCGGCGATGAGGAAGAACGGGAACAGGAAGAATCCGGGGAAGAAGCCCCGGCGCCCGTCGTCCACCACGTGAACGACCTGGACGTCCTGGCCGTTGGTCTGCGCCACCTGCACCTGCTCGACGCCCTGGGTGATGCCGTTGCGCTCACCCGCGTTGTAGGCACCTACCCCGATGCCGATCCCTGCGAGGATCACCACCGCTACCGCAACGATCGCGATTCCACGACGCATCTCGACCTCCTCGTCTCGCGTCTTCCTCCACCATGGACGCGAGATGTGAACCGCTCGTGAAGGAACGAGGGAGGTCTTTCGAGCGCCATCGTGAAGCGCGCGAACTCAAGATCCGGCCGGCGCTGCATCCGCGCCGTATTCCAGGAGGGCGCGCAGCCGCGCGAGATCCGACGCGATCGAGGCCCTCGTCTGCCTCGCGAGCACGGGGCCCGCCAGGCGATAGAGCCGGCCCGGTTGGCCGCCGACGCGGATGCTCATGCGGGTCCCGCCGTCGGCGTCGGCGAAGGCGTAGTCCACCGTCATCGGGAACGGGGCCTTCACGGAGCGCATCCCCAAGAAGCTGTCGGGATCGAGCCGCTCGACGCGGAGGACGTAGTCGATGCGCTTGCCCATGAAATGCGCCACGCGGCGAACCTCGGAACCCTCGCCGAAGACCCCCTCGCCGAGGAGCTCGCTCTCGCTGATGCCGCAGATCCAAGCGACGTCGTTGCGCCGGTCCATGACGTAGCGCGCGACGTCATGGCGCGAGCGGGCGATGGTGGTTTCGATCGTGACGTCGATGGCCATCCCCTCCTGAAGCCAGGCCCTAGTTAAGCGCATGCTTCAGGAGGGGTCAAACCGGCGACGCCCCGGGGCCTCAACCGGCGTTGGCCGCGTCCTCCAGCGTCTTGATCTCGATCTTCTGCATCTTGAGCATCGCCTGCATCGCGCGCTGGGCACGGGCGGGGTCGGGGTCGCTCAGCAATTCACCCATGCGATCGGGGACGATCTGCCAGCTCAGGCCGAACCGGTCCTTACACCACCCGCATTGGCCCTCCTCGCCGGCGCCCTCGGTCAGCTGCGACCAGAGCCGATCGACCTCATCCTGATCCTTGCAGCTCACCGCGAACGAGACGGCCTCGGTGAACGGGAACTCCGGCCCGCCGTTGATGGCCGAGAACTCCTGGCCCGCGAGCCGGAAGAACACCAGCGCGACGTGCTCGCCGCTGGGTGTGCCCTCGAGGTATTGGACGTCCGTCACCTCCGAGTCCTCGAACAGGGAGACATAGAAGTTCGCGGCCTCCTCCGCCTGGGTGTCGAACCACAACGACGGTGTGATCCTCTGCATGTCAACGCTCCTTCCTTCTGGGTCGGTCATGGGGTGGCGACGAGCTGGGCGACCAGCTCGTCGAGACGGTCGTAGCCCTCGCTCATGCCATCTTCCATGCCGGAAGCGACCATGGCGTCTCGGGCCTCGACGGACTGGAACACCGAGTTGGTGCGAACGGTGGTCGTGCCACCGTCCTCCTCAAGCGTGAGGGTGTCCATCGACACGTTGCCGGGCGCGCCCTCGAACTCGAAGGTCTGGACGAAGCCCTCGGGCGAGGGGTCGCCGTGGAAGACCCCGTGGAAGCCGAAGGCGTTGCCGGCGTCGTCGGCGTGCAAATAGCGCCACGTGCCGCCGTCGCGCGCGTCGTACCGCTCGATCGTCATGGTGTACTTCCGCGGCCCGAGCCACTGGACGAGCAGTTCCGGTTCTGTGAACGCGCGGAAGACGAGGTCGCGTGGCGCGTCGAACGTCCGGGTCGTGATGACCTGGGGCACCCCGGGTTCGGCGGTCACCTGCATCTGGGTCATGACGTGCTCCTTCCTGTCGGATCGCCCGCTTGCGATCGATCGGTTCGTTCTTCCAGCAGCGCGACGAGCAGCTCGTCGAGCCGCTCGTAGCTTTCCTCCCAGAAGTCGCGGTATCCGGCGAGCCACGCCGTCGCCTCTCGCAGCGGCTCCGCTCGGAGGTGGCTGAGGCGCGCGGTGGAGCGCCGGGATCGCAGGATCAACCCCGCGCGCTCGAGCACCTTGAGATGGCGGGAGATCGCCGGTTGAGAGACGCTGAAGGGAGCGGATAGCTCCGCGACGCTCGCCTCGCCCTCGGTCAGCCGCGCGAGGATCGAACGCCGGATGGGGTCGGCGAGCGCTCCGAACACGGCGTCGAGTTCCGTTACGAACGACGGGGCCGGCCGACCCGTTCCGACATCGGTTCCCGAGTGCTCCATAACCAACAGGTTATATATTGGGTTCGGCCGCTGTCAAGCGTGGAGAACCGATCGGCGAGCCCCGCCCGTGATTGCTGGAACGCGAGGCGCTCAGCCCATAGGACTTGCGAGCTGGAAGTAATTCTCGTCGGGGTCGGAGAACGTGCAGAGCAAGGCGTCGCCGCCGTCGTCGGCGGGGTTATAGGGTTCCCGCACGACCGTGGCGCCGGCGGCAACCATGCGGTCGAACTCGGTCTTCACCTCGGGGGTCTCGATGTTCCAGATCACGCGACCCGGCTCGGCGTTGGTCCCTTTCACCTGGTCGTGCGGTCCGACCATGATGCCTCCCGAGCCGAGCTGCCAGCCGGTGAACCCGCCCTCCTTCCACGCAGGGTCGCCAAAGAGCTTGGTGTAGTAGTCCACGAGACGCTGCGGATCTTCCGACCCGATCAATACGCTGTTCAGGTTCATGGCCCCTCCTTCGCGGCGAAGCACCACGATACCCGGGGGGCCGGCGGGACAAACGTTCGAGACTTGGGCCGGACTGCTCGCCCCATTCCGGTGTTCGAACATCGCTTCGGTACACTTGCAAGCCTTCCCGACCCGGCGGAAAGATTCTGCGGAGAACCCTCTATGCCACGAGTGATCCTGATCGCGTGGGACGGCGCCGACTGGCGGATCCTGGATCCGCTCCTGGAGGCGGGCGCGCTGCCGAACCTGCAGGCGCTCATCGACCGAGGGCAGCGCGACGTCTTGCGCTCGACGGTGCCGACCCACTCGTGGAGCGCGTGGCCGTCCTTCCTCACGGGCGTGGACCCCGTCGACCATGGCGTGTTCGACATCCTCGAGACCCTGCCGGGGACCCACAAGCAGTACCCGGTCACCTTCAAGTCGATCAAGGCACGCACCTTCCTCGACGACCTCACGGTCGCCAACAAGAAGCAGCTGCTGCTCGACGTGCCGCTCACCTTCCCGCCGCCCGAGATCGTGGGCGCGCTCGCGGCGGGCGGCGTCCTTCCCAAGAACCGGCAGTTCACGCAGCCGGCCGACCTGCCGCAGACCCTCGCCAAGGCGGGCCTGGAATGGCCGATCAACGGCATGAGCTGGACGACCTATCACAACAAGCCCGATGCCTACCTCGATGAGGCGTTCGAGGTGACCGCGAAGCGCATCAAAGCCTCCGAGTGGCTGATGGACAACACCGATTGGGACCTGATGGCGAGCGTCTGGGTCAGCATCGACCGGACTCAGCACGCCCTCTCCAACTTCGTCGCGCCCGATCACCCCGACTACGTGAAGAACAAGGACACGCGCATCGGCAGGAAGGTCGCGGACATCTTCCGCCAGACCGATGACGCGATCGGCGCGTTCGTCTCTCGCGCGAGGTCCGACGACATCATCCTGTTCATCTCCGACCACGGCTTCCAGTCCTGTACCCGCACGATCAACATGGACCGGCTGCTGCACGAGTTCGGCTACCTCGACTTCAGCGCCTCCAACGTGGTGTTCGGGCCGATGCAGTGGGGCCCCGTGCGCAAGGTGGCGCGCAAGGTCTACGACACCCTGGGGCTGCACGGGAAGGTGGCCTTGCCGCAGTCGATCAACTGGGCGAAGACGCGGGCGTTCACCTCGATCCGCTCCACGGGCGAGGGCGTCACCATCAACCTCGCCGGCCGGGAGATCGACGGCATCGTGGACCCGGGCGACTATGACCAGGTGCGCGACGCCGTGATGGATCGCCTCGCCGATTTCGTCGATCCCAAGACCGGCCAGAAACCCGTCAAGGAGATCCACAAGCGCGAAGACGTGTTCAAGGGGAGGTACGCCGATCAGGCGCCCGACATCTTGATGGTTCCCGCCGAGAACTACTCGCTCACCCACGCGAAGGCCGCTTACGAGGACGCGGACTGGGTGAGCGGAGACCACCGCATCGAGGGGACCATCGTGGCGGTAGGGCCCGACGTGCGGCCCTTCGAGCAGACGCCCGCCCTGATCGACATGGCGCCCACCATCGTGGCCGCGCTCGACGCACCCGCGGCCGTGAAGCCCACAGGGCGCGTGCTCAGCGAGATCCTCGGCAGCGAGGCCCACATCACCGAGCGCGAGGTTGCCGGGGAGCCGGCCCCCGCCATCCCCGGCATGGCGATCCCGGGCATGGGCGGCGAGTCCGCCGTGAACGAAACCGAGGCGGACGAGATGGAGGAGCACCTCCGAGGGCTCGGCTACATCGAGTAGCGGATCTGGCGGCGCAGCCGGGCGGCGACCTCGGGGCCCGGGCCCTTAGGACCCGAGCCCCGACGCATGCCGTGCGCTACATCACCTCGATGGTCTCGCGCACCGAGATGCTGGCGCCACCTTGTCGGACCGGGCAGTCCTTGGCCATCGCGGTTGCCTCATCGAGCGAGTCAGCCACGATGATCGAGTAGCCCGAGGCGCCGCCGCTGCCGTCGGAGACCGCCCCGTCGGCGGCGATCAGCGTGGATGCGGACGCGAAGGGATTACCCGGGTCCTTCACGGCGGCGCCGAGGCTCGTGAACCACGCCTCCCACGCGGCCATCACCTGCTTCTGCTCCTCCGCGCCCTTGGGCATCGATCCGCCCTCGTAGAGCAACACGTAGTCGGTCATCGTTCCTCCTCCCGTGCGGACCTTCGGTGTCCGCGCACTACCCCACGACGAACGTCCGAGCCGGAAATCGACACGGCGGGGCGTTCATCGCGTTCTGTAGCATCATCGATCGCATGAGCGAGCCCGCGATCGTCGTCGACAAGCTGGCCAAGCGATTCGGAGAGGTGACGGCCCTCGCCGGGATCGACCTCGAGGTCGCCGAGGGCACGGTCTTCGGGCTGCTCGGTCCCAACGGGGCCGGAAAGACCACCGTCGTGCGGGTGCTGTCCACGATCATCCATCCGGACGAGGGCCGCGCCGAGGTCCTGGGGTTCGACGTCGTTCGCGACGCCGACGCCGTGCGTCGCAGGATCGGGATGGCGGGGCAGGCGGCGGCCGTGGACGCCAACCTGACGGGCCGCGAAAACCTCCAGATGGTTGGCGTCCTGAGTCAGCTGCCGCGCGCCAGCATCGCACCCCGGGCGGCAGAGCTGCTCGGCGACTTCGGCCTCGAACACGCGGCCGACCGACCGGCGCGCACCTACTCGGGCGGCATGCGCCGCCGCCTCGACATCGCAGCCGCCCTGGTCCCCAAGCCCCCCGTGCTCTTCCTCGACGAACCCACGACGGGCCTCGACCTGTCGAGCCGCAATGCTTTATGGGACACGATCCGGACGCTCGTGGGCGACGGCACGACGGTGCTCCTCACGACCCAGTATCTGGAGGAAGCCGATCAGCTCGCCGCGCGCATCGCCGTGGTGGACGGGGGCGAGGTCATCGCCAACGACACCCCCGCCAACCTGAAGGCGCAGCTGGGGGACACCGTCGTGGATCTGGGTTTCGGCGACGAGGCCACCGCCACGCGTGCCATCGGGCTGCTGGACGGCATCGCCGGCTCGTCTGAGCGCGAGGGCACCACCGTGCGCATCTCCTCCGATCGGGGTCCCCGGGTCCTGGTGGAGGTGCTTCGCCGGTTCGAGGCAGGCGGCATCGAGCCGGCGACGCTGGGCGTGCGTGAGCCCAGCCTGGACGACGTGTTCCTCACGCTCACGGGCCACCACGCCGAACCCGCGGCCGAGGATCCGGGACCGCGTCTGGCCGAGGGAGGTCCGGCGTGACCACGCGCTCGCTCCCCGCCGTCCTCGACCTGTCGCGTGACCGAAGGATCCCCATGGGGATCCTCCGCGACACGTTCGCGATCGCCCGGCGGAACCTGATCGCGTACGTCCGCATCCCGCAGCTGCTGGTCTTCTCCACGATCCAGCCGATCGTCTTCGTCATCATGTTCCGCTACGTCTTCGGCGGCGCCATCACCGGACTCCCGCCGGGCGTGAGCTACGTCAACTACCTGATGCCCGGCATCTTCGTGCAGACCGTGGTGTTCGGTGCCATCGCGACGGCCATCGGCCTCGCCACCGACATGAAGACCGGCCTGATGGAACGGTTCCACGCCCTGCCGATGGCGCGCTCGGCCGTGCTGACGGGGCGCACGGCGGCGGACCTCCTGCGCAACGTGTTCGTGGTGATCCTCATGATGGTCGTGGGGTTCCTGGTGGGCTGGCGGATCGGCACGAACGTCGTCGGGTTGATCGCCGGCGCGCTGCTCGTCATGCTCTTCGGCTACGCGATGTCGTGGGTCTTCGCCACCGTCGGGATGGCCGTGGGGGATCCGGAGACGGCGCAGGCCGCGGCGTTCCCCGTGCTCGCCCCGCTGGTGTTCGCCTCGTCGGCATTCGTGCCGACCTCGTCCATGCCGACGTGGCTTCAGGCGTTCGCGAATCACCAGCCCGTGACGGCCACGGTGAACGCCGTGCGCGCGCTCACCATCGGTGGACCCACGGCGACCTACGTGTGGGAGTCACTCGCGTGGGACGTGGGCATCCTGGCGGTCTTCGTCACCCTCTCGGTCCGGCTCTATCGCCGGACGGACTGACATCGCGTCGCCGTTCGTCCGGTAACCTTCGGCGGACCTACTCCGCTGTTCGAAAGGGGCTCGGATGCGCCTGGGATACGCCGTGGCACCTCTGGCATTGGCCACATCATTGGTCGCCACCACGTTCACCGCCTCGGCAACGGTCAACGCCCGGGCGCCGGGCTCGGGAATCCACGGTGGGCCCGGCGGCGTCGTCAGGGTGCAGCGCCACGAGGCGAGGGCCCATGTCGCCAAGAAGCGACCCAAGCTCAAGTATCACGGGGGTCCCGTGATGCCGTCGAGCACCACCCACGCGATCTACTGGACGCCGGAAGGCCGCGAGTTCGACTCCGGTTACACCGACGTCATCGAGCGGTATTTCACCGATGCCGCGGCCGACAGCGGCGGCCATGCAAACGTGTACTCGGTCCTGACCCAGTACACGGACTCGCGGGGACACCGGGCGAACTACGACCAGACCTTCGGCGGGTCCTTCGTGGACTCCAACCCGTATCCGGCCAACGGATGCCCCAAGTACCACTCCGCCGCGGGCGAGCTCATCAAGATCTGCCTCACGGACAAGCAGCTGCGCAGGGAGCTGAAGCGCGTGGTGCGTACCAACGGCTGGACCACCGGCATCGACCAGGCGTTCTTCATGATGACGCCGGACGGCGTTGGTTCGTGCTTCGGTCGCAACGGCAAGGCATGCTCGTTCACCTACTACTGCGCGTATCACTCCTACTCCGGCACCAGGTCATCGCCGACGATCTACGCGAACATCCCGTACGCACCCATGTTGGCCAACGGCTGCGGGACCCCGCAGGCTCCCAACGGCCCCGTGGACGGGACGCTCGACTCCATCAGCCACGAGCATCGAGAGATGACGAACGACCCACTGTTGAACGCCTGGTTCGACCGAACGGGGTACGAGGGCTCGGACAAGTGCGTGAGCAACTACGGCAAGGCCCTCGGCACTGCGACAAACGGAGACGCCTACAACCAGGTGATCAACCATAACTACTACTTCACCCAGCGCGAGTGGTCCAATCGTGACCGCGGCTGCAAGGCGCGGCGTTCCTAGCTCACACGGCGACGTAGGCTGGCACCGGACGGGGCGCCCACCATCGAAGGGGTGGCGGGCGCCCCGCCTGCCATCCTCGTGACGATCGACGTCGCCGAGGGTCGCGCGAGCTTGGGTCGGGGATACTTGGGCCGCCGTGGGAACCCCTGAAGAAGCGCTCGCCGCCGCGCAGGCCGAAGAGGCCGCGCTGCCCGATCACGCCGACGAGGTCCGCGACCGCAAGACGATCCTCGCCGGGACCGGCCAGAACATCGTCGGCCTCGGCGTCTACGTGGTCGCGAGTTTCGGCATGAGCATCCTGATCGCGCGCGCGTTCGGGGCCGGCTCGGGCCAGTTCGGGCAGATCACCCTGATGACGCAGTTCGCGTTCGTGGCGGGGGCCGCCACGCGGTTCGGGATGGACATGGCCTCGGTGCGCCGGGTCGCCATCGAGGCGGGCAAGGGCGAGCCGGGACGCTCCCGAGCGATCGTACGCATCGCGGCGGGGATCGCCGCGGCGGTGAGCGTGTTGGTGGCGGCGATCGTCCTGGTGGCGGCCGTGCCCATCGCCGACCTCGTCAACGTGCCAAGCGCGTCGGTGGTCGCCGCCGCGTTCGGGCTCGTGTTCGTGGCCGTGGCCCAGGTATACCTGGGCGGCAGCCGCGGGCTCAAGATCATGCGCCACACCCTCTACGCCTATTGGATCGGTCAGTCCCTCGGCTGGATCGTCATCACGCTCGCCCTCTGGGCGCTCGTGGACAAGACCGTGGCGGTCACCGTGTGGGGCTACACCTTGTCCTGGGTGGTGGCCGGCATCGTCGCCTGGTGGTCCTGGCGCAGCGCCACAAAGCCGTTCGCCCCCCAGCCTGCCGAGGCCAACGAGGCGAAGGCGCTCGTCAAGTACGGGGCCCCCCGTGCTCCCGCCGCGCTGCTCAGCCAGGCCCTGTTCTACACGGACCTCGCCGTGCTCTCCCACTTCTACCCGCACAGCCCCGACCTGAGCGTCTACGCGGCGGCGATCCGCGTGGCCCAGGCGCTCGTGCTCTTCCTCACCGCCGTGAGCTACATGTTCAGCCCGTTCGTCGCGGACCTCTACGAACGCGGGCTGCGGGACCGGCTGAACGCCCTGTTCAAACAGATCACCCGGTGGACGCTGAGCGGCACGATCCCGCTCCTGCTGCTGTTCATGATCGCCCCGTCGGCGGTGCTCCACCTGTTCGGCGGCTCGTACGACGCGGGTACCTCGTGGCTCCGGGTCTTGCTGATCGGGCAGATCGTGAACGTGAGCGTGGGCGCCGCGGGCTTCATCCTCATCATGGTGGGCCGCACCGGGTGGGACCTGCTCGTGTACGCCCTTTCGTTCATGCTCGATCTCGTGGTCGCGATCGCGCTGGTCCCGCATCTCGGCCCCATGGGTGCCGCCATCGCGCAGACGAGCGCCCTCGTCGTGTCCAACTCGCTCCGACTGTGGCTCGTGTGGCGCTTCGTGCGGATCCAGCCCTACGACCGCTACTACGCGCGGCTCTTGATCCCGACGGCGATCGGCGGCGCCGTCATGTTGGTCGTCCACGCGTTCACGAACGGTCCCCACTGGGCCGTGGACTTCGTCGCCACCGGGGTGATCGGCGGGGGGGTCTACTACGTCGTCCTGGTGCTCTTCGGTCTCACGCCGGAGGAACGGTCGAGCGTCCTCGGGATATGGAGCAGACTCCGAGACGCCCGGGCATCCGCCTAGGGTCTAGCGACCGCGCTCGGATCGCTCTTCGTGGATCGTTGGTTCACGCAGGACGATGACGTCGGCCATGGTCGCGTCACCATCGCCCAAGGCAAGCACGCGACGGCGGCGTTCCACCTGCCGCTTCATCGTGTGGATCTGCGTCTGCACCTCCTGGAACTCCTCGAGCAAGGCGTCCCGCTCCTCGAGGAGGTGATCCAGGGTGCGCTTGAGCTCGGCCTCGGGTCTCCCCGGGACGCCGCCGCCACGCCCGGCGACGGCATCGGAGAACGGGACCGCGGGGGTGGGGTGGCGATCAGTCCACCGCCTGGATAGCGCGGCGGCCGCCAGGCGCTCCGATCGACGTTCGTGCGCCCTCGCGAGCACGGCGGTACAGGCGAGGGCGGCGCCGGCCAGGAAACCGACCGTGATCCAGGCGGCAGCCGTAGCGACCAAGACACGCACCATGTGGTTGAGGTTCCCTTCCGCCCCGGCACGGGCATGACCGCCCGTTTCGCGCCGAAGGCTCGCCTACCGAGGGTTCTGGGGCAATACGGCGTTCGCTGAGGGTCGATGGCCCTCGGGCGCCCGTGCGATGGCCCTCGGGCGCCCGCGCCGCTCGTTTACCCCCAGCTCTCACCGAGGATCGCACCCAGCAGGGCGATCGCCCCGGCCTTGTCCAACGGCTCGTTCCCGTTCCCGCACTTCGGTGACTGGACGCAGGATGGGCATCCTCGCGCGCACGGGCATCGGCGGATGGCCTCAAGGGTGGCCCGCAGCCACCGATGCGACGTGGCGAATCCCCGCTCGGTGATCCCGGCGCCCCCGGGGTAGGCGTCGTAGATGAAGATCGTGGTCATGCCCGTGTCCTGGTGCATCGGCGTGGAGACGCCACCGATGTCCCATCGGTCACACGTGGCTACGAGCGGGAGCAGGCCGATCGCCGCGTGCTCGGCCGCGTGGATCGCGCCCGGCAGTGCGCGGGGACTCACGGCGGCGCGCGCGATCACGCCCGTCGAGATGGTCCACCACACCGCCTTGGTCTCGAGGTGCCGCGGCGGCAGGGGCAGCGGCAGTTCGTCGATCGCCTCGTTCGTGCTCAGGAGCTTCTTCACGTAGGACGTGACCTGCGTGGTGACGCGCACGGTCCCGAACGTCGCGTCGGCGTCCCCGGTTCGGCCCCGCTCGTGCACCGCGACCACGCCGATGTCCGTGATGTCGCGCGCTTGCGTGTAGAAGTCGGGATCCGCGGGCACCACGACGGCGACGCGCTCGACGAGGTCCAACTCCCGCACCAGGTACTGCTCGCCCAGGTGAAGGTAGACCGCCCCCGGGTGCAGCGTCTGGAATGCCCGGCCCTCGTCGGCGGTTCCCAACAACTCGCCGGTTCCGGAGATGACGATCCGATAGACGTGCCCGCCTCCGCTCCGCACGTCGACCACCCGATGCGGCAGCTCCTTCCCGTTGTCGTGCCAGGCCTCCCGGCGCCGCGCCAGCTCCCCTCGAGCCACCAACCGGTCGAGGGCGGCGCTCACGTCCGCCACCTCTCCGAAGAACGGGCGTTCGTGGTCCTGCAGGGGGAACTCACGCGCGGCGCAACGCAGATGCGGTTCGAGGACGTACGGGTTGGTGGGGTCGATCACGGCCGCCTCGGCCGGCTTGTCGAACAGATCCTCCGGGTGGTGCACGAGGTATCGATCCAAGGGGTCGTCCTGGGCCACCAAGATCGCGAGCGCGTCGCCGCTGCGGCGCCCCGCGCGGCCGGCCTGCTGCCAGAATGAGGCGCGTGTCCCCGGGTAGCCGGTCAGGACCGCCGCGTCCAGGGTCCCGATGTCGATCCCGAGCTCCAACGCGCTCGTGGAGGCTACGGCGAGCAGTTCACCCGAGGCCAGAGCCCCTTCGATCCGACGTCGGTCATGGGCGAGGTACCCCGCTCGGTACGACGAGATCCGGGCCCGCTTCTGGGGATCCTGCACGTCTCGCCGCGCGGATCCGGCCAGGAGCTCGGCCGCCTTGCGTGAGCGCGTGAACCCGATCGTGCGTACGTCACGGTCGACGAGGCGAGCGACGAGCGTCGCCGCTTCCGTGAGCGCGCTACGGCGTCGGCCGGTGTCTTCGTCCAGGATGGGCGGGTTCCACAGCGCGAAGAGCTTGTGCCCTCGAGGGGAGACGTCCTCGGTAACCTCGTGGAACGGGATCCCCACGAGGCGCGCAGCAAGCTCCCCGGGATTGCCCACGGTCGCGCTCGCCAGGCACCAGCGCGGGGTGCCGCCGTAGTGCGCCACCAAGCGGCGCAGCCTCCGCAGCACCAGCGCCACGTGCGAACCGAACACGCCGCGGCACACGTGCGCCTCGTCCACCACGACGAGCGTCAAGCGGAACAGGAAATCGGCCCAGCGGGCGTGATCGGGCAGCAGCGACAGATGCAGCATGTCCGGATTGGTCATCACGAGGTTTGCGTTCTTGCGGATCAACGGGCGTTCGGGTTTCGGCGTGTCGCCGTCGTAGACCGACGCTCTCAGCTGAGGGAGCTTCAGCGCTCGGACGGCCCGAAGTTGGTCGCGTGCGAGCGCCTTCGTCGGGTAAAGGTAGAGCGCGGTGGCCTTGGGCACCGAGAGCACGGTGTCCGCAAAGGTGACGTTGTAGACGAGCGTCTTGCCACTCGCCGTGCCGGTGGCCATGACGAGATCGTCCTCGCCACGCAGGATCTCGAGGCCCCGAGCCTGATGAGGGTAGAGGCCGGTGACGCCCATCAGACCGAGGCGCTGCGTGATGAGCTCGGGCAGGTCCCGGGGGAACGGCCGCAGGACGGGCTCGCGAGCGGGCAGCTCCCGTACGTTGACGAGGGAGGGGGCAACCTGCTCGTCCTCGATGAGCGTGTCAAGAAGGGCTCGGGCATCCACCGACCTAGGCTAGCGGCGTCGAAGGTCCCTACCCGCGCGTCTCGGCCTCTGCCTACGGGAGCCCACTGGCTTCGATCAGCTCCACCGCCGGCGTGCGGAAGCCGTCGCGCAGCAGGTGGGGGATGTCCCGACGCTCTTTCGCGAGCACCCAGGCACCGAGCACGAGGTACAGGACGCCCATGCCCACCCGTTCCACACCGTGCAGGCCTGAGGGCACGAGCGCGCCCAGGATGAATTGGCCGAAGAACAAGCCGAAGAGGACGCCGGCTTCTCGGAGCGAAAGCGTCAGGCTGGCGATCATCGCCACCGCGAGGAAGGACTGAGCGGCGGTGAGGAACAGTTCTTGGCGTTGCAGGTCGTCGATGGGGAGGCCGTGGAGTCCACCCGATGAGATGGCGAAGACGAACGGCAGGGTGCCCACCAGCAACGTCCATTGATTCACCTTGGAGCTCACCAAGGTGCCGAGTCCCGCGTTCGTGTTGAGTCGCCACGCATAGAGCCCGGCTACCAGCAACTCCGGTGCCTCGGAGGCGAGTGGAGCCAGCCACTGGACCAGGACGAACTCGCTGATGCCCAGCGTCGACCCCGCGGCGACGAGGGATTCGGCGAAGTGCTCGGCCACGAGCAGGATCACCAACGCGGCGAAGACGGCTTGAGCGACGATCGTTGCGCGCCTTCGCCACGGCTGGAGGGTTCCCAAGTAGGCGGGCGGGCCTACCAGGTGCGGTTCCCCGGCAGGCGCGCGCGAGACGCGGATCGTGTATGCGACGAAGATCGCCACCAGCACGCCTCCGTCCACGAGCGTGATCGAATGCTTCAGGGGAAGCGTGAGCGAGTAGATGGTCGCCACGCCCAGGAAGGCGATCTCCACCGCGTGACCACGGTCCAGTTGCACCCCGGGCCACCGCCGTCCGACCGGGAGGCGGCCCTCGCGTCGCAGCTGACGGAAGGCGATGAACACGACCATCGTCCACCCCACCCCGATCAACAGGCGGTTCGCGCCGGTCATGTTCGCCAGGGCCAGCGAGCAGGGTGATTCCGAACCGCCGTTCAGCGGCAAGCACGCGGGTCCGGTCGCTTTGAAGGATTCCCCTCCCTTGGACGCGAAGACGAAGTCCACGGCGTACTCGGGCAGCACCGCGATCAGCGCCAGGATCGCGATGGCGAGCCCGGCGGAGATGTCGAGTTGGGCCACCTCGGCCGCCCACGCGAGCATGAACGCGGCCCCGACGATGGCTATCCCGTAGATCGCCGCTTCGAGGGGATGGGCAAGTTGCAGATGGGTGAGCGAGAGGGCCACGGCGGGCGCGGTGGCGGCCGGCGGGAGCATGAGGGCGAGCCGTGAGCGCGCCGGTCGCGCCCGAACGGACGTTCCTGGTGTCGGGGTCATGATCGAGCCTCCAGCCTCCTGTGAGGCCGGAGGTCTCGTCCCCGTCCGTGGTCGGAACCGCGTACGGCCGGGGGCCGGACCGTCGATCGACGGCCGTGGTGGCGGCACCCCGGATTCGGATTACTCCCCATCCGGCGCGTCGAGCGTAGCTGATTTCTCGCATCGTTCGGTGGGGGTCCGAGCGAGCGCCCCT
Organism: Actinomycetota bacterium; assembly: GCA_038249195.1. GTDB lineage: Bacteria > Actinomycetota > UBA4738 > UBA4738 > HRBIN12 > JAOUEA01. Next base: position 98,243 of record JBBRWM010000004.1, read on the forward strand.
GACGGTGCGGCCCCCCACCTGTCACGATGGCGCGCCGGATGGAGTGGCCGACCCTCATCGCATCGTTGCTCGTCATCCTCGCCGGAGCCGAGCTGTTCACCAACGGCGTCGAATGGGTGGGCGAGGGGTTCGGTCTATCGGAGGGCGCGGTTGGCTCCGTGCTCGCGGCCGTGGGCACGGCGTTGCCCGAGACCCTGCTGCCGCTCATCGCGATCCTGTCGGGTCACGGTGCGGGCGAGGAGATCGGAACCGGAGCCATCCTGGGCGCGCCGCTGATGCTCACCACGCTCGCCATGTTCGTGATCGCCGTGACGGTGCTGATCAGTGCCCGTGGCGGGCGCCGCCCCGCCGAGCTGGAATTCGATCGCGGGGTTCTGCGCCAGGATCTCGGCTACTTCCTGGTGATGTATACGCTGGCCGTCGTCGCCGGCCTGATCCACGTGCGGGCGTTGCACGACGCGCTCGTGATCGTCCTCGTCGTCGGCTACGGCTACTACGTGCGCCGCCACTTCACGGGTTCCGACGAGGAGACGGGGCGGGAGGTCGAGAACGAGATCAAGCCGCTCTACGTGTGGGAGTGGCTCCGTCGGCTCCGTCCCTCGCTGAGCGGCTGGACCGTCGAGCGCTCCGCCGCCGCCCCGTTCGTTCAAAGCGCGCTGGCCCTGGGTCTCATCGTAGCGGGCGCGCGACTGTTCATCGTGGCGGTCGACTCGATCGGGGAGCGGTTCCACGTCTCGCCGCTGGCGTTCTCGTTGCTGGTGGCCCCCCTCGCCACGGAGCTCCCCGAGAAGTTCAACAGCGTGCTGTGGATCCGCCGGCGCAAGGACACGCTGGCGCTGGGGAACATGACGGGCGCGATGGTCTTCCAGGCCTCGTTCCCCGTCGCGATCGGACTCCTGCTGACCCCCTGGGATCTGAGTGGCGTCGCCCTCGTGGCCGCCCTGATCGCGCTGGGGGCCGGGTCGGTGCTCTGGCTCACGGTTCGGTTCCGCGGCCGCCTGACGGCAAGGCTCCTGCTGCTGCAGGGCGTGTTCTACGTCGGCTACGTGGCCTACGTGCTCACGAAGATCTGACCCCGCCGGGTCCCGCCGGTGTCATCCCTTGGGCTGATCGGCGGTGGGGCTCGGCGGCACGTTCTTCTTGCTCAAGATGGCGTCGGGCTTCACGTCCGCGAAGATCTTCGCCCTCCAGGTGTCGTTCAAGATCACCACGGACAGCGACCCCGCCATCTGCGCGCTCCCCGGCAGGACCACGTTCTGGACGTTCTTGACGGGGATCTTGGTGGCGGTGAACGCGAGTTGCTGGACCTCGCTCAGCGGGATCTCGATGAAGGTGTTGGACATCCCCGCACCGAGCCACGTCATGAGTTCAGTTGCGTCCTTGGCGTACACCTTCTGGAACTGCGCCAGGGCCGCGAGGAAGAGCCGGCCCCCGTTCTCCTGGCGCGCGAAGTCCCCCTCCACCATGCTGTGACGGTCTCGCGCGAACGAGAGCGCCTGCTGGCCGTCGAGCTTCTGCACGCCGGGCTGCAGGTCCGCCCGCGAGTACGAGGGGTCGTAGAACCGGAACGGCACGTCGACCGTGAGCCCGCCGATCTGGTTGATCATGTCCGTGAAGCCCCAGAACGTGGTGATGGCCCAGTAGTCGATGTGCACGCCGGAGATGCTCTCGATCGTCTGCACGAGCAGGTCCGGGCCACCGTAGAACAGCGACGAGTTGATCTTGTTGGTGCCGTGCCCGGGCACGTCCACGTACGAGTCGCGGGGGATCCCCACCATGGTGGCGTGATGCTTCGCCGGGTTCAAGAAGAGCAGGTGGATGGAGTCCGCGAGCGAATGCAGGACGTCCTCTCCCGGCCGCGCCCCGCTCCCGACGGCCAGGATCACGACGGGCTTGGAGCCCGTGAGGGACGGCGTGTAGCCCGCGTGGGCTTTGCCGACGGCGATGCCGGCTGACTCCGCGCGCGCGGAGACCGGCCCGAGTGCGCCCAAGGCGGAACCGATCACCCATGTGGCGATCCCGAGGATGGCGAGGAGGGCACGACGCCTCATGCCGACCCCGACGCCGATGCGACCGCCGAACCGGAGCTCCGAGGGGCCTGATCGCTGCGCTGGACGGAGAAGGCGGTGATCATCCAGCCCTCGGGCCCCTTCTCGAAGATGTACTGGCCGTTGCTGAGGAGCCGTTCGGTCCCGGTGCCGTCCTTCAAGGTTGCGTCCACCGCGAAGGTGACCGTGCTCACGGCGGAGTAGGGCTCCCCCTTGGGATCCAGCAGCACTCTGGTCTTCATCGTCGCTTTCGCCGGTTGGATGTCCGAGTACGTGTCCCCCGCATCGGTCCCCGCGGTGAGGACGTCGATCTGCTTCATGCCCTGAGCCTGGGCCTGGGCGCTGAAGGAGCCGAAAGCGTCTGCGTACGTGCCGTTGGTCCAGTTGTCCGGGGCGAGGAACGCGTTCGAGTAGAACGCATGCAGGCTCTTCTGGATGTTCGCCGCCGCCGGGGTCGCGGCTTCAGCGGACTTCTTGGCATCGGGGGGGTTCCCGTTGGGCTGCTGCAGGACCGTGGTCACGGGAACGGTCTTGGCGACCTGGAACGCGAACGTCGGGGCCGGAGCCTCACTGTGGCCCGGGATGAGGGGGCTGTCCGACCCTCCGGTAAGGACGACGACGAGGCCCACGATGAGGGCGAGGGCACCGACACCACCGGCGATGAGATACGCGGGCTTGATGCGGGGGGACTGGGGCGAATGACGACCGTCTGCCAAAACGCGACGAGCCTACCCGGGGCAGCGGGCCCCGCCAACGACTCGCCCGTGTTGGTTCCGTGAAGGTGTTGGAGAACCGATAGCGTTGGGTCATGGATCTTGGCTCCTCGCCCCACGGTCCGGGCCTGCGTCACCCGTGGTCGCACACGGACCGCTTCGTGCCACGCGTGGTCATCCGCCCGCTTCAGGCCTTCCTCCAGACCGCGATCGCCAGCAGCATCCTCCTGCTCGCGGCGGTGCTGGTGGCCGTGATCTGGGCGAACTCGCCGTGGAAGGACGCATACCACCATGTGCTCGACACGGAGGTGGCCCTGGGCGTGGGGGCATGGCGCCTCAGCGGAACGGTCCATTTCTGGATCAACGAGGGGCTCATGACGCTGTTCTTCCTGGTGGTCGGGCTCGAGATCAAACGGGAGCTCACGGTGGGCGAGCTCCGGCGCTGGCGCGCCGCGGTGCTCCCGGTGGCGGCCGCCATCGGCGGCATGGCCGTCCCCGCGTTGCTCTATCTCGCAGTGGTGGGCGGGGGCTCGGGGGGCGAGGGCTGGGGCGTGCCCATGGCGACGGATATCGCGTTCGCCCTCGGGGCGCTCACCCTGGCGGCCGCGTACGCCCCGGCCAACCTGAAGCCCCTGTTGCTCACGCTCGCGATCGTCGATGACATCGGAGCGATCGTGGTGATCGCCGTCTTCTACGCCGGGGGCGTGAGTTGGTTCCCGCTGGAGGAGGCCGTGGTCGTGGTGGCCGCCGTCGTGATCCTGCGATCGGTGCACGTCCGCTCGATGGGGGTCTACCTGGCGCTGGGGGTCCTGCTGTGGTACCTCACCTACCGCTCCGGCGTGCACCCGACGGTGGCCGGCGTCGTGCTCGGGCTCCTCACGCCCGCCGAGGCGTTCCAGCGCCCGGGGGCGGTCAGCAAGGAGGCCCGGCGCATCGCCGACGAGACCGTGGACGATCCTCAGCCCCCCGACGCCGATGCACCGGCCTGGTTCCGACTGGCGCGGATATCCCGCGAGGCCGTTCCCCCGCTCGCCCGTGTGGAGCACGGTCTGCTGCCGTGGACGAGCTTCGTGATCGTGCCCCTGTTCGCGCTCGCGAACGCGGGCGTGGAGCTGTCCGCCTCCTCCATCTCCGCAACGCTGGGCTCGACCGTGACGCTCGGGATCGTGCTGGGCCTGGTCGTAGGCAAACCCGTGGGCGTGCTGCTGGGGAGCGGCGCGATCGCCGTGACGGGAGCCGCGGAGCTACCCCGCGGCGTGGGCTGGGGAGACCTCGCGGGGATGGGTGCGACCGCGGGGATCGGCTTCACGATGTCGTTGTTCATCGCCGAGCTCGCGTTCAAGGATTCGGCGCAACTCGACGAGGCCAAGATCGCGATCTTCGGGGCCTCACTCCTGGCGGGGGTCATCGGATACGCGGTCCTGCGGCTCTCCCCGAGCCCCGGCCCGCAGCCCTAGGCTTCGGGGACGGCGGGGCGCTCGTCCGCGGATCCATCGCCCCCGAGTTCGCGCTCGACCTCCCGTTCCACCTGCGCGATGCCGCGCGGACGGCCCTGGCGCACCCACAGCCGGGCGAAGACCGCCGCGATCGCCAGGGCCGCGACGAGCGAGGCGATCGGGTAGCCGCGGCCGAGGTTCACGACGATGGTGAACAAGACCACGGCCGCGCCGAAGGAATTCACGATCACGTAGCGCCAGGCGCCGTCCTGCCGCGAGAACTTGGTCATGGCAAGCAGACCGCTCAGGAAGCTCACGAACACGGCCACCGCGTAGAAAAGGACGAGTTCCTGGTCGCGACCGCCGGCGGCCAGCACGACCACAACGGCGACGCCGAGGAAGACGGCAACGCTCCAGTACGGGGTGTGATGGCGGTTGGTGTGGCCGAGCGGTGCCGGCAGGATCCCTACGTGGGTCCCGTCGTCTCGCCCACGACGCGCCAGCGCCTTCAGCAGCCCCGGTCCCGCCTGGAACGACGAGGACGCGGCCGCGAGCAGGAGCAGCGACGAGGCCAGCTGGAAGCCGGCGAACAGCGGTCCGCTGCCCGCGGCGTTGCGGGCGACGTCCGCGATCAGGGTCGAGTCGGCGGCTGGGATGCCCGTGCGCAAGTGCACGGCGAGCAGGGCGATGAGCAGGGTGAGCGATCCCTCGATCGCGAAGGTGAGCCACAGCGTGATCCGGCCGAAGCGTTCCCGGCCTCGGTTGTCGAGCTGGCCGAGCTGGGCGATCGCGCTGGACGGAGCTTCGACGCCCGTCGCCAGCGCCATCGCAACCGGGAACGCCAAGAACACCGTCCAGTGCGTCGCGGTGCCGTTCCCGGACATCGGCGCCGTGCCGATCGCGTGCGGATGCAGGAAGCCCAAGGCGATCACGGGCAATGCGACCGCCACGAACGCCACCGTCATCGTCGCGAAGACGCTTCGTCCGAGATGCCCGAGCAGGGTGATCGCCGCCACCACCGTGACCAACACCAACGCGATGAGGACTCGGAAGGGGGCGAGGGCGGGCACGTAGGCGATGACCGCGCTGGAGGCGGCAGCCACGCTGATCGCGATCGTCAGCACGAAGTCGACGATCAAGGCGCCGAGGGGCAGGAAGGCCCACCCCTCCCCGAAGGCGGCGCCCGTGGCCGCCACGGCGCCGCCGCCCTCCGGGAAGCGGCGGATCAGCTGGTCGTAGTTCAGTCGGACGATCGAGATGATCCCCAGGACCATCACCATCGTGAAGAGCAGGAGGCGGAGGTCTCCGCCGAGAGCACGCAGGGCGGCCTCGATCGCGTAGGCCACCGAGGACACCGGATCCGCCATCACGGCGAAGGAGAACGCGAACAGCAAGACGCCGGTGCGGGTCGCGCGGCGCGATCGCATCAACGGGCCTGGAACCGGCCGCTGGCGCGCCACGCGCGATGGAGCTCGAGACCCAGACGGGTCGATCCGAGCAGGGGCTCGGGCGGTGCCGCGGGATCGAACCACGCCGCGTCCACCATCTCATCGCCGTCGGGGGTGGGCTCCCCGCGCCAGCTGCGCAGCTCGAACCAGAGCCCGAAGTAGTGGGTCCTGTCCCCGTTAGGGAACGTCGCGATGTGATTGTCTGCCCGGGAGATACACGCGTAGGCCTCCAGATCGCCCTCCTCGGCGATCAGACCGAGCTCTTCGCGCAGCTCCGCGAGAGCGGTTTCCGCGAAGCTGCTGCCCTCCTCGGCCCCTCCTCCCGGCATGGCCCACGTGCGGTCGTCGCTCCGCAGGCCGAGCAGGACCTTGGCGTCCGTCCCGATCACGCAGACCGTGGCGCCCGGCCACAGCACCAGCTCGCCGCCGATCTTCTGACGCAGGCGCCACAACGAGGAGCCCTCGAAACCCATCGAGGCATGCTAGCCGTCCGTGGGTCGGACCCGACTTGCCGGCCCGCCCGCGTCGCCGCAGGTCGCTGCAGGTCGCTGCACCCGCCGTTCCCTATACTTCACGGGTTCCGGCCCCGGTCGGGACCTGAGAGAGGCCCCAAGCCCACACAGGAGGTTCGATGCTCGGCGCTGTCCTCGCCCAGGAGGGCGGACCACTTCAGGTGGTCTTCAGCTCGTCCAACAAGACGGCGCTGTGGGTGATCCTCGGCGTATCCCTCGTTGCCCTGGTGTTCGCCTATTACCTCGTGCGGGAGGTGCTGAAGGCGCCCGAGGGGACGGACACGATGCGGGAGATCGCGAAGGCGATCCAGGAGGGTGCCTCCGCGTATCTCTCCCGGCAGTTCCGGACGCTGGCTGTGTTCGTCGCGCTGATCGGCGTGGCGCTGTTCTTCGTGCTGCCCGTCTCCAGCGAGGCGACGACCTCCATCCTCGGGCTCTCCCCCAACCTCTCCATCCGGCTGGGACGTTCGATCGCGTTCATCCTCGGGGCGAGCTTCTCCGCCATCACGGGCTACGTCGGGATGTGGCTGGCGGTGCGAGCGAACGTGCGGACGGCGAACGCCGCGCGCGAGTCCGGCCTGCGCTCCGCGGTACGGCTGGCCTTCCGTGCCGGCGGCGTGGCGGGCATGTTCACTGTGGGGCTCGGCCTCTTCGGCGCCACCGCCGTGCTCATCATCTACAAGCAGGACGCCACGAGCGTGCTGGTGGGCTTCGGGTTCGGCGGGGCACTCCTCGCGATGTTCATGCGGGTCGGGGGCGGCATCTTCACCAAGGCGGCGGACGTTGGCGCCGACCTGGTGGGCAAAGTGGAGCAGGGCATCCCCGAGGACGACCCTCGCAACGCCGCCACCATCGCGGACAACGTGGGCGACAACGTGGGGGATTGCGCCGGGATGGCCGCCGACCTCTTCGAGTCCTCCGAGGTAACCCTGATCGCGTCGCTGATCCTCGGCGCCGCCGCCTACGCCGGCTCCCCGCAGGGAGCGATCATCGGCGTGATGTTCCCCTTGTTCATCCGTGCCGTGGGCGTGGTCACGTCGATCATCGGGATCATGGCGGTCACGCCGCGAACCGAGTCCGAGTCGGGGATGAAGGCCATCAACCGCGGGTTCTTCCTGTCGGCCATCATCTCTGCCGCGGCGGCGTTCGTGATCTCCCACTTCTACATGCACAGCTACAAGCCCGCGATCGCGGTCTCCATCGGACTCGTCCTGGCGGCGATCATCCAGGTGATCACGCAGTACTTCACCGACACCAAGTTCAAGCCGGTGCAGGAGATCGCGGAGTCCACGGTGACAGGCCCGGCCACGACGATCCTGTCCGGGTTCTCGATCGGCCTGGAGTCGACGGTCTACGCCGCCCTGATCCTGGCGGGCGCCATCGTTTCGGCGTTCTACCTCGGGGGCACGACGTCGGAGCGCCTGTACTTCATCGCCCTCGCCGGCATGGGGATGCTCACCACGGTGGGCGTGGTGGTCTCGATGGACACCTACGGACCCATCTCCGACAACGCGCAGGGCATCGCGGAGATGTCCGGCGAGTTCGAGGGTCGGCCCGCCGAGATCCTGGGCGGGCTCGACGCCGTGGGCAACTCCACGAAGGCCATCACCAAGGGGATGGCCATCGCCACCGCAGTCCTCGCGGCCACCTCGCTGTTCGGTTCCTTCGAGGAGGCGTTGCGGGGGGCCGGCTTCATCTTCAACGGGATCCGCATCGACGAGCCCGACGTGCTGGTGGGCCTGCTGATCGGCGGCTCCGTGCCGTTCATCTTCTCTTCGCTCGCCATCCGCGCGGTAAGCCGGGCGGCCTCGCAGGTCGTGGTGGAGGTGCGCAACCAGTTCCGTCTTCACCCGGGGATCATGACGTACGAGGAGAAACCGGACTACGGCGCGGTGGTCGACATCTGCACCAAGACATCGTTGCGCGAGCTCACGACCCCCGGCCTGCTGGCGGTGCTGTCCCCGATCTTCGCCGGCTTCTTCCTGAAGGGGGAGGCGCTCGGCGGCTTCCTCGCGGGCGCCATCCTTACCGGACAGCTCCTGGCCGTCATGCTCTCCAATGCCGGCGGCGCATGGGACAACGCCAAGAAGTTCATCGAAGAGGGGAACTACGGCGGGAAGGGGTCCGAGAGCCACAAGGCCGCGGTGATCGGCGACACCGTGGGCGATCCGTTCAAGGACACCGCCGGACCCGCCCTCAATCCGCTCATCAAGGTCATGAACCTCGTCGCCCTGCTGATCGCGCCGCTGGTGGTCACCCACGCGGACGACACGGCCCTGCGCGTCGCCGTAGTGATCGTTACGGCGGCGATCCTGGCCGCGTCGATCTACGTGTCCAAGTCCCGCAAGTCGGAGCTGGGCGAGGAGATCAGGGCAGCCAACACGGCGAGCTGAGACGAGCGCTCGCGGAGGCGGGAGATGGGAGCCATCCGTCGCTGGCTCGACCGATTGACCGAGAGCGACGAGGCGCGCCTCGCGTTGGAGATCGTCACATGGTCGGAGACCGTGCCGGGCACCGTTCGGATCGACGAGGCACCCATGCGGGGTCGCGTGAAGATCGCGGGTGTCATCAAGCGCATGACGGTCTTCCCGATGCACGACCACGAGTCGCTGGAGGCCCTGATCTCCGACGGCACCGGCGAGGTCACCGTGGTGTTCATGGGACGGCGGGGCATCAGCGGGCTCTCCCTTGGGACGCGGGTCGTGGTCGAGGGCGTGCTCGGGGAGCAGCGCGGGGCCATCAGGATGATCAATCCGCTGCTGCGGTTCAGCGCGTAGCCGACGCTGGAGGCGGGAGGGCTGGCGCGTGGCGGGCGGCTGAAGGGTCGGCTGCGGGGAACGCTTCCTCGCTCGCGGCCCTGCGGGCGCGCTTCGCTCGCTCCAGATGTTCCCCTCCGCCGATCCCTTCAGCGTTCGGCTGCTTCGGCGACCAACCCGATCGCCGCTGACCGCCGCGGTTCTTAGTTTTGGTCGTGCCGCTCGTTGCGCGGTGGCCTCGGGCTCTTGGTTGGGGGTCGTTGCGCGGTGCCGGGTTAGGCGGGTGGGTTGAGGGGGGTCGCCGGGCCGACGATGGCGTCGCGGAGGCCGCGCTCGGCTTGGGCGTTGGCGAGGGCGAGGACCTCGTCGCCGGCGGCCAGCACGGTCTCGGGCTGGGGGATGACGACGTGGCCGTCGCGCAAGATGGCCACCACGGCGGAATCGGTCGGCAGGCGGAGTCCGTAGATGGGTTGTCCCACGGAGGGGGAGCCCTGGGGCAGGGTCATCTCCACGATGGAGACACGGCCGCCTTCCAGGCGGATCAGCCTCACCAGGTCACCCACGGTGACGGCCTCCTCCACCATGGCGGTGAGGATGTGGGGCGGGGAGACCGCCGCGTCGACGCCCCACTGTTCGTTGAAGAGCCACTCGTTCTTGGGGTGGTTCACGCGCGCCAGGACGCGCGGCACCGCGAACTCCTGCTTGGACAGAAGCGACGTCACGAGGTTGTCCTCGTCGTCGCCCGTCGCGGCCACCACAACCTCGGCCTTGGCGAGCTCCGCCTCCTCGAGGACCCACGGCTCGCACGCGTCACCGTGGATGAGCCGGATGCCCTCGAACTCGGCGCGGACTCGTTCCACGACCTCCACGTCTTGGTCGATCAACGTGACGGAGTGACCGCGTTCCGCCAGGTCGGCCGAAAGGTGGCGGCCCACCGCGCCCGCACCCGTGACCACGACGCGCATCAGTGCAGGTCTCCTGTGGCCGCGAGTTGCTCATCCAGTGCGTCCATGCCGTCCTTGACGAGCATGACGCTGAGATAGTCGCCGTCTTGCAACAGCGTCTCATCCGAGGCGAGGAGGCCGCCCCCTCCGCGCGATATCCCCACCACCATGACCTTGCCCGTAACGTTCAGCGCCGTCGCGGCCTTCCCCACGAGATGGCTCGGGACCGGGATCCGCATCCGCAGCAGATCACCGCCTCCGATCGATTCGCGTACCTCGGCGCGATCGTGCAGGAGCATGAGCTCGATCTGCTTCACGCCCCATCTCGTGGCGGCCACGGTCTGGATGTTCAATCGCTCGTAGATGTCGGCGCGGCGGGGATCGTAGATGCGCGCGATCACCTTGGGCACGTGATAGTGCTCGAGCGCCACGCGCGCGGACACGATGTTGGAGTTGTCTCCGCTGGACACCGCCACGAACGCCTCGGCGTCCTTGATGCCGGCGGCCTCGAGGATGTCGCGATCGAACCCCAGCCCGACGACCTTCTTCGCGGTCTCGCCGGGGGGGTACTTCACGAAGGAGGCCGGATTCTTGTCCACGACGGTGACGTCGTGTCCCGACTCCAAGAGCTGCAGCGAGAGGGCCGATCCCACGCGGCCGCAGCCCATGATCATGATCCGCATCGGCGGGAAGACTACTCCACGCCTGTTGGCGTGGCCACGCGCCGGATGCTCGGCGTCGTCCGGCCAGCGAAGTGATAGGGGACGGCGGCGATATCGACGTGCGCGTACCGGCCGAGGGTCCGCGCGATCCGCCGACTCGTTCGGTCGTGGAGCAGCCGCTGCAGAAGCTTCGGATAGTCCCTGCGTGGCATCACGACGGTGACTTCGGAGCCTATCGTGGCGAGAGCGAGTACCTCGGATTCGAGCGTCCTCGGGATGTTGCGATCCCAGCATTCCACGATGTCCAAGCGGATCGGGATCCCGTGGCCCATCCATCGCTCGGCCAGGCGCGTGGCGCGTTCAGGGTCCACGGCGGCGTGAACCGCCCGGATCTCGGTGGCGCCGAGCGTCAGCGCGTAGCGGGCGGCCCGCAGAACCGCCACGTCCAACGTGTCAACGAGGAGCACCACGCTGTGGGTGGCCCTCGTCGTTAGGCGGACCGTAGGGAGCCCGAGCACGTCCGACGACAGGGGGTGCACGCCGTCGGGATGGTCGCGTACGAGCGTGATGCGGACGTTGTCATACGCGAGGAGCGCCCGCGCATACCGTGCACCGGCCCGTTTCTGGGAGAGCCGCTGCCGAAGGGAACGATCGTGGGACACCGGCACGAGGAGCGTGAGGTCCTGATCTCTGGGCATCGAGCCAAAGAAGCCGGCCAGCCGGGCGCTCTCATCTCCGCGCCCGCGCAGGACCCGCAGCGGGATCGAGCTGAGGCCGGCTTGCTCCCACGCGGCCTCAACCGACAAGGTCTCGACCGGGTCATCCTCAAGGAAGACGGCCGTCACCGGCGTGCGCAGCGTCTTCGCGTAGCCCAGGGCGTGGACGGTCTTCGCGTCGACCGCGTCGACCAGCAAGATGGCCGGCGGACGCTGGGGTTCAACGTCGTCGTAGGTTTCGGGGAAGGTGCGGAGATCCCGTTCCAGCTCACGGCGCTCGAGTTCGTACTGCTTGTTCAGGCGAAACAGGACCACGACAAGCACGGGAACGAGGACCATCACGACCCAGGCCCCGTCGGCGAATTTCGTGACGCTGATCATCACGAGCACGACGGATGTAGCGACGGCGCCCGCGCCGTTGATGATCAGCCCCGTTTTCCAGCCTGGCTCGCGCAACCGCAGGTGCCGTCTCGCCATGCCGGCTTGGGACAACGAGAAGGACGTGAAGACGCCGATCGCGTAGAACGGGATCAGCCTGGTCACGTTGGCTTCGAATAGCACGACGAGTCCACCGGCCGCGATGGCCAGGGCGATGATGCCGTTGGAGAAGACCAGGCGGTGTCCGCGCGTCGTGAACTGGCGTGGGAGGAAGCTGTCGTCCGCGGCGAAATTTGCGAGGCGCGGGAAATCGGCGAAGGCGGTGTTCGCCGCAAGCACGAGGATCGCCATCGTCGCCACCTGCAGCACGTAGAACATCAGGTTGCCCAATCCCCCCGAGCCGAACACGGCCCGCCCGATCTCGGACAGAACGGTGCTGGTGGCGTTCTTGGCAAGATCCGGCCGTACGTGAAGCTCCTGCGCGAGGAATGAGATGCCGAGGAACATCGTCGCGAGGATCACTCCCATCGCGGTCAGCGTCTTCTGGGCGTTCCGCCATTCCGGCGGCCTGAAGGCCGGGACTCCGTTGGAGATCGCCTCGACACCGGTCATGGCGGTGCTGCCCGATGCCATCGCGTGGAGGGCGACGAACAATGGCACGCCCGCGAGCCAACCGGTCCCTTGACGAACCGTTTCTGCGGTGACGTCCGGCTGCAACCCTCCCGCCACGATCCGCACGAACCCCACCGTCATCAGGGTGAATACACTCAGGATGAACACGTACGTGGGCGCGGCGAAGATGCGGCCCGAGTCCTTCACGCCGCGCAGATTGCCGACGGCGATCAGAGCGATGAACGAGAGTGCCAGGGGTACGCGCAACGGGCTGAGAGCCGGCACCGCCGCGATGATCGCGGCCACGCCGGCTGAGGTTGATACCGCAACCGTCAGCACATAGTCGGTGAGGAGCGCCACACCCGCGACCTGCGCGGGCAGGAGGCCGAAGTTGTCCTTCGTCACGACGTACGCGCCACCGGCGGATGGGTACGCCTTGATCGTTTGGCGGTAGCTGAAGATCAAGATCGCGAGTACGCCCACGATGGCGAGGGAGAGGGGCATCAACAAGGCGAATGCCACTGCCCCGAAACCGAGGATGAACAAGGTCTTCAGCATTTCCTCGGTGGCATACGCGACGGAGGAGAGTGCGTCCGAGGAGAAGATCGCCAACGCAGCGAGCTTGGTGAGGCGTTCGTGGATCAGGTGGGCCGTGGGGATCGCTGGACCGAGGACCAGGCGCTTCACCCGCTCGCTCCGAGTAGACCCGCGCGACCTCGGGGGGGTGGTGCTGGGGAGTACGGGCGAGAGGGTGGCGTTCGAACTCGACGGCGCCGAGCGTCTCATGGCGGCACCTTCTCAGCGAGGACGTGAGGAACTTGCTAAGAAAGCGGCTGTTCTCGTAAGAAACGTGTGAAGAGGCTCGGAACGGACGGGGCCCGGGGTCCGGCGACTGGAGGGTGTCGCCGGATCCCGGGCTGGGGATCGCTACTCGGAGGTTCAGGTTCAGATCCCAAAAGGGGTGGAATCTGTCTAGCAAGACCATCGTCCGTGCCCCGTGAGGGATGCGTAAAGGAAGGCCCACTTGCCGTGAAGATCGTGTGAAAGCCACTAGCGTTGAGCGAGTGAATCGGAGCGGGCAAGAGCCGGAGGCGCAGGCGCGAGGCATCACCGCCCGCGGGCTCACGATCGGCGTGATCGCCCCGATCGCCGCAGCGGTAGGATCGATCCCCCTGAGCACCGGCGGCCCGGCGAGCGCGATCGCCCTGTTCATGCTCGCGATCGTGATCGCAGCCGTCGCCGGCGGCCTGTGGAGCGGGCTGGTGGCCGCGGCCCTCTCCTCGCTCGCCGTTCCGATGCTCTTCAGCGCGCCGCGCTTCACGCTGCGATTCGACGGGGCGGAGGACGTCGTCACGGCCGTGGTGTTCCTCGCTGTCGCCATCGTCGTCGGCCTGTTGGTGGGAGGAGCCAGCGACGAGCGGGCGCGCGCGGCGCGTCGAGAGCGTGAGGCGCGGTTGCTGGGCTATCTGTCCTCGAAGCTGCTTTCGGGAGACGTCCCGGATCGAGTGCTCGATGATTTCGCTTCCGTATTGCTGGATCCATTCGGTCTGGTTCGGTGCGAGATAACGGTGGAGCTCGACGGACAGCAGCTCCACGCCTTCGCTTCGCGCCCGGAGATCGAGGCAGGTGGACCCCAGGCCATACTGCCGCTGGTGGTGGGGGCGATCGCCTTCGGCACCGTGATGGTCGAACGCCCTGCCGGACTGAGGGCCTTCACGCCCGACGAGCTTCTCTTGTTGGAGGCGGCGGCCAAACAGGCAGCGGCGGCGCTCGACCGGGCTCGGCTCGACGCCCGTGCCCGGATGGCACAGCTCGACGCGGAGACGAATCAGTTGAGAGCGGCGATGTTCAGCTCGGTCACCCACGACCTTCGGACCCCGCTCACCTCCATCAAGGCCGGCGTCACGAGCCTCCTGGACCCCACGGTCCATTACGAAGCCGAACAGGAGCGCGAGCTGCTCACCACGATCCTGGAGGAGACCGATCGCTTGAATCGGTTGGTGGGCAACATCTTGGACCTGTCCAAGATCCGTGCGGGGGCGTTGATCCCCACGCGCCAGACGGCCGCGATCGATGAGATCACCGAGGCTGTGGTGGCGCGGCTCGCGCCGCGGCTCCCACGCGTGAGGATCCGCACGAAGCTGCGTGAAGACATCCCTGAGGTCCAAGTCGACCCCATGCAGATCGATCAGGTGCTGACGAACCTGATCGAGAACGCCTCACGGCACTCCCCGACGGGAGGCGAGATCCAGGTCTCCCTGGCGACGTTTCGCAACCGGGTCCAGATCCGCGTGACGGATCAGGGGCCGGGCATCCCGCCCGAGGAGCGCGACCGAGTCTTCGAGCCGTTCTATCGTGCTCGCACGACCCCGGAGACCCCCGGGAGCGGGCTCGGCCTCGCGATCGTCAAAGCCATCGTGGTGGCCCATGGCGGACGCATCTGGGTCGAGGGAGCGCCGGGCGGGGGCGCCGCGCTCGTGGTGGAGATCCCCGAAGAGGAGGACGCCGCGGAGTGAGCCTCGTCCTCGTGGTTGACGACGAGCCGCCGATCCGCCGTGCGTTACGCACGAGCCTGGAGGCTCACGGGTGGGACGTTGCCAGCGTAGGTACGGGCGTGGAGGGCGTGGTACAGGCCGCAGAGATCGCTCCGGACCTCCTCCTGCTCGATCTCGGCCTTCCCGACATGGACGGCACGGAAGTGATCCGGAGGGTCCGGGCCTTCAGCCAGATGCCGGTGATCGTCTTGTCGGTGCGTGACGGCCAACGGGACAAGATCGCCGCCTTGGATGCGGGAGCCGATGACTACGTCACGAAGCCGTTCGCGATGGAGGAGTTGCTGGCTCGCGCCAGGGCGGCACTCCGCAGGGCGCAATCGGAGGAGCCCGCGCCGGCGGTGATGCAGTTCGGGGGGCTGCGGGTCGACCTCGCTCGGCGTTTGGTCTCCCGCGACGGCGAGCAGGTGCACCTCACGCCGACGGAATACGGGCTGCTCGAGGCGCTCGTGACGAATCCCGGCAAGCTCCTCACCCACCAGTGGCTCCTGCGCAAGGTCTGGGGCCAGGGATACGGCACGGAGACGACCTACCTGAGGACGTACGTCCGCGCCCTGCGTAAGAAGCTCGGCGACGATGCCCAGGCCCCGGGGCTCATCATCACCGAGCCGGGCATCGGATACCGATGGATCGGCGAGCTCACCTCGTGAACGGGGGTCGGCGCGAGCTCGCGGGCCGCCAAGCCTGGTCCCGACCTAATAGCATGCAGGCCGCATGTCTCGAGCCGCCCCTCCCGTGAGTCAGTCCGGAGGCGTCCTCAAGCGTCTGCTCGTTGGAAGAGCCGTGGCGAGCTCAGGGCTCGAGCACACGCTGCTGCCGAAGATCCTTGCCCTCCCCGTGTTCTCCTCGGATGCGCTTTCTTCCGTCGCCTACGCGACGGAAGAGATCCTCTTGGTGTTGCTCACCGTCAGCGCGAGCGCCGCCCACCTGGCCATGCCGATCACGGTGGCGGTGGCGACCCTCATGGTGATCGTGATCGCGTCGTACCGCCAGACGGTGAGGGTGTATTCGAAGGGCGGCGGCGCGTATCTCGTGACCAAGGAGAACCTCGGCCAGACGCCGGGGCTGATCGCCGCCTCGGCGCTGCTCGTTGACTACATGCTGACCGTCGTGGTTTCGACCGTGGCCGGAGCGGTCGCCATCACGTCGGCTCTGCCCTCTCTGCAGCAGCACAAGGTCCTACTGGCCGTGGGCTTCGTCCTGCTCATCACGCTGGCGAACCTCCGCGGGGTGCGTGAATCGGGGACGCTCTTCGCCGTCCCCACGTATGGCTTCATCCTCTGCGTGGTCGGCATGGCGGCCGTGGGTTTCTACCGATGTATCGGAGGATGTCCCGCGGCCGAGGTGATCGAACCCGTGCCGGGCCTGGCCGCCACCGCCGGGACCGTCTCGCTCTGGTTCTTGCTGCGCGCGTTCTCATCCGGGTCGACCGCGCTCACCGGCGTGGAGGCGATCTCCGACGGCGTGCCGGCGTTCCGGCGCCCACAATCTCGAAACGCCGCGGCCACGTTGGCGATCATGGGCACCATCGGGATCTCGACGTTCATGTCGATCTCCTGGTTGGCCACCCACATCCCCAACATCACGGTGAGCGAGCAGCGCTCCGTGCTCGGCCAGATCGCGCACACGGTGTTCGGTGGCGGAGTCTTGTTCTACATCGTCCAAGGATTCACGGCCGCGATCCTCGTGTTGGCTGCCAACACCGCCTTCCAGGACTTCCCGAGGCTCTCGTCGATCCTGGCCCGCGATCGATACATGCCGCGCCAATTCATGAACCGGGGAGACCGGCTCGTGTTCTCGAACGGGATACTCGGCCTGGGGGTGGCGGCGTGTCTCGTGATCTACGCGTTCGACGCCAACCTGAACAAGCTGATCCAGATGTACGTCGTGGGCGTCTTCACGTCGTTCACCCTGTCCCAGACCGGCATGGTTCGGCACTGGCGCGCCGAGGCGCGGAAGGGTGCGGAGGCCGTGAAGGGATGGCGCCGCTCGATGGCGGTCAACGTGATCGGCGCCATCACGACCGGGATCGTGCTCGTCGTGGTGACGCTCACCAAGTTCATACGGGGGGCTTGGCTCACCATCCTCGTCATCGCCTTGATCATCCCGGTGTTGCGTGCGATCCACAGCCACTACGTCTCCGTGGCAGGGCAGCTGCGACGCGGCGCCGCCCGAGCCGGGGTTGGCAGCACGAACCGCGTGATCCTTCTGGTGCGCGATCTCGACGCCGCCACGGCGGAGGCGCTCGGATATATCAGGTCCTTCCGCCCCACCGAGCTGCACTGCGTGACCCCTGGGGCATCCGATGCGGCGGAGCGATGGTTGACGTTCGCCGGGGATGCGCCGCCGTTGGAGGTCATGCCGCCCGGGCGGGACCTCCTGCACCAGATGCGAGCGTTCCTCAAAACCCTGCCTCGTGAGGAGACGGACTTCGTCACGGTGGTCGTCCCGGAGGTCGTTCGGGAGCGACTCTTCTCCTACCTCGTGAGAAGACGTGACCTGATCCGGCTCAAGGCCGGGCTGCTCCGCGAGGCCAACGTCGTCGTCACCGACGTTCCGGTGCCGATCACGGGCGAGGCCGACGCCACCCCGCTCATCCCCCAGCGCACCGTCACACTCGTCTTCGTCTCCAGCGTGAACGATGTCACGATCCGGGCGGTCAACTACGCCCAGTCCCTGAACGCCGCGGATACGCGGGCGATCTATTTCGACCTCGATCCGGACCAGGCCCACCGATTGGAGGAGCGCTGGTGGAGCTCGCAGCTTCCGATCCCCCTCGATGTCGTCGAGGCCCCGTTCCGCGACCTCACGGGCCCGATGCTCGCTGAGGTTCGCCGGCATACGGCGCGGGCGGACACGGTCGTGAACGTCATCATCCCGGAACTGATCGTGCACAAGTGGCGGCATCTCATCCTCCACAACCAGAACGCGATCTTCGTGAAGCGTCTCTTCCTGTTCGAGGCGGGGGCGGTCCTCACGAGCGTTCCGTTCGCGTTGGAGCCCGTCAATGCCAAGGCCGGTGTGCAGGCGTAGGACGGCGGGCACGGCCCTGCGCTAGGTTTGCGCTGGGCACGCCGACGGGAGGGCACATGAACATCCGCGCCGTCACCAAAGATGACTACGCGTTCCTGAAGACCATGATGTACGAGGCCACCCGATGGAACCCCGACTGGCCGCGTGAGCCGATCCAAGAGGTCCTCGACGAGCCCATGCTGCGCCGCTACCACGAGGACTGGGGGCGCCCGGGCGACGGCGGCACGGTCGGGGAGATCGACGGCGAGCCCGTGGGCGCGGCGTGGTACCGGCTCCTCACCGAGGAGCTCCCCGGCTTCGGATTCGTGGACGACAAGACCCCGGAGCTCTCGATCGCGGTCGCGCCGCTGCATCGGCGGAAGGGGATCGGAGGCACGCTCCTGCGCTCGGCCATGGTGAACGCGCGGGAGGAGGGGTTCCAGGCACTGTCACTCTCGGTCGCGGTGCACAACCGGTCGCGGATGATGTACCAGCGCGTGGGCTTCGAGAAGGTGGGTGAACAAGGCGATAGCTGGACCATGCTGGCGAACCTGTGAAGGTGCCTTACGCCTCCGGCCCCGAGGCCTCTCGCCGGGCGTCGATGGCGGCGTACTCCGCCCGGACCTGACGCCAGCGGCGCGCCACATAGATGCTTGCGAGCACCACGAGCACGCTCACGATCAGCCACGAGAAGGGCGCGAGGAATCGCTCCACCTTCGGCCAGTTCGCCCCGGCCGCGTGCCCGAGGAGCGCGAGGCCTGTGACGAACGGTATGCATCCGAGCGTGGTGAAGAGCGTGAACTTGCCCACCGGCATCTCGGCCACGCCGGCCGGAAGGCTGATGAACGTCCGCACGACGGGGACCAGCCGCGCCACCAGCACGGTGGCGTCCCCGCGTCGCTCGAAGAAAGTGTGGGCGCGCTCGACCTCGTGAGGCCGGATCAGGAGGTACCGGCCGAACCGATCGACAAGCGGCCGCCCCCCCGCCGCGCCCGCCCCATAGGCGAGCCACGATCCCACGAGGTTCCCCGCCACCCCCACCACGATCACCCAGAGCAGGGTGAGCTCGTTGCCGCTGCCCGCGAACGCCGCGCTGGTGAGGGCCCCGCCGAAGAGCATCGTGACCTCGCTCGGGATCGGGACGCACGCCGATTCCAGGAGCATCAGCGCGAAGATCCCGGCGTAGCCGTACTGGCTGAGCAGGCTGGTGATCTGGTCGGTCAAGACGGCAACGGTGTGCACGGGATCCGATCGGCTCGGGGAATAACGGAACCGTACCAGCGCGTTCTGCGGGGTCTGTGCCGGTCTCGTGGAGGTTTCTCCTGCACGGTCCCGGCACGAGTCGGTGGTACCGTCCCCGCCCAAGGGACCGGTCGAGAAACGCGCGCCGAGCACCCACGGACCCCTCGGTCCGAGAAAGGTTCGCCCCATGCCGAAGACCCTGGTGGTGGTCGAGTCGCCCGCCAAGGCGAAGACCATCGAGAAGTACCTGGGCGGCGACTACGCCGTCCGGGCTTCCTATGGGCACATCCGGGACCTCGGCAAGGGCTTCGGGGGCCTCGGGGTGGACGTCGAGCACGACTTCCACCCCGACTACGTGGTACCGGAGGATTCGAAACGGCACGTCAGCGAGCTGAAGTCCGTGTTGAAGCGCTCGGACGATGTGGTCCTGGCCACTGACTACGACCGGGAGGGCGAGGCCATCGCGTTCCACGTCGCGACCCTGCTGGGCGTGGACCCGAAGCAGGCCAAGCGCGTGACGTTCACCGAGATCACGCGTGATGCCATCCTCGAGGCGTTCGCGCAGCCCCGGGCCATCGATCTGAAGCTCTTCGACGCCCAGGAGGCTCGGCGCATCCTCGACCGCCTGGTGGGATACCGCATCTCTCCGATCCTGTGGCGTCGGGTTCGGCCGGGCCTGTCGGCTGGTCGCGTCCAGTCGGTTGCGGTCCGTCTCATCGTCGAGCGCGAACGGGAGATCCGCGCGTTCGTGCCGGTGGAGTACTGGAGCGTTGACGTCCGGCTCACGCCGGACGATCCCGCCCTACCCGAGCAGCCGTTCACCGCCCGGCTCACGGAGATCCCGCAGGGCCGCCTGGCGACCTCGCCCGACAAGAAGGGCGTGTTGCTGGCGGCCGAGCCGGAGGCCGCGGTGCATGCCGAGCGCCTCGGGCGCGCGGACTACCGCGTGGAGCGGATCGAACGCAAGGAGCGCAAACGATCCCCGGCTCCGCCGTTCACCACGTCCACGATGCAGCAGGAGGCCGCGCGCAAGCTCGGGTTCAGCGCTCGCAAGACGATGACGCTCGCCCAGCGTCTGTACGAGGGCATCGACCTTCCCGGTGAAGGCACCGTGGGCCAGATCACCTACATGCGCACGGACTCCGTGAACATCGCCGACGGCGCGCTGCGAGAGGTCGCCGAGGTCGTCACCGCCGAGTACGGGTCGGCCTACACCCTGCAGACGCCACGACGCTACAAGACCAAGAGCCGCAACGCGCAGGAGGCGCACGAGGCCATCCGTCCAACGAGCGTCCTGCGCTCCCCTTCGAAGATGGCCTCCGTCCTCGAGCGCGACCAACTGCGTCTGTACACGTTGATCTGGCAGCGAACCATGGCCACGCAGATGGCCGAAGCCCGATTCAACCAGGTAGGGGTCGACGTCGCCGCGGTGGCACCGCCGGCGCCTGGGGAGGAAGGGGAGACCGCGTACGGGCTGCGGGCGACCGGCCAGACCATGGTCTTCGATGGGTTCATCCGCGTCTACAAGGAGGGCCGCGACGAGGGCCCGGACGAGGACGCAGAGAAGACGCTTCCGGATCTCACCGAAGCGCAGCTGCTGCGGATGCTCGAGGTCATGCCCGAACAGCACTTCACGCAGCCGCCCCCGCGCTTCTCCGAGGCCTTGCTCGTGAAGACGCTCGAGGAGCTCGGGATCGGGCGGCCCTCCACGTACGCCTCGATCATCGACACGATCCAGCGGCGCGAGTACGTGACGCTCGAGGAGAAGCGGTTCCGCCCCACCGACGTGGGGGAGGTCGTGACGGACAAGCTCATCGAGCACTTCCCCGACGTCGTGGACGTGAACTTCACTGCCTACATGGAGAAGGAGCTCGACGATATCGCGGAGGGCGTCCTGCGCAAGCTGCAGATGCTCGAGGAGTTCAACGGGCCGTTCGAACGCTCCCTGGAAAAAGCGGAGCACTCGTTCGAGCGCTACGAGGAATCCCTGGACGAGGACTGCCCCCTGTGCCCGAAGGAGGGCCGAGAGCCCGCAAAGCTCCAGGTGAAGCTCGGGCGTTACGGCAAGTTCATCGGCTGCCCGAACTACCCGGAATGCCGGTACATCCGCAACATGGATGGCAGCGAGCGCGCGGAGCCGGAGATGCTGGACGAGCTGTGTCCGGACTGCGGACGGCAGCTCCAGAAGCGGGTGGGCCGGTTCGGACCGTTCGTGGGGTGTAGCGGCTATCCGGACTGCCGCTACATCAAGAAGGATCCAGTCAAGAGCACGGGCGTGACCTGCCCGCAATGCAAGCAGGGCGAGCTGATCGAGAAGCGGAGCCGCTTCGGCACCACCTTCTACAGCTGCGATCGCTATCCCGATTGCGACTGCGCGGTGGGCAACCCTCCGGAGAAGGACCATGCGTGTCCGGAGTGCGGTGCGCTCCTCCTGCGGCGTCCCAAGTCACTGCGGTGTTGGGGGTGCGGCGCCGAGCTCGATCTCGACTACCACGTGACGAAGTCCGGCGACGTCGCGGAGGAAACCGCTGCCCGGGAGGCCAAGGCCGCTGCCAAAGCGGCCCGCGCCGCTACGAAGAAGAAGCCGGCCGCGAAGAAGAAGCCGACCGCCAGGAAGAAGAGCACCGCCAGGAAGAAGAGCATCGCCAGGAAGAAGAGCATCGCCAAGGAGAAGCTGCCGCAACCCAACCAGGTGGCCTCGGCCTCCGATGCGGAGGCACCCACCCCGGCCGAGGCCCCGGCGGAGGCATAACCGCCGGTGTCCAGCTTCGCCGATGAGGTCGCCGCCCTCCGCGGGACCAAGCCGGCCACCCTGAAGGACCTGTTAACCCACGGCGCCTTCTCACGACTCCTGGCGGCCATGGCGATCTCCTCGCTCGGAGACTGGGTGGGCTTCGTGGCGGTGACGTCGCTCGTGGCGAGCGTCTCGGGGACGGCGGCGGGGTTCGCGATCGGCGGGGTGATGATCGCTCGGATGCTCCCCGCGATCCTCTTCGGACCCATCGCGGGCGCACTGATCGACCGCGTCAACCGCAAGCAGGTCATGATCATCGCCGATCTGGGGCGCGGCGCGATGTATGCCTCGATGGCGTTCGTGCGAACGCTCTGGGCGATCTACCTGCTGTCCTTCGCTATCGAATGTCTTTCGCTGCTCTGGTCGCCGGCGCGCGACGCGTCCCTGCCCAACATCGTTCCGCGCCGTCAATTGGCGAACGCGAACTCGATCGGTCTCGTCAGCACGTATGCGACGCTGCCGCTGGGCGGCGCCGTGTTCGCCGTTCTGGCCGGGCTCAGCACCGCGCTCCACACGCAGCTGCCGCTCCTGGGCGCGCACCCGGAGTCGCTCCCGCTGCTGCTCGATGCGGGTACCTTCGCGTTCTCCGCGGCGATGGTGAGCGGCGTGCACATCCCGCCGCCCACCGGAGCCGGGCGCGGTCGGTTCGATCTCTCGCGCGTGTGGCACGACATCGGCGACGGCGTGCGGTTCCTGCGCGAGGATTCCATCGCCTCCGCGATGACGGCGGGCATCGTCATCGCGTTCGCCTCCGTGGGCGCGGTGCTCGCCCTCGGGTCGCCGTTCGTCACCGACGCCCTCCAGGCGGGACCCGCGGGATGGGGTGTCATGGTGACGGCCTTCGGCATCGGGATGGCCATCGGCATGGCGGGGAGCAACGAGGTCACCAAGTTCTTCGAACGCGACCTGTCCTTCGTCTGGGCCATGGTCGCGGCCGCCTGCACGCTGTTCTTGCTGGCCGCCATGCCCTCCTTGGCGTGGGCAGCTCTGGTGGCGGTGTGGCTCGGCGCCTTCTGCGGCCTCGCGTGGGTGAGCGGCTACACGCTGTTGCAGGAGAACGTGGAGGACGAGTACCGCGGGCGGACGTTCGCCGCGCTCACGGTGCTCTCGCGGCTCGGGCTCTTCCTGTCCCTGACCATCTTCCCTATCCTCTCGGGTGTCTATGCCAAGCGACTCGGCTTCGACCACTCCGGAACGCGGATGGCCCTGTGGACGGCGGGCGGGCTCGCGCTCGCGGGCGGCCTCAACACACGCCGCCTCCTCGGGCGGCATCGGCTCTCTCGACCCCAGCCGCTCATCCTCGTGCCCAAGCTGAAGCGCGCGCAGGGCAACGGGCTGTTCATCGCATTCGAGGGCGTCGAGGGCGCCGGCAAGGGCACGCAGATCAAACGCGCGGAGGCGTATCTACGCGAACGGGGTCAGGAAGTGGTGGTCACGCGCGAGCCCGGCGGGACCGAACTCGGGGAGAAGATCCGCGACGTCCTGCTCGACCCTCGCACCGGCAAGCTCGACGCTCGCAGCGAGACCCTGCTCTTCGCGGCCGCACGCGCGCAGACCGTGACATCGGTGATCCGCCCCGCCCTGGCCGAGGGCAAGATCGTCATCTGCGACCGATACGTCGATTCCTCGCTCGCCTACCAGGGCTGGGCTCGCGGGCTCGGTGAGCAGGACGTGCTCACCCTGAACGTCTGGGCCACCCAGGGCCTGTTTCCCGACCTCGTCATCCTCCTGCATGTCGAACCCGAGCGGGGGTTGCTGCGTTCGACCGAGGCACCCGACCGATTGGAGCTCGAGGGGGAGGCGTTCCATACGAAAGTGGCCGACGCCTACCTGAAGATCGCCGAGGAGCATCCGGAGCGCTTCGTGGTGGTGGAGGGGGACGCGCCCGAGGAGATCGTGTTCTCCGGTGTGCGCGAGGCGCTCGATCACGTCCTGCGCGATCGCGACGAGGGCCTGGAGCCCGGCGCGCCGTGATGGTCGACGTCGAGCGATAGCATCGCCGGGATGAGCTCGGTCCTGGAGGGCGTTCCCGGGCAGGCGGCCGCGATGGCCTTCCTGATCGGCGCGGCGCAACGGCCCCACCATGCCTACGTCCTCGGCGGCCCTGAAGGGTCGGGCAAGTCGCTTGCCGCCGTCGCGTTCACGGCCGCGCTCCTGTGTTCCGACGGCGGCTGCGGGGCCTGCCGGGCCTGCAGGCTCTCACTGGCAGGCCATCACCCCAACGTCTTCCTGGTCGAGCCCGAGGGCCGTGACATCCATGTGGACACGATCCGCGAAGAGGTGTGGACGCCCGCGTCGCGAACCGCCCCCGAACCCGGCCGGAAGGTCTTCGTGATCCGGGAGGCGGACCGCCTCAGTCCCGCCGCGGCCGACACGCTTCTGAAGGTCCTTGAGGAGCCGCCGGCCGAGACCCTGTTCCTCTTGCTGTCGGCTCGGGCGCACGAGTTGCCCGACACCATCGTGTCGCGCTGCCATCTCGTGATGTTCACGGCGCTCTCGGAATCGTTCGTCGTGGGGGTCCTCACCACCGAGGGGGTGCCCGAGGTCCGCGCACACCTCGCGGCGCGCCTGGCGGGGGGGAACCTCGGGCGGGCGCGGCGGCTGGCCGTCAACCACGACGGCCTGGCGTTCCGGGACGCGGCACGCGAGGCGCTCATCCACGCCGCCGACGGGCCGCCCGGCGCCTTGGAGGCCGCCACGATCGTTCTGGACGCTGCCGCGGGGTACAAGAAGAACCTCAAGGGTGAGCTCGACGCGGAGCTTGCGCCGTTCCTCGATGAACGCGGCCGGCCAGAGGACGCGTATCGCGGATCCATCAAGCGCCTCGAGGTTCGGTTCATGCGCAAGGAGCGCCGGGCCGAACGCGACTACGTGGACTGGGTCCTGCTCGCGGTCTCCGCGTTGCTGCGCGACCGCATCGCGGTGGCTGTTGGCGGGGGGTCCGAGCTGCTCCTGAACCCGGACCTCGCGCCCGATGACCGGCTGAGCGTGGCCCGGGCGGCGCGCGGCCTGGCCGGGGTGGAGGAAGCCCGCGCCGAGCTCGCGGAGGAGCTGAACCTCAATACGCGACTCGTGTTGGAGCGGGCGTTCCTGCAGTTGGCCGAGGTCGCCGCGTAAGGTGCTCGGCCTCGCTCCCTACCGCGGATGGCGGAGCCGTTTCGACGCCGCACGAGTGGTGCTGGCACCATTGGCGACGGGCGCCCAGGTCCTCACGCTGGTACGGACATGTCCGTTCGCGTGTTGATCGTGGATGACCAGGCCCCGTTCCGGATGGCGGCGCACATGGTCGTGGATGCCACCGATGGATTCGAGGTGGTCGGGGAGGCGGAAACTGGTGAGGACTCGGTCGGCATGGCCGCCCGACTCCGGCCCGACCTGGTGCTGATGGATGTGAACCTGCCGGGCATGAATGGGCTCGACGCGACCCGGCAGATCCTCGAGGGCGCGAGCGACGCCGTGGTGGTGCTCCTGCTTTCCACGTACGAAGAAGAGGAATACGCGCCCCGCGCCGCCGAATGCGGCGCCTCGGCGTACATCCCCAAGGGGGCGTTCGGGCCTGAGCGACTCGAGGAGGCCTGGGCCGCCTCAGGCTCGGCCTGAGCTCGGACCGCGGGCAGGGTATCCCCGCACGATCAGTTCCGTGAACTCCATCTGATGGATCGACGCGCGGGGCGAGCGCAGCACGAGCCGAACCTTCACGACGTCGTCGCGGCCCGCGCGCGGGCGCACCACGGTGACCCGGTTCCCAGGGAAGCCGTCCACGGTACGGAAGGCGAGGATCCACCTTTCACGGGGTGCGCGGGTCCAGACATCGAGCGCCTTGGCGTCGGCGAAGGATCCCGCGCAGATCGCTGAGGGGTCGATGCCGAACGCCATGAGGTGCACCGGTTGCGGGAGGCGGATCGTCAGGGATCGTGGTTCGTCGGCCGATGTGAGCCAGCTGGTGGCGAGCGAGGCGTCCACCGCCCCGCGCGGTCCGCACTCGCCGGAGGGTCCGGAGCGATCGGGTCCGGTGTAGCCCACGATCACGGCCCCGCCCGACAAGGCCGCCCAGTCTCTGCGGAGGGCGATCCGACGCCGGCTCTTTCCCCCGACCCTGACCCCGGGAAGGATCCGGGTGGGGTACCCGTCGAGGGCGACCTCGACGTTGCGGTAGCTCGCGTTCGGAACGTCGGGGATCGTGAACCGCCCGTCTGGACCCGAAACGGCGAAGCGATCCACCGGGACGCCTTGCTGACCGCCGGCGATCCGGATCACGGCGCCCTGAACCGGTGATCCGCCCGCACTCGGATCCACCACGCGTCCGGCGAACGTGCCGCACGCCTCTGGGCACGACGGCGGCGTGGTGAATTCGGCGTCGGGGTGAAGGTCGAACGTATCGCTGGTGGTGGCGAAGAACCCCATGCCCCGTTCGGCGAACACGTCCCACAGGTCCGCGTGATGGGCGCCGCCGTAGGTCGCGGCGTCGGCCACCAAGATCGCGTCGCGCATGTCGAGGAACGTCGGAGCAGGCGGCGAAAACTCCATGGCGCGCGTCACGAGGCTCTCCGCTACGGAGGAGCCGAGCCGATCCCGAAGCTCCCAGAGCGTCTGCAGCCAGATCTCTCCGTCGGCGTGCACTTCGGGGTGGGTGAAGACGTGGCCGAAGTCTGCGTACGTCAGCC
Organism: Actinomycetota bacterium; assembly: GCA_038249195.1. Classification (GTDB taxonomy): domain Bacteria; phylum Actinomycetota; class UBA4738; order UBA4738; family HRBIN12; genus JAOUEA01. The sequence goes on from JBBRWM010000004.1 coordinate 124,732, forward strand.
CGCCCGGCCCTGCGCCTCCGGGTGTGTCGGGGCACCCCGCAGCGGGCGTCCCCACGGGGCAGTCGGCGAACTGGAACCGGACGCCGCCGCCTCCGCTGACCCACGCCCCCATCGCCACGTCGACGGCAGCGGTGTCCGCCTCGTAGCCACCGGCCACGAGCGCGTCGAGCGCGTACCAATCGCTCCAACCCTCGCTGAGGGCGTTCGACTGGGCTCCGAAGAGGGCGTCGGTGCCGTCGGGCATGGTGACGAGTCGGGAGGTGAGCCCGTGCGTGTACTCGTGATAGACCACGGAGGCGTCCCCCGCCCCATCGGCGGCCGGAAACGCGCGATCCTTCCGGGTCTTGTGGAAGAGATACAGGGACATCCGGCCGGGACGCCCGTCGGGCGGCGTGTACATGGTGCTGTCGTTCACGAGCGCCGGCCTGCCGTTCCTTCTGCGGTCGGCGCCCACGAGCGTCGCCGCATTCACCGGATCCCCCCCGCGCCCGCCCCGACCGTCGTGGTTGTTCACCTGGAAGTTCCCCGCGGCCTCGGTGAACCCGATGGGCGCCGCGGCGAGATGGTCGTGGAACGCGTTCAGGAGGTAGTAGGCCTGCACGGCTTCCTGGCGGCGGTTCGCCTGCCAGCTGTAAGGGACGCGCGGGTCCCAGGTGCAGGGGGTCGCCGGGCTGCAGTTCTGGGATGTCGTGGACGTGTCGAGGGTCGTGGGCTGGATCCAGGACAGCGAGGCGGCGTCGAGGGCGGGGACCTCGCCGCGCGGATCGACACCGATGTCGCCGTCCTCGGCGGTGTAGACGTGCGCGTTGTTGCCCGACAGGGCGTTGGGGCCGGCGACGGGGAACGTCACGGGCGACTGCACGCCGCCGTCGTTGGGGAACGGGCCGGGCGCGTGCGGCCAGGCCAGGCCCGTACCCCTCTGATCGGAGCGGACGAGGTTCTCGCTCCAGAGGATCTCCCCGCTCCTGGCGTCGACCAGCGAGCGGATGACGCGGCGAGGGGAGACCGCCGTGACGGTGTCCCAGGCGGGCGATGCCGCGCCGCCCGCGGTGGGGAACCGCACCCGCACCGCGCGGTCGAGGGTCCCCCTCATCGTCGCACGGCGATGCCTGCCACCGGCAGCCGCCCATGCGGTGCCGAGCGCCTCTCGTGCGGAGAGCGTCGGCCCGGGGGCGGTTTCGAACCGCACGACGTGGTCGACGGGGCCGGACAGCGTCACCAACGATCCGTCTGCTCTGACGGACGCCTTCAGCCCCGCGCCGAACAGCGGCTCTCCTCCCACCGCCTGCTCCCACGACAGGTGGTGACCGCCGAGGATGTCGACGTAGTCACGACGGAACCGCAGCGAACCGAGGTCGCGCAGGGTGATCCCGAATGCCTTGCGATGCGACCGCACGAAGCGGATCGCCACGTCCTTGGGCGCGGCTTCGCTCGGTCCGCCGATCGTGCCGTCCACGTTCGCTACCCACCTGATGGCGCCCAGGTAGGCGTCCGTCTGTACGATCGCGCCGGGCCCGATCTGGGTCGCCATCTGCGCCCGAGCGAGCAGCACCGAGGGCGGCGGGAGCCCGGTGGAAGGGAGCCTGGCACGACCCCCGGGGCGCACGGGCGCCGCCTCGATCGTCGGCGCCGCGAACAGGGCCGCGAGGACCGTCCCCGCGGCGGCGACCGCAAGCAGCGAACGACCTGGTCGTTGCGGTCGTGCGGTCAGTGCGGGCCCTCCCGTCGATGTCCACACGACGCTAACACCCGGAACCGACGGACCCCCCGAACGCCGGGGCTCAAGACTGAGGGAAAGATCGTCTCTGCGATGGAGGACCTGGTCGCCGGATCCGTCTGAATTGTCGAATCGTCGATCGGCGAGGTTCCAGCGGGCGCATCGAGATCAACGACCAACCCGCCTCCGTGGGGGTTGGTGGCCATCGAGACCGACCCTCGCCAGTAGCAGACTAGACGGCGATCCATCCCGACACGTTCCGTGGCTGACGGGAGACGATCTGGCTGCCGGTGACGAGCCAAACCAGGCCGAAGATCCCTCCGACGACGAGCAACCTCGCCGAGGTGTCGCCAGCGAACGCAGCTCCCTTGCTCGCCTGTGCCTGGAGGTCCGCGAGCACCGTGGGAGCATCACCCGTGGTTGGGTCACCCCCTCTCGATCCGTCCCGGGTCCTTGTTGGGGAGCACGGTGATCGTGAGGATGGCGCTGGTGGCGAACCCAACCATCGTGAGGACGATCACCCTGCGCGTCACGATCTTCGCCGTCCGGGCCGTCATGCCACCGCCTCCACTGCCAGCGGGACCTTGATCCTGACCGTGGTTCCCTGACCCGGCGCGCTCGCCACCGCGAGCTCCCCTTCGAGCGCGTCCACACGATCCTGCATGATCTGCATCCCCATACCGGCCAGTGTCACCGCGGGATCGAAGCCTCGGCCGTCATCGGCGATCAGCGCCGAGATGCAGGTGCCGTCATCGCCGATGGTCACGGTGCATGACGCGCCGTGGGCATGGCGCATCACGTTCTGGATGGCCTGGAGGCAGCAGAAGTAGACACAGGCCTCCACGTCGGCGTCGAACCGGCGCTCCGCGATGCCGGGCGCGGGTTCCATCCGGGCGGGAGCCTTCGTCTTGCGGATATGGGCTTCCAGCGCAGCGACGATCCCCTTGTCGGCCAGCAAGGGAGGGAAGATGCCGCGCGCGAGATCACGCAGTCCCTCGAGGGTGTCGTTGGCGCGCTCGGTAAGGTTCTCGAGCTGTTGGTCTGCTGAGGGTGCCCTCGGGTCGACTGCGTCCAGCGCTCGTCGGATCTCTCGGAGCCGACGTTCCGGGCCTTCGCGGATGTCGCGTTCGAGGCCCCGGCGCTGCGCGTCGCGGGCCGTCACCAACCGCTCACGCGAGCGCCTGAGGCGATCGGTCTGCACCGCGAGTTCCCCGGCTCGGATCTCCAGCTCTTCCGTCAACCGAACGTTATGCAGCGCGAGGCCCGCCTGGGTGGCCAGGTCTTGCAGGAGGCGTTCCTCACCGGGTCGTAGGGGTGCGTCGGGAGGCGAGGCCACGTCGATGACGCCGATCACATCGCCCCGATAGGCCACATCGAGCGACCGATCGTAGGGACCTCCCGCCTCATCGGGCCATTCGCTCATCCGTTCGGAACCGTCGGGGAGCGCGACGCGAACACGCGCGGCTCGCGCACCCACCCCGCGCGCGGCAACCTCCGCCATCTGAGGCAGCACCTCCCCCAACGAGATGGAGCCGGCGACTCGGTGAGCCAAGTTGGCCATCACCTCATAAGGCGTGGCGCGCTTCCCGTATACGAGCCGATTCGCGAAGCGGCGTACCCGCTCGCGCACGGACCCGAAGAGCAGCGCTACGGTGGCCGTGGCTGCGATCGAGAGCGCCGGATCTCGCGGATCCCTCAGCAGGGACCCCAGGCCTACCACGACCGCCACGTACACGACGGTGATGAACGCCACGAGCAGACCGGCAACCACCGTCTTCGAGATGACGACATCGAGATCCCACAGCCGGTATCGCAGGATGGCGATCCCGATCGCGATCGGGATCAGCGCAAAGGCGAATACCGCATAGATCTGGAGTTGCGCCACCCATCGAGAGGTGAGTGTTCCGGCGAAGGAGTACGGCAGGGAGACGGCCATCACGAACAGGTAGAGCACGGCCACGAGGCCCGCGGCGTAGGCGAGCCATCTGATCTGCTGGCGTTCGACTCCGCGTGAACGGCGGAACCGCTGAACGAGCGACACCGCCGAAGCAACGATACAGATCGGCAGTAGGACTACCGCGAGGTGCAACGGATCGAGGATCGGGTTCAGAACGTGGATCCCGAACGGGTTGTCGATCTTGATCTGCGAGGAGATGTTGATCGGCCCGTCGAAGAACAAGGTCGCGATGGAGCCGAGGATGAGCGCCACCGTGGTCAGCCAGGCGAGCCAGCGCCACCGGGGCGAGGGTAGGTGTCCGTCGGGGTAGAGGAGGATCGTGTATGTGGCCAACAACCCTATCGCGGGGAGCCACGTCCACTGATCGGAGGCGAGGATCCAGTCGCTGAACGGCAGCGGATGCACGAAGATCGAGTAGAGGCCATAGTCGTGGCCGGGCGTCGACCACGCCAGTCCGCTCGCCAGCAGGAGCCAGCCGATCGGGTGCTCTGGCAGGCGGAGGGCGATAAGAAGTCCGGCGATGGGGAAGCTGAATAGCGCGAGGGCGAACAGGAGGTTCTGCAGGAAGCTCCCGTTGCTGTTCCATCCGGCGTCCGTCTGCGTGTTCCGAAGCAGCCAAGCGAACCACATCTGGGACACGAGTCCGGCGGAGTTCAGGGCGAAGACCGACCATGCAAGTACGCGCTTGGTGGGGACGGTCACGAGCCGACTCCCGCGCCCGTCGGCACCTGACCGCTCACTGCCGTTCCGTGTCCGGGGGCCGACGAGATCACGACGTCGCCCCCGAGCACGGCGAGCCGGTCGCGCATGCCGACCAGCCCGGTCCCGCCGCCGTTCGCCGCCGTATCGAACCCAACGCCGTCGTCCTGCACCTCGAATGCGAGTGAGCCGTCCCGCTCGGAGAAGGCCACGCGGATCGAGCTGGCTTCGGCGTACTTGGCCGCGTTCTGAAGTGCCTCCAAGACGGCGAAGTACACGGCCGCCTCCATATCGAGAGGGTAGCGGCCGATGCCGTCCGTCTGGAACCACACGGGAAGCGCCGATGCGGCGTACCGGGAGGCGAGCGCCGCGACCACGCCTTCGTCCTCCAGCAGCGGCGGGTAGATCCCCAGGGCCAGCGCACGCAATGTGTCGAGCGCGTCGTCGACCTGGCCGCCGATCGCCTTGAGCATGGCCCGCGCTCGCTCCGGGTCGCGGGTGAGGGAGCTACGTGCGAGCCTTAGCTTCACGGCCAGGGCCACCAGATGCTGTTGCGCGCCGTCGTGGATGTTGCGTTCGAGTCGTCGGCGCTCCTCGTCCTGAGCCACCACGATCCGCTGGCTTGAGGCCTGCAACTCGGCCGCCTGTCGGGTTATCACGTCGAGCCGCGCCTCGAGGTCGGCGGTGAGGCGAACGTTCGACACGACCACCCCCGCCTGCGCGGCCAGGTCGTCGACGAGGCTCCGCTCTTCGGGCGTCAGCGGCTCTCCGCGTGGCTTGTCGACCGCGATCGCGCCCAGGAGCTCGTTGCGGTAGCGGACGGGAGCCACGTGCTGGGCGTCCAGATCGGGGAGCTCGTCCCCCTCCGAGGGCACTGGCGGTGGTTCAGGCTGCCCGTCCTGTGGCCAGCTGGACGCCAGTCGCAGCTCATCGGCGAGACGCAGCCAGATCGTGGCGTGCTCGGCCTTCACCCCCTCCGCGATGACCCGGACGGTGCGAGGGAGAACATCCTCGGTGGCATACGTGCTCCCGACACGTTCGCTGAACCTGGTGAGCACCTCGTAAGGGGTCGCGCGATGGCCGTACACGAGCCGGTTCGCGAACCGCTGAACGCGGTCGCGGACTGGCTGGAACGTCACAGCCACCACCCCGGTCGCCAGGGTCGAGAGCCCGAGGTTCCCTGCGCCAAGGCCTAGTACGAGCCGGATACCCACCACGATCGCCACGTATACGGCCCCGATGAAGACCACCAGGATCGCGTACACGATGGTCTTCGAGATCACGAGATCGATGTCGTAGAGGTGGTACCTAAGGACCGCGATGGTGACCGCCGCCGGGATCCCCAAGGCGATGCTCAGGATGAAGCCGATCCAGCCGATGGCACCGATCCAGTCGGGTGCAGGGCCTGCCGCGTTGAGCCACGCCAGGCCGAAGAAGATGGTCGCCAGGGCGCTCACGGCAACCAGCCAGCGCAACTGCTGTCGCTCCTCGCCCCTCGACCTACGGAAGCGAATGATGACGGAGACGACGCACGCGATCGCTCCCACGAGGAAGCCGATGGCCGCGAGCTGGCCGAGCACCGACGCGACCCTCGCCAGCGATGGCACGCCGAGAGGGTTCACGATGTCCTCGCCGAAGTTGGCATCCGTGGTTCCCGGGCGCAGCAAAGAGCTGAGCACGGCCAGGGCCGCCGAGACCATGATGAGCCAGGCGATAGGTTCCCACCGCTTCGACGGCGGGCGCCCGGTGGGGAACCACAGCAACACGAGGGCGAAGGCGACCACGACGAACACGTCTGCGACTTGATAGAGGACAGCCGCGTAACCCGCACCAGGGAGCCACCGCATGGTGGTCGCATGCAGATAGAGGTAGGTCTCCGAAGCGACCGATAGGAGAGCGCCTGCAGCGGCTATATCGAAGAGCCACCCCAGCCGGTTGCCTGAGCGCACGAGGATCAGCGTTCCCAGGCCCGCGACGAGGATCGGGATCAGGGGCGCCACGCCTTGGTCCTTCCATCCGAGGACGGAAGCCGTCACGCTCAAGACCGCGGTCGTGCCGAAGATGGTCCAAGCGGCCCGCCGCGTGTCGCGAGCGTTCACGTGACCACCTCGGTCGGAAGCGTTCCCTCCACCGTGATGCCCTGCCCCGCGCCGCTCATGACCCGGACCTCGCCATCGAGTGCCGCCAGTCGGTCGGCCATGCCCTGCAAGCCGGTCCCGTGGGACGTGGAGGACGGATCGAACCCGGCGCCGTCATCGGTCACTTGTCTCCAGCGCTTCTTCCGGCCAAGCGGCCGCGGCCCTGAGGTCGCGACCCGCGCGGAGCCAGACGCTAACCTCGCTCGCCCCGGTCCCGTCGGCCAAGAGTCGCGTGAGCCGGGGCAGCACGTCCTCCATGGAGTACGAGCCGGAGAGGCGCTCTGCGAACTCCGAGAGCACCTGATGAGGGGTCGCCCGCTCCCCGTAGACGAGCCGACTGGCGACCCGTTGCAGTCGTCGTCGGACCGGTTGGAACGCGACGGCGATCACCGCAACGGCCGCGGCGGAGAGCACGGGGCTGGTCCCCGAGCCCACCAGCGCGCCCACGCCGGCCACGATCGCGACGTAGACGAGAGCGATCAGCATCGCGAGCACGCCGTAGACGAGCGTCTTCGAGATGACGACGTCGATGTCGTACAGGCGGTACTTCAATATCCCGACGGCGATCGCGACGGGGATCGTCATGGCGCCGAAGACGATCACGGCCTCGAGGATGTTGGCGGCCACCTTGCCGCCGCCTGCCATCGCGTACGCGATGAAGTACGCGGTGAACGAGACCACGACCACGGCCACCGAGAACGCGATCCAGCGCATCTGCTCGCGCTCGTCGCGCGTGGCGCGGCGCAGGCGGACGACCAGACTGGCCAGCGCGGTGAGCAGCAGCATGAAGAAGAAGATGCTTCCGACGGTCGTTGCGTAGTACATCCCTGCGATGCCTAAGGGGTTCTCCGTGCCCTCGTAGATCAGGGGCTTGTCGGTGAGGATCCCGGAAACGACGGTGACGAGCGCCCCGGCCACGCACAGGCCGATCCATCGGCCCCAGCGGCGGGAGACGGGCGTCCGTCGGGGAACAGCGCCATGGCGAGCGCCAGTGACCCGAGCCCCAGGTACCACACCCAGTCGGAGGCGGTGGCCACGATCCGCGCGGAGATCGAAGCGCTCCCGTGGATCCCGACGGCCCACAGGGCCCCACGCCTCATCCAGCGCCTGGAGGCTCGTCGCCAGGGCCCCGCCCAGGCAGAGCCACCCGATCGGATTCGAGGGCCGCGCGCGTACGAGGATCACGCCCGTCACGGCGAACTCCAGCGCCAGCAGCACGGGGAACCCTCGGAAGCCGAACGACTGTGGTGGCATGGGGGCGCGGAGCGAGATCCCGTAGAGGTAGAGGCTCGCGACGCAGATCAGACACGCGATCCCCGCGATGATCCACGCGGCCCGGTTGGAGGTGCGCGCGTTCATGCGGTCCCTTCGTTGCCGCGTCTGTTCGCGGGCGCCATGGACCTGGTCATCGCCATGGAGGGATTGTCGTGCCTGCGGCCGGTCGGAGCGAGGGGGAGTTCCCCCCGATTCCCGGCGAGGAACCTTCCCCGCCTCCGGGTGCTGGCACCCCCCGCCAACCGTGGTGGCGGCCGGGTCGTTCCGGCTGGTCACGGCGCCTACGGTGGGTCGCACGGGCGAGAAGGAGGCACCTCATGAAGAAGATCCTGGTCGGCACCGACACCACGGCCTCGGCGGACCTGGCCGTTCAAGATGCCGCCGAACTGGCTCGGGCGCGCGGCGCCGAGCTCCTCGTGCTCTACGTGGCGCCGGCAGATGGCCTCCTGTCCGTCGTCGATCCGGGGAAGGCAGCCAACCCCGAGAGCTACCTCGCGGGACTCGCTCGTCGGTTCGAGGGGGTCTCGACGTCGATCCGGACCGAACGTGGCGATCCCGCCGAGCGGATCTGCCAGGTGGCGGCAGATGAGGCCGCCGACACCATCGTGGTAGGCAACCGGGGGGCGCACGGCGGCCGCTGGCGGGTGCGCGACAGCATCCCCAACCTGGTCCTGCGGCATTCGCCTTGCAGCGTGTTCGTGGTCGACACGAGGAGAGCGCAGTAGTGCGAGCGCTACCCCTGATCGGTCTCACGGAGGAACGCGAGCACCGCCATCACGCGGCGGTGCACGTCGGGTTCCTCGGTGAGGTCGAGCTTGTGGAACAACGAGTTGATGTGCTTCTCCACGGCGCGTTCGGTGAGGAACAGCGACTTGGCGATGGCCGCGTTGTTCTCCCCCTGCGCCATGTGGGAGAGGACCTCCCGCTCGCGCTCCGTGAGCGTTGCCAGTGGGGAATGCGCCATCCGGTCCTTGGCAGCGACGAGTTCCTCGACGACCTTCGGGTCGAGGACGCTCCCGCCCCGGCTGACCTCCTCGAGCGCGCGGATCAACTCGTCGATGTCGGCGACGCGCTCTTTCAGGAGGTAGCCGAGCCCTGCGGCGCCGTCCTTCAGGAGCTCGTACGCGTACTCCTCCTCCGCGAATTGAGAGAGCACCACGACGCCGACGCTGGGGTGGTCCGCGCGTATCCGTTTGGCCGCCTCGATGCCCTCGTTGGTGTTGGTCGGAGGCATGCGGATGTCGGTCAGAACGGCGTCTGGCGTGTGGTCCTCCACGGCGGCGAGCAACTCGTCGCGGTCGGCGGCCATCGCCACGAGGTCGATGTCGTCGCAGGTCGCCAAGAGCGCCGCTGTCCCTTCCCGCACCAGGTAGTTATCCTCCGCGAACACCACTCGGATCATGCGCGGATGGTACACGGGCACATCCCGCGGAAGGAGCACGCGGCTTGAGCGTCATCCGGGTCGTCCTGGGTGAGGACAACGTCCTCGTGCGCGAGGGCGTTCGCGCGCTGCTCGATTCGTACGACGACATCGAAGTGGTGGGCGTGGCCGCCGACGCGCCCTCCCTCTTGGCGACGGCCTCCGAGCACGTGCCAGACGTCGTGGTCACCGATATCAAGATGCCCCCCTCGTTCCAGCTCGAAGGGATCGACTGCGCGCACGAGATCCGCGACGCCCATCCCGACACCGGCGTGGTGGTGCTGTCGGCTCACGACGACGAGGAATACGCCCTCGCGCTGCTGGGAAAGGGCCGGAGCGGGCTCGCGTACCTGCTGAAGGACCGGATCGCCCAGGGCGACGAGCTCGTGCGCGCCATCCGCGAGGTTCACGCGGGCGGTTCGACCGTCGATCCGCTGATCGCCGAGCGGCTCTCCGGGCGCGATGACACGGAGGCCACCGATCGTGCGCTGCTGGACATGATGGCGAAAGGGCTGGGGTACGAGGAGATGGCGGCCACGCTTGACACCACCCAGGAGGCCGTGGACCGGCAGGTGACCGAGCTGTTTAGCCGCATGGCGGGCGGGGACGGGAACGCCGGTCTCGTGGACGAGTTCAAGCGGTTGCATGCGGCCGTGGTCGAGCAGACCGCGTCACGCAGGACGCTGGCGTCGTTCGTGCCGAGCCAGCTGGCGGAGCGACTTGCCGCGCATCCCGACGCTCCCATCGAGCCGCAGGAGGTCGAGGTGACCGTCCTGTTCTCCGACATCCGCGGCTTCTCCACCATCGCCGAGCGGCTCGGTGCTCGCGACGTGGCCGGCGTGGTGGGCAAGCATCTGTCCGCGATGGCCGAGGTGGTCGCCGGCCACGGCGGCATGATCGACAAGTTCCAGGGCGACGCGGTGATGGCGATCTTCGGGGCGCCGGAACCCCAGCCCGACCACGCCGTCCTCGCCCTGCGGTGCGCCATCTCCATGCAGGAACGGCAATCCGAGCTGAACGAGCAGGGGTGGGGTGTGGAGGGTCTCCCAACGCTCGGGGTGGGGATCGGCGTGAACACCGGCCTCGTGATCGCCGGGACCGTCGGAGGCGGCGGGCGCCTGGAGTACACCGTGGTGGGCGACGCCGTGAACGTGGCCTCGCGCCTGCAGTCGGAGGCGGAGGGCGGCGAGATCGTTGCTGCTGCCAGCACCGTCGCCGCCGCACCGGACGTCGCCTGTGAGTCCATCGGCCCTCGTCACGTGAAGGGCCGCGAGGAGCCGGTCGAGGTGTTCCGTGTCCATGTCCACTAGCGCTGAGACGACCGCGCCGCCGCATCCCGCCCGCTGGCCGTGGCTATTCGTCGGTCTGTTCGTCTTTCTGGCGACCGTCGGATCGATCCTCGTGGCCGTGAACGACGAGCCCTTCGTTGGGCAGGTCTCCTACATCGTGGCGTTCTTCATGTTCGCCATCGTCGGGGCGTTGATCGCCAGCCGGGATCGTCGCAACATGATCGGCCTCTTCCTCATATGGTGCGCGGTGCTCACGGGCCTGGCGTTCGCTTCCTCGGAGGCAACCACGTGGCTCGTCATCCACGGATACGTGGGGCCCCTCACGGTATCGGTCGGGCTGCTGAGCGGGTTCGGCTGGGCCCTGGGCATCATGCCGGTCGTCTTCTTCCTGCCCTTATTCTTCCCGGACGGCCGGTTGCCTTCGCCTCCGTGGCGCCTGTACGTCTGGTCCGTGCTGTCGTTCCTCCTGCTCCTCGTCCTCTCGCTGATACTCGGGCAACAGACGATCACGGGATCGGGCGACGTCGGGGTCGCGAACCCGTTCTATGTGCAAGCGGTGGGAGATCTGCCCAGCCTCGACCCAGTCGTCGCCATCCTCTTTCCGGGCCTCCTGGCGCTGACGCTGTTCTCCCTCTTCCAACGGTTCCGCCGGTCATCGGGGGTCGAGCGCCAGCAGATCAAGTGGGTGGCGTTCGGGTTCCTCAGCGCACTCGTGCTCATCTTCCTCAGCGAGGCGTTCGGATCGGATCCGGTCCTGAACGGATTCATCGGCGGGCTGGGCTACGTGGCGTTCCCGATGTCGATCGGGATCGCCGTACTCCGCTACCGTCTGTACGACCTGGACGTCGTCGTGAAGAAGACCGTGTTGTACGCGACGCTTGCCCTGTTCGCCACGGCCGTGTACCTGGGGCTCGTCGTTGGGGTCGGAACCTGGCTGGGAAGGGGGAGCTCCTTCCTCACGATGGTCGCTGCCGTGATCGTGGCGGTGACCTTCCAGCCCGTGCGCGAACGGCTCAATCGGTTCGCGAACCGGGTCGTGTACGGGAGGCGGGCGACCCCGTACGAGGTCCTTACCGACTTCTCCGAGCGGGTGGGGGAGGCCTACGCGGAGGTGGATGTCCTGCCGCGCATGGCGCGGGTGCTCGGCGAGGGCATCGGTGCCGAGCGGAGCGACGTGTGGCTAACGGTGGGCGCTGAGCTTCGGCAGGTGGCCGCCTGGCCTGAGGGAGCGGCGGCTGCCGATCCCGTCGCGGTGTCGAACGGCCGGCCGGCCGCCATCCCCGATATGGACCGCGTGTGTGCCGTGGAACACGCGGGCGACGTCCTTGGCGCGTTGGCGGTGCGCAAGCCCGCGAACGACCCCGTGTCGCCGGCCGACGAGAAGCTCATCGCCGGCCTCGCCGCGCAGGCCGGGCTCGTGCTGCGCAACGTGCGCCTGACTGAGGAGCTCAGGTCGCACCTCGATAACCTCAAGGCGGCGCAGCGCCGGATCGTAACCGCGCAGGATGAAGAACGCCGCCGGTTGGAGCGCAACATCCACGACGGCGCGCAGCAGCAGCTCGTGGCCCTCGCCGTGAAGCTGAAGCTCGCGGACTCGCTATTCAACCGCGACCCATCGGCCGCGCACGATCTCATGGGAGACCTCCAGTCGGAGACCCACGAAGCGCTCGAAGACCTCCGGGATCTGGCCCGGGGGATCTATCCGCCGCTGCTCGCGGACAAAGGATTGGTAGCGGCGCTCCAAGCCCAGGCGCGCAAGTCGACTCTCGGCGTTGGATTCCAGGCGGAGGACGTCGGCCGGTTCCCCCAAGAGGTTGAGGCCGCCGTCTACTTCTGCGTGCTCGAGGCTCTGCAGAACGTGGCGAAATACGCGTGTGTGACGTCCGCGACCGTCACGCTCGTCGGAACACCGGGCAGCCTGGAGTTCCGGGTCTGCGACGAAGGGAGCGGGTTCGACCCCTCCTTCAGCGGGTCCGGGAGCGGGCTGCGCGGCATAGCCGATCGGATGGCCGCGCTGGACGGAACCGTGACTCTGAAGAGTGCACCGGGCCGGGGCACGACCCTGATGGGCCGGGTTGATGTCGCCATGGACGCGATGGAAGGGGTGACGTCTTGAGCGAATCCACGGCCGCAAACGCGGCTCTCGCGCGGGGCGGGTTGCGTCGGTCCCTCGCGTGGGGCGTGTTCTGCTTGAGCGTCGCGGTCATGGTCGTGGGTTCCGCCTATCTGATCCGCGATCTCTCGAACGGCTCCGTGCCGCTGAGCGTCGCCATCTCGCAGTGGGCCCTGTTCCCGCCCGCGGCCGCGTTTTCGCTCGTGGGATTCGTCGTGGCGCTCCGACGCCCGGACCATCCCGCGGGATGGCTGATGCTCATCATCGGCGCGACCTGGAGCGTCGGGGTCTCCCCTCCCACCCAGGACGGCTCCACCATCGCGTGGCTCACCTCCGGTGCGTGGGTCATCCCTTTCGGGCTCATGGGGACCCACCTGCTGCTCCGGCTCCCGAACGGCGAGCTGCCCTCGCCCCGATGGCGGCTGGTATCGCGACTGTCAACCCTCGCGATGGTGCTGACGGTCGTGGGGTTCCTCTTCGATCCGAGCGTCGTGGGCAACCCGGTGCCGAACGCCGGGCTCGCCATCGCCGGCCTGGTCGGGCTGCTCCTTCTGGCCGGCTGCATCGTCGCCTCCATCGCCTCCCTCGTGGTTCGATCCCGTCAGGCCGGGCCAGAGGAACGGCGGCAGATCCGGTGGATCGCCGCGGGAGGCCTCGTGTTCTTGACGGTTTGGCTCCTCAGTTTCGTGGCGTCGATCTTCTGGCCGGCCGCCGGGCCTACCGACTCCCAGGTTTGGGTCGGGGTCGTGACGTTCGCCGGATATGCCGCCGTCCCCATCGGGATCGGGTTCGCGATCCTGCGCTATCGCCTCTTCGACATCGACGTCGTGATCCGCAAGGCGGTGGTGGCCGGCGTGATCGTCGCCTTCTTCGCCGCCGTCTACGCCTTGGTCGTCGGGGGCGTGGGCGCCGTCGTCGGCGCCCGCTCGACACCGGTCCTTTCGTTCGGCGCCGCGATGCTCGCCGCCGTGCTGTTCCAACCCGTGCTCGTCCGCGCCCGACGCTTCGCCGACCGGGTCGTGTTCGGCAAGCGAGCCACGCCGTACGAGGTGCTATCGGAGTTCGGCGAACAGCTCTCTGAGACCTACGCCGCGGACGACGTGCTGCCGCGGACCGCCCAGGTGCTCGGCGAGGGCCTGGGGGCAGACCGCGCCCGCGTATGGCTCCTGGAGGGCGGCGCGTTGCGTATCGTGGCTACCTGGCCTGTGGACGACCCCGACCCTACGCGGCCCGACAGCATCCGCACCGACGTTCGACACCGAGGCGAGCCCCTCGGGGCGCTGTCCGTGGCCATGCCGGCCAACGACCCGATGGACCCGGGCAAGGAGAAGTTGATGGCCGACCTGGCAGCGCACGCCGGGCTCGTGTTGCGCAACGTCCGGCTGCTGGAGGACCTTCGGAGCTCCCGCCGACGGCTGGTTGCCGCCCAGGACGAGGAGCGCAGGAAGCTCGAACGCAACATCCACGATGGCGCGCAGCAGCAACTGGTGGCGCTGGCGGTGAAGGCGCGGCTCGCACGGCAACTCGCCACGCGCGATCCGGATGCGGCGGCCGCCATGCTGGAACAGATCGAGGCCGAGACCCAGCGGGCACTCGAGGACCTTCGCGACCTCGCCCGCGGGATCTACCCCCCGCTGCTCGCCGACCAGGGGCTCGCCGACGCCCTCCGGGCCCAGGCGCGCAAGGTTCCGGTCCCGGTGGACGTCGAGGCGGAGGGGATCGGCCGCTACCCGCAGGAGACCGAGGCGGCCGTGTACTTCTCGGTCCTCGAAGCGCTGCAGAACGTCGCGAAGTACGCCGGCGCCTCGCGCGCCTGGATCGAGTTGCGCGAGGATGGCGGGATGTTGACCTTCGAGGCGCACGATGACGGGCAGGGGTTCGATCCGGCTGCCACCGGGTACGGAACAGGGTTGCAAGGGATGGCCGACCGGCTCGCGGCGCTGGAGGGCCACGTGGAGGTGTCTTCATCGCACGGCGAAGGGACGATCGTGCGCGGTCGGATCCCCATCCAGCGGGCGGCGGCCGTCTGATGCCGGCCCCAACGTCCACGCGGCCGAAGACCTTGTTCCGCAAGGTCGAACGTGCATCGGTGGGGTTCCTGATGGCGATCATGGCCTGGGCCCTGGAGAGGATCGTGATGCGCGGGATCCGCAAGGAGGGCGGCGATCCGAAGCATCCGTCGGCGGCGGAGACCACGTCGATCACCACCAAGGGCGGCGACATCGACTTCGAGCCGGAGCTATAGCCTGCGGTTCAATGCTTGCGGATGACGTCCACGAGCATGGCCAGCGTGAGGGCGGCGCCGGCCACGCCGAACGCGACGGGGACCCATGTGGGGGCTTTGTCCGAAACGGCGGTCAGGCCGCTCGCCAGCACCGCCGCGCCGGCCGTCAATGCGAGCGCCAAGCGACGGCCGGCTCGCCGGATCGTGGCCTCCAGGGAGGTCGCGCGGAAGTTGACCTCGAGCTTCTGGCCCGGGCGCGCGCCGATCAGCCGCTCGACGGCCTCGATCACGCGCATGCCGCGGACCTTGAACTTCTGTGTTTGATAGAAGAGCGCCTTGGGGTCGAGCTTGCCGCCCATCTCCTTGAAGACGCTCCGCATCAGGAACGAACCGGCCACGTCGAACGGGTCCAGGTCCGGGTCCAGCGCGGCCGTGGCGAGCTGCATCTGCGCGAGGGCCTTGCCTGTGAGGGTCAGGGACGCCGGGAGGGGCACGCCGTGGCGCAGCGAGATCTCGGTCATCTCTTGCAAGATCGGCCCGAGTTGGATGTCCGCGAGGTTGGCCGTGCGGTACCGCGCCATCAGCTCGCCGATCTCGGCCTGGAACGCGTCGACGTCCAGGTCGTTGCGGTCGATCGCGCCCGCCAACATCAACGTGACGTCCGTGAGGAATCCCACGTCGGACTGCCAGAACGCCATGAGCAGCAGCATCAGCTGCTCACGCATCTGCGCGCCGACCTCGCCCACCATCCCGAAGTCGAGGAAGTAGATCCGGTCGTTCCACCACATGAGGTTGCCGGGATGCGGGTCGGCGTGGAAGAAGCCGTCGACCAGGATCTGCTTGTAGTAGCTCTCCAGGAGCTGGCGCGCCGCCTCGCTCCGCGCCATACCCTCGGGCGCCTGCGCGATCGGGATCCCCTGGATCTCCTGCATCACGAGCAGGCGTGACGTGGACAGCTCCCCGTGGACATCGGGAACGTCGAGCCGCGGGAAGCTCTCGATCACCCCGCGCATCCGCTCGATGTTGGCAGCCTCCTGACGGAAGTCCAACTCGCGGTGTAGGGACGAGGAGAGGTGCTCGAACACCGCGCCCATGTCGATCACCTGGTTCAAGCCGGGCCGGGCGCTCACCTTCTCGGCGAAGAGCTCGAGCAGGGCCAGGTCTTGCTCGATCTCCTCGCGGGCGTTGGGTCGCTGAACCTTCACCACCACGCGTTCGTGGTTCGCGAGCGTGGCGCGGTGGACCTCCGCGATCGTGCCCGCGGCCAGCGGTTTCGGATCGATGGATACGAACACGTCCTCCCACGGAACGCCGAGCTCCTGTTCCATCACCTCGACGACGGAGGCTTCGGACAACGGCGTGACGTGGTCTTGCAGGGTGGCGAGCTCCTCGATGAACTCAGGCGGCAGCAGATCGGGACGGGTCGACAGCACCTGGCCGAGCTTGGCGAACGTCGGACCCAGCTCCTCGAGTGCCGATCGCAGACGCTTGGCCTGCCGCGCTCGCCCCACCGAGCCCTCGTCGTCGGCTCGCCCGAACAGTTCCTTGGCCCCGTGTCTGGCGAAGACGGCGGCGATGTGGGAACCGCGGGCCGTGAGACGCGGTTGCACGCTCTGGCGGTCCTCCACGCTGCTGCGGATCACGGTGGGGCGGGGAGAGCCCGCGGTTCCCGGTTTGCCGTTGGCGCCGATCGTGTTCACGATGATCACGGTGCAGCGGGCGTTGTGGCTGATGCGGTTGGGGACGTTCCCGAGCAGGAACTCCTTGCGGCCGGCCATGCCGGCGTTGCCCACCACCAGCACGTCGATGGCCTGAGATTCGGCCGCGCTCACGATGGCCATGGCGGGATCGTCGGCGATCACGACGTGCGCGTGTCCGCGGTCGCCGGCGATCGCTCGGGCATGGTGCTCGAGCTCATCGGCCGCACGCGTGCCTTCGGCCGCGCCGTACTGGGTCACCCCGGGGTTCTGGGGCAGCACGACCTGCACGACGTGCAGTTCGGCGCCGAAGCGCTCGGCGAATTCCGCCGCCCACCGCACGGCGCGTTCGGCGGTCTCCGATCGATCCGTGCCGACCATCACGCGGTCGACGGGGCCCATCACCTCGGGTGCGGATGCACGACTCATGCGCGCATCATGACGGGTAGCGGGGATCTGAGGAAGGGTGGGCGCCAGTGGACGAGATGCGTTCCTTCGCCACCTCTGCGGGGTGCTGACACCACCCCCGATGAGGCCCTTGATACGCTGGCCCACCCCCGCCGGAGTAGCTCAGGGGCAGAGCAACCGCCTCGTAAGTGGTAGGTCGTGGGTTCGAATCCCACCTCCGGCTCGTTCGTGATCGCTCCGAAGGGTCTCGTGCTATTGCTAGACTCCGCCGCGATGAAGATCCGTCGCCGATCTCTCGCCGTCCTGATGGGTTCCGCCTCGATCCTCGTTCTGACGTCGTCCGCTGCATGGGCCCAGACCCCCGTGAATCCTTCGACCACGCCGGTCGAGAATCCGGCGGGATCGGGGCCGATCACACCGTTCGGGATCCACACGAGTTTCGCGGCGCTGCTCGGTCTGCTCGGGCTGGTCGTGGCCGTGATGGTCGTGTTCCTGTATCTGCGATACGCGCCCCATTTCGCCAAGGACGAGGAGTCGTTGAAGGTCGTGCGCGCGGATCGAGTGTGGCTGGGGCAGGAACTTCCCAGGCGCAACGTCGATCTTTCCCAGGCGAGCCCGGTCCTCGTAGCTCCCCCCGCCATCCCCAGCGCGGTGGCCGTCCCGTCGCTGCCCGCCCCCGCCGCGGCGCCCGCCCCGGCCGCTGCAGCGCCGGCAAGCCCCGCCCCCGCCGCCGCGGACACCGCCCAGGCACCGGCCGCCGAAGCGGCCCCGGCCCCCGCGCCGTCCGCCGCCCCCGCCGAGCGTGTCGAGGTTGTCTTGGACCAGGAGGTCTTCGACGCGACCCTCGAGGAGCTCCTCGCCGCCGGCACGGACCGCCGCATCGCCGAAGGTAAGGCGAAGCGAGCGGGCATGATCGCGGCCAAGAAGAAGGCGGCGGGCGGGGCCTGAGCCTCGCGCCTCCTATGGACGCCGCCGCTCACGTCGACTGGTCCATGGGCTCGGCGGCGGCCCGACTCGCCGACTGGGACACGGCGCTGCAGATCGGTCGCAAGGTCTCGGGGCCGGGGCCGGGCGTTCCGGCCGTGGAGCGGGCGCGGATGCGCGAAGACTTCGCCGAACTGGTGCCGCACGCGGAGGATCTGATCAAGACGTTCTGCGGGCTGGAGGTCGGTGGGTTCCGGTCCCGCGCCTGGGTCATGGCGCGCAGCGAATGGATGCGCCAGAACCTCAACGGCGTCCAGCGCCTGTTGGAGCCGCTCGCGGAGCGCGTGCTCGCCGACCAGAAACATCGCGCAGAGTACAAGCGCAAGGCGATGGGCGCGCAGGCGGGTGCGCTGTTCGGCTACGTCGCGCGTCGCGTGCTGGGCCAGTACGACGTCTTCTTGCCACCCGATGACGAGGGGCTCTTGTACTTCGTCGGGCCCAACGTCGCGGAGGTCGAGCGACAGTTCTCGCTCCCGCAGCGCGACTTCCGGCTCTGGATCGCGATCCACGAGGTGACGCACCGGGTGCAGTTCGGAGCCGCGCCGTGGCTGAAGGCCTACCTCGCGGGACTGGTCGACACCTACATCGCCTCGATCTCTCTGGATTCGCGGGAGCTGATGGATCAGCTGAAGCGCGCCGCCGAAGAGGCTCGGGCGGGCGCCGACGTGCGCGGGATGGGCGGGGTGTTCCTCCTGCTCAGTCCCGACCAGCGCGAGCTCTTCGTGCGGATGCAGGGGATGATGGCCTTGCTGGAAGGGCACGCCTCGTACGTCATGAACGAGGTGGCGCGCGAGCACGTCGCGGACGTCGATCGGATGCGCCGGTCGCTGGCCGCGCGCCGTCGCTCGAACGTCGCGGAGCGGACGCTGCAACGCGCGATCGGCTTCGACCAGAAGATCAAGCAGTACGACATCGGGGAGCGTTTCGTTCGGGAGGTCGTGTCCCGAGCGGGCATGGAGACGTTCAATCAGGTGTGGCGTTCCTCCGACCGGCTCCCCTCCGTCGAGGAGATCGCCGAGCCGGACCGCTGGCTCACCCGCATCGAGGGATAGCCCGTGCGCCGTCCTCCGGCGGTGGCCCGGGTCCTGGAACGGGTGACCCTCACGGCCCGCGCGCACGACCTCTTCATCCCCGGTCGCACCGTGCTCGTCGCGGTGTCGGGAGGTCCGGATTCGATGTGCTTGCTCGAGTCGCTCGCCCGGCTCCGCAGGCTCTTCGGATATCGCCTCGCCGTCGCGCATGTTGACCACCGATTGCGCCCGGGCTCCGCGGTGGACGCGGCGTACGTCCGCCGTCGGGCGGGCCGGCTCGGGTTGCCCTTCCATCTCCACGTCGCCTCGAGCGGGCCGGCGCCGGGAGCGTCCGTGGAGGCTTGGGCGCGAGACGTCCGCAGGGGGGCGCTCGCTCGATTCGCGCGGGACCTCGATGCGGGTGGCATCGCACTGGGTCACACGCGGGACGACCAAGCCGAGACGGTGTTGCTGAACCTCCTCACCGGGTCCGGACTCGGCGGCCTCGCCGGCATCCGGTACGCGTCGGGCCCCTGGGTCGATCCGCTCCTCGACGTGACGCGGACCGAGGTCATGGCGTTCTGCCGCTCGCTCGGGCTCCGCCCCCGCCGCGATCCGACCAACGACGACCGGCGATTCCTGCGGAACGCCCTGCGACTGGACGGGATGCCGGCGCTCGAACGGGCGCTCGGCCGCGGCCTCCGGGAGCCGCTCGCGCGGACCGCGGCGGTGCTCGCGGAGGATGCCGACGAGCTCGCCCGACAGGCAAGCGTGGCCGCGGAGTACGTGGTCACCCACACCCTCGAGGGAGCCGACCTTCACGCCGTGGGTTTGCTCGACCTCCCGCGCGCGCTGTCGGCACGGGCGGCGGCTCAGGCCGTGTACGTGTGCGGGGGCGTCTGCACGCGTGCCGATGTCGAAGCGATCTTGGATCTTGCAGGCGGGCGGTCGGGCCGAAAGCGCGATCTTTCCGGCGGCGTGCAGGCGCGGCGCGGTCGCACGCTCGTGCACCTCGTGGCCTCGTTAGACTCCGGGCCTTAGTGGATGTCTACGCCCCCGACATCGAGCAGGTGCTGATCTCTGAATCGGAGATCCAGGCGAAGCTCGCGGAGATGGGCGCGCGCATCACCGAGGACTACGCAGGCGCTTCATTGCTCCTGGTGGGCGTGCTCAAAGGCGCGTTCGTGGTGATGGCGGACCTCGCGCGCACCATCGCCCTGCCGCTGGAGTTCGACTTCATGGCCGTCTCGTCCTATGGCGCCGCCACCAAGACCTCCGGGGTGGTGCGGATCATGAAGGATCTCGACCACGATCTGGACGGGCGCGACGTTCTGCTGGTCGAGGACATCGTGGACTCGGGTCTCACGCTCAAATACCTGCTGAAGAACCTCGCCGGCAGGAAGCCCCGCACGTTGGAGGTGGCCGCTTTGTTGCGCAAGAAGGGGATCCAGCAGGTCGAACTCGACCTGCGGTACGTGGGGTTCGACATCCCGAATGAGTTCGTGGTGGGCTACGGTCTCGACTATTCGGAGCGGTACCGCAATCTTCCCTACGTCGGTACGCTCCGCCCCGAGGCATACGGCGGACGGTGAGCCGGGGCCGGGAAACCTTCGGCGTGTCGTTCGACGTCCAAGCTCCCATGTTCGCGCGGTTCATGTCGATGATCGTCGTGGCCACCCTGATGCTCGGTGCCTGCCGGAGCCCGGCGCAGGCGCCCGCCGCCCAGTCGGGCGTGGAGGGGACCGTCACGTACGGGCCGACGTGTCCCGTGGCCCGAGCCGGGTCGCCCTGCCCCCCGCGGCCTTGGCAGGGGACCGTGCGGGCGCTCGGGCTCGACGGCGTCACCGTGCGGGGAACGGTCGCAACCGATAAGGCGGGCGTGTTCAAGATGGACCTGCCGCCGGGCGGCTACTTCATCACGCCCGTCACCCCCGAGGGTCCGCCCACCACGAAGCTGCGCCGCCTGAGCGTCATGGCGGGCGCCTACACGTCGGTAGAGCTGAGCGTCGATACCGGCATCCGCTGAGCGGCAGCCGTCGCGAGGACCGGTGTTACCATCGCTTGGGCTCGGGCGCCGCGCGCGTTCGGCCCGACGCATCTGCGCCACCGACCGTCACGCGCGCCCAGGGCAAGGAGGCCCCCCTGAGCAGCACACCGCCGCGTTCGCCCCTGTCGCGAGTCGGCAGAGCCCCGACCATCTGGATCATCGTGGGGACCCTGGTCTTCCTCCTCGTGCTCTCCTTCATGAGTCGCTCGGGCTCGACCACGGATCTGAAGTTCTCGGATTTCCAGCAGCAGCTCGCGGACGGCAAGGTGGCGACCGCGCAGATCCTGGAGGGCGACCAGAAGGTGGCGGGGAAGCTGCAGGACGGGACCAGCTACACGACCACGTATCTCGCCGAGTACGCCGATGAGTTACAGGCCCAGCTGGACAAGGCCGGCGTGCCCAACTCCACGGACGCGCAGCGCCCCAACCAGTGGATCAGCACGTTCATCACGGTCCTCCTGCCTGTGATCCTCATCGGCGGCCTCCTGTTCTGGTTCATGCAGCGGACGCAGGCGGGGGGCGGCCGGGTCATGCAGTTCGGGCGGAGCAAGCACAAGGTGGTGAACAAGGATCAGCCGCAGACCACGTTCGCCGACGTGGCGGGGGTCGACGAAGCCGTCGAGGAACTCGAGGAGATCAAGGACTTCCTCCAAGACCCGTCGAAGTTCCAGGCGATGGGAGCGAAGATCCCGCGCGGCGTGCTGCTGTTCGGCCCTCCCGGGACGGGCAAGACCCTGCTCGCCCGCGCGGTGGCGGGTGAGGCAGGCGCTCCGTTCTTCCAGATCAGCGGGTCGGACTTCGTCGAGATGTTCGTCGGGGTCGGGGCGGCACGCGTGCGCGACCTCTTCGAGCAGGCCAAGGCCAGCGCACCCGCCATCGTGTTCATCGACGAGATCGACGCGGTGGGGCGCCAGCGCGGCACCGGGATGGGCGGCGGTCACGACGAGCGCGAGCAGACGCTGAACCAACTCCTGGTCGAGATGGACGGGTTCGACCAGCGCAGCACGGTGATCCTCATGGCGGCGACCAACCGACCCGACATCTTGGACCCGGCGTTGCTGCGTCCCGGCCGCTTCGACCGCCAGGTCATGATCGACCGACCAGACCTGGAAGGGCGCAAGGCGATCCTGCGCGTCCACGCGAAAGGCAAGCCGTTCGACCGAAGCGTCGACCTCGACGTGCTCGCGCGGCGCACGCCCGGATTCACGGGGGCAGATCTCGCCAACGCGATCAACGAGGCGGCGCTGCTGGCCGCGCGTCGGAACAAGCGGGCGATCACGATGGCGGAGATCGAGGAGGCCGTCGACCGGGTGATGGCGGGTCCCGAGCGCAAGACGAGGGTCATGGACGAGCAGGAACGGCGGTTGATCGCGTATCACGAAGGGGGACACGCCATGGTCGCCCATGTCTTGCCGAACACCGACGAGGTCCACAAGATCACGGTCATCCCGCGGGGGCGCGCACTCGGCTACACCCTCACGCTTCCCGAGCAGGACAAGTTCCTGATGACGCGCGAGCAGCTGCGCGACGAGCTCGCCATGCTGATGGGCGGGCGCGTCGCCGAGGAGATCGTGGCGGGCGACGTCACCACGGGCGCCGGGAACGACATCGAGCGCGCCACAAAGGTCGCCCGGCAGATGGTGACCGAGTACGGGATGTCCGACATCATCGGTCCGCGGACGCTCGGCGTGAAGCAAGGCGAGGTCTTCCTCGGCCGCGACTGGGGATCCACACCGGACTACTCGGACGCGGTCGCGTTCGAGATCGATACCGAGGTCCGTCAGCTGATCGATGAGGCGCACGATGTCGCCCTCGACATCCTCAGCGAGCATCGCGACAAGCTCGATGCCCTCGCCAAGATCCTCGTCGAGAAGGAGACGCTGGATCGGGACGAGGTGGTCTCGTTCTTCTCCGACGTCGCGCGTCGGGAGCCTCGTCCGTCGGAGGAGCGCGGTCACTCGCTGGCGGTGAGCCGTCGGGCCATGCGAACCCCCAAGACGCGGCCCTCGTCGCCGGGCACCCTCGGGGATCCGGGACTCGCCCCCGCGTGATCTCGGACGGCCGATCGTGACGGACGAGCGGTGGGCCACGTTCGACTGCTACGGCACCCTGGTCGACTGGTTCGGCGGCGTGCGCACGACGGTGGCCCGACTCTGGCCGGAGGCCGACGCCGACCTGCTCCTGGCCGACTATCACGAGATCGAACCCACCGTCCAGGCCCGGCGCGGCGTTGCCTATCGGCAGGTGATGGCGGAGGCTCTCGCCGGCGTCGCGGAGGCCGCCGCGCTCGAGATCCCCGATGGGGGATCGGATGCCCTCGCGGTCGGGTTGCCGGCGTGGCCCGTCTTCCCCGAAGTGCCCGGAATCTTGCGTGAGCTCCGAGGGCGGGGATGGATGCTCGGGATCTTGTCGAATACGGACGCCGACCTTCTCCAGGCGTCGCTGGACGCCATCGGGGTCGCGGTTGACGTGCGCATCGTGGCTTCGGAGGTCGGCAGCTACAAACCGGCGTTCGCTCACTGGGAGGCGTTCTTCGAGGGCACGCGGGCCGACCGCGCGCGGCACGTGCATGTCGCGGCGTCGTTGTTCCACGACGTCGAGCCGTGCGCGCAGCTCGGCCTTCCGTGCGTCTGGATCAACCGGCGCCGCGAGACCAGTCGGTTGCCACGCGCGGGGGAGCTGGCCGACCTGCGGGCGCTCCCCGACACCCTCGAGGCGCTGGTTCCGACGTAGCCGATCCCTTCACGCCCCGGGCCCGTCCGCTCTACACTCGTGCGGGCATGGACGGAATCGGACAACGCGATCTGTACGGGATCCTGGGAGTGGCCCCGGAGGCCTCCGATGCGGCGATCCGCCATGCGTATCGGACCCTGGCGCGCCGCTATCACCCGGATCTGCACCCCGACGCGAAGGACGACGAGTTCCGACGGCTGGCCGCCGCCTATCGCGTCCTCGGCGACGGGGGGCGACGCCGCGCGTACGACCGCGAGCGTCGAAGCCCCGGGGGGATCGGCGGGCCGACCCCCGAGCGTTGTGCACCCGCACCCGGGGGGCGCCCCGCTCCCATGCGCGATGTCCAGACGGACGCCTCCATCCCCGCGACGAGCCCGCCCACGGACGAGTGGAGGATCCTGTCACGGGTGGGCACGGTGCTGATCGCTTCGGTGCTGGCCGCCATCATCATCGTCGTCGCCGCCGCGCTCGTGCTCGGAGGGGATCACGCCATCCTCACCTTGCCGGGCGGCACCTCCGACCAGATGTGCCAGACGCCGGACGGTTGGGTCGATTGCCACATCTTCGACGCAGCCACGCCTTGACCGTGGTCGGCGCCGCTAAGATGCCCGCGTGAGCGAGCGCTTCGACGAGGACAAGATCGCCGACGGCGTACGACTCATCCTCGAAGGTATCGGAGAGGACACGGGACGCGGCGGCTTGAAGGAGACGCCTCACCGGGTTGCGCGCATGTATCGGGAGATCTGCGCGGGCGTGGGCGAGGACCCCACCCGACTGGTCACGGTCGTCGAGGGCGCCGACTTCGACGAGATGATCATGGTTCGCGACATCCCGCTCACGTCTCTTTGCGAACACCACCTCATCCCGTTCAGCGGGCGGGCGCACGTGGCCTATGTCCCCAACAAGGCGGGGCAGATCACCGGGCTGTCGAAGATCGCCCGAGTGGTGGACGTGCTCGCGAAGAAGCCGCAGGTGCAAGAGCGCCTCACCACCGAAATCGCGAACACGATCGAGCGCGCGCTGGACCCACGCGGCGTCTTCGTGGTGATCGAGGCGGAGCATCTCTGCATGACCATGCGGGGGATCAAGAAGCCCGGATCCGTCACGGTCACCTCCGCCGTGCGGGGTTTGTTCCGCACGGACGCGCGGACGCGTCAGGAGGCCATGACCCACATCCGCGATCGCTAGCCCACACGCGTCCCGCCGGGCCCGGCAGCCGCGCGACTACGATGGATGACATGGCCGAGGCCTCCATCTGGCGGTGCCGTGACCGCGACCTCCGCTCGGGGGCCCGCACGCTCGTCATGGGCATCGTCAACGTCACGCCCGACTCGTTCTCCGACGGCGGCCGCTTCGAGGGTGCCGACGATGCCATCAAGCGCGGGCTCCAGCTGATCGCGGACGGTGCGGACATCCTGGACATCGGGGGCGAATCGACGCGCCCCGGCGCGGATCCGGTGTCGGTCGAGGAGGAGCTCGCCCGGGTCCAGCCGGTCATCCGCGGCCTGCGCCAGGAGTCGCCCGGTATCCCGATCAGCGTGGATACGCGCCATGCCGCCGTCGCCGCCGACGCCATCGTGGCCGGCGCAGACATCGTGAACGACGTGAGCGCCGCAGCGGATCCGGCGATGCTCCCGATGGCCAAGCAGACCGGCGTCGGCCTGGTGTTGATGCACATGCGAGGCGAGCCCAAGACCATGCATCTTGGGCCGCGCTACCAGGACGTGGTGGCCGAGGTCCGGGACTTCCTCGCCGCGCGACTCGGTGCTGCGGTGGCCGCCGGCGTCCCCCGCGCGCAGCTCTGCGTGGACCCCGGCATCGGGTTCGGCAAGGACCTCGCGCACAACCTCGCGTTGCTCCACGGCGTGGGGACCTTCGCCGGCCTCCGGGTCCCCGTGCTGGTGGGGACGTCGCGCAAGCGATTCATCGGCGAGCTCACGGGAGTCGAGGATCCCGTCGACCGCGTCGAGGGAACTGCGGGGGCGGTCGCCTGGTGCGTGACGCAGGGCGTGGACATCGTACGCGTCCACGACGTGAAGGAGATGGTGCGCGTCGTCCGCGTCGTGGACGCGATCGCCCGAGGGTCCGCACCGTGAGCGAGTCAACAGGAGCGGCCAGGTTCGTCGGCACCGCCCCGCGCCCTCGATTCGACACCACGGGGGGGCCGATGGCGTACACCGATGTGGGATCGGGGCCACCTGTGCTGCTGCTGCACGGGTTCCCGTTCTGGTCCATCCAGTGGCGACATTTCCTTCCCGCCCTGCTGGCGCGCTCGCGCGTGATCGCGCCCGACCTGCTGGGCGCCGGAGGATCCGCGAAGCCCGAGGATCTGCCGCTCGGCATCCACGCGCAGGCCGGGTACGTCCGAGAGCTGCTCGACCATCTGGGGATCGATCGGCTCGCGGTCGTTGCTCACGGGACCGGTGGTGCGGTGGCTCAGCTCCTGGCCATCGATCTCCCCGGCGTGGCGGCCCTGGTCTTGCTCGCCCCGTCCCCGCTCGAGGCCCCCGCCGCTCCCGCCGGGCTGAGAGCCCTCGTGCGCCGGGCGGCAACCGAGGACGTCCACGCCACGATCCGCTCGATCCTGGCCACGGGGGCACGGGCGCACGGGCGCATCACCGACGAGCTCGTCGACGCGTACGCGCGGCCGTACGCCGACGCGCCCGCCGCCCTGCAGCGGGCGGCCCTGGGCGACGGAGCCTCCCCCCGCCCCGCCGATCCTGCGGGCATCCGCGTGCCGGTCCTCATCCTGTGGGGCGAGGAGGATCCCTTCGCCCCTACCGAGGAAGCGGATCGGTTGAACGAGGCGGTCGCCTCCTCCACGCTCGGTCTCCTCCCGGGCTGCGGCCACTTCCTGCCCGATGAGGCACCCGAGACCCTCGCCCCGATGGTCGCCGAATACCTCCGCGCGATGTACCTGCGCGCGCCCCATGGGCACGCCGGCGACGGCAAGGACGGCGTGGTCATGCTCCAGCTCGAGCGTCGCCCGCCGTGGGTCGACCTCGCGGAGGACGAGGCGGACGATTGGTTCGTCGACGATGACGATGACGAGGTGCCGGGCCCATGAGCGAGGCCCGACTGTTCCTGAGCGGCATCCGTGCCGACGGGCACCATGGCGCCCGCCCCAAAGAGCAGGAGATCCCGCAGCCGTTCGTGGTCGATCTCGACATCGAGGTGGCGGTGGAGGACGACACGATCGAGGCCACCGCCGACTACCGAGGGATCACGGACGCGGTCCGGGCCGTGGTGCGGGAGCGGTCGTTCGACCTCATCGAGGTCATGGCCCGGGCGATCGCCGAGGACGTGCTCGCGATGCCGCACGTCGTCAAGGTCACCGCGGTCGTGCACAAGCCCCGGGCGGCGGAGCGGCTGCAGATCGATGGCGTCGCCGCGGCCGCCACGGCGGGCGGGGACTGAGCAGCGTCGTGGACGCGTACCTCGGGATCGGTTCGAACCTGGGGGACCGCCTGGGCATCCTCCAGGCCGCCGTGAACGCTCTGAACGCGGAGGTCGGGGTCGCGGTGGCGGCCTCGTCGCGGGTCTGGGAGACCGATCCCGTGGGCGGTCCTCCCCAACCGGATTTCTTGAACGCGGTCCTTCGCGTGCGCACGGTGCTCGAGCCGATGGCGTTCCTGGAGGCGTGTCAGCGGGTGGAGGCGGCGCTGGGCCGGGTCCGCGACGTGCCGTGGGGTCCACGCACCCTCGACATCGACATCGAGCTCATCGGCGCCTTGGTGCTGGACGAACCCGCGCTCACGATCCCCCACCCGCTCATGACCCAGCGCGCGTTCGTCGTCCTGCCGCTGTTGGAGCTCGATCCGGATCTCGTGCTGCCCGGCGGAAGCCGTCTCGTTGATCTCGCCCTCGGTCCCGACGCGCTCGAGGGCGCCCGTCCATTCGCTCCGCCGTTGCGCGTGAGCGCGGTGCACGCGTGAGCGTCGAGCGTCTCTGCCTGCGCTGCGACTGGGCGGGTGTGACGGTCGCGAGCATCTGCCCGTCCTGTGGCGCCACGCTGTTCCGTCCCGTGTCCTCGACCTTTCCCGACACGAGCGCGACGAGGTCGGGCGACCGAACCGCGCCGGCGCCCGCCGCCCCGCCTGCCTCCACGCCGCCAGCCGACGACGCGCGAGATGCCCGACACGGCGCCCGGTCGCGGGGGCCGGCCAGGACCGCGCCAGGGGCGGCCGTGGCCGTGGCCTTCGTGGCGGCCGCGATCGTGGCCGCGGGGGCCTTCGCGTGGATCCGCGTGCACACACCGCCTCCGGCCTCGCCCGCCACGGGATTGTCCGGTCGACTGGTCTACGCCGTCGCCGACGGCGACGGGTGGTCGCGCCTGTGGATCTGGGACCTCGCGGCGAACGATCCGCACGAAGGCCCTCGGGTCCGGGAGCCGGTCGAACTCGTGAACGCCTACGGGGCAGGCGCCGGTTGGATCGGCGTCACGTCCCGCCGGGACGATGGCCGGTTCACCGGAGGCGTTCTGCGCAATCTCGACCCTACCGACCAGGCGACGCCGCTGCTCACCGCGGACCTGATGGCGTGGGGCGCCCGGGGTGAGAGCATCGCGGGCGTGCGACGAGCCGGGGGCGTCGGCTGCGGGCATGTCAAGGTGATGTACGCGGGGCTGGTCGCTCCGACGGGAACCGAGGTGCGCGTGGATCGGCGCCTCTGCGGAGACGTGCTCACGGTCGGCCGCGACGACTTGCGCACGTACCTGACGCTGCGTCACGGGCCGCGCCAACGCATCGTATTCGCGGGCCTCGGCCGGTTCCACCGCGTGCTGGATGGCTATGCCCTCGCCGCGGTATCGCCCGCGGCCGACATGCTCGTGGTTCCCGCGAGCGGGCGCGCTGGGGCGCCGTCATGGCCGTCCACCGCCCAGCCGCACGGGCGCCCTCGCGGTGGGAAGGGGGCCGGGCTGTTCTTCCGTGGTCTCGGGATGCATGGCGCGATCGCCTACGGCGGTCCCGCCGATGCCTTCAAGCTCGACGGCGTACTCGGGTGGTCCTCGGACGCGTCGATCGCGCTCGTGACGGGCCGGCTGGGGGACCGTTGGGGCATCTTCGAACTCGACGCCGGCCCGTCCGCCGGGCAGGGCTCACCCCGCTTCCTCGGCCCCATCAACGGCGGGACGTTCGCCACGTACACCGACGGCGGGACCGGGATCGTTGACAACGCAGGAACCTTGTCGACGCTCACAGGCGGGCGGTTGACACCGCTGACGCCCCCCGCGGGGGCGCCGACGCCGACCGGCCCCATCGTGTGGATCCGATGAGCCGCGGCACCGAAGCGCCATGAAGGTCTCCGTGGTCGGCGCCGGCAGGGTCGGGACCGCGATGGCGGTGCTCCTGGGTCGCGCCGGACACGTGGTCGTGGCGGTGTCGGGGCGCGGCCCCACGCGCGATCGCGCGGCTCGCTACCTGTCGGACGCGGCGCTCCTGGAACCGGCAGAGGCCGCCCGGGCGGGCGAGCTCGTCTTGCTCGGGGTCCCGGACGACCTCATCGGCAGCACCGCGCGGGACCTCACCGTGGCGAACGCGGTCGGCGAGGGCCAGTTCGTGGCGCACCTTTCAGGGGCGCTCGGCCTTGCTGTTCTGGAGCCCGTGCGGACGGCGGGGGCGCGGCGGCTGGTCATCCATCCGCTTCAGACATGCCCCGACGTCGCCCGCGCGCTTGACCGCATCCCCGGGTGCACGATCGCGGTCAGCGCCGACGACGAGGAGGGCTACTTCCTCGCGGAACGGGTCGCCGCCGACCTGCGCGGGGAGCCGTTCCGCCTGAGCGACGAGCTTCGGCCGCTGTACCACGCGGCGGCCGTGTTCGCGTCGAACTACCTCGTCGCCACCTCGGGGATCGCTGCGAGGCTCTTCGGTGCGGCGGGGCTCTCGGATCCGGGCGCGGCGATGGCACCCCTGCAGCGCGCCACGGTGGACAACGTCCGCGATCTCGGGCCCGCGAAGGCGCTCACCGGGCCGGCCGCCCGCGGCGACGCGGGAACGGTCGAGCGCCACCTCGAGTCCTTGGCCGCGCACGCGCCCGAGACTGTGGCCGCGTACGTGGCCATGGGGCGCATGGCCCTGGATCTCGCAACCGAGTCCGGCTCCCTCGAGCCGCAGCGGCGCGCCGCCGTGGAGGCGGTATTCGACCGGTGGAGCTGATCCGAACCGCCGAGGCGCTTCGCTCGTTCTCGCAGGCGCGGGGGAAGGAGGATGCATCCATGGGCCTCGTCCCCACGATGGGCGCGTTGCACGAAGGACACGACGCGCTGATCCGCCGAGCTCGCCGCGAGCATGATGTCGTGGTGGCGTCGGTCTTCGTGAACCCCTTGCAGTTCGGCGACGAGGGAGACTTCGCCGCCTACCCCCGTGACGAGGACACCGACCTCGCGCGGTGCGAGGCCCTCCGCGTCGACGCGGTGTGGGCGCCGAGCGCGACCTCGGTGTTCCCTCCCGGCGTCGATCTGCCCGCGCCGGACCCCGGACCGTTGGGCTCGCGGCTTGAGGGAGCCTCGCGCCCGGGCCACTTCGCCGGCGTCCTGCGGGTCGTGCGCCGGCTCCTCGACCTCACCACCCCCGACGCCGCCTACTTCGGCGAGAAGGACGCGCAACAGCTTTTCCTCGTGCGGGAGATGGTCAAGCAACTTGACTATCCTGTGAACGTCGTGGGCTGCGCCACCGTGCGTGAGGCCGACGGGCTCGCTCGCTCGTCCCGCATCGCCCTCCTCACGCCCGAGGAGCGGACGCAGGCCGGAACCCTCTTCCTCGGTCTGTCCGAAGCCGCGATCCTGGCGCGGGCGGGCGAACGAGACGCCCATGTCCTGGGGGCCACCGTCGCCCGCGAGGCGGGGACGGCCCCCCTCGCTCGACTCGACTACGTGGCGATCGTGGACGACGGCACCTTCGAGGTCGTCGACACCCTGGAGCCTGATCGGCCCGCCCGAGCCCTGGTCGCAGCGGTCTTTCCCAGTGCGCGCCTGATCGACAACCTCCTTCTGCACGGACCCAACGCCGCCGCCTGACCGACCTCGTCCGGCCGCAGCGGGTTGCCGAGCGACGACGATGATGCTCGCGCCGTCCGGTTGTCGCGCGGGGAGGCTGTGGGCGACGATGGTCCCCGCATTCACCCGGAGGTGAGGACTGGCCGTGCTGCTCGCAGCCGACGTGGGAAACACCGAGATCGTTCTGGGGGTCTTTCGGGGCTCCGAGTTGCTGCACACGTGGCGCCTGTCCACGCAGCCCGACCGCACGTCCGACGAGCTTGCCTTGGCGCTCGAGGGGTTCCTCCAACAGGGAGGCGTGTCGCTGCAGGCCGAGGTGACGGGCCTCGTCGTGGCCTCCGTGGTGCCGGACGTGACGGCCGCGTTCCGGGAGATGGCCGCCCGATACCTCCCGTTCCCACCGGTCCTGGTGGGACCGGGCACCAGGACGGGCGTGCCGATCCTGACGGAGAACCCGCGGGAGGTGGGCGCCGATCGGGTGGTGAACACGCTCGCGGCCTTCACGAAGTACGGGGGACCCGCCATCGTGGTGGACTTCGGAACGGCCACGAACTTCGACGTGGTCTCGCCAAAGGGTGCCTTCATGGGCGGGGTGATCGCGCCGGGCATGCAGGCGAGCGCCGCGAGCCTGTTCGCGCGGACGGCGCGGCTCACGCGCGTGGAACTCGCCGCGCCACCCAGCGTGGTCGGCAAGAGCACCGTGGAGGCGATCCAGTCCGGTCTGATCTTTGGCACCGCCGGCGAGGTGGACGGCATCGTGACGCGCATCCGCGAGGAACTGGGCGAAGCAGCCGTTGTGGCCACCGGCGGGCTCGCCCCGGTGGTGATCCCGCATTGCTCCACCATCGATCACCACGAACCTTGGTTGACGCTCGAAGGACTCCGGCTGGTGTTCGAGAAGGATCCGGCCGCCGTCGACGAGGTACAGGACCAGCATGGCTGAGCCGCCGCCGGATCAGCCCAACGCTCTGGATGAACAGGAGGGCTCGTCGCGAGAGGCCGAGGTCCTCGCGGCTCGGCACGAGAGCCTCGATCGGCTTCGGTCCGCGGGGATCGATCCATTCGCCCTGACGCTGGAACGTGTGCTCGGGGAAGCCGAACCCGTGCCGATCGCGCAGATCCGGTCGGCGTTCGCGTCGCTCGCGCCCGGCGAGGCGGCTGCCGAGGTCCTCGTCGCGGCCGGCAGGGTGGTGCAGAAGCGTGACATGGGCAAGCTGCAGTTCCTCGTGATCCGCGACCGCACCGGCGACATCCAACTGTTCTGCGACGCCGAGCGGATGAACCCCCTCTCGCTCGCGGTTCTCGCCGAGGTCGATCTCGGCGACATCGTAGGCGCGGCCGGCACCGTCGGCGTCACGAAGCGCGGCGAGCTCTCCGTCTTCGTCCAACGGCTCGCCATGCTCACGAAGAGCTTGCGGCCGCTGCCGGAGAAGTGGCACGGGCTCCAAGACCCGGACCTGCAACAGCGCTGGCGCTACCTCCACCTCATCGTGGACGACACGCCGCGCCGCTACGCGAGAGCGCGCGCGGAAGTGCTCAAGACCATCCGCAGCGCGCTGGACGACCGAGGGTTCCTCGAGTTCGAGGGTCCCATGCTCCAGCTGGTGGCGGGCGGGGCGAACGCGCGGCCGTTCACGACGTTCCATCGCGTGCTCGACCAGGAGATGAAGCTCCGCATCTCGATGGAGCTCTTCCTCAAGCGCATGCTCGTGGGAGGGCTCGAGCGCGTGTACGAGATGGGGCGCAATTTCCGCAACGAGGGCATCGATCGCGATCACAATCCGGAGTTCACGATGCTCGAGGCGTACCAGGCCTACGGGGACTACCACACGATGATGGAGCTCTCCGAGGAGCTCGTTGTCCGATCCGCCCGCGCGGTCGCGCCCATCTTCGAACGAGACCCCGATCGCCTGTCGATCGACTATCGGGGCCGGGAACTCGACCTCACGCCGCCGTTCGCTCGGATCACCATCCTGGGGTCGGTCTCGGAGGCAACCGGCGAAGCGGTGACGCTCGAGCGGACCGACCTGCGCACCATCGCCGAACGCCATGACGTCCACGTGGAGGACGGATGGGGACCGGGCAAGATCGTGCAAGAGCTCTTCGAGAAGCTCGTGGAGGGAGCGATCGAGCAGCCCACATTCGTGTGCGATTTCCCCCGCGAGGTGTCGCCGCTCGCGCGACCCCACCGGGATGACCCGGGCCTCACGGAGCATTTCGACCTCGTCGCAGGCGGGCTCGAGCTCGTCACCGCGTTCTCCGAGCTGTCCGACCCGATCGAGCAGCGCGCGAAGTTCGAGCTGCAGCAGCGGATGAAGGACACGCTGGGCGAAGAAGCCCACCCCCTGGACGAGGAGTTCTTACGAGCCCTCGAACACGGCATGCCCCCCGCCGGCGGTCTCGGCATGGGCATCGACCGGCTCCTGATGCTCCTCACCGACGCCCCGAGCCTTCGGGATCTGATCATGTTCCCCAGCCAGCGGCCCGGGGTCTGAACGGTCCCGGCGCGGCACGGGGAGCCTTCGGTCTATGCTTCGCTCGCATCGGCAGGAAGACGGACGGAGGCGGGGAGGCCCATGCTCGAGGAGATCGAATCGCTGCGAGGAGTGCCGCTGTTCAGCGGGATGTCCGAGCGGGATCTGCGCAAGGTGATGGAGATCGCCAAGGTGGTCGTGCATTCGTCCGGCCAGCTCGTGGTGGGCGAGGACAACACGGCCGTGGGATTCCATCTCATCCTCGAGGGCACGGCCGATGCCTCGGTCGGCGGCGAGGTCGTGGGCACCATCGGCGCCGGCGACTACTTCGGGGAGATCTCCCTGATCGACGGGAAGCCCCGGTCCGCGACGGTCACCGCGACCAGCGAGCTGAAGACGCTCGTGGTCCCTTCCTGGAGCTTCAATCGGATGCTGGACCAGCACCCGGAGATGATGCGGACCTTGTTGATCGAGTTGTGCGCCAGGCTTCGGAAGGTGGAGGCGGCGCGCACCTGAGGCTCACGTGTCGGGTTCGGTCGCCTCCTGCAGCACCACGACCAGGTCCTGCAGGCCCGAGCCCTTGGCCAGGAAGCCGGAGGCGCCCGCCTCGCGCGCGGCACGCTCGACTCCGTCGTCCGCGTGCGCCGTGAGGATCACGACCGGCAGGCCCGGCTGCGTCTCGTGGATCTTCTTCATGGCATCGATGCCGGACAGATCGGGCATGGACAGATCCATGAGTACCACGTCGGGCTGCAACTCCTGCGCGCCCTCGCACGCCGCCAAGCCGCTGCCGGCCTCGCCCGCGACCTCGATGTCGCCGACCAGGCGCAGGGCAGATGTCAGCGCCCGGCGGAAGGCAGGATGGTCGTCGACGACGAGCACGCGCAAGTCCTTGTCTCCTTCGATCGACGTCGGGAGGCTCCGCACGGAGACCGTTCCTTCCTCGGATCGCCTCGGATCGCCGGTCACGACCTTCGATCGAAGCACGGGCTGAGCAATTGGAGAAGGTGGTTGATTCTGCGCCGCAACGTAGGTCGCGTGCAATCTGCCATCCGGGGGACTTTCGTTAGTCCTTCCGGAGGGCCTCCCCGGACTTTGGACCTCCCCCGTCTCGGGTTGACGAAGGACCTCGAAAAGGCCACTCCACCAGCTCATCCCCGGCCCCCGAACGTCCGAAGTACCCTGCAGGACGTTACGAGAGGGAGTCGCGAGATGCACGATCCGTTCGGGGGTTACGAAGGCCCGCGGGTATACTTGCCCCCGATGGGCGCTGCGGCCGGATACCGGGTGCGGCGCCCGAGGCACCTCGAGGGTAGGACGTGGTCCGTTGATCCCCGAGGGCGGACATGCGGACGAAGGTCCGGAGGACGCTGACATGTTCGAACGGTTCACGGATCGAGCGCGACGGGTCGTGGTCCTCGCCCAAGAAGAGGCGAGGATGCTGAACCACAACTACATCGGGACCGAGCACATCCTGCTCGGGCTGATCCACGAGGGCGAGGGCGTGGCCGCCAAGGCGCTCGAGTCGCTCAACATCTCGCTCGAGGCCGTTCGTCAGCAGGTCGAGGAGATCATCGGCCAGGGCCAGGCGGCGCCGACCGGCCACATCCCGTTCACCCCGCGCGCCAAGAAGGTGCTGGAGCTGTCGCTGCGCGAAGCGCTGCAGCTGGGCCACAACTACATCGGGACCGAGCACATCCTGCTGGGGCTTATCCGCGAGGGCGAGGGCGTGGCCGCGCAGGTGCTGCAGAAGCTCGGCGCCGACCTGAACCGCGTACGACAGACCGTCATCCAACTGCTCTCCGGCTACACGGGGGGCAAGGGCGAGACCACGCCGGGCGGCGGATCGCAGGGGGAGGGCGGCCCCCAGGGTTCGATGGTGCTGGACCAGTTCGGCCGCAACCTCACGCAGCTCGCGCGCGATCAGAAGCTCGATCCCGTCATAGGACGCGAGAAGGAGATCGAGCGCGTGATGCAGGTGCTTTCGCGCCGGACCAAGAACAACCCCGTCCTGATCGGTGAGCCGGGTGTCGGCAAGACGGCGGTGGTGGAGGGTCTCAGCCAGGCGATCGTCAAGGGTGAGGTGCCCGAGACGCTCAAGGGAAAACAGATCTACACGCTGGATCTCGGCGCCCTGGTGGCGGGGTCGCGTTACCGCGGCGACTTCGAGGAGCGCCTGAAGAAGGTCCTGAAGGAGATCAAGACGCGCGGCGACATCGTGCTCTTCATCGACGAGCTCCACACGCTCGTGGGCGCGGGTGCCGCCGAGGGCGCCATCGACGCCGCGTCCATCCTGAAGCCGATGCTTGCCCGCGGGGAGCTCCAGACCATCGGCGCTACGACCCGCGACGAGTATCGCAAGCACCTGGAGAAGGATGCCGCGCTCGAGCGCCGGTTCCAGCCCATCGTCGTGGACGAGCCGTCCGTGGCTCACACCATCGAGATCCTCAAGGGGCTGCGCGACCGCTACGAGGCTCACCACCGCGTCAACTTCACCGACGACTCCTTGGTGGCGGCCGCGAACCTCGCGGACCGCTACATCTCCGACCGCTTCCTGCCAGACAAGGCCATCGATCTCATCGACGAGGCCGGTTCACGCATGCGCATCCGCCGCATGACCGCGCCGCCCAACGTGCGCGAGGTCGACGAGAAGATCGCCGAGGTGCGCCTCAAGAAGGAAAGCGCCATCGACGGACAGGACTTCGAGAAGGCCGCCGCCCTGCGCGACGAGGAGCGCCAGCTGCAGGAGGAGCGCACCCGTCGCGAGCAGGAGTGGAAGTCCGGAGAGATGGACATCCTGTCCGAGGTCGACGAAGAGGAGATCGCCGAGGTCCTCTCCATCTGGACCGGCATCCCGGTCTTCAAGCTCACGGAGGAGGAGACGGAGAAGCTCCTGCGCATGGAGGACGAGCTCCACAAGCGCATCGTCACGCAGAACGAGGCGATCTCCGCCGTGTCCCGCGCTATGAGGCGGACGCGCTCGGGGCTCAAGGACCCACGCCGCCCGGCCGGGTCGTTCATCTTCCTCGGACCCTCGGGCGTTGGGAAGACCGAGCTCTCCAAGGCGCTCGCGGAGTTCCTGTTCGGGGACGAAGACGCGCTCATCCAGCTCGACATGTCCGAGTACATGGAGAAGCACACGGTCAGTCGCCTGATCGGTTCTCCTCCCGGCTACGTCGGCTACGAGGAGGGCGGCCAGCTCACGGAGGCTGTGCGCCGCAAGCCCTTCAGCGTCATCTTGTTCGACGAGATCGAGAAGGCGCACCCCGATGTGTTCAACACGCTGCTGCAGATCCTCGAAGATGGGCGTCTCACGGACTCGCAGGGTCGGACCGTGGACTTCAAGAACACCATCATCATCATGACGTCGAACCTCGGTACCCGGGATATCCAGAAGGGCCCCGGTATCGGGTTCGCTGCGGCCGGCAACTCCGAGGTGACCTACGAGAAGATGAAGGACCGGGTCACCGAGGAGCTGAAGAAGTCCTTCCGGCCCGAGTTCCTCAACCGCATCGACGAGGTCATCGTCTTCCGCTCATTGAGCCAGGAAGACGTGAAGAGCATCGTGGACCTCATGATGAGGCGCGTGACCGACCAGCTGAAGGCCAAGGACCTGGACATCGAGCTCACGGACGAGGCGAAGACGCTGCTCGCGGCCCAGGGCTACGACCAGGCGCTCGGCGCTCGGCCCCTGCGGCGCACCATCCAGCGCCTCGTCGAGGACCCCCTGGCCGAGAAGCTCCTGTGGAAGGAGTTCCGCGCCGGACAGACCATCATCGTGGACGTGCGCGACGGCGAGATCGTGTTCGAAAGCCCCTCGATCATCCCTCCCGACGTCCCCCCCGTGGAGCTCGCCGGCTCCACGGAGTAGTCGGCACGGATCGCCTCACGGCGGGTCCCGGCTCCACCCCGGTGCTCGGTTCGGGTTCCGACCTCTGTCCTCCGCTGACGGTGTCGTTCGACCCGCCTCAGATGCCCCGCAGCTCTTCCGGCACGAGGTCGGCGAACGTCCACCCGGTCCACAGGTCGGCCGCGATGTCCGCGAGCGGCACCTCGACACCGTGCCGCTCGAAGTAAGGGCCCATCCGCTCCAGGTCGCGCCGTAGGAAGGCCTCCGCGTGACGGTTCTTGCGCGGATCGACCGCCTGGGGGAGGTCGATCACCGTGAGGTGCCCCTCCCAGATGAGCACGTTGTACGGGGAGAGGTCGGCGTGCACGACGTCGTTGAACAGCATCAGCTCGACGGCGCGCAGCAGTTGCTCCAACAGGTCCTGGGCTTCCCCGCGATCGTGGGGGACGTAGGACCGAAGCTGCGGTGCCGCGACGTCGAGGTCGCCGAGGTAGGACATCAGGATCGCATCGTCGGTGCGCTCGATGGGCACCGGCACCGGCACCGGTGCCGTTGCGGCGCTGAGCATCCGAAGGGTTTCCCACTCGCGGTTGACCCAGATGCCGCCCTGCACTTCACGGCCGAACGTGGTCTTCTTCTCCAGCGCGGAACGGATGCGCCGCTCCTTGATCCACTCGCCGTCGCGGTAGAGGCCGTCGTCGCGGAAGTCCCGCCGGTTCAGCGGGTGGTACGCCTTCAAGGCCAGGAGATCGTGGCCCGTGGTGCGGCGGTTGGCGCGGCACAGGTGGACCGAAGCCTCCTTGCCGCGCTTGATCGGTCGGATGATCGATTCGATGAGCCCTTCATCGAGGAAGTGCTCGAACGCTGCATCGTGCAACGTGGTGCTCCTTTCGGGTCGTGGGCATGCAGAGACCACGTCCCCGAAGGAGTTCGAACGACGCCGGCGGATGGCGGAGTGTTCTACCGCTGGGGCGTGACGGACAGCGAGGGACGCGGCGCGCGCGCGATGTCGAGTACCGAGATGGCGGCCATACCTCATCCCTCCTTCCGGTCGTCGTGGCGCACGGAACGCGCGCCTTCTGACGAGCATAGTCGCTCACGACCTGCCCGCAACGCGTCGGGGCTGAGGGCCCCTCCGGCATGTCACTTACCGA
Source organism: Actinomycetota bacterium (assembly GCA_038249195.1). Taxonomy (GTDB): domain Bacteria; phylum Actinomycetota; class UBA4738; order UBA4738; family HRBIN12; genus JAOUEA01. The sequence goes on from JBBRWM010000004.1 coordinate 162,918, forward strand.
CGCTAGGGTCTCGCGTATGGCGAGACCGAGGGTCCAGTTCGCGTGCAGCTCGTGCGAGCAGCCTGCTTCGCAATGGTCGGGGCGGTGCCCAGGGTGCGGAGCGTGGGGCACCCTGCACGAGCGCGCGCGCTCCGCTCCCGCACGTGGGGCGTCCCCATCGCCATCGGTCCCGCTGATCGGTCTCGGCGCTGCCCCCGAGGCCGATCAGCGAGTCTCCACGGGGCACGAGGGCATCGACCGGGTGCTGGGCGGCGGTCTGGTGCCGGGATCCGTCGCGCTTCTCGCCGGCGAGCCGGGGATCGGCAAGTCCACGTTGCTCCTGCAGCTCATCGCCGCGCTCTCCTCGGCGGGTCGGCCCTGCCTCCTGGTCTCCGGCGAGGAGTCGCGGGGCCAGGTCGCCGCGCGGGCCCGTCGGCTGGGCATCGCGGACGCGTCCATCGCGTTCGGCCCAGGGCGGGATCTCGAGACGGTGCTCGCCACCGCCCGGGCGACGCGACCCTTCCTGCTGGCGGTCGATTCCATCCAGACGATCCGCGATCCTTCGGGGACCCAAGTTCCGGGCGGCGTCGCCCAGGTCCGCCTCTGTACGGACGCCCTCCTCGGGCTCGCCAAGAGCGAGGGCATCGCCGTCGTGCTCACCGGCCACGTCACCAAAGAGGGTGACCTGGCCGGTCCCCGCGCGCTCGAGCACGCGGTGGACGTGGTGCTCGCCTTCGATGGCGATCCCAGGTCCGGTCTCCGCGTGCTCACCGGCGGGAAGAACCGGTTCGGGGCCGAGGGCGAGTCGACGTGGTTCGAGATGGATGCGCGCGGATTGCGGGAGATCGATCCCACCGACCTGTTGGTGTCGGGCGAGCACCTGCCCGGCGCCGCCACGGCCCTTCCGCGATCCGGTCGTCGAGCCCTCGCGGTGGAGGTGCAGGCCCTGGTCGGGGCGTGTGAGGGGCCCGCCCGCCGTCAGGTGAGCGGGCTCGACGCCCGACGGTTCCAGTTGGTGGCCGCGGTTCTCGAGCGCGCGGCCGGTATCGCCATCGGTCGATGTGAGCTCTTCGGGGCCTCGTCGGGCGGCGTGAAGATGGACGACCCCGCCGGGGATCTCGCGGTCGCCGCCGCCCTCGCCTCTGCCGCCACTCAGGCCACGCCGCCGGTCGGCTCAGCGTTCGTTGGTGAGGTGGCTCTCACGGGTCTCGTTCGGCCGGCGCCCGGAATGGCTCAGCGGCTCGCCGCAGCGCGCGCAGCCGGTTGCTCGACCGTATTTGCCCCCGCCTCCGAGGCCGATATCGCGCCTGAAGGCGTGAGGCTCGTCCCCGTCCGAACGCTGGTCGACGCGCTCTCCTGGGCCCTCCCACCTGCTGGAACGCGCCGTCGAACGGCCTGACGGACGCCATGGGACCTAGTTCGGATGAGCCATGTCCGTGAGAGGATTAGCCCTCTGACCTGCGGTTTTGGGTTGCGCCGCAAGGCGGGTCCGTGCTAGCCTCGTAAGGAGCGCATCTCCGTCGGCGCACCCCGCAGGTCTCCAGGGAGGTCCCGTGTTCCGCAAGGGCGATACCGTCGTGCATCCCGAACATGGTGCTGCCGTCATCGAAGAGCTCCGCGAGAAGGAATTCCTGGGCGAGAAGCGCACGTACCTGGTCTTACGGGTCGCCTACGGGGACCTCACGCTCATGATCCCCACGGACTCCACGGATCAGGTCGGGCTGCGCTCGGTCGTGAGCAAGGCCGAGGTCAAGAAGGTGCTCAAGGTGCTGACGGAGGAAGAGTCCTCCATGGCCGCCAACTGGTCGCGCCGCTTCAAGAACAACATGGAGAAGCTGCATTCGGGCGACCCGTACCAGGTGGCCGAGGTTCTGCGGAACCTCTCGATCCGCGATCGCGAGAAGGGGCTGTCGGCCGGCGAGAAGCGCATGATCACCAAGGCGCGCCAGATCTTGATCTCGGAGCTTTCCCACGCCACCGGCAAGTCCGAGGAGGACGCCGAACTCATGATCGATGAGGTCCTCGATGACGCGCATGGCGCCAAGGTCGTGGCCGAGGCCTAGGCCGGCGGCGCCCTTCCCTTCCCTTGCTTCGGTTCTGAGGACGCCCTCAGGGTCCCGCTGGCGTGCGCCGATGACCCATCCGTAGGGGTTGCCGCGTTCCGAGAGAACGTGGCCGCCCCGGTACTCGTCGGAAGGGTGAGCCGGGGATGAGCGAGCGGGAACGCCGCGCGGGCGCGATACGTGGCCGCCTGGTCGAGGGCGTGCGCTTGATCTTCATCGCCCTACTCGCGACCGCCGGCTACCAGATCGGCGCTTCCTACGCGGCTGAAAGCACGAGCCGGGCGCTGATGTTCATCTTCCTCGGGGCCGCCATCGGCTTCGTGATCGGCGGTGTGGTGGGCCGACTCACCCTGCGGGCGGTCAGCGGCATGGAGAAGGAACTTCGCCGCAAACCGGCTCCGCAGCTTGCGGGGGGGGTCGTCGGGCTCGTGATCGGCTTGATCATCGGCGTGTTGATGATGATCCCTCTGCTGTTCGTGCCCCCCGGCTTCGCCTGGCCCGCGATCGTCTTCTTGTACCTGGTCCTCGGCTCGCTGGGATTCCGCCTGGGCGAGGCCCGCTACGAAGATATCTTCGCCTTGGTGGGCATGAAGCCGCAGGCGTCCGCGGCTTCGGCACGCGGCGACCTGCATGTGCTCGACACGAGCGCCCTGATCGACGGCCGGGTGGCCGACCTGGTGGCCACGGGCTTCGTGAGCGGCACCATCTTGCTGCACGACGGCGTCCTGCGCGAGCTCCAGGCGATCAGCGATTCGTCCGACCCCCGGCGCCGGACGCGGGGCCGGCGCGGCCTCGACGTTCTAGTGGAACTGCAGAAGGCCCCCACCGTGCAGTTCCAGCTGATCGAGGAGAACGGCGTCATCGACGTGGATGCGGCATTGGTGCGGCTCGCGCGCGAACGCGGCGCCTCGTTGATCACCGTCGATCACAACCTCGCGAAGATCGCCGAGGCGCTCCGTGTTCCCGTGGCCCAGATCAACGCGCTCGCGTCGAAGTTCCGGGTGCCGTACACGGCCGGGGATGAGATCACCGTCCGCCTCGTCAAGGAAGGGCGGGAGCACGGGCAGGGCGTGGGCTACATGGAGGACGGCACCATGGTGGTTGTGGAGCGCGCCGACCAGCACATCGGCACCTCGGTTGAGATCCGGGTCACGAACGTGATCCAGACCACGACCGGCCGGATGGTGTTCGCCGCCCTCGCGGCCGAGGCCGCCGTCGAGGCCTGACGCGTCACCTGCCGAGCGGCCGTCTGCCATGCTTGGGCCATGGCACCCGCATCTCGATCGGCAGCGATCATCCTGGCGGCCGGCGCCGGGCGCCGGCTGGGGGCCGACGATCCGAAGGCGTTCGTGACGATCGGCGATCGGCCCGTGCTGGCCGTGGCCGCCGCCGCCGCGGCCATCTCCGACGCGGTCACCGAACTCGTCGTGACGGCGCCACCCGGCCTGGAGCATCGCGCGGCGGGCTGCGTGGAGTTCTTGGGGAAGCCGGTCGTGGTGGTCCCGGGTGGCGAAACGCGGCAAGCCTCGGTCCGCGCCGCCCTGGCCGCGCTCGATGAGGCGATCGACGTGGTGGCTGTGCACGACGCGGCGCGCCCCTTCGCCCCACCCGACCTGTTCACGGCCGTGATCCGGGCCGTGCGCGCCGGCGCCGCGGGCGCGATCCCGGTGATCCCGGTTGCCGACACCGTCAAGCGCGTGCACGACGGGGTAGTCGTGACGACGGTCGACCGCGAGGAGCTCGTGCTCGCGCAAACGCCGCAGGCCTTCCGTGCAGATCTGCTGCGAGAGGCGCATCAGCAGGCGGAGGCCTCGGGTCTCGGGGTGACCGATGACGCCTCGCTGTTGGAACTGGCCGGCGGGACCGTGCGCGCCGTCCCGGGCGACCCGCAGAACTTCAAGATCACCACGCTCCTGGATCTCGCGCATGCCGAAACCCGGATCGGTGGCGCCCGTGGGTGAGGCCCCGCGCGTGGGGCTGGGGTTCGATGTTCACCCGTGGGACGCCGAACGGCCGCTGTGGCTCGGAGGGCTTCGGTTCGACGGCGAAGAGGGCCTCGCCGGGCACTCGGACGGGGACGCCGTGTGTCACGCTCTCGCGGACGCGATCTTGGGCGCGGCCACGCTGGGCGACGTCGGTGAGCACTTCCCCGATACGGATCCGGCCGCGGAGGGGATCTCGGGCTCGGATATGCTCGCGAGGGTTGTGGATGTCGCCGGGGCGGCCGGTTTGGCACCGTCGTCATGCGACGTCACGGTGATCGCGGATCGTCCCATGATCGGGCCAAGGCGAACCGCGATGCGAGAGCGGTTGGGTGGTGTGCTGGGCCTGCCGGTGGAGCGTGTCTCCGTGAAGGCGACGAGGCCGGAGGGACTTGGCCTGTCGGGCGACGGCGTGGGATGCATGGCCGTCGTCGTCCTGACGTGACGCCGGACCGTTCGAGGCCCCGCCGGCCCACCTCGCACCGAACCGATGCGGGCACGGTGGGCGGGCGACGTGCCGTCACCGAGGCGATCCGCGCAGGCGCCGCGAAGGAGGTGCTGATGACGGAGCCGGCGAAGACCACGCAGGGCTCGCGAGCGCTCCTGCAGGCCGCCGCGGCGGCCCAGGTTCCCGTGCGCGTCGTCGGGCGGGAGCGGCTCGACGCCCTCGCGGACGATCATCAGGGCGTCGTGGCTCGCCTCCGCGCCGCCGCCGCCGTGGCGGCCGCGCGCGAACTGACGGAACGCGACCTCGCGGGGTTCCCCTTCGGCCCCGATGCGATCGTCGTGATCCTCGATGGGGTGACGGACCCCCAGAACCTCGGCGCCGCCGGGCGCTCGGCCGAGGCCGCCGGTGCCGCCATGCTCGTGACGCGGACCCGCCGCGCCGCGGGTGTCACCGACGCCGCCGTGCGCGCATCGGCCGGCGCCCTGATGCACCTGCCTCACGCGAGGGTCGCGAACATCCCGCGCGCGATCGAGCGCCTCCAGGCGTCCGGGTTCTGGGTGGTGGGGCTCGACGCGGATGCGGTCGACACGATCTACGCGGCGTCCTGCCCCGACGGCCGCGTGGCCGTGGTGATCGGCAGCGAAGACGAGGGAATGGCGCGACTCACCCGAGAACGCTGTGACGCCCTCGTCTCGCTTCCGGTCCAGGGACGCGTCGCGTCGCTGAATGCCGCGGCCTCGCTCGCCGCTACCCTCTACGGATTCGTCCTGGCCTCGCCCGGCCGGGCCGGGCGCCTTCGCGCCAGGGAGCCGGAGTAAACTCGCCGCGGCCGGCGTGGCGCAGTCTGGTAGCGCAAGCGATTTGTAATCGCTAGGTCGTCGGTTCGAATCCGACCGCCGGCTCCGTGTAGTCATCGGGTGGATGTCCTCGATGACGACCGGAACCACATGTCGAAGAGGTCGGACTCGTCCGGATCCCAACGGCTCAGGCCGTCTCGCTCACCACCCCGTACAGGTGCCAGCGGTCGGGGACACCCTTGAGCTCATGCTCCCCGGCGTCGTCGAACGCGAGGCCTGAGCCGGCGACGAGATTCTTGACCGTCGAGGAAACGAGGACCTGCGAGGGCTCCGCGAGCCCTGCGACGCGAGCACCGACATGTACCGCCAAGCCTTGCACGTCTTCGTCGGCAAGCTCGACCTCGCCCGTGTGGCATCCGGCGCGCACTTCGAGTCCGAGGTCACGAACGCAGCGGACGATCGCTTGTGCGCATCGCACCGCGCGCGCCGGTCCATCGAAGGTGGCCAAGAGCCCGTCGCCGGTTGTGTGGACATAGGTGCCTCGGTAGCGTTCGATCTCGGACTTCGCTCGGCTCGTATGCGCGGCCAGGACCTCCTTCCACGCAGCGTCGCCGATGGCAGCAGCCCGCTCGGTCGATCCGACGATATCGGTGAACAAGACCGTCAGGAGGATCCGATCGGGCGGTCGAGCGGCGGGACGTCCCGTGACGAACGCCTCGATCGCATCGGCCACAGCGTCGACGGGACCGAGGTACTCAGGCGTGTCGTGCCCGGGAAGCTCGATGAGCGTTCCAGCCGGCACCCGATCGGCGACGTACCGAGAGACACCGAAGGACTCGCCCGGGTCATCCGCCCGATGAAGGACGAGCGTGGGGACGCGGATCGTCGACAGGATCGGTCGGATGTCGGTGGCCCTGTACAAGGACATCAGGGCGGCAGCACCCGTTGGGCTCGCAGCCATCTGGGTCAGCTGCAGCCCCCAGTCGAACGCATGCTCATCCCCCAGGACACTGGGGGCGGACTCGACCAGGTTCTTCCTGAACCACTCGCGGGTTCCCCAGCCGATCGCGACGCCATCGATGTACTTGTCCCACTCCTCGTCGGTCCAGCCGAACGGGTAGTCCTCGGTGGCAAGGCCACCGGGATTCATCGCGTACAGGATCAGCGCACGGGTCCGCTCGGGATGGGAGGCCGCGAACAGCGCCGCCTGATGGCCGCCTTCCTGGAAACCCGCGATCACGGCGTCCGTCGATCCCACCTCGTTCAACACGGCGGTGAGATCCTCCACGAGCACCTCGAGCGAGGGGAGGTCGCCCGGTGAGAATCGATCCGACAGTCCGACTCCTCGCCGGTCCACCACGATGAGTCGAGCGAACGACGCGATCCGACGCAAGAGATGTGCCCAGGGTGGGTAATGCCACATCCACACGAGATGGGAAACGAATCCCTCGAGGTACACGAGGTCCACAGGACCGTCGCCGACGACCTGATAGGCGATGATGGCCCCATCCGTAGCCTTCGCGTATCGAACTTCAGGAACCTTCACCCTCGAATCCTTCCCCTAGGAGGGTCGCGCTGCAACCGAGCTCCCCACCATCTGCGACCCGTAGAGTTGAGAGATCAGGGTCGAGTCGCAACCAGACCGTATGTCACAAGGATGATGGTCAACCCGTCTCACTCATCACCTTGTACAGGTGCCAGCGGTCGGGCACGCCCTTCAGCCCGTGTTCACCGGGCGTCCTCGAACGCGAACCCACAACCTGCGACGAGATCCTTGACCGTGGACGACACGAGGGCCTCGGACGCAGCCGCACGGTTCGATCTCATCCGTGATGTGCTCCTGATCCTTGTAAGGGAGGCGATCCTCGCCCGGGAGTTGCACGTACTCGGCGCCGAGGATGGGTTCGGCGAAGTAGCGGTTGTCGTTGGGCATGTCCCCGGCGCGATAAATGATCAGTCGTGGGAACGTGGATCGCCGGCAGGATGGCTCGGACGTCGTTTCCGCCAGCGAACTTGATCAGCCGGAGAACGGCCAGCGTCATGAGCAGGCGCTCTTTGAGGGATCTCCCACCCCTACTCGATGTGAGAGGACCACGGCTTGAGGTAGACCATGTCCACGGGTGCGTCGCCGACGACCTGGTGCGCGATGTGCACCCCGTCTACGGTCTTCGCGTACCGGGTCTCCGGGATCTCCTCCGGCATCCTGACCTTCCCCACCCACCCGGCGGCAAGGGCTGAGGCCCGCGACGCCGAGAAGTCCATCGGGTGGACGTCCTCGACCGACGACCGGAACCAGCACCTCAAGCCTGTCAGCCACGATGCCGATGTTCCGGTGGTCGGACGGGCATCGGCGCTCGCGTACGTAGCGCGACGTACGCAAGCTCAGGGAATCGCGGAATTCCCGGGCGGGATCGCCCGCCGTACGGTTTCGGCGGACGGGACGAGCGGACCATTTGGCCCGGCGTTCGGGCGGATGAGGACGGAGAGGACACCCATGCACGAGCATCGCCGGCTCGCAGTGGCAGAGCGGAGGGGGCCATCGAAGGATCGTCGCGGCGCGGGCTCGCTCCGCGACGAGGGAGGCGCGGCGGCCGTCGAGTTCGCGATCGTGGCTTCTATCTTCTTCCTCCTGGTCTTCGGGATCATCGACTTCGGGTTCGGGTTCCACACCTGGAACGGGACCGCGAACGCGGCGCGCGAAGGGGCTCGGCGCGCCGCGGTCGACCCGGTCGTCGGCGACATCGTGGCCCGCACGACGCAGTCCGTCGACTACCTCGACCCGGCTCGCTTGACGGTCTCCGTCACCTGCAGCAGCGGTGGTGGCGCCTTCACCGGTTGCCCGGCCTCCTCGGGCTGGGTGGAAGGCGATCTGGTGCGCGTCACCGTGGACTATCGGTATCAGTACCTCACGCCCCTGGGGAGCATGGTCGGCCTCGGCGACGACCTGAACCTGCACTCGGTCTCGGAAGCACGGTACGAAGGGTGAGGCGCCCGCTGGCGGTTCGTCGTGGCCGGTTCTCCGAAGAGGGGGGTGCGGTCGTCGTCCTGTTCGCGTTGCTCTTGACGGTCCTGTTCGCGGCGGTCGCGTTCGCCGTCGACCTCTCCCGTCTGTATCACGAGCGCCAGGTGCTCCAGAACTCCGTGGACTTCGGCGCGCTGGCGGGCGCCCGCGAGCTGCCGGCGCAGGGATCGGTGCAGGGTTCGCTCGCCTCCGCCGAGGCGCTTCGCGTGACGCTCGACAACGCGCCGCAGCTGACGCCGGGGCAGGTCTCGATCAACTTCCGATGCATCGTGGGCGACCGCGACGACGACGGCGCTCCTGACCTCGAGGACGTGCCGTACGTGTGCGGGCCCACGACGGGGACGTGGGCGGCCGGTGACTGGCGCACGAAGCGTGGACGCTCGTCGCACGCCTGCGACCCGTTCGCCGGCGACAAGTGCAACACGATCCTGGTGTCGACCAGCAACGACGTCAACTACGCGTTCGCGCCCGTGATCGGGATCAACCAGGGGAACACGGGAGCGGTGAGCGCCGCATCCTGCAACGGCTCGTGCGGCGCCGCGCCATCTCCGTTGGACGTGGTGATGGTGCTCGACCGCACCGGCAGCATGACGGCCGCCGACATCGTCAACGTCAAGAACGCGGCACTCTCGATCCTGGGGTTCTACAACTCCGCGGAGCAATGGGTGGGTGTCGCCGCCCTCCCGTACGGACTCGCGAACAAGTGCACCGTCAACGATCCTCAGAACTACCCGGACTCCAACTACTCGGATTGGCAGACGATACCGCTGAGCAAGAACTTCTCGAACCCCGACGGGACCGTGAACATGGGGAGTCAGATCGTGCAGAGCATCAACTGCCTGCAGCGCGCCGGGAGCCCGCGCGTCAACGTGAACGGAACCAACTGGACGAAAGATGGCCATACCAACCTGGGCGATCCGCTCGACGCCGCCCGGGACATGCTCGCCCTCGAGGGGCGCGCGAGTGTCCCCGACGTGATCATCTTCGAGACGGACGGCCAGGCGAACCAGCCCCACGGCTACAACCCGTGCAACTACCTGAACAACAAGGCCAACATCGCGAAGGCCGCGGGCCAGACGATCTACACGATCGCCTACGGCCTGGACAGCCCGCCGGTGCGGTGCACGTACGACACGGGCGGGCCCTTCGTCAATGCCTACGCCACCGGAAACATCGCGGCGGCAGCCACCAGCTCGACGGATGACGTGCCCGGAGGCTGCGGGCCGAACGAGAACAAGGATGGAGACAACTACTTCTGCGTCCCGGGCAGCGCCGATCTCGAGCCTGTGTTCCGCCAAGTGGCGGAGGCCAGTGTCGGCAACGCTCGACTCGTAGATGACGTCTGACATGTGCGTCGGAACAGGAGGACGGAAATGAAGATGCGGAACCTCGCGCTGCCAGCGGCCTTGCTCTTGGCCGTCCTGGCGGCCGCTGCCATGCTGCTGTACACCACGACCGTGAAGCATGACGCCGCCACCGGCGGAAACACCATCGCGGTCGTGGTGGCGACCCAGGATGTACGGGCCGGTACCCAACTCGATGGGCTCATCGACGACGGGACCCTGACCGTGCAGGAGATCCCCAAGAACTACGTCGCCCCCGGGGCGATCACGTCGCTCGACGACCTGCGGGGCAAGACCAGCAGCCAGCCGATCGTGCGGGGCGAGCAAGTGCTGTCGAATCGCATCGCGGAGCTCGGCTCGACGCTCGGCGGCGGCCTCGGGATCCCGGATGGCTACACGGCGATCTCCGTGCAGCTGCCGACTCCTCAGGGCGTGGGCCAAGCTGTGCACCGCGGCGATCACGTCCAGATCTTCGCCACCTTCCACGGGCTGGGCAACGGATCCGAGACCAAGACGGTGACGCTGATCCCCGACGTCGAGGTGCTCGACGCCGTGGGGCAGGGGACCGATCAGGCCAAGAGCGACAACATCCTGTTCACGTTCGCGCTCAAGCCCCTGGATGCCGGGCGGTTGACCTTCGGCATCGATAACGCGAGCGTGTGGCTGACCTTGCTGCCGCCGGACGCCAAGGGTCAGACCATCCCGCCGGTGACGCTCGGCAACGTTTCGAAGTAACGCACGACCCGCTCGAACCGCATCATCCGCGGACCTGCAGTCCTCCCAGGCCGCGGATGATGTAGTTCGGCTTCCACGTCGGCGTCTCGACGAGTTCGAGCTCGGGCATCCTGCGCATCACCGTGCCGAACGACACCTCGAGCTCGAGGCGCGCCAACGGCGCGCCGAGGCAGAAATGGATCCCCGCTCCGAACGTCAGATGGGGGTTGGGCTCCCGGCCCAGGTCGAGGTGCTCCGGGCGCTCGAAGACGGCCGGGTCGCGGTTGGCCGAGCCGAAGACCAATCCCAGCTCCGCGCCCCGCGGTATCCTCCCGCCGTCCAGCTCCAGGTCCTCGAGCGCCCAGCGTTCGAACAGCTGCAGGGGCGTGTCCCACCGCATGAGCTCATCGACGGCGGTGGGGATCGAGGCCGGCTCGGCCCGCAGCCGAGCCAGTTGCTCGGGGTGACGCAAGAGCGCCCACCACCCGTTGCCCGTCATGTTGACGGTGGCTTCGTGACCGGCGTTCAGCAGCAACACACACGTCCCGATCAACTCGTCCTCGCTGAGCCTGACCCCGTCATCCGCGACGAGGACGAGTTCGCTGATCAGGTCACCCGTGGGCAGCGCTCGCCGCTCCCGGGAGAGCGCGCGGAGGTACGCGGAGAACTCGGAACAGGCCCGGACGGCGATCCGCTCGTCATCGGCGATCGGCCGCAGCTCGTACATCCGGCAGATGTCCGCCGACCACGGACGCAGGAGCCCCCGGTCTCGTTCGGGGACGCCCAGGAGCTCGGCGATCACGGCCACGGGCAACGGTTCCGCGAGGGAGGGCACCAGGTCGAACGGACCTGCCCCCTGCACGCGGTCCACGAGGGCGTCCATCGTTCGTTGGATCGGCTCGCCCATCGAGGCGACCATCCGCGGCGTGAACGCCTTGGACATGAGCCGCCGCACGCGGGTGTGGACCGGAGGCTCCATGTCGAGGATGCCGTGCTCGATGAGGTGCCAGAAGGGCCCGAGCGATGGGTCGGGCGGCGTGCGTCCCATCTCCTCGTCGGTGGCAACGTGGCGGTAGGTTCGTCCCAGGCGCCGGTCCTGCAGCAACGCGGCGACGTCGCGATGCCGCGTGATGAGCCAATGGTCCGTCGCCTCGTCGTAGAGGACCGGATGCTCCTCCCGGAGCCTTCGGTAGACGGGGTAGGGATCGGCGATGAACCCGACATCGTCGGGCGCGAAGCCCAGCCCCCTCGCCGAAACGGTTCCCACACGCCCCACGGTAGCGGGACGGCGTGCGCTGGGACGCGCGTGATCAGGGCTGGCCGGGCAAGAACACCGAGAACCGCGATCCTCCCTGCGGTCGGTCCTCCATCCAGGCCCTTCCCCCGTGGAGCTCGGCGAACCGAAGCACGAGCGACAACCCGACGCCGACACCGGGGGAGTGCTCCGCCGCGGACCCGGGCGCTTGGCGGAACGGCTCGAAGACGGCCTCGTGCAGGTCCGACGGAACACCAGGACCCTCGTCCTCGACCACGATCAGCACGCCGCCCTCCTGGGCACGCGCGCGCACCCAGATCTTCGCCTCGGGCGGGGTATGGCGGATGGCGTTGGACAAGAGGTTCTCGAAGATGCGCTCTACCTTGGCGCCGTCGAGCGACACCGTGATGGCCTCCACCTCCACCTCGATCTGATGCCCGGCGGGATTCTCGGTCTCCTCGACGCCGCGACGTACGAGCTGCGCGAGGTCCGTTGGACGCCGCTGAGGCGAGACGATCCCCCGCTGAAGGCGGTCGAGGTCGAGGAGGTCGGAGAGCAGGCGCTCGAGCTTGCGCGCGTTGGCGGCGATGCGATGGACCAGGTCGACCGCGTCTTCGCCTGAGAGGTCGAACTGTGCCTGTTCGAGCGTCAAGGCTGAGCCGAGGATCGACGTCAGCGGTGTCCTCAGGTCGTGCGACACGGCCTCGAGGAAGGTGTTCTTCATGTCGTCGAGGGCCCGGAGGCGCTGGGACGCTTCGCGCTCGCGCCGGAAGGCCTCCGAGTACTTGCGTTCGCTCTGTTGCAGGGCGTGTTCGGCCCGCTTGCGCTCGGTGACGTCCACCATGAGCCCACGCAGCTGACGCGGTCCCTGAGCCCCTCGCACGACGTGGAACATGTCGCGGATCCATACTGTGGAGCGGTCGGGCCGCTCGACGCGATACTCCACGCTCCCGTCCCGTCCCGCCTCGGCGGCGGCGTGGAGGGTCATCAGGGCCTCGGTCCGATCTGCCTCGGCGATGTGGTCTCCCCACGCGCGGCTGTCGGAGGGCCACGCGGCGGTCGAGCGGCCGAGCAGCTCGTCGACCCTTCCTCCCATGAACGTGAAGGCGCGCGAGGAAGCATCCGCCTCCCAGAACCCCGCGTCGAGCGTCTCGACGAGTTCGTGGAAGCGTTCCAGCTCGGAGATCCTTCGGGCGTTGCCGAGCGCGAGCGACGTGATGTCCGCCAGCCCGCGCGCCATCCGCAGCTCCGGTTCCCCGAACGGGGTGCTGCCCGGTCCGCTGACGAGCGCGAGCGCCCCGCGACCGTCCGGCTCCCACCGCAGCGGGGCGACCAGGACGTCGCCTGGTTCGTGCACGAAGTACAGGTCGTGGGGGATGTCCCGCACCATGACCTCGGGGATGACGAACGGCACCGTCTCACCGGAGAGGAACGCCGCCGCGATGTCGGCGGGAATCTCGGCGATCTCCGCGCGGGCGCGCGCTCGGCCCTCGCCGACCTCGTGCAGCCGTGCGAGCCGGAAGTCGCCGGTCTCCGCGTCCAACACGTACGCGCCGGCCGCTACGCACGGGACCAGGCCGTTCACGGACTCGACCGCCTCCTGGAGGATGTCGCCGACGGTGTGCTTGCCCGTCAGTGTCTGGGAAAGCCGCAGGAGCGAGGCAGCCGTTTCGGCCGCATGACGGGCCGATTGGAAGAGCTTCGCGTTCTCGAAGGCCACCGCCGCGTGCGAGGCGAGCACCTCCAAGAGGCGCCGGTCCTCCTCGTCGAACTTCCCGAATCCGAGGCTCGACAGGACGATCACGCCGATGACGGGCTCTCCGAGGCGCATGGGAACCAAGAGCATGGACTCGACGATGTCCTCGGTTCCTTCGATCTGGATCGCGTATCCCACCTCTTGGGCGTTCGGCGTGAGGAGGGACTCGCCCGTCGCGGCGACGTGTCCCGTGAGACCTTCGCCCATCAGGGTGACGAGCTCCTCGAGGGTTTCTTCCTCGTAGTCCTTGAACAGCTCGCCGCGGAAGGCGATGGGCATCAGGGTCACGCCGTCGTCCTGGAGCAGGTAGACGCGGCAGTTGTGATAGTCGATGAGCGTGCGGAGCTCGGCGGTGATCGCGGCGCCGATCTCTTCGACCGTCCCGAGCGCGTTGAGCTTTGCCGCCAGGCTGTGGAGCATGTTGAGCTGGGCCACGGATCGGATCCGGTCGGATCCCCGCTCGTGCTCGCCCAAGGCTTTCACCATCGTCTCACCGTCGCCGCTTCCTCGTTGTGGCGATGCTCTCACAGGCAGCTGGCCTCCCCTGGAGGTGTCGGGAGCCCGCGCGGGGTGCTTGAACGGACCCCTCGCGGATGCGAGCCTCACAGACATGAGAACCTCCGGTGCCGAGCGGACCGCCTGCGCGCCCGGTCTCGCCGAGCGCGAGCGGCTCGTGCTGGACTTCGAGCGCCAGAGCTGGAAACTGACGGTGCCCAAGGAGCGTGCCATCCGCGAACGGTTCGGGTTCTCGGCGGCGCGTTACCACCAGTTGCTCAACCGGGTGATCGAGCACCCGGAGGCTCTCGCGTACGATCCGATGTTGGTACGTCGCCTGCGCCGCGTCCGGGAGGTGCGCCGCCGGCGCCGCGTCGCGGGTCAACTCGGCGTCCGCGTCTGAGCCCCATCACCCTGGGGTAGGATTGGCCCGTGAACCTCGGCACCGCTCGGATCGTCGTCCTCGTTGCGCTCGTCGTGGCCGGCGTCGCCATCTTGGTCAACGGTTTCGGCGGTCAGAGCGTCGCCCTGCCGAACGCAGCGGCGCCCAGCGGGAGCCCCTCAGCGAGCGCAACGTCCCGGCCCTCGGGAGGTGCCACCAGCGACAGCCCCTCCACGGCGCCGCTCCCGGATCCCCAGCCCCCCGCCGATGTCACGGTGGCGGTGTTCAACGGTACCGCCACCACGGGCCTCGCGGCCCAGGGAGATCAGACGCTCACCGATGCCGGCTACGTCGCCGGTCAGGCTCCCGCGGACTCACCAGTCAAGCCCATCCCCAAGACCACCGTCTACTACCGCGGCGGACCCGATGCCGATCAGAACCAGGCCAACGCCCAGGCCGTCGCCGCCGTCGTGTTCAAGGGCGCGCAGGTGGCGCAGCTCGGAACGGACTTCGACAACCCCGCCACGCTCAAGAAGGGCGTCCAGGTGGTCGTGGTGCTGGGTGAGGACTACGCGAAGAAGCACGGCTGATCAGACCGCGTCGCGCAACCCTCGAAGCATCCTCGCGCGCAGATCCGCGCGTTCGTCCAAGGTCATCGCCGTGATCCGATCGAGCGCGTTCAGCAGCTCCTCAGGCGGGAACGGCTTCAGCACGAACTCGGAGGCGCCGTCTTCCCAACAACGGATCCGGTCCTCGACCTGAGACTTGGCGGTCAAGATCACCACCGGGAGGTGACGCGTCGCCTCGTCTTCCTGCAGGGCCGCGAGGATCTGGTAACCGTTCACCCACGGAAGCATGAGGTCGAGGACCACGATGTCCGGATGCTCCTCGCGCGCCATCATCAGTCCCCGGGCGCCTTCCTGCGCCTCGATCACCTCGTGGCCCGCATGCTCCAGGTTCAGCTTGCAGAGCAGCAGGACGTCGGGTTCGTCGTCGATCACGAGCACGCGAGACATCTACGTTTCCTTGACCTTCCCGTGCGGTGGTTACCGTTCCCCTGGTTTCCCATCGGCATCCACGTGCGTCGCTGACATACCCGGAACCGGGGAGCCGGGGCGGATGGCCTTCGTCGTTGACGGGAGATGGGACCCCCCCTACGCTGCCTCAAGGAGGCGTCGGCATGTTGAAGGTGTCCCAGAAGCTCGAGTACGCCATGCGTGCCATGATCGAGCTCGCGCAGCGTCGCTCGGACGATCGGCTGGTGACGGCCCGGGAGATCGCTGAACGCCAGCATGTTCCGCTGCGATTCCTGGAGCAACAGCTCGGCGCCCTCACGAAGGCCGGGCTGGTGCAGAGCTTCCGAGGCGCCGGCGGGGGCTGCCGGATCGCGCGCGATCCCGCGGAGATCACGGTGGCGGAGATCGCCGACGCCATCGAGGGCCAGCTATTCCCGATGTTCTGCCTGGAGCCCTCGGATCACACGTGCTTCCAGGATTCCCGGTGCGGGCTCCAGGGGTTCTGGGCCGACGTTGCGCGCGCCATCCAGGACGTCTTCCGCGCCACCACCGTGGCCCAGCTCGCGGCCCGCCACAAGGGGATGACGCCCGCGCCCGTTCTCGTCCGACCCGACGAGCTCCTGTCCCGTCTCACCTGAGCGGCCCGGGGGAGCGTCGGTCCTGCGAACGGAACCTACTTGCCGGCTTCGGCCTTGCTGAGGATCCTCGTGAGCTTGGTCCCGCACACCGAGCACGTGCCCTGAGCCGCGGGGCGACCGTTCTTGAGCTCAACGACCTGACCCTCGAACATCCGCTTCTCGCGGCACTTCATGCAATAGGCCTCGTACTGCGCCACCGCAGCCTCCCTTCCCGTTCCCGCCGCCGGTCGGCCGGCAGGCCTCGATGTTTCGCCGCAGGGCCCGGCCCTGGAGCTTCAAGGCCGCCTCGTTGGGCGGCCCCTTGGACGATGGTGGCCCCGCGGGCGTGTGGTTGCAAGCACATCGGCCCTCGGACGAATCGCGTCCCAAGGCCATCCTGCGTACGATGCCCCCCCGTCCCCGACGCCAGGAGGAAGCCGCAGATGAGCGACCCACAGCGACACATCGAGGCCCTGCTGTCGGAGGAGCGCCTCTTCGAGCCACCGCCCTCGTTCATCGAGCGCGCGGTCGTCACCGACCCGGGCGTCTACGAGCGCGCCAACGCGGACTTCGAGGGCTTCTGGGCAGAGCAGGCCGAGCGGCTCGCGTGGTACACGCGCTGGGACACCGTCATGGAGTGGACGCCCCCCTGGGTGAAGTGGTTCGTTGGGGGCACCCTGAACGTGTCCTATAACTGCCTGGACCGCCACGTCGAGGCGGGCGGCGGCGACAAGGTCGCCTACTACTGGGAGGGTGAACCCGAGGACCGGCGCACGGTCACGTACCGGGACCTCTACGAGGAGACGTGCCGGTTCGCCAATGCGCTGAAGTCCCTGGGGGTGACGAAAGGCGATCGCGTCGCGATCTACCTCGGGATGGTGCCGGAGTTACCCGTGGCGATGCTGGCGTGCGCGCGCATCGGCGCGGCGCATTCGGTGGTGTTCGGCGGATTCAGTGCGGAGGCCTTGAAGGATCGGATCAACGACGCCGAGGCCAAGGTGCTCATCACGGCTGATGGCGGCTATCGGCGCGGAATGGTCGTGCCGCTGAAGCAGAACGCAGACGAGGCCGTCGCCGGATGTCCCTCGATCGAGCACGTGATCACGGTGCGGCGAACCGGGTCGGAGCACGCATTCGAGTCGGGGCGCGACCTGTGGTACCACGAGGTGATCGCCGACCAACCCGCGGAGTGCGCGCCCGAGCCGATGGGCTCCGAGGATCTCCTCTACCTGCTGTACACGAGCGGCACCACGGGCAACCCGAAGGGGATCGCGCACACCACTGGCGGCTACCTGACCCAGGTGGCCGCGACGCACCGGATGGTCTTCGACATCAAGGACGACGACGTGTACTGGTGCGCCGCTGACATCGGCTGGGTCACGGGCCACTCGTACATCGTGTATGGCCCGCTCGCCAACCACTGCACCGGGATCATCTACGAGGGAGCGCCGGACTGGCCCGAACAGGATCGCCTGTGGGCGATCGCGGAACGCTATCGAGCCACGATCTTGTACACGGCTCCCACGGCGATCCGCGCGTTCATGCGCTGGGGCACCGAGCTTCCGGCTCGGCACGACCTCTCCTCGCTGCGGCTGCTCGGCTCCGTGGGGGAGCCCATCAACCCGGAGGCATGGGTCTGGTACTGGACCTACATCGGGGGGGAGCGATGCCCCATCGTCGATACGTGGTGGCAGACGGAGACGGGGGCGATCCTCGTGACGCCGCTGCCCGGTATCACGTCGCTGAAGCCCGGATCCGCCACGTTCCCCTTCCCGGGGATCGAGGCGGACGTCGTGGATGAGGCGGGTGCGTCGGTGCCACCGGGAGGGGGCGGGTACCTCGTGCTGAAGCACCCTTGGCCCTCGATCGCGCGGACCATCTGGGGCGATCCGGACCGCTACGTCGACACCTACTTCGGCAAGTACGGGACCGACGTGTACGTGGCAGGCGACGGGTGTCGCCGCGACGAGCAGGGCTACTACTGGCTCCTCGGCCGGATCGACGACGTCATGAACGTCGCGGGACACCGGCTGTCCACCTACGAGATCGAGAGCGCCCTCGTGGACGACCAACGCGTCGCCGAAGCGGCGGTCGTCTCGCGTCCCCACGAACTCAAGGGGGAGGGCATCGTGGCGTTCGTGACGTTGAAGGGCGGCGCGGCGGGCGACGAAGCCACGGCGCAGGCGCTCCGCGAGCACGTCGCGAAGATGATCGGGCCTATCGCCAAGCCGGACAACATCGTGTTCACGCCGGATCTGCCCAAGACGCGTTCGGGCAAGATCATGCGCAGGCTGCTTCGCGACGTGGCGCGCGGGGACTCGTTGGGCGACGTCACGACCCTCGCGAACGCCGAGATCGTGGACGAGATCCGCACCCGGGCGGCAACGGCGCCCAGTGAGGAGTGACGTGAGCGTCGATGAGCGCGTGCTCTCGGGCCCCGAGGCAGCCTTCGTCGATGAACGGCGCGTCGCCTATCTCGCCACGGTATACGCCGACGGCCGCCCGCACGTCGTCCCCATCTCCCCCGTGCTCGACCTCAACCGCCTGGTGTTCGCGTCCGAACGCGACGCCCAGAAGGTCCGCAACCTGCAGGGAGATCCCGCCGTGTCCGTGGGATGCGACGAGTACCACGAGGACTGGAACGAGCTGAGGCAGGTGCTCATGCACGGCCAGGCCTATGTCGTGGACGGCGGTCCCGAGTTCGAGCGGGATCGGGATCTGCTCTACGGGAAGTTCCCCCAGTACGAGACGATGGCGCCGATCACACGGGAAACGTCCGTGATCGTGGAGGTCCGCGTCGACCGCGTGGTCAGCTGGGGGCTGTAGCTCGTCTACTGAGCTGGCCGGACGACGGCGCGTCCCTCGAACTTGACCGATGACGGAGACGGGCGTATCCAGGAGGGGTTCATCGAGGAAAGGGGAGGAAGCGATGGCGACCGATCTCACGATCTCCGTCGAGGACCGCCCGGGCGGGCTCGCGGCCGTCGGCGAGGCGCTCGGCAAGGCGGGGATCAACGTCGAGGGCGTCTGCGGCCACGGGTTCGACGGGCGCGGCATGATCCACATCTGCGTGCAAGATGGTGCGGCGGCCCGGAGCGCGCTCGAGGCCGCAGGCATCAAGGTGGAGGGTGAAGCCGAGGCGATCCTCGGGGAGTCCGTGCCGGGCGCGGACACGCCCGGGACGATGGGCGCGATGACGCGGCAGGTCGCCGACGCCGGGATCAACGTTCGCTCCGTCTACCTGGCCACGAACTCGCGCGTCGTGATGGTGACCGACGACAACGCGAAGATGATGGGGCTCATGGCGCAGATGTAGGGCGAAGCCAACCCGGTCCTCAGTTCAGATGCCGCGCGAAGAAGTCCAACGCCAGGCGAACGTGCGCGATCTGCTCGTCCACGTCGTTCGCGTGGTGACCGCTGGGGTACAGATGCACTTCGACCTCGCGACCCCGGGCGCGGAGGGCGTGCGCGTACGTCATCACCTGACCGAGCGGACAGCGACTGTCGTGCTCCCCGGCGATGATGAGCATGGGCGCGATCACCCGGTCGACGTAGGTCATGGGGTTCCGCTCTCGGTAGAGCTCCGGCAAGTCCATCGGGCCGCCGCCGAGCGTCGCGAGGTCCCACGCACGTTGCGGGGGTGCGCACTCGTAGTGGGACGCCACGTAGTCGCCCACCGGGATCCCCGCGAGGACCGCGCGCCACCGGTGCGGATGCAGGCCCGCGTTGAGGGTCGCCAGATACCCTCCCCAGGACCACCCTTCGATGAACAACCGGCCGGGGTCCGCGACGCCCTCGGCCACGAGAGAGTCCACCCCGGCGTTGAGGTCTTCGGACTCGGGGAACCCGATGTTGCCGTGGATCGCTTCGCGGAACGCCGTGCCGTAGCCCGTAGAGCCACGGTAGTTCACCGTCAGCACCGCGAAGCCGTGATCGGCATAGGCCTGCTCGGCGGGATCGAACCGGTCGGTCTCGTGATAGTCGGGACCGCCATGCACGGTCACGATCGTGGGGTGGGGTCCGGGACCGTCGGGGCGCGTGAGCCATCCCTGGATCGCCTCCCCGTCGGGGTTGTCGAACCACACCTCCTCCCGCGGGCGGCCGACCGGCGCGCGTGGGGCATCTGGGATCAGCAGGATCTCGTCGTCGGCCGCGTTCAGGATCCGGGGCGGCCGAACGCCGTCCTCGGACCGATACCAGAGGTCTCCCTCCGGGCGGATCGATGCCTGGGTGATGGTTCCTCCGGGGGGCACGAGCACCGTGGACCTCCCCTCGAGCAGGTCGAAGCGGATGAGGGCGTCGCGCGCACGGTTGTCCTGACGCAGCAGCAGCGCCGACCCGTCCGGGTACCAGCCCTCCAAGAAGAGAGCTCCGGGAGCCTCGATCGCGAGGGGCTCCAGGATCGATGCGGCCGGGTCCCAGCGCCAGGGGCGCTCGATCCCGTCCACCTCGCGGATCACGATGAGGCGCTGGTCGCCGGGCAGGGGAGACCAGCCCGCGGGGGCCAAGGAGCGGCCCTCGTCGCGCAGGTCGCCCACGAGCGCGCCCGAACGAGCCTCGACGACTCGCAGCGCCATGTGCGCGATGTCGCCCTCCTCGGCGTGTCGGATGCAGAGCAAGGTCCCGTCGCTGCAGAGGCCTCCGGCACCCTGAGGCCACTCGAGGCCGACCCCGGCCGGCCGTTCGTGCCGGTAGCGGACCTGGGCCGGATCCGCGCCGTGGGCCACGTACACCACGTAGTCGTCGTCGGTCGCATACCCCGCGGCGATCACACCCGGGACCATCGACAGGCCCGCCATCCACGCGTCCGGCGCCTCCGGCATGAGCGGGCTCGATGCGCCTCCGGCAAACGGCGTGAGCATCCAGCGGCCCCGCTCGTCGCCGAGCTCGTCGAGCCACCAGACGACCCCTTCACCGTCGGGCGTGATGTGGACCTCCTCCGCGCCGACGCCTCCGTTCGAGGCTTGGCGACGCTCCCCGGTGGCGAGATCCCACGCCCACGCCTGCGACCGACCGGACTCCGTCGAGACCACGCCGAGCCGTTCGGCCGCCCCGGCCGCCCATCGGACCTCCTCGATCCGCGGTGCCGTGAAGCGGAGCTCCCAGGGGTCGGTCATGGCCGAAGCGTAGCGTTCCACATCCGACGGTAGGCAGAGGGGGCCGAGCGCCTACTCGCTCTCCCTCAGGTGCCGACGTAGTCCGCGAGGTGCTCGCCGGTGAGGGTGGAGCGGCCGGCCACGAGATCCGCGGGCGTGCCCTCGAAGACGATCCGGCCGCCCTCGTGGCCGGCTCCGGGACCGAGGTCGATGATCCAGTCGGCGTTCGCCATGACCGCCCGGTGGTGCGCGATCACGATGACCGACTTGTCGGAGTCGACGAGCCGGTCGAGGAGCCCTAGCAGCCGCTCGACGTCGGCGAGGTGCAGGCCGGTGGTCGGCTCGTCGAGGACGTAGACGTCGCCCTTCTCGGCCATGCGGATGGCGAGTTTGAGTCGCTGCCGTTCGCCGCCAGACAGCGTGGTGAGCGGCTGGCCGAGGCTGAGGTAGCCGAGGCCGACGTCGACCAGTCGAGCGAGGATCTTGTGCGCTGCGGGCGTCGTCGCCTCGTCGTCCCCGAAGAACACCTCGGCCTCGGTGACCGGCATCGCGAGCACCTCGCTGATGTCCTTCCCGCCGAGTTCGTACTCCAACACGTCGGCCTGGAACCGCTTCCCCTCGCACTCCTCGCAGGTGGTGGCGACACCCGCCATCATCGCCAGGTCCGTGTAGATGACGCCGGCACCGTTGCAGTTGGGGCAGGCGCCCTCGGAGTTCGCGCTGAACAACGCCGGCTTGACGCCGTTGGCCTTCGCGAACGCCTTGCGGATCGGGTCGAGCAACCCGGTGTACGTCGCCGGGTTGCTGCGCCGGGAGCCCTTGATCGCAGCCTGGTCGACCGACACCACTGCGTCCCGCCCGGACACCGCGCCGTGGATCAGCGAGCTCTTGCCCGAGCCGGCCACCCCGGTGACGACCACCAGGACGCCGAGCGGGATGTCGACGTCGACGTGCTGCAGGTTGTGGGTGCTGGCGCCGCGCACCTCCAGTACGCCCTCGGGCGTCCGCACGGACGGCTTCAGGGCGGCGCGGTCGTCCAGGTGCCGCCCCGTGAGCGTGCCGCCGGTCCGCAGTCCCTCGACGGTGCCCTCGAACACCACCTCGCCGCCCTCCGCGCCCGCGCGCGGGCCGAGGTCGACGGCGTGGTCGGCGATCGCGATCGTCTCCGGCTTGTGCTCGACGACGAGCACGGTGTTGCCCTTGTCGCGCAGCTGCAGCAACAGATCGTTCATCCGCTGGATGTCGTGGGGGTGCAGCCCGATCGTCGGCTCGTCGAAGACGTACGTGACGTCGGTGAGCGACGACCCGAGGTGGCGGATCATCTTGGTGCGCTGCGCCTCGCCGCCCGAGAGCGTGCCCGAGGAGCGGTCGAGGCTCAGGTAGCCAAGCCCGATCTCGACGAACGAATCGAGCGTGTGCCTCAGGGCCGCCAGCAGCGGCGCAACCGATGGCTCTTCCAGATCCCGCACCCACTCGGCGAGGTCGCTGATCTGCATCGCGCAGGTGTCCGAGATGCTGATCTTCCCGATCTTGGAGGACCGGGCCGCCTCGCCGAGGCGGGTGCCGCCGCACTCGGGACAGGTCGTGAAGGTCACCGCTCGCTCCACGAAGGCCCGGATGTGCGGCTGGAGCGAGTCGACGTCCTTAGACAGCATCGACTTCTGGATCTTGGGGATCAGCCCTTCATACGTCAGGTTGATGCCGTCGACCTTGATCTTGGTCGGCGCCTTGTAGAGGAGGTCGTTGAGCTCCTTCTTGGTGAACCCCTTGATCGGCTTGTTCGGATCGAAGTAGCCGCAGCCGGTGAAGATGCGTCCGTACCAGCCGTCCATGCTGTAGCCGGGGATCGTCAGGGCGCCCTCGTTGAGCGACAGGCTGTCGTCGAACAGCTGGGTGAGCTCGATGTCGTTGACTGCCCCTCGGCCCTCGCAGCGCGGACACATGCCGCCGAGGATGCTGAAGCTCCGCCTCTCCTTCGTCGTGCGGCCGCCGCGCTCCATCGTGACGGCGCCGGCGCCACTGATCGAGGCCACGTTGAAGGAGAACGCCTGGGGCGAGCCGATGTGCGGGCGCCCGAGCCGGCTGAAGAGGATGCGCAGCATCGCGTTGGCATCGGTGGCGGTGCCGACGGTGGAGCGGGGGTCCGCGCCCATCCGTTCCTGGTCGACGATGATCGCGGTCGTCAGCCCCTCGAGTACGTCGACCTCGGGTCGTGCCAACGTCGGCATGAAGCCCTGCACGAAGGCGCTGTAGGTTTCGTTGATCATCCGCTGCGACTCCGCGGCGATCGTGCCGAACACCAGCGAACTCTTGCCCGAGCCGGAGACGCCGGTGAACACCGTGAGACGTCGCTTCGGGATCTCGACGCTGACGTTTTTGAGGTTGTTCACGCGCGCGCCGTGCACGCGGATCAGATCGTGGCTGTCGGCGCCGCGCGGCGCAGATGACCGCGTGTCCTTCTTCGTGGCCTTGCTCATCGTGTGTTCCATCCGTTCAGCGAAGTCGGTGCGTGCGGGTGGCGACCTCGATCCTCAGCTGACCGCCTTCTTCACGAGAGCGCCGATCTTTGCCCCGTCGGCCTCGGTCAACTTCGTCAGCGCGAAGGCGGTCGGCCACACGGCGCCCTTGTCGAGGTTCGCCTCGTCGCTGAATCCGAATGACGCGTACCTCGTCTTGAACTTCTGCGCGCTTTGGAAGAAGCAGACGACCTTGCCGTCCTTGGCGTACGCGGGCATCCCGTACCAGAGTCTCGGCGAGAGCGACGGCGCGTTGGCTTTGACGATCGCGTGGAGCCGCTTGCCCAACGCGCGGTCCGGTGCAGGCATCTCGGCGATCTTCGCAAGCACCTCGCGCTCACCGTCCGCCTCGTCCGCGCGCGACCCGCGCCGTGCGGACGCCTTCAGCTCTTGGGCGCGGTCCTTCATCGCGGCCCGTTCCTCGTCCGAGAATCCCTTGGATGTCTTGCCGCGCGCGGTGGTGGTCTTGGCGGACTTCCTCGTGTCCTTCATCGCCATGTTCCCTCCCTGGGAGATCTGAGGGTGGTCGGATCCTCCTGTTGGGGGCCGGATGCATCGACCACGGGTGGAATGGTTCCGTCCTTGGCGGCCATCATAGGTAGCGACTTCGTGAGTAGCCTCCGGAGAGCGGCAGGACTCGTGCGAATCACTTGTCACCGATGGGGTGGTTGCCGCTATCATGGTTAGCACTCGCCGCCCCTGAGTGCTAGCAGTCTGAGGCGGTGGCTGAGAAGACCGTCCACGACCGTCACACGACACAGGAAGGAGAAGGGATGGCTGCCAAGATCATCACCTTCGATGAGGAAGCGCGTCGGGCGCTCGAGCGGGGCATGGACCAGCTCGCGAACGCCGTGAAGATCACGCTCGGCCCCAAGGGTCGCAACGTGGTGCTCGAGAAGAAGTGGGGCGCCCCCACCATCACGAACGACGGCGTCTCGATCGCCAAGGAGATCGAGCTCGACGACCCGCAGGAGAAGATCGGCGCCGAGCTCGTGAAGGAGGTCGCCAAGAAGACCGACGACGTCGCCGGCGACGGCACCACCACGGCGACCCTTCTGGCGCAGGCGATCGTGAAGGAGGGCCTGCGCAACGTCGCCGCTGGCGCCAACCCCATGTCGCTCAAGAAGGGCATCGAGCGCGCTACCGAGCTGGCGGTCGAGGCCATCAAGAACCAGTCCAAGGAAGTCGAGGGCAAGGACGAGATCGCCCAGGTCGGCGCCATCTCGGCCGCCGACGCGGAGATCGGCGAAACCATCGCCGAGGCCGTGGACAAGGTTGGCAAGGACGGGGTCATCACCGTCGAGGAATCCAACACGTTCGGCATGGAGCTCGACTTCGTCGAGGGGATGCGGTTCGACAAGGGTTACATCTCCCCCTACTTCATCACCGACGCCGAGCGCATGGAGGCGGTCCTCGAGGACCCCTACGTGTTGATCGCGAACAGCAAGGTATCAGCGGTCAAGGACCTCCTCCCGGTGCTCGAGAAGGTCATGCAGGCCGGCAAGCCGGTGCTGGTCCTGTCCGAGGATGTCGAGGGCGAGGCCCTCGCTACGCTCGTGGTCAACAAGATCCGAGGGACGTTCCGTAGCGCCGCCGTGAAGGCCCCGGGCTTCGGCGACCGGCGCAAGGCCATGCTCCAGGACATCGCGGTCCTCACGGGCGCCACGGTGATCTCCGAGGAGGTCGGCCTCAAGCTCGAGAACGCGACGGTCGACCTGCTGGGCACCGCGCGCAAGGTGGTGGTCACCAAGGACGAGACCACCATAGTCGAGGGCGGCGGCAAGGACGAGGACATCTCCGGCCGCATCAACCAGATCAAGAGCGAGATCGAAAAGACCGACTCCGACTACGACCGCGAGAAGCTGCAGGAGCGGCTGGCCAAGCTCTCCGGCGGCGTGGCGGTCATCAAGGTCGGCGCGGCGACGGAGGTCGAGCTGAAGGAGAAGAAGCACCGCATCGAGGACGCGGTGCAGTCCACGAAGGCCGCGGTGGAAGAGGGCATCGTTCCCGGCGGCGGCGTGGCGCTCCTGAACGCGCAGACCGCGCTGGACAAGGTCGACCTGGAGGGTGACGAGCTCACCGGCGCCGCCATCGTGCGCCGTGCGCTCGAGGAGCCCATCAAGCAGATCGCGTTCAACGCCGGTCTCGAGGGCGGCGTCGTCATCGAGAAGGTGCGCGCGCTGGACGCGGGCCACGGCCTCAACGCGGCCACCGGCGAGTACGGCGACATGATGAAGTTCGGCGTGATCGACCCCACCAAGGTCACGCGGTCCGCGCTGCAGAACGCGGCGTCCATCGCGGCCCTGTTCCTCACCACGGAAGCCGTCGTGGCTGAGAAGCCGGAGAAGGCACCAGCCATGCCGGCGGGCGGGGGCATGCCCGGCGGCGACATGGACTTCTAGTCCGTTACAGAACCGCAACAATCTCCACCGAACCGTCCGCGGGGGGAGGCCGAATGACAGGTGGAGCCCCTCTCTCCAACGAGAAGGCCTCGAGCCCCCCGCTCGGGGCCTTCTCCGCGTCTCGGGGCGCCCGGGAAGGGACCCGGCGCCCGCCGTAGGACGTGGCAGAATCGCGCGGTGACCGAGGTTCGGATCAAGATCCGCTGGCGCGACATGGACCCATACGGCCACGTCAACAACGCCGTCTACCTCAACTATCTGGAGGAATGCCGCGATCGCTTGGTCGAGGAGCTGTTCGGGACCGGCGAGGCCTGGGACTTCGTGCTGGTGCACGTCGGCATCGACTACCGCAACGAGCTGACCCAGGTCGACGGGGAGATCACGGTGCGCTGCGACGTGTCCGGATTCGGCACATCGAGCGTCCGGACCCGGGAAACGATCCTCACGAAAGCAGGCACCGTGGCCGCCGAGGCCGAGTCCGTGATCGTGCCGAGGGCGCCCGAGGGGTCCCGGTCGCGACCGCTCACGGACCGGGAACGCGGGGCCCTTCGCGATGCCGTGAACGAGACCGGCAAGAGCGATCTCCTCAGGCGCGAGGGGCCGGGATCAAGCGGCGGCCGTGGACGAAGTGATCGCGATACCAGCCGTCGCCCACGCGCATGATCGTCACGCCCCCGGGGGTGCTCGAGGAGTCCAGGGCATAGCCGTTGCCGATGTATACGTCGACGTGGTCGACCGTCCCGTCACGGTTGCCGTCATAGAACGCCAAGTCCCCGGGCAGTAGATCGTCGTACCTGAGCGACCCGATGCGCGCCATGTCCGCGGAGGAGCGCTGCGGGAGGGCCCACCCCACGTAGGGTCGAGGTGGCGCCACGTTCCACGAGCCTCCATCGTTCGCGCGCAGGGCCCACCAAGAGAGCCCGGAGCAATCGAACCCCGCGATCGGCTGTCCGCCGAGCCCTGAAGGCTCGGGCGATCCGAGGCCCCACTCTCCGCCCCAAACGTAGGGGTACCCGACGTAGCGGAGACCCCACCGCACGATGTCCTGTCTCGCCGGCCCCATCTTCGGCAGCCGGATGCCGTCGTACTGGCCGGCCAGCCACGGCACGACCCAGCTCGAGAGGGTGCTCGCCTTGTACAGCGAGTAGGCCACCTGGGAGCGCGGCATCCGGCTGGTGGGGCCGACGTCCTGTCCCTCGATGGCGCTGTTGTACCGGAGCCCGAGTCGCATGCCGAGCAGCGTGGTGCCGAAGTTGATCGGCGTGGGGAACCCGACGCCGTCGGCGGTGTGCAGCGCATCCAGCTGGCGCGCGGTGTCACGCAGGCCGAGCGCGAGCACGAGCACGCGGTGCACGGTCGTCATCGTGACTGCCTTGTCCGGCATGAAGCGACCGTCGGCCGACCGCCGCATCCACCCACGGTCCACGGCGATGTTCGCCCATCGGTAGAAGGGATGGGTCGCATCGAGGTCGGTGAATGCGATGGAGCCGTCGACGGCGCCGTGCGGTGCGAACGCACGCACCACGGCGCGGGCGAAGTACTTGCGGGTCTCGATCACGCCCGGTCGGAACGGATACGAGCCGTCGGCGTTCGAAGGGAAGTCGCGCATCCAGTCGTTCAGCGCGCCCACGTAGTTGACGGCCGGGCGTACCCAGGCGGTGTTCGCGCCGAGATCGCTCCACTTGATCTTGGGACCGGCGCGGAGCGCTCGAGGACGTAGGTGAACGGGGAGCGGGGCGGGTCCCGATCCGTCATCGCCGGCCGTGACGCCCGCCCGCGATACGGGCGTCGCTACCGCGTTCTGCGTAGTCCCGATCGGCAAGAGCGCGAGGGACGACGCGGTGATCGCCAGCGTTAGCACGCGTCGACGGATCCTCTCACCCCCACAGACCATGCAGGGAAGTTCGGCCCTTTGACCAGGGAACTTGAGGCGCTCGCGGTCGATCCTCATGCCTCGAGACCGTAGCCCCGCCCGCCCGGGTCGGGGCAGCGAGCCCGGACCTACGCAGGGTGCGGTAGGGTCGCGTCATGCTCGGTGAACGCGAGGCCATCGTGGTGGAGGTGGCGCCCTTCAACGTCCACGGCGTCGCGCACGTGGACGTTCGCGTTGCCTACCGAGACCGGTCGACGGCCTCGGCGCGCCTCGGCGCAGAGAGCATCCCGGCGGGGCTGGCGCGCGGCGATGAGGTGGTCGTGAGCACGGCCCTCAACATGATCGTGGCGGTGCGCAGACCGCAGATCAGCTGAGCTCGACCGGGGACGCCCTCATTCGTTGGGACCTTCGCCGCGGACCTGCTCGACCTTCTCCAACGCCTGACGCAGGTCCTTCAACCAGTCCTCCTGCCGCTCGGCGACCATGCGCACGCACCAGGCGAGCGCGTGGCTCCTGCTGCGGGCGACCCCCGCGTCCACCAGCGTGTCGAGCACCTTGCGCTCGGGCATGCGCAAGCGCGTCATCGCGGGGATGGACAGCGTGGTGAACAGGTGGAGCTGGTCGCCGCATCGCGCCCCCCAGGAAACCTTGCGCCCGAAGCGGCGCTGGGCCTCGTCGGCGACCTGCATGCGCTTGCCGCGCGTGTCCTCGCGGAAGCCCGCGATCCGGGAACCGAGCGCCGCGTCCCGTGTGTCCGACGTTGCGTCGGCGGGGAGCTCGGGTTCGGGGAGCGTGCCCACGACGAGGATCTCGTCGCGATCGTTCGTGACCTCGGGCGGCCCGGCGAACCACTCGGAGGGGAGCCGGCCCGCGAACCAGCCCTGCAAGTGCTCCGCGGATGAGGTGGTCTCGTTGGGAGTCATACTCGGAGATTACATGATTACATACGTACGACAACCGGCCCGAGACCGGTGGGACGCGTCGGCGGAGGGATCCGTGGCTTGAATCGGCGAGCCACGGTGGTTCCGTCGCACGCGCGCCCGTGCCATGCTGGAGATCGAAACGAACGAGGGAGGGCTCGGTAATGGATGCGCGACCCGCAGCGAAAGCCTCACCGCTGCCGATGATCCTGGGGATCGTCGGCGGACTCTTGTTTGTTCATCGGCGCGTTCCTGACCTGGGTCACGGCCTCGTTCGACGTTTCGAAACTGGCGCAGGCGCTCGGGGTGGACCCGGCCCTGATGCAGGGTGCGGTGGGCTCGAAGTCGCAGTCCGCGTCGGGCCTGCACAGCCAACTCCACGGAACCTTCGCCTTGATCGCGGGCATCCTCGTCGTCGCGTGCGCCGTGGTCCTGTTCGTCAGGGCCGACCTCGGCAAGATCATGGGCGCGCTGATGATCGTGTTCGGCGTGATCGGTGCCGGAGTGGCTCTGTATGACATCAGCAGGGTGAACCACCTGAAGAACGACGTGCTCGGCTCGGCGGCCGGCCTCCTTCAGGGTGCCGGGGTCGATCCCGGCGTTCTCGGTGACGCGATCAAGGTGACCCCGGGCATCGGCATCTGGATATGCATCGCCGGCGGGCTTGTCGCGGTGGTAGGCGGCATCTTGGCGCTCATGACTAAGCCCGCGGCTCCCGCGACGATGGCATCCGCGGGCACCGGCGTGCCTGCCGCATCGAGCGGGTTCGAGTCCTCTCCGGTCACGTCGACCCCGCCGGCCCCCGAACCGCCGCCCGTGCGCGCGCCGGAGACGCCCGCGGCCACCCCGGAGCCGCCACCGGCAGACACGACCATGACCGCCCACGAGCCGCCACCGTCCGACATGGGCACGACGGCCGCTCCGGAACCGCCGCCGGCCGACATGGGCACGAGCGCCGCCCCGGAGCCGCCGCCCGCACCCGAGACCGGGGGCGATGAGGGAGCCGGAACGACGTAGCCGGTGCGGACGCGAGAGCTCCGGATCGACACAACGGACCGGCGGGTCGTGGACCTAACGGGGGACGTGGGTGCCTTCGCGGCCGAGACCGCCGCCGACGGACTCCTCCACGTGTTCGCGCCCCACGCCACGGTCGGCGTGGCGCTGATCGAAACGGGCGCCGGCACCGAGGGCGACCTCGAGGCCACGATCGAGCGGTTGCTGCCGCGGGACGATCGGTACGCGCACCGGCACGGGTCGGTGGGTCACGGGGGCGACCACGTCCTGCCCGCGTTCGTCTCGCCCTCACTGATCATCCCGGTGATCCAGGGCAGGCCGGCCCTCGGGACCTGGCAATCGGTCGTCTTGGTGGATCCGAACCGCGAGAACGACGTGCGGACCATCCGGCTCTCGTTCGTGCCGGGCTAGGTCGAGGCTCAGAGGTACTGGCCGGGCGCGCGGTCAGCGCGATCGTCCGACGGGGTCTGCACCGCCTGGACGTCCCGCTCGCGCAGGAGGACGAGGTCTTCGCCTTCGAGCTCCACCTCCAGGCCCGACGACGGCAGGAACAGCACCTGATCGCCGGGCCTCGCCACCCGGACATCCGGTCCGGTGAGCGCGACGTCCCCCCAGGCCAGGCGCTTGGGCGCCGGCATCGCCGTCGCGGGGATGAGCAGCCCTCCCGAAGACGTGCGCTCGCCGTTCCCCGGAAGGCGCACCACCAGCCGGTCCCCGGTCAGCCGTACGTCGGGGGGCACGGTCGCCGGCTTCTTGCCCCTGGGACCTCGCGGCTTCGTCGCGGGCTTGGAGAGCTCGGCGGCGGATCGGGCATCGCTCACGCGGGGCATCCGCCGAGTGTAGCGAGCGCCAGCGGGTACCATGCGCCGCGTGAACGCGCACGAGGCCATCGGCAGTGGGGAGAAGATCCTTCGGGCGTCGCCGGCCATCGACCACTGGCAGAAGGGTCGCGAGCGGATCGAGTCCGAAGAGCTGCTCGGCTTCGTGCTCGGCGAAGAGCCCCTCGGCGGGCAGGAGCTGCCGGAGCGGGCCCGCCGTTCGTTCATGGAGTTGGTCGAGCGGCGCGCGAGTGGCGAGCCCGTCGCCTTGATCACCGGGTCCATCGAGTTCCTCGGGTTGGACGTGCTGGCGGAGGCCGGGGTGTTCATCCCACGGCATTCATCTGAGTTCCTCGCGATCCAGGCGATCCGTCGGCTCAAGGGCCGGAAGCGCCCGATCCATGCGGACATCGCGACGGGGTCCGGCGCCGTGGCGTTGGCGGTGGCAGACCGGGTGCCGCGCGCCGGCGTGTACGGAACGGACATGGCCGCCGACGCCGTCAAGCTCGCGCGCCGCAACGCGAAGCGGCTCGGACTGAAGGCGTCGTTCGCACGAGGCGACCTTTTCGCGGGACTGCCGGATGCGCTCGAGGGAAGCGTCGACGTCATCACGATCCACCCTCCTTACGTGCCGGTGGATGAGGTCGAAGATCTTCCCGACGAAGTGCGCGCGTTCGAGCCGACGCACACGCTCACGGACGGGAGCCTCGACGGCATGGAGCTCGTTCGACGCACGGCCGAGGAGGGGCCTGCCTGGCTCACGAAGCAGGGATGGGTGTTGGTCGAGGCAGATCCCGACGCCGCGCGCGACGTGAAGCGCGTTCTGGTCCGGGCGGGGTTCCGTGGCGTCGCGAGCACGAAGGGTGGCGAGCTCAAGGTGACCCGCGTCGTGGTGGGAAGGAGGCCGAGATGAGCGAGCCGCGCGTGGCCCCCTACGGCACTTGGCCCTCCCCGATCACGCCCGCCATGCTCGCGGGCTCCGGCGTGGAGCTGGCCGAGCCGTGGATCGAGGACGGGGCGCTCTGGTGGCTCGAGTCACGGCCGGCGGAGGCGGGCCGCGGCGTGATCGTGCGCTCGGATCCGTGGTCCTCGCCCGCCGACATAACCCCTTCCGGCTTCAACGTGCGCACGAAGGTGCACGAGTACGGTGGCGGATCCTTCGCGCTGCATCGCGGCGTGGTGTTCTTCTCCAACTTCGAGGACCAACGCCTGTACCGCCAGGTGCCGGGGGAGCCCCCGCGGCCGATCACACCGGACACGCAAGGGCGCCACCGATATGCCGACGCGAGGGTGACCGACGACGGGGCGCGTCTGATCTGCGTGCGGGAGCGTCATGAGGACGACGCGGTCCTCAACGAGCTGGTCGTCCTCGCGACCGACGGCACCGGCGAGCCGCGGGCGATCGCGCAGGGTCGCGACTTCTACGCGGCGCCGCGGCTGTCTCCCAGCGGCACGCAACTCGCCTGGATCAGCTGGGACCTTCCCTGGATGCCGTGGGACGGATGCGAGCTGTGGGTGGCCGAGGTCGGGGCGGACGGCTCCCTGGGTGACGGACGGAAGGTCGCCGGCTCCGACGGGACCGAGTCGATCTGGCAGCCGGCATGGAGTCCGCTGGGCGACCTCCACTTCGTCAGCGATCGAACGGGCTGGTGGAACCTGTACCGCGAGCGCGATGGCCGCGTCGACGCCCTCCATCCCTCGGATGCCGAATACGGCTGGCCGCACTGGGTGTTCGGGGGCAGTTCCTACGCGTTCCTGGGAGACGGTCGCATCGCGTGTCTGTACGACGACAGCGGCGTGCAGCACGTGGGCGCGCTCGACCCCGGCACGGGCGAGCTCATCGACCTGGACCTCCCCTACACCGCCGTCGTCTATCCCTATCTGGTCGCCGAGGGCGAGCACATCGCGTTCGTCGCGGGATCCCCCACCATGCCCGAGCAACTCGTGTCCCTGGACTTCACGAGCCGAAGCGTGGAGGTGCTCCGCGAGTCTGCCGAGCTGGCCCTGGACGCTTCCCACGTGTCGAGCTCACGGGCGATCGCGTTCCCGACCGAAGGGGGGCTCACCGCGTATGCGCACTTCTACCCCCCGGCGAACCCCGAGGTGATCGCGCCCGCGGACGAACGACCGCCGTTGATCGTGATGAGCCACGGCGGCCCCACCTCGTCGCGGACGAACATCTTCGATCTCGCCAAACAGTTCTGGACCACCCGCGGGTTCGCCGTGGTGGACGTGAACTACGGAGGGAGCACCGGACATGGGCGCGCGTATCGCGAGCGGCTGAACGGCACCTGGGGCATCACCGACATGGAGGATTGCCGCAACGCCGCGCGATCCCTCGCCCGGGAGGGTGCCGTGGACCCGGAACGGTTCCTGATCCGCGGCGGCAGCGCCGGCGGTTACACGACGCTGTGCGCGCTCACGTTTCAAGACGACTACGCGGCCGGGACGAGCTACTTCGGGATCAGCGATCTCGAGCCGTTCGCGCAGCCCGGCGGTACGCACAAGTTCGAGTCGCGCTACGAGCACACGCTGATCGGGCCCTATCCGCAGGAGGTCGAGCGCTACCGTGCCCGGTCCCCGATCCATTTCGTCGATCGGATCTCCACGCCCATGCTGGTCCTGCAGGGTGCCGAGGACGAGGTCGTGCCTCCCGCGCAAGCGGAGGTGATGGTCGAGGCGCTCGAGGCCAAGGGTCTGCCCCACGCCTACCTCCTGTTCGAGGGCGAGCAGCACGGGTTCCGGGCGGCCGAGACGATCCGGGCCTCGTACGAGGCGGAGCTGTCCTTCTACGCACAGATCCTGCGGTTCGAGCCTGATGGCGACATCCCACGGCTCGCGATCGAACACCTGGGCGACCGAGCCTGACCCGGGCCGTCGTCGGCGGTAGAGGGGTCGCAGGGAGCCGGGCGGAACCCGGCTCCCTGCGCAGGAGAGGGGGCGCGTCCTCTCGTGTCCAACGGTGCCAGGCCCGCATGAACACGGGGTGTCCGGCGGGGGGCGGGTCGGGGAACAGCCCGAACGGCTACCCGCCGATCATCGACATGCTGCGCTCGGGCTGGACGAAGTCCGGGTGGTTGATGCGGTGCCCGGACCACTTGGCCCAGACGTTGGAGCGCATGAGGGCGACGAGATCCTCATCGGAGGCCCCCGCGCGCATCGGGCCCCGGAGGTCCGTTTCCTCCAGCGAGAACAGGCATGATCGCATCTGGCCCTCGGCCGTGAGCCGTAGGCGGTTGCACGTATCGCAGAAGGGCTTGGTCACGCTCGCGATCACGCCGATCCCGCCCGGGGCGCCGTCCGCGAAGCCGTAGGACGCCGCCGGTTCCACTCCATGGGACGTGGCCCGCAAGGGGTAGGCCGCGTCGACGGCATCGAGGATGCGTTGGGCGGGGACCACCTTCTCGCGCTCCCACTTGTGCTCGGCATCGAGCGGCATGTACTCGATGAAACGAACCTCGAACCCAGTCTCGCGGGCCCACCTGGCGAACGCGACCACCTCGTCGTCGTTCGTCCCGCCGATCACGACGGTGTTGATCTTCACGGGCGTGAGCCCGGCGCCGACGGCGGCCCTGAGGCCGCTCAGCACCTTCTCCAGGGCGTCGCGCCTGGTCATCTCGGCGAACCGATGCTGCATCAGCGAGTCGCAGGACACGGTGGCACGGTCGACGCCGGCCTCGGCCAGCGGTGCGGCGAGCCGATCCAGGAGCACCCCGTTGGTGGTGATGGAGATGTCCAGGTCCGGTCCCACGCCGCGGAACATCCGCACGAGCGTGGGGAGATCGGCCCGGACGGTGGGCTCTCCGCCCGTGACCTTGATCGATCGCACCCCCAAACCCACGAAGATCCCCAAAAGCCGCGTGAGCTCCTCGAACGTGAGGATCTCTTCCTTGGGCAGCCAGGCGAGGCCCTCTGCGGGCATGCAGTACGTACAGCGGAAATTGCACCGATCCGTCACGGAGACCCGCAGGTCATCGGCGACGCGCCCGAAGGAGTCGACCAACGGGCCGTCGGACGGCGCGGGTTCCGTGGGTGGTGACCATGACGTCGTCATCGAAGTCAGGGTAACCCGTCCGACGCTCAATGGGCTATGGCCCGGGGACCTGCATCGTCGAGCGGACGGTTTCCAGCACCGCGCCGAGGGCCTCGGCCGGCGTGGCACCACCGGCCACGCGCACGCCCGCTGCGACGCCGGCGAGGTAGGCCGACAGGGGCGCGTCTTTGCGCTGCGCGTGGTGGGCGACGTCCCGCGAGACCAGGAGCAGCGACGCCTCCTGCGCCTCATCGAGGGGGGAGACCCCCAACGCGAGCGCCAGCGCGTCAGTCCACTCGCTCATGTCGTCCTCCTGCGGGCTCGGTGGCGACGAGTGTCCCATGCGGGGCGGGTCGCGAACCGTTCCAGATGCGAGGATGGACCCATGATCGAAGCGGTGCGCGCGGCGGTCCTCACGGTCTCCGACGGAGTCACGGGCGGGACGCGCGATGACGTCTCGGGCGACCTCGCCGAAGAGCTGTTGCGCGGGGCGGGGTTCGATGTGGCCACGCGCGCCGCGACGCCCGATGAGCGACCGCCGATCGAGGCGGCGCTGCGCGAGCTCGCGTCGTCCCACGCCGTGGTCGTCTCCACCGGAGGAACCGGGTTCGGCCCCCGCGACGTGACGCCCGAGGCTACCCGTGCGGTGATCGACCGAGAGGCGCCGGGCCTGGCGGAACTCATGCGCGGGAAGGGACTTGCGCATACGCCCATGGCCGCCCTGTCGCGCGCCGTGGTCGGCACCCTCGGTTCGGCGCTCGTGGTCAACCTGCCGGGCAGCCCCAGTGCGGTCCGCGAAGGCCTCGAGGCCATCCTTCCGCTCGTGCCCCATGCCGTGGAGCTCATGGGAGGGCGGACGGGCGCGCATCCCACCGGCCATGCGGACCTGCCGACCGCCGCATCCGAGACCGCCGACGCGCCCCGCGGGGACGGAACCGTCACCATCACGGCCGTGAAGCAGATCGGCGCCCCGCCGTGTCCGGTGGGCGCTCGGATCGTGCTGGGGGCGGGTGGACCGCTCGAGGGGACGCTCGGGTGCGCGGAGTTCGACGCCGCCGCCCTGGACGTGGCTGCCGAGGTGCTCGCGTCCGGCGAGGGACCGAGTACCAGGACGTTCCATCACGACCTCGGCGATCTCGAGGTCTTCGTCGAGCCCGCCCACCTCTCGCCGTCGTTGGTGGTCATCTCGGCGAACCCCGTGTCGCTCGCGCTCCTCGCGCTCGGCAAACGACTGGCCTACCGCACGATCCTCGTGGAGCCGCGCGCCGAGCGGATCACGGCCGAGCATCGCCGGGAGGCAGACGCGGTGGTCGGCGCGATCGCGGACCTGCGTCTCGATGCGAGGACCGACGCCGTGCTGACGGATCACGACGCGCCTGGCGTCGCGTCCTCGATCGCGGCCATCCTGCGATCCCCTGTTCGCTTCGTGGGAGTGATGGGGAGCCGTCGCCACGTCGGTCCGTATGTCGAGGAGCTCAAGGCGAACGGGTTCGGGCAGGAGGATCTGGCCCGGATCCGGTCCCCGGTGGGGATCGACGTCGGTGCGAGGTCTCCGGAGGAGATCGCCTTGTCGATCGCCGCGGGTCTGGTGGCGGCGAGCGCCGGCCGCGACGGCGGATGGCTCGACCGTTGAGCGGCCGGCCCGGTGGAACCCCCGCGGCGTAGGCGGCGGATCCGCCGCTGGTTCGCCGCTTCGGTGGTCGCGCTCGCGGCAGCGGCGGTGCTCCCGTGGACCGGAGCCGTGTCCCCAGCGCGCGTGCTTCCCAACGTGATCATCATCCTCACGGACGACCAGACGCTCGACACGTTGCCCTCGGACCCCCCGGCGATGCCCTGGCTCCAGTCGCAGATCTTCCAAGGAGCCGCCGGCGGCTGGCGCTGGTTCCCCGACGCTATCTTGAGCACGCCACTGTGCTGCCCGTCCCGGGCCACCATCCTCACGGGCCGCTACGCCCACAACACGGGTGTTCAGGGCAACGGCGAGGGCGAGAACCTCGACGAGTCGCAGACGCTCGCCACCTGGCTGAGCGCCGCCGGCTACCGGACCGGTTTGTTCGGCAAGTACCTGAACGGCTATCCGTGGGATCGCGGTCCCTACGTGCCTGCGGGCTGGTCGCGGTTCGTCGGCAAGAGCAACCGCGACCAGGGTCAGACCTACTACGGCTACGAGGAGATCGATCAGGGCGTTCCCTTGTTCCCCGGCCGGGGGCCCGACGCCTACGCCACCGACCACTTCGCGGATCTCACCGTGTCGTTCCTGCGCTCGACGCCCATCGACCAGCCCTTCTTCGCGATGTATACCCCGTCGGCACCGCACGCCCCGTGGCTCCCGGCGCCTCGAGACGCGGGCGCCTTCGCGGATGCGCCCGTGCCCGTGGCGTCCCAGCGCCTCCTGAACGATGTGCGCGGCAAGCCGTTGTGGATCCGCGAGCGCCCACCGATCTCGGCCGCGCGCGCGGCGAAATACCGACGGGAGGATCGGCAAGAGCGCGCGACCCTGCTCGCCGTGGATGACGCGGTCCGGCGGATCGTCGAGACGGTAGCCGCGCGCTGGGAGCTCGATCGAACGGTGATCTTCTTCCTCACCGACAACGGCTACGCCTTCGGAGAACACCGGTGGCACGGCAAGAAATGCGCCTATGAGCCCTGCATCCGGACCCCGTTCGCGGTGCTGGCGCCCTGGGGCGGACCCGCCACCGTTCCCCAACTCGTTTCCAACGTCGATCTCGCGGCGACGGTGGCCGATCTCGCGGGCGTAGACCCGGGGGTGCCGCAGGACGGCCAGAGCCTCGCGGCCCTCCTGGGCGCCCCAGGCGCCGCGCCACCTCCCGATCCCGCGCGTCCCCTGCTGATCGAGTGGGCCGGGGACCGGGACGTGCCGCCGTGGCGAGGGGTGCGCACGCCGAACTTCGCCTACATCGAGAACGCGGACGGGACCGTGGAGCTCTACGACCTCGGCGGCCGGCTGGGTCCGCCGGATCCCGACGAGATCCACAACGTCGCCGCTCTCCCCCGGTACACGCGCGTGCGCAGGGAACTCGCAAACACGCTGGTCGTACTGGCTTCTCGCGGCAAAGGCGCCGAGTAGACTGCCGCCGAGCATGCAACAGCGCCCCGGCCCCATCCTTCGGCCCGCCCGATCCCGCCGACCTAGCCACCAGCAGGTCATGCGTCGGCGCGCGTTCGTCGCGTTCGCCCTGGTCGCCCTGATCGCCATCGTGTGGTTCGTGTTCCAGCCGTTCGGTGGCGGCACCCAGCAGGCGGGTGGGAAGGCAGGCGGCACGTTCGGCGGTCAGGCGCAGGGCGTCGGCTCGGACGGATCCAACCCCGGGGCCATCGTGGCGGGGGACAACCCCATCAAGCACGTGGTCTTCATCGTCAAGGAGAACCGGACGTTCAACAACTACTTCGCCGCCTACGGCCACGGGGCCGTCGGAACCACGAGCGGGAAGACCATCACGTGCTCGACCTCGACACACTCGTGCCAGCCGGGCGACAACTACGAGCTCACGAAGGCCCCCGACATCGCGGCGCACGACATCACGCACGGGTTCTCCTCGGGGCTGTACTCCATCAACGGCGGGCAGATGAACGGGTTCAACATCATCGGGCTGGGCGCGGACATGTCCGGCTACTCCTACTTCGACCGCGAGGGGCTCCCCGCGTATTGGAAGTATGCGGATCGTTTCGTGCTCGCGGATCATTTCTTCACATCGATGTACGGGCCCACCTTCCCCGAGCACCTCTACACCGTGGCCGCCCAGGCGTACGGGATCGTGGACAACAAGCAAACGGTGGACCACCCGGGGAGCTACTGCGACGACCCCACCGAGTTCACCCCGCATTTCCCCCTCGACAAGCTGTCCCAGCAGGACCTTGCGACCATCATGCAGACGGAGAACCACATCACGAAGGACTACCCGAACCAGCTCTTCAAGATCTCTGCCTACTGGGAACCCACGCGCACGTGCGTGCCCATCCGCTCGCTCCCGGCCAAGTTGCAGGATGCCGGCATCGACTGGAAGTACTACGCCGAGAAGGACCACTGGATGAACGCGCTGCAGGCCATCCGCCACGATCGCAACACGCCGGCCGTATGGTCCAAGGTGCAGGACCCCGAGAACTTCATCACCGACATCAAGGACGGCAACATGCCCGCGGTGTCGTGGCTCATCCCGCCGGAGCCGTACAACGAGCATCCCGGCGACAACGATCCCAACAGCCCCTCCTACTCGCCCATCTCCGTGTGCGCGGGCGAGAACTGGACCGTGAACCAGATCAACACGGTGATGGATTCTCAGTACTGGCCGTCGACCACGATCGTCGTTGTCTGGGACGACTTCGGGGGGTTCTACGACCCCGTGAAGCCGCCCCACTACGACGTGATGGGCTTCGGGCCTCGCACGCCCGCGTTGATCATCTCGCCGTACACGCGCGCCGGGGGGAACCCGGACGGAGGGTCGGTCGACCACACGACGTACGAGTTCTCCTCCGTCCTCAAGTTCATCGAGGAGCTCCACGGCTTGAAGCCCCTCACGGACCGTGACGCACAGGCCGACCCGCTCCGCGGAGCGTTCGACTTCACCCAGCCCCCGCGCCTGGACAAGGTCGATCTCCCGCTTCGCAGCGATTGCCCTTACGGCACGAACGCGAGCGACCTGGGCGGCTGATCCTGGGGGCTCAGGCGGGGGTCGGCTCGACCCAGCGCGCGTCGGGGAGCCCCGCGGCGATCTGCGCGCGCCACCACGCCTGGCCCTCTTCGGGGAGCGTGTAGATCGGATCGAAGTAGACGTACTCGCGGCTGAGGCCGTCGGGATCGTGGGTCTCGATGCCTGTGCGATAGTTCTTCGTCCAGGTCGAGATCCCCTTGGTCCGGTCGTAGTCCTTCAGCATGTGGACCCATCGCTTCCCCACGAACGGGACGTCACAGATCACGCGGGGGGTCGCGAACCCGGGCAGGTAGCCGAGCAGCTGGTACTGCAGGTCCTGCGCCTCCTGCACCGAGGTGCGCCAATGCTCCGCGTTGGGGATCATGTCGCACATGTAGAAGTAGTAGGGCATGACCTTGGCGTGATCCAAGAGCATGAAGCAAAGGTCGAGCAGGTCGTTGGGAGCCGTGTTCACGCCGCGGAGCAGCACACCCTGGTTGCGCACGTCTCGGAAGCCGGAGTCCAGCACCATCCGAACAGCTTGGCCCACGAGGGGGGTCACCTGCTGGGCGCAATTCACATGCGTGTGCACGGCGATATCGACGCCGCGCTCGACCGCCGTCGCGCCCATGCGCCCGAACGCCGCCTTGACGTCGTCCTGGAGGAAATGCTGGGGGATCCCCATGAGGCCCTTGGTAGCGATCCGGATGTCGCGGATGTTCTCGATGTCGAGCAGATCCATCACGAACGCCTCCAGGCGTTTCACGGGAACGTTCGCCATATCGCCGCCCGAGACCACCACGTCGCGAACCTGCGGCGTCTTGCGGAGGTAGTCGAGCATGAGCTCCCACCGCTCGTTCTGCTTGGTCTCGAACTTGTACTTGAGGACCTGCAACGTGTCGTTGCCCACGAGATCCATGCGCGTGCAGTGACCGCAATACTGCGGGCACGTCGGGATCAGCTCCGCGAGGACCTTGGTCGGATAGCGGTGCGTGAGCCCCTCGACGGCCCACATGTCCGCCTCGTGCAGCGAGTCTCGCGAGGCCATCGGGTGGCTCGCCCACTCCGGCTCGCGCTCGGAGAACGCCGGGGCCATGTAGCGTCGCACGCGGTCGCGGCGAAGATCCTCGACCTCCATCGTATTGAGCATCTGCGGGGGGATGAGCATCGACATGGTCGCCCGCTCCTGCTGGTCCCGCCGGATGTCCCCGAGGAGGTCGTCGGTGAGGAGATCGCCGAAGGCTTCCTTGAACTCCTTGAGGTTCTTGACCGAGTGTGCGCGCTGCCACTGGGCGGAATGCCACTGGTCGGCCGTGACCTCCCGATATCCGGGGATGCGGGTCCAGTCCGGCTCCTCATATGCTCGTTCGAGCGGGTAGCGGAACGGCTGATCCTCGGCCGCGTGGGCGTGCGCCTCGCGATGTCCCGGCCGGATCTGCGATACCGCTGCTTCGGTCTCCACGCTCATGGTGCACCCCCTGGTCGGCAAAGATGCGCGCAGGCCTCGATCGAGGGCCGTGCACGGAAGGATGATCCTCGGAAGACGTCCATGGTACCCGAAGACCATCCGGCAGAACCAGGGTGGAACCGAAGGATATTCGGCGTCAGCGCCGTCCGCGCCCGCGCCCGCCGCCTTGGTTGTCACGACGAGGTCGACGCTCGATACGGATCTCCGGGGCGGCCTTGGGAAGGCGCGCCTTCATGGGGGCGTGACCCGATCGCTCGAACCGGATCATGAGGTGATCGGGGAACTGCTGACGATCCATCTCACGCCAGCCGTTCGCGAGCAGGTGCTTGAGGCGGTTCGAGGCCGTCTTGCGCAGCTTGTCGGTCCCGGGGATCCGGACGTACATGCGCTCGTGGAGAAGTTCCCTGTACTCAGCCATGGACGAGGGAGCCTAGCAGGCCGAACCTGGGCGCGATCGGGCGCGTCAAGCGTGAGCGCTCAACCGCCGATACGCAGGGGGTATGGGGGCCCTGCTGCGCGACCCGGATGAACGATCCCGCCACGACGGCGAGGACCGGTTCCGCTCCATGGTGGAGCACGGCCCGGCCGTGAGCTACATCGACGGACCCGACGAGCACGCCTCCACGGTCTACATCAGCCCGCAGGTCGAGGGGCTGCTCGGCTACACGCCCGGGGAGTGGTACCACGAGCCCAGCCTGTGGCCCCGGCTGCTGCATCCCGAGGACCGCTCCCGAGCGATCGCCGAGAACAAGCGCCACATCGCAACGGGCGAGCCCTTCCGCATGGACTACCGCATGTTCCACAAGGACGGGCACGTGGTCTGGATCCACGACGAGGCCACGATGGCGCTGGACGAACGGGGACTCCCTCGCCTGTCCTACGGCGTGATGATGGATATCTCCGAGCGCAAGGCCGGCGAGGAATCGGCCGTGTATCGCGCCTACCACGACGAGCTCACGGGCTTGCCCAGCCGGGCCATGTTCGAGGAGCTCCTCGAGCTGTCGATCGCGCGGGCGAAGCGTCACGACCGATCCGTCGCCGTGCTCTGCGTCGACATCGACGACTTCAGTCTCGTGAACGACTCGCTCGGACATCGCCACAGCGACGGTCTCCTGAGGCAGGTGGCCGACCGCCTCAAAGACGCGACCCGAGAGACCGACCTGGTGGCGCGCAGGGGCGGGGACCAGTTCCTGATGCTGCTCTCCGATCTCGACCGGGAGGACATGGGCGAAACCGATGCCGCGCTCGTTCGCGCCGAGGCGTCCGCCCAACGCGTGAAGGCGGCGATGTCGGCGCCGTTCGAGGCGGGGGAGACGGAGTTGTATCTGTCGGTGAGCGTAGGCATCAGCCTGTTCTCCCAGGACGCGGAGGACGGCGCGAGCCTCCAGCGCAACGCCGAGGCCGCGATGTACGAGAGCAAGCGGGCGGAGCCCGGCAGCTACGCGATCTCCTCGCGCGGCACGTTCGATTCGGGGGCGAAGCTGCAGTTCGTGACCCGGCTGCGCAAGGCCGTGGATGCTCAGCGTTGGACGCTCTATTACCAGCCGGTCGTCGAGCTCGACACCGGTCGGATGCGAGGCGTGGAAGCGTTGATCCGGTGGATCGAGCCGGACGGAACGATGATCCCGCCCAACGATTTCATCCCGCTCGCCGAGGAGCTCGGGCTCATCGAGCTGATCGGCGACTGGGTGGTGCGCGAGCTCGTGTACCAAGCGCAGGCGTGGCGTGGCCTCGGCATGCGCCTCGAGATCGGGTTCAACCTGTCGCCTCGCCAGTTCTGGCAGCCCGACCTCGCCCAGCGCGTGATCGAGCGCATCGTGGCCGGCGGGATCGATCCGGCGCAGATCGTGGTCGAGATCACCGAGAGCTCCGCCATGATCGATCCCGATCGCGCGCAGGAGATCCTGTGGAGCCTGCGTCGTTCGGGACTGCGCATCGCGATCGACGATTTCGGGACCGGCTATTCATCGTTGTCGAGGCTGCGCGAGATGCCGGTCGACGTGCTGAAGATCGACCGTTCGTTCGTTGCGGGGGCCGACGGTGATCCACAGGCGGCCAGCATCGTGGGGGCCTTCCTCGACCTCGCTCGCGGACTGGGCATGACGACCCTCGCGGAAGGGATCGAGACGAGCGGCGAGCTCGGGTTCCTGCGCGAGCGAGGCTGTGAGCTGGGCCAGGGCTACCTGTTCGCGAAGCCCGTGCCGCCGGAGGAGATCATCGCGTTCGCGCTCGGTCGCGCGCTGATGCCGGGGTCGGTTTCGACGTCGGCCGCGGCCACGGCGGGCTAGTTCCGCACGAGTTCCTCGCGAACGGCGGCGCCGATCGCTTCGGCGTCGATCCCGGCCCACGCCCGCATCTCGTCGGCCGTGCCCGATCCCGGCATCTCCCGCACCGCGAGCTTCACGACGCGTCCGTCGAGTGGACCGGTGGCCGCCAGGGCATCGAGCACGGCATCGCCCAGCCCCCCCTCCGCACGGTGGTCCTCGGCCACCACGATCAGGCTCGTGGCGTCGAAGGCCTCGCGCAGCGTATCCGCGTCGATGGGCTTCACGCAGTAGGCGTCGATCACGCGCACGTGGATCCCCTGGCCCCCGAGCGTGTCCGCCGCGCGCAGCGCCTCGTGCAGCGTCACGCCTGCCCCCACCAGCGTTGCGACGTCGTGATCGCTCCACCGCAGGGTCTTCGACCCACCGATCGGGAATCGCTCGTCGGCCCCGTAGAGCGGCGCGGTCGCCTCGCGCGTGGTACGGAGGTAGGAGATGCCTTCCAGATCGCACATCGCGGTCATGAGCTGCACCGTCGAGTTGCCGTCGGCGGGATACAGCACGGTGGACCCGTTGTAGCTGCGGAACATCGCGAGATCCTCCACGGCCATCTGCGACG
The DNA here is from genome assembly GCA_038249195.1 of Actinomycetota bacterium. GTDB lineage: Bacteria > Actinomycetota > UBA4738 > UBA4738 > HRBIN12 > JAOUEA01. The sequence continues at coordinate 206,459 of JBBRWM010000004.1, forward strand.
GGCCGTCCTCGCCGATGGAGACGCCTGCGTGGGATCCGCAGATCCGCAGATCGGCCCGGCCGATCGCACCCATGCGCATGAAGTCCGCGGCGCGCGAGAGGAACGCTCCGAACGTGGCGGCGACCGCGGTCTTCCCGAGCGCCTGCAGTCCCGTCTGCACGCCGATCATGCACTGTTCGGCGATGTACATCTCGATGAAGCGCTCCGGGGCCACCGCCTGGAAGTCCTCGGTATGGGTGGAGTTCCCGACCTCCCCGTCGAGGACGACCAGGTCCAACCGGTGCCCGGCCAGCCACGCGAGGGTCTCGCCGAAGGCTTTGCGGGTGGCGACCGCTTCTCCGTAGGAAGGCGCGGGCTCCTGGACGGTCTCGCCCAGCAGGACCTCGCGGAACGCCTCCGGCCGCGTCGGCGTGACGCGGAGCGAACGGATCCCGCCGAGCTCCTCGATGGCGGCGCCCTCCTGGTCGGCGGGAACGGCCTTGCCATGCCACCCCTCGCGGTCGGCCAGGAACGAGACCCCGTGACCCTTCTGCGTGCGCGCCACGATGAAGGTAGGCCGGTCGGCGGCCTCGGCCTCGGAGTAGGCGCGATCGATCGATGCGACATCGTGGCCGTCGATCTCGATCGTGTGCCAGCCGAACGCCTGCGCGCGGCGCGCGAACACGTCGGCGTGCCACTCGTGCATCGTGGGGCCTCGCTGACCCAACCGGTTGAGGTCGGCGATGGCGATGAGGTTGTCGACCTCGTGGAAGGCGGCCGCCTCCATCGCTTCCCAAACGGAGCCCTCGGCGAGCTCCGAGTCTCCCATGAGCACCCACGCCCGCGCCGGGGCGCCGTCCAGGCGCATAGCGAGCGCCATCCCGAGCCCAACGGCGAGTCCCTGCCCCAGCGAACCGGTGGCGACATCGATCCACGGCAGCTCCGGCACCGGCGCCGGGTGTCCCTGGATGGGCGAGCCCATCGTGCGCAGCGACAGGAGTAGCTCGTCGTCGATCGCCCCGATCGTCTTCAGTACCGCGTACAGCGCGGGAGCTGCATGCCCTTTCGACATCACGAACCGGTCCGACGCGGCGAACGCGGGGATCTCGATATCGGTGCGGAGGTGATCCGCGTACAGGACGGCGAGGAGGTGGGCGCACGACATCGACGACGTGGGATGCCCGGACCCGGCGGCGGTCGTGGCGCGGATGCTGTCCACCGCGATCTGCGCGGCGAGGTCGTTCCATAGCTGGATGCGGTCGTCCATCGAACCCCCGTGGTCGTGTGCCGGAAGGGTACCGCCGCGCGGGCCGGTCGCCTCCGCGGACACCGCGTTGGGCCGGTGGCACGCTGCCTCCGCCGCCGTGTCTGCCGCGCGGAACCCGGTACGCTGGTAACGCCGATGGCCCCTGCAACGCCCTCCTTCCACGACCTCGGCGTCTCCGACGAGGTCGTCAGATCGCTCGCCGAGCGCGGGATCGATGCCCCGTTCCCCATCCAGGTCATGGTGATCGAAGACGCGACGTCGGGACGCGACACGCTCGCGCATTCCAAGACCGGATCCGGCAAGACACTCGGATTCGCGATCCCCATCGTGGAGCAGCTCGATCCCCGCGCCTCCGGCCGCCCCGAGGCGCTCGTCCTCGTCCCCACGCGGGAGCTCTGCGCGCAGGTCAAGGACGATTTCTCCGAGATCGCCAAGGCCAAGGGGCTGAAGGTCAAGGCCGTCTACGGCGGGACGAACGTGAAGGAGCAGGCCAAGGGCGTCGGTTCGGCCCACATCTTGATCGCGACGCCCGGCCGTCTCGACGACCTCGTGGAACGCAGACTGGTGCGGCTCACCGCGGTGAGGATCTTCGTGCTTGACGAGGCGGACCGGATGCTCGATATGGGATTCCAGCCGCAGGTGGATCGGATCGTCCGCCACCTGCCACGCGATCGACAGACGATGTTCTTCTCGGCCACGCTCGATGGTGCGGTGGGCCGGATCGCGGAGGTCTACACCCGAGATCCGGTCCGTCACACCATCGAGTCCGACACGCAGACCGTCGACGAGGCCGACCATCGGTTCATCCCCGTCGAGTCCCACGGCAAACTGAACAAGCTCATCGAGCTCGCTCGTGCGGAGGAAGAGATCGGGCTCACGCTGGTGTTCGTGAACACCAAGCGCCACGTGGAGACGCTCGCGCGGCAGTTGCGCAACGAGGGCGTCCCGGCCGTGACGATGCACGGAGACATGACGCAACAGGCGCGGGAGCGTGCGCTGCAGCGGTTCGAGGATAAGCACGTCGGCGTGCTCATCGCCACCGACGTCGCGGCTCGTGGGCTCGATCTGGACGACATCACGCTCGTCGTGAACTACGACCCGCCGCAGGACGATAAGGGGTACGTCCACCGCGTGGGCAGGACCGCGAGGGCGGGTCGCAGCGGGATCAGCGTGACGCTGGTGACGCCCGATCAGGCGGGCGACGTGAGTCGCATGGCCGCTCGGCTGGACCTGCACGAGGAGTTCGAGCTCGAGGGCATGAAGGTGGCGCCGCCCCGCACGGTCTTCAGCGGCAGCGCGGGCGGACGTCGCAGCGGGCTCGGCAGGCCCCGGCGCCGACGCTAGCCATACCGGAACTCAAGCGCCGGTCTCGCCCTCGACGAGGTGGATCGAGCTCCTGCGTGCCATCGCCATGATCTCCCCGGCGGGTACGGGCCGCGAGAAATGGAAGCCCTGACCCAACGTGCAGCCGCGCTCCGCGAGGAACGCCCACTCGCCCGCGGTCTCGATGCCCTCGGCGAGGGGGATCATGCCGAGGTTCTCGGCCAGGGAGATCATGGCGACCACCATGCTCGCGGCATCGTGATCCTTGTCGATGTCGCGGATGAACGAGCGGTCGATCTTCAAGATGTCCACCGGCATGTGCTTGAGCCGCGCGAGCGAGGAGTACCCGGTTCCGAAGTCGTCGATCGCGAGCTTGAGGCCGCGCTCGTGGAGCTCGCGGAGGATGGTGACGACGCGCTCGGGGTCGGTCATCGCCGTGGATTCCGTGATCTCGACGGTCACCCTTGTCGGGTCGATCCCGGCCACCACGATCGGCGAGACGATCTTGTCGGCGAGGTCCGGTTGCCACAGTTGTCGGGGCGAGAGGTTGAAACCGATCTCCAGCTCCAGTCCCTCGCCGCGCCACTGGGCGTCCTGGCGGCAGATCTCCTCCACGACCCAGTCGCCGATCGCTTCGATGAGTCCCATCTCCTCGGCGAGCGGGATGAACTCGCCCGGCGGAACGAGCCCCCCGTTGGGTTCAGGCCAGCGGATCAGTGCCTCGACGCCGAACATGTGCCCGGAGTCGAGCTCGATGAGCGGCTGATAGTGCAGCATCCACTGCTTGAGCTCGACGGCTTTGCGCAGCCGTGTGGACAGCGACAGCCGGTTGAATGCGGAGGCGTTCTCCGGGGCGTGCACGAGGAACCCACCCGGCCCCGCCTTCTTGCTCCGGAACATCGCCGTGTCGGCGTTCTTCAGCAGCACGGAGCCGTCCTCGTCGTCGTTGGGGAAGACGCTGATGCCCATGCTCGCCGTGAGGTAGAGCTCGGTGCCCCCCACGTTGAACGGGTGACGCAGCGCCTGCTGGATCCTGACCGCCACCCCCTCCGCGGCGATCGTGGCACCGTCCTGGCCGCCGGGCAGCGGCGGCGTCCTGTCCAGATCCGAGAGGAGCACGAGGAACTCGTCGCTGCCCGGACGCGCGACGAGGTCGGTGTCGCGGGTTGCCTCGGACAGGCGCTCGGCCAGGGCCGCGATCAAGGCGTCGCCCGACTCATGCCCGAGCGAGTCGTTGATGAGCTTGAAGTCGTCGACGTCGAGGGAGATCAAGGCCACGCCCTCGCCGCTGCGTTGCCCGCGGCGTAGCGCGAGCTCGAGGAACTCGTCGAACATGGCCCGGTTCGGGAGGTTCGTGAGTTTGTCGTGGTAAGCCAGGAACGCGATCTGCGCCTCGGCTTCCTTGCGCTCGGTGATATCCATCATCACGCCCTGCACGAAGAGCGGGCTGCCATCGCCGTCGGTCACCATCACCGAGCGGTCCTGGAACCAGACCACATGCCCGTCGCGCGCGATCAGTCGGTACTCCAGCGTGAACGGCTCTGCCGAATCGCGGCCACGTTCGTACCCCTCGAGGGTGGCGTCGCGATCGTCGGGGTGGAGCATCCGCCCCCACAGATCCGAGGCGCCCACGTACTCGGCGGGCGTGTAGCCGAGCAGCGGCTCGATCTGCGGACTCACGTACGTCGTCGTCCAGTGTTCATCCACCAGGTCGGTGTAGACGATGGCGGGGATCTGCTCCACCAACGATCCGTAGCGGCTCTCCGCGTCCCGCAGCCGCTGGCGCGCGGCGTTCAGCTCGGTCACGTCGTGCATCACGCCCAACCAGTAGATCGGTCGGTCGCGAGCGTCGCGGACCAGGATCGACTCCTCGCGGATCCATCGCTCGCCGCTCCCGGGCAGCAGGGTGCGGTACTCGATTTGGAACGGTTGTCCGGCGGCCACCGCGCTTTCGCTCTCGACGATCACACGCTCGCGGTCGTCGGGGTGCACGCTCCCCACCCAGCTCTGCGGCGAGGCGAGGAGCGCCTCCCGGCTGATGCCCAGCAGGTCCTCGACCCCGCGGCTGACGTCGATCAAGGGGTCGTCGGGACCGACGCCGTCGAGGTAGACCACGGCAGGCAGCCGGTCGATCAACCCCCGGTAACGCTCCTCCAGTTCGCCGAAAGTGGCCACGAGATCGGGTTCGGGGCGCACGGCGTCCGGCGCTACCTCGGGATCGGCAGCGGCGTCGGCCCTGTCGAGCGGCTCTGGTTGGTTGAGCGTCAAGTGCGTCCCTCTGCCCGGTCTACCTGCCTCGCACAACTGTTCTCAGGTATCGGCCGTCCGGAGACGGTGCTTGAACGCGGCGCTTAAGCGCTCAAGCCGTTGCCTCGGAAGGGGAACGAGTGCCTCAGCCTCCGCTCAGCAGCCGCGTTCGTCCGGCAGGAGCGGCCGGAACACGAGGCTCCAGCGTCGCCCGTCGCTCAGCCACGGCGTGAGCTGGTTCGTGGATCGGGCGGCCGGCATCACGGTGTCGGCCCAGTCGGCGCCCGCGACGTCGAGGCAGCCGTAGCCGCCGGGCCATGTGGTGCGCCTCGATGAGGCGAGAGGCTGAGCGAGGGGCCACGGCACCGCCGCCTGAGGCAGCGAGGGATCGCCCCGGTAGCTGCTCGCGAAGAGCCGGGCGGAACTGGCTTCGTACGCGGTCGCCCCGGTGATCGACCCGGAAGGCAGCCAGGCATCGAGCCGTGCGAGCTTCCTCACGAGGGCCTGCAACCGTGTCCGAGCGAGGAACTCCTGCTGCGACATCCCGGGCGGGCGTCCCCCCAGGTCGCCCAGGGCGTACACGCGCGTCGTGTGCCGCGCGCCCGACGCGTCCAGGGTGAGCACGGTGGTCGCCGCGTCGGCGACCCCGACGCTTCCCAGATCGGTCATGTCGCGGCCGTGATCGAGGCCCGTCTCGAGCGCGGCGTGCACGATCGCCTGCACGCCTTCCTCGGACACGTGCCGCTGCTGGATGGCGGGCAACGCCGGCCCGGGGTAGATGGCGACCTGGGGTCCGGGGGTGATGAGCGTGCCGTCCCCGTAGAGGGAGACCGACGGGATCGCGCTCAGCGTGGAGCTGGGCGCGACGAAACCGCCCTCGCTCGCGACGCGCAGCACGAGCTGCGCCGGCTCCGTCGGATGCGCGATCCTCCCGGCCGATGCGGGTGGATCCGCGACCTCTGAGCCGGAAGAAGCGTCCGAGCAGGCGACGAGGGCGATCGCGAGAAGGGCTGCGGCGAGGGGGCTTCGCAGTTGCATGGGCAGGGTTCCTCCAGGTGCGGGGAAGACCGGGGTTGGACGTTGCCGCGGCGCCTCGCGGTTCCCGCGGCGCGGGTAGTCTGCACCCGATGACGGCGAGCATGCGCGCCTTGCGCAAGACCGCACGGCGACCCGGGGCCGAGCTCGTAGAGATCGCCGTGCCGACGCCCCGAGACGACGAGGTGCTGGTGCGTGTTGACGGAGCCTCGATCTGCGGCACCGATCTCCACATCTACGATTGGAACGAATGGGCTGAGCGCCGCATCCCGCCGGTGCCGATGACGTTCGGCCACGAGATGGCCGGCACGGTGGAGGCCGTCGGCGACGAGGTCCATCACCTGCGGCCGGGGGTCTTCGTGGCGGCCGAATCCCACATCGCGTGCGGCCGTTGTTCGACGTGTCAGACCGGCCGAGCCCACATCTGCGAGAACCTACGGATCCTCGGGGTCGACACGGACGGGGTCTTCGCGGATCTGGTCGTGATCCCGGCCCAGAACGCCTGGGTGGTGGGAGCCGGGATCGATCCGGATGCCGCGTCGGTGATGGAGCCGTTCGGCAACGCGGTCCACGCGACGTTCGGAACCGCCGGGGGCGAGGACATCGCAACGAACGCGGTGGCGGTGATCGGCTGCGGGCCCATCGGGATGTTCGCCGTGGCGACCGCCCGCTCGCTCGGAGCCTGGAAGGTGATCGCCATCGAGCCGAACGACTACCGGCGCGCGAAGGCCGCCGAGATGGGCGCGGACGTCCTGATCGACCCGGGGACGACCGACCCGGTCTCCTCCGTGATGGATCTCACGAACGGGAGCGGGGCCGAGGTGGTCCTGGAGATGAGCGGGAACGCCCGAGCGATCGACCAGGGCGCGCAGATGCTGGCGCGGGGCGGGCGCATGTCGCTGCTCGGGTTGCCCGACGGAGCGGTCACGCTCGACCTGAACGACCATGTGATCTTCAAGGAGGCACGGCTCCAAGGGATCACGGGCCGGGAGATGTTCCGCACCTGGCAGCAGACCACGACCCTGCTTTCCACCGGGCGCGTCGACGTATCCCCGGTGATCACGCACCACTTCCCCCTCGAGCGCTTCCAGGAGGCGTTCGCGACCACCGCCTCCGGTCGTTCCGGGAAGGTGATCCTGCGACCTCGTCGCGCCTAGAGGTAGCCGGGTTCGGTGGCGCCGCGCGCGGTTGTGGTCCCCCCGGGTGCGCCCTCGGGCGCGGCGTCGGCGCCCGCCAGGTCCACGCGGAACGGGAGGCGCTCGACGTCATCGCCGTCCACCCGCACCGAGAAGGCGTAGCTGCCGGCCTCGGGGAACGCCAGGCCGTCGATGTTCAGCGCCATCGGCACGACCACCTCGGCGAACCCGTCGTTCGGCATCTGGGAAGTGAACGTGGCATGCAGGGCGAACTGCTCGACTCCCGCCTGGTCGCTGAACAGCACCATCGGCTGCTCGTCCGGGCCGAGCAGGGACAGCTCGAGGTTGTGCTCGCCGGCGTCGCCGTCCTCGAGCGTGACGATCACGCCGATGCCCACGCGGTCGTGCCGAGCGGGGAAGCCGCCCGAGGCGAGACGGTTCCACCCCGCCCCGAGCACGTACAGCTTGCCCTCCACGCCCTGGACGGAGTCGGCGAGGAACGCCCGCGTCTTCATGGCGGGCATCCTAGCGGTCGCCGCGCGATAGGGTTCCGTGCATCATCGAGGAGGGAGGCCACGTGGGCGCGCTCGACTACCTGAACGACGAACTTGCCACCCTGGCCGCCGACGGAACCCTGTTGCATCCGCGGACCCTCGAGGGCCCGCAGCGCGCCCGGGCCGTGTACGACGGCCGGCCGGTGATCAACCTCGCGTCCAACAACTACCTCGGCCTGGCCAACCACCCCCGCATGAACGAGGCCGCCGCCGAGGCTGCCTCGCGGCTGGGCGCGGGCTCCGGTTCCGTGCGCACCATCGCGGGGCAGATGAGCGAGCACCTGGAGCTCGAGCGCCGGTTCGCCGCCTTCAAGCACGCCGCGGCGTCGCTGATGTTCCAGTCGGGGTTCACGTCGAACGCCGGCACCGTGGCGGCGATCCTGTCCAAGGAAGACGTGATCGTCTCCGATCGGCTCAACCACGCGTCGATCATCGACGGCGCACGGCTCTCGCGGGCGGAGATCAAGGTGTTCGAGCATCGAGACCCCGAGCACGCGGGGAAACTCCTGGCCGACACGGCCCGGCCCGGGCGGCGCCAGCTCCTGATCACCGACGGCGTCTTCTCGATGGACGGGGACATCGCGCCGCTGCCCGATCTGGTGGACGTCGCCGAGGCGACGGGCGCCATCATGATGGTGGACGATGCGCACGCCTCGGGTGTCTTGGGCACGGGCGGCGCCGGCACGGTCGATCACTTCGGCTTGCACGGCCGCGTGGACATCCAGGTCGGCACGCTCTCGAAGGCGATCGGCGTCATCGGCGGGTTCATCGCCGGGGAGGTGCACCTCGTCGAATGGCTCCAGAACCGCGGGCGGCCGTACCTGTTCTCCACGTCGGCCCCCCCGGCCGTCGTGGCTGCATGCCTCGCCGCGCTCGACATCCTGCGCGACGAACCCGAGCGGCTCGATCGTCTGTGGTCGAACACGGCGCGCTTCAAGGAAGGGCTGGCCGACCTCGGGTTCGACACCGGCGCGTCGCAGACCCCCATCACCCCGGTCATCACGGGCGACGAGGCCACGACGCAGGACTTCGCCGACCGGTTGTTCGAGGCGGGGGTGTTCGCCCCGGCGATCGTGTTCCCCACGGTGGGCCGCGGCCTGGCACGCGTGCGAACCATCGTGACTGCTGACCACACCGACTCAGACCTCGAAGAGGCGCTTGCCATCTTCGGGAGCGTTGGACGGGGGCTCGACCTCGTCTGAGCCGGGCTAGGCACCCGCGTCCGCGAGCCGCGCCTGCAGGCCGCGGAGCAGCAGATCCAACCCGAACTCGAACTGGTCGTCGGCGTCGATCCCGCCGGCTGCCGGGAAGCATTCGGCCACGTTCGGGAGCTCGTCCGAGGGGATCGCCGCCTGGAGGTCGTCCGAGGTCATGGCGGAACGTGGGCCGCCGAACATCTCGCGCGTCTCCATCAGCACGAACCCGAAGATGTACCCACCCACGGCGTGGAAGGCCTCGCCGGCCTCTTCCGCGGACAGGCCGATGCCCCGCAGGCACGCGAGCGCGAACTCCATAGGGCGCAGCGACGAGACGGAGTCCATCGGCTTCTTCCGCTCGGCGAAGAGCTGGATCACCTGGGGATGGGCCTTCAGCAACCGGCGCCATTCACGGACTGCCTCGCGACCCGCCTCGAGCCAGTCCGACGTGTCCTGCGGGATCCGGAACTCGCTCATCACCTTTTCCGTGATCCCGTCGAGGAGATCCTCCTTGTCGCGCACGTGGTTGTAGAGGGACATCGCCTCGACCTGGAGCTCGCGCCCGACGCGTCGCATCGAGACCGCCCCGAGCCCCTCGCCGTCCATCACCTTCATGGCGGCGCGCACCACGCGTTCACGCGTCAGCCGCTCGCGCGCCTCCCGGGCAACGGGGGAAGGGACCGTCTTCATGCGCCTCGTGATCCTCACTCCAGACCCGCCCCGGTCTGGGTTGACATGCTTACGGTGTACGTCTAGGGTACGTACGCTGTAAGCATACACCGTACATAGAGGCGCCGGGAGCCGGCGTGCGAAGGAGGGAACGCGGGTGAGGATCAACCCCGAAACGCTGTCCAGGGCGAGCAGTCGGCATCCGTGGCGTGTCATCGGTATCTGGGTGGCCGTGTTCCTGATCATGGGAGGCCTGAGCGGGGCCTTGCTCGGCGGCGTGTTGAACAACGACATCTCGTTCACGAACAAGCCGGAGTCCATCAAGGCCCAGGACATCGTCGACAGCACATTCACGGCCGACCAGCCCGGCGTCAGCACCGAGTACGTCATCGTGTCCTCGGCGGACGCCACCGTCGACGACGCTGCTTATCAGGCGTACGTGAAGCAGCTTCAGGGAGCGTTGGCGGCCGACACGGCCGTCGTGGCCGCGCCCCCGACCACGTACTTCGACGTGGCCCAGCAGGCGCCGGATCAGGCGGCCTCGCTCGTGTCGAAAGACCAGCGATCGACCCTGATCCCCGTCCCCATCGTCAAGGACGACTCCGCGACCATCGCGGACCTGCGCACGCTGCTCGCGGACCAGGGGTCCGACGCGTTCACGACCGAGCTCGCCGGGCAGGCCACCCTCAACGCGGACTTCGCGAAGGTCGCGGAGGAGGACGCCCGCAAGGGTGAATCGATAGGGATCGCGGTGGCGCTCGTCACGCTCGTGATCGTCTTCGCCGCCATCGTGGCCGCCCTCGTTCCCGTCGGCATCGCCGTGGTCGCCATCGTGATCGCTCTCGGCATCACCGCGCTCGTGGGCCAACTCGTCGAGTTCAACCTGTTCGTGACGAACATCATCTCGATGATCGGTCTCGCGGTCGGGATCGACTACTCGCTGTTCATCGTCTCTCGGTTCCGCGAAGAGCGGAAGAAGGGCTTCGAGAAGCTCGATGCGATCGGCGCGGCGGGCGCGACCGCGAGCCGAGCGGTGTTCTTCAGCGGCATGACGGTCGTGCTCGCATTGCTGGGCATGTTCATCATCCCGACCACGATCTTCCGGGCGCTCGCGGCCGGCGCGATCTTCGTGACGCTGGTGTCGATCGCCGCATCCATGACGCTCTTGCCCGCGATGCTCGCCAAGCTGGGGGATCGCTCCAACTGGCCGTACCTCGCACGTGGCGCCAACGTCCTCGTGTTGCTCTTCGTGGTCCTGTCCGCCGGTGTGGGCGGGGCTATCCTGGGCGTCGGCTTGAACGCGGCCGGCGCCGCGAGCGCGTTGGTCACTGCGGGGACCCTCGTCGGGGTCGTCGGCGGCGCCTGGCTCATGGTCCGGGCGGTCAATCGCGACCGGCTCGCGTTCCTCAGCCGGTTCTCGCGGCCCGATGGCGTCGAGTTCGACAAGCGCGGTGGCGTCTGGGATCGCGTCACGCGATCGGTCATGGCGCGCCCCTGGGTGTTCCTGATCATCAGCGTGTTGATCCTGGGAGGGCTCGGCTCGTTCTATTTCCAGATGAACAAGGGAAGCTCGACCGGGATCAGCGCGCTCCCGGACACCATCGAGTCCAAGGCCGCCTTCGTGACCCTCGAGCAGCAGTTCGCGGGCGGCCTCACCGACCCGGCGCTCATCATCGTGACCGGCGACGTGGCGAGCCCGCAGGCACGGGCGGCCATCAAGGAGCTCCGGGCGGCCATCGGGGCGGATCCGATCTTCGCGCCGCAGACACAGGTGACGCAGTCCCCGGACGGGACAGCCGTGCAGATCTCCGCCTTCTTCCGAGGAGAGACGCAGTCCGATGCCTCGTTCGCCGCCATCGATCAACTGCGGACCGAGTCGGTCCCCGCGGCCTTCGGCGGCGTTCAGGGCGTTCAGGTGTACGTGGGGGGCAACACGGCGATCTTCGACGACTTCCTGAGCGTCACCGACACCTACCAGTGGGTCGTGCTGGCCTTCGTCCTTGGGCTTTCGTTCCTGCTGTTGATGGTGGTGTTCCGCTCGGTCGTGGTGCCGTTGAAGGCCATCATCATGAACCTGCTGTCGGTGGCCGCCGCGTACGGAGCCGTGACCCTCGTGTTCCAGAAGGGCGTGGGGATCAACTTCTTCAACTCCATCGGGTTCCATTTCCACCAGAGCGACGCCATCGAGGCATGGCTGCCGCTCTTCCTGTTCTCGATCCTGTTCGGCCTGTCCATGGACTACCACGTGTTCCTGCTGAGCCGGATCCGGGAGGAGTACGACAAGACCCACGACAACACCGAGGCCGTGGCCTACGGGTTGCGGACCACCGCGGGCATCATCACCGGCGCGGCGATCATCATGGTGGTGGTCTTCACCGGCTTCGCCTCCGGGAGCCTGGGCCCGCTCCAGCAGATGGGCTTCGGGCTGGCAGTGGCGGTCTTCCTTGACGCCACGATCGTGCGGACGCTCCTCGTCCCAGCGTCCATGCGGCTGCTCGGCGACCGCAACTGGTACCTGCCCGGTTGGCTCGAATGGCTCCCCAAGCTCAATGTCGAGGGCCACGAGCCCGAGGCGCCGGTCGTGGTGCCCGATACGCCGGCCGAGTTGGTAGACGCCGAGCCGGGCCGCGACTGAGACGACGCAGGGCTCCGGACCTACATGGAAGGGGGCGCCCGTGCCCCCTTCCATGCGGGAACTCCGGCAGGCTCACCCGGTTGATCGCAGCCGGGACTTCACGGCGTCGCTCTGGAGCTCGCGCAGGACGTCGCGCGCGATCCACCGGGCGCTGCGAGCATCCGCGCCGAGCAGCAGCTCGGCCTCCTCGATCGCGGCCGTGCGTGAGGCCTCGTTGCGTTTCCCGATCTGCCGTAGCGACCAGCTCACGGCCTTCTTCACGTAGTTTCGATCGTCCCGCGCGCCTCGGCGGATCGTCGGGAACCAGCCGACCCAGAAGGCGTCGTCGTGGTCGCGGTCGTGAGCGGCCCGCTCGGCGATCAGCGCGAACCCGGCGCGGCGTGAGAACTCCTCGTGTCGGCGGGCCCACGCCCTGGCCTTCGGGAACGTGTAGGCGGTTCGGCCGAACAGGTTGCTGCACGTCTGGTCACACAGATCCCACGAATCGAAGTCACGAAGCCAGGCCTCCATCTGCGCCTCATCAACCTGCGCGGGGTCGTCCACCATCGAGGCCAGGATGCGCCCCTCATGGATCTCGGTTCCCCAGAGGTCGAGGGCGAGCAGATGGTCGCCGCGATGGGCGCGGGCGATCCGCCGGCACTGCGGGATGCTCACGCCCAGCGCTCGCTCAACGTTGATGCCGACGCGCGCCATACCAGGTCGACGAGCCGGATCGGCCGCCGCACGAAGCTCGTCGACGACCTCACGCGTCTGTTCGCGCACCCGACCGATCCCCTCGCCGGCTCGGGTCGAGGACGCAGGCCTCGCGACCGACCAGCCTTCCTAGTCCCGCTCGGTGGCGGGCCACGCAGGCGTACGCCCGGTCGGTGGTGCGAGGCAAGCGCGCCAGGATGGCGGCCGGAGGGCTCCCGAGCGGCAGTCGACGCAGCAGCTCGGGAACGGCGGCGCCTGCCGACCAGATCTGTCCGTCGGGGGTCACCAAGTGCCAGGAAGTGAACCGCGCCTCCGGGCCGAGCGTCTCGAGCCAACGGTCGCCGCAAGGGCTCTGGATCGGCGCGAGCACGAGGCGATCGCCTCGATCCCCAGCGAGATGCCCGGCGAGATGCCAGGTCCGCACGCGTTCGGCCGCGAAGCGGCAGAACCCACAGTCCTCGTCGTAGAACAACCGCGCGGGTCCCATCACACGGATGCTACGCGGGCTCGCCGCTAGGTCGCCCCGGCGGGCACCCTCGCGAACGACAGGCCCATCTTCCGGATGCCGCGGATGATGGTGGGAAGTGCCTTGATCGTGTGCGCAGCGTCGCCGCCGCCGTCGTGCAGCAAGATGATCGAACCGGGCTGGACATGCGAGAGCACCGCCTTGGCTACGTCCTTCGCCGTCAGTCCTGAACGCCAGTCCTGGGGATCGACGCTCCACATCACCACTCGCATCCCCTGACGCCGAGCCTCTTGCACGACGAAGTCGTCGTAGCTCCCCCCCGGGGGTCGGAACAGCGTGGGGTGGATGCCGACGACATCGAGAGCGTCCCTGGCATCGGCGATCTCCCCACTGATCTTCTGCTGGCTGAGATCGGCGAGGGGTGGGGAGACGGGGTGGTCGTAGGAATGATCCCCTATGGGATACCCGGCGGCGGCGACCGCGCGCGCGAGGGTTGGGTAGCGCTCGACGAGATACCCGACCATGAAGAACGTCGCGGGGACCTGGAACCGCTTCAGTACCGCGATGACGCGTTTGGTGTCGAGGGGCCACGGACCGTCATCGAACGTGAGCGCCACAGAACGCGGTACTTCCCCCGGACCTCTCGGGACGTCCGTCACGGAGACGACCTCACCTGAGACCTGCCCGGTCACGGTGACCCGCGTGGTGCGATAGGTGGCGAGCGTGCGCTCCGGGTTCCCCACGCGCGGCTGCGCCAGGTCCACCGCGACGCGCTCGGTCGGCTCGATCTGATCGTCGCCGTTCACCACCGTGATCCGGTCTCCGACGACGAGCCGCGTGGTCCGAGGCCGACGCCGGCCGTTCAGCAGGATGTGACCGGGGTCTACGAATCGATCGAGCTCCCCACCCGATACCGACAGGAGCCGGCCGCTCGTGGCGTGCAGACCCCGGTCTTCGATGACGGCGCCGAACGTGGTGCCCAGCGGGACCTCGGATCGGGCGCCGTCCACCGAGATCCCGACGGGGGGCAGCGAGTCGAGGAACCGCAAGGGGGGGCCGCCGCACGCGACGGCGAGCAGCCCGGCGGCAAGCGCGAGCGCGAACGCCCGGGCGTGGGGGAAGGCGCGTGTGATCATGGGGTCTTGCCTGTGCTCTCCTTGGGGCTCTCCTTGCGGGCCTGAGGGACGCTTGCATCCTCGCACGGCCGCAGCGGCTCCGCCTCGCTGGGATGATGTTCGCATGGCTGTGAGGCGATCGAGCAACGGATCCGTCGTCGTCATGGCCGCCGTCGACGTCGTGGCGCTCGTGACGTTCGTGGTCGCGGGGTTGAACGCCCACAACGAGGGGAACGTGCCCCAGTACTTCCTGCGCAACGCCGTCCCGCTCGTCGTGTCGTGGCTAGGGTCCGCGATCCTGCTGAAGACCTACGTGCGTCCGGGATTCGCAACGCTGTGGCGGACGTGGCTCGTGTCCGTGCCGATCGCCCTGGTGGTTCGCTCGGTGTGGGTGGGCTCCCCTTCGGGGCTGCGGTTCCTCACGTTCCTCGCGGTGGGGCTGGCGTTCACCGCGCTGTTCCTCCTGATCGGTCGGGGACTGAGCGCGTTGATCACGGGCCGCGGCTACCCGTCGCGAGGGGCCGGTCGCTAGTACCGGTCGTCGCGGCTGGGCGGCAGTGCTCCGGGGTCGGCCTCGTTCTTGCGGTACTTGATGACCCGCTGGTTCGAGACCTGTTCGTCGTACTGCGCGGAGAACGTGCGTGCCGAGCGCTTGAGGGCCCACCAGCCGAACGCCGCGAGGAGCGTGATCGTGAGCAAGACCGCGAGCACCACGATCGCCGTGACCTTCAGCACCGCCCCCAGGACCCCGAAGATCGCGGCGAGCAGCAGCAGGATGAGGATGAACACGAGCATCGTGCGTCTAGCCTACGACCCCGGCCGCGAAGCGTTCGATGCGACGCGCCAGCGCGACCGGGTGTTGCAGTGGAAGGTCGTGGATCCCGCGCATCCACGCCACCGTGACAGGGCGGCCCGCCGCCGCGCGTCGCACCTCCGCGACGGCCGCACGCCTCGCTCGGGAGAAGGGTTCGTCAGCCGGGTCGACGTCGGGCTGGTGCGCCACGACCGCGAGGGTGGGGACGCTCAGCTCACGGAATCTGTCCACCGGATCCTGTTCCCAGATCGCGCGGAGGATCTTGAAATGGTTCGCGCGGCAGAGGTAAGGGGCGATCGTCCCGTCGCGGCGCACGCGCATCACGGAGAGCACGATCTCCTCGATGTCGGACGTCAAGGCAAGGGCATCGGCGGAGAACGTTCGGATCATCGACAGGAACTCCTCCAGCGGCAGGCCCTTCAGGTGCGGCGGGGCAAGGCGCTGCTTCGCCGTCGGCCAGTCCATCGATCGATGCAGCGTGGTGACCCCGCCGTCTACGAGAACCGTTCCCGCGACCTCTTTCGGGTGGGCCGCCGCCAGCTCCAACGCCACCATCGCCCCCCACGAGTGGCCGGCCACGAAGGGGTGTCGAAGGCCGATCTGCTTGATCACGGCGAGCCCGTCCGCCACGACGGGGTCGAACCCGTAGCCGCTCGAGGGTTTCCCGCTTCGTCCGTGCCCGCGCGCGTCGTAGGTGACCACGCGGAATCGTTGGGCGAGGCGTGGCAGCATGAGATCCCAGATGTGCTGGCTGGAGGCCAGACCGTGATGCAACAGGAGGCCCGGCGCGCGCGGAGGCCCGTCGAGCGCGCGCACGGCGAGGCGGACCCCACCCGACCCCCGCACGTCGACCTCCGCCATACTGCGCCCATGGTAGATGGCTTCCGAACGCCGCTGACCATGGATGCCAACCGTGACGCGGTCGCCATCGTGACCGGGGGCGGGACCGGCATCGGGCGAGCCACCGCGCGCGAGCTCGCGCACACGGGCGCGCTCGTCGCGATCTGCGGGCGGCGTCCCGACCCCTTGAACGCGGTGCGAGACGAGCTCGAAGCAGCCGGTGCCGAGGTCCTCGCCCTGCCGTGCGACGTCCGCGAGACCGAACAGGTGGAGGCGTTCCTCGACGCCGTGGACCGGCGCTTCGGAGCGGTCGACATCCTGGTGAACAACGCGGGGGGCCAGTTCGCGGCGCCGGCCGAGGCGATCGGACTGAAGGGCTTCCGAGCCGTCCATCGCCTCAACGTGGACGCGCCCTGGAACCTCACGCACGAGGTGGCGAACCGATGGATGATCCCGCGCCGGCGCGGAACGGTGATCTTCGTGGGCTTCAGCCCCCGCCGGGGGATCCCGATGATGGCGCATTCCTCGACGGCGCGCTCTGCCCTCGAGACCATGGCCGCGGCGCTCTCGAACGAATGGTCGCGGTTCGGGATCCGCGCGATCTGCGTGGCCGCCGGGCTCATCCAGACCGAGGGCGTCTTGCAGTACGGCGGCCAGGAAACGGTGGACGGCTTCGCGAACCTCGTGCCCATGCGGAGGGCGGGCCTCGCCGAAGAGGTTGCCGTGACGATCGCGTTCCTCACGTCCCCCGGCGGTGGCTACGTGAGCGGATCCACGGTCCTCGTGGACGGCGGCGCGGACGCATGGGGGAATGGTTCATCGCCGCCCGAGTTGGAACCACTCGTCGAGCCATCCTCGTAGGTCGCGGTCGCGCGGGCCTTCCGGCGTACTACCCTTCGTCAAGCGTTCACGAGTGCCCGGGAGGGATAGCTCATGGCTGATGCCCTGCAGAACTACGTCGACGGCAAGTGGGTCGACGCGATCGACGGCGGCCGGTTCGATGTCTTCAACCCGGCCACCGGCGAGGTGATCGCCACGGCGCCGGACTCTCAACCTTCCGACGTCGAGCTTGCCGTCGACGCCGCCCGGCGGACCTTCGACGCGGGCGCGTGGTGGCCCGGGCTCACCGGACGCGATCGCGGCCGGATCTTGCTTCGCGCCGCGGAGATCATGCGGCGTGAGGTGGATCGCCTCGCGGCGCTCGAGTCCCTGGATTGCGGCAAGCCCGTGGGCGAGGCTCGCGACGATCTCGAAGAGGTTGCCTTCATGTTCGAGTACTACGGAGGATGGGCGACCAAGATCGACGGGTACATCCCCCCGGTGGGCAACGAGGCGATGTCCCTGGTGGTGAAGGAGCCGATTGGCGTGGCCGCCGCCATCACCCCGTGGAACTACCCCATGCCGATGGCGGTGCAGAAGGTGGCCCCCGCCATCGCGGCCGGGTGCACGCTCGTGCTCAAGCCCGCCGAACAGACCCCGCTCACGGCCCTGGAGATCCCCAAGATCCTGGAGGAGGCTGGCCTGCCGGCGGGCGTGCTGAATGTGATCACGGGGTTCGGTGAGACCGCGGGAGCGCCGCTGGTGTCGAGCCCCAAGGTGGACAAGGTGGGGTTCACGGGCTCGAAAGAGGTCGGCAAGTTGATCATGCGCAGCGGAGCCGACACGCTCAAGCGCGTCACCCTCGAGCTCGGAGGCAAGTCGCCGAACATCGTGTTCGCGGACGCCGACTTCGACGCCGCGATGCAGGGGAGCGCGAACGGCATCTTCTGGAACCAGGGCGAGATCTGTTCCGCGGGCTCGCGCGTATTCATCGAGCGCGCGATCTACGACGACGCCCTGAGCGCCCTCGTGCAGCACGCCAACAACGTCGTGATGGGCGACGGACTGTCCGAAGGCACCACGATGGGGCCGCTCGTTTCGAAGGAACAGCAAGAGCGCGTGCAGGGGTACATCGAGGTCGGGCGCACCGAGGCCACGCTGGCAGCGCAGGGCCGCCTCCCCGAGGATCCTCGCCTCGCCGGAGGCTATTTCGTGCCCCCCACGATCTTCTCCGACGTCGCGAACGACGCGCGTATCGCTCGAGAGGAGATCTTCGGCCCCGTGATGTCCGTGATCCCGTTCACGAGCCCCGAAGAGGTGATCGAGTTGTCCAACGACAACGAATACGGTCTGGCCGCCGCCGTGTGGACGAACGACATCAAGAAGGCCATCAACACCGCCAAGTCGTTGCGCGCGGGCATCGTGTGGATCAACGACACCCAACCGGCGCCAACCGAGGCCCCGTGGGGCGGCTACAAACAGTCGGGGATCGGACGAGAGCTCGGCAGGGAGGGCGTCGAGGACTACCTCGAGGCCAAGCACATCTGGATCAACCTGGCGGACTGATCGGCGCCCGCACCTCCAGCGGGGCGAGGGAGCTGACCACGAACGGGCCGAAGGTCCCCAGCGCCACTACGACCGTCGAGGCGCAGGATGAAGGAGGCGAGCCGACCGCCGGGCTGCTCGGGATGACGTCCACCGTGCCGGCGATGGCAGAGCCAACCCCGGAGCGCTGATCGCGAGGGCGATCGAGGCGAGCACGAACCCCAAACCTGTCTGGGTCAAACCGACCGGATCAGCGACGCTCTGGCGTCACCCGTCCCAGGGCGCAAGGCGCAACGTCGGATCGGCTTCATGGACTAGACTCCGCGAGATGGCTAGCGGAGAGGTGCAGCTGATCGACCTCGTGAAGCGCTTTGGCGACTTCACGGCGGTCTCGGGCATCAACCTCGATATGCCCTCGGGAGAGTTCTTCTCTCTGCTCGGCCCCTCGGGATGCGGCAAGACGACGTCGTTGCGCATGATCGCGGGCTTTGAGCGCCCGTCCGAAGGCCAGATCCTACTCGACGGCGTGGACATGGCGCAGGTGCCGCCGCACAAGCGAAACGTCAACACGGTGTTCCAGAGCTACGCGCTGTTCCCTCATCTCACGGTCGAGGAGAACGTGGCCTTCGGGCTGAAGTACCAGAAGGCGACCAAGGAGGAGACCCGCAAGCGCGTCGGCGACGCCCTGGGGATGGTGGCCCTCGGGGATTTCGGCAAGCGCCGCCCCAATCAGCTGTCGGGCGGGCAGCAGCAGCGGGTCGCCCTCGCTCGGGCGCTGATCCTCAACCCCGCGGTTCTCCTGCTCGACGAGCCGCTCGGCGCCCTCGACGCGAAGCTTCGAAAGCGCCTCCAGATTGAGTTGAAGGCGTTGCAGGAGGAGGTTGGCATCACGTTCATCTATGTGACGCACGACCAGGAGGAAGCCCTGACGATGTCGGATCGGATCGCCGTGATGTCACAGGGTCGCGTGGAGCAGGTGGGACCCCCCAAGGAGGTCTACGAGGAGCCCGCCACGGCCTACGTCGCCGATTTCCTGGGCGTTTCCAACCTGATGGAGGCCGCCGCCAGCGGCGGCACCGACGGGGGGTGCCGTCTGTCGATCGGTGAATTCGAGGTGATCGCCGGGGAAGGGGACCCGACCACGATGGGTGAGTGCAAGGCCACGATCCGGCCCGAGCGGGTCGTTCTGGAGGCCCAGGGCGGGTCCGGTGAGAACCGGGTCCCCGGCATGGTGGAGCGCGTGGTGTACGTGGGCTCGGTCCTGCAGGTCTTCGTGAATCTCGCGCCCGGCGCCCGCATCCAGGCCTGGCTCCAGAACGAAGGGGTGGCGCTGCCCTTCGAGTCGGGGACGCCCGTGAGCGCCCATCTTCCGAGGGAGGCTCTCCGGGTGCTTCCGGACTCCGGTACGCCCGTCCTCGTCGGCGCGGCGATCGACGAAGAGGCCTAGCTCGACCGCAAGCCGGCGGAGAGCCGGCCGGTCCCGAGGAGGTCACCACTGGGCGGAGCACATCGGGTTCGTCATCCGCGGATGAGTCGGCGCGCGTTCCTGCGTCGGGCCGCGTTGGGGGTGCCCGCGATCGGGGCGGTCCTTGCCGCGTGCCGCGCTTCGCCGTCTAAACCTTCCCTTCCGGTAGCGTCGCAGCAAGGACCGACGTCGATCTTCCCCAATGGTAGCGAGGCCACGCTTCGCGTCTACGAGTGGAAGGATTACCTCGCCCGAGACGTGCTGGATTCGTTCGAGCGCTCCTTCGCCGATCGCAAGGTACGCGTGGAGGTCGAGAGCTTCCTCCACATCGATGAGGCGGTGGCCCGACTCCAAGACCCGGCGAGCGACTTCGACGTCTTCTTCCCCACCATCGACGTGCTCCCGGAGCTCATCGCTGCGGGCCTGCTGCTTCCGCTCGATCACGATCGGCTCGCGAACCTCGAGAACCTCTGGTCCTGGTTCACGACCGAGGGCGGACCCTTCTACGATCCCGGCCAGCGTTTCACGATTCCCTATACCGTTTACTCGAGCGGCGTCGGCTGGCGTGCCGACCTCGTGGACCCATCGGATGTCCCGGGGGACGCCGACCCGTACGCGATCTTGTGGAACGGGGCGTACCGGAACAAGCTGGGGATCTACGACAACTACCTCGAGGCCCTCTCGCTCGCCCTTCTCCGCAGCGGTGTCCAGGACCTGCACGCGGCGAGCGACGCGCAGCTGGCGGCCGCCGCGGACTCGCTCGCCGAAGCCGTGCGCAGGGTGGGCCTTCGGTTCACGGACGATGGCGCCGAGGAAGGCCTCCCGGAAGGCATCTTCGCGGCACATCAGGCGTGGTCGGGGGATATCCTGACCGCCCCACGCTATGCATCCTCGGATCCCGAGGCCGCGGCGGGGCTGGAGCATCTCCGGTACTGGTCGCCCGCCGGTCGGGCCAAGGTCGTGGGATGCGATCTCACCGCGATCTGCACGCGAGGGAGCCAGCCCGAGCTCGCCCACGCGTTCCTGAACCACCTCATGGACTTCCCGGTCGCCATGGACAACTTCGCATGGAACGGCTACCAGCCACCGGTTACGGGACTGAACGCCGATGCGTTCGCCGATCCTTCGTTCGTCTGGTACGAGGCGGTGCCTGCCTACCTGCTCGACACGCTCCTGACGCAGGAGGCGTTCGCGGAGGGACAGATCCTCGTGGGGTTCGGTCCCGCCGAGCGCGCCCGATGGCTCGCTCAGTGGAACCTGGTGCCGGTCAGCTGATCGCTCCGCCGGCTCGCGCCGGGCTCCAGAAGCCGGTCGCGTCGTATGCGTCGAAGGCCGCCACGAGCTTGCCCGTCTGCGCGTCCACGACCTGCACCAGCATGTTGGCGGGCGTGCACCCGTCGCCGTTGCCGGACCGGCTCGGGGAGACGAAGTCCCCCTTCGCCGAGAAGTAGCAGAGGTCGCGGGTGAGATAGACCCACGCCGGACCCCAGACCACGCCCTCCGTGTCGTTGCGCACGTCGGCCAGCGTGAGCGTGACGTCACGCTTCGCGCCGGCTCCGAGCAGGCCCCGGTAGGCGACCGAGGGGTCTACCGCCTGCTCGCCCCCTCCCGCCGGCGCGAGCTCATACCCGAAGGTTCCGGGGATCTCCTGAACCCGCGCTTGTCGCAGCGGCGCGTACGGCTGCTCGGGCGCCCGCGAGGCGCCGCAGGCAGCCCCCAACGCCGCAGCGACGGCGACGACCACGATGCCGAGACGGAGGCTCATCGGAGCCACCCTAGCCCGCTCGGTCGCGGATGGTGGAGCCGACTACAGCTGCGAGAAGCTCGCCACGTCGCTGCCGCCGGAGTCCCGGGCGAATCTCCGATACGCCGCGTAGCCGATCCCGATCACGATCATGGTGGCGACGAGCATGACAGTGGCGGCCGCATTCACGGCAGGCGTGGGCGAGCCCCTCGCCGCGGTATAGATCTTCACCGAGAGAGGCTCGCTGCTGGCCGGGCCGGATAGGTAGCGGACGATCACGAAGTCGTCGACCGAGTCGGCGAACGTCACGGCCACGGCCGCAAGGATGGCCGGGGTGAGCAGGGGGAGCAGGACGCGTCGCAGCCCTTGCCCCGGTTTGGCCCCGAGGTCGCCGGCCGCCTCTTCGTACTCCGGGCCGATCGAGAGCAATCGCGCCCGGACGATGATGACCGCGTAGGACATCTGGAACGTGATGAGGCCCAGGAGCTGGGCTGCCGTTCCCAGCGGCACCAGGTTCTTGATCACGTTGGTGAACAGCAGGAAGAGCGCGACCCCGAGGATGATCTCCGGGACCACGAACGAGAGCAGCATGGAGAAGTTGGCCGAACGGGCGGGTCTGCCGTGCCAGCGGTCGATCCCGATCGCGAAGGCGGTGCCCATCGGGACCGCGATGAGGACCGTGATCGCCGAGAGCTTGAAGGTCTGCAGCATGGCCGTGCGCAGGGCCGGGTCGTGGAAGAGGGAGTCGAACGGATCCGCCGTCCACCACCGCAAAGAAAACCCCTGCCACGTGCTCCGCGAACGACCCGAGTTGAACGAGAAGAGGATGGCGATTGCGACGGGCACGAGGGACCACAGGAGATATCCGATGGTCACCGCCTGGAGGAACCGGGGCTTCCGCCAGGGGTTGCGCAGCCACCCCATCGGGGTGTGGGACGAGGCGACCGCGCTCACGCTTCCTCCGCGGCGCGCTTCGTCTCGCGCAAGTAGTACATCATCGGCACGATCACGAGGACCATCAGGATGAGGACCAGGGACCCCGCCTCCGGTCCCTGCCCGGCTCCACTGACCGCGTTGTCGATGAGGTTGCCGAACATCGCCGTCTTCGTCGAACCGAGCAGGTTCACGGTGTAGTAGTCGCCGAACATGGGCAGCGCCACGATCACGAGGCCCGCCAGGATCGCCTGTTTCGACATCGGCAACGTGACCCGGCGGAACGTGTCGAAGGTGCCCGCCCCCAAGTCGCGACCGGCTTCCAGGAGGCTCTGATCGATGCGGTCGAGCGACCCGAACAACGGCAGGATCATGTACGGGATGTAGCCGTAGACCAGGCCGAGGATCACCGTGATGGACTTGCCGTCGAGCCAGTTGGTCGACCCGCCGAACCTGAGGAACCTCATCACGTCGTTCACGAAGCCGTCCTGCTGCAAGAGGCTCTGCCACGCGTAGATCCGCATCAGATAACTGATCCAGAACGGCGAGACCAGCAGGATCAGGATCGGCACCTTGTATTTCCCGGCATAGCGGGCCGTGAAATACGCTACCGCGTAGCCCAGCAACAGGGAGATCAAGCTGGCCGCCACGACGTAGTAGAGCGTTCGGAGGAACGGCGCCTGGTAGATGGCCGAGCCCTCGTAGAACTTCTGCAACGTCGAGCCGAACGTCTGGAAGCTCCACCACCAAGGCTGGAAGACCGGGAGCGGCGTCCGGAACGTCTGATCGACCGTTCCGAACGCCACGGCGAGCACGGTATAGAACGGCAGGATGAATAGGACGATCAGCCAGACGATGGCGGGAAAGGTGAACGACGGCCAGTACCACCGAGGATACCAGCCGCCAGACTCCTCGGCGGCAGTCTTCTTCTTGCGACGCCGTTTCTTCGGCTCGACGACGACGCTGGCGTCAGACAATTGCCGCTAGCCCCCGGCCTGGATCTCGGTCCAGGCGTCCAGCCACAGCTTGTCCACCTCGGCCGTCAGCTGCCCCTGGATCAGGCCCTGGGTGAACATGTCCTCGGTCACGACCGCCTTCGACAGGGCCGGAGGGACGACCCCGTCGGCCACGAGCGTGTCCGGCTGGATCGTGGCGAAGGGAGGCTGGTACCCGTTGTACTGAGAGAAGTTCACGAATCCCCACTTCTTGTCCAGGAGGAAGTTCAGGAACGCGTGGGCGAGCGCTGGCTTGGTGGCGGTCGTCGGGATGACGATCGTGTCGTTGCCGATCAGGCCTTCGTGGGTGTCCGGATACCAGTAGCCGAGCACCGAAGGCGGCGTGCCTTTCGGGAGATACCACTTCCCGCCGACGATGTCACCGGACCACGACTGCGCGACGGTGAACTCACCGGCGGGGAGCTTCGCGAAGGCGCCGTTGACGGTGAGCCTGGCGTCGTAATCGTTCAGCAAGGACAGGATGTTCGTCTTCGCCTGGTTGATCACCGCGGGGTCGGCGGAGTTTGGATCCAGGTTCCCGTCGCGGACCATGGCCATCCCGAGGGCGTCTCGGTAGGAGTCGTAGTAGCTGATCTTTCCCTTGTAGCTGGAGTTCCACAAGAGGTCGTACCCCTGGGCCACCGCGTCCGCGTCCTTGACACGGTCGCGCCGGTACGCGATGCCGGTGGTGTAGATGGTGTAGGGGATGGTGTACTGCCAGCCCACGTCGTACCAGGGGCCTGGATCCCAGAAGGCCTTCCACACGACGGCCTCCATGTTCGGGATCATCTCGTGCTGCAGGGGCTGGATCAGATCCTTAGCGGCCAGACGCGAGATGTAGTCCGTGGTGGGGAAGAAGACATCCGGCTTCACCTGCCCGGCAACGAGCTTCTGGATGCCCTCCTCCATGTTGTTGAAGGTGGTGATCTCGACCTTCACGTTGAACTGGTCTTCGAAGGCCGCGACCACCTTCTTGTAGATGTACGAATCCCAGTTGTACATCTGGAGGGTGCCGGTCTCGAGCGGCGTGCTCGCCGCGATCGGCTCTCCGTTCAACGGCAGCGTCACCGGGTGATCGGGCCGCGCCAGCATACTCTCGGTGCCGCTCGCGCCGGCACCACCGGCCGTGTTGCCGGGCTTGGAGCAGGCTGCGAGGATGGCTCCGAGACTGGGCACGGCGATGGCCGCAGTCCCGGCCCTCCTTAGGAAGGCTCTCCTGGATAGGCCTCGGTCGTCCATTGGCATGACTCCTCCTCGCGGATCGCGAACCCGGCGCCGCTCGCAGTAGTTCGTTCCGATGGCGCTGAGTACCATAGGCGCCCCTTGAAACGCAAGTTCGCGCGATGTCGCTCGAACGGACTAGTCAGGAGCCCTTCCCTGACCATTGATACGTCGAGGAGTCCCCACATGGTCGTGGTGATCGGTGCTGGGCTTGCGGGATTGGCGGCCGCCTTCTTCCTGCGTGAGCGTGGCGTGCACGTGAGCGTGCTGGAGGCCCGGGAGCGTGTGGGAGGCCGGGTCTGGTCCGCCACGATCGCGCGCGAAACCCCTGTTGAACTTGGAGGCGAATGGATCGAGGAGCGCGATACCGAGGTGCTGGGGATGGCGGCTCGCTTCGGGATCGAAGCGGTCGACACCGGAGCCGACTACGGGCGCCGAGAACCCTGGGGAGCAGGAGCTGTCCCGCTCGAAGAGCAGGATGCCTTCCTCGCCGAGGCGGAGCGGGTGCGCGCGGAGATGCCCGATGACGACGTCGCGCGGACGACCCTCGGCTCCTTCCTTGACCAGGTTCCCGGGAACGACGAGACGAGGCGGTCGGTGAAGGTGCGGCTCGCGGGCACCTGTGCCCAGGATCTGGACCGGGTGAGTCTGATGGTCGTCGCGCCCGGAGGGGTCTTCAGTCAGCCTGCGGGTCGCTACTTCCGGCTGGGGCCGGGCAACCAACGACTCGCCGAAGAGCTCGCCGCCGAGGTGGACGACGTCCGGTTCGGCTGGGTGGTCGATACGGTGGCACAGGATCTGAGCGGCGTGATCGTGCGCAGCCGCGCGCGGGCGGAACGCGCCGATGCCGCGGTGGTCGCGGTGCCCGCCCCGATCGCGGCCCGGCTGGCGTTCGAGCCGGCGCTGCCCGACGATCTCGCGATCGCCCTCAGGGAACTCCCGATGGGCGTGGCCTCCAAGTTCGCGGTGGCGACCGAAGGCCGTCCCTCCGTCAGGTCGCGTCAGTTCACCGAGACATCCATGTGGTGTTGGGTGGCCCGCGGCGAGGGTGGGGAGTCGCGTCGCTGCGTGGCGTCGTTCGCCGGTTCACCCGCGGCGCAGGATCACCTGCGCACGTCTCGGGGTGCCATGACCCCTTGGCTCGAGGCGGTGGAGCGGATGAACCCGGACTTGACGTTCGTCGGCGAGCCGGTGATGTACGCATGGGCCGACGACCCGTTCACGGTGGGTGCCTACGCCGCCTGGGACACGGTTTCGTGGGAACGCATGGACCTCTTCGCACGACCGGTCGGTCGTCTGACGTTCGCCGGTGAGCACACGGCGGGTCCGGCATTCCACGGCACGATGAACGGCGCGCTGCTGAGCGGGAGGCGGGCCGCGGGTCAGGTCCTCGAGCTGCTCGCCTGAGCGGCGGGCCGGCGCACCCGACCTTCGGCCTCGTTGCTAGGCTCCCGGCGTCACCACCGCCGAACCGCGAAAGGGGGGGAAAACCGTGGGAGACGCAGACTCCACCGAACCCGTCGTCGTCGAGGATCTCGGTCCGGTACGGCGGCTGACGATGAACCGTCCCGACGCGCTGAACGCGTTGAATCACGAGCTGGTCGAGGGGCTCTCGGAGGCGATCCGCGCCGCGGGCGAGGACGACGGCGTGCGGGTCGTCGTCCTGCGCGGCGGGGGCCGGGCGTTCTGCTCAGGCTACGACCTCACCGAGGATGCCGCCGAGGGCGAGCTCGACGCCCGCCACTGGCATCGCTCGCTCGGCGCCTCCCTCGAGCGGATGCTCGAGTTCACCGACTGCCCGAAGCCCACGATCGCGCAGGTGCACTCCTACTGCCTCGCCGGCGGCACCGACCTCATGCTCGCGTGCGACCTGGCGGTAGCCGCAGACGACGCGAAGTTCGGATACGTGGACATCCGGTTCGGCTCGGGGGTGGTCTCCCTGTTCCTGCCGTGGGTGGTAGGCGTGCGAAAAGCCAAGGAGCTCCTGTTCACGGGCGAGGACCGCCTGTCTGCCGAGGAGGCGTTGCGGATCGGCCTGGTGAATCGCGTCGTGGCGCGCGACGACCTGGATGACGCAACCATCGCGCTGGCGAACGAGATCGCGAAGAACGAGCCCTTCGTGGTGCAGACAGCGAAGCGAGCGGCGAACCGGGCCTGGGACGTGGCCGGCTTCCGCGCCGCCCTGGCGGCGAACATCGAGCTGGACGTCATGATCGAGACCGCGAACCTGCCCGCCCGCGACGAGTTCCGTCGCATCACGCAGGCGGAGGGTCTGAGGGCCGCGATCGCCTGGAGGGACGCGAAGTTCCGGGACCAGGGGTCGTGAGCCCGGCCGACCTCACGCCCCTGCTCGCGCCTCGATCCATCGCGATCGTCGGGGCGTCGGAATCGTCGGACTCCTGGGCACCCGAGATAGAACGATCGCTGCGCCACCTTGGATACACGGGGGAGCTCCTTCCCGTGAACCCGAAGTACGACGAGGTCTGGGGGCGCCCGTGCCACGCGTCCATCGCGGACCTGCCCCACGGCATCGACCTGGTCGTCTTCGTCGTTCCCGCCCGCGTTGTGGTCGGGATGATCGACGAGTGCGGCGCCGTGGGCGTGCGATCCGCCATGGTCGTCTCCTCAGGGTTCGCCGAGGGGGGCGACGAGGGACGGGCGCTGCAGGAGGAGTTGCGCGCGGCCGCCCTCCGCACCGGGATCCCGATCCTGGGACCGAACGTAGAGGGGTTCGTCAACTACGTTGACCATATCGCGCCCTACGGCACGACGCCGCCGCCCGTTCCGGTGGCCGGTTCCATCAGCGTGATCTCGCAGAGCGGGACCGTCGCGTGGTCTATGAACCAGCTTGCGTCGGACCGAGGCGTCGGCATGCGCCTCATCCTGGGCGTCGGGAACGAGGCCGTCCTGGGCTTAGGAGATCTCTTCGCCTGGGCCGCGGCGGACCCGAAGACGAAGGTCGTGGCCTCCTACATCGAGACGATGCGAGACGTGGAGGGCATCGGCCGCGGCCTCGAGGCGCTGCGGGTCGCCCGGAAGCCCACGTTGATCTGCGCACCGGAGGGTCGCAGCGAGGCGGCCCGCCGCTCGATCGTGGCCCACACCGGGGCGCTGGCCGGCAACACGGGACTCCGCGATGCCTGGCTGCGCGGGCATGGGGCCGTGATAGTCGAGGACCCCGTGACCATGTTCGAGGCCGCCGTGCTCCTGAGCCGCGTGAAGAGACTCCGCGCGCCCGGCGTGGCCGCCGCTCTGCAGTCCGGCGGCGCCTGCACGCTGTTCGCGGAGGCGGCCGGAGCCAGGGGTCTCGAGCTCCCGGCGTTCACGGCCGGGACGAAGACCAAGCTGCGGCGGGTCCTGCCACACTACGCGTCACAGAACAATCCGCTCGACGTCACGGGCCAGGCCGCGGTGGAGACCTCGATGTTCGAGGACGCGCTCGACGCGCTCGCCCGTGACCCCGCCGTGGGGTTGATCGCGTTCGACGCGTTCCCGCCGCGCCTGGCCGGCGAGACCCCCTGGGCTGACCCCGTCTTGCGCAAAGCGTTGCAGCTGCAACGCGAGACCGGGGTCGTGTTCGCGAGCGTCGCGATGAGCCCGCTCGCCTACACCCCCGAGGCGATCGCCTTCACGAGGCGCTGGAAGTTGCCCTTCCTTCAGGGGCATCGCGCGGCAGCCGGAGCCATCGAGGCGCTGATCGCGTTCCAGGGTTCGCGCGCGAGGGCGGTCTCGAACCGGCCCCCGCACGTCAACCGCGCGAAGGCGATGCGGATCCTGCGCGGCCGCGCCGGCCCCCTGGACGAGGCCGTCGGTGCCAAGGTCCTCGAGCTCTACGGGGTGCGGCGTCCGCGTGAGGCGTCGTGCACGACCCCTCGGCGCGCCGCGGCGGTCGCGCGCACGATCGGGTTCCCCGTGGCGGTCAAGGCGCTCGCCGCCGAGGTCCCGCACAAGGCGCGGCTGGGTGGCGTTCGACTCGCGATGGCGAACGCCGCCGATGTGGAGCTGGCGGCCGCGGAGGTGCTCGAGGCCGCGAGGCGGGCCGGTGCTGAGAGGCCCCGCGTCCTCGTCCAGCAGATGATGAGCGGCGCGGAAGTGCTCGTCGGCGCGCTGATCGACGCACGCTTCGGCGCAATGATCACCGTGCGCCCCGGCGGGGCACGCGCGGAATCTGGGGAGGCGGTCTTCGTGCCGTGTCCCTTGAGCGCGAAGCAGGCGCTGTCCTTCCTGCGCGAGCAGGCATCGCGGTGCGGTCTCGACCCGGCGCGTCACGACCTGCGCGCCGCGGCCCGCGCCGTCGAGGCGATCGCGTGGGCGGCGCACGACCTGCAGGACCGGGTCACAGCCCTGGAGGCCAATCCGCTGCTCGTGGGCGAGCGAGGCGCCGTCGCGGTCGACGCGCTCGCGGAAGCCCGGCCCGCGTGATCTACGGGCTCGTCGCCGCGCTCGGGTGGGGATCGGCGGACTTCACAGGGGCGGTGTCGGGCCGCAGGATCGGCAGCTTCTCTACGGTCCTCGTGGCGCAGGGGTTGAGCGCGGTCGTGGTGACCGTTCTGTTCTTCGCGGGCGGACACGACGTCGCGGTCCTGGGACCGATCGCCGGCTGGATGATGCTGAACGGCGTGGTGTCCGCGGGGGCGTACACCACGCACTACCGGGCGCTGCAGCTCGGGCCGATGGTGGTCGTCTCGCCGATCAGCGCGGCGTACGCCCTCGTGGGCGTCGCCCTGTCGATGGTGATCCTGCACGAGCGTCCGGGGCCGGTGGCGCTGGCCGGGGCGGCCGTGACCGTGGTGGGCGTCATGCTCGCCTCCACGGACCTGCGCAAGTTGCGGGCCGGAACCCACGGGGTGCCGCCCGGCCTCCCCTGGGCCGTCGCCGCTGCCGTGCTCTTCGGGATCGGCGGCTTCATCCTCGGCTGGGGGGCCAAACAGGTGGGGTGGGTGCCGGCCCTGTGGGCATCGCGCACCGCGCAGCTCGTGTGCTTCGCCGGGATCGCGGCGGTCCAGCGCAACGATCTGCGGAGCATCGGCCGCAACGTGGGCACCGTGGCCGCGGTGGCCACCGGGCTCGTGGACCTGGTGGGGGTCGTCGCGTTCTCCTCGGGGGCCGAGGCGGGATTCCTCTCGATCGTCCTGGTGGCCTCAGCGATCTTCCCGTTGATCGCGGTGGCCCTGTCCGTGGTGTTCCTGCACGAGCGGCCGGTGCCCAACCAGATCCTGGGCGCGTTCGTGGCGGTGGGAGGGCTGATCGTGCTGGGGTTGGGAAGCTAGGTCTCGCCCGCCTCGGAGGCCCTCTGCCCTGCCGGGTCGCCCGTTCGGTCCCTCGCGTGCCGGTAGAACGCGACGGGTTCGGGCTCCAGTGGCGTGTTGCCGAGGATCAGGTCCGCCGCACGCTCGGCCACCATCATGACGGGGGCGTAGATGTTGCCGTTCGTCACGTACGGCATCACCGAGGCGTCGACCACCCGGAGTCCCTCGAGGCCGTGCACGCCCATCGTGCGGGGGTCCGTCACCGACCGGTCGTCGACCCCCATCCTCGCCGTGCAGGACGGGTGCAGCGCCGTCTCGGCGTCCTTGGCGACCCAGTCCAGGATCTCCTGGTCGGTGGCGACGGAAGGCCCGGGAGAGAGCTCGCCCGCGTTGAAGGGGTCGAAGGCCGGTTGGGTGAGGATGTCGCGGGCCACGTGGACCGCCTCGACCCACTCGCGGCGATCCTGGTCCGTGGACAGGTAGTTGAAGGTGAGCGCGGGTTTCTGGCTCGGGTCCGCGCTCTTGAGTTTCACGCTCCCGCGCGCATCCGAATACATCGGTCCGATGTGCACCTGATAGCCGTGGTCGCTCGCTGGCGCGGACCCGTCGTAGCGGATGGCGATGGGCAGGAAATGGAACATCAGGTTTGGGTAGGCCACGTCGTCGTTGCTCCGGACGAAGCCGCCGGCTTCGAAATGGTTGCTGGCCCCGAGGCCCGAGCGGAAGACGAGCCACTGCGCTCCGATGAGCGGGCGACGCCACATCTTCATCCCCGGCGCGATCGAGACCGGCTGCTTGCACGCGTATTGGATGTAGACCTCCAGGTGATCCTGGAGCTGTTCACCCACGCCCGGCACGTCGGCCACGACGGGGATGTCGAGGGCCTGGAGCTCATCGGCGGCGCCGACGCCGGAGAGCTGCAGGAGCTGGGGTGAGTTGATCGCGCCCCCGCACAGCACGACGTCGCCGGCCTGCACGCGCACGACGCCGCCGCGTCCATGCTCGTACTCGACGCCCACCGCCCGCGTGCCTTCGAACACGATCCTGGTGACGAAGGCACGCGTCTTGACCTCGAGGTTCGGACGTCCCATGACGGGGTGCAGGTAGGCGCGCGCCGCCGACAATCGCCGTCCGCGGTGCACGTTGCGATCGAAGGGGGCGAACCCCTCCTGGCGGAAGCCGTTCACGTCGTCGGTGAGGGGATACCCCGCCTGCTGCACGGCCTCGAAGAAGGCCCCGAATAGCGGGTTCGTGGCGGGACCCCGCTCCAGCACGAGCGGCCCCGCGTGGCCGCGGAAGTCGTCGTCCAGGTCGGCCGCGAGGCAGTTCTCCATCCGCTTGAAGTAGGGGAGGCAGTGCGCGTAGTCCCAGGTCTCCATGCCGGGGTCCGCCGCCCATCGCTCGTAGTCCAGCGGGTTCCCGCGCTGGAAGATCATCCCGTTGATGCTGCTGGACCCGCCCAACACCTTGCCGCGCGCGTGGTAGACGCGCCTGCCGTTCATGAACGGTTCCGGTTCGGACTCGTACTTCCAATCGTAGAAGCGGTTGCCGATGGGGAACGGGAGCGCGGCCGGCATGTGGATGAAGACGTCCCATGGATAGTCCGACCGACCCGCCTCCAGCACGAGGACGCGATGTGAGGGGTCGGCGCTGAGCCGGTTCGCCAGGGCGCTCCCAGCGGAACCGCCCCCGATGATCACGAAGTCGTAGGCCTCGGTCATGCGGCGGATTCTGCACCACGGTAGGCCCTGCGCGCGAGCCGTTGCCGACGGCGCAACCCTTAGCTTGCGCGCGCGCCCCCCCCGGACCACTATCCGACGGGTCGGGGGAGGGAGTTCCTGGTTGGACGTGGACACGAAGGTCTCGGTGTCGTGCCACAGCGTCTGGAAGGTCTACGGACCGAAGGCGGAGAAGATCGTGGGCTCCGCCGACGCGGCCCTTTCGCGTTCGGAACTCCTCGAGAAGACCGGCTGCGTCGCGGCCGTGCGGGACGTCTCCTTCGAGGTCGCGCCCGGCGAGGTATTCGTGGTCATGGGCCTGTCCGGCTCCGGCAAATCGACGCTCGTGCGCATGATCAATCGCCTCCACGAGCCCACGAGCGGCCACGTGTTCGTAGACGGAGACGACGTCGTGGCCATGGACGACGAGCACCTGCGGGCGCTGCGCCGGAGCAAGATCAGCATGGTGTTCCAGCACTTCGGGCTGCTTCCGCATCGCACGATCCTGGACAACGTGGCGTTCGGGCTGGAGGTGCAGGGCTCCGACAAGGGGGCCCGCGCGGCACGCTCGCAGGAGGTGCTCGAACGAGTCGGGCTCGGTTCCTGGGGGCGGTCGTTCCCCGACGAGCTGTCGGGAGGCATGCAGCAGCGGGTCGGGCTGGCCCGCGCGCTGGCCACCGACCCCGAGATCATGCTCTTCGACGAGCCCTTCAGCGCGCTCGATCCGCTGATCCGCCGCGACATGCAGGACGAGGTCATCCGGCTCCAGCGCGAGGTGAAGAAGACCATGATCTTCATCACCCACGACCTGATGGAGGCCCTGAAGCTCGGGGATCGGATCGCGATCATGAAGGACGGGGCGTTCGTGCAGGTCGGAACGCCCGAGGAGGTCGTTGCCCGTCCGGCAGATGACTACGTCGCCGACTTCACGCGCGACGTCCCCCGCACGCACGTCCTGACGGTGCGTGCGATCATGCGCTCGGGTGACGGGGAAGGCGACTACGCGGGTGACGTCGAGGCGACCACGATCGTGCGTGATCTGTTGCCGCGCCTGGTGGATCAGGAACGTCCCTTCCGCGTGCTGAGCGACGGCGTGCAGGTGGGCGCGGTCGATCGCGCGGCCGTGCTGGCCGCCATGGTGGACGGGGACGGTCCGTGACGTTACACGCGCCGCCGTCCTCGGGGCTCGGCGAGCTTGAGCGCGAGGAGGCAGCCGAGCGGAGCGGCGTCGTCGAGCATCGCCGGCCCGCCCGGCGCCGATGGGCGCTGTGGGCGGGGATCGTCGTGGTGGCGATCGCCGTGGGGCTGCAGCTCACGGCGGGGTTCCCGAAGGCGCTGACGGTGGACGCGGCGAAGCCGTTCAACGACGTCGTCAACTGGGTGATCGACAACCAGCGGACGAGCGCGCTCTTCGTGCACGGGATCACGCCCATGCAGACGGCGTTCCAATCGGTCTACGACAAGCTCGTCCTCCTCCTGTCCCGTCTGACGTGGCTCGGCCTCGTCACGCTGGCCGCCGCCATCGCGGGGGTCCTGGCCGGGTGGCGCATGGCGCTGCTCGCCGCGGGGGGGTTCTTGGCCTTCGGGGTGTTGGGGTTCTGGGAGGCGAGTATCGAGACGCTCGCGCTGATCATGATCTCGGTCGCGATCGCGGTGGGGGCGGGGATCCCCCTCGGCATCTGGGCGGGGCGTCACCCGCTCGTTGAGTCGGCGTTGCGCCCCGTCCTTGACGCGATGCAGACGGTCCCCGCGTTCTCGTACTTCGTGCCGTTCGCGCTCCTCCTGGGGATCGGCGCTCCCCCTTCCATCGCCGCCACCGTGATCTTCGCCATCCCCGCCGCGATCCGCTTGACGAGCCTTGGCATCCGGTCCGTTCCCGAGAGCTCGCTCGAGGTCGGTCGCTCCTTCGGCGCGACGTCGCGGCAGATGCTGCGCAAGGTGCAGCTGCCGCTCGCCAAGCCCTCGGTGATGCTCGGCGTGAACCAGAGCATCATGATGGCGCTCGGCATCGTCGTCCTGGCCGCGACGATCGGCGCGGGAGGTTTGGGCCAGGCCGTCCTGGACGCTCTCAGCACGCTGAACGTCGGCGAGGCGCTCGCGGCCGGCCTCGCGATCGTCGCCATGGCCATCGTGTTCGATCGCGTCACGTTCGCGTGGGGACGAGGGGATCGGGCGCGACGCCACCCTGGTGGCACGCGCATCCTCGGGGTGGCGGTGTCGCGACGGGTGATCCTCGTGGTGGCGGCCATCGCCGTGGTCGCGGCCGTCATCATCGGACGCCAGGTACTGCGTCAGCAGGACTTCCCCGCGGGCCTCACCTGGTCCTTCTCGGCACCGGTGAACCAGGCGGAGTCGTGGGTGCTTCGGACCTTCGGTGGCCTCACCACGGGCATGACCGGCGCGATGGTTCGCTACGCGCTCGACCCGCTGTTCAACCTCCTCACTGGCTTGCCGTGGTGGATGGTCTGCGGCTTCGCGGCCATCATCGGTTGGGCCGTGTCGAGGAGATGGACGCTCCCGGTGATGGCTTTCCTCCTCCTGGCGGCGGTCGGGGTCATCGGGATGTGGGATCCGGCGATGAACACGCTGAGCCAGGTGCTCGTGGCCGTCGGCATCGCCGTTGTCTTCGCCATCCCCCTCGGGGTCTGGTCCGGGAAGAGCGACCGGGCCCATGCGGTCTTCAAGCCCATCCTGGACACGATGCAGACCATGCCCCAGTTCGTCTATCTCGTTCCGGCCGTGGCCCTGTTCGGGGTGGGACGCGTGCCGGGGGTGATCGCGGCTCTCGTCTACGCCCTGCCTCCGGGGATCCGTCTCACGGACCTCGGGATCCGGCAGGTGCCCGGGGACGTCGTCGAAGCCTCCAACGCGTTCGGCGCCACCTCGATGCAGACGTTGTGGAAGGTGCAGCTGCCGTTGGCGCGGCCGTCGATCATGCTCGGGGTGAACCAGACCGTCATCATGGTCTTCTCCGTGGTCATCATCGCGGGGCTGGTCGGGGGGGCAGGGCTCGGCTATCTCGTCGTCCAGGGACTCTCGCACGACCCCGGGCTGGGCGTCGTGGCGGGCATCGCGATCTTGTTGATGGCGATCGTGATCGATCGCATCACGCAGGCCCTCGGGCAGGCGTCGGCCGCGAGGAGAGCGTCCGCGCATGAGGAGGATTCGGTGATGGCCCCGTCCCGGGACCCGGCCGCCGACGTAGGAGAAGGGGAAGGTTCGCGATGAGAGGAGCAGGGATGACCAAGCGAGGTTGGGCGATCGGCGCGTTCGCGGTGGCGATCGTGTTGCTCATGAGCGCCTGCAGCGACGTGAAGGACAACTCGAGCGCGTCGGGGAGCGCGTCGGGGAGTTCCGCGCCCGACAACTCCGGTACGACGGTCACGTTCGCGATCAACCCGTGGGTCGGGTCGGCCGCCAACGTCGCCGTGGCGGAGCAGCTGCTGCAGGACAAGCTCGGCTACACGGTTGACAGCAAGAAGATCTCCGAGTACGCGCAGTTCCCCGCGATCGCGAAGGGGCAGATCGACGCCACCCTCGAGGTATGGCCTTCCGGGCACGCGGAGGACTACAAGAAGTACATCGGATCCGGCAACGGCGTGGTGGACGGGGGTCCGCTCGGGGTGACCGGTCAGATCGGCTGGTGGTTCCCGACCTACATGCTGGACGCACATCCCGAGCTCAAGACCTGGGAGGGCCTGAAGGGCAACGAGACCCTGTTCCAGACCAGCGAGACGCCGGGCCAGGGCCAGATCCTCGACGGCGATCCGAGCTTCGTGACCTTCGATCAGCCCATCGCCGACAACCTCGGACTCAACATGAAGGTCGTCTACGGCGGCTCGGAAGACGCGGAGCTGTCGGCACTCGACGCGGCGTACCAGAAGAAGGGCCCCATCCTCATGTACTTCTGGACCCCCCACTGGGCCCAGCAGAAGTACGACCTGACGATGATGAAGCTCCCCGACGTGACGCCCGCCTGCGAGCAGGCAGCGGCGGGCGACGCCAGCAAGTACGCGTGCGCCTACCCGCAGGACGACCTGTACAAGGCGTTCAACCAGGACCTCCAGACGAAGGCGCCCGCCGCCTTCGCCTTCTTGAGCGCGATGAGCTACACGAACGACGACCAGAACATCATCGGTCTCGGCATCAGCAAGGGGGACGACCCCGCGAAGGCCGCTCAGGACTGGATCGACCAGAACCCGCAGGTCTGGCAGCCCTGGGTGGACGCCGGGATGGCGGCGCAGCCGGCGTAGCCCGTCCGGCACGGATGACGCACGGTCGGGGCGGCTTCGGCCGCCCCGCGTGCGCCGGGAGGGAGCCATGGGGCACGAGACCGGCCTGTACATCGGCGGCGCGTGGGGTCCGGCCGAAGACGGCGCCGCGTTCGAGGCCACGAGCCCGTCGACGGGCGCCGTGATCGGCTCCGTCGCCGCCGGGACGCGCGGCGACGCCCGGCGGGCCATCGAGGCCGCGCGCGCGGCCTTCCCCGCCTGGTCGGCCGCCGGGCCGTTCGCCTGGGCGGCCGTCATGCGGCGTGTGGCGGTAGCCATCGACGGGCGGCGTGAGGCGCTGGCGCGCGTGCTCTCCTCGGACCAGGGCAAGCCGCTGGCGGCAGAAGCTCGCGATGAGGTCGAGGAACTGATCGCGTACTTCGAGATGGCCGCGGCCGACGCGGTGCGCATGGAGGGTGTGCTGCCGCCGTCCGTGGACCCCGCCAAACGCGTGCTCCTGCAGCGGATCCCGCGTGGCGTCGTCTCCGTGATCAGCCCATGGAACTGGCCCTACACGATGCCGGCGGAGATCCTCGCACCGGCGATCGCCTACGGGAACACCGTGGCGTGGGCTCCCGCCCCCACCACGTCGCTGTGCGCGACCGAGCTCATCCGCTGTCTCGAGGCCGCCGACGTGCCGCCCGGGGTGGTGAACTTGGTCACGGGCCCCGGCCCGGTGGTGGGCGACGAGCTCGCGGCGAACCCCGGCACGCAGGCGGTCGGGTTCATCGGTTCGATCGCCACCGGCCTGACGGTGGCCGCGCGCGCGGCCGGCAAGGACCTCCTGCTCGAGATGGGAGGCAACGGCCCTCTCGTGATCATGGAGGACGCCAACCTCGACGCGGCGGTCGATGCGACGCTGGTGGCCGCCTTCCTCAACGCGGGGCAGAGCTGCACCGCCGGGGAGCGCATCCTCGTGCACGCGGACGTGAAGGACGCCTACGTGGGCAAGCTCGCCGCGGCAGTGTCGGAGCGGATCCATCTCGGCGATCCGTTCGACGACGCCACGACGATGGGGCCGCTGAACAACGAAGCCACGGCGGACAAGACCGAACGTCACGTGCGCGACGCCCTCGACCGGGGCGCCACCCTGCTCGCGGGGGGCGAGCGAGCCCCCCGACACGGCAGCGACCTGTTCTTCGAGGCCACCGTCCTAGACAACGTCACGCAGGAGATGGAGGTGGCGCGGGAGGAGACGTTCGGGCCCGTGGTGCCCATCACGGCCATCCGCGACGAGGACGAGGCGATCGCGCTCGTCAACGCGTCGCCCTACGGCCTGCTCACCGCCATCTTCACGGCGTATCTGCAGCGTGGGTTGCGCTACGCGGAGTCGGTTCGCGCCGGATGGGTGAACGTGAACGAGGGCACGAACTACTGGGAGCCGCACCTGCCGTTCGGCGGGGGCTCGGGCTCCCGCAGCGGCGTGGGCCGGGTGGGCGGGCGGTTCTCGATGGATCGGCTCACCGAGCTGAAGACGGTCGTGCTCAACCTCGGCTGAACGAGGCTCCGTGTTGCTGTGCGCGCAACTGGAACTTTGCTGCCGCAACGGTGGGTGAGAACATCGCGGAGTCGCGGCGAGGCGCCGCGCTGAGGAGCGACATGCGGAACCGAGCCCAGACCGTGATCGTCGGCGCCGGGATCGTCGGCGTGAGCGCCGCGTATCACCTCGCGAACCTCGGCGCGAGCGACGTCCTCGTGATCGATCAGGGGCCCCTGTTCGCGACCGGCGGCTCGACATCGCATGCCCCGGGGATCGTGTTCCAGACCAACCCGTCGCGGACGATGTGCTGTCTCGCCCGCGACTCGGTGGGCCTCTACGCGGACATCGACCTCGATGGCGAGCGATGCTGGTACGGGACGGGGAGCCTCGAGGTGGCGACCACGCCCGAGCGGGTCGAGGAGCTCAAGCGCAGACAGGGGTTCGCGCGTTCCTACGCGATCGGCGGTTCCGAGCTCCTGGACCCCGAGGAGGCCGCCCACAAGAGCCCGCTGCTCGACGCCGGATCGATCCTGGCGGCGCTGTGGGTCCCGGGCGACGGCGCCGCGAAGTCGGTGCAGATCGTGACGCGATTGGCGCGCGATGCGGAGTCTGGCGGGGTGACATTCGAGGGCGGCGTCAGGGTGACGGGGTTCGAGCGGCAGGACGGCCGCGTGCGCGCCGTCGAGACCGACCGGGGGCGGATCGAATGCGAACGGGTCTTGATCTGCGCCGGGTTCTGGGGGCCGACCGTCGGCGCCCTCGCCGGCGTGCCGATCCCGCTCGTAGCCGTGCAACACCAGCTCGTGTGGACGGATCCGGTCCCCGGTCTCGAGGCGCTCGCAGGGGACACCTGGATGCAACAGCCCGTGGTGCGGCATCAGGACCGCTCTTCGTACTTCCGCCAGCGCGACGACCATTTCGGTGTGGGGAACTATCGCCACGAACCGATCGTCACCCCGCAGGAGGAGATCCGGCCCACGGGCGAGGGGCCGATGCCATCATTGATGCCCTGGACCCCCCACGATTTCGATGTGTGCGAAGCCGAGGCGGGGCGGCTGTTCCCGGCATTGCGGGGCGCGATGCGCCCGTCCGATCCGGCCCGGTCGCTCAACGGGATGTTCAGCTTCACGCCCGACGGTGGATCCGTGGTGGGCGAGAGCGCGGCGGTCCGCGGCGTGTGGGTGTGCGAGGCCGTCTGGGTGACCCACGCGGCCGGCATGGCGCGGCAGGTCGCCGAGTGGATGGTCGAGGGCGAGCCCTCCTACGACCTCGCAGAGGCCGACGCCAACCGCTTCTACCCGTTCCAGACGTCGGCGCCCTACGTCGTGGAGCGGGGGAAGCAGCAGTACCGCGAGGTGTACGACATCATCCACCCACTGCAACAGCCGGCGCGGCCGCGGAACCTTCGCCTCACGCCGTTCTTCGCGCGCCACCAGGCGCTCGACGCCGAGTTCTTCACGGGGGCGGGCTGGGAGCGTCCCCAGTGGTTCCAGGCGAACCGCGACCTGGTTGGTGGCGTCACGCACGAATGGGCGCGGCGCAGTGGCTGGGCGTCCCGGGGCTGGTCGCCCGAGGTGGGCGCCGAGCACCTGGCCACCCGCGCGGACGCGGCGCTGTTCGACATCACGCCGTTCGCCAAGTTCGACGTCAACGGCTCCGACGCGCTCGCCTACCTGGAGCGCGTCTTCGCGAACCAAATCGACCGCCCGGTCGGGTCCATCGTCTACACCGCCGCGCTCACGCCGAGAGGCGGGATCCGCCTGGACCTGACGGTGATCCGCAAGGGCGAGGACCTGTTCCGCATCGTCACCGGCGGGGGGAGCGGCCAGCACGACCTCGCGTGGCTGCGCGCCCAGATCCGCGAGGGGGAACGCGTCTCGATCGTGGAGCGAACCGGTTCGCTGTTCGCGCTGGGTCTGTGGGGACCGCGGGCGCGAGACCTCCTCGCGCAGGTGACCGACGCCGATGTCTCGAACGACGCGTTCCCCTACCTCACCGCCCGATATCTGAACGTTGGCGAGGTGGCCCCGGTGTGGGCGCAGCGCCTCAGCTACGCCGGCGAACTGGGCTGGGAGCTGTACGGCCAGTTCGCCATGGGGGACCGGGTCTGGGATCTGCTGTGGCAGGCCGGTCGCGGACATGGGCTCGTGGCGGGAGGGGGCGGCGCATTCGACTCGCTCAGGCTGGAGAAGGGGTACCGCCTGTGGGGTCAGGACATCAACACCGAGCACGATCCCCTGGAGGCCGGGTTGGGGTTCGCGGTGCGCTGGGACAAGGAGTTCCAGGGCCGCGACGCGCTGGAGGCCATCCGCGACGCCGGCCCTTCGCGACGGTTGTCGTGCATGACCTTCGAGGACCCGCTCACCGTCGTGATGGGCAAGGAGCCGATCTGGCACGAGGGCCGCGTCGTGAGCTACGTGACGTCCGCCGCCTTCGGCTACTCGGTGGGCCGCGGGATCGTCTACGGCTACCTCCCCGCCGAGCTGGCGGTCGCGGGCACGTCCGTGGAGGTCGAGTACTTCGGCGTGCGGCACGCCGCCACGGTGGCGAACGAGCCGCTGTGGGATCCCAAGGGCGAACGACTCAAGGCATAGGAGCCGACCATGAGCGATCAGGAACTTGACCTCTCGTCCCTAGCGGACGACGAGCTCGTGAGCCAGATGCACGACGACCTCTACGACGGTCTCGCCGATGAGATCGTGGAGGGCACGAACCTGCTGCTGGGCCGGGGGTGGGCGCCCGACCGCGTGCTGAACGACGCGTTGGTGGAGGGCATGCGGATCGTGGGGATCGACTTCCGCGACGGCATCCTGTTCGTGCCGGAGGTCCTGCTGGCCGCGAACGCCATGAAGGCCGGGATGGCGATCCTGCGGCCGTTGCTGGCGGAGACCGGGGCCGAGCCGATCGGCAAGGTCGTGATCGGCACGGTGAAGGGCGACATCCACGACATCGGCAAGAACCTCGTGGCGATGATGCTGGAGGGCGCGGGCTTCGAGGTGATCGACCTGGGCATCAACAACCCGGTGGAGAAGTACCTCGCGGCGTTGGAGGAGCATCAGCCCGACATCCTCGGGATGAGCGCGCTGCTCACCACCACGATGCCCTACATGAAGGTCGTGATCGATGAGCTCTCGGCGCGCGGCATGCGCGAGCGCTACATCGTGCTCGTCGGAGGCGCACCGTTGAACGAGGAGTTCGGCAAGGCGGTGGGCGCCGACGCCTATTGCCGCGATGCGGCCGTGGCCGCCGAGACCGCGCAGGCGCTCGTGATGGCCAAGCGCGCCGTGGCGTCCTGAGGGGTCGAGAGGAGCTCCCGCGATGGCCGAACTCACCGTGATCCGCTGGCGCGACATCCCCATGCAGATCGTCGCGCGTGGCGACGGCGGCGCGAGCGCCCGGGCGCTGCTGCCTGAGCGGTTCCAGGAGGCCGTGGATGCCGCGGCCATGGTCGCCGGGTTGATCGGCTCCGACGATTACACCGAGCAGATGCGCATGGACAAGCGGCCGTGTGGCGACGACCTCGATGCCGAAGTCGCGGCGGCCGCCGCGGCGCTGGAAGAGGCCTGGACGGAGGACGTCCTGCGCGCCGCCATCCGCTCGGGTGGCGTCGAGGGCGGGGAGCCGGCGTGACGGACACCGTGCTCAGCTCGGCCACGCGTGAGGTCGTGATCGGTTCGGGCCGTTCGTTCGTGATCATCGGGGAGCGCATCAACCCCACCGGCCGCACGAAGCTCGCCGAACAGATGATGGCCGGCGACTACTCCACCGTGGTCGCCGACACCCACGCGCAGGTCGCGGCGGGGGCGCACATGCTGGACGTGAACGCGGGCATCCCGCTCGCCGACGAGCCCCGGATCCTGGCGGAGACCGTGGAGCTCGTGCAGTCCCTCACGGATCTGCCGTTGTCGATCGACTCGTCCATCGTGGGCGCGCTCGAGGCCGGCCTGGCCGCGTACCGGGGCAAGCCGCTCGTGAACTCCGTGACCGGCGAGGACGAGCGCATCGAGCAGGTGCTGCCGCTCGTGGCCAAGCACGGCGCCGCCGTGGTGGCGATCACGAACGACGAGACCGGCATCAGCGAGGACCCCGGCGTTCGCTTCGAGGTCGCGCGGAAGATCGTGAGCGCGGCCGCCGACCACGGCATCGGCCCGGCAGACATCGTGGTGGACCCGCTCGTGATGCCGATCGGCGCGCTGGGCGGCGCCGGACGCCAGGTGTTCGCGCTCGTGCGCCGGCTGCACGACGAGCTGGGCGTCAACACCACGTGCGGCGCGTCCAACGTCTCGTTCGGCCTGCCGAACCGCAACGGGATCAACGGCGCGTTCCTGGCCATGGCCATCGCCAACGGGATGACGAGCGCCATCACGAGCCCGCTGCACGAGGAGGTGCGCCAGGCCGTGATGGCCGCCGATGTGCTGATGGGCGTGGACAAGGACTGCGCGGCCTGGATCGGCCGCTACCGGGAGCAGCCCACGGGCGGCCCCGCGTCGGGCCGCCGCGGTGGCCGCGAGGGACGGCGCCGCTCGGCCGAGGCCGCCGCCGCGGAGGTGCCGCCGGGATCGTGAGCGAGGCAGCCGATCCGCTCGTGGTGTTCATGCCCTCCGGCCTGAGAGGTCACGTCGCGGAGGGCACCGACCTGCTCGACGCTGCGCGGACGCTGGGAGTGGACCTCGACTCCGTGTGCGGCGGGCGTGGGATCTGCGGAAGGTGCCAGGTGGTGGTGAGCGAGGGGGCGTTCGCGAAGCTGGGCATCGAGTCGGCCGCGGATCACCTCACCGCCTTCAGCGAACCGGAGCGGCAGTACCGCGCGCGCAGCGGGCTGGCCGAGGAGCGACGGCTGGGGTGTCACGCCCGCGTGATGGGCGACCTGGTGGTCGACGTGCCGCCGGAGAGCCAGATCCACCGGCAGGTCGTGCGGAAGGAGGCCGACGCCCACCCCATCGAGGTCGATCCCGTGATCCGTCTGCACTACGTGGGGGTCCGCGAGCCCGACCTCATGGATCCCGCGGGTGACCTGCAGCGACTCCTCGAGGCGCTCGAGGGGGACTGGCAGCTCACTGGCCTCGCCTGCGACCCCCACGTGCTCTCGTCGCTGCAACGGACGCTCCGCGCCGGCGCTTGGACGGCGACCGTCGCCGTACACGACGGCCGCTCCATCGTGGCGGTCTGGCCGGGGTTCCACGACCGTGCGCTGGGGATAGCGTTCGACGTGGGCTCCACCACGGTGGCCGGTCACCTGTGCGACCTCGCGAGCGGAGAGGTGCTGGCCTCGGCCGGCTCGATGAACCCGCAGATCCGCTTCGGCGAGGACCTCATGAGCCGCGTCTCCTACGTGATGATGAACCCTGGCGCCGAGGCCGAGCTCACGCGCGCCATCCGAGGTTGCCTCGACGGCCTCGTGGCGGAGCTCTGCACGCAGGCCGGCGCCGAGCCTACCGACGTGCTCGACCTCACCGTGGTGGGCAACCCGATCATGCACCACCTCCTCCTCGGGCTCGACCCCACGGAGCTGGGCGGCGCCCCGTTCGCCCTGGCCACGGACGAGGCCGTGCACCGCCGGGCACCCGACCTGGACCTGCACACCGTGAACCCCGGCGCGCGCGTGTACGCGCTGCCGTGCATCGCCGGGCACGTCGGCGCGGACACGGCCGGCGTGATCCTGTCCGAGGCGCCGTACGCGCAGGAACAGGTCAACCTGATCGTGGACGTGGGGACGAACGCGGAGATCGTGCTCGGCAACCGCGACCGCCTGCTCGCCGCCTCCAGCCCCACGGGACCCGCCTTCGAAGGCGCGCAGATCAGCGGCGGGCAGCGCGCGGCGCCGGGCGCCGTCGAGCGCGTCCGGATCGACCGGGAGACGCTCGAGCCGCGCTACCGGGTGATCGGGAGCGACGCCTGGTCCGACGAGCCGGGGTTCGATCCAGACGCCGTGACCGGGATCTGCGGATCGGGGATCATCGAGGTCGTCGCCGAGCTGTTCCTCGCCGGCGTCATCACCTCCGACGGTGTGATCGACGGCGCGCTCGCCTCGCGCACGCCGCGCATCGTGCCGGCGGGGCGCACGTTCTCCTACATCCTGCGCGAGGGAACACCGCCGCTGCAGATCACCCAGATGGACGTGCGGGCCATCCAGCTCGCCAAGGCGGCGCTGTGGGCCGGGTGCAAGCTCCTGATGGACCACCTGGGGATCGGGTCCGTCGATCGGATCCGGCTGGCAGGAGCCTTCGGCGCGCACATCGACCCCGTGCACGCGATGGTGCTGGGGCTCGTGCCCGACTGCGCCCCCGAGCACGTCACGAGCGCCGGAAACGCCGCCGGGACCGGCGCCAGGATCGCCCTGCTCAACCGCACGGCGCGGGCCGAGATCGAAGACGTCGTCCGCCGCGTGGAGAAGGTCGAGACCGCCGTGGAGCCCCGGTTCCAGGAGCACT
Organism: Actinomycetota bacterium; assembly: GCA_038249195.1. Classification (GTDB taxonomy): domain Bacteria; phylum Actinomycetota; class UBA4738; order UBA4738; family HRBIN12; genus JAOUEA01. The sequence goes on from JBBRWM010000004.1 coordinate 250,299, forward strand.
TCGTGGGCGCCATGGGGATCCCCCACGCCGACGAGCCATACCCGCGGCTCGCCGCCGTGGTGGATCTCCCGACCCCGCGGACCGCCCCGGGCTCCGAGGACCGGGCCCGACGCCGCCGTCGCCGCGACCCGGAGGCCTCGAGCGCCCTCGATCCCACCACCGAGAGGAGCACCACATGAGCGATGCCCCCAGGGGACGCCGCACCGGCGGGCGCGCGGGACGCGCGGCCGCGCGCGCCGCCCACGCCGTCGAGACCGTCCCGTTCATCACGCGAACGCTGCCGCCGTTCGAGGTGCTCTCCGAGGAAGGCCTCACCACCATCGAGGAGAACGCCGACACGATCCTCGAGCGGGTCGGGATCGACTTCAAGGGAGCCCCGGATGCCCTGGCGTTGATGAAGGCCGCGGGGGCCGAGGTGGACGGCGAGCGCGTGCGGTTCCCTCGGGGGATGTGCCGGCAGCTCGTGCAGGCGACCGCCCCGTCGGTGTTCACGCAGCATGCCCGCAACCCGGCCCACGATGTCCAGATCGGAGGCACGGCGACCGTGTTCGCGCCGGCCTATGGCTCGCCGTTCGTCCGGGACCTCGACGGCGGCCGCCGCTACGGCACCATCGAGGACTTCCGGAACTTCGTGAAGCTCACGTACAGCACGCCGTTCCTGCATCACTCGGGCGGCACCGTGTGCGAGCCCGTGGACCTGCCGGTGAACAAACGCCACTACGACATGGTGTACGCGCACCTGCGGTACTCGGACAAGCCCTTCATGGGCTCGGTCACGCACCCGCAACGCGCGCAGGACACCGTGGACATGGCCCGCATCCTGTTCGGCAAAGACGCGCTGGAGGAGCGCGCGTACATCCTCAGCCTGATCAACGCGAACTCGCCGCTGGTGTGGGACTCGTCGATGCTCGGGGCGGCCAAGGCCTACGCCGAAGCGAACCAGGCCGTCATCATCACGCCGTTCATCCTGGCCGGCGCCATGAGTCCGGCCACCGTGGCGGGCGCGGCCGCGCAGACGCTCGCCGAGGCCCTGGCCGGCATGACGTACGTGCAGCTCGTGCGCCCCGGCGTCCCCGTGGTGTTCGGGTCGTTCGCCTCGTCGATGTCCATGCAGTCGGGCGCGCCCACGTTCGGCACGCCCGAGCCGGCGCTCGTCCTGTACACGCTCGCGGCCTGCGCGCGCCGCCTCGGAGTCCCGTTCCGCAGCGGCGGCTCGCTGACCGCCGCCAAGACCCCCGATGCCCAGGCCGCCTACGAATCCGCGAACACCTTGCAGCCCACCGTCCTCGGCGGGGTGAACTTCGTGCTGCACGCGGCGGGGTGGCTCGAGGGCGGACTGGCCATGGGCTATGAGAAGTTCGTGATGGACCTGGATCAGTGCGGCATGATGCACGCCTTCGCCAAGGGCGTGGATCTGAGCCCGAACGGCCAGGCCATCGACGCCATCATCGACAACGGCCCCGGCCAGCACTTCCTGGGCACCGCCCACACGCTCGCCAACTTCGAGACGGCGTTCTTCCGCTCGTCGGTGGCCGACAACAACAGCTTCGAGCAGTGGGAGCTGGAGGGCTCGCTCGACACCGCGACGCGCGCCAACGCCATCTGGAAGAAGACGCTCGCCGACTACGAGGCTCCGCCCATCGACGAGGCCGTGGACCTCGAGCTGCGCGAATGGATCGAGCGCCAGAAGGCCTCCTTCCCCGACTCGAACGTGTAGGTTGCGCCGGATACGGGAGGTCGCGCGCGCGTGGTGCTGTGGAAACGACGGACGTCCGAGGGGCTCCCGGAGCCCCACCGGGCCGCCCTGCGCGCCCTCGTGATCGCGCCCAAGTTCGAACTGATCCCGCTCTCGAGCGCCATGGAGCACGCCGCCCATCTCCCGGCGGGCGCCACCGTCACGGTGACGGCGTCTCCCGGCAGGAGCCTGGAGGCCACGCTGGACCTCTGCGAGCAGCTCCACGCCCAGGGCCATGTCCCGATCCCGCACCTGTCAGCCCATATGGTGCGCGACGCGGCACACCTCGCCGACCTCCTCCAGCGGTGCGCCGCCGTCGGCCTGCAGCGGGCGTTCGTCGTGGGCGGCGACGCAAAGGACCCCGGCGCCTACCGCGACGGCCTCGCGTTGCTGCGGGCCATCGACGAGGCCGGGCACCCGTTCGCCGAGATCGGCGTGCCGGCCTACCCCGAGGGACACCCGGACATCTCCGAGGCCCGGTTGCTCGAGGTGCTGCTGGAGAAGCAGCGCTACGCCGCCTACATGGCCACGCAGATGTGCTTCAACCCGGGCGCCATCGTGTCCTGGATCGGCCGGATGCGCCAGGCGGGCGTCACGCTCCCGGTGAACCTCGGCACGCCCGGCGTGGCCGAGCTGAAGAAGCTCATGAGTGTCTCCGCCAAGATAGGCATCGCCGACTCCGCGCGCTACCTCAAGAAGAACCGCAGGATGGTGGGCCAGCTCCTGACGCCGGGGAACTTCGGCCCCGACGCGTTGCTGGAAGGGATGGCGCCGGCCCTCTGCGACCCAGGCGCGGCCGTGGTCGCACTGCACCTGTTCACGTTCAACCAGGTCCAGGCCACGGTGAACTGGCAGCAACGGATGCTGGCCGAACTGGCGTAGGGCGATCGCGCCTTCAGGCCGCAGGCCGTTCCTCCAGGGATCGAGCTTGACCCCTCGTGTTCACGATCGTAGCAAGGGCAGAAACAGGCACCTGGAGACCAGCTTTCCCGGGCCCCCTCGACAGTTCCCTTGGGGGAGTAAGAAATGTCCATCACCGACGCTGAGCTTCTAACAGCCCGATTGCGAAACGACGACGGTCCTCCGTTTGACGGAAGTCGGAGTGAGCTCTTCTCGCGTGGCATCGGTCTCGATGTCGTCGCGCTGGGAGCCCTCATCGATGAGAGCTTTGGAATGGAGGGGCTGCTGGTCGTCGCGGATGGCCGCGTCATTGACTTCGGCGTCGATTGGCAGGGACACCCAGGTCTCCCGGGCACTACTACAGTGCTGTTCTGGCGAACGCTAGCGGAAGGCGCCGGAGCCGGGTGGACTGGGCATATTCAAGATGCCAAGGCCCTCCTCGTGCGGGAGCCTGGTCATACATCTGGTCATACATAGAGCCTTGCAGATTCATTGGTCGATCAAGGTCGACCCGGACTGGGATTGGTTCGTCATGCCGGACGCCTCGGCTTTCGACCAGTTCTGTGGAGCCCCTCCTGCTCACTCGTCAACTTGCACGCACTGGGAGCTGGAGCAGCTGATAAGTCTCTTGGGAAGGTGTGGAAGACAAGGTGCGAGGCGTTCTACGTCTCGCATTACGGCTCGTCTCGGCCACGTTCCTAATCTCGTGCTGGCGGGCGATTGAGAAGATGGAGGGCGTTGGCTTGGGAACTCGATCTGGGGAGATGATGTCGCTGACGCGTGTTCACGAGCGTTGCCGTGACGGCGCCCGAACACGGCCGGCGGCGAGCTCCGGTAGCCTTGCGCCTGGCCACGGACGACCGGGGAGGCGACGGATGGTTGAGAACGATCCCACGACGAGCGGTACTCGATCCTCGGTCGTCGCGGTGTACGAGACGGACGAGCAGGCCCGGATGGGCTTCGACGCGTTGCGCGAGGTGGGCGTCCCGGAGGAGCGCATCACGGTCGTGGGTGCCGGCGAGGCCGGCGCCGCCGAGGCCTTCGAGGCGGGGGCCAGCCCCACCGCCCGGGGCGCCGGAAGCGGGGCGTTGTTCGGGGCGATCGCGGGCGTCCTGGTGACGGTCGTGATCCCCGGCGGTGCCGTGGTGCTCGCAAGCGGGCTCGTGGCCGGGGCCGCGGCGGGCGCCGGCATCGGCGTCCTCGCGGAAGTTGGGGTTCCGACCCCTCACGTGAAGGACTACGAAGAGGACCTCACGGGCGGACGCTATCTTCTGGTTGCACACGGCTCCTCCGACGAGGCCAGCAGCGCGCACGCCGTGTTGGACATGACCGATACGGAGGGGCTCACCCTCTACCGGTAGGGCGTCAAGGATCGAGCGAGGCCGCCACCACGCCGAGCCAGTCGACGAGGTAGTCGGCGAACGAAGGACGCACGGAGATCCGCGTCGCCTCAGACCGTTGCTCCAGGATCACCTGGGCGCGCGCGAGGTTCGTCTGCGCGCACATCCCCGTGGTCCAGAGGGAGAGATGAAGGTCCAGCGAGCAGCCGCGCTCGAGCACATCGATCGCCTCCGGGCCTCCGAGGTCGAGCACGGCCCGGTTCGCCGAGAGGTCGATGCAGGCGTGATGCGTGCCGCCGAGGCCGGCGTGCAACTCCTCGATGATCGCGGAGGCCGAACCGGGCGGACCGGTGATGAGCCACTCGTCGGGACCGAGCCAGAGGGCGGTTCTATCGCCCTCGACGCGCACGGTGTTCGGGACGAGCGGCACCGCGAGCGCCCCGACCGAGCCGGGATCTGCCCGCAGGCCGACCTGGGCCAGGAGGGGGACCTCGGCAACCAGCACCGATCCGGCGGCGGAGATCGCGGCGAGGTCCCCCGCCCGATGGGCCAGCGCGCTCCGGGCCTTGGGGTCAGCCATCGCGGCGCGCCCCCTCCGGGTCGTAGAAGACCGGCCCCGTGACGACCGCGGCGATGGTCCCGCCGGGCATCGGCGCGTACACGGCGCTGCCGACCAGGTCGCGCCCGCCCGCGACCATCGCCAGGGCGATCGAGCGACCGAGCACCGGGCTCCGGTAGGCCGAGGTCACGTGGCCCAGCATCGGCATCGGGATCGTGCCGGTGTCCTGCATCACGATCTGCGCGCCCTCGGACAGCAGGACGTCGGGCTCGACGGGCAGGAGTCCCACGAGCTGCTTGCGATCCGTGCGCACCGTGTCGGGGCGTGTGAGCGAGCGCTTGCCGATGAAGTCTTCCTTGGTCTCGTTCACGATCCACGACATGCCCAGGTCGTGGGGGGTGACGGTGCCGTCGGTGTCCTGGCCCACGATCACGAAGCCCTTCTCCGCTCGGAGCACGTGCATGGCCTCGGTGCCGTAGGGCCCGATCCCGAACGGGCCGCCGGCCGCCATCACGGCCTCCCACATGGCGAGGCCGTACCAGCCGGGGACGTTGATCTCGTAGGCGAGCTCGCCGCTGAAACTCACGCGGGCGACGCGCGCGGGCATGCCTGCCACTCTGCCGTCGCGCCACGTCATGAACGGGAACGCGTCCCGGTCCACGGCGATGTCCGTTCCGAGAGCGACCAGGACGTCGCGCGCGCTCGGGCCGTTCAGCGCCACGGTGGACCACTGCTCGGAGACGCTGGCGGCGAACACCCGAAGGTCGGTCCACTCGGTCTGGAGCCACTCCTCGATGTGTTCCATGACCTTGGCCGCGCCGCCCGTGGTGGTGGTGATGAGGAAGCGATCCTCGGCCAGGCGCATCGCCACGCCGTCGTCGAAGACCATCCCATCGAGGCCGAGCATGAGTCCGTAACGGATCGAACCGACCGCGAGGGACGACATCTGGTTCGTGTACAACCGGTCGAGGAACGTGGCCACGTCGGGGCCGGTGAGCTCGATCTTGCCGAGCGTGGACGCGTCCATGGCGCCGACGCCGCGGCGCACGGCCAGGCATTCGCGCTCCACCGCCGCTTCCAGGTTCTCGGATGGATCGTTCGGGAAGTACCAGGGGCGCTTCCACTGGCCGACGTTCTCGAACACCGCGCCGTGGGCAACGTGCCAGGGATGGATGGGCGTGCAACGGGTGGGGTCGAGCAGCGGTCCTCGGTCGCGGCCGGCGAGGGCGGAGAAGGGTACCGGCGTGTACGGCGGGCGGCTGTTGGTGGGGCCCTGGGCGCCGGGGCCGGCGCCCCAGGCCTGGTTGACGATGGCCGCGGTGAGGACGCCGCTCGTGCGCCCCTGGTCGATGGCGGTCCCGATGTAGGTGGCGCGCTTCACGTGCTCGGTCGAGCGCAGGTTCATGTCGACGGCCTCCAGCACGTCGGCTACGGTCGAGTCGCGTTGCAGATCCACGTAGTGGTGGCTGAGGTCCTCGGCCGGGGTGAACCAGTACGGCGTGACCGTGGGGAGGCCCTCGCCGGCAGCGGCCCCGATGATCTCGAGCCAGGCCGGGCCGGTGCCGTCGGGGAGGAAGCACGCGCGGTCGTCGCCGTAGCGGAGGCCGCCACCGATGCCCCGCCAGAGCTGGACGACGGGGTTCCACCCGCCGGCTACGAGGAGGAGATCGGCGGCCAAGGTCTCCTCCTCGCCGTGCGGCCCGACGGCGTGGACGGCACGAACGCGAGGATCACCGTCCGTGCCCGCCACCGCCCAGCCGGTACGCACGTCGATCCCGCGAGCGCGCGCGCGCTCCGTGGCCGGGCCGCCGTCGCCGACGTCCAGGATGGCCGCGACGTCCACGCCGGCGTCCGCGAGCCTCAGAGCCGCCTCGTGGCCGGTGTGGTTGGTGGTGAACACGACGGCCCGCTCGCCGGGCAGGACGCCGAATCGGTCCGCGTACGTCACCGCCGCGGAGGCGAGCATCACGCCGGGACGGTCGTCGTCGGCGAAGGCGATGGGTCGCTCGTGGGCGCCGGTGGCGAGGACGACGCGTCCTGCGCGGACGTGCCAGATCCGTTCCCAGGAGGCGCCGCGCTCGGCGACCACCACGTAGCCGGCGTCGTAGACGCCGAGCGCCGTGGCTCGGATCAACACCCGGGCTTCGGGGGCGTCGTTCAACTCGGTGGCGACGCCCTCGATCCAGGCCGTCGCCGGTTCGCCGTCGATCATGTCGGAGGAGTGCGCCGTGCCGCCGAGCCAGTGGCGCTCGTCCACGAGCAGGACGCGCTCGCCCGTACGTGCCGCTCCGCGGGCGGCGCGGAGACCCGCGATCCCGGCGCCCACCACGAGCGTTTCCACGTGGAGGTGGCGATGGTCGGCGGTCGGAGCGTCGGCGCCGTCGGGCGACAGCCGGCCCACGCCAGGGCGGCCCGTCGCCTCCAGCCCGTCGACGAGCTCCACAGCCGTGGCGGGCACGATGGGTTCGAACCGAGGCGCGGTGATCTCCACGAACGCGCACGGCTCCTCCGCGCCGGCGGAGAACACGCCGCGCGGCCGCCCGAGGATCGGCGACGGGCACACCACGTCCACGCCGTTCGCGAGGAGGGCGCTGGCGAGCGTGTCGCCCGCCAACCCGTCGTACGTGCGTCCGTCCAAGAGGAACCGCAGGGGACGCGCGCGATCGATCCCGGTCCCGCCGCCCTCGGCGCTTCGCGAGCTCATCGATCGCTCTCCGGCCGCGGTTCGCCGATCTGGTAGGCGGAGCGGATCTCGCTCGTGGCCGTGGACCGCACCACGTTGAACCAGCGCCGGCAGCCCGCGGCGTGCATCCACCGCTCGGACCAGTCGCCGCGCGGGTTGTCGCGCATGAACAGGAAGTCGGCCCACTCGGCGCCGGAGAGCGCGGCCGGGTCGGCCGGGTACGGGAGGTGCGCTTGACCGCCGTAGCGGAACTCAGTCTCCTCGCGCGGGCCGCAGTACGGGCAAGGGATCAGCAGCATGAGGCTCAGTCCTCGCCCTCGTCGAACGAGTTGACCAGACGCTTGGGTGCGGTCAGACGCCACGCCTCGGTCACGAGCTCCCGCATGAGATCGCGATCGGCCTTGGCCACGACCACGCCGATCCATCCGTGGACGCCGACGTAGCTCGGGAAGAAGAACGCGACCGGATCCTCCTCTAGCAGCGCCGCCTGCTCCTCATGAACCGCCTTCACGCTGCCGCGCTTGCCGTCGGCGCCCAGCATCATGAAGATCTTGCCGCGCACCTGGAACGTGCGCTCGCCCCACGTCTCCCGCTCCTCCGTGTCGGGCAAGCCGAGCGCGATGCCTGCCAACGTCGACGCCCGCATCAGTGCGCCACAGCCGCCGCGCCGTGTTCGTCGATCAAGGCACCGGTGGTGAACCGCTCGAGGGCATACGGGCGCGCGAGCGGGCCGGGTTCGCCGTGGGCGATGAGGTCGGCGTAGACCCAGCCCGATCCGGGGGTTGCCTTGAACCCGCCCGTGCCCCACCCGCAGTTCAGGAACAGGCCCGGGATCGTCGTGGTGTCGATGATCGGGGACGCGTCCGGGCATACGTCCACGATGCCCGCCCAGGTTCGCAGCACGCTGGCCCGGGCGAAGATCGGGAACAACTCGATCGCCGCGGCCATCTGATGCTCGATCACGTGGAACGAGCCTCGCTGCGTGTACGCGTTGTAGGCGTCGGTCCCCGCGCCCATCACCAGCTCGCCCTTGTCGGCCTGGCTGACGTAGACGTGCACGGCGTTCGACATCACGACGGCATCGAGGATCGGCTCATACAGGGCGGACACGAGCGCCTGCAGCGGGTGGGACTGGATGGGCAGGCGAAGATCGAGCATGGATGCGAGCACGCTGGTGTGGCCCGCGGCCGCCAAGGCCACGCGGCCGGCGCGGATCGCGCCGCGCGCGGTCTCCACGCCCACCACGGCGCCGCCCGGCCCGCGGAGGAAGCCGGTGACTTCGGCGTGCTCCACGATGTCTACGCCCAGGCGGTCGGCGTTCGTGGCGTAGGCCCACGCGACCTTGTCGTGGCGCGCCACGCCCCCGCGGCGCTGCAGGGTGCCGCCCACGACCGGGTAGCGGACATCCGGCGAGACGTTCACCAATGGGCAGAGCTCGCGGACTTGGCCGGCGTCCAGCCATTCCGCATCGACCCCGTTCAGGCGGTTCGCGTTCACGCGGCGCAGGCTGGAACGAACGTCCCCCAGATCGTGCGCGAGGTTGAGGACCCCGCGCTGGGAGAACTCCAACGGGAAGGCGAGCGTCTCCTCGAGGCCCTCCCACAGCTTCAACGAGTGTTCGTAGAGCGCCGCCGACTCGTCCCAGAGGTAGTTGGACCGGATGATCGTGGTGTTGCGCGCCATGTTCCCGCCGCCGAGCCATCCCTTCTCCACCACGCACACGTCCGTGATGCCGTGGACGGCGGCCAGGTAGTACGCGGTGGCCAGCCCATGGCCGCCTCCGCCCACCACGATGACGTCGTAGGCTGGCTTCGGGTCGGCGGCGCGCCAGTAGCGCGATCGTTGCTCGGTCATGTCCGGTCCAGTGTGGAGCGGCTCCGTCTTCGGTGTCCCGCCAGCGTCGGGGACGGCTCGGTCGCGGTCAACGCATCGGGTGCGACAAGCGCAACGCACGCGCGCAGAGCGCGTTGACAGCCTCAGGGGCCCCGGCGTAGCGTCCCGGCGTCGCCACCGGAGGCCGGAGCGGGCCGCCGGCGGGCGGCCACGAGAGTGGCCGACGGTCAGGAAGCGTGTTGCGGGATGCGAGACGAACGGGAGCGGGGCGGCAACCTCCAGTCGGTGAACCGCGCGCTTAGGGCGCTGGAGCTGATCGCCGAGGCGGGGGAGCTCGGTGTCTCGGAGCTGGGCCGCCGGCTCGATGTGCACAAGGCCACGGCCTCCCGTCTCGTGGCGACGTTGGCCGAACGAGCGATGGTGGAGCGCGACCCCATCACCGAGAAGTATCGCCTCGGGTTCGGTCTCATCAGGCTCGCGGGCGCGGCCATGGCGAGCATGGACCTCGTTCGCACCGCTCGTCCGATCCTGGAGGACCTCGCCGACCGCACGCTCGAGACGGTGAACCTCGGCGTCTTGTCGGGCGACGCCGTCGTGTACATCGATCAAGTGACCGGGACCAGGTCGATCGTGGCCGTCAGCTGGGTGGGCCGCCGCACGCCGCTGCATGCGACGTCGAACGGGAAGATGCTCCTCGCGAATCTGGACGATCGCGAACGCGACCGGTTGCTCGCCGCGCCGCTGCCTCGCACGACTGCCGCCACGATCACGAACGCGGGCAAGCTCCGCGCCCAGCTCGGCGAGATCCGCGCGCGTGGGTACGCCACGACGATGGAGGAGCTCGAGGAGGGGCTGAACGCGGTGGCCGCCCCGATCCGCCGTGCGGACGGCGAGGTCGTGGCGGCCCTCAGCGTGAGTGGTCCGGCATTCCGGATGCGCCCGGTCGATCTTCCGCGGATCGGACGCGTGACCATGGAGGCGGCCACGGCGATCTCCCGGCGTCTCGGGTACGTGGAGCGACGACGCCCGGCGGCCGGGTGAGCGAGGGAGGAGCGGCCTTGCCCATGGAGTGGGATGGATTGCGGACCGAGGTGCCGACGCTGCTGGGCGCCATCGGGCGCACCCCCCTCGTTCGCCTGCAGCGGGTGGGGCCGCCCGGCGTCGTGGTCCTGGCCAAGGTCGAGTGGTACGGACCGACGGGCTCCGTGAAGGACCGGATCTATGTTCAGATGCTCGGACGGGCCGAGGCGCGTGGGGACCTGAAGCCCGGGATGACGATCATCGAGTGCACCACCGGGAACGCGGGGATCGCATGCGCGGCGGTGGCGGCCATCAAGGGATACGACTGCGTGATCGTGATGCCCGAGGGCATGAGCCGGGAGCGCAAGCGCATGATCGAGGCCTACGGGGCGGAGCTCGTGCTCACGCCCGGCATGGGAACGGACATCGACCTCGCGCTCGCGCGGATGCGGGAGCTGCGCGCGGCCGATCCCGACCGATACTTCTTCCCCGGCGAGTTCGAGAACCCGGACAACCCCGAGGCGCAGCTCGCCTCGGGAGAGGAGATCTGGGAGCAGGCGGGCGGTCTGATCGACGCGGTGGTGGCGGCCCAGGGCACCGGGGGCTGGATCTCCGGGGTGGCGCGTTCCCTGAAGGCCCACGACCCCCGCGTCAAAGCGTTCGCGGTGGAGCCCTCGGAGTGTCCGCTGATCTCGGAGCAGTCGTGGGGCCGACACGGCGTCCCCGGTATCGGCGACGGCCTCGTGGCCCCCAACCTCGATCTGAGCGCCATGGACGGCATCGTCACCGCGTCCACATCCGAAGCCCTCGATACCGCGCGCCGGCTGGCGCGCGAGGAGGGCATGCTGTGCGGCCCGTCCTCCGGCATCAACGTCGCGGCCGTGCACAAGGTCGCTGCCGCGCATCCCGAGCTCCAGCGCATCGTGACCGTCGTGAGCGACACGGGCCAGCGCTACCTCAGCGGCGAGCTGTTCGGCGAGGGGCCGGACGTCGACGAGCCCGAACGCGAACGAACGATCGACGAGCGGACGCTCGCGCAGCTCGCCGAACACCGCGCTCGGCTCGAGTTCATCGGGTGATCCCCGGCTGATCAGATCGAGCCGGAGAACGTGTCGCAGGCGCTGATGTCGCCCCCGTCGAGGCCTGCTCGGAACCAGCGGGAACGCTGTTCCGACGACCCGTGCGTCCAGGTCTCGGGATCGATCCGCCCGGTCGTGGATGCCTGGATCCGGTCGTCGCCCACCGAGGCGGCGGCGTTCAGGCCCTCCTCGACGTCGCCCGCCTCCAGGTCACCGCGCTGCTGAATCGAGTGCGCCCACACGCCCGCCAGGCAGTCCGCCTGGAGCTCGAGGCGGACCGACAGGTCGTTGGCCGAGGAGGGGTCGCTTCGGGAGGAGCGCTGCACCTGCGCGTTGATGCCGAGCTCGTCCTGGACGTGGTGGCCCAGCTCGTGCGCGATCACGTAGGCCTGCGCGAAGTCGCCCCCCGCACCGAATCGATCGCGGAGCTCGCGGAAGAACCCTAGGTCCAGATAGACCTTCTGATCGGCCGGGCAATAGAACGGGCCGGTGGCCGAGGAGGCGGCCCCGCACGCCGTGCGCGTGGAGTTCGTGAACAGGACCATCGTGGCGGGCGCATACGTGCGCCCGGCGTCGCGGAAGACCACCTTCCAGTAGCCCTGGACGTCGTCCAGCACGAACGAGGTGAAGTCGGCGAGCTTCTCGTCGCCGGGCGGGATCTGACCGCCGGTGCTGGGTCCCGGCCCGAACCCGTCGAGCACCCCTCCCGTGTCGATCCCGGTCCCGTTGCCGCCGAAGAGCCGGGAGCCACCGATCAGCACCAGCACCAGCACGATCACGACGACGCCGATCCCACCCTTGCCCGTGGGCAAGGGCAGCCCGCGGCCTCCGCCGAGGCCTCCCAGCCCCCCGAGGCCCCCCGATCCGCCCCCCTGGCCGCGCCGGTCCTCGAGATTGACGCTGCGCTGTCCGCGCTTCCACTTCACGGCAGGATGCTCCCCGTCCGGCGCGCGGGCGTCAACCGGGCGTCCCCCGCCGGTTGAATCGCGATTCAGCGCTCGCGGTATGCTCGCGACCTCTCCGCCGAAAGCGAGCGTTCCGCCGTGAGCTCCTATCCCCTGTCGCAGGACGATCGCGCGATCCAGGCGCGCGCCCGCAAGTTCGTGGACGACGTGCTCATCCCCTGGGAGATCCACGCCGAGGCTCACGGCGGCCGCATCCCGCAGGAGACGAGCGACGAGCACCACCGCCTGGCCATCGAGCTCGGTCTCTACTCGATGAACATGCCCAAGGATCTGGGCGGATCGGGGATGACGATGCTGCAGCAGGTGCTCGTGTCCGAGCAGATCGGGCGGGTCACCAACGCGCTGGGGTGGTGCGTCCACACGCCGCCGGCCTGGGCCCCGGCCGTGGCGAGCGAGCAGCAGATGCAAACGTGGATCCTGCCGACGATCAGGGGTGAGATGCACGAGTGCTACGCCATCACCGAGGAGGGCGCCGGCTCCGACGTGAGCGCCATCGAGGCCACGGCACTCCTCGAGTCCGGCGCGTACACGCTGAACGGCGTCAAGATGCACGTGACGTCCTTCAACCACGCGAGCTACTGCTTCTTCCAGGCGCGGATCGCGGCCGGGCCGCACGAGGGTAAGCATGCGATGTTCTTCGTGGACAAGGACACGCCCGGCGTGCGCGAGGTGAGATCGCCCGCCTATTCGCACACGTACGCGGACACGCACCCCATCGTGGCGTTCGAGGACGTGGTGGTTCCGGCCGCGAACCTCGTCGGCGAGGAGGGCGACGGGCTGGCCTTCACCTACGAGTGGTTCCGCTACGAGCGCCTGATGATCGCGGCGCGCTGCTGCGGCGCCGCCGAGCGCTTGATCGAGGCCGCCACGGGCTTCGCGAAGGAGCGGGTGCAGTTCGGTGGGCCGATCATCGGCTTCCAGGCGATCCAGCACATGCTGGCCGACTCCCTGACCGAGCTCTGGGCGGCGCGCCTCATGACGTACCGCCTCGCGGAGAACATCGACGCCGGCGTGGACGTGAAGCTGCAGCACGCGCAATGCTCGATGGCCAAGCTCTACGCCAGCGAGATGGCGGGGCGGGTCGCCGACCGGGCGGTGCAGATCTTCGGCGGCCGGGGGTACATGCGGGAGAACGTGGCGGAGCGCTTCTACCGCGAGCTACGCGTCGATCGGATCTGGGAGGGGACGTCCGAGGTGCAGCGCAACATCATCGCCGACCAGCTCGCCAAGCGCGGGGTGCAGCCGCTTGTCGGCTGAGGCCCTGCGCGTCTTCTCCGGACCGGACGAGGTCGCACGCGCGGCCGCCGAGGTCGTGGTCGAACGGGCCTCAGCTGCCGTGGACGCCACCGGGCGGTTCCTGATGGCTCTCTCGGGTGGGTCGACGCCGCGCGGACTGTACGAGCGGCTGGCCGGTCCCGCCTACGCCGAGCGCATCCCGTGGGAGTCCGCGCACGTCTTCTGGGGCGACGAGCGCTGCGTGCCGCCGTTCGATCCGCAGAGCGACTACCTCATGGCGAAGGAGACCCTGCTCGACCACGTCCCTATCGCGCAGGGCCACGTACATCGGATCCGTGGGGAGGACGACCCGGAGGTCGTGGCGATCGAGTACGAGCGGCTGCTGCGCCGCACGTTCGGCGCGATGTCCGGCCCACCACCGACGGCACCGGGGGCCCGGTTTGACCTGACGCTGCTGGGGATGGGTGAGGATGGGCACACGGCGTCCCTGTTCCCCGGCACCGCGGCGGTGTCGGAGATCGAGCGGTGGGCGGTGCCGGTCGAGGCGCCCGCGCCGCCGCGCCGGCGCGTCTCCCTCACGCCCCCCGTACTGAACGCTTCCGCGCACATCGTGTTCCTGGTGACGGGCGCGGCGAAGTCGCGGGCGCTGGCGGCGGTCCTGGAGGGGCCGAGCGACGTCTCGACGTATCCGGCGCAGGCCATCGAGGGCGCCTCGTGGTTCGCCGACGCCGACGCCGCATCGATGCTGGCCGTCTGACGCGGCGGCCCCTGGCTCAGTGCTCCTCGCCGGCGGCCTTTCGAGCGGGCTCGTGCCAACCCGCGCCGTCCTCGAGGAGCCGGTCGGATTCCTTGGGCCCCCACGACCCCTGGGCATAGCTCGCGATCGAAGTGGCGTCGTCGAGGATCGGGTCGACGATGCGCCACGACGTCTCCACGATGTCCTGCCGGGAGAATAGGTCCGGGTCGCCCTCCATCGCGTCGGTGAGGAGGCGTTCGTAGGGCTCCATCACGTCTCCCGATTGATGGTGCGCCATCAGCTCGACGTCCTCGCCCGCCATCTCCTCCCCGGGGAGCTTCGCGCGCGCTCCCAACGTGATGTTCACGTCGGGGCCCAGTCGGAAGATCACGTGGTTCGGATGGCCCGGGTGCGGCTCGTCGAAGACGTCGCGGGGCGGGCGCTTCAGCTCCACGAGCACCTCCGTACAGGTGACGGGGAGCCGCTTGCCCGCGCGGATGTAGAACGGGACGCCGGCCCAGCGCCAGGTCTCGACGTGCGCCCGCAGGGCCACGTAGGTCTCCACGTCCGAGTCCGGGGCCACGCCGTCCAGGTCGCGGTACCCATCGAACTGACCGCGGACCACGTCGTCGGAGGTCAGCGGGCGGATGGACTTCAGCAGCCGGACGCGCTCGTTCAGGAAGGCGTCGCGGTCGAGCCCGCTCGGCGGGTCCATAGCGACCAAGGCCAGCACCTGCAGCAGGTGGTTCTGCACGACGTCGCGGATGGCGCCGACCTGCTCGTAGAATCGGCCGCGCTTGCGCAGGCCGAACTTCTCGGCCATGGTGATCTGCACGCTGTCCACGTAGTTCCGGTTCCAGAACGGTTCCAGGAACGTGTTCGCGAAGCGGAAGTACGCGAGGTTCTGCACCGGCTCCTTGCCGAGGAAGTGGTCGATCCTGAATATCGACTCCTCCGGGAACACCGAGCGCAACACGGCGTTGAGCTCGTGCGCCGAGGCGAGGTCGCGCCCGAAGGGCTTCTCGACGACCACGCGAGCCTTGGTGGCGCTGCCCGACTCATGAAGGTGCTGAACGACGGTCTCGAACAGGCTCGGCGGGATGGCGAGGTAGAACAGCGGCCGGGCCGCATCGCCGAGCGTCTGGCGGAGCCGCGCGAACGTCGCGTGTTCGGTGTAGTCGCCGTCCACGTAGCGCAGCCGCTCCGTGAGGGCCGTGAACGCCTCGGGATCGGCGCCCCCGTGATCCTCCAGGCTCGCGCGCATCCGCTCCACGAGCTTCTCCTTCGAATACCCCGAGCGCGCGACGCCCACCACGGGCACATTGAGGTTGCCGCGGCGCTCCATCGCCTGCAGGGCGGGGATGATCTTCTGGTACGCCAGATCCCCGGTGATCCCGAAGATCACGAGCGCGTCCGAGCGCGGCGGGGCGCTCACGGGCCCGTCACTCCCGGCGAGGCCTCCGGTGGCGCATCCGGCGGCGCCTCGGCATGGCCGCCGAACTGCGCGCGCATCGCGGAGAGCACCCTACGGGCGAAGTCGTCCTCGCCGCGGCTCGCGAAACGCTGGAACAACGCGGCGCTCAGCACGGGCGTCGGCGTCCCGGATTCGATGGCTGCCAGGGCCGTCCAGCGGCCCTCGCCGGAGTCGCTCACCCGGCCCTCGTAGGTCGCGAGGTCGGGTTGCTCCTGGAGCGCGGCCGCAGTCAGGTCCAGGAGCCACGAGGCCACCACCGATCCGCGTCGCCACACCTCCGCGACCTCGTCCAGCGCGAACTCGTATCGATAGTGCTCGGGCTCGCGCAGCGGCGTGGTCTCGGCGTCCAGCGGGCGGTCCGCGCTGCCGGCATCCGCATGGGCGAGCAGGTTCAACCCCTCCGCGTAGGCCTCCATGAGCCCGTACTCGATCCCGTTGTGGACCATCTTCACGAAATGCCCGGCCCCGCTCGGGCCGCAATGCAGGTAGCCGCGCTCCGAGGAGCTCGGCGGCCCGTCGCGCCCCGGCGTCCGCGGCGCGGCGTCAACACCGGGGGCGAGGGCGTCGAAGATGGGGTCGAGCTCCTCGACGGCCTCCGCCGCACCGCCGATCATCTGCGCATAGCCGCGCTCGAGGCCGCGGATCCCCCCGCTCACGCCCACATCGAGGTAGCTGAGTCCTCGCGCCGCGAGTTCCTCCGCGCGGCGCAGGTCGTCGATGTAGTACGAATTGCCGCCGTCGATGATCGTGTCGCCGCGCTCGAGCAGCGGCGCGAGGTCGGCGATGGTGGCGTCCACGACGCCGGCGGGCACCATCATCCACACGTGGCGCGGAGCGTCCAGGTGGCCCACGAACTCCTCGAGCGTCCGGGCGCCCGCGACGCCCTCCGTCTCGATGGCCGTGACCGCGTCCGTCGCCACGTCGAAGGCCACGCACGCGTGTCCAGCGCGCGTGAGCCGGCGCACCATGTTCGCGCCCATCCGCCCCAGGCCGATCATGCCGAGCTGCACCCTGCGCTCCCTCCGGGCGGCATGCGCCGCACCGGCTGGGAACCTAGCAGAGCCAACCCGATCGCCTCCCAGTACCATCGATCCGATGATGATCACGCCGCAGGAGTTCCTCGATCGCGAGGCGTCGTCGTGGGCAGCGTTCGAGGCTCAGGTCATGAGCGTCCCGCAGGACCGTCGCGAGGTGCCCGGCGTCGTAGGGGACTGGACCGTCAAGGACATGGTCTGGCATTGCGCGTACTGGTCCCGATTCGCCGCCGACCATCTCGACGCCGCCGGTGCCGGTCCGTTCATGGATCCGTTCGACGCCGATCCCGACCGAGACTGGGATGCCGTGAACGGGGAGGTGGCCGCGGCCTCTGCAGCGATGTCCTGGGACGAGGTCGTGGCCGGCGGCGAGGAGGCTCGCGCCGGCCTGCGCGCCGCGGTGGTACGTCCAAACCTCGCGCCCGAGCGTATCGCGTGGGCCGCGGACGAGACGTGGGTCCACTACGACGAGCACGCCGCCGAGGTGCGGGCGTTCGCCGACAGCTCGGACGGCTGAGCGGCGTCAGCCCCTTCTTCGCATGAACCAGATGTGCGGCCCTCCGAGGGCCGGCTCGCCTTCCTCAACCACGCGGAAGCCAAGGCGCTCGTAGTAGGCGACGTTGCCGGAGAGGGATGTCTCTAAGAACGCGTCGGCACCCTCGGCCGCGGCGAGCTCCAACCCGTGTCGGATCAGGGCCGAGCCGACGCCTCGCCCTTGGTGGACCGGGTCAACCCCGACCATGTCCAGGTACCAGACGTCGTCGGGGACGCGGGCTTCGATCCACGCCCACAGGACGTTGTAGCGCGCGGCAGCCTCGGCGATCCCGTTCAGGATGGCGGCGAGCTCGTGGTCGGTCCCGAGGGCGTCGCCGGCTGCGCCTGGCGGCACCCAGTTGGCGAAGCCCAGCGCGTCGCCGGCCTCCCAGAAGGTGCCGTCGCGCATGTGCGGGCGATAGATCGCGGCGAAGAACCTCGCGATCCGCTCAGGCAGATCGACGGCATCGCCCTGCAGCGGCCACAGGATCATCGGGTCGTTGCGGAACGCTTGGCCCACCACCTCGGCCAGGACCGGCAGGCGTTCGGAGGTCGCTGGACGGATCTCGATCGTGATCATCGAGCTGAAGCCCGAGCGCGGCTCAATGCGGCAGCTTCGCGAGCGACGCCGGCACCGGCAGGCCCAGCTTCTCCATGACCTCCTGCGCGGCCCGGTCTCCGCTCTCGACGCCGCCGTTGAGGTAGCCCTGGCTGTACGTGGAGGTTGCCTCGCCCGCGAAATGGACGTTGCCGTCGGCCTGCGCCGTCCCGCCCCAGAAGCGCGTGTACTGGCCCACGCCGAAGGCCGCGTACGCGCCGTTCGTCCACGGGTCGCGCGTCCATAGGTCGGCGTAGGACCGGCCGTTGTAGTGCCGCCTCGATCCCGGCACGCCCTCCTCGATCCGGCCCAGGAGGTCGGTGACGAGTGGCTGCGGTGCGGTGCCGTGTGGTTGGTCCGCGGTCCAGCTCGCCCCCGTGCGCCCGCCCGCGTACACCGTGATCAGCCCCGCCGTCCCCGGCTGGACCACGGAGCTCTCCCACGTGACGAAATCCGGGTCGGCGTATTCCATCCCGCCGCCCCAGTTGCCCATGGCCGAGGGCCGCCGGTCGTACTGGAGCAGGAGCTTCACGTCGAAGCCCATGGCCAGGTCCCGGATGGCGGCCATCTTCTGCTCGCGGAAGCCGGCCCCGCTCAGGTCCACCTGGCGCAGAGTCGTCATGGGCAGGGTGAGGATGACCAGGTCCGCCGTGACGGGAGCGGAACCGTCGAAGGTCAGCGCGTACGTGCCGTCGGCGGCGCGGCGCACGGAGGTGAGCGCCGCGTTCGTGGTGATGGTGTCGGCCGGGAGCCGGCCGGCGATGCCGCCGATGATCCGGTCGTTGCCACCGCGCACGTGCCACCGCTCGTCCGCGCCCGGCGCCGGGATCACCGAGTAGTCGAGCCAGTTCAGGGCCGAGAGGTCCGAGAGGTTGAGGCCGTACCAGCCGCACATGACCTCGTCGAGCCAGTCGCCGACGTCGGAGCCGACCACGCCGGGGACGTTGGCGTCGAGCCATCCGTCCATGGAGAGCCGATCCATCGCGACCGCCGCCGGCGTGGCGGTCGGGTAGGAGATCGCCTTCATGTCGATCGCGCCACCCGGTCCGAGGAGTCCCACCTTGCGGGCCGCGCCGGAGATGGCGGCGTTCACGCGCTCCATCACGGGTTTGGTGGTGGCGACCGGCAGCTCGGCTCCTCGCACGATCCGCGGGTAGGTGGCCCCCGCCGCGTAGCCCTTCCACAGGTCGTCCAGCGCGAGGCCGAGCTCGCGGGCCAGCCGACGGGTGTGCACGTGGCGCGTGTCGATGAACTCACCGCCGTGCTCGGCGGTCTGACCGTCGGCGAAGCCGCGCGCCGTCCAGCATCGCCCGCCGAGCCGATCCCGCGCCTCGAACAGGCGGACGGGCACGCCAGCCTGGGCGAGCCGGTACGCGGCGGTCGTGCCGGCGAGCCCCGCTCCAACCACCACGATCCGGGCGTCGTGCGGCGCCGTGGATGCCGGGGGCGTCGGCGAGGCCGCAGGGGTCGTCCTGGACGGCGTGCACGCGGCCAGCGCCATCCCTGCACCGAGGATCCCGCCGAACCTGAGCGCATCGCGGCGGGAGATGCCGGGCTGCCGCAGCCGCTCGAGGGTCTCCTCCAGATCCATCGGTTCGGCGTCCGGACCTCGGCGACGTTCGGCCTGGGCGTGCTCGCGGAACGCGCGAGCCAGCGGTGACTTCCGACCTGCGTGCATCTCACGCCTCCCGTCGCAGCGACTGTACGCGACGTGTTAGGCGTGGGCGACGTCCGCAGCCTCAGAGGTCGCGGAGCACGGCCGCGGCCGAGGTTCTCGCGCTCCGGAGCATCCCAGCGCCGGCAAGGAGGATCGCGAGGATAGTTGCCACCAGCAACGCACCGAGGTAGGCCCACGGGACCGACAGATGCTCGGGCGGCGGGTCGAACACCCCGGTGAGGATCTTCACGATCACCTGGGCGAGCCACCAGCCTCCCAGGCCACCGAGGACGAGACCGCCCAGCGCGACGAACGCGGCCTCGCTCCACACGAATCCGCCGAGTTGACGGCGTTTGGCGCCGAGCGCGGTGGTGATGGCGAAGGTCCGTCGGCGTTCGACGAGCCCGAGCGCGAGGACCAAGCCGGAGGCAGCGACCGCGAGCGCGAGAGCGAAGACCAGCTCCAACCTCGTCAGGCCCGCGAGGTCGATGTCGGTGAGGGCCGACAACGTGATGGTCTGCTGCGTCTCGATGTCGTTGACGGTGGCGCCCGAGGCGGGCCCGATGAGTCGCCGCACGCTCGCGGCCACGGCTGGGGGAGCGGCAACGGTGCGGATCAAGACCGTCTGGACCGCGCTGGACCCGGTGGCCTGAGCCACGTAGCGCGCGTTCGCGACGAGGAACGAATCGTGCGGCGCCGTGGGGAACTCCCGCGCGACGCCGACGTAGGTGAACGGCACCACGTGGTACGCGTGGTCGCTGGCGAACTGTAGACGCAGCCGGACCGTGTCGCCCGGTTGGAGCTGGAAGTCGTGCACCGTCTCCTCGGATACGAGCAGTCCGTTGGGCGTGGACGAGAGTGTTCCGAGGGTCTGGGCGGCGTTGCCACCGGCGAAGAACGCGTTCGACATCGAGGTCGCCTGTCCGATGGTTGCCGCGTCGACACCGTAGAGGTCCTGCAGGTCGTTGCCCACGTAGGCGTAGCGATGCTGCATCGGCTCTGCGGCGGCGACGCCGGGGAGGCCCCGGACGGCATCCGCGGTGCCGCCGGGGAGCCCGGCGGCCGCCGCAGTCGTGACGGTGACATCCGCGCCGTTGGTCAGCCGTGCGTCGACGCGGGACTGCGACGCGTACGTGGTGTTGAAGATCGCCACCGAGATCGCAAAGGATGCGGTGAGGCCCATCAAGACCATGCCCCGCGACAGCGACCGCCGCTGGCGCGACATGGTGGCCGCCACAACGCCGGACAACCGGTGCGCGAGGGGGCGCGTGAGGGTCCCCATGACGCCGCGCCCGCGGCGCAGCGCGAGCGACCCGAGGCGCCACATGAGCAGCGCCGTGCCGATCCAGAACAGCAGAGGGGCCAGCAGCGTGAAGTAGCTCACCGAGATCGTCGGCACGCCCTCGGGCGCCAGGACCACCTGGTAGCCGCTCCTCACGGCCTGCCAGTAGATCAGGGCGCCGATAGCGAGGCAGATCACGTCGACATAGAAGCGAGCCCAGACCGGCGGGCGCTGCCGCAGCTGTGACCCCACCGCCGACTGCGCTCCGCGCAACGTGAGCGTCTTGGTGTCGCGCCAGGCCGGAACCACGATCGTGACCGTGGAGATCACGAGCCCGAACGCGGCGGCCACGCCGCTCCACACCACGGCCTGAGTGGTGGTGGCACCGAAGCGAGAGGTTCCGAAGGCGACCCGACCCACCAACGCGGCAGCCACGAGACCGACGGCCGCCCCGACGATGCCGGCGAAGGCCGCTTCGACGGCGGCCAGGCGCACGATCCGCCTCGGATCCGCCCCCCGCAGACGAAGCAGCGACTGTTCGCGCCTGCGCCGGTCCCTGCCCGAGGAGGCGATCACACCGGCCAGGAGTGCGGCGATGATCACGCCCGGGAGGCCGAGGAAGAGGAAGAGCATCTGGGCATAGATCGCGTCGGCGCGGGCGCCGTCGAGGCGCGCTGCCAGGTTGTTCCCCACGAGCCCGCCGCCCGCGAGGGAGGCCTCCAGGTTCTTGGCGCCGCCGATGACCTGGGAGAATGCCGCGCTGGGGTCGGCGGGCAGGTCGTGGGAGAGCTGCGTATAGATCTGGGTGGAGGTCGTGCCCGCAGCGGCGTTCGAGAAGGCTCGGTCCCATGTGGCAGCGGGAAGGATCACGACGTTGTCCGGCGGGGCGGCGGCGGCACTGCCCGGCGCGGCACCGATCGACTGGAACATCGGGTCCGCGGAAGGCAGGTCCACGATCCCGTCGATGCGCAGGGTGAGCGCGGACTGCCCCGGCCGGCCGATCGTCACGGCGTCGCCCACGCCCGCGCCGAGATTGGCAGCGGTCTGTTGGGCGAGCAGCACGCCGTCGTGCGCGCCCACGAGGAAGCGGATCTCCCCGGGGAACGTGGCGGCGAAGCCCGGGGGCAGCCCCAGCACCTTCCCTGCTCCGGTCGTGCGCACCGTTCCCGCCGTCCGCGACGAAAGGCCGGTGGTGTCCGCGTAGGAGACGGGAAGCGTCGCGCTCACGCCCGGGGCGGCGGCCGCGACCGCCGCCGCCTTCGCGGGATCGGCTCCCGGTCGGATCTGCACCTGCCAGTCGACCGGCACCGAGCCCACGGCCTGAGCCGTCATGGAGGCCCGGCTCGCTGCGAAGAACGTGCCTAGGCTGGCCAACAGTAGGACGGCGACCGCGATCCCTACCGTCTCGCCCGCCATCCGACCCGTTCGGCGCCGCAGCAGGCCCGCCAACCAGGTCAGGCCGAGCACGTGAGTGCCTCCGTGACGAGCCGCCCGTCGCGCATGGTCCACCGGGCGGGAAGCCGGTCTGCCACCGCGGCGTCATGGGTGGCGACGAGGAGCGTCGTGTCGTCGATGGCGCCGAGCGTGAGGATGGCCTCGACGAGCCTCGCCGCCGTTTCCTGATCTTGCTGGCCGGTCGGCTCGTCCGCCAAGACCAAGCGCGGTGAACCGGAGAACGCGCGAGCGATCGACGCGCGTTGCGCCTGTCCGCCGGAGAGCTCTTCGGGGAGATGCTCGGCCAGCGTCGCCACCTCGAAGATCTCCAGGAGATCGCGGGCCGTTGCGACCGCCTCGCCCTCCGACCCCCCGGCCAGGATCACCGGGAGCGCCACGTTCTCGAGCACCGTGAGCGGCGGCAGGAGGCTGGGGTCCTGGAAGGCGATCGCGACCATCCCGGGCCGCAGGTCGTCTCGAGGCCCGAGAGCGGGCCAGCCGATCGAGCCTGAGGTCGGGCGGTCGAGTCCGGCCACGACCTGAAGCAGCGTGGACTTGCCGCTGCCCGAGGGTCCCACGAGCGCGATCCGATCGCCGGAGTTCACGCTGAACGTGACGTCGGTCACCGCCGCGACGCGGCCCTCGCCGTTGCCGAAGGATCGCCCGAGCCCGTCTGCGCGTACCAGCGGCTCACGCATCGACGAGCCTCCCATCGCGCAGATGCATCACGCGGTCCGCCTCGAGCGCGGCTCGGGTGCTGTGGGTCACCATCACCACGGCGCGGCCCTGGGCCGCCCGCTCCCGTAGCAGCTCCAGGAGCAACGCCTCGTTCGCCGCGTCCACCTCGCCGGTCGGCTCATCCGCAAGCAGCAGGGGTGGGTCGTTCGCGAGGGCCACCGCGAGGGCGACGCGCGAGGTTTCCCCCCCCGAAAGGGTCGTCGGGCGTGCGTGCTTGCGTCCCACCAGCCCCACGTCCTCGAGGAGCTCGTCGGGGGTCCGGGCCGCAGGTCGCCCCGCCAGCGCCTGAGCGACGGCGATGTTCTTGCTCACGCTCAGATGGTCGAGCAGGTTGCCAGACTGCATCAGTACGCCGACCGATCGGGCTCGAAGCTCCGCGCGCTCGGACTCGGGCCGACGCGTGATCCTCATCCCGGCCACAGAGACGTAACCCCCGTCGGGTTCGTCCGAACCCGAAAGGCAGGCCAGCAAGGTGGACTTGCCGCTCCCGGACGGCCCCACCACCGCCACGACCTCGCCCGCCTCCACACCGAGGCTGACGCCGCGCAACGCGAACGTCTCCTCTTCACCTGCGTGATAGAAGCGATAGAGCTCGTGCGCCTCGAGGATGCGCGCGGGGGTGGGCATGTCCGCGAGAGCTGCGGCGCTCGTCTGCATCATGCCCACTTCAGGCTCTGGGTCACGATGCGCCAGGGGTCCACGTTGTCGGCGCCCACGGGCGACAGCAGCGTCAGGCTCACCTGGCGGCCGTTGTGGAAGAGCTCGTAGCGCAGCACGTCCAGCCGGTACTGCTTGCCGGTCACGGGGTTGGGTTCGCTGTTGGCCTGATAGTGGATCAGCACGGCGGGTCCGGCCGGCAGAGAGGTCGCCGTGACGCCCACGAGCTTGAACGCGCGGGTGTTCGCCGCCAGCGCCGGCACCCCCGTCGACTTGACGGTCGCCAGCGTGGGCGCCTTTGCGGCGTTGCTCCAGCCGAGCTCGACGGTGTTCAGCTTGTCGGTGAACGTGACGCCCGACGGCGTCGTCGCGCGGCCCCAGCCCTCGGGCGTGGAGACGCTGACACCGCCGGCCTTCGCCGTGTAGGGGACGTAGGCGATGTTGTCCGGGATATCCCCCGGCGGGCTCGACTCCGTGGGGACGGCGGGTTCGGCGGACACGGCCTGGCCGCCGGGCGCGCTCGCGGACGCAGACCCGCCCGTGGGCGCGGCCGACGTGCCGCGTTGGGAGGCCGGTGTCACGGAACCCGTGCCCGTCCCCGAGCCGCCACCGCAGGCAGCGAGCACGACCGTGGCAACGAGGATCGGGAGGGCCATGGTGATCCGCTTCATCTCTGCTCCTTCGGTGTTCGACACCCCCTTCTACGGCGCCGCGGATGAGACCCCCGTGAGAAACGCGGGTTCGTCGGGAAACTCTCACCCGACTCTCATGGGGGCGTGCGACACTCGCGGTCGGAGGTCGCGATGCGGGTGTTGCTGGTCGAGGACGAGTTGAAGATGGCCCGCGCGCTCAGGCGAGGTCTCGAGCAGGAGGGCTACGCGGTCGATGCGGCGCTCGACGGAGAGTCGGCACTGGTCCGAGCGCGATTCGAGGAATACGACGCCATCGTTCTCGACGTGATGCTCCCCGGGCGCGACGGGTTCTCCGTGTGTCGCGAGCTGCGCAACGACGGTCGGTGGGCGCCCGTGTTGATGCTCACGGCGCGCGACGGAGTGGAAGATCGCATCCGTGGCCTCGATGCCGGCGCCGACGACTACCTCGTCAAGCCGTTCTCGTTCGGTGAATTGCTCGCGAGGCTCCGCGCCCTCATGCGGCGGGGGGCCTCCGAGAGGCCTACGATCCTGGAGGTCGACGGCGTGATCCTCGACCCCGCCACGCATGCGGTCGCGCGGGACGGCACCGTCGTCGACCTCTCCTCCCGGGAGTTCGCCCTGCTCGAGTTCTTGATGCGCCACGCCGGCGAAGTCGTGAGCCGTCCGCGGATCCTGGAGCACGTGTGGGACGTGAACTACGACGGCTTCTCGAACGTGGTCGACGTGTACGTGGGCTATCTGCGCCGCAAGCTCGAGCAGCCGTTCGACCGGCCGCTCATTCGCACCGTGCGCGGCGTGGGCTACGGGCTCGGGCTCCCGTGAGGCTGAGGATCCGCACGCGCCTCACTCTGTGGTACGCGGCGTTGTTCTTCCTCGTCGTCTTGGGTCTCGGGGTCTTCCTCGTCGTGCGGCTCCAGGCCGGATTGGTGCGCGGGGTGGACGAGGGTCTGGCGACACGCGCGGCGCAGATCGCGTTCGGCCTGAACCGGGGGTGCGAGGGAGAGTTCCAGGATGTGAGCGCGGCCTCGCTCGTCGGCTTGCCTCAGGGCGAGTCGGGAGCGCAGCTGCTGCGCCCCGACGGCACCGTGCTCGAGTCCACCGGCGACGCCGTTTCTCGCGGGCCCCTGCTCGGACCCGCCCAGCTCGCCGGGGTGATGGCGGGCGACACCCTGCGCGCATCGGTAGCGCCGGGGAGCGATCAGGAGCGGTTCCGTGTCCTGGCCGCGCGACTGCCGGCGGGATCGTGCGACGCCGCCGTCGTGGTCGCCACGTCCTTGGATGAGGTCGCCCGCTCGCAACGAGAGCTGGTCGTGCTGCTCGTGATCGCCGGCCCCGCGGTCATCGCGCTGGCGGCGGGGGGCGGATGGTGGCTCGCGAGGCGAGCGCTTGCCCCGGTGGATCGCATGACGCGCGAGGCGGACAAGATCGGCATCGAGCGGCTCGACGACCGGATCGAGGTCCCGGCGTCTACGGACGAACTCCAACACCTCGCCGTCACCCTCAACGCCATGCTCGATCGGCTCGAACGCGGCGTGGAGGACAAGCGCCGGTTCGCGGCGGACGCGTCACATGAGCTGCGGACGCCCCTCGCGGTGATGCGCGCCGAGCTCGAGGTCAGCCTGCGTTCGGCGGAGCTCCCGCCCAACGCTCGCGAGACGCTCGAGAGCGCCCAAGAGGAGGTCGAACGCATGCGGAACATCGTGGAGAACCTGCTCACGCTCGCCCGTGCCGACGATGGCGCCCTCGAACTCCTGCGCACCGAGATCGACCTGCGCGACGTCGCGCGTGAAGAGGTGACGGGGGGCACCTCGCTCGTACGGCTCCGCAACGTGCGGATCCACGCCGAGGGGCCCTCCGCCCCCGTCTACGCCGATCGGGCTCGCATCGCCCAAGTGCTCACGAACCTCATGAGCAACGCCGTCCGCCATGCGCCCGACGGCGGCATGGTGACCATCGCGACGTGGGTGCGTGAGGAGGGGGCGGGATGCACCGTCCTGGACGACGGCCCGGGCGTCGATCCAGAGGCGGCGGGGCGGATCTTCGACCGATTCGTCCGTGTGGATCCCGCGCGGGCGAGCCACGACGGGAGCGGGCTCGGGCTGTCGATATGCCGCGAGATCGTGACCGCCCACGGGGGGCGGATCTGGGTCGACGCCCGGGCGGGGCAGGGCGGATCGTTCTCGTTCTGGCTGCCTGGCAAGGGTGATCCTCCGACCGCCTGAGACCGCCGTCGCCTCGAGGGCCCGCGTCTTCGGTCTGGCTCCTCAGCGTCCTCTCATCTGGCCCCTCCTATCGTCGCGCGAGGAGGTGAGGCTCGCGCGCGTGCTCGTCGTCGAAGACTCGCAGAAGATGTCCAACCTGCTTCGGCGAGGGCTGGAGGAAGAGGGATACGCGGTCGACGTCGCCGCCTCCGGCGAGGATGCCATCTGGATGGCCGAGGAGTATCCCGTCGACGCGATCCTGCTCGACGTGATGCTGCCCGACCTCGACGGGTTCGAGGTCTGCCGCCAGATCCGCTCGGCGGGGAATTGGGCCCCGGTCCTCATGCTCACCGCGCGCGATGCAGTGCCCGATCGGGTGGGCGGGCTGGACGCGGGCGCCGACGACTACCTCACGAAGCCGTTCGCGTTCACCGAGCTGACGGCCAGGATCCGGGCCCTCCTGCGACGGGGGCCATCCGAGCGGCCGACCGTGCTCCGCGTCGACGACCTGTCGTTGGACCCGGCCACGCGGATCGTGACGCGCGCCGGACAGACCGTAGATCTCACGGCGCGCGAGCTCGCCCTCCTCGAGTACTTCATGCGGCACCCCGGAGAGGTGCTATCCCGGATGCAACTGATCGAGCACGTCTGGGATTTCGCCTACGAGGGCGGATCCAACATCGTGGACGTGTATGTGAAGTACCTCAGGGAGAAAGTCGATCGTCCGTTCGGCCTCAGCTCCCTCGAAACCGTGCGCGGCGCCGGCTACCGCCTCAGGGTGGGCTGAGCCGTGCATCTCCCACTCCGCTTGAGGCTGACCCTCGTCTTCGCGCTGTGCATGGCCGTTCTGCTGAGCGGCGTCGGTTCCATCCTCTACGTGCGTCTCGCCGAGGAGCTCCAGCGGTCGACCGACTCCGCCCTGCGTGCCCATGCCGCCCTCGTCACTGCGGGTCTGGACGGGAGCGGGGCGAACTTCGGCGACCAGGGACGGACCGCCGCGGTCGGGTCCTTCGCGCAGTTGTTGCGTACCGACGGGACGATCCTGGAGTCCAGCGAGGTCGTATCGCACGGGCCGCTCGTGACCCCCGATGACCTCTCCGTGATCGCAGGTCCCACGTTCGCGCAGCGTGAGCTCTCGGGATCGACCGTCCGGCTGCTGCTGGAACCGCTCGCAGGCGCTGGGGCGGCGCGGTTCCTCGTGGTCGGCACGTCGATGCAGAGCCAACGGGAGATCCTCGCGCGGTTCCTCGTGATGTTGGCGCTGGGAGGCCCGGCCGCACTTGCCTTGGCGTCCGCCGTCGGTTGGTGGGTCGCGGGCGCGGCGCTGCGTCCCGTCGAGCGGGTTCGGCTCGAGGCCGCGGCGATCTCGGAGACGGATCTGGATCGCCGGCTTCCGGTGCCGGCCACGGGCGACGAGCTGGCTCGCCTGGTCGTGACGCTCAACACCATGATCGATCGCCTGCAGGCCGCGTTCGAACGCCAGCGCCGGTTCGTCGACGACGCCAGCCACGAGCTGCGGTCGCCGCTCGCCTTGCTGAAGATCGAGCTGGACCTCGCCCTGGTCCGAGCGCGGACGCCCGGGCAACTGGAGGACGCGCTGATCAGCGCGTCCGAAGAGGCAGACCGCCTGGCCGCGCTTGCTGAGGACCTCCTCGTGTACTCGCGTTCGGATGGAGGGCGTGTGCTCGTGCACCGCACCGACGTCCGGATCGATGAACTCCTGCGATCCGCTCGCGACGCCATGGCTCAGCGCGCCGCGACGGCTCAGGTGCGGATCGAGCTGACGTGCCCCGATCACCTCACGTGTCGGATCGATGAGCGGCGCGCCCGGCAGGTCGTGGACAACCTGATGGCGAACGCGATCCAACACTCGCCGGCTGGAGGGAGCGTGGGTGTCTCCGCGGAGGCCGTCGCCGGAGCGCTCCGGCTGGCGGTGTCCGATTCGGGCAGCGGGTTCCGCCCGGAGTTCGTCGACCGAGCTTTTGAACCGTTCGCACGCGACGCGGCGGAGCGCGCGCGCGCCGGGGGCGGCGTCGGCCTGGGTCTCGCGATCGTGCGGGCGATCGCCCTTGCCCACGGCGGCTCGGCGACGGCGTCGAACCTGAGCGGAGGCGGCGCCCAGATCACGGTCGTTTTCCCCAGCAGCTCGAATGAGCCTGCCGCCCAACCCGTATCACGACCGAAGTCTCATGTCCGACTCACCGTCCTCTAACAGGCCTTGACGCACGCTGAACCCGGATCGACCGAAGGAGGTGAACATGATGAACAAGATCGCGAGATCGAGGAAGACCCTGCTGGTGGCCGTGACCGCACTGACGATCGCGGGTTCGGTGACCGGGGTGGCCCTGGCGGCGGGCGGGAGCAAAGCACCCAAGGCCCCCGCCGTCGAGGTGACCACACCGGACACCGACAACGTCCAGTCGGGAGATCAGACCTCGCCCGACATCGCTACCAAGGCGACGGAGAAGGCCTCCGTCGTCGGGGCCAAGAGCACGAGCTCGGCCAGCGAAACCGGGAGCGAGGACCCGAGCGCCGAGACCGGCGGCACCGAGAACGGTGTCGAGACCGGTGGCGTCTCAGACGGTCCCGGCGGGCACGCAGACCCGCCCGGGAACGTGAATCACGAGTTCAACGGTGAGGAGTAGTACTCCTGCTGGCGGATGGAGGTCCCGCGCTCGGGGCCTCCATCCGCTTCGTGCTCGCGGCAGGCGTCGGGCACGCCGACTGCGCCCGCACACGGCGCCGGCACTCGACGGCAGCCGAGGCCCCCGCCGAGGAGGAGATCTCGCCGTGATGGCACGTTGGATGAACGGGTTCGGAGCGTTGGCGCTCATGACCATCGTCCTGGGGCCGCCGACCCAGCGCCACGATGTCGCGATCCGGCCACGGAAGCCGCCGACGGCGATCATCGTGCTCGAGAACAAGCCGGCGTCGAAGATCGTGGGCAACGCGTCAGCCCGGTACCTCAACGCGCTCATCAGGCGCGGCACCAGGTTCACGAACTATCGGGAAGGCTCCACGCGGGGCCCGAGCCTCCCCGATTACCTCCAGCTCGTGACGGGGTCCTCGTGCGCCCGTTTCACGGACACCGTGCGAGCTCGCGACCGCGCGATCAGCCGCGCCTGCCCCAAGACGCTCTGGCACCAGCTCGACCGCGCCGGGCGGACGTGGAGGATCTTCCAGGACGTCATGCCGTCCGCCTGCTTCCGTGGCGCGACCTACACGAACACGAGGATCGGCGATCAGTACGCGCTGAAGCACGATCCGGGCCCGATGTTCAGGTCCCTGCCGTCCTGCGCGAGACACGTGGTGCCGTTCTCAGCGCTGGATGCGGCGCACATGCCCGACGTGAGCTTCATCACGCCGTCGATCTGCAACGACATGCACGGGTCCAAGGCGTCGTGGGCCCCGGCGAGCTGCGCACCCGGGTCGGCGGCGCTCGTGCGGCGCGGAGACTCCTGGATGAAGGCGCTCGTCTCCCGCTTGCTCGCCAACGGCGTCGTCGTCTTCGTGACCTTCGACGAGAGCGGCACCCTCTACGCGGTGGCGGCCGGGCCCGGGATCTCGGCAGGAAAGAGGGACGGGGCCGCATACACCCACTACAGCTGGCTTCGCGCCGTGGAACGCCGCTACGGCTTGCCCCTCCTCGGGGGTGCGAAGAGGGCCAGGAAGCTTCCGATCTAGGGGGCTGCATCCATCCGAAGGCCGAGCGCACCTGGAGGCCTCGGCGATCACCGCGGCCGCCTCCCGCCTATCCTTGTCGTGAGCGCGACGATGTTGGCCGACCGCACCTGGAGGATCTCGGCATGGCGAAGACCGAACAAGAGATCAAGATCCGCAACGACGGGACGGAATGGGTGCCGCGCCCGACGCTCGGCAGCGCCGACTACGCGAGTCCCGAGGTCTGGGCGGACGAGCGCGAGAAGATCTGGTGGGGCCAGTGGATCTGCGTGGGCCGCACCGAGGAGATCCCGCGCACGGGCGACTACGCCGTGCGCGACGTGGCGGGGGAATCCATCTTCATCACCAGGAACGAGGCCGGCGGGCTCCGCGCCTTCTACAACGTGTGCAGCCACCGGGGGACCAAGTTCCTCGACGACATCGAGGGGACCGCGAGCGTGCGCAAGGCCATCGTGTGCCCCTACCACGCGTGGACGTTCGACCTCAACGGGCAGCTGATCGGCTCGCCGAACGTCCGTGAAGACGAGCACTTCGACCGCGGGGATCATCCGCTGTACGACATCGCCGTGGACGCGTACGCCGGCTTCCTGTTCGTGAACCTGTCCACGGACGGTCCCACGCTGTCGCTGGTGGAGTCGTTGAACAGCGGCGCCGAGACCATCACCGCGTTCGATCGCTTCAAGATGGATGAGCTGCGGGTGGGCGTGCGCCTCGTCTACGAGGTGGAGGCGAACTGGAAGATCGTGGTGGAGAACTACAACGAGTGCCTCCACTGCCCGCAGATCCATCCCGAGCTCGTGCAGGTCATCCCGCTCTTCCGGTTCGGCGAGGTCTGGGACGAAGAGATCCCCGACGACGGGAACCGCATGGTGGAGGGCGCGACTTCCTTCACCACGTCGGGCACCTCCGAGCTGCCCACGCTCCCGGACCTCCAGCCCGAGGACTACGAGATGTACTACGGCACGTACCAGTTCCCGAACCTGATGCTGAACCTGCACCCGGATGCTGGCATGTACTACATCGGCTACCCCAAGGGTCCCCGCCACACGACCGTCGTGAGCGAGTTCCTGTTCCGCCCCGAGACCATCGAGGATCCTGCCCTGTTCAAGCCCGAGCCCACCGTGGAGCTGTGGGACCTGATCAGCAAGCAAGACTGGGTGGCGTGCGAACGTGCGCAGACCGGCGTGAGCTCTCGTGCGTTCACGCGCGGCGTGTACCCGCGCCAGGACCGCTTCCTCTACTGGTTCAACGAAGAGTGGCGCCGGGCGATGGGCCGCCCGACCCTCGGCTGAAGGAAAGGAGCGCGCGTGGATCTCGGGAACCTGATCGGCGGACTGACGGGAGGCGATGACAGCGGGAACAAGAAGGACCTCCTGTCGAACGTCGTGAGCATGGTGGGGGGGCAGGAGGGGCTCCAGAACCTCGTCGGCCAGCTCTCCAAGGGAGGTCTCGGCAGCGCGGTCCAGTCCTGGATCGGCACCGGAACCAACGAGGCAGTTTCGGGCACCGAGATCGAGCAGGCGCTGGGGAAGGAGCAGGTGTCCCAGATCGCGAACCAGGCCGGCGTCAGCAACGACGAGGCGTCCAGCGGCCTGGCCTCCATGCTCCCGTCGCTGATCGACAAGATCTCCCCGGATGGGAAGTTGCCGTCGGGCGATCAGCTCAACGACGTGCTCGGAGGGCTGAAGGGGATGCTCGGCGGCCACTGAGCGCGTCGAGAACCCGAGGCATGATCGAGCGAGGGATGCCGGCGACGGCCGAGGAGCTGGGGCTGATGCGCGGCACGCCTCCGGCAGATGAGCGACTCGTCACGCTCGAGAACTGGCTGCTCCCGCCGTTCAATCGGTGGAGCCTCCAGCACCTGCGCGAGATCGTGCCCACCGCGACGATCGCAGCCGCGGAGGCGCCGGAGCCGCTCCCCCGCGCCGAGCGGACGCTCGATGGCGTCGCCTACGAAGTCGACGGAGATGCCTGGACGGTCGGCGAGATGCTCGAGGCGACCTATACGGATGGATTCCTCGTCCTGCACCGCGGCGAGGTCGTGACCGAACGCTACGCGAACGGTTTCGATCCCGGGGGCACGCATGCGATGTTCTCCACCACGAAGTCAGTGGTCGCCACGATCGCCGGGATCCTGGTGGGGCGTGGGGACCTGAGCGTGGACGCAGCGGTAGCGGACGTCGTGCCCGAGGCGGAGGGGACGTCGTGGGCCCACGCCACGGTCCAGCACCTGCTCGACATGCGCACCGGAACGCTGTTCAGCGAGGTCTACGAGGACGTGGACGGCGACATGGGCCGTTACTCCGCGGCGAGCGGCATGGGGCGGTCCTACGACCGCGGGGATCCGGACACCCGCGCCTACCTCCTCGGGCTCGAGAACGACCGCGAGCACGGCGGGGTGTTCGACTATCGCTCCGTGGTCACCTCCATGCTCGGCTGGGTGGTGGAGCGCGCGGGGGAAGCCCGGCTCCCCGACCTGATCGGCCGGGAGCTGTGGGCGCCGATGGGTGCGGAGGTGGAGGCCTGCATCGCGTTGGACCGTGCCGGGGCAGCGATGGCGGCGGGCGGCATGAGCGCGTCGCTGCGTGACCTCGCGCGCTTCGGGCAGGTGTGGGCGCGCGGCGGCGCCGCCCTCGACGGACACCAACTCGTGCCGCAGGCGTGGGTGACCGGCACCATCGCGGGCGCGCCCGACGGGGCGGCCGCCTACGTGGGGGCGGGCGAAGCCGACCCCATGTTCCCGGACAGCCACTACCGCAACAAATGGTGGGTGTTCGATCCCCACACGCCGTTCTACGCGGCCATCGGGATCGCGGGGCAGTTCGCCGCCGTGCACCCTCCTTCGGACACGGTGATCGCGAAGTTCTCTTCCCTTCCCGTGGCGGACGATCCCGAGCTAGAGGGGCTCCAGCTCGCGGGCTTCGCGGCCATCGTGGGAGCCCTGGAGTAGCGGCCGGCCATGACGCCGATCCCCGAGCGCCTCGCCAACCGTGACCTGGACGCTGCCTCTTTGCTCGCCCCGGGGCTCGACCCGCCCGGGCGGGCCCGCGTGGTGATCGTGGGGGGAGGGATCATCGGCGCAAGCATCGCCTATCACCTCACGCGAGCGGGTGAGACCGACGTCGTGATGCTGGAGCGGGGCCGGCTCACCAACGGCACCACCTGGCACGCCGCCGGACTCGTATCGCAGATCCGGGCGAATCATGCGCTGACGGCGCTCGCCATGGAAAACGCCGCGACGTACGAGCGTCTGCCCGCCGAGACGGGCGTGGAGACGGGGATGCGGCGCCACGGCGCCATGACGGTCGCGCGGACGCCTGGACGTCTGCAGGAGGCCCTGTACGGCGTCGCGCTCGCCAAGGACTTCGGGATCGACGTCGAGGTGCTCGACCGTGAGGGCATCAAGGCGCGCTGGCCAGCCGCCAACGTCGAGGATCTCCATGGAGCCGTGAACTTCCCGAGCGACGGCACCGTCAACCCCGGCGACGCGGCGCTCGCGTTCGCGAAGGGATCGGTGGACATGGGGGTGCGCTACGTGCCCGAGACCACGGTGAAGGGGTTCACCCTCGTGGGCGGGCGCGTCACGGGCGTCGTGACCTCGCGTGGCTCCATCGAGGCCGAGACCGTGGTGCTCGCGGCAGGGTTGTGGACCTCGGAGCTCGCCCGGATGGCCGGCGCGAGCGTGGCCCTGTATCCGGCCGAGCACGTGTGGGTCATGACGCAGGAGAGCGAGGGGGCGCGCGAGGAGGCGCCCTTCCTGCGCGATCCCGACGGCTACCTGTACATCCGCCACTACCGCGGGAGGTACCTGATCGGCGCGTTCGAACCCCGGGGCAAGCCCAAGCGGATCGCCGAGATCGGCACAGAGGGGTTCGTGGAGTTCGGGCCCGACTGGGATCACTTCGCGCCGATCCTGCGGGCGGCGCGTGAACGCGTGCCCGAGCTGGAGCAGATCGGCTTCTCCCACTACCTGCGTGCCCCGGAGAGCTTCACGCCCGACGCGAACTTCCAGCTCGGCTACGTGCCGGAGGTGCCCGGTCTCTTCGTGGCGGCAGGATTCAACTCGCAGGGGGTCATCTACGCGCCCGGCGCGGGGAAGGCGGCCGCCGAGTGGATCGTGGCCGGACATCCCACGATGGACCTCGCCGATGTCGATGTCGCGCGGATGGATCGATGGGCGAACGATCGCTCGTGGATGCACGTGCGTACCGTGGAATCGCTGGGTGGACTCTATGAGATGCATTGGCCGGGCAAGCAGCCCGTGACCGCCCGCGGCGTGCGGCGCGTGCCGCTGTACGACCGGCTCAGGGCGGCGGGCGCCGCCTTCGGTGAGGCTGCCGGATGGGAACGCGCGACCTGGTTCCAGCCGGGGGATCTGGATCCACCCACGACCTACTCGTTCACGGAGCCGTCGTGGTTCCCGGCGTTGGCTGAGGAGGTGCGGGCCACGCGCGAGGCGGTCGCGATGTACGACCTCTCCTCGTACGCCAAGTTCCTGGTGCAGGGGCCCGAGGCGGCGGCGGGGCTCGAGCGCCTGTGTTCCTCCGCCGTGGACGTTGCGGTCGGCCGCGTCGTGTACGCGCTGCTGTGCAACGAACGCGGTGGGATCGAGATGGATCCCACCGTGACGCGGCTCGGCGAGGATCGTTTCCTCGTGGTAGCGCCGACGGTCGCGCAGCGGCGCACGGAGATGCTATTGCGCACCGGGCTCCCGGCCGGCGCCACCGTCACCGACGTCACGAGCGGGTGGGCGGTGCTGCACCTCGCTGGCCCCGCGTCACGGGAGCTGCTGGCCCGCCTCGCCGAGGAGGACCTTTCCGACGAGGCCTTCGGGTTCATGACCGCGCGCGAGATCGAGGTGGGCTGGACGAAGGCGTGGGCCCTGCGGCTCTCCTACACCGGAGAGCTCGGCTGGGAGCTGTACGTGCCGACGGAGTTCGTGAGCGATCTGTACGAACGCGTCGTCGGCGCCGGCGCCGATCTCGGGCTGCGGAACGCGGGTGCGTTCGCGTTCGATGCGGCCCGGATCGAGCGCGGCTTCCGCTCGTGGGGTCACGACATGGGACCCCTCGACGATGCCTACGCCGCGGGGCTAGGGTTCGCGGTACACCTCGGCCGGGCTTTCGTGGGCAGGGACGCGCTGGCCGCGGCGTCGCTCGGCCCGAGCGAGCGCCGACTGGTCTCGCTGCACGTGCCCGACGCGGTGCTCTGGCACGGGGAGTCGGTGGTGCGCGACGGGGAGCGTCGCGGGCACGTCACGTCCGGATCCGTGGCGCCCACCCTGGGGGGCTCGGCCGCGCTCGCCTGGATCCGTGGGGAGCCCGACGGCGCCGGGTGGGGCGTGGAGATACGCGGCGAGGTCGTCCCTGCAGCGGTGCAGGCGGCCGCGTACTACGACCCGCGCGGCGACCGACTGCGCGGCTGAACCTCGACTGCTCGGCGAAGGCCGCCTGCTTGTATCGTTGGGCGTTCCCATGGAGCCCATGACGTTCATCGGCGTCCCCATCGATTCGGTGGGGCGCGCCGGCGGCACCGAGCACGGGCCCGCGGCCCTGCGAGAGCACGGCCTCGTGGAGGTGCTCGGGGGAGGGGACGCCGGCGACCTCCCCGTCCGGATCCGCGGCGACGAGCGCGACGGCGTCACCGGCATCGTGGGCAGCGCGGACGTGCTGGCCACGACGGCCGCGCTCCGCGTGGCCGTCGCCGACCTCCTCACGCGCGGCCACCGCCCGTTCCTGGCCGGCGGCTGCTGCGCGGAGCTTCCCGGCGCGCTCGCGGGCGCGCGCGACGCGCGCGGCCGCGTGGGTCTCGCCTACCTCGACTGGCATCTCGATGTCTACGACGGTGCGTCTTCTCCGACCGGGGAGGCCGCCGACATGCCCATCAGCGTGGCGCTCGGTTTCGGGCCGAAGGCGTGGGTGGACGCCACCGGCGGGTCGTCCGTGGCCGGCACCGACGTGAACCTGATCGGGTATCGCGACCACGACGAGTACGCCACCCTTCGGAAGCTCCACGACGAGGGGACGCTGGACCGAGGGGTAGGCCTGTTCTCCCTGGACGCGCTTCGGGCCGACGGCTCGGCGGCGGACGCGGCGCGCACGATCGCGGAGGGACTGGCGATGCTGCCGGGCGGCTTCTGGCTGCACCTTGATGTGGACGTCCTGGACGAGACGGTGTTTCCGGCCACGGACTACCTGATGCCGGGTGGGATGACCTGGGACGAGCTCCTCACCCTGCTGCGCCCGCTGGCGTCATCGCCGGGGCTGATCGGCGCCTCGTTCGGGTGCTACAACCCGCAGAAGGACCCCGATGGGGCCTCCGGTCGCGCGCTCGTGGCCGCCTGGGCGGAGGCCCAGCGCGGCTGAGCGCTGCGTGGCGCGTGTTCGAATGCGCGATCAGCCGGCCGCGAGCTCGCGGTCCAGGGCCTCGCGCGAGGGCATCCCGGCGCGAGCCCCCGCCACGGTCACCGCGAGCGCGGCGGCGGTGACGGCGCGCTCCACGGCCTGCCGCAATGCACGGCCTTCCCCCAGTGCTGCGGCGAGGACGCCGTTGAAGCAGTCGCCCGCGCCCGTGGTGTCCACGACCCGTACCGTGGGCGCGGGGACGTCGACGCGGGCGCCATCGCGGACGATCGTTGCTCCGGCGGCTCCGCGGGTCTGCACGATCACGTCGCCGGACGAGGGCGGGCCCAGGGCCGACGCTTCGCCCTCGTTAGGGGTCACCACGGATGCGAACGGCAGCAACGCGGCCACGCCCGGTCCCACCGGGGCCGGGTTGAGCACGAGCGTCACATCCCGCTCCCGCGCCCACGCGCCTGCGGCGCGGGCGGCGTCGAGCGGCACCTCAAGGCTCACCAACACCACGGAGGGCGCCACCTTGCCGAGCGCCGCCACAACCCGGGTGGCGGAGAGGGTCTCGTTCGCGCCGGGCGCAACCGTGATCTGATTCTCCCCGGCTGCGTTCACGGCGATCAGGGCCACCCCGGTGGCCGATCCGTCGACCCGCGTCACGTGGTCGACGTCGACGCCGTCCTCCTCGAGCGCGCCCAAGGAGGCGGCCCCGAACGCATCGTCGCCCACCGAGCCGATCATGGCGACCGCGCCCGTGCCCGCGCGCGATGCCGCCACCGCCTGGTTGCCGCCCTTGCCTCCGTGGTGTTGGGCGAACGTGCCGCCCACCACGGTCTCCCCGGGCACCGGCAGGCGCGCACCCGTCACGACGAGGTCCACGTTGATCGCACCGATCACCGCGAGCGAACCGGCGTTCACGCCCGAGCCTCGACCAACCCCCGCATCCGTTCCAGGAGCCGGGCGGAGGCGCGCTCCGCATCGACCGAGAGCGCGACCCGCGCGTTCTCGGCGGGTTGCCAGTCCATCGCCCACGGCGAATGGCGCACGTCCGCGAGGTCGGTGACCGTCATCCCCCGGGTCCAGCGACCCTCGCACTCAACCTCGACACGCGTGGTCGCGAGCTCAGCGAGCGAGAGATCGAGGGCGATGGCCAGGGCCAGGGGGTCGTGCATCGCAGCCCCAGATCCGTCGCCGTGGCGTTCGTAGAATTCGATGTAGAACGGCACCGTCTCGCGCACGAACCGGGCCAGCGGGGTGTCGGGCGCGGGGGCACACACCTCCTCGACGTCGGCGGTCGTCATCCGCACCCGCTCCGTGACGTCGAGGCCCGCACAGATCGGCAGCTGCGGCTCGGGGACGCCCGCGAACGCCCGGAACACGGCCTGCGCGGCTTCGGGATCGACCCAGATGTTCGCCTCCGCGGCCGGCGACACGTTGCCGGCCTTCGCGAAGGCCCCGCCCATGATGGCGAACCCCTTGAGGAGCTGCGGGAGACGCGGCTCCTCGGCGACCGCGAGCGCGATGTTCGTGAGGGGGCCGGTCGCCACGAGGAGGACCTCGCCGGGGCGTGCGCGAACCGTCTCCACGAGGAGCTGCGCGGCGGAACGAGCCGATGCCGACGCGCGCGGTGGTGCCAGGACGGCTCGGCCCAGCCCGCGTTCGCCGTGCACCTCGGGGAACGGCTCGTGATCGCGCACGAGCGGCCTCGAGGCGCCGGAGGCCACCTCGACGTCGCCGAGGCCGGCCAGCTCCAGCACCGCCAGCGTGTTCTCGGTCGCCTGCCTGACGCTGACGTTGCCCATCACGCAGGTCGCGCCGATCAGCTCCACCTCGGGTGAGGAGACGGCGAAGAGCAGCGCCACGGCATCGTCGACACCGGTGTCGACGTCCATCACGAGCGGGGTCGCGGCCATGGCCATGCAGCCTACCCGGGGACGTCGAGGCCGATCGGCGGCTCGTGCTAGGCCGCGGCGGGGGTGAAGCCGATCAGCTTCAGCGCCACGTCCATGCAGATGTCGCGCATGCGCTCGGGCACGCAGGCGGGATCGTTCATCATGACGGGGATCGCGAGGCCGTCGATGAGGGCGCCGATCGCCACGCCCAGATCGTCGGCGTCGTCGCCCTCGGGGAACTCGCCCGTGCTCCGCCCGTGGCGCACGATATCGGCGATCGACTGGCGCCATCGCCGATCCAGGACCTCACGCTCTTTGGATAGCTCCGGATCGCGCAGCGCCAGCACCCAGATCTCGATCCACAACGCCCATTCGTCGAGCCGCTCGAATTCGGGAAGGAGCCCCGGCACGCTCAGCTCCACCAGGCGGAGCAGTTGGTCCCGCGCCGACGACATGCGCCGCATCTCGCGGGAGAGGCGCAGATAGAACTGGTCGTTGGCCGACGTCAGGGCCTCGGCCAGCAGCCGGTCCTTCGAGTCGAAGTAGTAGAGGATGAGGCCGGGGGAGACCCCGCATCGCTCAGCGATGTCGGAGATGCGGGTTTCGGCAAGCCCTCGATCGGTGATCACGCGCGCGGCGGCGTCCAGGATCTCCTGATGACGATCCCTGCCGTTCCTCTGTCGCGTGCGTGCCATGGGTCGCTCCTCCGCGCCGACCGGCGACGGCCCGGCTGAACGCCACACAGGAAGTGCGTGAGCGGCGGGTCGATCGGCTGACCGTGCGACGCAACTGTACCCGCATGACCAGTGAAGTCAAAACGGATCAACCGGCGGCGCCAAGTTGACTGAGCATTCAAGGAAAGGCGATACTGGCGCCATCGTCAGGCCCGGGAGCAGGGTTCCCGGCCGAGGGGAAGGACCTGTACCCATGGCTTCGAACACCTATGACGCCATCGTGATCGGCGGCGGACACAATGGACTTACCTCCGGCGCGTACTTCGCGCGCGAGGGTGCGCGCACGGTGGTGCTCGAGGCGCGGCACAAGACGGGCGGCGCCGCAGACACGAGCGCGCCGTTCGCCGATCACCCGGAGATCAACGTCACCACGTACTCCTACGTCATGTCGCTGATGCCGCCCTCTATCATCCGCGAGCTGAACCTCAAGCGGTTCGGCTACGACGTCACGCCGTTCGGCCCGTACTTCCAGGCGTTCCCGGACGGACGCGCGATCACGGTGTATGCCGACGACGCCGCCAAGTCCCACGAGTCCATCGCCCAGTTCTCGAAGAAGGACGCCGAGACCCTCCCCAAGTGGGAGGCGTGGATGAAGGGCGTCTCCGACGTCCTGGGGCCGCTCCTGCTCTCCGTTCCGCCGCATGTGGGGTCCACTAAGCTGGGCGACCTCCTGCCCCAGGCCCAGACCGCGTGGAACATGCGCGGCCTCGGGCAACGCGGCGTGGCCGACGTGACCCGCCTGTTCACGATGAGCGTCTCCGACCTGCTGAACGACTGGTTCGAGTCCGACGCCATCAAAGCCATGCTCACGGTGAACGGCGTGATCGGCACGTGGGCGGGTCCGGACGAGCCCGGCACGGCCTACGTGATGCTCCATCACTCCATCGGGGATGTCGGCGACGGCCACCTGGGCTCGTGGGGGTTCCAGCAGGGCGGCATGGGCGCCGTGTCCGACTCCATCCGGCGCTCGGCGGAATCGTTCGGCTGCGAGATCCGCACGGAGGCGAAGGTCGCCAAGATCCTGGTCCGCGGCGGAAGAGCGGTGGGCGTGGCGCTCGACGACGGCGAGGAGCTGCGCGCCCCGGTCGTGGTCACCACGATCCACCCGAAGATCGCGTTCCTCGACCTGCTCGAGCGCCACGAGCTTCCCGCGGACTTCGTGTGGGACATCGAGCGGTGGAAGACTCGATCCGGCACGGTGAAGGTGAACGTCGCCACCTCCGAGTTGCCGGACTTCGTGGCGCAACCGGGGAAGGAGCAGCAGGCGCACCACACGGGCTCGGTCGAGCTGTGTCTCAGCCCGCAGTACGCGGAACGAGCGTTCCAGGACGCGCACATGGAACGCAGGCCGGCGCTCGCGCCCTTCGTGGACGGCACGATCCCCACCACGCTCGACAAGAAGCTCGCGCCCGAGGGCGTGCACGTGTTCTCGATGTTCACGCAGTGGGTGCCCGACGATTGGAACCTGGAACCGCACCGCGATGAGCTCGACGCCTACGCGCAACGGATCTTCGACGGCTACAACGACCTCGCGCCCAACTTCAAGGATTCGATCATCGACTACCAGGTGATCGGGCCTTACGACATGGAACAGGAGCTCGGGCTCATCGGCGGCAACATCTTCCACGGTGAGCTGAGCGTGGATCAGCTGTTCCACATGCGTCCCTCCCCCGGCTACGCCGATTTCCGCACCCCCGTCCGCGGCCTCTATCACGGCTCGTGCGCCACGCACGGCGGCGGCGGTGTGAACGGCATCCCCGGGTGGCAGGCCTTCAAGATGGCCAAGAAGGACAAGGCCATCGCCAAGAAGTAGGGCCGTGTCACGCACCGCCGGGCCTGGACCCGGCATCGAGCCGCGCGGAGGACCCGGCGCCGAGGGACCCGGGCGACCGGCCCTCGAGCCCATGCTCGTGGCTCGGTCCGTCGCGGTGGTGGGCGCGAGCGTCAAGGAGGGCTCGCTCGGCCGGCAGATGATGGTGGAGCTCCGACGTGGGGGCTACGAGGGCGCGATCTACCCGGTGAACCCGGGCTACGACCAGGTGCTCGGCCATCGGTGCTATTCCTCGGTGGCCGAGGTTCCCGCCCCCCCGGACCTGGCCATCCTGGGCGTGGCGAACCATCGGATCGAGGGGGCGCTCGCGGAGGCCATCGCGGCGGGATCGCGTTCGGCCGTCACCTTCTCCTCGCTGCACGAGGACGACCCCGACCCGGACCGCCCGCCGCTCCTCGAGCGCGTGGCCACGCTCGCGCGCGAGGCGGGGATCCCGCTGTGCGGCGGCAACGGGATGGGGTTCCTGAACGAGGAAGCTCACCTGCGGGCCACCGGCTTCGACACCCCCGACGTCCTTCTGCCCGGCTCGGTCACCTTCATCTCGCACAGCGGTTCCGCGTTCGCCGCGTTCGCGTTCAGCGACCGCGGCATCGGCTTCAACCTCCTGGTCTCGAGCGGCCAGGAGATCGTGACCACCATGGCGGACTACATGGAATACGCGCTCGGCCTGCCGAGCACGCGGGTGCTGGCGTTGCTGCTGGAGACCGTTCGAGACCCGGAGCGCTTCCGGGCGCAGCTCGAGCGTGCCGCCGCCTCCGATGTCCCGGTGCTGGCGCTCAAGGTCGGGCGCACCGAGGGGTCCAAGGCCATGATCACGGCCCATTCGGGGGCACTCGCGGGTGAGCACGGCGCGTATGAGGCGCTCTTCGACGCGTACGGCGTGCTCGAGGTCCACACGCTCGACGAGATGGCCGACACCATGGAGCTGTTCGCGTCGCCGAGGCGCGTCACGACGGGGGCGGGCATCGCCACCGTCCACGACTCCGGCGGTGAGCGGGCCCTGCTGGTGGACGTCGCCCAGGACCTCGGCGTGGCGTTCGCCGCGATCTCCGATCACACGCGCGCCGAGCTCGCGGAGACGCTGGACCCCGGCCTCGAGGCCGCCAATCCGCTCGACGCCTGGGGGACGGGCATCGACGCTGACCGCATCTTCCGCGACGCGTTCCTGGCGCTCCACGATGATCCCGACACGGCGGCCCTGGCGTTCGTGGTCGACCTCACGCGCCAGGGGGAGCCCTACGACGAGGGGTACCTCGCGGTGGCGCTCGACGTCGCGGCGGCCACCACCAAGCCCTTCTGCGTGCTGTCCAACCTCGCGAGCGCCGTGGCGCCCGAGGAGGGCCGGTACCTGCGCGAGGCGGGCGTCCCGGTCCTCGAGGGCACGGCCTCGGGCCTCAAGGCGCTGGGACATCTCGTGCGGTATCGCGACCACGCGGCGCGCGCGACGCTGGTGGTTCCCGACCCCGTGAGCCCGGATGTGCGAACGCGCTGGGGCGCGCGCCTGGAGTCCGGTTCGATGCTGAGCGAGCTCGAGGGTCTCGCGCTGCTCGCGGACTACGGCGTGCCGGTCGTCCCCGCCCGGGCGGCCGGCTCCGCGGACGACGCGGCGGCCGCGGCGGACGCGCTCGGCTACCCCGTGGTCCTGAAGACGGCGACGCCCGGGATCCACCACAAGTCCGAGGTCGGCGGGGTGCGAGTATCCCTGGGAGATCGTGACGAGGTCCGGGAGGCACATGACGACCTCGCGGCCCGCCTCGGCCCGGACGTGATCGTAGCCCCCATGGTCACCGGGGAGGTCGAGATCGCCCTCGGGATCGTGCGCGACCCCCAGTTCGGCCCGATGGTCGTCGTTGCGGCCGGCGGCGTCTTCGTGGAGCTGCTGCACGATCGCCGTCTCGCGCTGCCGCCGCTGGACGAGCCGCGCGCGCGCGCGCTCGTGAACGGGCTCACGGTCCGGCCGTTGCTCGAAGGCCTCCGCGGCGCGGCGCCCGCGGACGTGGGCGCCCTCGCTTCGGCGATCGTGCGGCTGTCGGTCCTCGCGCGGGACCTGGGCGATCGCCTCGATGCCCTCGACGTGAATCCCCTGATCGTGTCGCCGGTCGGCTGTGTGGCCGTGGACGTGCTGGTGCTCCCTCGCAGCCGGCGTGGCTCGGACGAGCCGCCGAGACCGAGCCCTTAGAAGGGGTCCGTCGTGGGAACCGTGCCCGCCGGCCACCCCGGGTAGTCCGTGGGGAACTGCCACGGGGTGCCGTAGGTTGGCGCCTCCTTGGGGGAGACCATCGGGGCGCGCGGCTTGACGCGGAAGTCGAACAGATGCGACATGTCGTGCGTGTCCGCGATCCGCGGCGTGAGGTACGTCAGGCCCCAGTTGTCGGAGATGAATCGCAGCGGCGTAGAGAACTCGCCCACCTGCGTGTCGATGAGGCCTCTCGGCGTGTAGGGGCTGATGGTGAGCAGCGGCACCCGGAAGCCGAGCCCCACGTCGTCAACGACGGGGGGCGCGACGGGGTCGTAGAAGCCGCCCCACTCATCCCACGTCACGAAGATCGCCGTGTGCTCCCACATGTCCGAAGTCATGACGGCGTTCACGATGTCCGTGACCCAGTTGTGGGAGAACCCGGTGCTCACGGGCGGGTGGTCGGAGAGCTCGAACCGAGGAGTCACCCACGTGACCGCGGGCAGGTCGCCCGCGCCGATGTCCTGCACGAGCTGGTCGACCGGTCGCGTGTGCTCATGCCACAGGTCCGTGTGGAACACCTCGGAGATCCCGTTGTACGCGTTCCAGAAGTAGCCGGTCTGTCCGGGCGAGGCGGAATAGAAGGTCCAGTCGACCCCCGCCTGGGTGAGTTGCTGACCGACGGTGGGGAAGGAGAAGCAGGTGTCGTGCTTGGAGAGGTCGCCCTGGGGGTCCTTGGCGAACACGAAGACGTCGGCGCCGAGTGCGTCGCAGCCCCAGCTCTTGAACTTCTTGTCGCCGTCCACACGGGTCTCGATGTTCTCGGGGTTGTCGATGACACCGCCGGAGGTCCCGGCGATGAAGAAGAAGTGATTGGGATACGACGGCCCCGACGCGGATGCGAAGAAATGGTCGGACACCGCGAACTCGCGCGCCCAGCGCCAGTAGTTGGGGATCTGGTGCTCGCGGAGCTGGGAGTACGCCCACTCCGGCCCGTAGATCCCGGTGCCGAATCCGTCGAGCTTCCCGCCGTTCATGCAGTTCAGGTACGCGGCGCGGTCGTGCGGCAGGTCTCCCGGCAGCCAGTCCGGGCAGTCGCGCAAGGGCACCTCCTTGCCGTAGCTCACGCCCGTATCGGTGCCAACGACCCCCGGGAATCCACCGAACACGTTGTTGAAACTCCGATTCTCGAGCATGACGTAGATCACGCGCTTGATCGGCGTTGCGGTCTCGGTAGTCGGCGTGGCGTCGCTCACCTTGGGGATCGTGCGTCCGCCCGTGCAGGAGAACAGGACGCCACCCGCCACAGCCATCGCCGACGTGGTGAG
The DNA here is from genome assembly GCA_038249195.1 of Actinomycetota bacterium. Taxonomy (GTDB): domain Bacteria; phylum Actinomycetota; class UBA4738; order UBA4738; family HRBIN12; genus JAOUEA01. The sequence continues at coordinate 294,639 of JBBRWM010000004.1, forward strand.
GAACTTCCGTCGGCTCATCGGCAACGGATGGGCGTCGCCGCGCTCTTCGTCAAGGGGATGGATGCGTGCAGGCATGGGCATCAGTTCTACCAAGCGGGGATGGGGTCGGTATCCTTGCGGTCCTTCTCGAGGCGTTCGGAGCTGCAGGTGCGTAGGTTCACCATCCCGATCATGGCGCTGGTCGCCCTGGCGTCCTCCGCTGCTGCGTGCCAAGGCAACATGGAGCAACCGGCGGCTTCCACGCCCGTCGCGGCCTCCGGGGCGCCGGGGACAGGTGCTTCCCCGACCGCGCCCGCGTTGCCGCTCACGCCGCCTCCGAAAAAGGGCGCCGCATCCCCCACGTGTGTGGGGGGTTGGACGTCGCCGCCTGCGGACTCGCCTCGGTTCACCGATCCGCTCGGGCTCATCCGGCGCGCCGCTCCCGTCGACGGCCCGCTCGAGGTGGTGGAGATGCGTTATTTCGTGGGACCCGAGTCGCCGCCGTCGGAGCAGGGGTATCTGAAGGATATCGAGCGCTGGTACATCAAGCTCTACGCGAAGGACGATCCCGCCTACCAGGGTCGATTCCTGGTGGAACAGCGGCGGTTCGGGCGGGGCGTGGTCGCCGTGGCCCCCTACGACACCGCGGGGTTCGTCTCGCCCGATTGGAGCGGGTTCCAATGGGATGCGGCCGACACCGCCCGCGCTTCCTACGCCGGTCTGCCCGGCGCCTGGCAGGGCGTGCGTTACGACTTCGTAGACGGCGGGGCCGGCCTCACGATCCCGGGGCTGCCCGACGCCGTCGAGGGCTGCCTGGACGGGACCTGACCGGCGTTCCGGTCACGGAAAGACGTCCACCAGCCTCACGCCCAGAACTTCCACCACGGGCGCTTCGCCACCGTTTCACCGCGCTCCGCCGCCTCCTGCGCGTGGATGTCCTCGGCTTCTTCCACGAGACGTTCGCGCTCCGCCTCCTGCATCATGCGTTCCTGATCGGGGCCGCCGCGGTCGGCTCCGCTTCCGCCGCCCTCGGTGTGTGGTCGCTCGCCGTACATGACTGCTCCTTCGATCGTCGGTCCGGAGCGACCTTACGCCCCTGCGGGCGTGGATGCCTCGATCCCGCGCCATCCGGTATACAGTCCGGCGCCGCGCTTGCGCAGCTCGTTCCCGATCACCATCCGCTGAATCTCCGAGGTCCCCTCCCAGATCCGGTCGACGCGGATCTCGCGGTAGAGGCGCTCGACGGGTTCCTCCCGCATGTAGCCGCGTCCCCCGAATATCTGGACCGCCTTGTCGATGATCCGTCCGGCCGTCTCCGAGCACACGAGCTTGACGGCGCTCGCCATGGCATGCGTCTGTTTGCGGTCTGCGCCGCCCCGTGCCGACTCCCAGCACGCGCGATACAGCAACGATTTCGCGGCCATCAGCTCGGCGGCCATGTCGGCGAGCATGAACTCGATCGCCTGGAAGCCCACGATGGCCCGGCCGAACTGGACCCGCTCCGTGGCGAACGCGAGCGCGCGATCCAGCGCTCGGGTCGAGGCACCGACGGTTCGCGCCCCGATCATCATCCGTTCCTCCACGAACCAATCCTTGGTGAGCTCGTAGCCCGCTCCGACGTCGCCCAAGATGGCGTCGTCGTTCACGCGCACCCCTTCGAAGGCGAAGATCGGATGTTCGAAGACGAACGTGTGCGTGTACTTCGGTGTGCGAACGAGGCGCACGCCCGGGGCGCTCTTGTCCACCAAGAAGACGGTTGCCAGGGCGGGATCCCCATCCACGTGCACGTGCACGACGAAGAAGTCCGCGACGTCGCCCGACGTGACGTGCCACTTCTCACCGTCGATCACCCATGCGCCGGCCTCGTGACGCGCCGTCGTCGCCACCATGGTGGGATCCGATCCCGCCCCCGCCTCGGTGATCGCGTACGCGTCCCGCCGATCCCCTCGCAACGCGGGCCGCAGGTACCGTTCCTTCTGCGCCTCGGTGCCGTGACGCAGGGGGATCGCAGGGCGCCACGGGATGTCCCACAGCGCCCCGGTCGCCCGTCCCCATTGCTCCTCGATCAGCATCTGCTGGAACAGGTCGAATCCCTGTCCGCCGTCTGCGACGGGGTGGTTGATGCCGTTGAACCCCCGGTCCAGGACCGCCTGCTTGGCTGCCGCCGCGCTCGACGTAGAGAGTCCGTCGTTGTCCTCGCACTCGTCCTCGAGCGGGATCAACACCTGCTCGGTGAAATCGCGCGCGCGTGCCTGCAGGTCTTCGTCCTCGGCGCTAAGGCGCATGTCCACGGCGTGCCTCCTCGGCTGGGTCGTTCGGGAGTCTAAGGGGACGAGCGAGGCGGACGGGCGGACCCGCGGCCCCGGACGGCCGTGGGCCGCGACGCCGGAAGGTCCGAGGGCCGCTGCTAGCGTTGCGCGATGCTCACGATCGTACTGGCACTGGGGGCCTCGGCAAGCTGGGGCTCCGCCGACTTCCTGGGCGGCCTGTCCACGAGGCGGCTATCCATCCTGACGGTCTCCGCGGTCTCGCAGCTGGCCGGATTAGCGTTCACCCTCGCGGTGGTGCTCATCGTCCTTCCGGGGTTCCCGTCGTCGCGGGTGGTGCTCATCGGGTTGCTCGCCGGCGCGCTGGGTACGGTCGGCCTCGCCGCGCTCTACTCGGGCCTCGCGCTGGGCCCCATGGGCGTGGTGGCGCCGATCGCCGCGCTGTCGGGGCTCGTGCCCGTGGCCGCAGGCCTGGCCCGGGGGGAGCGACCGGCTCCGCTCCAGTTGGTGGGGGTGGCGCTCGCGATCGGTGGCGTCGTCCTCGCGGCGCGCCATCGCGACGAGGCCGGGGCGCGTATCCATCCCCGGGCGGTCGTGCTGGCGAGCGTCGCAGCCGCGACGCTCGGCCTCCTCGTGGTGTTGCTGGCCGCCGGTGGCGACGAGGATCCGGCCTGGACGATCCTGCTCGTCCGGGTGGGCGCACTCGCCCTGCTGGGCGTCGCGCTGCTCGTTCGTCGGCCCTCGTTCGCGATGGCGCGGAGTCAGCTCGGCACCCTCGTCGGGGTCGGCGTCATGGACAACGGCGCCAACCTGCTCTTCGTCCTGGCGTCCCGGCGCGGGCTCCTCAGCCTCGTCGCGGTGATGGCCTCGATGTATCCGGTCGCCACCGTGCTGCTGGCGCGCGGCTTCCTTCACGAGCGATTGGGCAATACCCAGGTCCTCGGCGTGACGATGGCGCTTGCGGGCGTGGGCCTCATCGCGCTGGGCTGACCGCCGAACCGGCGTGACGAGCTCAACCGAGCGTCGCGCGTTAGAGCCCGCCGTCAGGGACCGAGGTGGTAGCCCAGACGCCGTGGGAGGCGCGCGACGAAATCCACCAGGGGGTTCGGCTGTTCGCCGCGATCCTCCACGTCGTCCTTGCGCCGGATGGCGTGATTCGCGATGAGCGTCCCGGGAGAGCGCAGGGGCTCGGGCGGGAACCGCCTCGGCTCGGCGTCCACGAGCGGTAGCTCCAGGAGGGGAGAGAACCGCCCGAGCGCGCGATGCGCGAGGATGTCCCCGCCCAGGTGGGCGGGGCCCACGCCGTTGCCCGTGTACCCGAGCCCGTAGTGGACCGTGCCCTTCTCGAGGGTTCCGAAGAACGGAAGGTGCGTCCCGGAGACGTCGATGGGTCCGCCCCAGCCGGCCTCGATGGGAACGTCGCGGAAGCTGGGGAACATGCGATGCAGGTCCCGGGCAGCGACGCGCAGTGCGGCTTCGTCGTAGGCGAAACGGGGTCCGATCCGGCGGGCCAGGTTCGGCTGCATCCCACCGATCCCGAACGCGATCCGTCCGTCGGACGTGGTGCGGAGGTAGTGCAACGCGGATCGAAAGTCCGACACGCCCATGCCGTCGGTCCACCCGATCGCCTCGAGCCGCTCGGGCGCGGGAGCGGTGAGCACGATGTAGCTGCCGCGCACGGTGATCACGCGGCGGAACCGCTTCCAGTGCGACGCCCACGCGTTCAGCGCCACCACCGCTGCCCCCGCCCTGACCGTGCCCCCGGGGGTCTCGGCCACGCACTGCGTCCCCGCGCCGAACCGGGTGACGGGCGTGGCCTCATGGATCCGCACGCCGAGCTCCAGGAGCACGCGGCGGAGCCCGCGTCCCAGCATCGCCGGCTGCACCGTCGCGCCCTTCGGCGTGAAGACGCCGCCGCGGAAGGTGGGGGAGTCGACCCGAGCGCGCGCCTCCTCTGGCGTGAGCACGTCGAAGAGGTCGCTCACACCGAGTCGATCGGCCGTGATGATGAGGTCGGCCCACTCGCCCACCTGCGCCTCGGACCCGGCCACCGACAGCTCCCCGTCCTGGTGCAGCTCCGCGTCGACGTCGTGCTCCTCGCAGAACGCCGCGATCGACGCCACGCTGACGTCGCCGGCGCGGCAGATCCGCAGGGCGGCTCCGTCGCCGAACTCGTGCGCAAGCGTCTTGAGCTCGTTCCAGAAGCTGTTGAGGAACCCTCCGTTGCGACCGCTCGGGCCGCCGCCGCAGATGTCCTGCTCCACGAGCACGATGTCAACGCCGGGGTCGAGCTGTTTGAGGTGGTACGCCGTCCACATCCCCGTGTAGCCGCCGCCCAGGATCACGACGTCGGCGCTGGTGTCGGCGGATAGCGGCGGGGCCGGCTCGCCGAGGTCTGCGGCGAGGGCCTGGCGCAGCCACCAGCTGCGGCCCGCGTCGGGTGGGATCGTGATCGCTTCGTCGCCCATGGGTCGGGCCGAAGCCTAACCGGCGACGGCTCGGGCCGCGGTTGGTACCGTGTCGGCCTACCGCCGGCAGCGGCGTCGAGGAGGTCGAAGGCATGGCAGCCGGGAAGGATCGCCCGCGTAGCTGGGAGGTCACGGAAGGGCCGCACCGCGCTCCCGCCCGGGCCATGCTTCGCGCCGTGGGGTTCTCCGAGGAGGACTTCTCGAAGGCGCAGGTGGGTGTCGCGTCGAGCTGGAACGAGGTGACGCCCTGCAACTACCACCTGGACAAGCTCGCCGCGCTCGCCAAGGAGGGCGTGCGCCAGGGCGGCGCCGTTCCGATCGAGTTCACCACGATCGCCGTCTCCGACGGCATCGCCATGGGCCACGAGGGGATGAAGGCGTCGCTCATGAGCCGCGACCTGATCGCGGATTCGGTCGAGCTCGTGCTGCACGCGGAGCGGATGGACGCCCTCGTTGGTATCGCCGGCTGCGACAAGTCGGAGCCCGGCATGTTGATGGCGATGGCGCGCATGAACCTTCCGTCGGTGTACCTGTACGGCGGCACGATCCTCCCGGGCACGTACCGTGGGCGGGACATCACGATCCAGGACGTGTTCGAGGCCGTGGGCTCGCATGCGAAGGGCGTCATCGACGATGCCGAGCTGCGTGATATCGAGCGCGCCGCCTGCCCGGGCACGGGGTCGTGCGCGGGCATGTACACCGCCAACACGATGGCCGCCGTAGGGGAGGCGCTGGGGATGTCGCTGCCCGGCAGCGCCAGTCCACCCGCCGTCGACTACCGCCGCGAGGTGTTCGCGCGCGGATCGGGGGTGCGTGCGGCCCAGATCGTGGCCGAGGGAGGGCCGCTCCCGCGCGAGGTGATGACCAAGGAGGCGTTCGAGAACGCGATCTCCGTGGTCATGGCGCTGGCGGGCTCGACGAACGCGGTGCTGCACCTGCTCGCCATCGCGCGCGAGGCGCACGTGGATCTGCAGCTCGAGGACTTCGACCGGATCGGACGGACGGTCCCCCACCTCGTGGATGTCCGGCCGGCGGGCCGGTTCGTGATGAGCGACATCGACCGCGTGGGCGGCATCCCGGTGGTGATGCGAGAGCTCCTGGAGGCGGGCCATCTGCACGGTGACTGCCTCACCGTGACGGGCAAGACGCTCGCTGAGGACCTCGCGGCCGCCGACATCCCTGCCCCCGACGGTGAGGTGATCCGGCCGATCGCCGCCCCGATCCACCCGTGGGGCGGGCTCGCGATCCTCCGTGGGAACCTCGCGCCCGACGGGGCCGTCGTGAAGGCCGCGGGTGCCGAGGGCCTCGTGTTCCGCGGCCGCGCGCGCGCGTTCGATTCGGAGCAGGCCGCGTTCGACGCTCTGACGACCGGCGCCATCGTCGCGGGCGACGTGATCGTGATCCGCTACGAAGGCCCGAAGGGTTCGCCAGGCATGCCGGAGATGCTCGCGGTCACCGCGGCCGTGGCCGGCGCCGGGCTCGGCAAGGAGGTCGCGCTCATCACCGACGGGCGCTTCAGCGGGGCCACCAAGGGCTTCAGTGTCGGGCACGTCGCACCCGAGGCGTTCGTGGGCGGGCCGATAGCGCTCGTGGAGGACGGCGACGAGATCGCCATCGATTGCGACGCCCGCACGATCGATCTCGTGGTGGACGACGCCGTATTGCGGGAACGCCGGACGCGCTGGATCCAGCCGGAGCATCGCTACACGCAGGGGGCGCTGGCGAAATACGCACGCGTCGTGGGCTCGGCAGACCACGGGGCGGTGACGTGGTGAGTTCGGGACCCCGCGCCACGACGCCGGCCGCCCTTCAGTGTCGCGTGTGCGGCCAGCAGTACCCGGTCGAGCCGCTCACGATCTGTGAGGAATGCTTCGGCCCGCTCGAGCCCGCGTACGACCTCCAGTCGGTCGACGGCGACGTGTTCCGCAAACAGGCGGAGGAGGGCCCCGACTCCTTGTGGCGCTATGGGTCCCTGCTCCCCGGGGGCCCGGGCATCGAGCGCGTGGACCTGGGGGCCGGGTTCACGCCGCTGCGCAGGGCCGACGGTCTGGCGGCGGCGCTCGGCCTGCGGCGCCTGTGGATCAAGGACGATTCGGTGAACCCATCGAATTCGTTCAAGGATCGCGTGGTGTCCGTGGCGCTCACCATGGCCCGGTCCTTCGGCTACGAGGTGGTCTCGTGCGCCTCCACCGGGAACCTCGCCAACGCAACTGCAGCCCACGCCGCCAAGGCGGGCCTCGCGTGCTACGTCTTCGTGCCCGACGACCTCGAGCGCGCCAAGATCCTTGCCACCGAGGCCTACGGCGCGAAGGTCGTGGCGGTGAAGGGCAACTACGACGATGTGAACCGGTTGTGCAGCGAGGTCGCGGACGCGCTGCCGTGGGCGTTCGTGAACGTGAACATGCGCCCGTACTACGCCGAGGGCTCCAAGACGCTCGGGTTCGAGACGGCCGAACAGCTCGGCTGGCGGCTCCCGGATCACGTGGTGGTGCCGATCGCGTCGGGCGCGCTGCTCACCAAGATCCATCGGGCCTTCAGCGAGCTCATCGCCGTGGGCGCGGTGGAGGAGTCCACCTATCGGGTCAGCGGCGCGCAGCCTGAGGGCTGCTGTCCCGTGGCGCAGGCGTTCCTCGATGGCGCCGAGGAGATCACGCCCGTGAGGCCCAACACGATCGCTCGATCGCTCGCGATCGGTTCCCCCGCCGACGGCTACTTCGCTCTGAAGGTGGCCCGGGAGACCGGCGGCCACATCGGCTGGTGCACCGAGCGGGAGATCCTGGAGGGGATCTCGCTGCTCGCCGGCACCGAGGGCATCTTCACCGAGACCGCGGGAGGCGTGACCATCGCCAACCTCAAGCGCATGGTGGACGAGGGCATCATCGGTCCCGAGGAAGAGACGGTGGCCTACGTGACGGGCAACGGCTACAAGACGATCGAGGCGTTGGAGGGCTACCTGGAGCCCACCTACACCGTGGCGCCCGACCTCGAGGGATTCCTCGCCGCCCTGAACGCGTAGCACCCGAGCCCGAACGCGCGAGGAGGCCGGGGCGTCCGCCCCGGCCTCCTCGAAAAGCCGGATGCTTCTGATCGGCTACGGGATGACGTGGAAGATGAAGGCGTACTCGGCGCCGCCCTTGCGGGCCTTCAAGGTCATCGTGCCGCGGGCGTTCTTGAACTTGCCCTTGCCGCCCGTGATCGCGATCGTGTTGTCCTTCGAGTCGTAGAAAGGACCCTCGACCGTGATGGCCCCGCCGTGCACCCACGTGATCCAGCGGCACTCCCAGGAGCCCTGCTCGGGGTTGATGCGGACGCAGTCGCCCTGGTCGCGGCCGACCTGCTTCTTGTTCTTGGAATCGAAGATCTTGTTGTGCCACGTGAGCAGGTCGCCCGTGGTGTCGCCCTTCTTCCCCGTGTTGATCACGACGTCGGTGGTGGCGTGCTCGATCACGTGCACGGTCATCGGCGTGGACACCCGCTTCTGATCCGCGGCCGAAACCAGCGTGGCCACCAACACGATGCACGCCACGAGGCCGGCGACGGTCACCAACTTGCGCATGGTTCTTCCCCCTCCCCGATCCGGTTCGGGCGAAGTCTAGGCCGATGTGGGGTCGTGCGCTGCGGCGGGTCTCGCCTTCGGATCAGCTCCAGGAGGGGTCCGTGTTGCCGGCCGGCTGGCTCGTGAGCTTGGTGGCGTTCTTGCCCTTGGCGGTGATCTTCCAGATCTGGCGCGCGCCGCTGGATGCGGTGGCGTCGTAGGAACAACGCTTGCCGTTGGGCGACCAGGTGGGATGGCCGTCGTGCTTGCCGTCGGAACTCAGCCGCACACGATCCTTGCCCTTCGGCTTCATCGTCCAGATCTGCGGACTCCCGCTCTTGCGGCCGACGTACGCGATGCGGTCGCCGCTCGGCGACCAGGCCGGCTGGTCGTTCGCCTTGCGACCGCTCGTGATCTGCTTGCGATGCGTCCCGTCGGGCCAGACCGTGTAGATCTGCATCGTGCCGCCGCGGTTGCTGGCGAACAAGAGCTTCGTCCCGTCCGGCGACCAGTCGGGCTGTTGGTCGACCCACGAGTTGGTCGTGATCCGCTTGAGGCGCTTGCCGTCGGCGTCCATGACGTAGAGCTCGCGGTTGCCCGCGCGATCGCTCGTGAACGCGACCTGGGACCCGTCGGGGGACCAGGTGGGCTGGGTGTCGTTGCCGTTCCCCGAGGTGAGCGCCTGCACGTTCGTCCCGTCCGCGTCCATCACGAAGATGTCGCCGTCACCGTTGCGTGAACCGGAGAAGGCGATCTGTGAACAGTCCGGTGACCACGCGGGGTCGAGGTCGGGGGCGGGATCGTTGGAGACGTCGACGGCGTGCTTGCCCGCCGAGGACATCACGAAGATGTCGCCGTCGCCCTTGCGCGCGCTCACGAACGCGATGTCTCCGCACGTCGCCGTCGTCACCTTGGTGAACGTCGCCGTGACGGCGCCGGCGCTCGTGAGGGTGACCTTGCAGTTCCCCGTCCCCGAGCAGTCCCCGCCCCAGCCCGCGAAGGTCGATCCAGGATCGGCCTGTGCCGAGAGCGACACCACGGTGCCCTGCGCGAAGGTCGCGCCGCACGTCGCGCCGCAATCGATCCCCGCCGGCGAGCTTGACACGTTGCCGCCGCCCGTCCCGTGCTTGGTGACCGTGAGCTGCTGCTGTGCGATCACGGTCCCTCCGAAGCGCGCGTAGTACTGCTGGGTCGAAGCGCCCGAGAGGCTCCAGTTGTTGCCCGAGCCCGACCACGTTCCGCCCGCCTTCGTGAATTCCCCGCCCACGTGAAGATGGACCCCGTCGGCATCGGTGAGCAGCGTCCACACACCGTTGTACTTGCAGCAGATCCCCGGGTTCCACGGGTCCGAGCCGTCCAGGACCACCCCGCCCTTGGCGGGATCCATCGCCACGAGCTTGGGGGTGTGATAGCAGTTGAGGTTCGGAGAGTCGTTGCTGCCGCAGCTCCCGCTTCCGGGCGCCTGCGTCCAGTTGAAGTGGCCCCCCACGATGAGGTCGCCTTGGAACCAGGTGACGGCCTGGCTCGAGCCCGACGTGTCGGTCTTCCACTGCTGCGTTCCGCTCGACTCGGTATACGCGGCCGTGAAGTCCGAACCGCCCGCCGCGAGGTAGATCGTCGATGGTCCGCCGCCGGGCGCGGCGTGTGTCACCAGGCTGATGCCGAACGCTCCACTTTTGTCGGGCAGGCTGGCCGGCCGCCAGTTGACCCAGGCTCCCGTGGACGCGTCCACCTTCACGAGGGCCTTCACGTTGCGCGTGCCGCTCGTGTCCGTGAGGGCGTCGCACTGGCACGCCGCGACGATGTCCGCGCCCACCTGCGTGATGTCGCGGATCTGCGGGGGTGTGTTGTGTCCGCGCAGCGACGCATCCACCGACACCTGCGGGGGCGCGTAGCCCGGTGTGGATGTGCCGCTGAACGCGAAGGACAGGATCTTGTCGGTGCCCACGTACACGTTGGTGTTCGATGCGTAGATCGCGGTTGCCTCGGCCGTCCCAGGGTCGAATGCCAGGAGGTGCCCGGTGACGGGGTCGATCGCCGCCACGTTCTTCCGGGTCTGGCCGTTCACGGCGTTGAAGCGGCCAGCGATATAGAGCTTGCCGTCGGGCCCGAGCGCGGCGTCGTATACCGTGGCGGCCGCCGCCCCGTTGGTCACGTCGGGCTGGTTCACCGACGTGTCGAGTAGGCCGGTGGTCGGGTCGAAGGCCACCAGGCTGTTCACCGCTTGGGGTGATTGACCCGCCGCGTTGAATGCCTGCGTGAAGGAGCCCCCGATCCACACGTGTCCACCGGCCTGCGCGAGCGTGCGGACCTTGCCGTTGAGCATGCCCGTGTCGTCGGGCCGGGTGGAGGGGAGGGCGGCCCGCGCGGGCGTTGCGGCGAGCAACATGGCGGCCACGAGCGTCAATGGTGCGAGTGTCCGGGCGCTGCGGCGCATCGGCGGGACTCCTGCACTTGGGGGGATCGCGCCGGCCAGTGCGGAGCCGAGCGCGAGGGATCCGCGGGACGAACTAGGTCTACCGTCCGCGCCGCGACGTCGTCAAGAGGTTCTTGCCCTCGAACCCGAACTATGGACGAAAGGCGGATACGCACAGCGGGCCGCCTCGCGTACGGCCGGGCGGTCGGGGGGAGGTCGGTACAGTGTCGAGATGGACGTGCAGATACGCCCGATCCGGGCCGAGGAGTTCGCCACGTACCTGCGCGTGCTCGAAGCCAGCGCTCATGGCCGGGTCTCGGACGAGGAGGTCGAGGTCGAGCGCTCGATCGCCGAGTACGAGCGGCAGTTGGCGGCGTTCGACGACGAGACCGTGGTGGGCGGTTCGTTGGTCGCGACCTTTCGGGTCTCGGTGCCGGGCGGGGAGACGGTGCCGGCGGCGGGGATCAAGCACGTGGGGGTCCTGCCCAGCCATCGCCGGCGGGGCATCAACACCGCGCTGATGCGCGCGCAGCTCGATGACGCGGTCGCGCGCGGCGAGTGCCTCGCCCTGCTCCATGCCTCGGAGGGCGGCATCTACCGACGCTTCGGCTTCGGCCAGGCCACGTTCCTGGGAGACCTGCGCATGGAGACGGGCAGGGCGGCGTTCCTGCCCGGCTACCAACCGCAGGGACGGGTCAGGCTGCTCGAGCGGGACGACGCGCTCCCACGGATGCGTCCCATCTATGACGCCGTGGCTGCGGCTCGCCCCGGCATGGTCGCGCTCGACGATCGTTGGTTCTCGTGGCGGTTCACCGCGCCGCATCACCAGAAGGAGTCGCCCTGGTACTACGCCATCCATGAGACCGAGGCCGGCGAGCCCGACGCGTACGCCGTGTACGAGGTGAAGCACGATTGGCCGGGTGAGGTGCCCAGGCTCGAGCTCACCGTCCACGAGGCCATGGCGCTCACGCCCCAGGCCACCGCGGACATCTGGCGGTTCGTGTTCGACATCGACCTGGTGCAGCTGGTGATCGCGGGGATGCGGCCGGCGGACGACCCCTTGCTCTGGCTGCTGGTCGAACCGCGGCGGATGCGCTTCACGCTCACCGACGGGATGTACGCGAGGCTCGTCGACGTGCCCGCTGCCCTTGAGGCGCGCGGCTATGCGTCCGACGGGCGGATCGTCTTTGAGGTTCGCGACGACTTCTGGTCGCGGAACGACGGGAGGTTCGCGCTCGCGGCATCCGCAGGCTCGGCGACGTGCGAGCGCACCGACGAGGCGCCGGACCTCGCCTGCGCCGTCAGCGCGTTGGGCGCCACCTACCTGGGCGGCACGACGTTCTCTCAACTCGTCGCGGCCGGGCAGATCGAGGAGCGAACCCAGGGAGCGTCGGCCCGGGCGGACGCGATCTTCCGCTCCGAGCCCGCCCCCTGGTGCTCGCTGCCGTTCTAGGGTTCGGCTCGGCCCCGGGCCGCAGGGGTCCGGACCGAGCGCATCGTCCTCAGCAGCAGTCCGGCGGGCAGCAGTCCGCTGGGCAACAGGGATCGTTCATGCGTTCCACCTCCTTCCCGAGCTCATCCGGGGCCGCTTGCGGGTCGTGGCGCTCTCGCCGGCCCTTGATACATCGACAACCGTCGATACGTTGACAGAACACATAGACCACTGTCAATGTGTGAGCGTGAAGTTGGTCGGCGTCATCACCGAGGAATGCTGCCCCCAGGTGCTCCGGGCGCCGCTCGGAGCAGCGGAAGCGGAGGAGATGGCGGCCGCCCTCGGCGTGATCGCGGACCCGGCACGGCTCCGCCTGCTCTCGCTCCTGGCGACGGCCGAGGATCGCGAAGCGTGCGTATGCGATCTCACCGAGCCGTTGGGCCTCAGCCAACCAACGGTGAGCCACCATCTCCGGGTGCTGGCCGAGGCCGGGCTCGTCGAGCGTGAACAACGGGGTCGCTGGGCGTTCTTCCGGCTCGTGCCCGAACGACTCGCGATCTTGCGGGAGGCGTTGGTGCCCTGACGGCTCCCCCCGAGGTCCTCTTCGTATGCGTGCACAACGCCGGCCGCTCGCAGATGGCTGCGGCGCTGCTCGATCACCACGCGCGGGGCCGGGTGCGCGTGCGATCCGCGGGCAGCACGCCGGCGAACGAGATCAACCCGGCCGTGGTCGCAGCCATGGGGGAGCTCGGCATCGACCTGTCGAGGGCGTTCCCCAAGCCCTTGACGAACGAGGCCGTGGAAGCCGCGGACGTCGTGATCTCGATGGGCTGCGGCGACGCCTGCCCGATCTTCCCGGGCAAGCGCTACCTCGACTGGGATCTCCCCGACCCGAGCGGCAAGCCGATCGCGGACGTCCGTCCGATCCGCGACGAGCTCGACGAGCGAGTGCAAGGGTTGCTCGGCGAGCTGCTCGGATCCGCCTGAGGGCGTGGTCGGGACCGAAGAAAGAGATGCCCCGTGCCCCGAGGTACCCTTCGGGTCGTTCGATCCGGCGACCGAAGCGGTCGTACCGGCGGATCGTGGAGAGGGAGGGAACCTTGTCCAGCACTGCTATCAAGCGCCCCGGCGTGGTCACGTTCATCGGGGTCATCCTCTACATCCAGGCGTTCCTAGCGCTCACGGCGGCCGTTGTGTCGCTGGCGTTCAAGGATCGGCTGAACGACGTCAGCATCAACGGTGAGACGCTCACGAACGGCTCGATCTACGCGACGGCGGCGATCGAGGCCGTCATGGCGGTCATCCTGTTCATCGTGGCCGCCGGCCTCATGCGCGGAAGCCACGGGTTCCGCCTGTTCGTCGCGGTGGTCGAGGCACTTCGCATGGCGTCGGCGCTCGTCCTGATGATCTTCCACCGCAGCGGCGCGTTCGTGGAATCCGGGCTCGCGACGTTGCTCATCGGCGTGTTCGTCCTGTGGGCGCTGTATGGGCACGAGAAGTCCGAGGACTATTTCGAGAGCACCGGCGGGTAGCGGCACGTCGGTCCGCTCCCGGGGATGTCCGCGCGACACCCCCGGGGGCGCCCGACGGCAGAAGGAGTGCGTGTGATCCGGGCCCTCGGCGAGGGTGACGGCCGCCGATGAGGTATCGGCGCATGCTCATCGAGCAGGAATCGCCGGAGGAGCTCGGCTACGCGAAGATCCGCAACAACCTGTCCGAGAGCTCGGTCGCCGATCGTCGATTCGACGCGATCGACGTGGATCTGTCGGGCCTTCCCCTCCACTACGGTGACCACCGCGGGGAGCCCGAGCTCCGCGCGTTGATCGCAGCCCAAGGCGCAGATCCCGCGATCGGACCGGACGATGTGCTGTTGACCGCGGGGGCCGCCGGCGCGCTCTTCATCGTCGCGACGACGCTGCTGGACCGCGACGCGCATCTGGTGGTGGTACGTCCCAACTACGCCACCAACCTCGAGACCCCTCGTGCCATCGGTTGCGACATCACCTACGTCGATCTGTCGTTCGAGGACGGCTTCCGCACGCCGATCGAGCGCATCGAGGAAGCCGTCCGTCCGAACACCGCTTACATCAGCGTGACGTGCCCCCACAACCCGACCGGCACGATGCTGTCCTGGGCGGAACTGGCCCAGCTCGACGCGATCGCGGAGCGCGCCGGCTGCCTGCTCCTCGTGGATGAGACGTACCGCGACCTCGCCTTCGGCACCCCGCATCCCTCGGCCGCGGGCTTGAGCACGCGCATCGTCGCCGTGTCGTCGCTCTCCAAGGCCTACGGTGCCCCAGGCCTCCGGCTCGGCTGGCTCATCACGCGGAACCGCGATGCGTACGAGCGGTTCCTCGCGGCCAAGGAGCAGATCGGCATCTGCACCGGGATCCTGGACGAGACGGTCGGCCTGGCGGTGCTCCGACGACGTGATCCTTGGCTCTCCGAGAGCGGGGGCGTGAACCGGGAGCGACGGCGGATCGTGTCGGCTTGGGTGCAGCGCGACGCGCGGATCGCTTGGGTCGAGCCGGCCGGTGGCGTGGTGTGCTTCCCGCGCATCTCGGTGGAGGGCTTCGACCCCGGTCGCTTCCATCGCTCGTTGCTGGAGCATCACGGGACGTACGTGGGACCGGGGCATTGGTTCGAGATGCCGGGCAACCACGTACGGATCGGGTTCGCGTGGCCCACGGAGGCTCAGCTGCGCGACGGTCTCGCGGCGATCTCGTCGGTCCTCAACGAGCAGTCGTAGCTCTTGGAGCAACGGCGGGTCGGAGGGTCGCCCGTGATGTCCACACCGCTACCACGATGACGGCCAAAGCCATCGGCCATCGGCGGGTCGTCCATCGGATGTGCGTGTCGCATCCGGCGTGGGGCCTCAGCGCCCAGGGGCCTCAGCGCCCCAGGGGCCTCAGCCGGTTCCGGCCAACTCCGATGGACGGTGCCCGGTGAAGGAGGGCGCATCAAGGAACGGCTCGGGCAACAGCACGGGCTCCGGCAAAGGCTCCGGCTCGGGCACCAACTCCGGCAAAGGCTCCGGCTCGGGCCCGGCTCGGTAGCGGGTGCCGTCGGGTCGCAGCCATCGCAGGTGGCCACCTGCTCCGCGCCGCACCGACCAGCCCAGCTCGTGCACGAGGCGGTGGTGG
>JBBRWM010000005.1:0-268471 GCA_038249195.1 Actinomycetota bacterium
CCCCCCCCGCCCCCCCCCCCGCCCCCCGGGGGGGGGCCCGCGGCCGGTGGGCGAGAGCGGCGCGGTCACTCCAGGCCGCGCGCCCGGGGATCGCGCGCCACTGGGGGCCGGTAGTCGGGGTCGGTCTTCGCCACCAGGAACTCCACCGCGGCCCAGGCGGCCTTGGAATTCGGGTAGGTCGCGAGCGGCACCCCGATGAGCACCGCGAAGCTCGCCGCCAGCAGGGGGAATACCGGCACGTCGGGCACGGTCACTGCGAGTCCCACCACGAGCACGCCGATCCATAGCACCATCGCCACCGTGAAGTTCAGCACCATGGCGCCGAGGTAGCCGCCCTCCTCCTTGTCGAAGCGGAGGCCGCATCGCAAGCAGGCAGTTCGCATGGTGAACCACGACGAGAACATGCCGCCGGCGACGCAGCGTGGGCAATGCTTGCGCACCCCCCGCAACAACGTGCCCAGCGATCCGACCTCGGGATACAGCGGCCGTCGCCCCCCGTTCTGAGGCTCGGGCTCGAGCGAGCCCCACGGGTTCGGTGTCGCCGATGCCACATCAACCGCCCCTCGCCGCCCGTTGGTGCTCGCCCAAGGCTACGACCTTCGGCCGGTACCCTCGTCCCGGCCCAGGGGTAAACTTCTCCCCCATGGCGAAGCAGACGAAGCGCACGCCGCTCGGTCGCAGCCGACGAGCCCAGCTCGGCGTCATCGACTACACGCTCGCGAAGCGAGCCCTGCTGCGCGACGCCCAGGTCGGTGTGATCGGCCTGACCGACATCTGCGACGCACATCCGGAGCTGCTCCGCGCGGCACGCCACGTCGGGGAGCCCACGCGCAACGACTGCCCCGTCTGCGGCAAGGTCAAGCTCGTCCTGCTCGCCTACGTGTTCGGCGACGGCCTGCGCGATCAGAACGGACGGGTCTGGTCCATCGACACGGGCCTCAAGCTCGCCGCGGCCCACCCCGGGTCGGCGTGCTACGTCGTGGAGGTGTGCACGCGATGTCAATGGAACCACCTGCGCGAGTCGTTCACCGCCCGCCACCAGGTCACCGCGACCGGCTGAGGATCGAGGGACCGAACCACAGGGCCCGCCGCAGCGAATCACCACGGAACCACCACCGCGCCCGGGCGCGCACACGCCGTGCGACGCAACCCCCCAGATAGAATCGACGGGTCTTGGCTACCTCCGATACGATCCCACAGGGCAAGCACCTGCCCAAGCACGCGCCGCGCAAGGAGCACGCGGACAGACGCGGGTTCTTCCGTCGGTTCTGGTGGGTGTTCCTGCTCGTGCCGTTCTTGATGATCTCGGTGGTCGGCGTGTCGCTCGTGGTGGCCTACCAACGTGTCCAGCTGCCCGACACCCTGCCCCCGATCCGCACCTCCTACCTCCTGGATCGCAAGGGCGATCAGCTCGCGTCGCTGCACGGCGCAGTGGACCGTACGATCGTGCCGCTCTCCCGTATCTCGCCGAACCTGCAGCACGCCGTGATCGCCACCGAGGACGCGGGCTTCTACAGCCACCCGGGCATCGACGTGCGGGGCATCGTGCGCGCGGCGTGGACCGACCTCGTGAGGAAGGGCACGGTCCAAGGAGCGTCCACCCTCACGGAGCAGCTCGTGAAGAACGTGTACGCGGGCCAGTACGTCCGCAACGCCGACGGCACCACCGACTACGTGGTCCCCCCGCGCACGATCAAGGAGAAGATCCGCGAGGCTCTGCTGGCCATCAAGCTCGAGCAGAGCTACACCAAGGACCAGATCCTCGCGAAGTACCTCAACACGGTCTATTTCGGCCACGGCGCCTACGGCGCGGAGGCGGCGGCCCAGACCTACTTCGGCAAGCCGGCGAGCGACCTCACGGTGCTCGAGTCGGCCTCGCTCGCGGGCGTGTTGCACGCGCCCACCCTCTACGACCCCATCGCCAGCCCGTCCGACAACAAGTTCCGCCGGGACTACTCGCTCGACCAGATGGTCCGGTACGGCTACCTGGATGCTGCGAAGGCCGCGACGCTCAAGGCCAAGAAGTGCTGCGGCACGGTGAGCGGCGCCGGCGACACGATCCATGCCCCATACGGATCCGCGTACTTCGTGGACTACGCGCGTCAGGATCTGTTCGACCGCTACGGCAGCGCCCGGGTCTACGGCGGGGGACTGCGCGTGACCACGAGCCTGGACATGGGCATGCAGAAGGCCGCCTGGGATGCCGTGCGCCAGGACCTTCCCTTCAAGAGCTACAACCCGTCGGCCGCGGTCGTCACGGTCGACGTGAAGACGGGTCAGGTGCTCGCGATGGTGGGCGGCCGCAACTTCAATCGTTCCAAGCTGAACCTCGCCACGCTGCGCGGCGGCTCGGGCCGTCAGGCCGGCTCCGCCTTCAAGGCCTTCACGCTCGCCGCGGCGCTCGAGAACAACTACTCGCTCAACGCCTACTGGCAGGGCCCCTCGACGATCACGATCAACGATCCCACGTGCGACGGGCCGACCGGCCCTTGGCAGCCCGTGAACGCGGGAGACGGCGAGGCGGGCACGTTCACCCTGCTGCAGGCAACGGAGCACTCGGTGAACACTGTCTTCGCGCAGGTGATCTCCCAGCTGGGCCCCGACACCGTGCGCAACATGGCCTACCGGTTGGGGATCCGCTCCCAGCTCCCGGCGGTCTGTGCGATCACGCTCGGCAGCGTCGCCGTCAACCCGCTCGAGATGACGAACGCCTACGCCACCATCGCCGACCAGGGGACCCGGCATTGGGCCACTCCGCTCGTCGAGGTCGCGAACCAGCACGGCACCTCCATCGACGACGTGCGCTCGAAGGGCAAGGCGGTGCTCGATCCCGTGTACGCGGATCAGGTGACGCTGGCCCTGCGCGCGGTGGTCACGGGCGGCACGGGCTACGTCGCGAACCTCGGGTCCCCCGTGGTGGCCGGGAAGACCGGCACGGCGAACGAGAACGTCGACGCATGGTTCTGCGGATACACCGTCCAGCTCGCCACGTGCGTCTGGGTGGGCTGGCCCCAGGGGGAGATCCCGTTGCAGAACATCATGGGCGTGCCCTCCGTGTACGGGGGCACGATCCCGGCCAAGATCTGGCACGACTACATGGCCGTGGCGACCGCGAAGTATCCGGCGCTCGACTTCCCGAGCGCCACCTACACGGGCTCGCTCGGCCCGACCGCGCCGGTGTACTCGCCCACGCCGAGCCCCACCGCGACGCCGAGCCCTTCGCCCAGCCCGAGCGCCTCGCCCAGCCCGAGCCCTTCGCCCAGCCCGAGCGCCTCGCCCACGCCGAGCGGTTCTCTTTCCCCGAGCGGATCTCCTTCTCCGACCACGGCCCCTCCGGCGTTGTCGCCCGCCGAGGCCCCGGCCCCCGTCTACGTGCCGCGGCGTGGCTGGTGGTCGACGATCTAGACCTCGTGCACCGCGAGCTCGCGGTCGGCGCCGCTCTCCTCCAGGGGCAGCGTTGCGAGGATCGTCGTGCCGCGACTGGGGGAGGAGCGTACGACGAAGGTTCCGCTCGCGAGCTCGACGCGTTCGCGCATGGACGCGAGCCCGACGCGCCCCTCCCGGAGGTACTCGCGGCTGCGGGCGGCGTCGAAGCCTCGCCCGTCGTCTTGGACCTCGATCCGGACCTGGACGTCGTCCGCCTCGAGGTTGACCGTGAGCATGTCCGCTTCAGCGTGCTTCGCGGCGTTGGAGAGCGCCTCTTGGACCACGCGGTAGGCCAGCGTCTCGAGGTCTTCTGACAGGCTCGTGGCGAGACGGCTCGCGAACTCGGCGTGCACGCCCTGGTCGTCCCCGAAGCGCTTCACCATCTCGAGCAAGGCCGGCGCGAGCCCGCGCTCTTCCAGGACCGGCGGCCGAAGGCCCGACATGAGCCGTCGGAGGGCGTCGGCCTCGGACGTGAGCTCCACGCGGATGCGCGAAAGCACCTCCATGCCGCGCTCCGTGTCGCCGGCCTTGATCATGAGCAGGGCCGCCTCAAGCGAGAGCGAGGCGGCGCTCACGCCCTGCACGGGGCCGTCGTGGAGATCGCGAGCCACGCGGTTGCGTTCGGCCTCGATCGCGGCGTTCGTGCGGCGCAGGAGCCGCGTGCGGTCCTCGTCGCGATCCTGCAGGAACTTGAACAACGAGCGGATCGTCTGGTCGGCCACCCGGGCGGCCGTGACGTCCCGCACGAGCATGAGCGTTCGCGGCGGGGACGTCGGGATCTGCGACACGCGCGACTCGAGGAACAGCGGCTGCCCCTCGGCGCGGCGCACCTCGGCCTCGGCGGCCTGCGGGAGCGACGCGAACGACTCGTTCGCCCCCGTCACGGCGGCCGCAAGGGCGGACCACGGCTGGCCCTCCACGGCCTCCCGATCCAGACGGACCATCCGGCACAGGGCATTGTTCGCGCGGATGACCACGCCCCGCTCGTCGAGCTCCACGACCCCGTCCTCGGCGGCATCGAACACCGATCGCAGGTGCTCCTCCGACTGCCCGAGGGTCTCGTTGGCTTCACGGACGCGCTCGAGGGCCCGGTCGGCTTCCTGCAGGGCCGCCTCCTTGTCCGCGAGCGCGGCCCTCACCTCGCGATGGCCCTGCGTGCTGGCCACCTGGTTCGCCACGATACGCACAGCCACGCCCATGCCCAGCAGGACGATGATCACCGTTGACGCCAGGTCGTCGATGCCTCGGCGTTGGTCCAGGAGCGCCACCACGGAGAGCGCGGCGCATGCGCTCACGACGGCGAGCATGGTGAGCACAGGTCGGCTCCACCGAGGGCGCTCGACCGCATCGGTGGGCTGGTGCCGCGGTTGCAGCAAGGTGATCGCCGCGAACGCCAGGGGGGCGAGCGCGAGGCTGAGGTCGATCCACGTCGACGTGCCGGAGAACGACCCGTGCACCCACTGGTAGCCGAAGCCGGCGGTGGCCGTCGCGGTGACCGCGAACGCGATCGCCTGCATGAGGTGCTCCCGATCGGGGACCCACAGAGCGATCCCGCAGAAGACCGCCAGCTGGGTGGCGGCGAGCAGCGCGAACACGGCCGCGGAGAAGGCGGTCTGCGCGTCCGAGCCCACGGGGCGGATCAGGAGGTACAGCATGGCCGTGATGGACGCCGTGATGAGGAGCAGGTCGATCGTGAGCTCCCTGCGCTCCCGCGGCGCGAAGTGCTCCCTCGCCTCGGCCTCCGCGAGCTTCAGCAGCGGGATCATGAGGACGAGGAAGATCGCGTCGGAGGGCCGCGGCTGGTAGCTGCCGGGCCGCGCCACGTCGAACACGAAGAAGAGCGCGTTGCCGATGCCGAGCAGCACCAGGGTCCATGCGAGCCAGATCGCGCCGTGCCACGCGCCGCCCTGGACCGCCCGCGCGATCACGAGCGCGCTCAGGACGCACGTGATGGCGACCATCGCCTCTGAGGCGAGCGCCTGCGAGCGCGTCCCCGAGGGCAGCGCGACGTACACGGCCACGACGGCCAGTGCCGTCAGGCCGAGCAGGATCGCCGTCCACGAGGAACGGGCGGTGCGGGGGGCGTCGCTCATGTCGATCCATGATGGCGGCTGTGGCTCCATCGCTCCATCACCCAGACGAGGGAACCCGGCCGACCGACGGCCTAGCCCGGGGAAGGGCCCTTCGGGACCGAACGGACGGGGTGTGCGGCGCGACTCAGGCGCGGCTGCGGAGCCTCCGGCTCACTCGATCAAGCGCCGGCGCAGCGCCTCGGCGACGGCCGCGGTCCGGTCGGAGGCGCCGAGCTTCTCGAAGATGTGCTCGAGGTGGGTCTTGACGGTGTCGGGCGAGATGTACAGACGCTCGGCGATGTCGCGGTTCGTGTGGCCGAACGCGAGGAGCTGGAGCACCTCGACCTCCCGGGCGGTGAGGGTCTCGGCCTTGCGATCGCGTTCTTTGGCGGTGGACAACTCTTCGGCCAGCGCCACCACGAGCTGCGGATCGATGACCATGTTGCCTCCCGCCACCAGCCGCACGGTCTGGATCAGGTGCTCGGCGTCGCGCGCCTTCAAGACGTAGCCACGGGCGCCGCTGCGAACCGCTTCCACGACGAACTGCCGGTCGTCGTAGGCGGTGAGCATGATGACGCCGACGTCGGGGTGCTTGTCGCGCAGCTCCCGCGCGGCCTCGAGCCCGTCCATCTCGGGCATCCGGATGTCGACGAGCGCGATGTCCGTTTCGTGCGTTCCCACCAGGTCCAGCAGCTCGGCGCCGTTCGACGCCTCCGCGACGACCTCGATGCCGTCGGCCATATCCAGGTAGCGCCGCAGTCCTTGACGGACGAGTGAATGGTCGTCCGCGATGGCAACCCGGATCGTCACGATCTCCCCTCTGGCGTTCGGTCTGCCACATCCTAGTGGTTCCCGCTCGTGGGGGCGCTCAGCCGGGGGGAAATGCTCGAGCTCCTTCAGAACACGTGCCACCAGTTGATGAACAGGAGCGCGAGGACCCCGTAGCCGGCCGCGAACGAACCCACGACGAGGGGTTCGCTCAGGCGCCTGCGTTCGACCGCGAACGCGAAGACCCAGAACGCGGGGAAGATCACCGCCACGAACCGAGGCATCGACAGCAGCGGGCGACCGGGCGTCGGCGCGCTGAGCTCGACCAGCAGGCTGAGGCCCGCGTACGTGAGGTAGGGGGCGCGCAGCCTCCGCCACCCGGCGATCACCGCCACGAGCACGACCCCGACCACGAGCAGGTCGATCAGCCAGTACGAGGAGTACCTCGCGGCGAGGTGCACGGCGTCTGTGAGGCTCGTCCAGGGCGCGGCGAGGTCGCGGTTCCAGTTCGTCTGGGCGCGGATCGGCGCCCAGGCGTCGCCGGAACGGACCTGCCAGTACGCGAGGTAGGCCAGTGGCCCGAGCGCCGTCGCGGCCGCCGCCGCCATCCTGGGCACGAGCGCACGCGCATCGCGGCGCCATTGGAGCCACGCCTCGACCGCGAGGGCGGGGCCGAGCAGCAGGCCGACGTTGCGCGTCGCGGCCGCGAGCGCGGCCATCACGGCCGCCCACCCCCAACGGTCGCGCCGGGCGAACCAGAACGCGGAGATCGACAGGAGCAGGAACGTCGACTCGGTGTACGGGGCGAGGAAGAAGAACGCCGTGGGGAAGATCGCGAGGAAGACGACGGCGCGCCGTGCCATCGCCTCCGATGCGAACTCCAGGCGCGTCAAGGCGTGCAGCATCACGAGCGCCGCGAGGAACGAGGCGTTGGCGACCACGAGCGCCGCGCCGAGCGGGCCGACGAAGGGCAGCAGAGCGACGACGCGCACCGCGAGCGGGTACAGGGGGAAGAACGCCGCGCTGTTGTCGTCCGAGCGGTAGCCAGTCGTGGCGAGGCGCAGATACCAGGCCGCATCCTGACGTTCGGTCGCGTCCACAGCGTTGTGCCAACCAGGCTCGAGGGGGGCGATCGGCCAGCCGGCCACGGCGGGGAGCTCCCCCCCCCGCGGCGTGATGGGCCCGACCCCCGCCACGGAGAGCAGGCTCAACCCGATCCGCACGGCGAGGAAGACGAGCAGGCAGTACTTCACGCCGTCCCGAACCCGGACGGGAACCGCCGCGGCGTCCGCGGCTGCGGCCGGATCCGCGGGTGCGCTCACGCGGGCTGCGCCTCGGCGGCCGCCGGTGGCCCGGCCGCCAGCGGCATCGACTCGATGGGCAGCGCCTGGTGCTGCTCGCGGATCCAGGCGACGACGCACCACACCAGGATCGCCGCGCGGATCAGCACCATCGCCTCGAACCATGCCTGCGGCGTTCCCCAGCCCCCCCGCAACCGCCCGAACCACCAGAACCTGGTCACGAACACGCCGACGTCGGCGATCTCGAAGGCGATGAAGCGCCCGAGGCCGGGCAGGGCCAGGGCGAACCAGGGCACGAGCCACAGCCCGTACTGCGGCGAGTACACCTTGTTGGACAGCAGGAAGATCGCGATCAGGGGGAACCCCAAGGTCCAACGCGGGAAGTCGGGGAACCGTCGCGCCCGCAGTCCCCACACGAGCGCCGATCCCGCGAGGAAGATCGCAGCGCCGAGCATGTTCGCCGCCCTCGTGGACACGCACAGCGCGTCCGCGTGGCGACAACCGATGTACCAGAGGCTGTCGAAGTCGGCCGGCCGCGTGGAGTTGAAGGAGAAGAACCGGATCCAACTCGACGGCGAGGCGAGGAGGAACGGGAGGTTCACCACGGCCCAGGCGCCGGCCGTGGTCCAGCCGAGTGTCACGGCGGCATCGGGCCGGCGCTCCCGGAGGCGCTGGGCGATGAACGGCACGACGAGCAGGGCCGGATAGAGCTTGGCGCCGGCCCCCAGGCCGAGCATGGATCCCGCCCAGCCGTCTCGACGCCGCATCAAGAACAGGACTCCGGCCGTTGCGAACGCCACCGCCAGCAGGTCCCAGTTCATCGTGCCGTACACCAGCAGGGTGGGCGCGAGGGCGAAGTAGAGCGCCCGCGGGCCGGCCATGACGTACAGGCAGAACCCGATCGTCAGGGCGCACAGCAACAACAGCGCCGCGTTCACGTAGTAGAAGCTGCCGAAATGAGGACCGGATATCCACGCGGCCCCACGCATGAAGTACATCGTGAGTACCGGATACTCGTCGCAGTTCTGCCCCGGGACCGTGGCGCATCCGTCCACGAACGGGAGGCGGCCGCCAGCCAGCTGTTCGGTGTTGAGGAGCGGGACGATGTCGGAGTAGCACAGCCACGCGTATTGGCGCCCGTCGCCCCAGCTGCCGGCGGCGCACGGCGCCTTCATCGCGGTCCCAACCGCCATCGTGCCCGTGACGCACATGAGGACGACGGCCAGGCTCACCACGGGTCGCACGGCGCGCGTCATCTCGGCGCATGGTAGCCCGGGCCGCACCGGCGCCGGCCCTCTGACGGCCCCGCTGGACCCTTCGAGCGTCCACTCGTAGAGTGGGCGGTCGTGAGGTATCGGGTGGAGCAGCTGGCGGCGCGATCCGACGTGTCGGTCGACACCGTCCGCTACTACCAGTCGCGCGGACTGCTTCCGCCTCCCGAGCGCGAGGGGCGCGTGGCCTGGTACGGGCCCGCGCATCTCGAGCGCGTCCGGGAGATCCGGGCACTCCAGCGAAAGGGGCTCACGCTCGCCGCGATCCGCCGGGTGGTGAGCGGCGAGCTCGGGGCGGCCGACGCCGACCTGGCCGCCGCGGTCGTGGCGGCTCGCGGGGATGTCGGAGCGGAGCCCGAGAAGCTCACCCTGGAGGAGTTCTCGGCGCGCAGCGGGGTGCCCGCTTCGCTGATCCAGGCGGTGGAGCGCGAGGGGATCAGGCTCGGGCGCGTCACGGAGGGCGACGAGCGCTACACCGTGGCGGACATCGAGATGGTTCGCACGGCGCTCAGCCTGCTCGAGTTCGGGTTGCCGCTCGCCGATCTGCTCGGCCTCGCGCGCGATGCCGATGCCGCGATGCGCTCGCTCGCCGAGCGCGCGGTGGAGCTGTTCGACGAGCACGTGCGCAAGCCGATCCGCGACACCGCCGGCGACGACGCGGCCGCGGCCGAGCAGATGGTGGCGGCGTTCGGTGAGCTCTTACCGGCCGTCACGCATCTCGTATCACACCATTTCCGCCGCGTGTTACTCGAGGTCGCCGAGGCGCACATCGAGGAGACGGGGTCCTCGACCGCATGACCCCCGCCGAGCCCAACGAGCTGCCGCAGGGCGAGGCGAAGCGCACGGCGGTTCGCGGCCTCTTCGACTCGATCTCGCCGCGCTACGACCTCGTGAACCGGCTCATGACGTTCGGCATGGATGCGGGCTGGCGCCGGCGCGCCGTACGCGAGCTGCGGCTGCCCGGGCAGGCCCTCGTCCTCGACCTGGCGTGCGGGACCGGCGACTTCTGCCGCGAGCTCGACCGCCGCGGCTACCGGGCGGTGGGGTTCGACTTCTCCCACGGCATGCTCGCGAACGCGCGCACCGAGATGCCGCTCGTGGAGGCGGACATCCTCACCCTGCCCGTGGCCGACGCCCGAGCCGACGGCGTCACCTGCGGCTTCGCCCTGCGCAACGTCGTGTCGCTCCCTGGGTTCTTCGAGGAGATCGCCCGGGTCGTTCGACCGGGCGGGAGGATCGCGTTGCTCGACGCCAGCGTGCCGGATAACCCCGTGCTGCGGACCGGGCACGGCCTCTACTTCAACAAGGCGATCCCGATGATCGGCGGCGCGATCTCGGATCGCGCCGCGTACGCCTACCTCCCGAGGTCCATGGCCTATCTCCCGCCGCCCGGGGAGATGAGGGCGATGCTGGAGGGGGCCGGCTTCCGCGACGTCGACCGGCTTCAGCTCTCGGGCGGCCTCACGCAGCTGCTGGTGGGGACCAGGGCGTGAGCCCGGCATCCCCGCCCGCACGGCCCTCGAGGCTGGGACCGGGATCCTATGCCCGGATCTCGAAACTGGGCTCCGCCTACGATCTCCTGGCCGCCTATCAGCCCGAGGGCGTCTTCATGGAGCGCGGGGGGATCGGCGTGGCGGGCGGCGCCTCACCGTTCGTCTTCGGTGTGGCCATAGCCGGCACACAGGCCGGGCCGAGAGTGCCGGGTCCCACGGAGCTCTTCGAGGGGATCGAGATCGTGGCGGCCGACGGGGGACCGCCGCCGTTCGTCTTCGGCTGCGTGCCGTTCGACCCCCACCGAACCGGCTGGTTCCAGATCCCCCGCCGAGCCGTGCGTCGAGACCACGAAGGGGAGACCTGGGCGATCGACTTCGCGCGACCTGGTGAGGAACCCGCGCCACGGCCCACCCGGCGCTTCGTCGGGCGGGCAGCTCCGCACGAGCCGTTCAGCGGCATGCAGATCCGCCCCGAGCCGTTGCCCGATGCGTACGAGCGCGCCGTCGCGTCCGCGGTCCAACGGGTCCGCGCCGGCGGCCTTCGCAAGGTCGTGCTCGCCCGCTCCGTGGCGCTCGTCGCCGGACGCGAGCTCGACCCCCGAGCGCTGCTCTTCCGGTTGCGCGCGGCCGAGCCCCACGGCTACGCCTTCGCCGCCCCGGTCGACGGCGGGGCGGTGCTGGTGGGCGCGAGCCCGGAGCTGTTGGTGTCCCGGGCCGGGCGCGAGGTGAGCGCGAACCCGCTCGCCGGCTCGGCGCCGCGGTACGGCGACGCATCCGAGGACGCCGCCTCGGCGCAGCGGCTGATGGCCTCCGCGAAGGACGGCGAGGAACACCGGATCGTCGTCGAGACCGTCGCGGCGACGCTCGGACCCGTCTGCGAGCGCCTCACGTGGGACCCGGAGCCCGTCCTGTTGGAGACCGCGAACGTGTGGCACCTGTCCACCCGGTTCCGCGGAACCCTGCGCGACCCTGCGCCGCACGCCCTCGAGCTCGTGAGCCTGCTCCATCCCACCCCGGCCGTGTGCGGCGAGCCGCGGGAGGCAGCGATGCGGGTGATCCGCGACCTCGAGCCCGTCCCGCGCGGCGCGTACGCGGGCGCGGTGGGGTGGATGGACGCCAACGGCGACGGGACCTGGGCGATCGCGCTTCGCTGCGCCCGCATGCGCGGTGACGAGGCCCGCCTGTTCGCCGGCGCCGGCATCGTCGCGGACTCCGACCCCGCGGCCGAGCTCGAGGAGACGGAGCGGAAGTTCCGGGCGTTCCTCGACGCGCTGCGGTGGGGCTAAGCTCGACCATGGCCCGGGAACCGAAGCCCACCACCGCCTACCCCGTCGTCGTGAAGGTGGTCGCGGTGCTCGGGGCGGGACTGGGGCTGGTCCTCGCCGGGTCGGCGCTGGTCGGGGCCGGCTCGTTCGTGCTGCTGCCGATCGGCCTCGCGATGGTCCTGGTGAGCGTGCTCCTGTTCCGCCTCGCGCATCGCCTGATCGGCGGCTAGGGAGAAGCCGGGGAGCCGCCGCGCTCGCGTTCCACCAGGAGGCGCCGCAGGATCTTGCCGCTGAGCGATCGCGGGATCTCGTCGATGAATTCCACGCGCCGCACCTTCTTGTAGGACGGCACCCGCTCGGATACGAACGACATCACCTCGCCCTCGGTGAGCCGCGCGCCCTCGGTCTTCACCACGAAGGCCTTGGGCACCTCGCCGGCATTGGCGTCGGGTGCGGGGATCACGGCGGCATCGGCCACGCCCGGGTGCTGAAGCAAGAGCGCCTCGAGCTCGGCGGGCGGGACCTGGAACCCGCGGTACTTGATCAGCTCCTTCAGCCGGTCCACCACGTAGAGGTAGCCGTCCTCGTCTACGTGTCCGATGTCACCGGTGCGCAGCCACCCGTCGCCGGGGAAGATCCACTCGTTCGCCTCGGGGTCGTCGAGGTAGCCCTTCATGACCTGGGGCCCGCGCGCCCAGATCTCGCCGTTCACGCCCACCGGCGGGTCCTCCGCGTCGTCGGCCAAGGCCACGATACGGATCTCGGTGTCGGGCAGGATCAAGCCCACCGATGCCGGGTTCGCGCGCGCCGGATCGCGCAGCGGCGCCGAGAGCACCGGGCTCGTCTCGGTGAGGCCGTAGCCCTGCAGCACCTGGCAGTCCAGCCGCGCGCCCGCCGCCTGCGCGATCCCCGCGTCGAGCGGCGCCGCGCCGCTGATCACGAACTCCAGAGCGCTCAGGTCGTAGCGGTCGACGTCGGGGTGCTTCGCGAGCGCGAGCACGATCGGCGGCACGAGGCACGCGTAGGTCACGCGATGGTCCTGCATCAGCCGCAGGAACGTGTCCAACTCGAAACGGGGCATCGTGACCACGGTGGCGCCCCGCCAGAGCGCGAGGTTCACGAGCACCGTCATCCCGTAGATGTGGAAGAACGGCAGGATGCCGATCATCACGTCCCGCTCGGTGAGGTCGATGGCCGCGCTCGACTGGACCGTGTTGGCCACGAGGTTGTGGTGCGTGAGCTGCACCACCTTGGGGAAGCCGGTGGTCCCGCTGGACATCGGCATCGCCGCGACGGCCGCAGCGGGATCGAGCCCGAGCGCGGGCGCGTCGGCAGGGTCGCCCAAGAGCTCCGCGAAGGCAGTGGTGCCCTCATGCGGCTCGCGGTCCAGCAGGAAGACCTCCTCCACGCCGGCCTTGCGCGCGGCGGGGAGCGCGCGGTCGAGGAACGGCTCGACGGTGAGGAGGAACCGTGCACGGGTGGCGTGCAGCTGCGAGGCGACCTCCTCGACGGACGCGAGGGAGTTGATCGTGGTGTTGGCTCCCCCCGCCGCCGCGACGCCGTGGAAAGCCACGGCGTATTCCGGAAGGTTGGGCGCGAAGATCGCGAAGACGTCGCCCGGGGCGAAGCCCCTCGCGGCGAGGCCGGCGGCCATCGCGCGCGCCATGCCTCCCAGCTGTGCGTACGAGATCGCGCGCCCCGTGGGGCCATCGATCAGCGCGGCCCTTTCTCCGCGCGCGGCCGCGTGCTCCAGCGCGAAGCCCGCTAGCGGCACGTTCGGGATGTCCACGTCGGGGAACAAGCTGCGCACGATGACCACGGGGGCCTCCTTCGGCTCTGACGTTGGGAACGCTATGCCAACTCGTCGCCGCGCGCAGGCGCAGGCCGGCCGCCGTGCCATCGCCCGGTCGGCGAAGCCGAAGAACCGTGCCCGGCAGACCTCGAAGTCTCCTCGATGTCCGGCTCATCCTCGGCGCAGCGGTGCCACCGCAACCGCGCGAGCTCGTCCGCATCGTCGGGACCCGCGACGCGGATCGAGCTCACGGGCGGAGCTCCGCGAGCGCGGAGTCGACGGCGTCCTGGACCTGTACGTGCTGCGCCCGGTCGAGGTCGGCGTCGACCATGACCTCCACCACCTGCACGCCGCCGTGCGTGATCGCGCGGGCGAGGGAGGGGCCCAGCGCCCCCGTGTCGCTCACGCGCGTGTGCGCGGCGCCCGCCGCCACGCACAGCTCGCCGAGGTCCAGTCCGTGGGGCGTGACGAACAGGGGTTCGAGCTCGGGTAGGTCCCGCTGCCCGAGGGACGCGAAGATCTGGCCGCCGCCGTTGTTGATCACCACGAGCGTGAGGTGCGCGCCACGACGCGCGTTCCACAGCAGCGCCCCGGCGTCGTGCAGGAGGCTCAGGTCGCCGATCAACGCGACCGTGAGGACGGGCCCCGTCGGACGCGGCCCCGCGGCTGCGATCCCGAGCGCGGTCGAGACCAGGCCGTCGATGCCGCTCGCGCCCCGGTTCGCCAGGACCTCGAGCCCGTCGCGCGGCGCCATGGCCAGGTCCAGGTCGCGGATCGGGAGCGAATTGCCCACGAACAGGGTCCCGGGGGACGGCACCGCGGCGGCGACGTCCCGCGCGATCTGCAGCCCCGTCGGCCGCCCGGATCGATCCAGTACGTCGTCGAGCGCGCGCCGCGTCGCCGCGTCGGCGAGGCGCCACTCCTCGAGCCACGGCCTCCCTGCCGACTCGACGTCGCGGAGGGCCTCAGCCAGACGCTCGGGGTCGGCGCGCACGCGCAGGTCCGCCCTGTGGTGCGGATCGGGCTCGAGGTGGTGGACGTCGACCACGATCAACCGCTCGGCGCGCGCCACGAATCGATGGGTGGCCCGCGTGGTCGGCGTTGCGCCCACCTGGAGGATCACGTCGGGTCGGTGCGCGTCGAGCCACACCGAGGAGGCGAGCAGGGCCTGGCCTGCTCCGAGCGCCTGCCCCGGACGCCGCACGTTCGACGTGGGCTCCGCGATCACCGGCCATCCCAGCCGTTCCGCCAGGATGGCGGTGGCCCCGGGGGGCATCCACGTGGCCCCCCCGATCACGACGACGCCCCGGCGGCCGGTGATCTCACGCGCTACCGCGTCTACCTCCCGGTCGCTCGGGGCGGGGTTCGCGTCCCGGCGTCCCGGCGGTCCGAGCGGCTCGCCCGTGGGGACGTCGAGATCCCGCGGGACGAGTGGCTCGTCGAAGGGGCAGTCGATCTGGACGGGGCCGGGCGTGACACCGCCGCACGCGCCGAGCGCGGCCCGCGCCGCGCGTCGCCACTCCTGCGGATGCTCGAGCACGGCAGGCACGGGCGGTTCGAGGTACGCGCGCGCGTAACCTCCGAAGAGCTCCGCCTGGTCGATCGTCTGGTTGGCGCCGGTGCCCCGCAGGTGCGGCGGCCGGTCGGCGGTGAGCAGCAGCAGCGGCATCCGGGACTGCGAGGCCTCCACCACCGCGGGGAACAACTCGGCCGCGGCGGTCCCGCTCGTGCTCAGCACGGCCGCGGGCCGGCGCAGCGCCTTGGCGACGCCCAACGCGAAGAACGCGGCCGACCGCTCGTCGAGGTGCACGTGGAGCTCGATCCGCGGATCCCGCGCGAGCGCGATGGCCAGGGGGGTCGAGCGCGACCCGGGCGAGAGGCACGCCGTGCGGACGCCGCCCAGCGCGAGCTCGTCCACGAGCCCGACCGCGCACGCGTACGCGACATCGGCCTGGCTCACCTCAGCCCCCCACCACCCGGGCCGGGATCACCTGCTGGGCGTGCCAGAGCACGAGGCCCAGGCTCATGAGCAACCCGCAGGCCGCGTGCGTGAGGGCGGTCCCGGTGAGCACCGGGATCAGGTCGCGGCCCCTCGCCGATCCCACGAGCTCCATCGGCTTGATCGCGGGTAGCCAGGCCAGCAGGCCGAACAGCGCCCACTGTGTGATGCCGTAGCGTTCGTTCACGATGAAGATCGCCACGCCCACGACGATCGTGAGGCCCGCGGCCACCATGCACGCTCGGTACAACGTGCGGGTCCGCGCGTCGCCGATCCGCACGGCGAGCGTGCGCTTGCCGCTCGCGGCGTCGGTGGCGATGTCGCGCAGGTTGTTCGCCACGAGGATCGCGACGGCGAGGAAGCCCATCACCGCTCCCGACCACCACGCCGCGGCCGGGATCGTCTCCACCATCACGTAGGCGGAGCCGCAGGTCGCCATCAGCCCGAAGAACACGAACACCATCGCCTCGCCCAGGCCGAGCCCGGCGTAGGGCCGCGGTCCCCCGGAGTACAGGAGCGCCGCGGCGAGCGCCAGGGCCCCCACCCCGAGGACCAACAGCGGCTGCGTGGCGAGCGCGAGGGCGAGCCCCGCTATGGCCGCGATCGCCAGGGCGATCAGGGCTGCCGTCAGCACGGCGCGCGGACTCGCCGCACCCGTCTGCGTCATCCGGGGCGGACCGGTCCGCTCCTGTGTGTCCACGCCGCGCACGCCATCGAAGTAGTCGTTGGCGTAGTTCACGCCGATCTGCAGGCCGGCGGCCACGAGGAGCGCGGCCGCGAACCGCCACGCGATCACGTGACCGGCGGCCGCCGTGCCCAAGATCACCGGGACGAGCCCGGCCCCGAGCGTTCGCGGGCGCGCCCCGCGCCACCAATCTTCGGCCGATCCCCGGTGCTCGCCCCCGGACGTTGCCCGCCCCCGGGCGGAGGGACCCTCGCTCACGGGCGCCGGGGGAAGCGCCTGAAGTCGGGCTCGCGCTTCTCCTGGAACGCGTCGCGACCCTCCTGGGCCTCCTCGCTCATGTAGTAGAGCAAGGTGGCGTCGCCGGCGAGTTGCTGGACGCCCGCGAGCCCGTCCGTGCCTGCGTTCGCGCCCGCCTTCAGCAGGCGCAGCGCCAGGGCCGAGAACCCGAGCATCTCCCGGCACCACCGCACGGTCTCCTCCTCGAGCTCCCCGAGAGGAACGACGGCGTTCACGAGTCCCCAATCGAGAGCGGTCGCGGCGTCGTACTGGCGGCAGAGCAGCCAGACCTCCTTCGCGCGCTTCTCGCCGATCTGGCGCGCGAGCAGGTTGATCCCGTACCCGGCGTCGAACGACCCCACCCGGGGGCCGGTCTGTCCGAAGCGCGCGTTCTCGGCGGCGATCGTGAGGTCACAGCACAGATGCAGGACGTGGCCTCCGCCGATCGCGTAGCCCGCGACCATCGCCACGACCGGCTTCGGGCACCGCCTGATCTGCACCTGCAGGTCGAGCACGTTGAGTCGGCCCACCCCGTGCTCGTCGACGTAGCCGTCGTCGCCCCGGATCTTCTGGTCTCCGCCGCTCGAGAAGGCATCCGTGCCCTCGCCGGTGAGGATGATGACTCCGACGCTCGGGTCGTCGCGCGCGGCGTCGAAGGCCTGGATCAGCTCCCGCGTGGTCCGCGGCCGGAAGGCGTTGCGGACCTCGGGCCGGTCGATGGTGATCTTGACGATGCCTTCGGCGGTCTCGTAGCGGATGTCCTCGTACGTGCCTGACGGGGTCCAATCCATGTGACCGGTCACTCCCAGAGTTTCAGCTCGGATGGTTGGCGTTCAGCCTACCGGACGCGCCCGTGACGCCCGAGCGTGCCTATCGGGTGGTGAGGATCGCGTGCTACCGTCGCCGCGATGGCTGCCTCCCGCGTCCGCCCGCACGCTCGGCTCGCTCGCGTCGCGACGGCGCTCGCCCTGATCCTGGGGGTCGCCCTCGTCCCCACCTCGGCGGGCGCGGGGCGGCGCGCCCCCTCCTCGGTGCTCAGCCTGCGATTCATGACGTTCAACATCGAGTACGGCGGCACGGTGATCGACTTCGAGCAGATCGTGAAGGGCGTTATGCGAGCCCACGCGGACGTGGTGGGCGTGAACGAGGCCTACTCGCACTTGCGACGGTTGGCGAAGGAGGCTGGGTACCCCTACGCGAACACGCGTCTCGACGTGATCTCGAGATATCCGCTGATCGATCCCCCCGGCGGCAACGGCCGTTACCTGTTCGTGCAGACGGCGCCGGGCAGGGTGGTGGCCGTGGGGAACATCCACCTGTCTTCGTCCGAGTACGGGCCCCGGCGCCTCCTCGACGGGTGGAGCCGCCGGCGGGTCCTGCGCAGGGAGCGGGCGCTGCGCCTCCCGGGCATCCGGCCGTTCGTGCATGCGCTGGCGCCGGTCGCGACGGCCGGGATCCCCTCGGTCGTCATGGGCGACTTCAACGCTCCCTCGATGCAGGACTACACGGCGGCCACCGTCGGCGCGCGACCGCAGAACCGGTTCCCCATCAGGTGGCCGGTGTCCGCCTACCTGCTCGGCCACGGCTACGCCGACAGCTACCGCCAGGTGTATCCGAACCCGCTCGCACGACCCGGTCTGACGTGGCCTTCCGGCCGTCCACGCTCGGCCACCAGCTGGAACCCGCGCCGTGACGCGCCGCGGGACCGGATCGACCAGATCTGGATGACGGGGCCCGCGAGCGCCACCGCGAGCGAGATCGTCGGCGAGCGGGGCGGACCCGAGGTCGACATCGGCGTTCGGCCATGGGGGAGCGACCATCGTGCGGTCGTCTCGACACTGGACGTAACCCCGGCCACGCCGCCGGTCATGGTGGCGTCCTCCCGCCGCCTGCTCGGCGTAGGCACGGATCTGACGATCACGTACCACGCGCCCGGCGCCGCGGGGGAACGGGTCGTGGTCGTCCCCCGGGGCGGGGACCCCGCAACGGACGCCCTGGAGGCCGTCCCGACGCCCGGAGGCCAGCCGGTGGACGGCTCGGTGCTCCTGCCCACCTCATCCCTGGCCGCCGGGGCCTACGACGCCGTGCTCGTAGACGCGGCCGACGCCGCGCTGTCGCGCACCGCCTTTTGGACCCGAACCCCTGGGTCGCCGCCGGTGCTCACCACCACGAAGCATCGCTACGCCGTCGGGGCGCCGCTTCGCTTCTCCTGGACCCAGGCCCCGGGCAACCGGTTCGACTGGGTGGGCGTGTACGCGCGCGACGCGAACCCCGCCGTCGCCTCCTACGCGGGCTACGTCTACACGCGTGCCACGGTGGCCGGATCGGCGGCCTTCGACCGGCGCGCGGACCATCGCTGGCCGCTGCCGCGAGGGCGCTACACCGCGTACTACCTCACCAACGACAGCTATCGACCCGTGGCCTCGGTCGACTTCGTGGTGCGAGGGTGAGTTCAGCGGCGCGCGAGCCTTTCGGCGATGCGCGTCCCTGATCATCGAACCGGCGGGCCGGGCGAGCTCGTGGCCATCGACCTCCCACCCGGGGAGGCCTGGCTCGAGATCGTGGGCGACCTCTGGTGGCGAGGCGTCCCGTTCTTGCCGGTGGACGTCCGCCTCAGCAGGCAGGAGCGCCGCGCCATCCTGGAACGGGCGCAGCCCACCACCGTGATGGAGCGGTTGGGGGAGACCGCCTACCCGGGACGGCGGGTGGCGGCCGAGGTGGCCGTCGTGGTGGCGACGTCGGGCACCGGCGGCGTCCCTCGGCTCGCGGAGCTGTCGCGGGCGGCCGTGACCGAGGCGGTGCAGGGCTCGGCGATCGCGCTCGGCGCGGACGAGGCCACGCCGTGGATCGCCTGCCTCACTCCTGCCCATGTCGGCGGGCTCCTGGTCCTGCTGCGCGGCGCCATCTTGGGGGCGCCCGTGATCGTGCACGAGCGATTCGACCCCGAGCGCGTGGCCGAGAGCGCCGCGGGCGGCGCGTTCGTCTCCCTCGTCCCGGCCATGGTGCGGCGGATGCTCGAGGCCGGCGTCGCCATGGACGAGCTGACGCTGCTCGTGGGCGGCGCGGCGTTGGACCCGGGCGTCGCCGCGGCTGCGCGCGCGCGTGGCGCGCGCGTGATCACGACTTACGGCATGACGGAGATGTGCGGCGGCGTGGTCTACGACGGAAGCCCGTTCGGGAACACCCAGATCCGGCTCGACCCGGACGGGGGGATCGAGCTCCGCGGCCCCACGATGATGGAGGGCTACTGCGGAGACCCCGCCGCCACCGGGGCCGCCTTCACGACGGACGGGTGGCTGCGTACCGGCGATCGGGGTGCGTTCGCGGGCGGCCGGCTCGAGGTTCTCGGGAGGGCGGACGACCTGATCCGCTCCGGCGGGGAGGCGATCTGGCCCGAGGAGGTCGAGCGGGCCCTGCAGGACCACCCCAAGGTGCGCGACATCGCGGTCGCGGGCCGCCCGCAGGCCGATTGGGGATCGGAGGTGGTGGTTTACGTGGTCCCGGCGGTCATCGACGATCCGCCGGGGATCGACGAACTACGGGCCTGGGCGTCGGAGCGGATCGCGCGCTTCAAGGCGCCGCGAGCGGTCGTGCTGGTGCCCGAGATCCCCAGAACATCCTCGGGCAAGGTGCGCCGCGCGGCCCTGGGCTGATCGCGCTCAGCCCAGCTCGTGGATGAGCGCGGCGATCCGCGCCTTCGCCTGGGTGAACGTCAGCTCGGTCGAGGCCACCGGTCGGCCCGACCGACGGAGCAGGTGGTTGAGGTGCTCGGTCTGATCGGGCGTCATGGGGCCGTCGGCGTCCGCGCCGTGAGCGGACCCCGGCAGTGGCGCCAGGACCTCTCCCGCGGGCTCACCGAGCCGGTCGGAGAAGGCGAGCAGGTCGAAGGCGGGTTCGGATCCCATGGGTTGATCATCGGCTCAGCTGACCCTGGGGTTGACTGCCGCACACAAGGAAAGAGCCCGAGTCCGGGAGGGGTGGACTCGGGCTCTTCGCTTGTCCGGAGCCCCCGAGGGGGTGGGGGCTCCGACGGTGGATCGTCGCCGGGCGGGCCGCCGAGGGGGTGGTGTCCCGCCTGTCTTGGGGAGGTAACGGCATCCGGGCGTCGTGGCTGCATACCCGCTCTCGGGTAAGTCCGGGGGTCGCAGGACGATGCCCCGCTCAGACCGTGATCGCGCCGTGCTTCACGGCGAAGGCGACCGCCTCGAGCTTCGAGTGCACCCGCAGCTTGCCGAGGATGTTCCGCACGTGGGTCTGCACGGTCTGCGGGCTGATGAAGAGCTTCGAGGCGATGTCGTCGTTGCGCATGCCTTCGGCCAGCAGCTGCAGGATCTCTCGCTCCCGGTCGGTGAGGTCGTTCAGGAGCATCTGCGCGTCTCGCTGTTCCGCGCGCTCGCGGGCGACCTGCGCGAGCAGGCGCGTGAGCGTGCCGGGGTCGATCAGGACCTCACCGTCGGCGGCCGCCTTGGCGGCTGAGAGCAGCTCTTCCGCCGCCTCGTCCTTGCCCAGGAACCCCGAGGCGCCCGCCTCCACGGCCTCGACCATGAGCCGGTCGTCGTCGTGCGCGGTCATGATCACGACCTTGGTGGAAGGAGAGACCTCCTTGATCTTGCGGGTGGCGTCGATGCCGGACATCCCGCCGCCCTTGAACATGATGTCCATGAGCACGACGTCGGGCAGGTGCTCGGTGCACAGCTCGATCGCCGTCTCCGGGTCGTGCACGGGGGCCGTGACCAGCTGCAACGTCTCGTCCAGGCCCACGACGGTGGCGAGGGCATCGGTGAGGATCTTATGGTCGTCGCAGATCAACAACGTGACGCGGCGTGCTTTGTCTCCCACCCGCCTACCCCTCAGCCGGGAGCCGAACGCGGAGCATCGTACCGCCGTCCGGCTCGCCCTCTACGGATATCTCCCCCGAGTGTTCGGCAATCAGGCCCCTGCAGATGAAGAGCCCGAGCCCGGTTCCCGGCCGCTCTTCGTAGCCGGGAGGGCGCCAGTTGGGGAACTTCTCGAACACGTGTTCGCGCTCACCGGCGGGGATCCCCGAGCCGCGGTCGGCGATCTCGACCACGGCCGCCCGCCCCTCGCGGTAGGTGCGAACCCGGATGCTCTGCCCCGGCGGGGAGTATTTCGCGGCGTTGTCCACCAGCTGACGGACGACCTCGGCCAGGCGGGTGCGGTCGGCGCTCACCACGATTTCGGCCTCCGCATCCACGTCCACGCGGCCCTCCGCCGCGCCGACCGCCTCCACGCCGGCCCGCACGACCGCCTCGAGATCCTGGGGCATCAGGCTGAGCCGCAGCGACCCGGCGTCGATCTTCAGCGCGAGCGACATCTGGTCCACGGTGCCCATCAAGCGCCGCGATTCCTGCTCGATCATGCCGAGGAACTCCCTGCGCTCGTCGTCGGAGAGCCGGTCGTAGTTCGCGAGGGACGTGCCGGCGATGCCCCGCACGGTCGCGGCCGGTCCGCGGACCTCGTGCGCGATCATGGAGGCGATCTCCGCCCGCCCGCCGAGCACTTCCTCCGCCCTGTCGGTGGTCCGCCGCTGACGCGATGCTGCGGTGCGCTGGTCGATGAGCAGGCCCACGAACACGAGGGCGGGGATCACCACGCCGAGCAGGTCGCCGGGCTGGACGAACAGCGTCCCCGGGGTGGGGTGAAGGGCCACGACGATCGCGAGGGACGCGGCGAGCAGGTAGGCGACGGTGAGCCAGGCGCGCGAGGGACGAACGCCGAAGCGCGCGCCCCAGGTCCGCGCGGCCGCCAGCACGGCCAGCCCGGTGACCGTCAGGGCGAACACCCACCCGAGGATCCCCAGATCGACCGGCGCGATCGTCCGGGCGAACCTGCCCCCGGCCGCCCGGAGGGCGAGCCACAGGAGCAGCAGGTCCGCGGCCCCCAGCATCGCGATGCTTCCCCCCAGCACGGTGAGCGGGGATACCGGCGCCCGGCCCCGCCGGTCTTCCCACGGCGAGCCCAGCACGAGGAGCGAGCAGGCGAGGATCCATCCCACCTGCCACGCGTACACGCCGGCAGCGCCCGTCGCTCCGTTCACGCGCACGCCGACCCGCGCGATCTCGGGGACCTGGTCGCCGCTCAAGATCCCGAAGAAGCCGAGCCGGTCGTTCGCGAGGGGCCAGCCAACCCCGAAGAGCGCGCCTTGGACGGCGAGCACGGCGAACGCCGCCGCCACGAAGAGATCGCGCGGGTCGCGGCCCGCCCGGTAGCGCGTCCACGACAGGGCCGCCACCGCGAGGCATCCGATGGCGGCCGCTCCCGCGACCGCGAGCGTGGTGAAGTCGCTCTTGCCGGGGACGCTCACCAGGGCCGTGAACGCGGCTGCCCCGGCCACGAGGGCCGCGAAGGATGCCCAGCGGCCGCGGGTGGGTCCCATACGCGCGAGTGTAGGGCCGGCCCGTCCGCCTCCCGGGATTTGCTCGCGCGACGCCCTACCGGTAGCTGTGGTCGTCGTCGGGGAACGTTCCGACCGCCACGTCGTCGCTGAACGAGCGAACGGCCTCGGTCATCACCGCGCGCAGGTTCGCGTAGGCCTTCGCGAACCGCGGCGGACGCTCCGTGAGCCCGAGGAGATCGTTGATGACCAGGACCTGCGCGTCGCAGGCCGGGCCGGCGCCGATCCCGATCGTAGGGATCTGGACCGAGGCTGAGATCTCGCCGGCGAGCTCGGAGGGCATCGCCTCGAGCACGATCGAGAACGAGCCCGCCTTCTCGAGCTGCTGTGCCTGCTCCAGCACGCCTTGCGCGGCCTCGCCGCGGCCCTGGACGCGATACCCACCCAGCCCGTGCACCGACTGCGGCGTCAGGCCCACGTGCGCCATCACAGGGATGCCGATCTCCACGAGCCGGTGAACGAGGTCGATCTGCGGGCCCTCGAGCTTCACCGCATGCGCACCGCCTTCCTTGATCATGCGCCCGGCATTGCGCACCCCGTCCTCCAAGGATGCCTGGTAGGACATGAACGGGAGGTCCCCCACGACCAGGGCCTGGGAGGCGCCTCGCGCGACGGCCTTCACGTGGTGCAGCATCTCGTCCATGGTCACGGGGAGCTCGTTCGGGTAGCCCAGGACGTTGCGCCCGACGGAATCGCCCACGAGCAGCACGGGGATCCCGGCGGCGTCCAGGATCTGGGCGGTGGGATGGTCGTAGGCGGTCAGCATGGCGAAGCGCCTGCCCTCCGCCTTCCAAGCTCGCAGGTCGTGGATCGAAACGGTCATCGCTCGCGCCTCCTCAGAAGTGCACGGCCTGTTCGTCTCCGGGAGTCTACCCGCGTGCCCGGAAACGATACCGGTATGCTCCGCCGCGATGGGCGCGGGCGGGGTGGGGATCAAGGACGTGGCGCGCGCGGCCGGGGTTTCCACCACGACGGTGTCTCACGCGTTGTCGGGCAAAGGCCGGCTGCCGGAGGCGACGAGGCAACGGGTGCGCGGCATCGCGCTCGAGATGGGGTATCGCCCGAGCGCCGTGGCCCGCGGGCTCGCCGCGGGCCGGACCGGGGTCCTGGGGATCGCGTTCTCGGTCCCCGACGCGATCAGCACCGGCTTCCTCGACATCTCCTGGTACATGGCGATCGTCAACGCGGCGACGCAGCGCGCCATGCGCGACGGATACGCGCTCGTGGTGGTCCCGCCGGTCGCGGGGCCGCAGGTGTGGGCCCGGCTGCCGCTGGACGGCACCATCGTGGTGGAGCCGATCGCCGAGGATCCGAACCTGCCCGAGATCGCGGCCCACGGCGTGCGCCTCGTTTCGATCGGCCGGGCGCCCGGCGTCGCCGGCTCCTGGGTGGACAACGACAACGCCGCCGCGGTCCTCGAGGTCCT
Source organism: Actinomycetota bacterium (assembly GCA_038249195.1). Taxonomy (GTDB): domain Bacteria; phylum Actinomycetota; class UBA4738; order UBA4738; family HRBIN12; genus JAOUEA01. Next base: position 24,190 of record JBBRWM010000005.1, read on the forward strand.
CGATCACCTGCGTGAGCGCGGTGCCCGTCGGGTGGCGCTGGCCTCGGCGTCGTGGCCCACCACCTGGCATGACGCGGCGCTCGCCGCCTACCGCGACTGGTGTTCGGCCCACGGCGTCGCCCCCGTGATCGTCGAGGTCACCGACCTCGCGACCGCGCGCTCGGATCTGGAGGACCTGCTCGAGGGCCGCGACCGTCCCGACGCGGTCTTCTCGCTTTACGAATCGCTCGGCAGCGCGCTCAGCGAGCTCGCACGCGAACGAGGCCTCCGGGTGCCCGAGGACCTTCTGCTCGCAGCCGCCGGCGATGACGGATCCGGGTTGGGATGCCGTCCGGCGCTGTCCACCATCGACTTCGATCCCGGCGCTCTGGGCGAGGAGGCTGCCGGCATGCTGATCGATCTGGTGCTGGGGCGAGGATCCCCCGATCGCTCGCGCCTCATCCCCGCGACGTTCGTGCAACGCGGTTCGAGCGCCGGTCTCGCCCCTTGACGTGCAGGTGACGCCCGAGGCCCGTGTCACCCCTCGGTGCTAGCGTCGATGGCGTTGCCGTACACTGCTGGACGACCCTCATCCCTTCTGCTCCCTCTCATCCGAGGGGGCCGTCTAGCCCAGAGGAGGTGAACGATTGAGGGAGTACGAGATCATGCTCATCCTGCCCGCCGAGGCCGACGAGTCCGTCGTGTCCACGGCGGTCGACCGCATCGCCAAGGTGGCCGGCGCCGCCGAGGGCGAGGTATCCAACATCGACCGCTGGGGCCGGCGGCGCTTCGCCTACGAGCTGCAGCACCTGAACGAGGGCTACTACGTGGTGGTGAACTTCACCGCCGAACCCTCGGCACTAAGCGAGCTGGAGCGCGTCTTGAACCTGGCCGACGAGGTCATCCGCTTCAAGGTGATCCTCCCGCCCGCGAAGAAGGCCCCAAAGGACCAGAAGGACGACCGGACGAAGGACCCAACGAAGGACCAAACGAAGGACCAAACGAAGGACCAGGAGCAGGGAGCCCGAGAAGAGTCCGCTGCTTCCCCCGCTCCGGCCTGAGGGCCGGTGCGCGCACCGAACGAGGAGACGTGACGCCGATATGTCGAGCGACAACCAGATCACCATCGTGGGCAACATCACCGACGACCCCGAGCTGCGCTACACGGCCAATGGGGCGGCGGTGGCGAACTTCACGGTCGCGCACAGCACCCGGATCCGCGACGCCGCGGGCAACTGGTCCGACGGCGACACGTCGTTCTTCCGCGTGAACGTTTGGCGCAACCTGGCCGAGAACGCGGCGGAGTCGCTGACGCGCGGGACGCGGGTCGTGGTGACCGGCCGTCTCAAGCAGCGTTCTTGGGAGAACCAGGAAGGCGAGAAGCGATCGATGATCGAGATCGAGGCCGACGACGTCGGCCCGAGCCTGAAGTGGGCTACGGCCAGCGTGCAGAAGACCGCCCGTTCCAACTCGTCCTCCTCGGGCGACTGGGGCGACCGGGTTGCTGCGCCGGTGGGTGGCGCCCCTGCGAACGAGGAGACACCACTGGATGGCGGGTAAAGGGAAAGGACGCGACGGGGGGGCCCGGCGCCCCAAGCGGGAGAAGGACGACAAGGCCTGGCAGAAGAAGCAGAAGCGCAAGGTGTGCATCTTCTGCAAGGACCGGATCGAATACGTGGACTACAAGGACATGATGATGCTGCGCAAGTTCGTGTCCGAGCGCGGGAAGATCCGCGCCCGTCGGGTCACGGGCAACTGCGTGCAGCACCAGCGCGACGTGGCCCTGGCCGTCAAGAGCGCTCGCGAGATGGCGCTGCTCCCCTATTCGGCGCGATGAAGATCATCCTGCAGAAGCCCGTCGAGAAGCTCGGCGTCCCCGGGGACGTGATCGAAGTGGCCGACGGCTACGCGCGCAACTACCTCGTTCCTCGTGGCATCGCCGTCAAGGCGCACAAGGACGCGAGCGAGCAGGCAGACAGCATGCGTCGCGCCCACGAGCGGCGCGAATACGCGCAGAAGGGCGAGTTCGAGGCGATTGCCTCCAAGCTCATCGCCGCGGGGCCCCTCACCGTCGCGGCCCGCGCCGGCGAGGAAGGCAAGCTCTTCGGGTCGGTCACCGCCGACCAGATCGCCGTGGCGATGCTCGCGCAGGCCGAGGTCACCGTCGAGCGCAAGGACGTGCACCTTGACGAACCCATCCGTTCGGTGGGCACGCACGAGGTGAAGGTCCACCTGTTCACCGACGTCGACCCGGTGGTCACCGTGGAGGTCGTCCCGGAGGGTTGAGGGCCATGCTCCGGTCGTGATGGAGCACCCGGGCCTGTCGTGGCTGGGCGGGTCGTCGTCCGGACGCCGGTGGTTGGAGCGCCTGCCGGGCCTCGTCGCTGCCTGCGCAGAGACGTGGGGCCTCGAGGTGGGCGACCCCTACCCCCTCGACCGCCTCACATCCCAGCTCGACATCGACGGCGATCGCGCCAGACGCTGGGGGCCGACGTAGACGCTCGCGTGGGCCTTCGACGACAGCGCGGACGGCCCCGGGGACGACGTCGATCTGGCCCAGGTCGAGATCGCGCGGTGGTTCGCCCAGGCCGGCTGAGCGCCGGCCGGGTCTACACTCGCGCCCCATGGCCGCGTCCCAGGAGGAACGGATCCGCTTCGCCTTGGACCCCCTGGGATACGTCGCGCCGGAGCCCGACGAGGAACGGATCGACGATGCGCGGTTCATGCTCGCCTTCTCGCCGGGAGGACACGACTGGTCGACGCTGGTGGGCCGGCCGCGGTTGGCCGAGGACGGCGTCGCGGCGGCGCTGGCCGATGTCCGCTTACGGATGCGTGAGCGGGGCCGATCGGCCGCGGTCTGGGTCGTGAGCGACGCGGCGACCCCGCCCGACCTGGTCGCGCGACTCCGGGGCCACGGCCTCGAGGACACGGGGACGTCCGACGCGCTGCTCCTAGAGCGCCCGCCCCTGCGCGAGTCTGCCGCGGCCCTCGAGGTCCGGCGCGTGGCCTCGCTCGAGGACCTGCGCGCCTCCATCGAGGTCTCGGTGGCCGCCTTCGGCTGGTCGCTCGAGGACGCCGAGGACGAACGCTCCCGCGCGGAGGCCACCTTCCTCGCGGAAGGGGCGGGATCGCACACGACCCGATTCCTGGCGGCGGACGGGGGCCGCCCGGTCGCCACGGGCCACGCCTGGTTCTCGCGACACGGAGCGTACGTGGGAGGCCTGGCCACCCTTGCGACGGAGCGTGGCCGCGGGGCCATGACGTCCATCCTGGGTGCGGCATGGGAAGAGGCGTTGGCGCGGGGCACGCCCGCGCTCGTCGCGCACGGCGGCGAGCTGTCGAGCCCGATCCTGCGCGACCTGGGGTGCCGCAAGGTGGGGTTGGTGAGGTACCTGGTGGACCGCATCGGCTGATCAGCAAAGACCCATGAGTCGCACCCGAATGTCACCGTTGTGATTCACAATGTTCCACATGGTTATCCACATGTGGAAAGTGCAGGTCACGGACGGAGTGACAAGGAATCTTCGGGCGCGACCTGCGGCGGAACAATCCACCGAGCTTTTCAACTGCCACCTCTCGATCGCCGGGCATAGGGTCCCTGCGTCTGTCGGTTCGGCGGGGAGGGGGTGAGCGTTGGCGCGCGTCGTTGAAGAGGTTCGGCGTCTCCCGCGCGGCGACGGCCGGGTCCCCCCGCAGAACGTCGAGGCCGAGGAATCCGTGTTGGGGGCCATGATGTTGTCCTCCGAGGCCATCGCGGACGTCGTGGAGCTGCTGCAGCCCGAAGACTTCTACCGCGGCGCCAACGCCCGCATCTACGAGACGCTCCGAGGCATCTACGCCAAGGGAGAGCCGGTCGATCTCATCACGGCCGTGGAGATGCTCAAGCGCCAGGGCAGCCTCGACGAGATCGGTGGGCCCCTGTACCTCCGAGATCTCGTCGAGCAGGTGCCCACGCCAGCGTCGGCCGCTCACTACGCCCGGATCGTGGGCCAGACCGCGCTGCTGCGGCGGCTGATCAGCGCGGCGGCGGACATCATGGAGATGGCCTACACGGCGCCCGAGGATCCTGAGGGCGTGGCCGACGACGCCGAACAGCGCATCTACGACGTCGCCCGCCGTGAGGACAAGGACGAGGTCGCCATCCTTCGCGACCTCGTCGACGAAGCGATGCTGGATCTCGAATCGATCCAGAACCGCGACTCGGCGTACACAGGCCTGCCCACGGGATTCCGCGATCTGGACGACCTGATGTCCGGTCTGCAGCCCGGCAACCTCATCATCATCGCCGCGCGCCCAGGCGTGGGGAAATCCTCCCTCGCCATGAACATGGCGCGCAACATCGCCGTCGATGGCAAGTCCGTGGCCGTGTTCTCGCTGGAGATGTCGCGTTCTGAGATCGGCATGCGCGTGCTCTGCGCCGAGGCGCGCGTGCCCTGGGATCGCATCCGCAACAAGCGGGTCGGCCCCGACGACTGGTCCCGAGTGGTGCACGCGGCCGAGACCCTGCACGACGCGCCGCTCAACATCGTGGACTCGGGCAACGTGAACATCGTGGATATCAGGGCGAAGGCCCGACGCATGCGAACGAGCCGCACGGGTCTCGACGTCATCATCGTGGACTACCTGCAGCTCATGACCTCCCCGAACAGCAAGCGCCCGGACAACCGCCAGCAGGAGGTCGCCGAGATCAGCCGGTCGCTCAAACTCCTCGCAAAGGAGCTGTCGATCCCCGTGGTGGCGCTGAGCCAGCTCAACCGCAACCCTGAATCGCGCGCGGACAAGCGCCCGCAGCTCTCGGATCTGCGCGAGTCCGGCGCCATCGAGCAGGACAGCGACGTCGTCATGTTCATCCACCGCGACGACAACGACCCCGAGCACAAGCGCGAGTCTGAGCTCATCATCGCCAAGCATCGCAATGGGCCCACCGGGAACATCAAGCTCCACTTCGAGCCCTCGCTCACCCAGTTCCGCAACGCCGCGCGGGGCGACGCGCCCCCGGCGGCGTGAGCGCGCCTGCCGTCGAGCCCACCGCCGCCCAGCGTCGCCGGGTCCGGACCATCCTCAACCGCCTCCGCAAGCGGTTCGGCGTTCTCTCGCCCCCTCGCGCCGTCGATCCGCTCGACGAGCTGATCCTCACCGTCTTGTCCCAGCACACGAGCGACCTGAACGCCGGGCGGGCCTTTGCCGATCTCAAGCGGGCCTTCCCCCGGGGCTGGGCACAGATCGAGGCCTCCGACACCGTGTCCGTGGCGGATGCGATCCGCAGTGGCGGCCTCGCGAACTCGAAGGCTCCCCGGATCCAGGCCATCCTCCACGAGGTGCACGATCGCGAGGGCGCGTATGACCTGGCGTCGCTCCGCGACCGCTCCGACGAGGACGCGCGCACCTACCTCATGACGCTTCCCGGCATCGGGCCCAAGACCGCGGCCGTGGTGCTGTCGTTCGCGCTCGGCCGCGACACCCTTCCGGTGGACACCCACGTGCACCGCGTCTCCAAACGGCTCGGGCTGATCTCCCCGGGCGCCTCGGCGGAGCGGGCAGATCGCCTCCTGCACGAGCTCGTGCCCGACGGGCTGCGCACCCCGGTGCACGTCGCGTTCATCCGCCTCGGGCGGGAGATCTGCAAGGCCCCCACGCCGCGGTGCCGGGAGTGCCCGCTCAACGACATCTGCCCCACCGCGCAGCGCTACCTCGGGTGATCGCACGCTAGTCTCCTGAGATGGCGGCGGCGGCCGACTTCGGCTGGGAAGAGGCGACCTTCGCCGACCTCTCGGCGGCCCTCGACGAGGGCGCGCTCACGGCGCGGACGCTCACGGAGGCCTACCTCGCCCGGATCGATGCCCTCGATCGCGTCGGGCCCGAGCTCCGTTCGGTCATCGAGGTCAACCCCGACGCCCTGGAGATCGCCGACGGCCTCGATGACGAACGGCGTGGCGGCCGCATCCGGGGGCCGCTGCACGGGATCCCGATCGTGGTCAAGGACAACGTGGATTCGGCGGACGGCATGCGCACGACGGCCGGGTCGCTCGCCCTCATGCAGAGCCGCCCTCGCCGCGACGCGCCGGTCCTCGCGCGGCTGCGCGACGCCGGCGCCGTCCCGCTCGGCAAGGCCAACATGTCCGAGTGGGCCAACTTCAGATCGACCGGCGCGTCGAGCGGCTGGAGCGCACGTGGGGGCCAATGCCGCAACCCCTATGCGCTGGACCGCAGCCCGTGCGGATCGTCGTCGGGCTCGGGGGTCGCCGTGGCCACGAACCTCTGCGCCGCCGCCATCGGCACGGAGACCGACGGCTCGATCGTGTGTCCCTCGTCGCTCTGCGGCGTCGTGGGCATCAAGCCCACCGTTGGTCTCGTCGATGCGGGCGGCATCGTGCCTATCTCGCGCACCCAGGACACGGCCGGCCCGATGGCGCGAACGGTCGCCGACGCCGCGATCGTGTTGGCGGCCATCGCCTCGCGGCCGCTCGAGGCGCGCGGCCGCGTCGACGCCCTGAGCGGCGCGCGCATCGGGGTGGCGAGGAATCTCGCCGGCTTCCACGAGGGGGTCGATAGGGTCTTCGACGAGGCGCTCGCGGCGATGCGCGCCGCCGGCGCCGCGTTGATCGACCCGGTCGAGGTCCCGCACGCGACTGAGCTGGAGGAGCCCGAGTGGGAGGTCCTCCTCTACGAGTTCAAGGCGGGCGTCGAGGCCTACCTCGGGACGCTCGACGGGGAGGCCCCCCGCGCGCTCGCGGACCTCATCGCGTTCAACGAGGCTCACCGCGACGAGGAGCTCCCGCACTTCGGCCAGGACCTGTTCGAGAAGGCCGAAGCCAAAGGACCGCTCACCGACGCCGCCTACGGGGCCGCCCTCGAGACGTGCCGCCGGCTCTCGCGCGAGGAGGGGCTCGACGCCGCGTTCGCCGACTCGGGCGTGGACGCGATCGTCGCGCCGACCGGGGGCCCGGCCTGGCTGATCGACCACGTGAACGGCGATCACTACGTGGGCGGCAACTCCTCGCCGGCCGCGGTCTCGGGCTACCCGAGCATCACCCTGCCGATGGGGTTCGTCGCGGCGCTCCCGGTCGGCGTCTCGTTCCTCGGCCGCGCGTGGAGCGAAGGACCGCTCCTCGACCTCGCCTCGGGGTTCGAACTCGCGACGCGGGCCCGCCGTCCCCCGCGCCTCCTCCCCTCGATCGACGGGGCCTGAACGCGTACCGAGGACCGTCGAGCAACGCCCGCAGCACGCCCCGGCCTCCTCACCATGGCTACGCTCCGGGGCGAGGCACGTGTTTGCGGTGCAGCGCAGGGGTTCAGAGCGGGTGAGGGGAATCGAACCCCCGTCTCGAGCTTGGGAAGCTCACGTTCTGCCATTGAACCACACCCGCGGATCCGGCCGGCAACGCCCGCCGGACCAGAGTGTAGCGAGCGCGTTCGGCCGAGGTCGACCTGCTAGCGTTCCCGCACCATGGAGCCCGACCCCGATGTGTGGCCGAAGCTGCTCCTGCGGTTGTCGGCGCGCGAGTCCCTGAGCGCCGAGGAGGCGGCGGAGGCCATGCGCACCGTGATGGCGGGCGACGCCTCGCCCGGCCAGATCGGGGGGCTCCTGATGGCCCTGCGGACCAAGGGCGAGACCGTCGACGAGGTGGAGGGCCTCGCGCGCACCATGCTGGCGTTCGCGAACCCCGTCGAGCCAGCTGTTCCGGTCATCGACATCGTGGGCACCGGCGGGGATCGCAGCGGCACGTTCAACATCTCGACGGTCGCGGCCATCGTCACCGCCGGGGCAGGGGTGCCCGTGGCCAAGCACGGCAACCGCGCCGCCTCGAGCCACTGTGGGTCCGCCGATGTGCTCGAGGCCCTCGGCGTGCGGATCGACCTCGACGCGGCGGGCGTCGAGCGGTGCATCGTCGAGGCCGGGATCGGGTTCCTTTTCGCTCCGCTTTACCACCCCGCCATGGGCCACGCGGGGCCGGTGCGGCGCGAGCTTCGGATCCCGACCGTCTTCAACTTCCTCGGCCCGCTCACCAATCCGGCGCACCCCTTCGCCCAGGCGGTCGGGTGCTCGGATGCGCGCATGCTTCCGTTGATGGCCCAGGTGCTCGCCCGGCGCGGGACGCGCGCCTCCCTCTTCCGCGGCGACGACGGCCTCGACGAGCTGAGTACGACCGCGCCCTCGGTGGTCTACGACGTGCGCGACGCCGAGGTGCGGGAGTCCCGCCTGGACCCGGCCACGCTGGGCCTGGCTCCCGCGAGCGTCGAGGACCTCCGTGGCGGCGATCCGGCGGCGTCGGCCGACCTCGCTCGAGGCGTGCTGAGCGGCGATCCGGGCCCGCGTCGCGACGTCGTGCTCTTGAACGCCGGGGCCGCCCTGGAGGTCGCCGGCCGCGCGTCGTCGCTTGCCGAGGGCCTCGTGATCGCGGCCGAGGCCATCGATTCCGGTGCCGCCGAGGCCACGCTTGAGCGCTGGGTCGGGGTGAGTCAGAACGGGTAGCATCGGCGCGCCATGATCCTGTCCGATCGCTCCATCCGCGAGGCGGTCGATGCGGGGCGCATCCTGATCGATCCGTTCGACCCGGCCTGCATCCAGCCCTCGTCGGTGGACCTCCACGTCGATTCCCAGTTCCGGGTCTTCGCGAACTCTCGCTACCCCTACATCGACGTGAAGGAGGAGATGCCCGACCTCACCGAGCTCGTCGAGGTGAAGCCGGACGAGCCCTTCATCCTGCACCCGGGAGAGTTCGTGCTGGGCTCGACGCTGGAACGCGTCGGCATCCCGAACGACCTCGTGGCGCGCCTGGAAGGGAAGTCGTCGCTCGGTCGCCTGGGTCTGTTGATCCACTCCACGGCCGGTTACGTGGACCCCGGCTGGGACGGCTACCTGACGCTGGAGCTCTCGAACGTCGCGAACCTGCCGATCACGCTCTACCCGGGGATGAAGATCGGCCAGATCAGCTTCTTCATGCTCACCACCGAGGCCGATGTGCCCTATGGGTCGGCCGGCAACAAGTACCAAGGCCAGCGCGGACCGACGGCCAGCCGCTTCTTCAAGGACTTTCCGGGAAGCTAGGCTCGTTTGGGAAGGACCGGCGACCGGGTCCGACGCCCCCGGTCACCGGCCCTTGGTCTCACAGGTCGTTGACGAGCGCTCCGGGCGTGGGGCCGACCCCCATCTGGACGGCCATCATCGCGGCCTGCGTGCGGTTCGTGACGCCCATCTTGCGGAAGATGGCGGCGAGGTGCGCCTTCACGGTCTTCTCGCTCAGGAACAGGGCCTGGGCGATATCGCGGTTGGAGCGACCCTCCGAGAGCAGTTCGAGGATGTCGTGCTCGCGCTGGGTGAGCGAATACTCCGTGCGCCGGCCGTTCTGGGGGTGGGTCCCGCTCGAGCTGCCCTGGTCGTCGAACAGGTTTTGGATCACCCGGGGCGAGAGCACGTTGCCGCTGCCCGACAACGCCACGTTGATGGCCTGGGAGAGGTCCTCGGGCGTGGCGTCCTTCAGCAGGTAGCCGGCCGCGCCGTCGGAGAGGGCCCGCTTCACGTACGGGGCGTTCTCGTAGGTCGACAGCATGATGACCGGGACGTCGGACCATCCGGCCTTGATCGCGCGCAGCAGCTCCAACCCGTCGAGGTCCGGCATGCGGACGTCGACGAGCGCGAGGTCGATCTCGGTGCCCGCCTGGAACACCGTGAGCGCCGCGGCGGCCGACTCGGCCTCCACGACCTCGGCGTCGGGGAAGCCTTCCTTCACCACGTAGGTCATACCACGGCGCACGAGCGCGTGGTCGTCTACCACCATGATCCTCATCGTGTCTCTCCTCGCCCTCCGACGGGGAGCGAAGCGACCACGCGGACGCCGCTCCCGGGCGTCGAACCGATCTCGACGGACCCGCCGATACGCTGGACCCGAGCCCTGAGCAGGCGCAGTCCGAAATGCGGGTCGTCATCCGTGACCGCGGCGATGCCGCGGCCCTTGTCCTCAACTTCGATGCGGAGTTCCTGTTCGTCCGCCTTCACGCGGACGATCACGTCCTTGGATCCGGAGTGCTTGGCGGCGTTCACCAGCGCCTCGGCCACGATGCTGTGCGCCGTGGCGATCACTTCGGCCGATACCGCCTCGAGGTCCCCCGCCACCGAGACCCGCGCGGGAAGCTTCCACCGGTCCACGAGCTCGGCCACGAACTCCGCGAACGAGCGCTCATCCGCGACCGCGCCCTCCTGGAGCTCGAACAACAGCTGGCGGATGTCCTTGAGGTCTTGACGCATCGCGTCCTCGATCTCCTGGAGCTCATCGAGCGCCGCAGCGGGATCCTCCGCCAGGCGCTCGCGCAGGATCTGCAGCTGCAAGACGGCGCTCGTGACCGACTGCGTGAGCCCGTCGTGGATGTGCATCGCCCAGTTCGTCCGCTCCTCGAGCATCCGCGACTCGACCGTGGCGATCACGGCCGGGTGCGCGCTCGGGATGGGGCGGATCTCGTTGCGACGGACGTTCACCTGGTGGGTTCCCTTTCGCTCGGCCGTTCGCTCTAGTCCTATTTCGGCCGAAAGGGCCTGCGGCTTGACCCATTTGCCCGAACCGGCGAAAAGGAACTGGCGCCGGGGACTGCGACATGACCGCGACTGGGGCCACTTCGCGCGACGCGCGATACACTGCGTGGACGCAAACCTACCAATGGAATACTCAAGTTCATTCAGCGGTTGACACTCAAGTGTGGCGGGGATCCTGCCTACGAAAACCTGAGCAAGGAGGCGTCAGATGTCACGAGCAGTAGGGATCGACCTGGGAACCACCAATTCCGTGGTTTCGGTCTTGGAGGCGGGGGAGCCGGCCGTCATCCCCAACGCCGAAGGCGCGCGAACGACGCCCTCGGTGGTGGCCTTCGCGAAGAACGGCGAGATCTTGGTGGGTGAGGTCGCCAAGCGCCAAGCCATCACGAATCCGGATCGCACGGTTCGTTCCGTGAAGCGGCACATGGGCGAGAAGGGGTGGTCCCTCGAGGTCGACGCCAAGGCCTGGACCCCGCAGGAGATCAGCGCGCAGATCCTCATGAAGCTGAAGCGCGATGCGGAGGCCTACCTGGGTGATTCGGTCTCGCAGGCCGTCATCACGGTGCCCGCGTATTTCGACGACGCGCAGCGGCAGGCCACGAAGGAGGCCGGGCAGATCGCCGGCCTCGAGGTGCTGCGGATCATCAACGAACCCACAGCCGCCTCGCTCGCCTACGGCATGGACAAGAAGGATGCCGAACAGACGATCTTGGTGTTCGACCTGGGCGGAGGGACCTTCGACGTTTCCCTCATGGAGATCGCCGACGGCGTCTTCGAGGTCAAGGCCACCCACGGCGATACCCACCTGGGCGGAGACGACTGGGATCAGCGGGTCATGGATTGGCTCGTCACCGAGTTCAAGAACGCGCACGGCGTGGATCTGGCCAAGGACCGCATGGCCATGCAGCGCCTCAAAGAGGCCGCCGAGAAGGCCAAGATCGAGCTCAGTCAGGTGGCGGAGACGAGCGTGAACCTCCCGTTCATCACGGCCACGGCCGACGGCCCGCTCCACATGGATCTCAAACTCACGCGCGGCGAGCTCGAGCGGATGACCGCGGACCTCGTCGAACGCTGCAAGACGCCGTTCGAACAGGCGATCAAGGACTGGGGCAAGCCCTCATCGGACATCGACTTCGTGATCCTCGTGGGCGGCTCGACCCGCATGCCGATGATCCAGGACCTCGTGAAAGGCCTGACGGGCGGGAAGGATCCTCACAAGGGTGTGAACCCGGACGAGGTAGTGGCCGTGGGCGCGGCCATCCAGGCCGGCGTGCTCAAGGGCGACGTGAAGGACATCCTGCTGCTCGACGTGACGCCGCTGTCGCTGGGCGTCGAGACCAAGGGCGGGATCTTCACGAAGCTGCTCGAACGCAACACGACGATCCCCACGCGCAAGTCGGAGATCTTCACCACGGCCGACGACAACCAGACCACCGTTGAGATCCACGTGCTGCAGGGCGAGGCCGAGACCGTCATGTCGCCGGGTGTGAAGTCGCTCGGGCGCTTCCACCTGATGGGGATCGCGCCGGCGCCGCGCGGGATGCCGCAGATCGAGGTGGCGTTCGATATCGACGCCAACGGCATCGTGAACGTGAGCGCCAAGGACATCGCAACGGGCAAGGAGCAGGCCATGACCATCACGGGCGGCACCGCCCTGTCCAAGGACGAGGTCAGCCGCATGGTGGAAGACGCCGAGAAGTTCGCCGCGGAGGACCACGAGCGCCGCGAGGGGGCCGAGGCCCGCAACGCCGCGGACCAGCTCGCCTATCAGGTGGAGAAGTTCGTCGCGGACAACGCCGAGGCGATCCCGGCCGACGCCAAGGCCGAGCTGACCGGGGTGAACGACGAGCTGAAGGAGCTGCTGAAGGATGAGACCCCGGACACCGAGAAGCTCCGAGCCGCGACCGACGCCACCATGGCCGTGTACCAGAAGGTCGGCCAGGCCATGAACGAGCAGGCCCAGCAGGCCGCCTCGGCCGCCTCGGCCGCCTCGACCGCCTCGACCGATGAGGCGGCGACGGCGCCGGCCGACGACGCCGGGTCCGATGAGGACGACGTGGTCGAGGGCGAGATCGTCGACGAAGGGGAGGCGTCCTAACGTGAGCCCGGCACCCGAGAACGATCCGGAGCCCCGGATCCGCATCACGGATCGGCGACGGTTCGCCGGCGCCGAAGACCGCGCCGTGCAGGCCGCGGACGACGCCGACGTGCCCGGTGATTCCCCCACGGACGAGCCCGGCGCGTCGGCGACCCGGGGTTCCGAGGGCGATCCCGTCGTCGTCGGCGAGGCGGCGGAGTATCTCGACCACCTGCGCAGGCTGCAGGCGGAGTTCGACAACTACCGCAAACGCGTCCAGCGAGAACTGTCCGAGGCTCGGGACGCGGGGGCGGCCCCCGTGGTGGCACGCATGCTCGAGGTGCTCGACGACTTCGAGCTCGCGCTGATGCACGCGACCGAGAAGCCCGACTTCGACCGCTTCCTGCACGGCGTGGAGTTGGTCTATGCCAAGCTCGCCGACAGCCTGAAGGGCGCGGGTCTCGAGCGGATGCAGCCGGTGGGCGATCCGTTCGACCCGGAGCTGCACGAGGCCATGATGCAGACCGGCGAGGGCGAGGGAGACCCGGTGGTGGCCGACGTGCTCCGCCCGGGCTACCTGCTCAAGGGCCGCGTCCTGCGTCCGGCGGGCGTGCGCGTCGAGCGTCCGTGAGGAGCTGACAGATGCCAGACGAGGTCCGCCGAGAGTGGTTCGACAAGGACTACTACCAGGTCCTCGGCGTGCCCAAGAACGCCTCGGCGGCCGAGATCAAGAAGGCGTATCGCAAACTCGCCCAGCAGTTCCACCCCGATGCGAACCCGGGCAATAACGACGCCGAGGACCGGTTCAAGGAGGTCGCTGCGGCCTACGACGTGGTCGGCGATGAGGGCACCCGATCCAGCTACGACCAGGTGCGCGAGATGAGCGCCTCCGGCTTCGGCCCCGGGATGTCGGGCCCGGGCGCGCGCGGCGCCCCTGCCGGGCCCGGCGCCGCGGGTGGATGGCCCGGTGGGTTCCAGGCCGAAGTCGACCTGGGAGACCTGCTGAGCGGGATGTTCGGCGGGGCCGCGAGGGCGGGACAGCGTCAGGCGCGCACCCAGCGAGGGGCCGACCTCGAGACGGACGTGCGGATCACGTTCGAGGAGGCCATGCGCGGAACCACCGTGCCCGTGAGGATCACGGGGCCGGCCACCTGTCGAACCTGCCACGGCACCGGAGCGGCGCCGGGCACCTCGCCCGTCACCTGTCCGCGATGCGGCGGCGCGGGGCAGATCGCGGTGAACCAGGGCATGTTCTCCATGGCGCAGACCTGTCCTCGCTGCCGGGGCAACGGCATGATCGTCGAAACCCCGTGTCCCACGTGCAAGGGGAGCGGGGCGGAGCGTCGCACGCGCTCGCTCAACGTGAAGATCCCTCAGGGCGTGAAGTCGGGCGTCACCATCAAGCTCGCCGGACGCGGAGAGCCCGGGGCCGCCGCGGCCCAGCCGGGGGATCTCTACGTACGGGTGAGCGTCGAGCCCGACGACGTGTTCGGCCGCAGGGGCGACAACCTCACGGTCGAGCTCCCGGTCTCCTTCGCTGAGGCCGCACTGGGCGCCCGCGTGCAGGTGCCCACGATGAATGGGCCCATCACGTTGAAGGTCCCGTCGGGGACCCCAACCGGCAAGACGTTCCGTCTCAAGGGCAAGGGCGCCCCCAAGAAGGGCGGGCACGGCGACCTGCTGGTCACGGTGAAGGTCGACGTGCCGCAGAAGCTGTCTCGCGATGAGAAGCGCCTGTTGGAGGAGCTGCGCGAGACGCAGAAGGGATCGCCACGGGCGAAGCTCGGCGTGGCGTGAATCGAGCGTGATGAGCGTGCCCAGGGAACCGGTCACCCGCCAGGAAGCGACCGAACGCGCGGTCTACGTGATCAGCGTCGCCGCCAAGCTCACGGGCGTTCACCCGCAGACGTTGCGGATCTACGAACAGAAGGGCCTCATCGCCCCGTTGCGGACCTCGGGCAACACCCGGCGCTACAGCGACGACGACATCCAGCGGCTCCGGGCGATCCAGCGGCTCACGGAAGGCGGGCTCAACCTCGCCGGGGTCAAGCGCGTGATGGAGCTGGAGGCCGAGCTCGATCGTCTCCGCTTGCGCCTCCAGGACCTGCAGGAACAGCTGGAGCACCGGCGTGCGATCGCGATGCCGGGGCGGCGGATCGGCGCGCAGATCGTGCCGCTGGGGACTGCGATCCCCCAGCCCTGGGGGCCACCGCGATGACCGTGCTCGAAGGCCCGCGGTTGCGCCTGCGGCCGCTCCGCGAGGTGGAGTTCGACGCGCTCTGGGCGGCGTCGCAGGGGTGGCTGCGCGCGACCGGCTCCGACATGGATGAGGCGGAGGCGAGGACGCGCGTGCGAGAGCGCATCGCCGCGTCCGGAGCCATGACGTCCGACGGCATCGATCTGGGGATCGAGCTCGACGGCCGGCTCGTCGGCGACATCCAGGCGCGCACCAATCGCAAGGCGATGCCGCCGGGCGTGCTGGAGCTCGGCATCGATCTGTTCGACCCGCGGGATCGCGGCAAGGGCCTCGGCGCCGAGGCCGTGGCGCTGCTCACCGCGCACGCCTTCGACCGGCTCGAGGCGCATCGGGTGCAGCTGGGGACCGACCTCGAGAACGTGGCGATGCGTCGCGTCGCCGAGCGGCTCGGCTTCGCGTGCGAGGGCACGATGCGCGCCTTCATGCCGACGCCCGACGGCCCTCGCGACTACGCCCTGTACGCCATCACCAAGCCAGACTACGAACGGGTGAAGCACGGATGGATCTGAACAAGCTGACGATGAAGAGCCAGGCGGCGCTCCAGCAGGCGCAGCAGCAGGCGGTCGCGCGCAACCATGCGAGCATCGAGCCCGCCCACGTCCTGTTCGCACTGCTGTCCGATCCGGAGGGGACCGTCTTCCCCGTATTGCAGCACCTCGGGGTCAATCCGGGCCAGCTGCGCGGTCGCGTGGAGGACGCCCTGGGCCGGATCCCCAAGGTGTTCGCGGAAGGGGCCGCAGAGGTCCGGATCTCCCCCGCCACCGGCCGCCTGCTCGAGGCCGCGGGGGCCGAGGCGGAGGGGCTCACCGACGAGTTCATCTCGACGGAACACCTCCTGCTGTCCATGCTCGCGGCGGGCGACAGCTCGGCGTCGCGGGTCCTGTTGGACGCCGGGCTCACGCACGAAGGCGTCCTGGCGGCGCTCGCCGATGTCCGCGGTCGCCAGCGCGTCACGGACCAGAACCCGGAGGACAAGTTCCAGGTCCTCGAGAAGTACGGGCGCGACCTCACGGAGCAGGCGCGCCGCGGCAAGCTGGATCCGGTGATCGGACGAGACGAGGAGGTGCGCCGCACGATCCAGGTGCTCAGCCGCCGGACGAAGAACAACCCGGTGTTGATCGGCGAGCCCGGCGTGGGCAAGACCGCGATCGTCGAGGGCCTCGCTCAGCGGATCGCCGACGGCGACGTGCCGGAGTCCCTCAAACACAAGCGTCTCATCGCCCTGGATCTGGGGGCCATGCTCGCCGGCGCGAAGTATCGCGGGGAGTTCGAGGAGCGTCTCAAGGCCGTCCTCAAGGAGATCGCCGAGTCCGAGGGCCAGATCATCACGTTCATCGACGAGCTCCACACGATCGTGGGCGCCGGGGCCGCCGAAGGGGCCATGGACGCCGGCAACATGCTGAAACCGATGCTGGCGCGGGGCGAGCTGCGTGCGATCGGCGCCACCACGCTCGACGAGTATCGGCTGCACATCGAGAAGGATCCGGCGCTGGAACGGCGGTTCCAGCCGGTGCTCGTGGACGAGCCGAGCGTCGAGGACACCATCGGGATCCTCCGCGGTTTGAAGGAGCGCTACGAGGTGCACCACGGCGTTCGTATCCAGGACCCCGCGCTCGTGGCCGCCGCCGTGTTGTCGGATCGCTACGTGACCGGCCGCTTCCTGCCGGACAAGGCCATCGACCTCATCGACGAGTCGGCGAGCCGGCTGCGCATCGAGATCGATTCCATGCCCGTGGAGATCGACGAGGTGGACCGGCGGATCCGCCAGCTCGAGATCGAGCGCGCGGCGCTCGGGAAAGAGAGCGACCAGGCCTCACTCGACCGCCTGCGGCGCCTCGAGGACGAGCTCGCCCAACTGCAGTCCACCGTGGCATCGATGAAGGAGCACTGGCAGCAGGAGAAGGCCCTGATCGACCTGCTGCGGGGCACCAAGGAAGAGATCGAGACCGCGCGCATGGAGGCAGAACGCGCCGAGCGCGACGGGGATCTCCAGCGGGCCGCCGAGCTCCGCTACGGACGCCTCGTGGAGCTCGCACGGGACCTGGAGCAGCACAACGCCGCGCTCACCGAGCTGCAGGTCAAGGAGAAGATGCTGAACGAAGAGGTCACGGACGAGGACATCGCTCAGGTCGTGAGCAGCTGGACCGGCATCCCGGTCTCGCGGCTGATGGAGGGCGAGATGCAGAAGCTCGTGAACCTCGAGCAGGCCCTGCACGAGCGGTTGGTGGGCCAGGACGAGGCGGTCACGGCGGTCGCCAACGCCATCCGTCGCTCCCGAGCAGGGCTCGCCGATCCGCACCGCCCGATCGGCTCGTTCCTGTTCCTCGGTCCCACCGGCGTGGGCAAGACCGAGCTCGCGAAGTCGCTCGCGGACTACCTGTTCGACGACGACCGCGCCATCGTGCGCATCGACATGAGCGAGTACCAGGAACGCCACACCGTTTCGCGTCTCGTCGGCGCCCCGCCCGGCTACGTTGGATTCGAGGAGGGAGGCCAGCTCACCGAGGCGATCCGGCGCCGTCCCTACTCCGTCGTCCTGCTGGACGAGACGGAGAAGGCCCACGCGGACGTGTTCAACGTCCTGCTGCAGCTGCTCGACGACGGGCGTCTCACCGACGGCCAAGGGCGCACGGTGGATTTCCGCAACACCATCATCATCATGACCTCGAACCTCGGTTCGGCCGTGTTCTCCGACGCGTCGATGACCCCGCAGCAGCGCGAGGCCGCCGTGCTCGGGGAGGTCCGAGCCCATTTCCGGCCGGAGTTCATCAATCGGGTCGACGAGATCGTGGTGTTCGAGCCGCTCTCGCGTGAGGACATCCGCTCCATCGTGAACATCCAGTTGGCGGGCCTGCGGGCGCGCCTCGCGGAGCGCAACATCCAGCTGGAGCTGTCCGACGATGCGCTCGGGCTCCTGGCGACACGCGGGTACGACCCCGCCTTCGGGGCGCGTCCGCTCAAGCGCCTGATCCAACGCGAGCTCCAAGATCCGCTAGCGCTGCAGCTGCTGGAGGGAGCCGTCCGCGACGGCTACACGGTCGAGGTCTCGGCCGCTGCCGACGAGCTCGCCTTCACGACGCGGCCGTCGCGGGACTGAGCGGGTTCACCACCTCGTGGTGCGGGCCGATACCGAAGCGACATGAACGCCGTCCCCTTCCTGATGCTCGCCGGGTTCGCCGCCGCCGTGATCGCCGGGCTGGCCTTCAGTTATCGCGCGAAACAACGTCGCCTGGCAGCCTTCGCCCTCGCCGCCACGCAGCTCGGCCTCGCGTACACGGCCGAGGACCCGTTCGCGACGCTGAGCTTGCCGTTCCAACTGTTCCGCAAGGGCGACGGTCGCGGGGTGGAGAACGTGCTGGCCGGGACCTGGCAGGGGAGCCGGGTGCGCCTGTTCGACTACTGGTACTACGAGGAGAGCGCCGACACCAAGGGGGCCACGTCGCGCACGTACTCGCGATTCGACTGCGTGATCCTCCCGCTGAACGCCAGGTGCTCGCCCCTCACGATCGATCCAGAGAACCTGCTCACACGGCTGGCCGATCACCTCGCCCTGCACGACATCCAGTTCGAGTCCGAGGCGTTCAACGATGCATTCAACGTGAAGTCCGGGGATCGCAGGTTCGCCAATGCCCTGATCGATGCCCGTATGCAGCGATGGCTGCTCATGCACGGCGCGGGCTTCTCGTTCGAGGTCGTGCGGGAGTGGATGCTCTGCTCGTGTCGGAAGACGGATCCCGAGGGCTTCGCGACGTTGCTCGGCACCGCCATGGGGTTCAGCGACCAGGTCCCGGCCGTCGTCGCATCGTTGTACCCCAAGGACGTGGGCTAAGCTCATCGTGATGGGCAACCGAACGGGAGGGGTTCCGACGTGATCTGGCTCTGGATCGTGCTGGCCGTGGTGGTGCTCGCGGGCATCGGGGCCGTCGTCTCGTACAACCGCTTCATCTCCCAGCGGAACCTGATCAAGGACGCATGGGCGAACATCGACACCGAGTTGAAGCGCCGGTACGACCTCATCCCCAACCTCGTGGAGACGGTCAAGGGCTACGCGTCGCACGAGAAGGAGGTCTTCGAGGAGGTCACGCGCGCGCGCGCGTCCGCGGCGGGCGCGACGGGGAGCCCGGGCTCCCAGGCCGCGGCCGAGGGTCCCTTGGTGCAGGCGCTCGGACGGCTGTTCGCGGTGGCCGAGAACTACCCGGACCTGAAGGCCAACACGAACTTCCTGGCGCTGCAGTCGGAGCTCACCA
Source organism: Actinomycetota bacterium (assembly GCA_038249195.1). GTDB lineage: Bacteria > Actinomycetota > UBA4738 > UBA4738 > HRBIN12 > JAOUEA01. Next base: position 43,278 of record JBBRWM010000005.1, read on the forward strand.
ACACCGAGGACCGGCTGCAGACCGCTCGGCGCTTCTACAACGCGAACGTTCGCGAGTACAACCAGCGCGTGAAGCAGTTCCCCTCCGGGGTGATCGCGAACATGTTCCACTTCCAGGAGGAGGAGTTCTTCGAGATCGAAGACGCCGTCCGCGCCGCCGGAGCGCCGCAGGTGAACTTCACGCAGCCCGGGCCGGCGGTGTCGTTCGAAACGAGCGCCCCTGCGGTGGCGCCCGCCGCGTCCGAGCCGCCCTCGGTGTCGGGGTCCGGTCCCTCCGCCGAGTCGCCGGGGTCCGAGCCTGCGTCCCCGTCGGCCCCCGAGCGCCCGGACGAGCCGGCCGGCTAGGGCGCGGGCTCTCCCGGCGGCGTCCCGCGCGCGTCGTCGAACCCCCCGGCGCGGCGCACCGTGCGCGTGAGCATCCACCACGCGACCGCCCACGCCATGGCGATGCCGCCCATGACCATCGCGGCAGGCCGGGCCCCCACCGAGTCCGCGATGGCGGCCGCGACCAGGCTCGAGACACCGAGCGAGAGCGTGATCATCGCGAAATCGACCGCGAAGATCCGGCCGCGGATGTAGTCGGGCACCAGGCGTTGGAGCCCGTAGGTCGACAGCACCCACTGCGCCCCGCCACCCAGATGAGCCGCGAAGATCGTCACGGCCGCGATCCACAACGTGGGCGCGAGCCCGAGCCCGATGTACGAGAGCCCGAACGCCCCGAGCGCCACACCGATGGCGGGGAACAATCGCCGGTGCCCGGGGCCGGAGAGGCGATGGCCGATGAACGGACCGACGAGCGCGCCGACCCCGCGCGCGGCCATGAGCAACCCGAACCCGATGTCCCCGGCCGCGAACACCTGGCGGCCGAACACCGGGATCAGGGCGAGGACGCCGGCCGCGAGCCCGAACCCCGCCTTGACCGTGAGCAGGGCGAGGACCCGGTGATCCTTCCTCGCGTAGCTCAGCGTCTCGACGGTGGCCTCGAGCGTCCCCGGATGCTCCTCGTGCGACTCGCGCGCCGCGGAGAACGGCCGGTGGATGCGCGAGAGCAGCAGCGCAGACCCCACGAAGGAGACGGCGTCGAGCAGGAACGCGGTGTCGCGCCCGAAGAGGGTGGCGACCACGCCGCCGAGCGCCGCCCCGACGGCGAGCATCGTGCCCCACAGGGATCCGCCCAGCGCGTTGGCCACCGGGAGCTCGCGGGCCGTCACGAGGTTCGGGATCGCCGCGGACGAAGCCGGGTCGAAGGGGGCCGCGAAGATCGAGAGCAGGGCGAGCAGGGGGAACGCGAGCCACACCGTGCCCGGGCCTACGAGAAGGAACGAGAGGCATACCGCGACCCGAGCGAGGTCGCAGACGACCATGAGCTTGCGTCGGTCCACGCGATCGACGAGCGCGCCGGCCCACGGCGAGGCCAGGAAGAAGGCGCTCTCCTGCGCCAGGATCGACAGCCCCACGTCGATCGCGCGCCCGGTGGTCTGCAGGATGAGGCCGTTGATGGCCACGAACAGGAACCAGTCGCCGCCGAGCGAGATCACCGAGGCGAAGAAGAGGTTGCGGAAGTCCCGGTTGCGCCGAAGGAGCTCGACGCTGGCGCGGAACCCCCCCTCGTCGAGGAGGTCCCCGGGGTGTTCCTCGGGCGCGGGACGATCGCTCACGGCGGCCCGCAAGCCTACCCGCGCGCGCACATACGCCGGATCCGTGGCGGAGCGTCCCCGTGCGAAGCCACGGGTGAGTAGCATCGGGGCTGACCCGACGCGCTACAGAGAGGACGATGATGCTCGGCTACGACGGCAAGCTCTTCATCTTGGCGTTCGACCACCGCGGTTCCTTCCAGAAGAAGTTCTTCGGGGTGCAGGGCGTCCCGAGCCCCGAGGAGACGCAGCGGATCATCGAGGCCAAGGAGGTCATCTACGACGGCATGCTGCGAGCCCTCGCCGACGGGGTGGACCAGAGTGCCGCGGGGATCTTGGTGGACGAACAGTTCGGCACGGGCATCGCGAACGAGGCCAAGCGCAAGGACATCATGCTGGCGATGCCGTGCGAGAAGTCGGGTCAAGACGAGTTCGACTTCGACTACGGCGCGCAGTTCGGCGCGCATATCCGGTCCTTCGAACCCGCCTTCACCAAGGTGCTCGTCCGCTTCAATCCGGAGGGTGATGGGGCCACGAACGCGCGGCAGGCGGCCAAGCTCAAGGAGCTGTCCGACTGGCTCCACGCGAACGACAAGCGGTTCTTGTTCGAGCTGCTGGTCCCCGCCGAGCCCCACCAGCTCGAAGGCGTGGCCGGCGACGCCGGCCGGTTCGATCGAGAGGTGCGTCCCGGTCTGATGCGGGTCGCCATCGCGGAATTGCAGGAGGCCGGGATCGAGCCCGACATCTGGAAGATCGAGGGGCTCGACGACACCGCGGACTGCGAGGCCGTCGTTCGTCAGTGCCGCATCGCGGGACGCGATCACGTGGCCTGCGTGGTGCTCGGCCGGGGGGCCGATCATGCGGCGGTCGACAAGTGGCTGCGCGCCGCCCGCGGCGTCGAGGGCTACTGCGGGTTCGCCATCGGGCGTTCGATCTGGTGGGACCCCCTGAAGGCCTTCGTGGACGGGACGCTGCCTCGCGACCAGGCGGTGCAGACGATCGGCCAGAACTACCAGCGGTTCGTGAACGTGTACGAGCAGAACTAACGGGGCGAACGCTGCCGCCCGCCTCAGGCGACGCTGACCTGCACGGTGTGGTAGCCCGTGGCGCCGTCGGGTGCAGGCGGCGCGATGTCTGCGGCCTGCACCGCCCCGGTGCCGTCGGTCGCTCGCACCTGCAGGACGTGACCGCCCGAGGTAGCGTCCCATCGATAGAGCCACTGGCGCCACGTGTCGAGCGAATCCTGCGTCGCGAGGGTGGCGGATCGCCACGGGCCGTCGTCGACTCGGACCTGCACCGCGTCGATGCCTCGGTGCTGCGCCCAGGCGACCCCCGCCACGACCACGGGGCCCGCGGCGAGCGAGGAGCGCGCGCGGGGGGCATCGATCCGCGATTGCGTCTTCACGGGCGCCTGCTGCGCCCACCCGCGTTTGATCCAGTACGCGTCGTAGGCCTCGAACGTCGTGAGCTCGAGGTCCACCACCCACTTCGTGGCCGAGACGTATCCGTAGAGGCCCGGGATCACCATGCGGACCGGGAACCCGTGGTTGAGCGGCAGCGGCTCGCCGTTCATGGCCACCGCGAGCATCGCGTCGCGGCCGTCGGTGGCCACGGCGGTGGGGCTGCCCGCGGTGAACCCGTCGGCCGAGCGCGAAACGATCTGATCGGCCCCGGGGCGGACGCCGGCCTCGGTCAAGAGGTCGTCGAGGCGCGCCCCGATCCAACGGGCATTGCCCACGTAGGTCCCGCCGACCTCGTTAGAGACGCAGGCGAGCGTGATGTCGCGCTCGATGAGCGGGCGGGCGAGGAGCTCGTCGTACGTGATCGTGATCTCCTGATCCACCATCCCGTGGACGCGGAGCTGCCAGGAATCGGCATTCACCGAGGGTGTGAGGAGCGCGGTATCGACGCGGTAGAAGCGGTCGTTGGGGGTGAAGAACGGTCCGACACCGGCCACGTCGAGGTCGGCGCCGGGGGGCGCCGGGGGGGCGGCGCTGGCGGGCCGCGGGATCGTGACCGCCTCGCGCGAGGCGCCCGCCAGCGATCGCTGCACGAGGTACTCGCCCGCGTAACCGGCCAGGCCCGCGGCCACGGCGGCCACGACGCCGCCGAAGATGAAGCTCCGCCGGTCCAGCCCGATGGGCTCGGCGGCCGCCGCCGGCGTCGGCGCGCCCGGTCGATCAGGCCAGCCGGCCGCCCGCCGCAGGGTGCGGAAGGCGAACAGTCCCGCCACCGTGCCCATCAGGGAGGGCAGCGCGTACGCGAACGTGGCGGTGGGTCGACCGAGCGATGCGGCGAGCCCGAGGGCACCCAGGACACAGAGCCCGATCGCCCCCACGCGCGGGTGGCGCACCGAGGTGATCCCCAGCACCACGGCGGCCACGCATAGCACCGCCACGATCCCCACCAGCAAGGCCCGCTTGTCGTTCGTGCCGAACGAGCGGATGGCGAACGTCTTGAGACCGGGCGGCGCAAGGTCGATGGCGGCGCTGCCCACGGCGATAACCGGCGACGACGTCCCGCCCACGACGCCGGCCACGAGCTGGGCCACGCCGAGCGCCACCGCGCCCGAAAGCAACCCTAGGGCGGCGCCGGCGAGTCGATGCCCGGACGGACGCGCGGCCTTGACCGTGGGCTCTGCGACACGGGTCGTCATACGAGGTGTTCGCGGCTCGGGTCTTCGGGGATCACTCCGCCATGGTGGCACGTCCGGGCGCTGATGCGGCCACGGCCACCTCCGTTTCCGGCGGCCGGTAGGATGCAGAGCATGAGCGCCTCCGTCGTCCTCGGAACCCAGTGGGGGGACGAAGGCAAGGGCAAGGCCGTCGACTACCTCGCCGACGGGATGGACTTCGTGGTCCGCTACCAGGGGGGCAACAACGCGGGCCATACCGTGATCGCCGAGGGCCGCCTGCTGAAGCTGCAGCTGATCCCCTCGGGCATCCTGTACCCGCACATCACCTCGGTGATCGCCGACGGCGTGGTCGTGGACCCCCGACACCTGCTGCGGGAGATGGACGAGATCCGTGCCACCGGGGTGGACGTCTCACGGCTCGTCGTCAGTGGCAATGCCCACCTCATCATGCCCTACCATCTGGAGCTCGAGAAGGTGACCGAACGGTTCCTGGGCAAGAACGCGCTCGGCACCACCAAGCGCGGGATCGGCCCGGCCTACGGCGACAAGGCGGCGCGGATCGGTCTGCGGATCCAAGACCTGTTCGACGAGAAGATCTTCCGCCAGAAGCTCGATGTCGTCCTGCGCGAGAAGAACCTCATCCTCACCAAGATCTATAACCGGCTCCCGCTGGACCCGGACCGGATCGTCGAGGAATACATGGCGCTCGCGGATCGGATCGAGCCGATGGTCGTGGACACGGGCGCGCTGCTCTACCGCGCCCTGACCGACGGCAAGCAGGTGATGTTCGAGGGAGCCCAAGGGGTGCTGCTCGACCTCGACCACGGCACGTACCCGTTCGTGACGTCGTCGAGCCCCGTCGCCGCGAGCGCGTTCGCGAGCGCGGGATTGGGCCCGCGCTGGGCCGAACGCATCGTGGGGATCATGAAGGCCTACCTCACGCGTGTCGGCGCCGGTCCGTTCCCCACGGAGCTCGTCGACGAGGTCGGCGAGCGCCTCGGCACGCGTGGCAAGGAGTTCGGTACCGTCACCGGGCGTCAACGGCGGTGCGGCTGGTTCGACGCGTGCCTGGGTCGCTACGCGGCGCGGTTGAACGGGCTCACCGAGCTGATCGTGACCAAGCTGGACGTGCTCTCGGGCCTCGAGAGCGTGAAGATCTGCACCGGGTACCGGGCCTACGGTCAGACCTTCGAGGACATGCCGCCGCACCAGTCGGTCTTCCACGACGCGTCGCCGATCTACGAGGAGCTGGAGGGCTGGAACGAGGAGATCGACGACGTCCAGAGCTTCGAGGGGCTCCCCAAGCAGGCCCAGGACTACGTGCGAAGGATGCAGGAGCTGGTCGGGGTGCCCGTGAGCGTCGTGAGCGTGGGTCCGGCTCGCGAGCAGAGCCTGCCCGTCGGATGAACGTCCTGCTCGTCGGCGGAGGCGGCCGCGAGCACGCGCTCGCCTGGGGTCTGGTGCGCAGCCCGCTCGTGGATCGTGTGGTGGCGGCCCCGGGCAATGCCGGCATCGCGAGCCTCGCCGCCTGCGTGGGCGTCGACGCCGGGGACGCCGAGGGCATCGCCGCGCTCGCGCGACGCGAGGCTATCGACCTGGTCGTCGTGGGGCCCGAGGCCCCACTGGTGGCCGGGTTGGCCGACGCGCTGCGGGCCGACGGCATCGCGGTCTTCGGGCCCAACGCTGCGGCCGCCCGGCTCGAAGGGTCGAAGGCGTGGGCGAAGGAGGTCATGGCCGCCGGCGGCATCCCCACCGCGCGGGCCGAGGCGTTCACGGAGGTCGCTCCCGCGCTGGCCTTCGTGGACGAGCTGGGCGGACGGGCCGTCGTGAAGGCCGACGGCCTCGCCGCCGGCAAAGGAGTCACGGTCGCGACCGACCCGGCCGGGGCCGAGACCGCACTTCGCGCCTGCCTCGATGAGCGAGCGTTCGGCGAGGCCGGGGCGGCGGTCCTCGTCGAAGAGCTCCTCGAGGGCCCGGAGGTCTCCGCGTTCGCACTCAGCGACGGCGTGACGATGGCTCCGCTCGCCCTGTGTCAGGATTTCAAGCGGATCGGGGACGATGACCGGGGCCCCAATACGGGGGGCATGGGCGCCTATTCTCCGCTCCCCTGGCTTGGCGCGGATACGCAGGCGACGCTGTGGGATCTGTGCGAGCGCACGCTGGGGGCCATGCGAGGATTGGGGGTCGACTACCGCGGCCTCCTGTATGCGGGCTTCATGCTGACGCGGGACGGTCCCCGGGTCCTGGAGTTCAACTGCCGGTTCGGCGATCCCGAGACGGAGGTGTTGATCCCGAGGCTCACCTCGGACCTCGCGGAGCTCTTGCACGCCGCGGCCACGGGCGGGCTCGCTGAGGTGAAGATCGGCTGGTCCCCCGACGCGGCCGTCACGGTGGTGCTCGCGAGCGGCGGCTACCCGGGCCCGTACGCGACCGGCGTCGCGATCGAGGGCCTCGAGAAGGCTTCGCGGGTGCCCGGGGTGGACGTGTTCCATGCGGGCACGCAGATGCGGGGCGATACAGTGGTCACGGCCGGGGGGCGCGTGCTTGCCGTGAGCGCGCTCGGGACCTCGGTGGGCGAGGCGCGGGCCAGGGCCTACGAAGCCTGCTCGAAGATCACGTTCGAGGGCAAGACCAACCGGGGGGATGTCGCGGCTCGCGCCGCGCAGATGGAGGCGGCTCGCGCCGCGCAGATGGAGGCGGCTCGCGCCGCGCAGATGGAGGCGGCTCGCGCCGCGCAGATGGAGGCGGCTCACGCCGCGCAGATGGAGGCGGCTCGCGCCGCGCAGATGGAGGGCGAGGCCTGATGCAGGACGAGACGATCCGGGCCGGGGTGCTGGCAGCCTCGCCGTCGGAGCTCGGGACCATGCGCCAGGCGGGCCTGATCCTGGAGAAGTTCGGCGTGGGACACGAGGTCAGGATCATGTCGTCCTCGCGCAACCCCGACCTCGTTGACGAGTACGCGCGCACGGCGTTCGAGCGCGGCCTCAAGGTGATCGTGTGCTCCACGGGCATGTCGGGTCACCTCGCTGCGGCCGTTGCGGCGCGCACCATCGTCCCCGTCATCGGCGTGCCCATCGCGAGCGCTCCGCAGATGCTAGGCAACGAGGCGCTCGCGATCACCGCCCAGATGCCCATGGGAGTGCCGGTCGCCACCGTGGGAGTGGACTCGGCCGTGAACGCGGCGGTCCTGGCGGCGCAGATCATCGCCGTCGCGGACCCCGAGGTCCAGCAGGCGCTGTGGCGGTTCAAGGACGACCTCGCGGAGGGCCTCAAGCTTTGATCCCGCGCTACAGCCTCCCGAAGATGGCCGAGGTCTGGTCGGACGAGGCGCGGCTGGGGCACTGGCTCGAGGTCGAGCTGCTCGTCGTGGAGGCCTGGGCCGAGCTCGGGCGCATCCCCGCGGAGGATGCCGCCGCGTGTCGGGCCCGTGCCTCGTTCACGACGGAGGCCGTTGCCGCCCGCGAGGAGCTCACGCGTCACGACGTCGCGGCGTTCGTCGACGTGGTGGCCGCCTCCGTGGGGCCGCAAGGGCGGTGGATCCACTACGGGATGACGTCCTCCGACGTGCTGGATACGGCCCTGGCGCTCCAGCTGCGGGCCGCGGCAGACCTTGTGCTCGCCGGGGTCGAAACCCTCCTCGCGACGGTGAAGCGTCAGGCGCTGGCCAGCCGGGACGTGCCCATCATGGGACGTTCGCACGGCGTCCACGCGGAGCCAACCTCGTTCGGGCACAAGCTCGCGGTGTGGGCGTTCGAGCTCGATCGCGACCGGGAGCGGCTGCGACGGGCGCGGGAGACGGTGAGCGTGGGCGCTATCAGCGGCGTGGTGGGCTCGTACGCGGCCGTGGACCCGCGCGTCGAGGAGCTAGTCTGTGCCAGACTAGGACTGCGTGCGGACGAGGCGAGCACGCAGGTCATCCAGCGCGATCGTCACGCCGAGTACGTGGCGACGCTCGCTCTGGTGGCGGCGACGCTCGACAAGATGGCCACGGAGATCCGCCACCTCGCGCGGACCGAGGTGCGAGAGGTCCAGGAGCCGTTCGCCGCCGGGCAGAAGGGCTCCTCGGCCATGCCGCACAAGCGGAACCCCGTGGTCTGCGAGCGGGTGAGCGGGCTCGCCCGGGTGATCCGCGGGTATGCGAGCACGGCGTTCGAGAACGTGCCGCTGTGGCACGAGCGGGACATCTCCCACTCGTCCGCGGAGCGCATCGTGTTCCCCGACGCCACCGGCCTGCTGGACTTCATCCTGCGCGATATGGCCTGGGTGATGGAGGGCCTCATCGTGTTCCCCGAGCGCATGTCGGAGCACGTCATGGCGCTGGGCGGCATCGCGTTCAGCCAGTCGGTGTTGCTCGCCCTGGTGGACGCGGGCCTCATGCGGGACGACGCCTATCGGATCGTGCAACGATCCGCGACCGCGGCTTGGGATGAGGGGGCGTCGTTCCGCGCCGCCGTCGAAGACGACCCCGACGTCCGTGGGCGCCTCGACCCCGAGGACCTCGATGCGTTGTTCGACCCGCGGCGGTTCCTTCGGAACCTCGGCGGCGTGTTCGACCGGCTGGAGAAGCTGCCCGTGGAGGGAACGTGAACGCGCCGGGGAGCCTGCACGCTCGCGGCAAGGTCCGCGACGTGTACCGCGCGGGATCGGACGAGCTCCTGCTCGTGGCGACGGATCGCATCAGCGCCTTCGACGTCGTGCTGCCCGAGGAGGTGCCGGACAAGGGGCGCGTGCTGACGGCCTTCTCCGCCTTCTGGTTCGCGCGAACGACGGATGTGGTGGGCAACCACCTCGTCTCGATGGACCGCGCCGCGTTCCCGCATCCGTTCGATGCCCAGCCCGCCCTCGCCGGACGCGCGATGCTCGTGAAGCGCGCGGAGGTGATCCCGGTGGAGTGCGTGGCGCGAGGCTACCTCAGCGGGACCGGGTGGAAGGAGTACACGGCGTCGGGCTCCGTGTGCGGCGTGAAGCTCCCTGCCGGGCTGCGGGAGTCCGATCGGCTCCCCGATCCTATCTTCACGCCCACCACCAAGGCCGCCGAGGGTCACGACCTCCCGATGACGCTGGAGGAGACGGCGGACCTGGTAGGCGAGGGCCTCGCACGACGCCTCCAGGAGCTGACCCTGAGCCTCTACGAGCGGATCGCCGACATCGCCGGGCGTCGCGGTGTGATCGTGGCGGACACGAAGTTCGAGTTCGGGTTCGTCGACGCGGAGCTCATCCTCATCGACGAGGTCGGCACGCCCGACTCCTCTCGGTTCTGGCCGGCCGCCGCTTACGAGCCGGGCGGTCCTCAGCCGAGCTTCGACAAGCAGTTCGTTCGCGACTGGCTGGACGCGAGCGGTTGGGACCACGAGCCGCCGCCGCCCTCCCTGCCCGAAGACGTGGTTGCCCGGACGGCGGACAAGTACCGGGATGCGTACGAGCGCGTCGCCGGCGAGCCCTGGGATGGCTACCGCTCGCGCATGGGTGTGGGCGAGGGGGCCGCGGGGCCGCCATGACGTTCTCGTTCGAGGTGTTGGTCAGCCTGAAGCCGGGCCTCGCCGATCCGGCCGGCAAGGCCGTGCTGTCCGCGCTGCCCGCGCTGGGCTGGACGAACGTCGGGGCCGTGCACGTGGGCAAGCACATCGCGCTGACGCTCGATGCTCCCGACGAGTCCACGGCCCGCGCCCAGGTCGAGGCCATGGCCGATCGGCTGCTCTCGAACCCCGTGATCGAGGACTTCCGCATCCTCGACGTCGCCCGGGAGCCCTGAGCGCTCCGTGACGGCCCGCACCCCCCGCATCGGCGTCATCACGTTCCCGGGTTCCCTCGACGATCGCGACGCGCTCGCGGCCGTGGCGACCATGGGCGGGACGGGCGTCTCGCTGTGGCACGGGGATCACGATCTGCGCAGCGTGGACGCGGTCGTCCTTCCCGGAGGGTTCAGCTATGGCGACTACCTGCGCTGCGGCGCCATCGCCACCCACGCGCCCATCATGGAGGAGGTCCGTGCCTTCGCCGCGATCGGCGGCCCGGTCCTGGGCATCTGTAACGGGTTCCAGGTCCTGTGCGAGAGTCGGCTCCTGCCGGGGGCGCTGATCCGCAACCGGAGCCTCCGTTTCGTCTGTCGCGAGGTGACGCTGCGCGTCGAGACGTCGCAGAGCGTGGTCACGGCGGACCTCACCCCGGGAGAGACGCTCGCGATGCCCATCAAGCATGGCGAGGGCGCCTTCGTTGCCCGGACCCAGGAGCTCGTGCGGATGCGGAGCGAGGGCCTCGTCGTGTTCCGCTACGCCGGCGCCGACGGCGTGGTCGACGACGCACACGACCCCAACGGCTCGCTCGAGAACATCGCGGGGGTCCGCAACGCGGCGGGCAACGTCGTGGGGCTGATGCCCCATCCGGAGCACGCCGTGGATCCCGACGTCGGCGCCACGGGCGGCCAGTCGGTGTTCGCCTCGTTGCTCTCCTCCGCGCTGGCGGTGGCCGGGAGTTGAGCGAGCCTCAGGGGCCCGGCACGGAGCTCCGAACCGCCGACGAGGATCCGCTGCATCGGCGGCTCGGGCTGAAGGACGACGAGTTCGACCGCATCGTCGCCACCCTGGGTCGACAGCCGCGCCCCGCCGAGCTTGCCATGTACGGCGCGATGTGGTCCGAGCACTGCTCCTACAAGTCGTCGAAACGGTACCTGCGGACCTTGCCCACGGAGGGAGCGAGCGTGCTGGTGGGACCCGGCCAGGACGCCGGCGCCATCGACGTGGGCGACGGCTGGGCGGCCGTCTTCAAGATGGAATCGCACTCCCACCCGTCCGCGATCGAGCCCTATCAGGGTGCGGCTACGGGGGTGGGCGGCATCGTGCGCGACATCATCTCTATGGGGGCACGCCCGGTCGCACTGCTCGACCCGCTGATGTTCGGACCCCTCGAGCACGAACGGAACCGATGGCTGTTCGAGGGCGTGGTCGCGGGGATCGGGGGCTACGGCAACTGCATCGGCGTGCCCACGGTCGGCGGGGAGATCCGCTTCGCGGGGCCGCACACGGCGAACCCAAGCGTCGACGTCATGTGCCTGGGGCTCGCGAGGGCCGAGGACCTCGTGACGAGCTCGTCGCGCTCGGCGCACGCGGGCTCGCTCATGGTGCTCTACGGCGCGAGCACCGGTCGCGACGGCATCGGGGGCGTAAGCGTGCTCGCCTCGGCCACCCTGGAGGAGGGATCGACGGCCGCGCGGCCGTCCGTCCAGATCGGCGATCCGTTCGCGGAGAAGCTCCTGATCGAGGCATCCCTCGAGCTGATCGAGCGCGGGCTCCTGGAGGGGCTTCAGGATCTGGGCGGGGCGGGGATCACCTGCGCGGTGAGCGAATCGGCGGCGCGTGCGGAGATGGGCGCCCAGCTGGACCTGGACGCCGTGCCGCTGCGGGAGCCCGGGATGGAGGCGTTCGAGATCCTGACCTCCGAGTCGCAGGAGCGGATGCTCGCGATCGTGCACCCATCGAAGCTCGGCGACGTGACCGCGGTGTGTGCGCGGTGGGGGTTGGGGATCGCCGTGATCGCGACCCTCGTGGACGGGGGAGCGTTGACGGTCACCCACGACGGTGCGGTGGTGGCGGAGATGCCGGCGCGCTCGCTCACCGACGAGGGCCCCGAGTACGACCGCCCTCGCGAGCCGCGCCCCGCGGTCGAGGGCGAAGAGGACCCCACCTTCACACGGTTCAACGGCGACGTGCGCACGGCCTTCATGGACGTGCTTGCCGCTCCCAACGTGGCATCCAAGCGATGGGTGTTCGAGCAGTACGACTCGATCGTGCAGGGTCAGACCGTGGCGGGCGCGGGCGGTGACGCCGCCGTGGTGCGCGTGCCCGGCACGCTGAAGGGACTGGCGCTGTCCACCGACGGAAAGGGTCGCTTCGGCGCGCTCGACCCCTACCTGGGGGCCGCGCATGCGGTGGCCGAGGCCGCGCGTAACGTGGCGGTCACCGGCGCGAGGCCACTCGCCATCACCAACTGCATGAACTTCGGCAACCCGGAGCGACCGGCCGTGATGTGGGAGTTCTCGGAGTCGATCAGGGGCATGGCCGACGCCTGCCTTGGGCTCGACACTCCCGTGACGGGGGGCAACGTGAGCTTCTACAACGAGTCGGCGGGCTCCGCGATCTGGCCGACGCCGGTGATCGGGATGGTGGGCCTCATCGAGGACTATCGCCTGCGCGTCCCTGCTGGGTTCCCCCGGGCGGGCCTGGCGATCTACCTGTTGGGAGAGACGTTCGCGGAGCTGGGCGGATCGGAGTTCGCCGAAACCGTGCTGGGGGTGGTGGCGGGCAGACCCCCCGCGCTCGACCTGCAGAAGGAGGCCGCCCTTCACCGCGTGCTGCTCGCCGCCGCCTCGCAGGATGTCCTGGCGAGCGCGCACGACCCCGCCGAGGGCGGGCTCGCGATCGCGCTCGCGGAGTCCGCCATCGAGGGCGGCCACGGGTTCGCGGTCACCCTTGCCGGCGATCTGCCCGCGCACGTGATGCTGTTCAGCGAATCGGCCTCCCGCGCGGTGGTGAGCGTGGCACCCGAGCGCGAGGACGGCCTGTTGGGCGAGGCCGTCGACCATGGGGTCCCCGCCACCCGCCTCGGAGAGACCGGAGGATCCGCCGTGTTGTTCGACGGGCTCTTCGAAACCTCCGTGCAGGAGCTGCGCGAGGTCTACGAGACCGCGCTCCCTCGGCTGCTCGGTGAGACGGGGGCGCCGTGATCGAGGCCGTGACCTTCGACTATTGGCAGACGCTCGTCGCGGAGCGGCTCGGCGACATGCGCAGCGCGCAGATCGACCGCTTCGAGGCCACGCTGGCCGAAGCCGACCAGTCGCGCGCACGGGCAGTGCTGGAGGCGGCGTTCACGGCCAATTGGGTGCGTTTCGAACGACACTGGCAGGAGAACCTCGGACAGTACTCGCCGGCCCATTCCGTGGACTTCCTGATGGATCACCTCGCCCTGGACGGCACGGGCGACCTGCGCGAGGCCCTGATCGACGGGTTCCGGGTGGTGGGCGAGAACGTCGCGTTGCGGCTCGCGCCGGGCATCGAGGCCTGCCTGGACGTATTGGCCTCCGCAGGCGTTCAGATCGGGATCGTGTGCGACGTCGGTCTCACGTCCGCGTCCACGCTGCGGGCGCGTCTGGAGGAGTTCGGCCTGCTGCGGTACTTCGGAGCGTGGGCCTTCAGCGACGAGACCGGTTGGTTCAAACCGGCCGCGGAAGCCTTCGCACCGGCACTCGAGGGCCTCGGCGTTCGCGATCCATCCCTCGTCGCACACGTGGGCGACAATCCGCGCACCGACGTGGCGGGAGCGCTCGCGCTCGGCATGGTGGCGGTCCGCTACACCGGCCTGGGCCACGACGGCACGCACGCGCCGGCCGGCGACGTCGGGCCGCAGGCGCCCCACGTCATCGCGGATCATCGGGAGCTCCCCGCGCTCTTGAAGATCCCCTAGCGGCGGTTTCACAAGCCCGGGGGCACACGCGTTGTTCGGTCCAGGAGCGCGAGAAGGGAGGCGACGTGGTGGCAGCGGTCCCGCCGTTCCAGGAGTTCCTGGATGCGAATCGAGCCACGGTGTATCGGTTCTTGACCGTGGCCGTCGGCCCGCATGATGTCGATGACTGCTTCCAGGAGACGTTCCTGTCGGCGTTCAAGGCCTACCCGAGGCTCACGGACGGGAGCAGGCTCGACCGATGGGTTCTCAGGATCGCCTCGCGCAAGGCCATCGATCATCATCGCGCCCGCGGGCGGCGCGCCCTGCCCACCGATCGCGTCCCGCAGGACGCGGTTGCCGCGGTCCCGCCCGGCGGGACCGACGGCGGCGCTGCGGACGACCCCCTGTGGGTGGCCGTGCGTGCATTGCCCCCCCGCCAGCGGGTGGCGATCGTGCACCGCCACGTCCTCGACCGTGCCTATGACGAGATCGCGGAGCTCATGGGCACGTCGCAGGACGCCGCTCGCGCCAACGTCTACCAAGGAACGAAACGACTCAGGGAGCTGATGAGATGAACGATCACAGCCTCAAGCGTCTCGCCCCCGCGAGGCGGACGGCGGCCTCGTCCAAGTTGGCGGCAGCGGCGTTGGGCGACGCCGCCGCCCGTGGGGGGCTCCTGGACGTGGCCCTCGCGACCTTCGGATCCCCGGTCGGGGACCTGCTCATCGCCGTGACTCCCCGCGGTCTTGCCCGGGTTGCCTACGACATCGAGCCTCGGGACGACGTGCTGAGGGAGCTCGCGGAGCGTCTCTCGCCCCGGATCCTCGAGTCCGCGGTCGCAACCGAGCACTGGCGTCGCGAGCTGGAGGAATACTTCGATCGGCAGCGCACCCGGTTCGACCTGCGCGTGGACCGGCGCCTCCTGGGCCCCTTCGCGCGCGAGGTCATGGACGAGACGGCGCGCGTCCCGTTCGGCCGCACCACGACGTACGGGGCGCTCGCCGAGCGCATCGGGCACCCGCGGGCGGCCCGCGCCGTAGGGACGGCCCTGGGCTCCAACCCCATCCCCGTCGTCCTCCCCTGCCACCGCGTGCTGAGGGCGGGCGGAAGCCTCGGCGGCTACGCTGGAGGACTGGACCGCAAGACCACGTTGCTGTCGCTCGAAGGGGCGCTCCTCGCATGAGCACGGCTCCGCCCCGATCGGGCCGTCCGCGCCCTCTCCGCAGCGTCATGAGCACGTCGGCGGGAACGCACGCCGGAGCGTTCACGCCCCTCGACTGGACGCTCTTCGTCTCCATCGGGTTGATCTGGGGATCCTCGTTCCTGTTCATCGCCATCGGGCTGCGGGCGTTCGAGCCGGGCCTCGTGACCTGGCTCCGCGTGGCCTTCGGCGCAGCCGTGCTCTGGCTCGTCCCCGGCGCGCGGCGGCACGTTGCGCGCTCCGACGTCCCGCGGATCGTGGCGCTTTCGATCCTGTGGGTGGCGATCCCGATGACCCTGTTCCCGTTCGCCGAACAGCGGATCAGCTCGGGGCTCGCCGGCCTCGTGAACGGATGCCTGCCGATCTTCGCGGCGGTCGTCGCGGCGTTGATGCTGCGGCGGATGCCGCGCCGAGTCCAGCTCACTGGCCTCGCCGTGGGATTCCTCGGGGTCATCGCCATCGCGCTGCCCGCCCTCGGGGCCGGTTCCAGCGAGGCGATCGGCCTCCTCATGGTGGTGCTCGCCGTGGCGTGCTATGCGGTGGCGGTGAACATCGCCACGCCGCTCACCCAGCGGTACGGATCTCTGCCGGTCATGGCCCGGATGCTCGCCATCGGCACGCTGTGGACGGCGCCCCTCGGCCTCTGGTCGCTGCCGGGGTCGTCGTTCGCCTGGGGCTCGTTCGTGGCGGTGGCGGCCCTGGGAACCCTGGGGACGGGGCTCGGGTTCGTGGTGATGGGCAGGCTGGTCGCCCGCGTGGGCTCGACCCGGGGATCGTTCGCGATCTACGTTGTGCCCGTGGTCGCGCTGATCCTCGGGGCCGTATTCCTGGACGAGGCGGTGCACCCGCTGTCGGTGGCGGGCATCGCGCTCGTGATCGCGGGCGCCATCCTGGCCTCTCGCAAGGAGGCGGCGCCGTGAGCCCTCCCACGTCGGACGCCCCGATCCTGGAATTCGATCCCTCCCCCGTCGCGGTGATCGAGCCGAGCGAGGTCATCGCACCCTCCCAGGTGCCCGCGCATGCGGTCCTGTGCTTCTTCCAGGACGTGATCGCGCGGGTCGTGGCCGAGCACGACGGGAAGGTCATCGACCACCTCGTGTCCGAGATCGGCCGGAACCCCCTCTACGAGCTCTCGATCCAGGGCCGCCGGCTCGCCCTCGTGCACCCAGGCGTGGGCGCGCCCCTCGCCGCGGCCACGTTGGAGGAGTTGATCGCGCGGGGATGCCGGGCCTTCGTCGCCTGCGGCGGGGCGGGCGTACTCGTGCCGGACGTCATCCTCGGGCACGCCATCGTCCCCACCGCGGCGGTGCGCGACGAGGGGACCTCCTACCACTATCTCCCGTCCGCCCCCGAGTCCTTCCCTACGGCCCAGGCGGTGGAGGCGATCGCGGACAGCCTCGGTGAGCATCACGTCCCGTTCGTGACGGGCAAGACATGGACGACCGATGCGATCTACCGGGAAACGCGCGCCAAGCTCGAGCGCCGCGTGGCCAACGGCTGCCTCACGGTCGAGATGGAGGCGGCCGCGTTCTTCGCCGTGGCGTCGTTCCGCGGGGTGGAGTTCGGCCAGCTCCTCTACGCGGGGGACGACCTCTCGGGGGATGCATGGGACCAGCGGGGGTGGGACGAGCACGCCGACGGGCGCGAACTGATGTTCCGGATCGCGGCGGACGCCGTGCTTCGCCTCCCGCCGGGCTGAGTGGTCGTTGGGTATCCTCCGCCCATGGCGCACGAGGTGTCGATCGAAGGCGAACGCTACCGGGTCCGGAGCCCGTGGGCGGTCCTGGGCCTCGGGATCGTGACCCTCGGCATCTACTACCTCTGGTGGTACTACCGGATCAACGACGACGCCCGCAGGTATCTGCGCGACTACGAGCTGAGGCCGTTCACCTCGTTGCTCGCCATCACGCTCGGATGGCTCATCCTGATCCCACCCTTCGTCTCGTACTTCCGCACCGGCAAGCGCATCCGGCAGATGCAGCGACGGGCCGGCGCGAACGCCGAACATTCCGCGGGGCTGGGGCTCGTGTTGTTCATCCTGGCGAACCTCCTGGGGGGCGTCTACGCCCAGTACGGGCTCAACCGCGTCTGGACCTCGCCCACCGCCGACACCACGCTCCCGGTGCTCGTGCCCGCGCGCCCGAGGGCGCGCAACCAGGTCGCTCCCGAGGACGTGGGCGCGCGCGTCTCGTTCCAGTTCGAGCTCCCCAACGGCTACACCACCGAGGCCGTGGGCGTGTTCGAGCGATGGGACGCCGCGGCCGAGACCTACTTCGTGCGTAAGAAGGACGGCACCGAGATGCGGGTTCCCGCGCGCGGCGTGCGCTTCGGCAAGGTCATCCCGCCCGCGCCCGCCGCACCGGGCAACCCCGGGACCCGCGCGACCTGAGGAGGCCTCGATGCCCGAACTGCCCACCGCGCTCATCCGCCTGCGACTGGGGCAGGAGGACGCTCACTACGGAGGCAACCTCGTGGCCGGGGCGACCCAGCTCAAGATCGTGGGCGATCTGATCACGGAGCTCGCCATGAAGCACGACGGCGACGAGGGGCTGTTCCGCGCCTACGAGTCGGTGGAGTTCTTGGCCCCGCTCTACGCGGGCGACTGGATCGAGGCCCGCGGTCGCATCCTCAGCGTCGGCAACTCGAGCCGCAGGTGCGAGTTCGAGATCCACAAGATCGGCGGCGCGTTGCCTACGGTGAGCGAGAGCGCCGCCGGATTCCTCGACGAGCCGGTGCTGACGCTGAGGGCCGTGGGGACCACCGTGGTACCCGCGGCTCATCAGCGCTTCCGTCGCTGAGCGGACGCTCTGCGGTTACGAGCCGAACACCGCGCGCAGTTGCGCCTCCAGGACGGGGATCGGCGCCTCCGCCGTGCCTTCGGGGTGCCGGTCGAGGTAACCGAGCAGGCCGGCCCGCGCGAGGAAGACGGCGCGATCATAGGTGCCCTCGTCGGCGGGCCCCGTATAGGTGTCCAGCGCATCCCGCACGAACGCCGGACCGAGCCAGACGGCCAGCCCGGCCAGATCGAGGGCCGGGTCGGCGAGCGCGACGTCGCACCAATCCACGATGGCGGTCAGACGCGTGCCGTCCTCGCTCACGAACAGACGTGCTCCCCTGATGCCCCCGTGACACAGGACCGCCTTGCCGAGCTTGCGGGACCCGGCCGGGATGGGGTCCACGAGGAATCCATCGACGGCGTCGCCCGCGACCCGGCTCGCCCAGGCGATCGCCCCTTCCCCTACCTCCACCCCGGACTCGATCTTCGTGTCCCATGAGCGGACGCCGGCGGTCTTCGCGTGCTTGATCGGCGTCGCGTGCAGGCTCGACAGCGCCACGCCGAGCTCACGCGCGAGGGCCGTGCGTCCCCAGGGCTTCGGTTGCAGGATCGGACCGTCGAGCGTTTGGCCCCGGCGTCCGACCGGCCGCTCGAACGCCACGACCGGGAAGGGATAGCCGGCCACCTCCTCGCAGGCGGCGCGGATCACGGGCACGAGGCCGTTGAGACGTTGCGCGAGCAGCGGATGCACGGCGCGCTCGGTTTCGAGCCTCGCGGCCTGGTCGGCGTCCTTGGGGAACCTCACCACCGTGTCGCCCACGATCCAGATGTCGAACGTGCGGCCCGCCAGGACCATCTTCGGCCGGCCCGCCGGGAGGTCGGGGAAGGCCGCGGCGAGGATGGGGCGCACGACGGTTGGGGAGCTCGTGTCCGGAACAGGGGTCACGAGACGACGGTAGCAGGGAGGTGGATGCCGCGCAGGCCGCTCAGCTGGCGTGCTCGAGGTCCCTGAGGACCTCGAGGAGTTCATCGACGTTGAACGGCTTGGGCACGTACGCGTCGGCACCGAGCTCGGAGGCCTTGGCGCGGTCTCGTAGCGAGCCGAGCGCCGACACGATCACCACACGCGGGCGCTCCTGCGGCGCGAGCTTCATCATCTCCTCGAGCACGGCCCACCCGTCCATGGTGGGCATCATGATATCGAGGACCATGAGCTTGGGGCGGTGCTCGGCGATCCCGGCGAGCGCCTCGACGCCGTTATTCGCGGCGAAGGTCGTGTAGCCCTCAGCCTCGAGACTGAACTGGAGGACCCACACCACTTGTGGCTCGTCGTCCACCACGAGCACGCTGGTCCCGAGTTCGAGTTCGAGTTCGAGTTCGAGTTCGAGTTCGTCGGCCATATGCTGAAGGCTACGGCAGGTCGGGGGCTCGGCTGAATCGGCCGTGCGGGGGTTTCGCGCGGGAACGGAATCCCGCGGACGGACCGGGCTTCCCGGCGGGCGGGGGATGGTGACCTAGTCATCCGTGGGCAGTACGTCCGTCCTACGCCGGCTGCTCAACGGATGCGCACGCCGTCGCCCGGCACCACCGACCCGATCTCGAAGGCGGGGTGGATACACCCCTGCATGACGGCGTCGACGTCGGCGGGGCTCACGATCAGCACCATCCCGATGCCCATGTTGAAGGTGGCGAACAGTTCGTCCTCGGAGGCCCCCGAGGCGTCGGCCACGAGCCCCACGACCGGCGGCGCCGTCCAGCCGCCACGCCGGATGTCCGCGCCGAGGCCCTCCGGCAACGCGCGCGGGATGTTCTCGAAGAAGCCGCCCCCCGTGATGTGGGCGGCCGCCCGAAGCAGGCCGGCTCGCGCGAGGCCGAGCACCTCGGGCGCGTAGATGAAACACGGCTCGAGCAGCGCCTCCCCGAGCGTCTGGTCGAGGCCGGGGGGGATCTCGCGCCACGCCGCCGGGTCGGGGAAGAGCTTGCGCACGAGCGCGTAGCCGTTGGCATGCATCCCGCTCGAGGCGAGGCCGATCAGGCGATCGCCTTCCCGGACCCGGCCGGGCCCGAGCAGGTCCGTCTCGTCGACGGCGCCCACACAGAACCCCGCGAGGTCGAACTGGTCGGCGGGCATCACCCCAGGGTGCTCGGCCGTCTCGCCGCCGAGCAGGGCGCAGCCGGCCCGCCTGCATCCCTCGGCCACGCCCTCGACCAACGCGGCCACCCGCTCGGGGACCACCGCGCCCGCGGCGATGTAGTCGAGGAAGAAGAGCGGCTCGGCACCCGTGCAGACGACGTCGTCGGCACACATCGCGACGAGGTCGATCCCCACCGTGTCCAGCCTCCCGAGCTCGCGTGCGATCTCGAGCTTGGTGCCCACGCCGTCGGTGGCCGCGGCGAGCAAACGTCCTTCGGAGATCCGGAACAACCCCGCGAAGCCGCCTACGCCCTCGGCCATCTCGGGGCGCCGCGCCCCTGCCGCGAGCTCGGCGATCAGGCTGACCGCCTTCGCTCCGGCCTCGGTGTCGACGCCGGCGTCGCGGTAGGCCCGGCTCACGCGTTGGGGAGCGTCAGCTGGTCTTCCAGCACGAACTTCCCGGTCTGCTCGGGGATCGGGATGGGGTACTCGCCGTCGAAGCAGGCGGCACAGAAGCCGTCTGCGGGCCGACCCGTGGCCTCGATCATCCCCTCTTGGGAGAGGTACCCGAGCGAATCGGCGCCCACATAGGCCCCGATCTCCTCCACCGTGAGGTCGGCGCCGATCAATTCCTGCCGCGTGGGCATGTCGATCCCGTAGAAGCACGGCCACTTCACCGGCGGGCAGGTGATGCGGATATGGACCTCGGTGGCGCCCGCCTCGCGCAGTGCGGCCACGATCTGCTTCGTTGTGGTGCCGCGCACGATGGAGTCGTCCACGACCACGAGGCGCTTGCCGCGTACCGAGTCCGGGATCGGGTTCAGCTTCAGCTTGACGCCGCGATCGCGGAGCGTCTGCGACGGCTGGATGAACGTCCGGCCCACGTACTGGTTCTTGTACAGGCCGTCGCCGTACGGGATGCCCGTCACCTCGCTGTAGCCCTGGGCGGCGGATTGGCCCGTCGTGGGCACCGCGATGACGAGGTCGGCGTCGACGGGCGTCTCGCGCGCCATGATGCGGCCCATCTCGCGACGCGCCTCGTGCACGGTGACGCCGGCGAGGCGAGAGTCCGGGCGCGCGAGGTACACGAACTCGAACACGCACAGGGCTTTGCGCCGGGACTCGGCGAAGCGGACGCTGTGCAGGCCGCGGTCGTCGAACCGGATCAGCTCGCCGGGCTCGACGTCGCGTACGAACGTCGCGCCGACGATGTCGAGGGCGCACGTCTCGGAGGCAACCACGAACCCGTTGGGCAGGCGGCCGATGCACAGGGGACGGATCCCCATCGGCCCCCGCGCGGCGAACACGCTGCGCTCGTCCATCATCACGAAGCAGAAGGCGCCGCGGAGCGTGGGGAGCACGCGCACGGCGGCCTCTTCGAGCCCGCCCGTCGCGGCCATCTCGTGCACGATCATGGTGGTCACGAGATCGGAGTCCGTGCTTGCGCCGTCGCCGCTGCCCACGGCGCCGGCGAGCTCTGAGGTGTTCACGAGGTTCCCGTTGTGGCCGAGCGCGACGGTGTGCGCCCCGTCGGTCTTGAACACGGGCTGGGCGTTGTCCCACGTGGTCGAGCCGGTGGTGGAGTACCGGGTGTGGCCGATGCCGAGATCTCCGTGCAGGGTCGTGAGCGTGGCCTCGGAGAACACCTGGCTAACGAGGCCGAGTTCTTTGAACACCAGGATGTTGTGGCGGTCGCTCACCGCGATCCCCGCCGACTCCTGCCCGCGGTGCTGCTGCGCGAACAACCCGAAGTAGGTGAGTCGCGCGACATCGTCGCCGGGCGCCCAGACCCCGAAGAGTCCGCACTCCTCCTTCGGTGATTCGGCGCCCACGAGACCTCCATGGTACCGGGGGCGAGACCCGTCGTCCGGGCCGCCTGGGATCGCGGTTAGCGTCCGGCCGTGAGCGGGGCGATCGCGCCCGGGGGCGGGTCGCGGTAGGCCTCGGGATGCGCGGCCCAGGCGAGGATCTCCAACCCGTCCACGAGACGCGGACCGGGTCGAGAGAAGAACGAGGTGGCGTCCACCGCGAAGACGTTGTCGTTGCGAGCCGCGGGCGTCTCGGCGATCTCGGGGTGCGACACGACGGCGCGCCCCTCCTCCTCCGCCTCCTCGAGGTAGTACCCGCAGGGCATGAACACGATCACCTCGGGGTTGGCGTCGCGGATGGCGCGATGGGTGACCTCGGCCGATCGCGCGCCCTTGTCGTTCAACAGGTTCGTCGCGCCCGCCGCCTCGACCATCTCGGGGATCCAATGACCGGCAACCATGGGGGGCTCCCACCACTCGAGGCAGAACACCCCCACGGTGGGCAGGCGCCGGGCGGTGTCCTTCACCACGGCGACGCGATCGAGCAGCGACGCGGCGAGCTCCCGACCTCGGTCCTCCCGGTCCAGGCGCTTCCCCACGGCCTCCAGCTGGCCGATCACTTCCCCCAGCGTCTGTGGGTCGAGCGAGATGACCTCCGTGCTCCGGTCCAGGCCGAGGCTTTCGAGCGCCAGTTGCACCTCGCCGCTGGGGACCGCGCAGACGCGGCACAGGTCCTGCGTGAGGATAACGTCGGGCTGTTCGCGCCGGATCAGATCCACGTCCAGCGTGTAGAGGGGCCGGTCGGCCGCGGCACGTTCGCGCACCGCGTGGTCGATCGCGTGGGAGGGATGCAGATGTCCCTGTGGCAGCGCGCTGCGCGAGACCACGGGCTTCGTGACCGCGTCGGCTGGGTAGTCGCATTCGTCGGTCACGCCGACCAGGGCATCGCCCAGGCCGAGCGCGTACACGATCTCCGTCGCCGACGGGAGCAGGCTCACGATCTTCATCGCGGCAAGTCTCGCAGGCGCGCCGACTCCTGCAGGACGTCGAGGAGATCCGTGAGGGCCCGGCCCACGGCGGCGCCGTCCAGCACGCGGTGATCGAACGTGAGCGACAGCGTGCAGGCCGGTCGCGCGACCACGGCGCCGTCCACGACCAGCGCGCGCGGGGCGATCACGCCCAGGGCCATCGTGACCGCGGTGCCAGGCGAGAGGATAGGCGTGCCGGCCTCGCTCCCGTAGCTGCCGGTGTTGCTGATCGCGATGGTCGCGTTCGCCATATCCGCCACGCCCAGTCGCCCCTCGCGCGCGGCGGCGGCGAGACGCCGGATCTCGCCGGCGAGCTCCCCGATGCCCCTGCGCTCAGCGTCGCGGAGCACGGGAACGACGAGGCCGCGCTCGGTGTCGGCGGCGAGGCCCACGTTGACCTTGGCGTGGACGCTGACGTGCTCGCCGTCCCAGCTCGCGTTCATCCGCGGGTGCTCGGCGACGCAGCGGCAGAGCGCGGAGACGACCACCGGAAGCGGCGAGACGCCGAGCTCCGCGCGGAACGCCTCGAGGGCCGAGGCGTCGACGGTTCGGAAGGTGGTCACCTGGGGGATCGCCGCCTGCTCGGAGAGGTTCTCCGCGATCCGCCGGCGGACGGGGGTGAGCTCCTCGCGGGTGGAACGCAGGTCTTCGGAGACCGTGGCGGCCCAGGTTCCGGACGCGGCGCGGACGTCGCCGGCGCTCACGCGACCACCCGGCCCCGAGCCCTCGATCGCTCCGATGTCAACCGCCAGATCGCGCGCCAGCTTGCGCACGGCCGGCGTCGCTCGCGCCGAGTGGGCGCGGGATGGAGCCGCCGATCCTACGTCAGCGTCGGGGCTCGACCGACGGGCGGCGTACCCGTGGACGTCGGAGCCCTCCGGCTGTAGCGCGTCGGCGGCGCCGGGGACGTGGAAGGTCACGAGTGGCCGACCGACCGGAACCATGTTCCCGGGCTGAGCGTGCAGCCGCACGATCCGTCCCGCGTACGGCGAGGGGAGCTCGACGACGGCCTTCGACGTCTCCACCTCGGCGATCGGCTGGTTGAGCTCGACGTCGTCGCCCTCGGCCACGAGCCATGCGATCAGCTCGGCCTCCGTGAGACCCTCGCCGGGATCCGGCAACGAGAAGACGCGCTCGCCCATCAGTAGGTCACCGTCGTGCGCACCGCGTCCGCGATGCGGTCCGGGCTGGGCAGGTACCGGTCCTCGAGCGACGCGGGTGGGTAGGGCACGTCCCAGCCCGTGACGCGCTCGACGGGCGCCTCCAGATGATCGAACGCGAGCTCCATCACGCGGGCGGCGATCTCCGCGCCCATCCCGAGGGTGCGGGGCGCCTCGTGCACCACCACCACCCGGCCGGTCTCTCGCGCGCACCGCGCAAGCAGGTCGTCGTCCAGGGGCGAGAGCGATCGCAGGTCTACGACGCGCGCGCGCAGATCCTCCTCGGCGAGCACATCGGCCGCCTCGAGCGCGCGCGCGACCATCGCGCCGTAGGTCACGACCGTGCACGCGTCGCCCTCTCGAAGCACACGTCCAACGCCGATGCCGGGCCCATCGGCCGCGAGCGATCCTGTCTCCTTGGCCCAGTACCGGGCCTTGGGTTCGAGCACCACCACCGGGTCGGGATCGTGGATGGCCGCGCGCAGCAGCCGGTAGCCGTCCAGGGGTGATGAGGGCACCACGACCTTGAGGCCCGCCGTATGCACGTAGTGCGTCTCGGGGCTCTCGCCGTGGTGCTCCTTGCCGCGGATGCCCCCGAACGCCGG
Source organism: Actinomycetota bacterium (assembly GCA_038249195.1). Taxonomy (GTDB): domain Bacteria; phylum Actinomycetota; class UBA4738; order UBA4738; family HRBIN12; genus JAOUEA01. The sequence goes on from JBBRWM010000005.1 coordinate 67,693, forward strand.
GATGCGGATGGTGATCGGCATGTCGACGCGGCCCCGGGTGCGCTCGCGCATCTTCGCGACGTGGTCGATCACCTGCTCGAGCGCGGGGTAGCTGAACGCGTCGAATTGGAACTCGATCACGCTCGGGCGACCGGCGAACGCAAGGCCGACGGCGACGCCGGCGATCGCGGCCTCGCCGACCGGGGTGTCGAAGACCCGTCGTTCGCCGAAGGCCTCCTGCAGGCCATCGGTCACGCGGAACACGCCGCCGGAGCGACCGACGTCCTCGCCGAACAGGACGAGCCGCTCGTCATCGGCGAGCGCGTCGTTGAGGGCGCGATTGAGCGCGCCCGACAACGTCCAGGCCTGGGCGGACTCACCCACCCAGCGCCTCCGCGCGTTGCTGCGCCCACGAGCCGCCGGGGGGCTCTGCGTAGGTCCAATCGAACATCCACGCGGCGGGCGGCGCCTCGGTGGCGATCACGCCCTCGCGCACCTCCATCGCGAAGGCCTCGGCCTCCCCGTGGCAGGCCGCCACGGATGCGTCGTCGGCGAGGCCCTGGGATCGAAGCCACGTCTCGAACCGCGGGAGAGGATCGAATGCCCGCGCTGCCTTGACCTCGGCCTCGCTGCGGTAGCGGCCGGGATCGTCGGCGGTGGAGTGTGCGCCCAGGCGGTACGTGAGGGCCTCGATCAGCGTGGGGCCGTCGTGGGCGCGGGCACGCACCACGGCGTCGCGCGTGACCTTGTACACCGCCAAGATGTCGTTGCCGTCCACGCGTACCCCTCCGAACCCGTACCCCTCGGCGCGGCGCCAGATCTCGCCCGCGGTCTGCCGGGCGGTCGGCACGCTGATCGCCCACCCGTTGTTCTGGCAGAACAGGACGAGGGGAAGCCGCCAGAGTCCGGCGAGGTTCGCCGCCTCGTGGAAGTCGCCCTCGCTCGTGCTCCCGTCGCCGAAGTACGCCGCCGTGACGACGTCGGAGCCATCGAGCTGCTGGCCAAGGGCGTAGCCCGCCGCGTGCGGGATCTGCGTTGCTATCGGGATGCAGATCGGCCCGAACCGCGTGGCGCGCGGGTCATACGGCCCGCCGTGCCACGTCCCGCGGTGGTACTGCAGGTACTGCACGGCGTCCACGCCGCGCACCAGCGCCACGGCGAGCTCCCGGAAGGTGGGGAAGACGAAGTCCTCGGGCCCGAGCGCGAGCGCGCTGCCGATCTGGGCGGCCTCCTGCCCCTCGAAGCCCGGGTAGACGGTGAGCTCGCCCTGCCTCTGCAGGGCGATGCATTCGCGATCCAGACGGCGGGAGACGATCATCCTGCGCAGGATGTCGCGCAGCGCATCGTCATCCAGGCCAACGTCGGGGTCGCCCACTGCGGACCCGTCGTCGGCGATGATGCGGAACGGTTCGCTCCCGGCCCAGTGCGCGGGTGCTGCCACGGTGCTCAAACCCCCATGCTCGGACGCCGAGAGCATAAGGAAATGCGACCGCGTTAGACTCGAGCAGCCCATGGTGCCCAGTGCGTTCCTGCGTGTATTTCAGCCCCTCGACGCGTTCGAGCGCGACGAGCAGGCGCATTGGGAGCGCTACCTCGTGGAGCACACGCGATCCCCCTCCCTCACGCCCCGCTACGCCGACCGCCCCACCGTCGGCCGGCTGGGCGTCCTGTCACCGTCGGAGGGCGAGCACGCCGAGGTGCGCGTACTGGAAGGCCGGACCTACGTCAGCCCCGCCCGGATGCGGCTCCGGGTGCTCGCGTCCATGCTGTCGTTCCGCGAGGCAGAGCCGCTGGAGCTGTGGGAGGGATTCGTTCCCAAGCGCATGGCGCGCCGGGCCGCGCGCGAGCTGAACAGGATGCGGCGCGGGGACCCCGACGCCGTCTCGTTCACCCATCAGAGCCCGTGGCACGTCCCCATCCGCTGGTTCGTGCTGTTCCGCGATGAGGAGCGGCGGCTCGGGGAAGACGACTTCGGGCGGCTGCGGCTGTCCTACCGGACCTCCACGCGGCGCGCGATGCGCCGGGCAGAGAATGCGGTGGTTCCGCTGCGTCGCTCGGAGCTGGGCCCCATCAGCGACCTCATCGTGGACCTGCACCAATGGATGGCGGGCTTCGATGTGGGATCGATCGTGGAGCTCGACTACGCGGACCTCTGCGACCTCATGACGTGGGACGAGCTCGACGACGACCACAGCGCGCAGGAGATCCACGACGCGCTCGAGGCGCTGGAGCACGAGGAGTTCCCGCGGGCCGCCGACGTGTACCAGGGCGTCCTTGCCCGGTGGGCGGAGGTCCGCAACCGTGAGGCTCTGAACTGATCGTGGCCAGGGGCAGAATCGAACTGCCGACACCGCGGTTTTCAGCCGCGTGCTCTGCCAACTGAGCTACCTGGCCCGGGCCGGTGGAGAACTTGGCAGAAATCGCTACCGAGGTCACCACCAGCGCGTTGAAGTGTAGCGAGTGGAGGTCGGTCCGGACTCGGTAACGCCATATCGGCATGCGGGCTTGCCCTGAGACAGCCTTGTTTCTTTGCCGGGTGGTGCCGGAAGTGGGATCCGTCAGGCGGCCTCTTCGAGGCCTTCAGATGTTCTGTGGCGGGCCAACGTGAGGGCGTTCACCTTCAGTGCCCAGCCGAGCATCTCGACCTGCTGACGGCGCCATCCGAGACTGTGAGCGCGACCGAGGAACAGGGTGTCCTCCAGGGCGCGGTTGAGCGATTCGGAGTCGTTCCGACGGCCGTAGAGGCGCGGGAAGTCAGGGTCTGAGGGTGGGATCGGACGGACGTTCTCGGTCCGGTTGAACCTGCGCTTGCGGTCGGCTTCGTTCTGGTGGAGGCGCACCGTGATCTGCCCCCCGCCGAGGTGCTCGGGGAGCCGGTAGTCGTTGTACCAGCGGTACCGACCGCTGTGGGCCTTCATCCGGTGGGTCCGCTTGCGGACGAGGGGAGTGAAGTGCAGCTCGCCCGCTTCGGTCGGGCGCATGATGCCGATCGCACCCGCTTCGGCGCTTGATCTTGCGCTTGAGGGTCTTGCTCGCGAACGTCTCGGCCGCGGCGACCATGTTCACGGGCACGATGCCGAGCTCTCTCAGGATCTTCTGGAAGGGCGGTGTCATAGACGATCGCCTGGGCTCCTGGGACGTGGGGTGCCAGACGCTCGAAGCAGGAGACGGCGACCGAGGCCTCGGAACCGGGATCAGGCACCCGGTCCACGTCCAGGATGAACCTCTGTCAACACGGCAATGCCCCGGCCTGGCCTTGAACAAGGGAGTGAGGACCTTGCCGTCGGCGTGCAGGACGCGGGAGAGGTCCGGGTGCGTGTAAGAGCCGGGACCCTCTGGGTCGAGGAGGCCGGCCCTCACGCTCTTCGCTCGCTGCTGGCTGTGTGACGGCTCAGGCTTGATGCGTTGCCCTCGTCGTGACCGGCTCGAGGAATCGTCGGAGGATCCGGAAAGCGTCGGCGGAGTCCATCCTGCTGGCGCTACTCGAAGCCTATTGCGACGGCGATGGCCTCGCTGAGGGGGTCAACAGACAAGCGAACTCATCATTGCCCGGCTCGCAAGTGCCTGACCCGGAAGCTGCCCTGATGCAGTGTCTTCGTTGTGGCGGGTCCGGCGTGGGACCAGAAGGCCCGTGCGTCGAGGTTCAGACACCCATTCACTCGAGGGTCTCCCCGCAAGCTCCGGAATCCTGCGGGTCCTTGTGGACCGGTACCTCAACGACGACGAGTTTCGGATCAACGTCGACGAGCGCGTCGCGGGAAGCTGAACCGCGCGAGTGCCAACTTAGGAGGCTCGACAGCAACACCGGATCCGATCGCCCACTGCCAAAGGCTATCCCAGCAATGATGCCCGGCGCCAGGTGGCCTTGCGGCCATGCTGACAAACAACGCGAAGAAGCTCCAGAGGTAGATGGTAGTAAGGAAGCCGTTGCGGAAGGATAGATAGCTTGGCGGATCCTCGCAGCCGTGCGTTTGAGCTCTACCCTTCTTGCGAAGCTGCTCCCCAACTCCCACTTCCGGATCATCAGGCGGGGATGAGCATCGCACCCACGACCATGAGGAGGACTGCGACCGGGTACCCGATCGCAACATCCTCGACGCCGGGTGATGCGATCCTGATGAACCCCAGATGTGACAACCAGTGCGAGACTCCGATGACCGCCCCGGCGGTCACGAGAGACCAGCCAGCCAACCGCTTCCTTCGCCGGTTTCGATACGAAGCTCGTTTGGTGGATCTCGTGCTTGCCTGCTCCGGTAGGACGGCACGCGGGCCGCGCGACTTCCTGCGTTTACCCTTCGCCCGTCCTCTTGATTTGGGCACCGCCGCTCCTTCCTGTTAGCGGCCACTTCTTGCCATTCGGTGAAGGCCGCAAGCTTCAGAACGCTTCGCTCATTCCTCGGCCCTGGACGTCGGTCAGGTAACGACGATCTCGCCTGCATGCCGGCGGCGTAGTGTCCTGTCTCGTGGCATCCGTAAAGGAGAGTGCCCGGTTCGGGGAACGTCCAGACGAGGTTCTTCGTTTGACCTAGATCCGCCGTGACGGCCCCTGCCTTCATCAGCCATCATCGTGCCGCCCATGTCGATCATCTCTTGCTCGTGCTTCTCCTGGAAGGCGGCGTCACCGAGGATGAACTCGTGAGCGACGACACCCTCGTTAGTGATGACGAACTTGACCGTATCGCCCGCCCGGATGTTCATCGTTTCTGGCTCGAAGCGGAAGGCGTCCAGCTGGGAGATCCGCACGACCGTGTCCACGTTCGCGGGGTCACCGGGCACCCCCGGCCGTCACTACCTGTTGTCCCGTGGTCCATGGAGGCTCCGGGACTCATCGACATCCCACCCGTCGCCGAAGCGCTGGTACCGGTCGCTTCACCCCCCGACGAGCATGCGACTCCGACGACCGCAAGAAATAGGATGAATGAGGCTGGCGCCCGATTGGCGACCTTCAAAGCTGGCTCCTCCTGCATGGAAGGGTTGGGCTCCCGAGCTGGTTCGCATCCTCATCCTACACATTGTCGTAGTTAGCCCACGTCGATCTCGCGTTTGGGTTCAGGGCTCGCGCGCGGAGGCGGCGTGAGGGGCGTGACAGGAGGCATGCAACTCCGCGGCGCGGACGGACGGGTCGCCAGACCACGACGGGTTGAAGGCGAGGATCACACCCTGGAATAGAACGATCACTACTAACACCACCACCACAAGGCTCGCGGTGGCGCGACCTCGGGAGCGTGGTGGATCGCTGACCAGCCGCCTGACTCGCGAGACAACATCGCCGCCGTCAGCCCCCAACGAACCGATCGGGTGGGATCGGGTGCCTCCTGCAACGACGGTGAGTGCCCGCGCGACCACGAGGGGATCACCCACCTCGGCAACGGCAGCCTCATCCGCGGAGCACTCGAGCCCGAGGAGGAGCTGATCCGCTGCGCGCCGTACTGGCGGGAGGAAGCTCATGCCTCGGGACACGACTCGCCCTAGGAACAAGAGGACGGGGTGCCAGCCCCTCACATGCGCGCTCTCGTGCGCTACGAGCGCTCGCTGCTCGAGCGGACTCAAGGCTTGTAGAACCCCCGTCGATACGACGATGCGCAGACGCAGGAGTCCCGTGGTGCAAGCCAATAGCTCGGGCGTGTCGACAAGGATCATCCCCTTGCCGCCCGCGGGATCACCTGGAACCTCGCACGAGCGCCATACGGCACCCACCCTGGTGGATTCTCGGATCGTCAGGGCGGCCGCGATCGCTCCCCTGATCACGAGGCCGAGGACCGCGATCGACACGAGGATATGTGGCCAATGATTCACCGGATGCGAAAGCAGCTGCGTGGCGGCATCGATACACCGGCCGACTGCGCTTGGAATGGCCTCAGCCGGGAGGTTCGGGGGACCGGCCACCGCCGCCAGGATGAGGAGAAGGCCGCTGCCGAGCCCGGCAAGTGTTAGGAGCGAGAGGGCGATGATCTGTCTGGGAGGTGCCGATGTCCTCTGCCAGGTAGTGCTCATATAGGGGAAGGCACCGAGCAGCGCGGCACTTGCCACCAACATCAGCACGCGGATCATGTCGGCCGCTTGCGCTCCCGCTCCACCGTTCGGATGAGCCTCCGGAGTTCGGCGAGGTCGCCCGCATCAACACTGCGGACGAACCCGAGCAGGACGCCTCGGCGATCATTCGACCCGTCGAGCACTCCGCCGATCAGCCCTGCAACGTAGTCAGCATGGGAGACCGCCGCTCGATACACGTAAGCACGCCCTGTCTTCCTTCGGGTCAGGAAGCCCTTCTTCCACAGACGATCGAGGATAGTCATCACCGTCGTGTACGCGAGCCCCTTCCCGACAGTGGAGCCAAGAACATCCCGCACACTCACGTCCTCGTCCCGGTCCCAGACGAGATCCATCACGGAACGCTCAAGCGGTCCCAATTCTCCGGTTAGTGGCGCCACCTTCATCTCCCGCGGCTGCGGCGCGACCATGATAGCCGCCTACACCGGGCTGGAGCCGTGCGATCTACTACTCGCTATAGGATTCGGTCTCAACCGACGAAGATCGACGCCGAAGACACCCGTACGATGGCTCGTGCATCCAAACCCCTGTTCGCTCTCATGTTGATAGCGGCATCCTGGATCACAATCTCCCCGGCTGGCGCGGCAGAGGCCCCTGCGAGCGTCCCAGCTGCCACCCGGGCAGACTCCTGGACGGATGTGCCAAGTGGCCATTGGGCCAAGAGCGCGATCGACTACGTCGCTCGAACTCACGGCTGGATGCGCGACGCGGGGGCCGTCACGTTCCGGCCGGAGGCACACGAGACGAGGCGTCTCCTCGCCCGAGCCATCGTGCGAGCCTTCGCACCGCACGCGCCCGCAGTCCCCACGCAGGTATTCACCGACCTCGATCCGACCGATCCCTTCTATCGGTTCGCGAGCGTCGCCGTTGAGCGCGGCTGGATGGCGTCATTCGGGGGCCGCTTCCTGCCGTTCAGCTCCGTCACTCCTCGACAGCTACACCGCGGCCTCGTGGCTGCGCTCGGGCTCGATCAGGAGATGAGCGGGCTGAACCTGATACACACGGCCGATGGAGCGAGGCTGAAGCATAGGCCGGGCTTCAGCGCGCTCGCCCTCGGCATGGTCCTCGGGCTCAGATACAACCACCGTATCGAGACCCTCGATGTACTCCCCGAGACGTCACTCAGCCGGGCGGAAGTTGCCTACTCCCTATGGAAGTCTCGCTTGGCCGCCACGGTGGATCGCTGGAAGCTAGACGCGCTTACTGCCTACCGCGACGTCGAGCTCCCGACGATGCCGGCATCCCTAAGACAGGCGGTCGAGTTCGGGCTGCGTTACGTGGGCTACCCGTATGTGTGGGCCGGCGAGTGGGGTGGACCCAGCCCATCGCGTTATTGCTGCGGCGTCCAGCAGGTCGGCGGTTTCGATTGCTCGGGTCTGATGTGGTGGGTCATGAAGGCAGCGGGAGACGGCTACGATGTTTCCCGCCTTCGTGCGTACCCGGGTTGGGACCTCGCTGAGCGGAGCTCCGCAGCGATGGCTGCGGGCCGTCATCTCTCGTACGCCCATGCAGCGCGTGGGGATCTCCTGTTCGTCGATGGAAACCGAGACGGAGCGATAGACCACGTCAACCTCTACTTGGGGAATGGGTGGGCCTTGGATTCATCCGGCGGGTACGGGGGCGTCCAAGTGCTCCGCGTCGGCGAAGGCTGGTATCGCGATCACTTCGTGAGCGCTCGCAGGTTGATCGCCTGAACCACACCGTCTACGACGTAGCGTCGTAAGGCTGCTAGCCTTCTGGATAGGGAGCCCTCCGGTGCGGTTCGGTCGGTCCGCCCGTGCCGTTCTCTTCGGCCATCGGCCGAGCCGCACCCCCCTATGTTCACGGAGTCAAGTAGGGAGGGGAGGGCTGTTGGGTCGCCGAAACGGAGGAAGCGACGACCAGGATCTCCGTTCCCACAGGGTAGATCTGTCCCTTCACATCAACCCAGGCGTCGGTGGCGAAGGCCCCCGGCGTCACTCCTACGACTCGGACCTGGACGATGGCGGCGTCGGCCGTGCAGCACGTGATGACGAAGCGGGTGAGGAGGAACTCATCCGCTGGGGTATCGGCCCGGCGGTCCACGAAGCCGACGAAGTCAACCGCGCCCCCCGCCCGATCCGCGAGCAGCCGATTCCCCTCCTGGGTCGTTTGCGCAGCAGCGACAAGGAATAGCGTGATCGGGCTCTTAGCGTCGAACGTCCCGAATCTCGTCCAGTAGCCGGCGGAGAACGTTGCCTTCTTGGACGCGGAGAAGGATCCTAGGGTTGCTGGGGGAAGGGCGATCATCACAACAACCGGCACCACCATCAATGCCATCACGATCGCCTGGCGCCGCTGGAGCGGTTCTTCGTGGGACACGCGCGCAGCTAGCGATCGGCCAACCGTTGCGAGGGTTAGTAGCACCGCCCCGATGGGCACCACCCATGACGTGCGGCTGGACAGGTAGAGGCCAACCCGTCCCGACAGAAGGAGGAACCAAAAGAGTGTTGCCCAAGCCGCCAGAACGACAGTGCCGCCGACCCTGACCTGGCTCCAGGATCGTACGCGCGATCCACGTTCTCCTCCAGAGGTCTCAAGAGGTCGCACGTCAAGTCGTCGATCGGTTCTGCTCATCCGGAAATCACGCCTAGCCACAGGGCGCCAGCGAAGGTCACGACCGCCACCGTCACGAGGATGGCCCGAACCGTCGCCGGGCGGAAGGTGCCGGCGTAGAGAGCCACCAGCTTCACGTCGACCATCGGCCCGAAAACCAGGAACGCAAGTTGGCCCGATGGTCCGAACTGCACGAACGACGCGGCGATGAACGCATCGGATTCTGAACAGAGAGATAGGACGAAGGCGAACCCCATCATCACAACGACGTTGATGACGGGCAGCCCGGCCACCACTTGGGTTAGCGATTGAGGCAGGAACGTTTGGATCAGTGCCGCAACGGCTGCGCCCAGCAAGAGGAACCGGCCCATGAATAGGAAATCGCTCCCGAGATGAACGAAGAACATTCGCCAAGGGCTCTCGGGGCGTCCCAGGGTGACCGCCTCGCGCTCGTCCGCCCTCCCATCCGCGACCGCCGGCGCTCGCAACAACTCGCCGGCGCCGCGGCGACCAAGCACCCAACCCACCGCGATCGCCACGATGAGCCCCAGGAAGAAGCGGCCGAGCACCATCGTCCACAGGGCTCCGCGCCCACGATATGCCACGAAGGTCGACGCGATCACCACCGGGTTCAACACAGGGGCAGCAAGCATGAACGTGACCGCGGCCGACGGGACGAGCCCCTTCGAGATCAAGCGACGGGCGACCGGCACCGAACCACATTCGCAGATCGGGAACCCCATCCCAGCGATCGCCGCCGCAGGCAGCTGGAACGGCTTCGGGAGATCCGCGAGTCGCTCGAGCGTTCCGATGGGGACGAATACTTCGATCGCAGCAGCGGCGAGAGCACCGATCAACACGAATGGGGTAGCTTGGACGATCAGCGAACCGAACACGATCACCGCGGCCTGGACCCATGCGACGCGTTCGGGTGCCACGAAGCGGATGACGACGCCACCAACCAAGAGCGCGCCTACGAGTCCGAACGCGAGACGACCCGACGTGCCCCGCCCCGACGGTCGCATGGATTCCGTCCTGAGCATCAGCAGTACCTCGCGAATGACACTGCATACCCCTGGAAGGCATCAGCCAAGAGCCTCTGACCTTCGGCAGTCTTCGCGCGAAGCATCGCTTCCTCCGCTGACTGAGCCGTTGTTCCTGTCTTCGCCATCACCGAGCGGTCGAGGAAGATCCCTCCCGGCACAGCCGCCTCCACCAAAGGAAGCGAGAGCCCGTCGCCTCCGTTCACCAGATCCTCTACGCTCGCCGCAGTGACTGACCCCTCGGGTATCCGAGTCGATCCGGTTCCGACCACGGCAACGAGGAGCCTTCCCCGCGAAGCCTTCCTCGCCAAGGAGACGATGCGTCTCAGCTCGTGATCCATGGCGCTGAGCGGGCCCGCCATAACGACCGCAAGGAGGTCGGTCGTGGCGTCCGCTCCAAATCCCGCCGCGAGTAAGTGCTTCGCCTGACGCACCTGAGCGGTCGGCCGAGACTCGATCAGCCATGGATCTCGATCCCGAGCCCCATACCAACCGCTTCCAACGATCCCTCGATCAGATCCATCCGTCGCGATCGCGCCGACGAGCGCCCGCTGTTGAGTGCGCTCTTCGAGGTCTTCGGCGAGGGTGGCGATGACCGATTGGGGAGCGGCCCTCGACCAGGCACGTTCTACCTGCCCGCGGTCGTTCCGCAGCAGCGTTCCTGTGATCCCGTGCTGCCACGGCAGGCCGCCCGTCCCGAGGGTGGTCAAGGTCGCGGCAGGATCTAGGGGCAACGAGCCACTGATGCCCGACAGGGTCCCCGACCCTCTCCGCTTCAGCGCTGTCAATGCGGGCCACGAAGACACCGGACCCAGGTCATCGGCGCTGATTCCCTTCCAGGCGATCTCTAGGACCAACCGGGGTTTCGGCCCATCTCCGGCAATGCCAGGGATGGCGTGGCCGGATCGGACGCTGGGATGCGGGCGATCGAGGTGGATCGCTTGGGCGATGGTAGGCGCGACCTGATCCAGCCCTGTCCCTGCTGGCATCCTGCGGCCCGGGGCGATCCCCGCCCCGGAGAGGATGATTGGCAGTCTCGTCAGGTGTACGGCGCGTACCGATGGCCAGCTGGCGGCCGGGACCACGCCCCGACCCACCCCGCCCACGACCGGCCTCGATCCTGAGACCGCGAGCACATCGGGAGAGCGACCCGAGCGGTAGCCCGCCGATATGAGGTCGCGAAGCCCTTCGGGCAGGGGACAGAACGGGATCGTTGTCGCAGCGGGACGCTGCGGGCATGCGCCCGCGAAGCAGATGACGCGAGCCGCGGCGGCCGGAACTGCGAGCAGCAGGGCACATACGGTCAACACCAGTAGCCGTCGCCCAGACCCGGCGTTCGGTCGCGGGCTCGTCCTCACAACGGTGGCCATCCGCTATCGGTGAACGTTCTCACGATCGGAGCCAGCATCCTCTGCCAGGCACCCGTGATCATCAGTACGCCCATGGCGATGAGCAGGGCTCCACCAACCCGCTCAACGGCCCCCCCGTGCCGCCGCAACCATCCAGACAACGACCCTGATCGAGCCGTCCCCGCAGCGAGAAGCATGAACGGAACTCCGAGTCCGAGGGAATACGTGAACAGGAGCGCCGCGCCACGAAGCGGAGCCTCGGTCGAGGCGGCGGCCGTTAGGATCGCGGCAAGCACCGGACCGATGCATGGCGTCCAGCCGACGGCGAAGGCCATCCCAAGTGGTAGGGCCCCAGCGGGTCCCGGGCTCACCCTTCGCAGGTCGATGCGGAACTCCCGGCTAAGCAGAGGCACGCGCAGGGCGCCCATCGTCACGAGCCCGAGGGCGACCACAACGAGCCCCGATAGTTGAGTCAACCCAGTCCGGTGAGCAAGGACGGCTGAGCCCAGTGTCGACGCTGCCGCGCCCAGGAGCGTGAAGACGACCGTGAATCCAAGCACGAACAACGCCGCCGCCCCGACAGCTCGGATACGTGAAGCAGTCGCGGTCGTCGACGAACCGGTCACGCCGCTCACATACGCCACGTAGCCGGGCATGAGTGGCAGACAACAAGGCGAGGAGAAGGAAAGGATGCCGGCAAAGAACGCGAGGGCAAACGCCTCCATAGGCCTCCCTGACGTGGGGGTCGACTCGACTGCTCAGTCTACGACAGGTTGTAGTGTTATGGCCGTGTGACCGATCGAAGGCGAGTGGCGGACCGGCCAGAAGTCGATCGCCAACGCATGCGGAAGCGCCGAACTCCCCCCGACAGAGCGGCTTTGGCGCGTAGCGCTCCCAGCCGGGGGAGGGAGGCAGCTTGCAGCAGGTCGGCCCTTCGAAGAACCCTCACGGCGGCGTCGCTGACACTGAGTCGCCCTTGGACCTCGGGGGTCTCGACGCCATCGAGTGGAGCCCTGATGGTGGGCTGACCACGGGAGGTCTCCGGGATCGCAGTCCTGATCGTGCTCGCTGCGCTCGAGGTCGCGCTAGCTCCACCGGCCGCCGCTCACGCAAGCGAAGAGAACGTTCCCGCGGGCACCCTCGTCCAGGGGCGATCGCGATCCTCTGGTCCGACCCGCAACTCGTGGATAGCGTCGCAGACAAAGATCCAAAGACGCACTGGACTCGAGCGAGCGATCAGCCGAACGGTGGCGCCTATCAGGGTGGAGGCGCGCCACGGACCGTCTCCGCTCCACTCGTTAGTCGATCCAGCGCGCCCCGAATCGTAGCTTCTTCGAGGAATCCGAAGAATCGATACCTGACCCGCCCTTCGGCATCGACGACGAACGTCGATGGGATCCCATCGAGCCGATAGTCGTCGGCGAGAGCCCCTGACGGATCAAAGGCGCTCGGATAACTGATCTTGAACTCTCCCAAGAATGATGCCGCGGACGGCCGATCGTCCCGTTCGTCGACGCCTAGGAAACGCACCCCCTGCGCGACGTAGTCCACTGAGGCCCGGCGTAGACCCGGGGCCTCCCTGCGGCACGGGCCGCACCAACTCGCCCAGAAGTTCACGACGACGATGTGGCCACGTAAAGACCGGAGAGAGACGTCAGGTCCTGCTACGGCGGGAAGCTCTATGTTGGGCGCATCTCCGCCGTCGGTGTGAGCACTCGCGAGTTGGTCCGCAACGGAACGACCGCCGATGCTTCGCGTGCCCCGGCTACGGAATTCGTGCGCCCCGATGAAGAGGACGAACACGCCTGACACCACAACCATGAATGCGATCGCTAGACGAAGCCTACCTCGGCCACCTGGCGCTGTGGGTTCTTCGTCCTCAGACCGCTCCACCCTACAAGGATACGACATCGCGTAGTAGCCGAGGGGAGCCCCCCGTGGATCTCGACTACGAACGTGTCGTGGCGCTGAACCCGCAGGCGATCACGTACTCCTCCCTGTGGGATTTCACCGCGGGCGAACCTTCTTCATCGGTGCGACATGGCAGGTTGATGCCTCCTGTACTACGGTGTGTAGTCTCGACATCCCTCGGGAGGAGTTTGAACCACCTGGCGATACCCCGCACGGGCAACGCAGTCTCGGGAGGCAAGTCATAGAGATCCCATCGGGGGAGCAGCAACCCCACGAGCACTCGGACCACTCTCCTGATAGCCCCACGGTGCTTCGCGCTGGTCATGGCGGGGTTGGGGGGCAGGCAACCGCGGTCGTGGGGGTGGGGGGTCTGAACTTCGCGAGCGAGAAGGGGATCGTCGAGCGATCCCTTCGTAGGCGCCCCGGCGTGCTCTCCATCGATGCCAACCCGGTGGCCCAGACAGCCACGGTCACGTTCGACACGGACGTCACGTCGATCGCCGAGATTCGAGGGTGGGTGGAGGAGTGTGGCTACCACTGTGCAGGACGGTCGGTGCCCTCACACACCTGCGATGCGATGGAGGAACCGCGGTCCGCGCCGGCGGAGCAGACGCTCGGCGGAGCGACCGAGGCACCGCTGACGGGCGAGCATGCGGATCACGGGATGGCGGCGATGGACCACGACGCGCACGCCGTCCGCGAAGCGGAAGGACTGCCGACGCCCCACGACGCGATGGGCCACGGCGGTCACGCGGGGATGTCCATGGATGCGATGGTCCGCGACATGCGGAACCGGTTCCTCGTGGCGGCGGTCATGTCGGTGGTCATCCTCCTGTGGTCAAGGATCGGCCGCGAGGTCTTCGGGTTCAAGGTCTCCGCGCCGTTCGGGCTCCGAGACGATGTCTTCCAGCTGATCCTCAGTCTTCCGGTCGTCTTCTATTCCGCGTGGATCTTCTTCGACGGTGCGTACCGGGCCCTACGCGCTCGGACCCTCGATATGATGGTCCTCGTTGCAGTCGCCCTTGGCGCGGGGTGGGTCTATTCCATCGTTGTCACGTTCACGGGCGGAGGGGAGGTCTTCTACGAGGCTGTGACCGTGCTCGCCGCGTTCGTGTTGCTAGGGCACTGGTTCGAGATGCGCGCACGCGGTGGTGCGAACGAGGCGATCCGGACACTGCTCGATCTCGCGCCACCGATGGCGGTCGTTCTGCGCGACGGCGAGCCGGTCGAGTTGCCCACGGCGGAGGTCGCCGTGGGGGATCTGCTACTTGTCCGGCCGGGTGCGAAGGTCCCCGTCGATGCCGTCGTCAAAGAGGGCGAGAGCGAGGTCGACGAGTCGATGGTGACGGGTGAGAGCCTTCCCGTCACGAAGGCACCGGGATCAGAGCTGATCGGTGCGACGATCAACGAGAACGGGACCCTCCGAGCGCGAGCCTCAAAGGTAGGGTCCGACACGGCGCTCGCCCAGATCGTGAAGCTCGTTCAGGAAGCCCAGAACTCGAAAGCGCCCGGGCAGCGCGTGGCTGACCGGGCGGCGTTCTGGCTCGTACTCGTTGCCCTGATCGCTGGACTCGGCACCTACCTCGCGTGGGTGTTGGCAGGCGCTCCAGCATCAGAGGCGATCCTCTTCGCGATCACGGTCGTCGTCATCACGTGTCCTGATGCCCTCGGCCTCGCGACGCCCACCGCGATCATGGTTGGCACCGGACTCGGGGCAACGCGAGGCGTGCTGTTCAAGAACGCCATGGCCCTCGAGATGTCAGCCCGCATCCAGGTCGTCGTCATGGACAAGACCGGAACCTTGACGAAGGGCGAGCCCGAGGTAACCGACCTCATCGCAGAAGGCGTCGACGAGGTTGAACTCCTGCGGCTCGCGGCCGCTGTCGAGCGAGAGTCGGAGCACCCGCTCGCGGAAGCGGTCGTTCGTCGCGCCGAGGACGAGGACGTTCCAAAGGTCCGGGCGGAAGGATTCGAGAACGTCCCAGGTTATGGGGCCGTCGCGACGGTCGATGGACACCGCGTCGCGGTCGGCAACGCGAAGCTTCTTGCCCGAGAGGGGATCCAGCTCGGGGTGCTCGGCCCGAAGCTCGAAGAACTGGCGGCTGGCGGGCGCACGGCGGTGGCGGTTGCAGTCGACGACAAAGCGGTAGGCCTCGTCGGTCTCGCTGATGCTCCGAGGCCCACCGCCAAGGCCGCGGTATCGGCATTACGCGAGGCGGGTGTCGAGGTCGTGATGCTGACCGGTGACAACGAGGCGACGGCGAAGCGGATCGCCGGTCTCCTCGGGGTCGACACCGTGATCGCTGAGGTCCTTCCCGGGGACAAGGCCAGCAAGGTGGCCGAACTGCAGAGCAGTGGTCGAAAGGTCGCTATGGTCGGTGATGGCGTGAACGACGCCCCCGCGTTGGCCCAGGCCGACCTCGGCATCGCGATCGGCGCGGGGACCGACGTCGCGATCGAGACGGCGGATGTCGTGCTCATGCGCTCTGATCCCCTGGACGTCCCGACGGCGTTCCTGATCGGTCGGGGGACGCTCCGCAAGATGCAGCAGAACCTGGGCTGGGCCGTGGGCTATAACGTCATCGCGCTGCCGCTTGCCGCCGGGGTCTTGAAGCCTGCCTTCGGCCTCGTGCTCAGTCCCGAGATCGCAGCCATCTCGATGTCGGGTTCGAGCTTCATCGTGGCGATGAACGCGCTCCTGTTGAAACGACTGAGGCTCCCGGTACGAGCTTCGATCGGTGACGCGCCCGAACCGGACTCGAGGGTTTCAGACGGAGCCGTTGGAACCGCTGCATGAGGAATCTCTTAGGCTCTCGCCCACGCCTTCATCACACTCAGGACGTAGTCCCTACTGTCGCGTTCGGCTGCAACAGACCAGTCGTTTGCGACCTCGGTGTCCCGGTCAATGTGGCCCTACTCCGTGAGGTGGCGTCCCTAGACCATGGGGGCGGCGGCTTCGCGTGGTCGTAGAGACTGAGGAAGTGGCTGATCGTAGGTGTCGGAGTGAACGGCACGACCGGAGAACGAAACGCCTCTCCGTGAGATCGCTGACATCGGTCTCTGGCGAACGGGGACAAGGTCCCGTTCCACGGCACAGGCAATAGGTTGAAACGACCGCTGTTGCCGAGGTAGCGGAAAGGGAGCTTATGACGAGCATCGAGCAGATCGCGTCGGACAGAACCGACGTCGCCGGGGCTGGTCCGTTGTCCGACGAGGAGGTTGGGAGGATCGATGGCTACTGGCGGGCGGAGGTGATCAGGCGGGGCGAGGCGCCGCAACGAGGCGGCAAACGGCGGCGGTGGCGGATCCTCGTCGGTGGGTGCCTCTTCATCACCGGCTCGTTCTTGTTTGCCCCTCCGGCCCTGGCCCATGAAGGGGAGCAGGGCACCCCGGCGGTTACCGACGTCCAGGAGGCAATCGCCATCCTGGCCACCCATCAGGGGTCCTTCCCCCAGGCCGAGGTGGTGGACCAAGCCCTGGACAAGGTGAAGGATTCCCAGACAGCCGACAACACCAGGGGGGTCGACCTCGGACTCGTCCGGCAGGCCCAGAGCTCGCTCGCGGCGGAGCGGCTGGATGAGGCCCTGACGCTTCTGGAACGCTCCGTCGGCGCCTGCCCGGGTGCTCCCGTCATCGATCCCGACTCGGCACCTCGAACTCCCCCATCGCTCGCCTCGCCCTGCCCGTCACCTGCGGCGAGTCTCCTGGCCCTCTCCAGCAGCCCCGTGCACGGCGCCCAAGAGGCGACGTTCCTGGTGCTCGGCGGGATGCTGATCTTCGGGGGCCTCGCGCTCGCGAGGAGGATCCGATGAGCGATACAGAAGCGACTGAAGGCTCCACAGAGCGGGCGGTCCCACCATCACGTCGCAAGCGTCTGATGAACGCGCTGGACGAACGCCTCGGGCTGACGGCGCTCCAGTACCCGGTCCCCGAGCACGCGAACAAGCTGGCCTACTCACTCGGTGGTCTCACACTGATCACCTTCGTCCTCATGGTGGCGACCGGGATCTACCTGACGCAGTACTACAACCCGGACCCCACCGTGGCCCACGAGAGCGTGCGGCGGATGATCACATCGGTCTCCTTCGGCAAGTTCGTCCGCGGCTTCCACTACTGGGGCGCCATGGCCATGATCGTGCTGATCGGTCTGCACCTGCTTCGGGTGTTCGTGTCCGGGTCCTTCAAGCGCCCCCGGGAGGCCAACTGGATCTTCGGTGTGATCCTGGCTGGGATCACGGCCACCCTGTTCTTCACGGGAACCGTGCTGAAGTGGGATCAGGAATCCCTGGAGGCACTCGAGCACAACATCGAGATCGGCAAGTTGCTCGGCCGCTTCGGCTTCTGGTTCTCCACGAGCTTCGGCGGCATCCCCATCCTCACCCGACTCTACGTCGTGCACATCGCGGTCCTACCCGCGCTGTTCACACTGGTGGTGGCCGGGCATCTGCTCCTGGTCAAGCGACACGGGATGGCCCCTTCGCCGTTTCGCACAGGCCCGGAGCCAGAGCCCACCCGCCCGTTCACGAAGCACCTTGCGGAGCTAGGCTCCCTCGCCCTGATCCTGATCGGCATCCTGGTCATCCTGGCGGTGCTGGCCTCGCCGCCGCACGGGCCGGCGCCCATCGAGGGGATCGAGGTCACCAAGCCGCCCTGGCCGATGCTATGGATCTATCCGGTGGAGGATTGGGTAGGCGTAGCTGGCATCCTGTGGGCTACGCTGGCGATCTTCCTCGCCCTGTTCCTGGTGCCCTTCGTGGACCGGACGCCGGAGCGGAGTCCCCGCAAGCGCCTCGGGATGATGATCGCGGCGGGAGTGGTCGTGGTCACGATCATCACCCTGATCATCTATGCGGCCGTGCAACCGGTCGCCTCGCACATCGGGATGGGTTGATGGGACGCCGGCCGATCGTGCTGTTCTGGGGCTCCGCCGCCGCGGCCGTGTTCTTCCTGGGGTCCCTCTGGATCGTTGCCGGCCGGGTAGGTTCGGGCCCGCATCGCGTGGCCAACCTGGCGGTCCTGGTCATCGCGGCGATGGGCTTCCTAGCCACCGCGTTCGTGGCCGGCCGCATCGCGCTGGTGGTGGGGCGCCTCCAGCGAAAGACGCGGTGGAAGGAGGGAACCGACCGGCGGCCGGTTCGCCGCTCGAGAAGCAGGGTGAGTCGATGAGACATCTGGCGTCTCATGGATCGGGCTTGTCGAGGTGGGAAGGCGGGTGTCCCGGATGTGGTGATGGATCCTCGGGCTCGGAGCGCTCGCCGTTGCGTGGCGTCGATCGCCTGGCTGGGGGCACCTCACCCTGGTCGGCGGTAGCACCCCGGGACAGACGTGGTCCGCGGAGGAGATCGCCGAAGGAAGGTACCTCCAGGTCTGCGAGGTCGAGCGGGTCCTGGGAGCCTTCGAGGCGGCCGGATCGCCGAGCGCCTGGACGAAGGGGGCGAGTCTGCCCGGTACCGATGGCGCTCGGAGATGGACTACCTGTTCGGGGCGGATGCCTCCTCGCGAGGAGATGGTGAATCATTGAGCGCGGTCGAGATATCTCTGATCGTCTGGTTCTCGCTCACCGTGGTCTCACTCCTGTATGTGGGATGGGACGTCATCGTCCGGACCCCGGTGATAAAGGTGATGCGCTGGGCGTGGCTGCTCGTGATCGCCTACACCGGACCGCTCGGGCTCCTGGTCTACCTCGCCTCGTGCCGCGAGCCTCAAGGGGTTCCACACGAGCGCTACGTGGCTCCGCTGTGGAAGCAGTCGGTGGGCTCGACGATCCACTGTCTGGCCGGAGACGCGACAGGCATCATCGCGGCCGCGGCGATCACCGGAGCCTTGGGCGTCCCAATGGGCGTGGACCTGATCGTCGAGTACGTGGCGGGGTTCCTCTTCGGCCTCTTTATCTTCCAGGCGCTGTTCACCAAGGACATGCTTGGAGGAACTTACGGCGCGGCCGTCCGTCAGACGATCTTGCCCGAGTGGCTCTCGATGAATGCAGTGATGGCCGGAATGGCCCCGGTCATGGTCGTCCTCATGACCCGAAACCCATCAGCTATGGAGCCGACGAGCCCCGGGTTCTGGGGGATATTGTCGCTCGCTACTCTTCTCGGGGCGACTCTCGCTTACCCCGTGAACGTTTGGCTCGTGGCGCGGGGCCTCAAGCACGGCATGGGGACGGACCGGGTTCTGGGCAGGGGGGGCCGGCCCACGAAGGCGGGATCCGTCGGTCCGGTCAGAGACGCTGGAGCAGACGCTGGAGCAGAGGACCGAGGGCAGGGCGCACCCGCGAGCCGCGGCGAGATCGTGAGGATGGTCATCGTCACCTTGGCGCTGCTCGTCGGAGCAGCCATCGTCGCGGCCGCCTTCGGGGATCTCTCCATGAGTGCCGGCCGAGCCCTGGGGATGACGTGACCCGGCGAGACCTCAGGGTCGGCATCTGGAGAACCAAGGCAGTGGCGAGGGCTGCTGCGGCAGAAGATCGTGGCGCAGGCCACTCGGCGCGAGGTAATCGTGGCGGATGCCGCCAAGTGCTCGAAGCGGCTCGGCACCCGCCACCTGCTGCCGGTCGAGGACCTCGACTTCGGTTTGCGACCCGAGGCTGTCTACCTCGAGTCCCTCGGGGCGAAGGTCACCAAGCGCACGACGTCGGACGGCGCTGTCTTCCTCGTCGATCAACACAGCATGATCCTCGACGCCGACTTCGGCCCGATCGATGATCCGAAGACGCTGCGGGCCGGCATCGTCGAGGTCGGGCTGTTCTGCGGGCTGGCGAGCGATCTGGTGGTCGCACCCCGAGCGGCGTCGAGCGCGGGCACCCTGAGCTCACCCACGACAGCTCCACCTTCATCCGTCGCTACCGGGCACAGCGCCGCCGGCCCCGTCACCCCGAGATCACACGCGCAGAGGAGAGCTGATGATGGTGGTTCGCTCTGTTTCGCCCCGCGGCTCCCAGAGGGTATCGGCCGGCTCGCCTTCGGCCGGACCCGACCGTCTGCCCGACTCCGAAGAGCCCGCACCGCAGATCCAGACCCGCCCGACCCAACCTGCCGGACGCGAGCCGCTCCGGCGCAATGGCCAAAACGACCCGGGAACACCAGGAGTCACATCATGAGCACGGAGCAGCGATCCGGTCAGGGAGGCCACACTGTGGATCGCGGTGCCTACGCCGCATGGCTGTTCGACCTCGACAGGGTGCTGAGCAAGACCGCCGCGATCCGGGCCGCGGCGTGGAAGCAGGCTTTCGCTGAGTTCCTCGACTCCGAGGCGACCGCTCGAAAAAGACGTTCGCACCGTTCGACCCGTAGGCCGACTACGAGCGCTACGTGGACGGAGAGCCCGTAAGGACGGCGTGCGGAACTTCCTCGCCGCCAGGGGCATCAAGCTTCCCGAGGGTGCCGACGACCGCACCCGATGCCCGTACCGTCAAAGGACTAGGGAACCAAAGAACGATCCCATCCCTCGACGTCCTCTAGACCAAGGGAGCGGCGGTCTGCGCCAGGGCGGTCACCCGGGTGATGGAGCTCCTGAGCCGTGGCGTGCCCATCGCCGTGATTGCTCGGGAAGTCGGGCAGGTTCTCGGATCCTGATCTGCTGCTCGAGCGTTCCGAGCCGTCGAGACTCGCAGGTTGCTCAGTGAGGGACGGGGAATTCCT
Source organism: Actinomycetota bacterium (assembly GCA_038249195.1). Classification (GTDB taxonomy): domain Bacteria; phylum Actinomycetota; class UBA4738; order UBA4738; family HRBIN12; genus JAOUEA01. Next base: position 88,240 of record JBBRWM010000005.1, read on the forward strand.
GCGTCTCTCCAGCTACCATCTCCGTGACCGTGCCGCGCACCCCGACATTGATGGGATCGGCCGAACAGGGATGCAGGTGTAGGCGGAGCCGGTCGGCGGTGAGGTCAACGGCCACGCGCTGGCCCCGGTAGAAGACCTCGAAGCGCACCCGACCCAGTTCGGCTGGGAGGCGTGGATCGAACCACAGGGTGTCTCCTCTCGCCTGGAGTCCCGCGTAGCCGCGTAAGAGCATGTCGACGGTACCGGCCATGGCGCCGATGTGGATCCCCTCGCCCGTGGTTCCTCGCTGGGTGTCGTCGAGGTCGGCGTCGAGGGCATCGCGGAACATCGACCAGGACCGCTCTCGGTCCGTGCGGGCCAGGACCCAGGAATGGACCACTCTGCTGAGGGTGGAGCCATGCGCGGTCCGAGCCCGGTAATACTCAACGGTGCGCGGGATGATGTCGGGCTCCACGTGGTAGCCGAGTTGCTCGAACAACTGGGTGAGCTCCTCGGCCGAGAACAGGTAGAAGAGCATGAGTACGTCGGCCTGCTTGGAGAGTTTGTAACGGTTGGTGGTGTCGCCTTCGGCTTCCAGGATCAGGTCGAGCCGGCCGATGTTACCGTAGGCGATCCGGTAGCGCTCCCAATCGAACTCAGCGAGCTTCTCGTAGCCTTCGAACTGGCTGATGATCCCGTCGACGTGAAAGGGGATCCGCAGGCGATGGCTGAGTTGCTCCCAGTGGCGGACCTCATCGTCGGTCAGCGCCAACCGCTCCCATAGCTCTCCGCAGTGCTGCCCGTCGCATAACTCGATTACGTCGCGGGCCCGAGACAGTGTCCATGCCGCCATGACGTTCGTATAGGCGTTGTTGACGAGTCCCGGGCGCGCGGCGCCGGGGTAGGCATCGTGGTACTCGTCTGGCCCTACCACCCCCGCGATGTCGAAGCGATCCTCGTCAGGGTCGTACGAAGCGAGGCTGGCGAACAGTCGGGCGACCTCGACCAAGAGCTCGGCTCCGTACTCGGCCAGGAAATCGGCGTCGGAGGTGACCTGGTGGTATTGCCACACGTTGTAGGCGATGGCGAGACCGACGTGGCGCTGCAGGTGGGAATTGTCCGGCAACCAGCGATCCGAGCGGTCGTTCAACAGCTCGTCGGGGGTCTCCTCACGCCCGTCGCTCCCGCTCTGCCAAGGGAACAGCGCCCCTGCTAGCCCGGCCCGGCGGGCGGCGTCCCGGGCCGCGTCCAGTCGCCGCCACCGGTACAGCAGGAGCGAGCGAGTGAGGGCGGGCAGGCGCAGGTTGAGGAGAGGGAACACGAACAGTTCGTCCCAGAACACGTGCCCGCGATAGCCCTCGCCATGAAGGCCGCGGGCGGGGACGCCGGCGTCCAAGCCGATCGTCAGCGGCGACAAGGTCTGCAGCAGGTGGAAGAGATGCAGATTGAGGACCAGCGAGGTGGCGACGTCGGCATCCACGTCGATGGCGAACCGGTCCCACATGTGTCGCCAAGCGATTTCGTGGTCGCGCAGCAGCTGGTCGAACCCGTTGACGCGGGCCACCTCGTCAAGGGCGGCAAGTCGGGGGGAGGCGATGGCTTTGTCGCGCGATGTCATGATCGCTGCCACTTTCTCGATCACCAGCGGCTCGCCCTGGCGCACCTCCGTGGCGAACTCGTGTGCAACGAACGCGGCGCCGTCCTTCACAACACGCCTCGGCACCGGCTGGCCACTGGAGCCATAGGCCCTGAGCCGGGTCGCCTCCGCGATCCTGATGTGGGACTGGCTCGTCTCGACCTCGAGCGCGAGCGTCTGCGGGTCGACTTCCTCGGCGGCGATGCCTATGAGATGGCGGTTCGCAAGCATCCTGTCGGCGGCGACGTTGCCGTTCACGACCCGCCCGTCGAGACCGGCGCGGATCTGAACAGGTCCCGACCAGTTCTCCGCGAGGATGGAAGTTTGCAGGCCCGCCCGATGTGGATGAGCCATCGAGACCAGCCGTCGCTGGGTGACGCTCGTGCGCCGCCCCTCCTGATCGGTCAGCCGAAGGATGCGGGTCAGGAGGCCCCGGCGCAGGTCCAACTCGCGCCGCTCGGCAACGACCTCCTCCGGCGCCGCCGAGCACCAGTTTCCCTCGGCAAGACGGAGGTCGAGGGCCAACCAGTTGGGGCTGTTCACCATGTGCTCGTCCTCGACGGAGCGGTCGCCGATCTCCGTCGTCAGACGGTTGTAGACGCCCGCCAGATAGGTGCCCGGATAGTGGACGCCGTCGTCGTGCGCCTCAGGGGCAGATCCCCGGGTGCCCATATACCCGTTGCCGAGCGCGCAGATAGCTTCTCGGTGAGGTTCGTGGGCGGGGTCGAACCCCTCATAGATGACCAGCCATGGCGAAGAAAGGACAACGCCCAAGTCGAGCTCGTCCAGGTCACCAATCACCATGTCGGCGCCCGCAGAAACGAGGTCGGCTCGATGGCCACCCCGGTCGACCCCGACGACCAGGCCGAACGCACCCCGCCGGGCAGCCTCCACGCCCGCCGAAGAGTCCTCGACCACCACCGCCAGCGCCGGCGCCACGTCGAGCCGGCGACAGGCCTCCAGGAACGTGGCGAGGTCCGGCTTGCCCGGCAGCCCCTCGTGGGCGGCGTCCTGCCCATCGACCTGGACGTCGAAGAGCGCCTTCACGCCGGCTGCGGCCAGCACGGCAGCGGCGTTGCGGCTGGCTGAGACCACGGCCGTGCGGATGCCGCCTCGGCGGAGCCGGGTGATCAGGGCCACGGCGGACGGGAACGCCCGCACGCCTTCGCTCGCGATCACCTCTTCGAACAGCCGGTTCTTCCGCGCCGCCAGGGCCCAAACCGTCTGCGAGCCAGGCGGGTCGGAGGGCCCCCCGATTGGCAGTTCGATGCCACGGGCGGCGAGGAACGTGGCGACCCCGTCCTCTCGGTTCCGGCCGTCGACGAAACGCCGGTAGTCGGCATGGGGGTCGAAGGGCGACAGCGGGCCGCCCCCGGCGCTAGCCCTGGCAGCCAGGAACTCGTCGAACAGGCGCTTCCACGCGGCCGCGTGCACCGACGCCGTGTCGGTGACAACGCCGTCCATGTCGAAGATGACAGCCTCGAAGGGCAAGCGGACCGCATTGCTGTCAGGCCATACCCAGTTATGGATGCCGGGACGGTCGTCACCGGAGGCATCAATCGGGATCACGTCCCAGCGTCCCCCAATCGTTTGTCAGGGCCCACAAGTGACCCGATAGAGCCTTCGTTACATCCGCCGCTCGTAGCACGGTCCGCATCTCATCGGGCTCATCTGCAAGGGCTTGATGTTGCGGGGTCCGATCATCCATCATCTCCTATGGACCCGTGCCCACGTCGTGTTCGCCTCCCCCGGCCGGCTCAACGCGGGTCCGTCGGGTCGTTCACATACCTATCCGGCCTTGCGGTACGCGTCCGGCTCGGCCAGGAACTTGTCATGGCAGGACTCCGAGCAGAAGTAGTAGGTCTGCCCCTCGTACTCCTCGGTCGCCGCGGCGCCCGAAGGGTCGATCTCCATCCCGCAGACGGGATCCTTGACGGTTTCCATCTCCTCCTCCGATCTCTCATCGTGGGTTTCCTCGTGCTCCCTGACCTCCACCACTGGCCGCCCCGGTTCTGTCGCCGCCTCCGCCTCCGGGATCGAGGGCCGTCGGAACCGGCGCAGGCGGTTCGCGTTTCCCACCACGGAGAGGGATGAGAGCGCCATGGCCCCAGCGGCGATCATCGGGTTCAGGAGCAGGCCGATCGCCGGGTAGAGAACCCCTGCTGCGATCGGGATCCCTATCGCGTTGTAACCGAGAGCGAAGAACAGGTTCTGGCGGACGTTGCGCATGGTGGCGCGAGAAAGCGTGATCGCGGTGACGACGCCGTCGAGATCCCCGGAGATCAGCGTGATGTCGGAGGACTCGATGGCCACGTCGGTGCCCGTGCCGATCGCGATGCCGACGTCAGCCTGGGCCAGAGCGGGGGCATCGTTGATGCCGTCGCCCACCATGGCGACGAGCTTGCCCTCACCCTGGAGTCGCCGGACTTCGAGCGACTTGTCTTCCGGGAGCACCTCCGCGAGGGCCCGCCCAATCCCGACCTGCCGGGCTACCGCTTCGGCGGTGCGTCGGTTGTCTCCGGTGATCATGGCCACCTCGAGGCCGGCGCGCCGCAGCGCCCCGACGGCTCGTGCCGAGCCTTCCTTCAGCGTGTCGGCCACGGCGACGACCCCCGCAGGCGCACCATCGACGCCGACATAGATCGCTGTCTTGCCCTCAGCAGCGAGTCGCCCGACGGACTCGTCGAGCGGCGCCGGATCCACTCCTTGGGCTTCCAGCATGCTCCGCCGTCCGATCACGACTTGCCGCCCATCGACCGTAGCCCGGATCCCTTGGCCGGTCGTCGAGTCGAACTCAGACGGCTCCTCCAGTCGGATCGCTCGATCCCGAGCCCCCAGCACCACGGCCTGAGCAAGCGGATGCTCGGAGGAGCGTTCCGCGGAAGCCACGAGCCGAAGGAGTTCCTCTTCGTCGGATCCAGCGGCCGCGACAACGTCGGTCAGGGACGGCTCCCCCTTGGTGATGGTCCCGGTCTTGTCCAATACGATCGTGTCGAGCTTGTGCGCGGTCTCCAGGGCCTCAGCGGAGCGGATCAAGATCCCCCGCTCGGCCCCCTTGCCGGTGGCAACCATGATGGAGAGCGGCGTGGCAAGTCCCAGCGCGCAGGGGCAAGCGATGATCAGAACAGACACCGAGGTCACGAGAGCGAAGGTGAGCGCCGGCGCGGCGTGCAGGTCGAACCAGAGGACGAACGTCACGATGGCGATGAAGATCACTGCGGGTACGAAGTAGGACGCCACGAGGTCAGCCAGTCGCTGGATAGGAGCCTTGGACGCCTGAGCCTGCTCCACCAGCTTCACGATTTGCGCCAGCATCGTTTCCTTGCCGACCTTCGTCGCGCGGAACCGGAACGCCCCGGTCTGGTTGATGGTGGCCCCGATCACGGGGTCTCCCACACGCTTCTCCACCGGGATGGGCTCTCCGGTCACCATCGACTCATCCACGGCCGAGAGGCCGTCGGTGACCTCGCCGTCGACGGGGATCTTCTCGCCGGGCCGGACCGAGACCACGTCGTCTGCCTGCACGTCCTCGACCGGGACCTCGGCTTCATCGTCGCCGCGGATCACCCGAGCCGTCTTGGCCTGCAGACCGATCAGGGTGCGGATGGCCTCCCCGGTCCCCGCCTTCGCTCTGGCCTCGAACAACCGACCCAGCAGGATCAGGGTCAGGATCACGCCCACCGCCTCGTAGTAGACCGAACGGAGGTTCTCGGGGAAGAGGCTTGGGGCCACCGTTACCACCAGGCTGTAGGTGAACGCGGCGGTTGACCCGATCGTGATCAGCGTGTTCATGTCCGCCACGCGGTGCCTAAGCGTGAGCCAGCCGGTCCGGTGGATCGGCCAGCCCGTGTATAGCATCACGGGCGCGATCAGGACCAGCTGGAACCAGTGGTTGGACAAGATCGCAGGCAGCCAGGATGGGTTCAGGTAGTCCCCGACCATCACCGCGAACAACACGGGGGAGGTCAGGATGGCGCCGACGACGACGCGTCTCGTGAGGTCGGCGATCTCGGCCTTCCGGGCCGCCGCCTCGGCATCCTCGGTCTCCTCAGACCCCGGCTCGGGTCGCTCCTCGATGCGGTAGCCGGCGGAGGCAACGGTCTTCGCGAGCTCCTCGACCCCGGTCTGTGCAGGATCGAAATCAACGGTGACCCGGTCCGTACCGAAGTTCGCTTGGACGCGGTCTACCCCGCGGACACGATCAACCGTCCCCTCGATGTTCCTCACGCACGTCGGGCAGGTCACACCACCCCCCCGTATCGCGAACTCCACACGGCTCGACTTCCCGACCTCCAGGGTCGGACCCACGCCGACGGCGATGGCCGTCTCGTGCGTGTGGCGCTCGGGGAGTTCCGGGTCGTTCCCGACGGGGGCGCCTGACGCCTCACCATGACTGTCGTTCGCTGGGCCTTCCGCATCGCCGCGTGGCTCGACCACCAAAGTCCCGTGGAGCATGTTCATCCCGCAGGCGAACCCGAACTTGCCGACCTGCTCGGGCATGAGCTCTACGGATGTCTTTCCGAACGAGGCGAGTGACTTGCTCACCTCGAAGTCGGGGAACACCACACGCGAGGAGCAATCGCTGTTCTCCTGGCGATCGAATACCAGCCGCAGCGGGACCCCTTGCTGGACCCGGACGAGGTTGGGGGAGTACCCCCCTTTCACGAGGACCTCGACCTCCTGGACATCGCCCCGCATCTCCGCGCTACGGGCTTGCTTCGGTCCGAAGAAGAACCAGGCCAGGAACGCGATCAGCAATGCACCGCCTGTGGTCACCAGGATCTCCGTGCCCGTCATCGCCGCATCACGCCCTCTCCATCCTCATGCCCACCTCTCATCTCGTGAGCCGGGCGACGGCAGCCACCATCTCCTCCACCTTCTCGTCTGCTCGGCCCTGCTCGATGCTCTCCTTCGCGCAGTGCCGCACGTGTCCGTCGAGCAAGCCGAGCCCGACGGCCTTCACGGCAGCGGTGATCGAGTTCAGTTGCGTGAGGATGTCAAGGCAGTACTGGTCCTCTTCCACGATGCGCCGCACCCCGCGGAGCTGGCCCTCGACGCGACGGAGCCGATCCAGGAGATCCTTGCGGTTCATGGGGTACCCGTGCACGTCAGTTCCCTCCCGACCCGCGCTGGCCGCGGAGGACCGCACCTCGGCGCTCGAATTCCTCCTGATCGATCTCCCCACGAGCGAACCGCTCCTCGAGGATGGTCATCGCGTCGGCGGACCTTCCTTCCGAGCGATCGGCACCCCCGCTCCGCCCGAACGACCTGAGGGCCCACACCGCGAGGACGATCAGGCCGCCCCAGAACACCAGCATCGTGAAGACCATGAGCCAACCGCCCCAGTCCCCGGAGCCTCCGTCATGCCACATCATCGTTCCTCCCTCGTGTGTTCTATACCCTCCCCGCGTATCCCATGTCGTGGAAGGCGCGGCTCGGGCCTGAAGGGGCGCTGGATCCGGCACCTCGTGCGTGGGCGTCGTGTGATGTTCCGATCCCCCGCTTCATCCCGGACCTCCTCACCCTTCGGCTACCCCATGGTTCAACCCGATCGACGCAGGCTTTGTCGAGCGCCTTCTTCATCGAGCGGCAATCGCCTCTTTGTGGAGAGTTGGGAGTGGGCCATTCATCCGATATCCTACGCGGCGTAGGATTCAGCCGTGTCCCGCGCGGAGGCTGGTTGAGGTGTCCACGACGACGGATCTGGGGGTGGCATGGCCGTAGCGAGAGCCACCGCAGCAAGAGCTGTCATCGGATTCATGCTGTCCGTCTCATCCGTCCTGATTCCGCTCGCGGTGCCTTCCGAGGCCGCACCATCGAAAGCTCAGGTGGAAGCCGCCAAAGCCAAACTCCAGGACCTAGATCGTCAGATGGAACTCGTGGTCGAGCAGTACAACACTGCTCGTGAGCAGCTTCACCAATCCGAAGCGAAGCTGGCGGAAGCACGAGCCGCGAGACAGGCTGCCAACAGCGAGCTGAGCCAAGCCACGACGCGACTGGAAGAGCGGGCCGTGGAAGCCTACATGGGAACCGGCTCCCAGGCTGGGGGACTCCTCGGCGCCCAGGACATCGCGGAGTTCACCGACAGACTTGAATACATGGGAGTGCTGGCCCGGGGCGATAGCGAGCTTGCGACGCAGGCGACCAACGCCCGAGTCAAGGCGGGGTGGGCCGCTCAGCGCTACGACGCCGTCGTCGCAGACCGGCAGACACAAGCTGACACCATGCTCGGGCGTCTCAAGGAAATCAAGGGGTTGTTGGGTCAGCAGGAGCTCCTTTACCGCCAGACCAATGCGGACTACCAGAGCGCCCTCGCCGAGCAGCAGGCAGCCGCGGAGCAGGCCCAGCAACAGGCGCAACAAAGTGCCGATAATCCAGCCATTGCAACGGAACAGCCCTCAGTTGCGACCGGGCCTCTTCCCCCCGCGAGCGGGAGTGCCGCCCAGACCGCCATCGCCGCGGCCAAGTCGGTGATCGGAGTTCAATACATCTTCGGCACGGCTGACCCGAGCGTCGGGTTCGACTGTTCGGGTCTGACGCTGTGGGCCTACGCACGGGCCGGCGTCTCCCTCCCGCATTCGTCGCAGATGCAGTACGACGTCCTTCCGCACCTCTCCCGCGATCAGATCCAGCCCGGCGATCTACTGTTCTTCTTCAACCCGATCCACCACGTGGCGATCTACTTGGGCGGGAACTCCATGATCGACACGGTGCACCCCGGCGCGGACGGGGCCGTCGCTATCCGGTCGGTGTGGTGGGACCTCTATGTTGGAGCGGCCCGCCCATCGTAGGTCTTGGCCCACTGCCCGTCGCGGACCAAGGACCACACCGTCTCGATCTCGAAGTCCTCGTTCAAGCACCAGCGAGACACGCCATGGCCATCGATGATATCTGGCAAACGTCTCGCTGAGACGTCGCTGAAAGTTCGTCGGGCGGTTCGTGTAGGACCCCTCGGGAGGTCAATGGAACCCGTGACTTGCTGTGCGTGGTCCGCCGCTTAGGCTGCGGGCCATCGTCACAGCTTCACCATCAGCGCTCAGCCGAGCATCTCCTCCAGTGAGATCAGAACGAGTCAGCGAGGAGGGCGCAAGCCAGCCAGAGTGACCGCCACTAGCCGGCGGATCGCGGCCTTAGACCGCAGGTCGCTGGCTCCTGCGAGGGCGTGGAGGCAGTAACTCGCGAGCTCGTCAGGCGTGACGTCGTCGCGGACGTCACCTGTCTCTACCGCCTCGGTCAGGAGCTCTCGGATCATGGCGTGGACCTGGTGCTGCGCTTGGGCCACGTGCTCGTCTCGATGCAGGAACGCTGCGAATTCGGGGTCGTGGTGCGCGCGCGACTCGTGGGAGATGACTGCGTAGGTCTCGAGCACGGTTTCCAGTCGTTCGCCAGCGTTACCAGCCTGGCCCCGGACCTCGGCGAGATATTCGAGGCGGCCAGCGATTTGGCGTTCGTGCCAGGCAAGCAGGATCGCTTCGAGGTCTGGGAAGTACTTATACAGCGTCGCACGTCCGATGCTGGTCTCCTCGGCGATCTGCGACATGGTCACCGACAGCAGCCCGTGCTCGGCGACCAGCGCCGCGGTCGTGTCCAGGATCGCGTCGCGCACCTCGCGGCGATGGGTCTCGATCGTCTCGGTCCAGAGCTTAGGCACGAGGCAAAGTATACGGGACGACTGGAGTAAAGACGAGCTGGTTTGACAGTGACAATCCGTCTCGATAACCTGCCGTGCTCACAGATCGGACTCTCAGGAGGAGACCCGCATGGCTGACCCGCCCCGCTCCCGCGAAACCGAAGAGGACACCGGACGGGGTCCGGACCCTGGAGTAGCCACCGGCCGGCCTCGGTGGGTGTTCGTCGTTGGGATCATCATCGCGATCGCTCTGGTCGGGCTGATGGTCTTCCTGCACCTCACCGGCACGCTGGGTCCGGGTGCCCACTAGACGGGACCGAAACGTGACCAAGCGCATGGACGAACGTGGAGAGGATGTTGCTGCCGGCAACGGCGCCCGCGACCCGGTGGTCACGGTCAGCTCGCTGACCAAGCGCTACGGCGGGCTCGTCGCCGTCGAGGAGCTCACGTTCTCGCTCTACCCGGGCACCGTCACCGGCTTCCTCGGCCCCAACGGTGCCGGGAAGACGACCACCCTGCGGCTGCTGCTCGGGCTGGCCGAGCCGACCGCGGGCGAGGCGCTCGTCTTCGGCCTCCGCTACCGGGCGCTAGCCGACCCGGCGCACCGGATCGGCGCAGTGCTCGAGTCAAGCGACTTTCACCCCGGACGCTCCGGGCGCGACCACTTGCGCGCGCTCGCGCTCGCAGCGGAGATCCCGTCGGGGCGCGTCGAAGAGGTGCTGAAGCTCGTCGAGCTCGATGAAGCCGCAGGCCGGCGCGTGAAAACGTACTCACTCGGGATGCGGCAGCGACTCGGCCTCGCGGCGGCGCTGCTCGGTGACCCGGAGCTGCTCGTCCTCGACGAGCCGGCAAACGGGCTTGATCCCGCGGGCGTCCAATGGCTGCGGCGATTCCTACGCTGGTTCGCCGAGCGGGGCCGCACCGTGCTCGTCTCGAGCCACATGCTCGCGGAGACCGCGCAGACGATCGATCAGGTCGTGATCATCGACCACGGCTGTCTGGTTGCGAGCGGGGGACTCGATGATCTCACCGAGGGTGGCCGAACGCTCGAGGACGTCTTCCTGGAGCTGACCGGGGGTGCATCGTGAGGGCCCTGGCTCGTGCCGAGCTCCTGAAGCAGCACTCAACCCGGACCACCCTCGGCCTGTTCGCGGCAATGATCGGGCTTGTGCTGCTCGCCGTCCTTCTCCACAGTTTCGGCCTGCCCACAGCCGACCTCGCCAGCTCCTCACGTCAGCTGATGGTGTTGGGCCGCGGCGAGTTCCTCGGCGCGCTCTTCGCCGCCCTGCTCGGGGCGATGTCGATCACCGCCGAGATCCGCCACGGGACGATCCGGCCCACCTTCCTCGTCACCCCGGGGCGCGGTCGCGTCGTTGCAGCGAAGGTCTGGGTGAGCATCCTGATCGGGGCGGGGTTCGGGCTCGCCGCCGGAGCCGTTGCGGCTGCCGCGGGCACGGCGGCGCTCCAGGCACGAGGGATCGACCTGCAGCTCAACCGTGGCGACTACGTCGTCCTCGTCGCGGGGAGCGCGGCTGCGGCCGCGCTATGGGCGGCGATCGGCGTCGGTGTAGGCGCACTCGTACGCAATCAGGTGCCGACGCTGATCGGCATCTGTGCGTGGCTGCTCTTCGTCGAGGGCCTGCTGGCCGGCGACGCCGGCGGCCTTGGTGACGTCGGCCGATTCCTGCCCGGCGCCGCCGCGGCGGCGATCAGTGGGCAAGGTCCAGGGACGCTGGTCGCGCCGGCGGTTGGCATCGCGCTGCTCACCCTTTACGCGGCCGTCGCGGCCCTCGCCGGCTCGCTCGCAATCTCCCGCCGTGACGTGGGCTAAGTCGGCGTCGCCCTCCGTTCTGTGGCCGCAGAAGCGCACAGACTCGCCGACGGGAAGGACCGAGAGCCGGGACCGGCCGCCGAAGATCCACGTCACCGTGGTATTCAACACCGCTACACGTTCGGCGCCGACGTGGCACCCGAACGCGGATCAAGGAGATAGCCATGGTAGGCGCAAGGATACGACGCCCTGTAGTATCCGTCCCACCGTGAAGCCTCTCCCACCGATGATGTACGCCCCGCTGACTCAACAGATGGTGCATCTGGGCCGGTTTGGGGTGCTGGCAGTGCTGTTAGTTATCTCGGCCTTGCTCCTGCCTGCTGTCGCAAGCGCAGTCACGAAGTCGGAGCTGGACGCAGCCAAGGAGCGAATGGCTCAGATCAACGACGAGATCTCTGCTCAGCAGTCGGCGTTGGACTCCCTATCCGCCGATATCGACGCTCAAGCCGGCAGGGTGTCGCAAGCAGAAGGGCAGCTTGAGCAGGTACGCGGTCAGGTCGCATCCACGAAGGGTCGTCTGCAGGAGGCCCAGGTCAAGTACGACGCACTCCAGGCGAAGCTGAACGAACGCGCCGCAGTGATGTACATGCAGGGCTCACCCGGCAGCATCGGCGTGCTCCTTGGGTCCGAGTCGATGGCTGAGCTCGCCGATCGCCTGACGTATGCGAACGCCGTGACGAGCTCCGACATCGATCTAGGGACCGAGGTGCAGAACCTCGGTAACGAACTCGAGGTCCAGCTGCGAGACCAGCGTCGCTTGCTCGACGAGCAGGCCGCCGCGCTCCAGGGACTTCAGCGGCAACTCTCGCAGTTGAACGACCGCTGGGCACAAGAGAAGGCGCTGGCGGCCGATATAGCCTCAAAGCGCCACGAGGCGGAGCAGCTCGTGGCCGGGCTCCAGAAGAAGTACCAACAAGAGCTGGCACAACAGATCCCTCCCGCGCCCATGACGCCAGGCAGCTCCGGAGGTAGCGGCGCCACCACGGGCTCGAACCCGCTCCAGGTCTGTCCGGTCGGTTCACCTCATGCCGTCTCCGACGGGTTCGGCGCCCCTCGCTACGGGGGTGGTTACCACCTCCATTTGGGTAACGACATCTTGGCCCCGAGTGGGACGCCGATCTATGCGACGTTTTCCGGAACCGTGTACGACACCTCGAACTCCCTCGGGGGGATCGCGGTGAAGGTGATCGGCAGCCAGGGTTGGACCTACAACGCGCACATGTCGAGCATCGCGAGGCTCGGATCGGTTTCTGCTGGGGAGGTCATCGGCTACGTCGGCGCCACCGGCGACACCTCGACGCCGCACGATCACTTCGAATGGCACCCCAACGTGCTGCCTTCCAGCTGGCCTTCGAGCCCCTACGGCTACAACGTGATCGATGATGCCGCGAACCCGTACCCGATCCTGGCGGCGGTCTGCTGAACTACGACACGGCATCGAGCCGCGGCTCCCGCTCGGGCGTTGCGCCCCAACCCCCAGGGTCCCCTTCCGTCCCCCAGAGTTCCCTGCCGCCCAGCGCGATTTGGCGCTTCAGGTGCACGTGAGCGGGAGTGCGGCAACGACTGCGGCTCAGCTCGCCGCCCCAGGCGTGCCCATGCGCGTATGCTCGCGCGGGAGGTAAGGCGTGAGCTGGCGAGACGAGGATCCCGGTCTCCCGGTCGAACTCGGGCCTGTTCCAACGGCGAATACGACCCTGAGCCACGACTGCCCCCCGTCCTTGCCGAGACCGTCAGCCGGGCGCGAACCGCGTGTGATGAGAACGCCCGAAGCACGGGTCTTAGCCGCCGGGAGTTCCTGCTCTCGGTCTGCGGGGCGGCCACCACGTTCCTGTTGCTGGACGCGTGCACGCGAGAGGCCCACAGGGCCGATCCGACGGCGATCACCAGCTCGCCCGGCGGCAGCTACGGGAGCATCCCGCCCGACGCCACCCTCGATCCCACACCGGCCGCCGGCGCTCTGGGTGGGGAGGAGTTCATCTTCGACATCCAGGGGCACCTCTTGGAGTATGAGCTGCTCCCGGTGCTGAACGGAGGGGACTTCTGGCAGAGCTTCCCTCAGCAGAACTGCGGCGAGGACGACCCTCGGGTTTGCTACTCGATCGAGCACTTCATGGATCTGATGTTCCTGCGCTCGGACACGTCGATGCTCGTGCTCTCGGCCCTGCCGATCTACCCCAGAGCCAGCCCGCTGTCGGCGGAGGTGATGGACACGACCCGACGCATCGCCCTGGGGCTGTGCGAAGACGACCGGGTGCTGCTGCACGCGCAGGCGCTGCCCAACCTCGACGTGATCCAGTCCTCGCTCGCCGCTATGCAACACACCGCGGAGACGTACCCGGTCGTGGCGTGGAAGACCTTCACGCACTTCCCCGATGTGCTGGATCACAGCGGCAACGGATGGTGGTTCGATGATCACGACCCGGCGCTCCCTCAGGTCGGTGAGAAGTTCATCCGCCGGTGCGTGGCGTTGGGCAAGCCGAACATCTGCGTGCACAAGGGGTTCAGCAACGGGAGCCCCTTCGCCTCGCCGCGCGACATCGGCCCGGCGGCTCGACGCAACCCCGACGCCAACCTCGTCGTATATCACTCGGGGTTCGAGACCTCGGTCGTGGAAGGCCCCTACACCACGGCCACCGCGAACCTCGGGGTGAACCGTCTGATCACGTCGATGCGCGGGGCCGGGGTGGGGCCGAACGAGAACGTGTTCGCCGAGATCGGCTCAACCTGGTGGTACACGTTCCGCTACCCGTCCCAGGCAGCCCACGTCCTCGGCAAGCTCCTGAAGTACGTGGGCGAGGACAACGTCTTGTGGGGCACCGACTGCCTGTTCTACGGATCCCCGCAGCCGCTCATCCAGGCGATGCGGGCGTTCGAGATCTCCTCGGAGTTCCAGGAGCGCTACGGCTACCCGAAGCTAACGAGGGTGATCAAGGCCAAGATCCTCGGCCTCAACGCTGCCCGCCTCTACGCAGTCGAGCCGATCACGACCGGCTGTGAGTTCACCCGCTCCGAGTTGGAACAGATCCGCCGCCATCTGCCTGGGCGCAACGGTGGATTGGGCCCGCGGACGAAGGCCGCGGCCGACGCCGTCCGCGCGCACCAACGGGAAGAGATCGCGACGACCGGCGCCCCAGCGTAGCCCGGATCCTGGGCGGCCGTTTCAAGTACCACTGCTCTGGGCTCGCACTGCGGCCTTGCTCGGCGCGTGCGCGGCCCGCCGGCTCGCCTCGGCGCGGCCTCGAGTCGCCAGGGGACGGTCTTCTCGCGCCGCTTGATTTTACGCTTGAGGGTCTTGCTCGCGAACGTCTCGGCGGCGGCAACCATGTTCACAGAGAAGTGGTCCCCGACCAAATCCGTGGCGGAGGGCGAAGGGTGGGTCGAGCCCGCCGTCCGAGAGGCCATGGAGGCTGGGGCCTTGCGCGAGCGTCGAGCCTCCTCATCGTTTTGGGCTGACGACCAGCCTCGCGGCTGACCGACTGGTGTGACCCGAAGCTGGGATAGCGGAGCGGCATCGGTTCCGGTCGTTGCCGGCCGCGCCTGAAAGGGTGGTGAAGACCCTCCGCTGGGAGATCCTTGACTGCACGCCTGATCCACGGTCGAAGGCATCTCGATTGGGTCCTTTGCACCTACGCTTCTAACGACAACGCGGAGCGATCCCACCGGGGGCTGCGGCTCGCGGTCCCGGAGACGCCGTCCCCGGTCGCCCCGATCGATGAAGTCCCCGAGATCGGGCGGTCGGGATCTCATCGGCGGGCTCATCCACGAGTACGACGCGATCGCTTCGTGATGGATCGTCGTTTGGTACCCCTCACCGCGTAGCCTAGGCCTCCGTCGGAGGGATGGGCTCGTTCCGCCACCGCTCAGCTTGGGCGATCAACGCGGTCGCACCCTTCGCTCGGTAGAGTTCGAGCGCTCTTTCGACGGCCGCATCGCAGCCCGCCATGTTGCTGAGCAGCCGGTCAACGAGCGCGATCGTCATCGAACCGTCCGCTGCCCCGATGACGAAATCGGTGTTCTCGATGATCTCGGCGATCTCGGCACATGCCTGACGAGCCTCGTCCGCCTTCTCGTGGCGCGCGGCGACGATCGCGGAGGCCTCGACCCACAGGTTAAGGACCTGCGTATTGCCTGAGGCAGCCTCGTGCGAAACTGAATCCATGAGTCGGGTGGCCCCCTCGGCATCGCCTCTGGCCGCCACCAGCCTGGCGAGGTGGATAGCAAGGAGCTCGTTCTCTTGATCGATGCGTCGACTCGCCTCGAGGCCCTCCTGCCACGCGGATAACTCGGCGTCCGGATCGCCACGACATCGCGCGACCCACGCATCGCCCTGACTGGCGTAATGAGCGAGGTAGAAGTGGAGGCCATGCTCTCGCCACAGCTTCCTGGCTCGATCCGCTGCCGCGCCGGCTTCGAGGTCGTCGCCCCGGATCGCCTGACTTATCGAGAGACAAACATCCGCTATGCCTGCCGGCACGGCCATACCGGCCACTCGGGCGGAGAGGGCCTCGAGTTGGGGCACCGCCTCGTCAACAGGTGTTGCCCCGAAGGTCCACGCCACTCCTATCCAACTCAGTGCTTCAGCTTCGAGCGATGCATCGCCTGCCCGGCGCGCCCATGTCGCCGCGAGTTCCCAAGAGGCGACAGCCGAGGTTATGTGGTCGCCAACCCACCCGGCGGTCCCCCGCACGAAGAAGGCGGCGGCAAGCCCGCGGTCGTCCCCTGACCGTTCGAGGATCGGGATGGCCACATCGGTCTCAGCATGAACGGTCGCCGGCCAATCGACATCGGCTTCTTCCATGAGCTCCGAGTTCAAGCGCTGCACCATGACGGCGGCGCGAAGAGGATCATCCGACGTGGTGGACACCGTCGCGTCGATCTCACGCCAGACCCTCCTGGCGATGTCCGTCTGGCCGGCTAGCTCCGACACGTTCGCGAGCTTCAGGAGCAGGTGCATGCGATCGTCTTGACCGCCGAGCTCTGCAGCCATTCCAAGGAGGGAAGTGGCCGCACCGACGTCCCCTCGCTTGCTCGCCCGTTCCCCCGCGGCCGCGAATCGCGCGGCCGCGCGATGAGCTACCGCGGGGGCAGCGTCTGCGCTCCCCAGCTCCTCCAGGTAGCGGAACGCCGCCTCCAGATGATAGGCGACGATCTCTTCCAGTTCGGGAAGCCGAGGACCGGCAACATCCTCGAGCCAGTCGGCCAGGCGCTCATGCAGTTCCGCTCTCATCTCTTTGGGCAAGGCTCGGTAGGCCGCGTCCTTGATCAACAGGTGCCGGAACCGGAACGCGTCCTCCCCCGTGAGCTCCGATTCTGCGGGCGAGATGAACTCTTTCTGCATCAAAGGGCCGAACGACGAGGCGACCTCACTGCGGAGGTCGCTCCGCAACAGCGTCGAGACGGCTCCGCGGTGGAAGACCTGCCCCTCGATCGAACCGCGCTCGAGCACCGCTCGCTGGAGGTCGGAAAGGCTGTCGAGTCGGGCTTCCAGCAAAGCCGTCAACGAGCCGGGGATCGTGACCTCCTCTCGGTCGCCGGCCGCCGTCGCATCTGAGATCCGCTGGTCCACGAGATGCGCGATGACCTGTTCGATGAACAGCGGGTTGCCCTGGGCAGCCTCCAAGATGCGGCCGGTAACGTCCGGATCGAAGTTGCTCCCCACCATCAGCTGCTCCGCAAGGGCCTGGGAATCCTCTTCGCCCAAGGGTTGGAGCACGATGGATGATGCGTTCGCTCGGCCGGCACCCCACCCAGGTCGCTCGTCAACGATGTCGGGCCGAGTCATGCACACCAGCACGATCGGCGCCACGCGGGAGAGATCGCATACGTGCTCCAGCAGATCCAGCAACGCCGGTTCGGCCCACTGGATGTCATCGATCACGGCGACCACGGGCGCGTGCCGCCCCGCGCTCTCGAGCAGCTTGCGGACCGCCCAGTAGATCTCCTCGGGGGCTCCCTGCGAATCCTCGGTGCCCCGACCGAGCATGCGGAGCAACCTGGTCGAAACCAGCGGACCGTCGTCCGCATCGGCGATCGCGCGCTCGATCCTGTCCCGGATCTCATCGGAGGTGTCGTCCTCGCCCGACCCGATCACCTGCGCCACGATCTCGGCGGCGGGGAAGAAGGTGATCCCCGTCCCGTAGCTCAGACACCTCCCTCGCAGGATGGTGGCTCGTTGGGAGACGAGGTCGGCGAACGCATCGACCAGGCGGGACTTGCCCACCCCCGGCTCGCCGATCACGGTGACCATCCGGCATCGACGCTGATCGACGGCGCGTTCGCACGCCTGCTTCAGTTGAGAGAGCTCCTCCGAGCGGCCCACCAGCGCCTCCCCGGACCGCCGGGCGACGCCCTCACCTGCGGCATCGACAGAGACCAGACGGAACGCGGGGAACGGCTCCGGCTTCCCCTTGAGCGCCAGCGGCTCGACCGCTTCGACGTCGACTGCGTCTCGGACCAATCGCAGCGTCGACTCGGAGAGCAGGATCTCACCGGGCGGGGCTACCTGCTCCAGCCGGGCCGCCACGTTGACCGCGTCGCCGCTCACGAAGGCTTGGCCTGCCCCGGGATCGCCTGCGATCACCTCGCCGGTGTTGATCCCGGTGCGGACCATGAGCCGCACTCCGTGCTGACGGTCGAAGTCTTCGTTGAGGCTTGCGAGCGCTGACCGGATCCCGTCGGCGGCTCGCATGGCGCGCATCGCGTCGTCCTCGTGGACGACCGGCACACCGAATACCGCCATGACGGCATCTCCGATGAACTTCTCGATGGTGCCACCGTGGAACTCGATCGCCGAACGGCACGCGTCGAAGTACTGCCCCATCACTCGGCGCACGGCCTCAGGATCCAGCGCGTCGCCCATCGCCGTGGAACCAGCCACATCGGAGAAGAGGATCGTCACCGTCTTTCGGACCTCGTGCCCGTCGTCCCGGGGGACCTCGGCGCCGCAAGACATGCAGAAGCGCGCTTTCGGCGGGCGGTTGGAGCCGCACGATGCACAACGCACCACGTCAGCCTACGGAGTCGTCGGCCCGCGAGCTAGCCGATGGCGGGGTCGTCTACGGGCGCGCGCCGGAATGGTCCTCGCGGATCTTCGAACCCGCTGAACCGGGAACAGGAGCGCGATGGTCCTCAACCGCGATACGCCCCATCGGGCGGAAGGTCTGCCCGATCCCAGCGCTGTTCAAGGGGTGTGTTGTGGCCGGCTTGGCGTTGACCACCCGGGTCGTCTGGTCGGCGGCCTGAAGACCTGCGGTCGCCTGCGGCACGAGGGCGGGCGTCTTGGCTATGCTCCTCCGCTACAACTAGCCCGGCGTCCGAGGCGTTCCCCGCCGCACCGTAAACTCTCCTCGGACATCAGCCGGATGACTCATGCAGTCCGTCGCGTCCGGAATCGATCTCCAGATCGAGCCAAGGGGGGGTGTCGGTCATGACCGATCCGACGATCGAACGCTGGTTCCTGACCGTCGAAGAGCGCGGCAACGCGACCTCGGTCATCGATCTGCGCCGAGTGGATGGCCGAGCATGGACCGACGGGAACCAGGTCGCACCTTTGGTCCACGGGGCCGTCTACTTCGCCAGGCTGCACGCGGAGCTGTCCACCCTCGGCCCAGGGGATCAGCTGCGGTTCCTGGATTGGCGCGGCGACGCCGGCCAGCGATTGGCCGGCCCAGGGACGGATCTGGGAACCACCTTGACCGAGGCCGTCACTCGAGGGGTCGACGTGCGCGGGCTTGTATGGCGATCGCATCCTGATCAGGAGGGGTATGCCGAGCAGGAGAACGCGCATGTCGGGGAGATCGTGAACGATGCGGGCGGGGAGGTGCTGCCCGACGAGCGCGTCCGCCGGTTCGGATCTCATCACCAGAAGCTCGCCGTCATCCGGCGAGCGGGCAGTGACGATGACGTCGCGTTCATCGGAGGGATCGATCTCTGCCACGGTCGCGGCGACGACGAGATGCACGCGGGCGACCCTCAACCTATCGCCCTGGACAAGCGATACGGGCCCCGCCCTGCCTGGCACGACGTGCAACTCGAGATCAGGGGGCCTGCCGTCGGTGACCTGGACGCCACGTTCCGGGAGCGCTGGATGGACCCCACGCCGATCGATCATCGGAATCCGTGGCGCGCCCCTATCCGTCGCCTCTTCCGCCAGCCGAGTTCCGCGAGCCCACTACCACCCACGCCTCCCGATCCGCCTGCGGCGGGGAAGATGGCGGTGCAGGTGCTCCGGACCTATCCGGCGAAGCGCCCTCCGTTCCCGTTCGCCCCGCGTGGCGAGCGAAGTGTGGCCCGCGCTTACGCGAAAGCGCTGTCGCGTGCCCGGTCTCTCATCTACTTGGAGGACCAGTACCTGTGGTCGACGGACGTCGCCAGATTCTTCGCCGACGCGCTCCGGCGTTCCCCCGACCTTCGCCTGATCGCCGTGTTGCCGCGTTACCCGGATCGGGACGGCGCAGTGTCGGGACCGTTGAATCGCATCGGGCAAGCGGAAGCACTGGCGATGGTCAAGGATGCCGGCGGCGAGCGCGTGGCTGTCTATGACCTGGAGAACGAGGCCGGACGCCCCATCTACGTCCATGGGAAGCTCTGCGTGATCGACGACACGTGGATGGCAGTTGGGTCGGACAACCTCAACCGGCGTTCCTGGACGCACGACTCTGAGCTCGCCTGTGCGGTCCTCGACTCCGAGCGCGACGAACGCCCCCCGGTCGATCCCGGTGGACTTGGGGACGGTGCTCGGGTTCTGCCACGAGCGCTTCGCCTGAACCTGTGGCGCGAGCACCTCGGCTCCAGCGTGATCCAAGAGGACCTCCTCGATCCCGAGGCGGCCTTCGCGTCGTGGCATCACACAGCTGGGGCCCTCGATGCATGGCACGCCGACGGAAAGAAGGGCCCGCGCCCCGCGGGGCGCGCGCGAAGCCACGACCCGATGGCGGTCCCGGCGTGGGCCTCGTGGTGGGCTCATCCCCTCTACCGGCTGGCGGTGGACCCCGATGGGCGACCGAGGGACCTCCAGCGATCCGGTGCCTACTGAGCGACCCGCCGATCGATCCTCCCGGACCAGCTCTTCGAGACGAGCCGAGGCCAGGGGTGTAAGACGGTAGCGGTGCGTAGGCACTCCTGACATGCCGGGTACGATCTCAAGCAAGCCGTCCGCGCACAGTTGATCGAGGATCGAGTGGGGCGCGGTGGTTGTCCCGCGACAGTTCCGTCCCGAGCGGATCGCCGGACTCCTGGAGGGCTCCCAGCACGGAAATTCCCCCTCAGTGTAGGCGTCGGATCATGCGCGGCCTCATGGCGTCGGGCTCGACCTGTCGCGTGCGCCCGCGAGGGCGTCGGATCCATCCCGCATAGACTCAGGCCGTGAAGCCGGAGCAGTCGGCGCAACTCCTCGCCCGCACTTCCCTTTTCTCTGGACTCGACCGCGCCGTCGTCGTCGCTATCGCCGCCGAAGGTCGTGAGCGCTCATACAAGCGAGGAACGGCCATCTTCTACGAGGACGATCCCGGGGATGCCTTCTACGTGGTCGCTGACGGCACCGTGAAGGTCTTCCTCACGTCGGAGGCCGGGGAGGAGATGATCGTGGCCGTCGTGCGCGAGGCCGAGACGTTGGGAGACGTGTCACTGTTCGACGAAGGACCACGGTCGGCCTCCGCCGAGGCCCTCGAGCCCGTTCGGCTCCTCGCGTTCCCCCGAAGCGCCGTGCTCGACGTGGCACGAAGCGATCCGCGGATCGCCGAGGCGCTCCTGCAGATCGCGGGCGCGATGGTGCGGAGGCTTACCCTACAGACGGCCGATCTCGTCTTCCTCGACCTCGAGGGCCGCGTCGCGAAGCTGCTCATCGAGGCCGCGGATGCGCGTGGGAAAGATGTTGGTGGTTCGCTCCAGCTCGACCTCGGTCTCACGCAGGGCGAGCTCGCCTCGATGGTCGGAGGTTCCCGCCAGAGCGTGAATCAGATCCTGCATGCGCTCTCGGTCCGAGGGTTCCTGGATCTGGACAGAAAGACGATCACGATCAATGACCTCCTCGCGCTTCGCAGGCGCGCTGGGATGGTCTGACCCTACGTCGGGAACCCGACACCCGGTTCGTCGCGCCGGCGACAGCTACGCGCCAAATCCTCACCGATGATCGACGTGCGACAACGGAAAGGAGGTGAATGAAATGGCCACCTACACCAGCTCCACAGCCTCAGCGCGACGGGTCGGGGGAACGATCTGGCTCTCCATCGTCACGTTGGTCGCGGCATCAGCGCTGGTTCTCGCACTCTTCGCGCTGCAGCAAGGAGGGCTCGATCAGGGAGCGACGATCAACCCGCCGCCCGTGATCCTACAGACTCCGCACGGGCCGACCCAAAGCCCCTGGACCGTCGTAAAGCGCCCTGAGTTCTGATATCCGTGAGCGCCCGAGGCGACGTCGGATGGGCCGACACCGAACGTCGGCCCATCCAGCGTGCCGAGGCTCTTCGACGCGACTAGCTTGACGCCGGTCCGTGCGTCGCCGGCCCAGGCTGCGGCTGCCTTGCTCGGCGACCCGCTCTCGCCTACCTTGTCTGAGATGACCCTCGACGCTCTACTGGACCTCGTCATCACGGGGATCGTGTACGCGGCGGTCGCGGCTCTGCTGGTCGCGATCGTGGTCGCGAACCTCTACGCCGTGCTGCACGCCTGGCGGAGCGGCCGGACCGGATGGTGCGTCGTCCTGGCGGTCCTGTTCCTGACCGGCGGTGGGATCGCCACCGCCGTCTATCTCGTCATCCACTGGAGCGAACCCATGCCGCTCGCCGTCTCGTCGCGAAGGCGCGCCTCGGCTGCTTAGGCGACCGGGCGGCGTAGCGGGTCGAAGCGCGTGACGGTTCTCGCGATCCGTAGGTGGGATATGTTGAGCCGGTCAGCCACGTGCGTGGGACATCGGGAGTAGGGAGACCGACGTGAGTGAGAGCGTATATCGCGTCACCGAGGTGATCGGAACGAGCACGGAGTCCTGGGAGGCCGCGGCCAGGAACGCCGTGGAGACGGCGTCCAAGACCTTGCGGGACCTGCGGATCGCCGAGGTCTCGAAGCTCGACATGACCGTCGACGACGGACACGTCACGAACTACCGCGCCCGCGTGAGCATCTCGTTCAAGTACCAGAGCGAGTGATCCGAAAGCTCGGATCCTCTGCGCGCGCCCGACGGGCTTCGATCCCGCGATCTCCTCCTTGACAGGGAGGTGAGGACGACCGGACTCCTCTACGGGCGCAGGTATTCGGTTCATGGTGCCGTGCCCCCAACGGGGTTCGAACCCGTGCTTCCGCCTTGAAAGGGCGGCGTCCTAGGCCGCTAGACGATGGGGGCGTCGATCCCGAGCGTACCGGCCCTAGGGGGCAGCCGACAGAGTATAGCCAGGAGCGCCCCACGGCTCGTTCCCGTCGATCGCGGCGGCCTCTGTGAAGGTCAGTCGATCGCCCGGAAGCGGTCCGGCCCGCGGCGCGCACTCCAAGATGTGACGCACGCCTCGGCGAGGGAGCAGGAGTCGTCGCGGTCTCATCGTGAAGACGGTGACCACGCGGTTGGCCCGATCGAGCAGCACGGCGTCGATGGTGAACGCCATCCCGAACGTGTGGACGGAGCGACATCGGGGGATGAGCATCGCATGCCGATGCGGCAGGGCGCCCCTTCCCCGCAGGCCCCGGATCCGCTCGCGTCTGGACTCGGGCTCCTCCACCCACCACCGTCTCCGGTCGACATCGATGGCCTCGAGTCGTCGCACTGCCGCAGACTATCGGCGGTCACCGACACATCGGCTTCGGGCCTATCGATCAGCGCGCATCCGATCCGGTCCGGTCTCCGCCGAGGAACCGAGGCGTGCGTGCTCGCGTTGCCCATGCGGCGACCGGCGTGGGCCCGGCAGGATTCGAACCTGCGACACGAGGGTTAAAAGCCCCCTGCTCTAACCGGGCTGAGCTACGGGCCCCACCCGCGCGATTGTACGAACCCCACGCTATCGGGCATCATGCGCCCGCCTCCACGGCTGCGAGGAGCTTGCGCAACACCTCGTCGAGGGAGCGCCGTTCCGCCCGTGTGAGCGATCCGAGCAGCCGCTCTTCGTTGGCGACGTGCGTATCGAGCGCTCGGTCGATGGTCGCTTTCCCGCGACGGGTGAGTCGCACGAGCGTGCCGCGGCGATCGGCAGGGTCGGGGCAGCGCCGCACCAGACCGGCCTCGTCGAGACGATCGAGCCGTTTCGTCATCCCTCCCGAAGACAGCAGGGTGGCCGCCATCAGCGTCGTGGGGTTGAGCTCGTACGGCGGCCCCGAGCGACGCAGCGCGGCCAGCAGGTCGAACCATCCCGGCCGGAGGCCCTGCGGGGCGAGCCGAGCCGCCAACGCATCGTCGGCTAGGTGGGCCGATCGGAAGAGGCGTCCGAACAGCCCGATCGCCCTGACGTCGAGATCCGGTCGTTCGTGCCGCCACTGAGCGAGGATGCCGTCGACGTGATCGGCCGCATGTTGCATGGCGGTGAGTATACTTCTTGGCAAGAATCTTTCTAGGAAGTGAATTCGTCCGCGCGTCAGGTGGCGAAGGAAGGAGGATCCATTGACCGATCCCATCCAGGACGTTCCGCGCTCGATGTGGGCGGTGCGGGTGCGGGCACCGGGCGGGGCGGGGGCACTCGAGCTCGAGCGGATCGCGACGCCGGAACCGGCCTCGGGCGAGGCGCTCGTTCGCGTGCACGCCGCCGCGATCACACGCGACGAGCTGACATGGCCCGCCGACCGGCTCCCCGCGACGCCGTCCTACGAGCTCGCGGGCGACATCGTCGCCCGGGGCCCGGACGTGGACGCGGTCGCCGCGGGCGAAGCGGTCTGGGCGCTCGCGCCGTTCGACCGCGACGGGGCGGCGGCGGAGTACATCGTCCTTCCCGCCGATCTCCTCGCCCCGAAGCCATCGACGTTGAGCGAGGAAGAGAGCGCCGCGGTGCCGCTCGCCGCCCTGAGCGCCTGGCAGGGCCTGTTCGATCACGGCGGACTCCAAGGCGGCCAGCGCGTCCTCATCCATGGAGCCGTCGGCGGGGTCGGCCAGTTCGCCACCCAGCTGGCGCGCTCGCGCGACGCCTACGTCCTGGGCACGACCGCGGCAGCCGGCGCCGATCTCGCGCGCTCACTCGGCGCCCACGAGGTGCTCGATCCCGCCGCGTTCGCAGAGGGACTCGAGCCGGTGGACCTCGTCTTCGACACCGTGGGCGGAGAACGACTCGCGCGCTCCCCGGCGATCATCCGGCCGGGCGGGCGGCTCGTCTCCGTCGCCGAGGAACCGTCCAGGGTCGACCCCGGCCTGGAGGTCGAGGCGACGTACTTCGTCGTCGAGCCGAACCGCAGCCAGCTCGACCAACTCGGCGCCCTGATCGACGCGGGCGATCTTCGGGTAGAGGTCGACTCTGTGTACGCGCTCAAGGACGCCCGAGCGGCGTTCGAGCGCAGCGCTGAGCGCGGGAAGCGAGGCAAGGTCGTCCTCCGCGTGCTCGGCGGTGTCGCGGATGCCTAGCCAAAGAGAGAAGGCCGAAGCGTTCCGCGCGCTCCACGCCGGCGAACCGTTCGTCATCCCGAACCCGTGGGACGCCGGCTCGGCGCGGGTGCTCGAAGCGCTCGGGTTCCGGGCGTTGGCCACCACCAGCTCGGGGTTCGCGTTCACCCTCGGCCGTCGGGATGGCCAGGTGACGCTCGACGAGGTGCTTGCCCACACCGCAGCGCTCGACCGGGCGACGTCGCTGCCGGTCTCGGTCGACCTGGAGAACGGCTACGGACCCGATCCGGGTCGCGCGGGGCTCGCCGTCACGCGCGTCGCCGAGGCAGGGGCCGTGGGAGGATCGATCGAGGACTACGATTCCAGTGCGGGCATCTATGACTTCGCCCATGCGGTGGAGCGGATCGCCGCCGCCGCGGCAGCGGCGCGGTCCCTCCCCTTCCCCTTCACGCTGACGGCGCGCGCCGAGAACCACATCCGGGGGAACCCGGACCTGGCCGACACGATCGCTCGCCTGCAGGCCTACGAGGCGGCGGGTGCCGACGTGCTGTACGCGCCCGGCCTCGCGAGCCCGCAGGAGATCCGTGCCGTCTGCCTCGCGCTGACGAAGCCGGTCAACGTCCTGGCTCTCCCCGGGGTTACGATCGACGAGATCGTGGCGGCCGGTGCGCAGCGGATCAGCTTGGGCGGGGGGCTCGCCTGGGTCGCCATCGACGCGATGGCGGCCGCCGCCACGGCGATCCTCGAGGCGGGCGACCTCTCCGCGCTGGCGGCGGATCCGCCGATCGATCAGTGGCTGGCCGAACGAGATTGAGGGCGGCAGCGGTCACGTTGGTGGCGTCCGAACGGGCATGGCCGGTGGCGCGCGCCCCACGGAGCGGACGGCATATCCGCGCTAGTTCGGGTAGCCGTTCGTGATGGGCATGCGACGGTCCCGGCCGAACGCTCGCGGCGTGATCTTGACGCCAGGCGCCGCCTGCCGGCGCTTGTACTCGGCGCCGTCGACCATGTGGATCACGCGGCGCACCATCGCGCGATCCATGCCCGCCGCCACCATCTCATCGACGCTCAGGTCCTCCTGCACGTAGGCCTCGATGATCGGGTCGAGGACGTCGTAGGGAGGCAAGGTGTCGGTGTCCCGCTGATCGGAGCGCAGCTCTGCGCTCGGGGGCTTCGCGATGGTGTCCTCGGGGATCGGGGGCGTGCCCTCTTGCTCGTTGCGCCAGTTCGCGAGCGCGTACACGAGCGACTTCGGCACGTCCTTCAGCGGCGCGAACCCCCCGGCCATGTCGCCGTACAACGTGGAGTAGCCCACCGCGTACTCGCTCTTGTTGCCGGTGGCCAGGACGATCGCCCCGAACTTGTTGGAGATCGCCATGAGCAGGTTCCCGCGGACGCGCGCCTGGAGGTTCTCCTCGGCGACGTCCTCGTCCGTGCCCGCGAACACCTCCGCGAGCGCGTACCGGAAACGGTCGAACACGTCCGTGATTGCGATGGTATCGATCCGGATGCCCAGGCGTTTGGCCACGTCCTCGGCGTCCTTCACGCTGCCGGGTGAGGAGTACACCGAGGGCATGGTCACGCCGCGCACGGCGCCGGCGCCTAGCGCGTCCACGGCGAGCGTGGCCACGAGGGCCGAGTCGATCCCGCCCGAGAGCCCGATCACAACCTCGGAGAAGCCGTTCTTGCGGACGTAGTCGCCGAGACCGACGACGATGGCCCGGTAGGTGTCCTCGTCGCCGGTGGGCCATGGTTTGCGCGCGGGATCCGCCGTGGTCGCCACGCCCTGGGAGATGTTCACGATGAGCAGGTCTTCCTCGAACCGTGTGGCGCGCTGGGCGACCGTACCGTCGGGAGCCATCACGAGGGAGCCGCCGTCGAAGACGAGCTCGTCCTGGCCGCCGACGGCGTTCACGTACACGATCCACGAACCGGAGCGCCGGACGCGGTCGCGCAGCACGTCCTCGCGTTCGGACGTCTTGCCCCGGTGATATGGCGAGCCGTTGATGTTCACGATGAGCGGGAGGCCGGCGTAGCGCGTGAACGGCAGCCCGTCGCGCCATGCGTCCTCGCAGACGGACAGGCCCATCGGCGTGCCGTCGATCTGCACGCTGGCCCCCTCGTCGCCGGGGAGGAAGTAGCGGCGCTCGTCGAACACGCCGAAGTTCGGGAGGTTCACCTTGTGATAGATCGTCTCCACGGCCCCGCGGTGCAGGTAGGCGGCCGCGTTGAACAGCCCGCCGGCGTCGGAGCGATCGATGAAGCCCGTCACCACGGCGCATCGCGTCGCCGTCTTGCGCGCGAGCTCCTGCAGCGCCTCGAGGTTGTCCGAGACGAACTCGGGTCGCAGCACGAGGTCCTCGGGGGGGTAACCCGTCACGGCGAGCTCGGGGAAGCAGATCAGGTCGGCGCCGGCCTCCGTCGCTTTGGCAGTGGCCTCGCCCATGCGCGCGACGTTGCCGGCGAGGTCGCCGACGGTCAGGTTCAGCTGGCCGAGCGCGATGCGAGGCACGATCGCAAGCCTACGCGACCGAGGAGGTCTCGACGGGCGTCCCTACTCGGTGCCGCCGATGTCCACGTTGTAGGCCTCCCACACCAGGTCCGCGCCCCGTTGCCGGTGCCGGATCACGGTGCCCAGGAATCGCTGGAGGTCGTCGCGGGCGCCCTCGAGCGGCCACGCGTCACCGCCGACCCCCCCGGCCTCGAAGCGTTCGAGATGCAGCGCGATCTTCTCGGAGATCTCCGGATGTTCATCTCTCAGCCGCCGGATCGTGCCGTCGAGGCGCGGGGCGCGGGCGGTGATCTCGTCGTAGAGCCCGCCCGGCTTCTCGGTCACGATGACGTGCTGCTCGAAGGCGTCGCGCGCGCCCGTCAGCTCCTTGCGCACCAACGCCGTCCACTCTGGCAGACGTCCTGCCGCGGGAGAGGAGATCGCCATCTCCAGGTGGACGATGGCCTCGTGCAGCGTGGCGCGGCGGGCCTTGGCCTCCGATAGGGCGGGGGAGATCGGCTCTTGCGGGTCCATCGCGGCACCGTAGCGGAGGGGTCCCTCGGAGGGCAAGTCGAGCCCCCGGGATAGACTCGGTCCGTGCCATCCCCACACGCCCGGGCCGCGGAGCCTGAGCGGGACGTCGATGCCGCCCAGCGGTTGCGTCCCTACCTCCCGCGGCTGTTGATCTCCTGGCTGAACGAACAGCCGGGCACGATCGTCCGCGAGCTCGAGGGGTCCGTGGCCTTCGTCGACATCGCCGGGTTCACCAAGATGTCCGAACGTCTCGCGCGCAACGGCAAGGTCGGGGCGGAAGAGGTCACGGACGTGCTCGGCGGCGTATTCGCCCGGTTGCTCGTGGTTGCGTACGAGAACGGGGGGAGCCTCGTGAAGTTCGGGGGCGACGCGCTCCTGTTGTTCTTCGCTGAGGAGGACCACGCCATGCGGGCAGTGCGCGCGGCGTACGGGATGCGCGCCGAGCTCCGTTCCATCGGAAGGATCCAGACGTCGGCGGGACTCGTGACGCTGCGGATGTCCGTGGGCGTGAACAGCGGCACGTACCACCTGTTCCTGGCGGGCTCGTCGCACCGCGAGCTCATGATGGTCGGTCCGGCCATCTCAGACACCGTGCTGATGGAGAACACGGCGTCGGCGGGTGAGATCCTCGTGAGCCTTCCGACGGCGCTCGCGCTGCCGCGCTCCGCCCTGGGGGCCCAGAAGGGAGAGGGGCTCCTCCTACGGCGGCACCCCGGTTCCGGGGTGTCGGTGCCGGCCGAGCCGGTGTACCGCGGGGACGAGGCGGAGCTCGCGACCTGCATCCCGGTGGCGGTGCGGGCTCATCTGCGCGAGGGCCCTCCGGATCCCGAACATCGGCAGGTGACGGTGGCGTTCATCCACTTCGAGGGCACCGACGAGATGCTCATCCACCACGAGGGCGAGCTGACGGCATTCGCGCTCGATCAGCTCGTGAGCACGGTCCAGGAGGCGGCCGATCGTCACGGCGTGACCTTCCTGGGCACCGACGTCGATCGTGACGGCGGCAAGATCATCCTGGTGGCCGGAGCGCCCGACGCGCGCGGCGACGACGAGGAGCGGATGCTGCTGACGCTGCGTGCGGTCGCGGACGCCGATCCGTCCATCGCCATCCGCATCGGCGTGAACTGCGGACCGGTGTTCGTGGGGGACGTCGGCCCGTCCTACCGGCGCACCTACACGATCATGGGCGACGCGGTGAACCTTGCCGCGCGCATCATGGCCAGGGCCGAGCCAGGCGAGATCCTCGCGACACAGCCGGTGCTCGCGGCCTCCGGCGTCCGGTTCGAGACCGAGGCGCTCGAACCCTTCCTCGTGAAAGGCAAGAAGCATCCCGTGTTCGCGTCTCGCGTGGGAAAGATCCTCGGCAGCAACCGCTCGGACGACCTCGTCGAACTGGCCCTCGTGGGTCGCGAGCGCGAGCTGGACATGCTGCGCTCCGCGTTGAAGGAGGCCGCGGGCGGTCGCGGCTCCCTCGTCGAGATCACCGGTGACGCGGGTATCGGCAAGTCGCGCCTGCTCCAAGAGGTGCGGACCCTGGCTCCGGAGATCCCGTCGTTCGACGTCGCGTGCGAGCCCTACGAGGCCTCGACGCCCTACTTCCCCCTCTCCTCGCTGTTGCGAGGGCTCTTGGGCCTGCCCGCCGATCTCGATGACGAAGCGTCAGCCGCCGCGCTCCAGGAGCTGGTGAGGGCGACGTGCCCCGAACTCATGCCATGGGTTCCCTTGTTCGGGGTGCCCCTCGCGCTGGACATCCCGGATACGCCCGAGGTGGCGGCCTTGGAGGATCAGTATCGTCGCGAACGCCTGGAGGGTGCGATCGGCGACCTCCTTGTCGAATCGGCCGCCGGCCCGGCGATCGCCGTGATCGAAGACGCGCACTGGATGGACGAGGCGTCTGCCGACCTGGTCGAGGCGGTGTCGGCGCGCATGGACGAGCTGCCGCTGTTGCTCCTGTTGGCGCGCCGCGATCCGGACGCCGAGAGCGACGAGGACCCCGAGCGCCACCGCAGTCGCCTGGCGCTCGAGCCGTTGTCTCGGGACGAGTCGGTGGCCCTGGTGTATATCGGCTCCGAGGACGCGCCCCTCACACCGCAGACCGTCGATCTCCTGGCGCGTCGCTCGGGGGGGAACCCACGCTATCTCAAGGCGATGCTCCACGCCCTCGTCGAATCCGGTGGATCCGTGGATGAGCTTCCCGGGTCGGTGGAGGCCCTCGTGATGGCGCAGATCGACCGGTTGCCGCCGCGCGAACGGACGCGACTGCGCCATCTGTCCGTGTTGGGCATGAGCTTCTCGGAGGAGCTCGCGGTGCGGCTCTTGGAGGAGGAGGGGCTCGAGAGCGGAGCCGCGGCGACGCGTCCGCTGCAGGGGCTCCTCGAACAAGACGGCCACGGCGGGCTCCGGTTCCCCAACGACCTCGTCCGTGATGTCGCCTACGGGAGCCTGCCGTTCCGGCGCCGTCGGGACCTGCACGCTCGTGTAGGCGACGCGATCGCGGCGTCCTCGGGCGAGGCAGATGCGCAGGCCGCGATCCTGTCCTTCCACTTCCTGTACGCGCAACGGTTCGAAGACGCGTGGCGATTCTCACGCGAGGCAGCAGAGCGGGCGGCCGCGATCTACGCCAACGTGGAGGGCAGCGAGTTCTACCGTCGCGCCCTCGAGGCCGCCCGCCGCCTCCCCGACACCGATCCCCGCACGGTGTCCGAGGTCCATGAGGCGCTCGGCGACGTGCAGATCAGGCTCGGGGAGTACGACCGCGCGGCCTCCTCCTTCGCGTCGGCGCGTCGACTGAGCGGGGACGATCGTCTGGCGCAGGCCCGCCTCCTGTCCAAGGAGGCGCAGGCGCCCGACTGGCAGGGTCGCTACGCTCAGGCGCTTCGCACGCTCAGCCGGGGGATCGGTCTGCTACGCGACGGCGCCGACGAGGAGACCGTCCGCCTACGGGCTCAGCTCACGGTGCAGTACGGCGGGATCCGCTACGTGCAGGGCCGGTTCCGCGACGCGATCGAGTGGTGCCAGCGAGCGATCGAGGAAGCCGAGGCGTCCGGGGAGCGGGACGCGCTAGCCCACGCGTACTACGTCCTCGACCTCGCCTACGTCGCGGTGGGGCGCGTGGGCGACGCGGTCTGGTCCCCGAAGGCGCTCGCGATCTACGAGGAGCTCGGCGACCTTGGCAAGCAGGCAATCGTGTTGGGAAACATGGCCGCGCTGGCGTTCTGGCGCGGCAGCTGGGAGGAGTCGCTCGCGCTCTGGGCGCGCGGGCGCGACGCGTGTCTCAGCACCGGCGCGCAGGTGGAGGCCGCATACGGCACGGTGGGCATCGGAGAGATCCTCGTGTACCAAGGGCACCTGGACGAAGCGGAGCGATCGCTTCGCGAGGCGCTTCGGGTGCTCCGCGCGTCTTCCGTGAGGACCATCGTTGCCTTCGTGAACGGGTTGCTCGGTGTCGTCGAGGCCCGTCGGGGCAGATACGAAACGTCGCGTTTCCTCCTCGACGCGGCCCGCGAGGAGTACCGCGCGATCGGAGAGGCGGATCACGTCGCGGAGATCGACGGCCTGTTGTCGGAGTGCCTCGCGCTGGAGGGCCGATCCGCAGAAGCCATGGCCCTGGCGCGCCGCCTGCTCGACGAGGGCCCTGGCGGGCCCCAGGTGCCGATGCTCCATCGCGTCGTGGGCGTCGCCGCCTGTGGCCAGGGCGACGTCCCCACCGCGAAAGGCGCGTTCGTTCAGAGCCTCGATGCGGCCCGGTCGCGGCAGGCACAGCACGAGGTCGCTCTCACGCTCGACGTGATGGCCGGATGCCTGGGGCGAGACGAACCGGGATCCGAGGACGGTCGACGCGAACGCGACGCGCTCTTCGCGCGGCTCGCGATCACCGACGCGGGTCGGGTTCGGCCCCCCGGAGCCTGAGAACTCAGAGCCGGGCGCGAGGGCGCCCGGCTCCGATCAGCGCGTTACCGTCCTTCTCAGTGCCGCACGGGGGGGTCGTCCTGCGTCATGCGGATGACCGTCGTCATGTTGAGCGACCCGACCGCAAGCGTCTGCGACTTGACGCAGGGAGCGTCAGCCGGCCCGCTGCATGGCCCGAGGATCTGGCCGCCCGGGTGCCCGGGTCCGCCCTTGCAGAACGGATAGGACTTGCCCACCTCGACCGGCGCGATGTTCCCGTAGGGGTCCACGAACGTCACCTCGATCTGGGGCGGCCCGTTCGGGTCCGGGATGATCGTGACCGTGCCGGCCACGGCGTTCTGAAGCGCCCCGTCACACGTGACGATGGGGTTGTTCTCGATGATGAGCGTCGTGCCGTCGGGCGCGGAGACGGTACCCCCACCCGGGAACGTCGCGGTGCAGTTGGAGGTGCACGTGGGGTCGGTGTTCGTGATCGCGAAGGGATCGCTGTCGACGTTGCCGACGCTCGTGCGAAGCTCGTAGCCGGAGCTCGTGGTGTCGATCTTGAGGTTGGTGAACGTGGCCGTGCCGTCAGGGCCCGTGGTCATCGGCCCGCCGCCGGTCAGCGTGGCGCCGGACGCGAGCGAGTTCGGCGAGATACTGAGGGCGATCGCGACGCCCGGCACCGGATTCCCGTGCGCGTCCTCGGCCGTGACCTCCACGCCGTCGGGGTCGTTGATCGGGGTGTTCAGCAGCGTGTTCGTGGGCTGTCTCGTGAATGAGATCGACGTGGCGGATCCGGCCGTGATGTTGTAGCTGGCCGGGGCGGTGGTGAGCGACCCCGAGGTCGCGGTCATCTCGAAGCTGCCGGCCGACGTCCCCACCGCGAGGCCGGAGAACGTGGCGACGCCGTCACCGCCGGTGGTCTGCGGCGCCGACGGGCTCGTGGCGAGCCCCGCCGAATCGACGGTGACCGACTGACCGCTCACGGGGTTGTTCGAAGCGTCCGTGACCTTGACCTTCACGTCCGCCATGGTGCCGCCCGCGGACGTGTCGCTGGGTCCGGTGACGAAGGAGATGTTCGCGGCCGGTCCCGCGCACGAGTTCTGCACGTTCACCACGGGGTTGGACTGGCCCGGGGCGAAGGAGAACCTCCCGGCGAAGAAGTTGTTCCACTGCCACGCGTTCGTGACCCACGCCTTGTTGCCCGTGGATGAGGGGGCCTTCGCCTCGAAGGACACCGTCACCGACTGCCCGGGGGAGAGCGCCTGGGACGAGCTCGACGCCTTGAGGTAGACGCCGTCTGCGTCGAAGGTGTCCGCGATCGCCACCCACGTCTCCCCTCCCGTCGCCACCGGCGTGGTGAACGAGCTGGCATAGATGTGGGTGAAGCCGTTGGCGTTGTTGCTGTGGAACAGGGCCGACCCGAGCGGCTGCGTGCTCGAGGCGTCGTTCGTGATGGTCGCGGTGAACCGCGTCACGGATCCCGCCACGACACAGTCGTTCGGCGTGACCGTGGCGGAGTACTTGCGGACCGATCCGAAGGAAGCCGACGCGCTCGTGAGGCCGAGCGCGAGCGTGCCTGCCACGACGAGCAGTGCCGTGGCGAGTGCGAGAGGAGTTCGGCGAAGAGTGCCGGTGCTTGCCATCAGCAGGATGCTCCTTCGTTCGGCGGCGGGTGACCCACTCGGGCAACGGCCGCGGGGACGCGGACACGAACTGGGATAGCCTCCCCCCAAACGGCCTACGGCGTCAAGTCCAGGGAAGACAAATGAAGACTAGGCTGAACGGGCGACGTGGCCGCTCACAGGATCGGGAGATAGCGCTCCAGTTCGTAAGGCGAAACGTAGGCCTTGAATCCGTCCCACTCCTCGCGCTTGTTCCGCATGAGGTACTCGTGCACGTGGGCGCCCAGGGCCTCGCGGAGCACGTCCGAGCGCTCGGCGAGGTGGATCGCCTCGACGAGACCCTCCGGCAGCGACCGGATGCCCGCCGCGTCGCGCTCTTCCTCGCTCATCTCGTAGATGTTGTTGGAGGCCTCGGGCGGGAGCTCGTAGTCGCCCGCGACACCTGCCAGGCCCGCCGCCAGCATGGAGGCGAACGCGAGGTACGGGTTGCAGGCGGGGTCGGGGGAGCGGTACTCGATCCGCGTCGCCTCTTCCTTGCCGGGCTTGTACTGAGGCACGCGCACCAGCGCGCTGCGGTTGCGACGCGCCCAGCACACGTAGACGGGCGCCTCGTAGCCCGGGACCAGTCGCTTGTACGAGTTCACCCACTGGTTCGTGAGCAGCGTGATCTCCGGAGCATGCCGCAGGAGTCCCGCGACGTAGGCCTTGGCGACCTTGGACAGGTGGTACTCGTCCCCGGCGTCGAAGAACGCGTTGCGGTCGTGCGCGAACAACGACTGGTGCGTGTGCATGCCGCTGCCGTTCACGCCCGCTACCGGCTTGGGCATGAAGGTCGCGTAGATGCCGAACTCCTGCGCGACCTCCTTCACGGTGAGACGGTAGGCCATGACGTTGTCCGCCATCGTGAGCGCGTCGGCGTAGCGCAGGTCGATCTCGTGCTGGGACGGCGCCACCTCGTGGTGCACGTACTCGACGGGGATCCCCATCGCTTCCAGGTACTGCACGGTGCGCGTGCGATGGTCGGTCGCCGCGTCGAGCGGCGTCTCGTCGAAGTAGCCGCCGTGGTCGAGGAAGGTGGGGTCGTCCGCGCTGCGGAAGTAGAAGTACTCCAGCTCCGGACCCACGTAGAAGGTGAACCCCAGCTCGGAGGCGCGCTGCACCTGGCGCCTCAGCACGCCGCGCGGGTCGCCGTCGAAGGGTGTGCCGTCCGGGTTGAACACGTCGCAGAACATGCGCGCCACCGGCGCCTCGAGCTGCCACGGGATGATCTGGAACGTCGCGGGGTCCGGTACGGCCACCATGTCGGATTCCTGGATCCTGCTGAACCCCTCGATCGAGGAACCGTCGAAGCCCATCCCCTCCGCGAGCGCCCCCTCGAGCTCCTGTGACGTGATCGTGAACGACTTGAGGAAGCCCAGGACGTCGGTGAACCACAGCCGGATGAACCGGATGCTCCGCTCCTCGACGGTGTGCAGGACGTACTCGGCTTCGGCTGAAAGGGCCATCTAGCCACCGTACGGGCGGGGCGCGTGCGCGTGGTTACGGCCGAGTAAACAGTCGTTAGCTTTCGGTGCGCGTTCGGCCGCGTGCGCCGCGATGCGATGATGCCGCGGTGCAGACGCCCGAGTCCCTCGGCCGGACGCTCGCGACCGCCCCCGATCCCGAGCTCGCGCGCGTCGCCCTGTCCCGCGTGGGCGACGACCCGCGCGCCCGCGAGGCCCTCGCCCGTCCCGAGGTGTTGCCCGTCGCCGCCCGTCTGCTCGGCTTCTCGACCGCGACGGCGGACTTCCTCGTCCAGCACCCGGAGGAGGTCGGCGCGCTCGCCGACGTCACGCCCCGCACGCGCGAGGCGCTCGGTACCGAGCTGGCCGCCGACGTGGCGCGGCGCGGACCCGCCGACGGCCTCCGCCTCTTCCGGCGCCGCGCCTTGATGCGGGTGGCGGGGCGTGACCTCCAGGGGGCGGAGCTCGACGGCGTGGTGGCGGAGATCTCGGCGGTGGCGGACGCCTGCCTCGAGCTCGCGTGCCGCGAGGCCTCCGCGGGCCTCCGCCTGGCCGTGATCGGCGTAGGCAAGCTCGGGGGCAACGAGCTCAACTACGCGAGCGATGTCGACGTGCTCTTCGTGCACGATGGGGGCGCCGACCAGGGGGCGGCGGAGCGCGCGGCGGCACGGCTCGTGCGGCTGCTCTCGGATGCGTCCGCGGAGGGCATCGCCCTGCGCGTGGATGCCGCGCTTCGGCCCGACGGTCGAGCGGGCCCGCTCAGCCGATCGCTCGAGACGACGCTCGAGTACTACGAGACGCGGGCGGCGGTATGGGAACGCCAGGCGATGATCAAGGCGCGCCCCGTGGCGGGCGACCCGTGGCTCGGGGGCGCGTTCATCGACGGCGTCACGCCGTTCGTGTATCCCCGCGACCTGCGGCCCACGGCGATCGACGAGGTCCGGCGCACCAAGGTTCGCCTGGAGGAGTACGTCCGGCGGCGCGGCAAGGAGTTCACCGAGGTGAAGCGGGGTCGCGGCGGCATCCGCGATGTGGAGTTCGCGGTGCAGCTGCTGCAGATCGTGCACGGCCGTCGCGACCCACGCCTGCGGGATCCGAACACGCTCGACGCGTTGAGCGCGCTCGCGCTGGAGGGGTACGTCGCGCACGCCGACGCGTTCGGGCTCGCCGAGGCCTACCGCTTCCTGCGGAGACTCGAACACCGTCTGCAGATCGTGCGAGACCTCCAGACGCACGATCTGCCGGCGGACGTGCGCGCGCGAACGACGCTCGCTCGCTCGCTCGGCCTGCCCGATGCCGCGGCGTTGCAGAGGGAGTACGAGCGCACCACGGGGACGGTTCGGGGCATCCACGAACGGCTCTTCTACCGGCCGCTGATGGAGGCCTTCGCAGGCCCGACCGCCCCCACCCCCGGGGTGGACCGCGCGGCGACCCAGGAGCTCTTGGCGGGGCTGGGGTTCGCGCACCCCCGGCGCTCGTACGAGGTGCTGCGGCGGCTGGTGGATCCGGTCACGCGGATGGGCAAGGTGCTCGCGCACGTCTTTCCCGTGATGGCTCCCGCCCTGGCGCTCGCCGCCGATCCCGACGCCGCGCTCGTCCGGCTCGAGCGCGTGACCGAAGCCGTGGGGGAGCGCGACGCCCCCGCGGATGTGCTCGCCGCGGATCCGGGCGCGGCGCGGAGGCTCGCGCACGCCGTGGCCACCAGCGCGTTCGCCACGGACCTGCTGGCGGCCGCGCCCGAGCGGGTGCTGGCGCTCGCCGCCGACGGCGGACCGGCGGCCGACGTTCAGGGGGCACTGGTGGCCACCGTGGCGCGCTACGCCGGCCGGGAGCTTCTGCCGCGCGAGACGGGTGCTGCGCTCTCCGCCGTGGCCGAGCGCGTGGTGCGCGAGGCCGTGAACGCCGCCGCGCCGGACCTTCCGTTCGCGGTGATCGGCATGGGCAAGCTCGGCGCTCGCGAGCTCAACGTGGCGAGCGACCTCGACGTGATGTTCGTCTACGAGGGTGAGGGGCCCGCGGACCAGCGGCGCGCGATCGAGCTGGCCGAGTCCGTGCTTGCCGGGATCCGCGCCTCGGGGTGGGAGCCCGACGCGGACCTGCGGCCGGAGGGGCGCGGCGGACCGCTCGCTCGCTCCATCGCGGGGTTCCTGGAGTACTGGCAGCGCTACGCGCAGACCTGGGAGTTCCAGTCGCTCCTGCGGGCTCGCGCGGTGGCGGGCGACCCCGACCTGGGGCGGCGATTCGAATCGAACGCGTCCGACGTGGCCTACCCGCCGGACGGGATCACGCACGACCGCGTCGCGGAGATCCGCGCCATGCGCGAGCGGATGGAGCTCGAGCGTGTCAAGCCTCCCGGTGCCGCCGCGTTCCACTTCAAGCTGGGGCACGGTTCGCTCGCGGACGTGCAGTTCGCGGTAGAGCTCTCGCTCATGCGCCACGGTGGTGACCACCCTCAGATCCGCACGCGTCGGACCCTGGAGGCGATCGAGCGGTTGGGCGAGGCCGGGCTGCTGGAGGGGAGCGTGGCCCGCGACCTGGGCGAGGCGTTCGTGTTCCTGTCGGGGGTGAAGAACGCACTCGAGGTCGACCGTCGGCTTCCCGCGGAGGCGCTGCCGCACGCGCCCGGGGCGCAGACCGCCTTGGCGCGGCGGCTCGGCTACGAGGAGTACCCGCGGCAGAGCTTCCTGGACGACTATCTGCGCATCACGCGTCGGTGCCGGCGCGCGATGGAGCGGGTCTTCGCGCTGGATGAGCCTAGCTTGTAAGGCATCGAGAGCGGGGAGGAACGATGGATGGCACGCCTGCGCGCCGCACGGCGCTGATCACCGGGGCGTCGGGGGGGCTGGGCGCGGAGTTCGCGCGGCTCTTCGCCGCCGACGGCTTCGACCTGATCCTGGTGGCGCGCAGCGGCGCGGCCATGGAGGAGATCGCGCAGCTGCAGGAGGGGCGTCACGGCATCTCCGTCACCGTGTTGCCCAAGGACCTGTCCAAGCCGGGCGCGCCGCGCGAGGTGATGGCGAGCGTGCACGAGCGCGGCCTGCATGTGGACGCGTTGGTGAACAACGCCGGGTTCTCCACCTACGGCCCCTTCGCCGAAACGAACACGGGGACGCTCGCCGACATGCTGGCGGTGAACGTGGCGGCTCTCACCGAGCTCACGCGGGGCTACGTCCCCGCGATGGTCGAGCGAGGGTGGGGTCGCGTGATGCTCCTGGGGTCCGTGGGCTCGTTCTCGCCGGCGCCGATGACCGCGGCCTACGCGGCGACGAAGGCGTACGTGCTCTCGCTCGGGCTCGCGCTCGCGGACGAGCTGAAGGGAACCGGCGTGAGCGTGACGACGCTCTGCCCCGGCCCCACCGAGACCGGCTTCCAAGCTCGAGCCGAGATGGAGGACTCCGCCTTGATCCAGGGGAAGAAGCTCCCCGCCGCGGGTGACGTCGCCCAGGCGGGCTACGCCGCCTTGAAGCGCGGGCGCCTCTATCTGGTGACGGGAACGCAGAGCAGGATCTTCGCCTTCGGCACGCGGTTCCTCCCGCGAACGGCTGCCGCGGCTATCGCCGGCAGATCCCAGACGCGCGTGTGAGGCCCCCGGCGATGCTCAGCCGATGAGTCCCGCCCCGCCAGGACATCTTCCGCCTCGCGGGCGATGGTGCGCACGATGTCGCCTGCCGGAAGGATCGAGTCGATCAGGCCGGCGCTCTGGCCGCCTACGATCAGGAGCTCCTCCCACCGGTCTTCGGCCTCGGCGTCTGCGAGCTCCTTCCTGGCCGCGCGTGGATCGGCCCGGACCTCGGCGGCTCGCTCGCAGCCCCTCGGTGAACGCGGTCCGCCGCAAGCGCATCTGCGTCCCATACCCCAGGGTCCCCGGCTCAGGGACGACGAAGTTGTATGCCTCGAGCTGGATCCACGCCTCCGAGCTCGATGCGACGATCGCCCGTTTCCAGCCCTCGCTCACCGGCGCCTCCCCCGAGGCAAGGAAGCGGGTGCCGAGGTTCACGCCCGCCGCACCCAGGAGGAGCGCCGCGGCGAGGCCCCGGCCATCGGCGATCCCACCGGCCGCCACGACCGGCACGGGCGCCACGGCGCCGACGACCTGCGGCACGAGCGCGAGCGTCGCGACGGGACCCCCGTAGCCGCCCGCCTCCGTTCCCTGGGCCACGATGAGGTCCGCGCCGTGCCCGACGGCGACCCGGGCTTGCTCTTCGGTCGTGACCTGCTGCATGACCAGGCTCCCCGCCTCGTGCACCCGATCCATGAGGCCCCCTGCGTCGTCGAGCGCGAAGGAGACGAGGGCGGGCGCGGCCTCGAGCGTGATCTCGAAGCAGGCGGCGTCGAGGTCGGGCACGACGTGATTGACGGCGAACGGTCGATCGGTGGTCTCGCGAAGCGCCGCGAGGTCGCGCCGCAGCTCCTCGGGCGGCCGTTGCCAGGCGCCGAGACTGCCGAGCCCGCCGGCGTTCGACACGGCGGCGACGAGCCGCGGCGACGTGAAGACGCTCATGCCTGCCTGGATCACGGGCACGTCGATGCCCAGCAGATCCCGGAGTGGCGTGTTCAGCACGATGGCCTCCTTCCCGAGGAAGATCGTTGGCGCCGTCGCTCGTTCCTCCTCGTGAGCAGATGATCACCCGGACCGATGTCGCGCAACCTCCCCGGTGGGCGGGGTCTGTGTTGTGCGATCGTGCGCGATCGGGGCAGCGCAGAGGACATCACGCAGGAGGCGTTCGTCCAGGCGTTCTCCCGCGGTTGGACGAGCGGGCCGCTCGGGTGACCACGCGCGGGCGCGCATCGGCACATGATCTCGGCGTCCATGGGTAACGGTCGCGTAGGGTCGGCTGCCGACAGCCGCTCAGGGGGAGGCCACCGTGCTCAAGGAGTTCAAGGAGTTCGCGCTCAAGGGGAACCTGCTGGACGTGGCGGTGGGCTTGGTCCTGGCGCTCGCGTTCACGGACGTGGTGAACGCGTTCATCAAGGCCGTGATCCTTCCGTTCATCGCGGCGATCTTCGGCAAGCCAAACTTCGATGCCATCGTGATCCACCTCGGCGAAGGGGTCATCGCGATCGGGACGTTCATCACGGCGCTCGTCAACTTCCTGCTCATTGCTTGGGTGCTCTTCCTGATCGTGAAGGCCGCCAACCGCCTGCGGACGCCCGCCGAGGACGCGGGTCCCACCGAGGTTGAGCTGCTCACGCAGATCCGCGACTCCCTGGCCGATCGGCCCGCCTGAACGCGAGGACCAAGCACGACATGTTCGGCACCCGCGACCTAGGGATCCGTGAACTCGGCTCGCACGCCGAGGAGACGTACGGGGCGATCGAGCTCGAACCGGCCCAGCGCCTGGAGGGCGGCATCGGCGATCCGATCGGGATCGCGTGTCGGCTCCGGAAGCTTCAGCTGGTGCGTCGAGATGAAGAAGGACGAGGTCCGCACCTTCACCGTGATCCGCATCGCAGCACGCCCCTCCGGCAGATCGTGGGCGAGCTCGAGGGCGATACGGCGTGCTTGCCGCTCGATCTCGGTGGGGTCCCGCAGGTCCTGCTGGAAGGTGCGCTCGTGGCTGCGGCCGCGAGGCACGTAGGGCTCGGCGCTGATCCGTCCGTCGTCCTCGCCGGTCCCGAGCGTGCGGATCCACGGGCCCGTGTTCGGCCCGAACCGGGCCGCGAGGACGGCGTCGTCGGCGCCGGCAAGCTCGTCCACCGTGTGGATGCCGAGGGCCTGCAGCTTCGCGGCGGTCTTCTTGCCGATGCCCCACAGCGACTCGACGGGGCGGGGGCCCATCAGCGTCGGCCACTCCTCGCGGGTGAGGCGGAACACACCCCGGGGCTTGGCGAAAGCGCTGGCGAGCTTGGCCCGGTGCTTGGAGTCGCCGACGCCCACGGAACACCACAGCTCGGTCCGTTCGAGGACGGTTCGCTGCACGTCGGTCGCAAGCGCCTCGGGGTTGTCGGCCTCGACGGCCATGAACGCCTCGTCCCACCCCAGCACTTGCACGACGCCAGGGAACGACCGCAACGTGGTCATCACCCGGTCGCTGGCCTCGAGGTAGTGGTCGGCGTCGACGGCCAGGAAGACGCCCTCGGGGCATCGCTTCAGGGCGGTGCGCAGCGGCATGGCTGATCGGACGCCGAACTCGCGCGCCTCGTAGGAAGCGGTGGACACGACGCCGCGCTTCGTGGGGTCGCCGTCGCCGCCCACGATCACGGGCTTCCCGCGCAGCTCGGGATGCCGTAGCACCTCGACGGCGGCGATGAACTCGTCCATGTCGACGTGGAAGATCCAGCGGGTCATGGGATCAGTGTGGCCTATCGCCTCGCCGTGGAGCGCGGCGTGCCATCCTGGTCTCGTGAAGGAACCCTCCGTCCCGGCATTCCGACGGAACCTGATGGCGTGGGGGCGCACGAACCGTCGCAGCTTCCCGTGGCGCGAGACCGACGATCCCTTCCGCGTGCTCGTGGCCGAGGTACTCCTCCAGCGATCACGGGGGAACACCGTCGCCGTGATCTACGAGCGGCTGTTCACTCGGTGGCCTGACCCGGCGTCGTTGGCGCGGGCGCGGGAGGCGACGATCGCATCGGTCATCCGGCCGCTCGGGTTGGTGCGGAGGGCCAAGAAGCTTCGGGCCCTCGCGGTTGCCGTGGCGCTCCGAGGAGGGGTGCCTTCGTCGCTCGAGGAGTTGGTCGCACTGCCGGGGGTCGGGCCATACGCGGCGGGAGCGACTCTCGCCGTGGCGTTCGATCGTCGGGCCCCCGTCGTGGACGGCGTGACGGCTCGCGTGTACCGGCGCTACTTCGGACTTCCTGACCAGGTGCCAGCTTCAACCGATCCCGATCTCTGGTCCCTCGTCGACACGGTGACACCTGCGAGGTCGGTGCGGGAATGGAACTGGGGCATCCTGGATCTCGCCGCCACCGTGTGCCTGCCCAAGGTGCCCCGGTGCGGGGATTGCCCCCTCCGGGCCCGTTGTGCCTGGTCACAGACCGTCGTTTGATCGCGTCCGCGCCAGGTGCTAGCATCGCGGGAGTGATCACATGAGTGTGATCCTCCCCCGTTGATCTCTCTTGGGAGGGGTACACGTTGACCGGGAATTGCGACGCGCGGCCGGGGCGCGCCGACAAGAGGGTCGTCGAGCTCTTCGCCGGCGTGGGTGGGTTCAGGCTCGGTCTCGAGCGGGCTGGCGGATGGAAGACCGTCTGGGCCAATCAGTGGGAGCCGGCCACCAAGATCCAGCACGCAGCCGACTGCTACCGATCGCACTGGGACGACGGCACTCTTGTGAACGAGGACATCGGCGAAGTCGTCGAAGATGTGCCCGCCCATGACTTGCTCGTCGCCGGCTTCCCATGCCAGGACTACTCCGTCGCCAAGACGTTGAAGCAATCTCGCGGGCTCGAGGGCATCAAGGGCGTGCTCTGGTGGAACATCTACGACATCCTCGAGCGGCGGCGTCCCAGCCACGTCATGCTCGAGAACGTCGACCGACTGCTGAAGTCACCCGTCACCCACAAGGGCCGGGACTTCGCGATCATCCTG
The DNA here is from genome assembly GCA_038249195.1 of Actinomycetota bacterium. Taxonomy (GTDB): domain Bacteria; phylum Actinomycetota; class UBA4738; order UBA4738; family HRBIN12; genus JAOUEA01. Next base: position 130,394 of record JBBRWM010000005.1, read on the forward strand.
TCGTGCTTCGCGAGCCTCGGATACCGGGTCGAATGGCGCGTCGTGAACGCAGCTGAGTATGGGTTCCCGCAGCGCCGCCGCCGGGTGTTCATCGTCGCCACCCACGAGCGGGCGCTTACGAAGGGAAAGACGATCGATCCAACGCCGATCATCTTCGATAGCGGAGTCCTCGCGAGGGCCCTCCCGGTTTGGCCGGTAGACGATCTGGGCGGGGCGTTGGACATTCCGGACATGACGTTGGGCGCGCCCGACGAGGTCACCGCGACATTCAGGTCGGGACACGCTCGGTCGCCATTCAAGAACGCCGGCGTGATGTGGCGTGGCGGGGTCTGGAGCCGGGCCGTCGTCCCGAATCACGACGACAAGTTTCTGACGCTTGTCGACGTCCTCATCGCGGATGAGGACGTACCGGAAGAATTCTTCATCCCTGAAAGCCGCCTGCCGAGATGGCGCTACCTCAAGGGCGCGAAGGCCGAGGAGCGCACGTCGAGCAACGGCCACGGCTACCAGTACCAGGAGGGTGCGCTGCCGTTCCCGGACCCTACCGATAAGCCGGCGCGCACGATCCTCACGGGCGAGGGTGGAACCGGTCCTTCCCGGATGAAGCACGTGATCCAGGTCGAGGATGGTCGCTACCGCCGACTAACCCCCATCGAGCTGGAACGCCTCAACGGCTTCCCAGACGACTGGACCAAAACCGGGATGTCCAACGGCAAGCGCGCGTTCATGATGGGCAATGCCTTGGTGGTTGGGCTAATCGAGTCGGTAGGTGCCGCGCTTCGATGAAGGTGGTCATACTGCCGTCGGAAACACGGACGCGAGGATCTCTGCAACGAAAGGCTTGTTCAACCAGAAGCTCTTCTTGATGTGACTTCCACCTGGCGCGGCGTCTCGGTCCGCCGCGTTCCTCGCGTGAGGGCGGACGTGGATGTAGCGGGTCTGCCTAGCCGTAGGGAGTCTGTCAGCGTCACCGTTCTCTATCAGGTCCCTGTAGCGGTGCCACTCGACTGAGATTCCTTCCAACTGCTCGGCGTTCGGCCGCCAATAGAGAGGTGTTCCGACCACACATTCTCCTTGGGGGGTGGCCTTCAAGGAGCCGACGACAGGGATGAACAAAACGTGCTCTAGGTAACTGAGCAGAGTGCTCTCCTCCCACCTCTCCTCTACAAGCTCAAGATGCTTGAAGGCCGGAAACGACACCGCCTCATACGGCACGCCGAGCTCGGACGTCCTAGCCGACTTGATCTGCGGGAACGCGCCTGAACTGCGTGCTCCCGGTGGCTCAATCACGTCCACAGCGGCGCGCACAACGCTGGCCGCGTAGTTCTTGGCTCCGCTTCGGGTTCGACCGACCTCGTCCGCCACGTCGTTGATCGTGCTCCCTACGAAGGCCTTCATGCCCGACATGAGTCGATGCAGACCAGCAAGCTCGACGATCAACGCATAGTCAGGAGTGCTTGATCTCGACTCCTCGTAGATTCCAAGGGTGAAACTCTGCTTGAGGGCCCAGGCGCGCGGCTTCGCGGGGACCTCGCTGAATGGCTGAACGCGAGTATCCTTGCCACTGGCTCCCTTCGTACAAGGCCCCAAGACGCGCCCGTCCGCCTCGGTAAGCTCATGCGCGAGCCCGGCAAGCACCTTGTCCCTGACCCGATTCCAATCGGATTCGATCGCGGCAAGCCCGACATGGTCGGGCGCCCAGAGTGTGAAGTGTCGGATCAGCCAGGACTGTTTGGGGGCATCGCGGAGACGCTCGAAGAACACCAGGAGCAAACGAAGCTTCTTTCTCACGGAGGCGTCGCTCCATGATTCGATGGCGAGCTTCTGGTAGTTGATCTGACTGATCACGGTTCGTTGGTCAGCTCGGAGGCCGAGCGAAGTTTCAACTAGCGCCACAGACTTGAGTTCAACCCCTGCAGCCGGGAAATCGGCTTCCCGCCGAGAGTTCCGAGGGATGCCGAAATACGCCTCAATCGCGTGTCCAGCCTCGGCGCGCCCGCGTTGAGGGGCACGCGATTCGAAGGCCGAGCCCGGTATGTCCCCGAGGCTCAATCCAGGAAGCTCGTTAGCGAGCTCAACGATCTCAGCCTCGGAGGCTGTCTTGTAGTCAAAGGACCTATGCATGCCCACGGCCTGCTTCGCTTTTCGGGACGTCGAGCGTCGTGGCTGCCCCCCGCTCAGGATAGTCCGCGTTGGACCACGCCTGAGCTAAGGACAACCCCGACTTTCGTGCAGGAGGCTCGATCTTAGACTGTCGCACCTTGCGCGCCCGCGTGATGCGATGGACTATTCCGGGCACGAGTTCCTTGGACCAAGCTTCGAAGCCCTTACGGCAGGAGTTCGAACGCCTCCACGTGCGCGGGGCGGACGACTGAGAAGTGACGGTGGTCTAGCGTGGCGATCCGCGTCAGCTTCAGGCGTTCGGCGAGGGCGATCACGGACGCGTCGACGGTCCCCAGCCCCAGGTCCCGATACTTCCACGTGAGTTCGATGATTCGCGGCCAGTCGTGTGCGTCGACCGACATCGGCTCCAGCGCTCCACCGGCGATGTCGGCAAGGAAATCCACCTCTGCTCCAGCCCCGATCCCTCGTCCAAGGAAGTGGACGACCTCGGATATGACGAGCTCAGGGACGAAGAGCGGGCCTGCATGGCGTTCCAGCAGCCGTTCGCACGCCCGATGCTGACGATCACCCGCATCCACGTAGGCGACCAACGGGCCGGCGTCGACGACGAGGCCTACAGTTCCCCCAGCCGTCGCTTCTCGTCCATGATCTGCGCGAAGATCTCGTCGACGCGCTCTGAGGCGTCCCCCAGACCGCTGTTCCCTGCCCCCGCGGCTCGGAGGGTCCGACGGCGACCTCCGTTGAGGAAGGTCTCGATCGCCTCGCGGGTCAGCTCGGACACAGTCACGCCCCGCCGCGCTGACTCCTGACGGAGCTTTGCGTCCAGATCCTCGGGCAGCTTCACCGTTGTCCTCTTCACGGTATGCCAGCATACGACCGGCCACGTTGGCATGCCAGGTTCCCCAGGGCCGTGATCGCCATCACGAACGAAACTGAGCGGGAACCCTTTGGTGGCGCCGGGACGAGCTAGTCTGGCTCAGACTACACGTCGTAGTACATGGAGAACTCGTACGGGTGGGGCCGCAGGGCGATGGCGTCGTGCTCCTCGATCCGCTTGTACTCGATCCAGGTGTCGATCACGTCCTGGGTGAACACGCCGCCCTCGAGCAGCCACTGGTGGTCGGACTCGAGGTTGCCCAGGACCTCCATGAGCGATCCGGGTACCTGCTTCACGCTCGCCTGTTCGGCGGGCGGCAGGTCGTAGAGATCCTTGTCCATCGGCTCCGGCGGCTCGATCTTGTTCTTGATGCCGTCCATGCCCGCCATCAGCATCGCGCTGAACGCGAGGTAGGGGTTGCACGACGGATCGGGCGTCCGGAACTCCAGCCGCTTGGCCGCCGGGTTCTTGGAGCCGAGCGGGATGCGCACGCACGCGCTCCGGTTCCGCTGGGAGTACACGAGCTTGATCGGCGCCTCGTAGCCCGGCACGAGCCGGCGGTAGGAGTTCGTCGTCGGGTTGGTGAACGCGAGCAGGGCCGGCGCGTGGATCAGCAGCCCGCCGATGTACCAGCGCGCCATGTCGCTGATGCCGCCGTAGCCCACCTCGTCCCAGAACAGGTTCTCGTCGTTCTGCCACAGGGACTGGTGCGTGTGCATGCCCGATCCGTTGTCCATGAACAGGGGCTTGGGCATGAACGTCACGGTCTTGCCAGCCTGATACGCCGTGTTCTTGACCACGTACTTGTACTTCATGACGTTGTCGGCCGTGGTGAGCAGCGTGTCGAAGCGCATGTCGATCTCGGCCTGGCCGGCCGTGCCCACCTCGTGGTGGTGCACCTCGATCGTAAGACCCACCTTCTCGAGGTTCAGCACCATGTCGGTGCGCAGGTCCTGGTACTTGTCGACCGGGGGCAGGGCGAAGTAGCCGCCCTTGAATTTGGGCTTGTATCCGAGGTTGCCGCCCTCCTCGATCCGGCCGCTGCTCCACGCGCCCGCCACCGAATCGATGTGGTAGTAGCCCTCGAACTGCGCCTGGTCGAAGCGGATCGAGTCGAAGATGTAGAACTCGGCTTCGGGACCCCAGTAGCTGAGGTCCGCGATCCCCGACTGCTTCAGGTACAGCTCGGCCTTCTTCGCGATGTTCCGCGGGTCTCGGCTGTAGTCCTCTCCGGTCACCGGGTCCTTCACGAAGCAGGTGATGTTCAGCGTGGGGTGCTTCGTGAACGGGTCCATGTAGGCGGTGTCGGGGTCGAGAACGAGGAGCATGTCGGACTCCTGGATCTCCTGGAACCCGCGGATGGAGGACCCGTCGAAGGGCTGGCCTTCTTCGAACTTCTGCTCGGTCAACTCATGCACCGGGACCGACAGGTGCTGGACCTGACCCGGCAGGTCGGTGAAGCGGAAGTCCGCGATCTGGGCCCCCTGCTCCTTGGCCATGGCGATGACGTCCTTGGCTGATGCCACGTTCCCTTCCCCCCACTGCTCGGCGACCTCTTCAGCCTAGGGCCCCGGCGCCTGCGCTCGGGTCCTCGCACCGTTAACTCTTCGTTACGGACCCGGGCCGGCCCGCCGCAAGCAGACGCCGAACGCCCCGTCCGGGAGGGGGACCCAGGCGGGGCGTCCAGCTATTCGGTTGTTGGGGAAGACCTACCGACCCGTGCCGAGCACGGCCCGTCCGAGGTGGGCCCTTACGGGCACCGGCACGGGTCGGTGGAGGGCGCTCAGGAACGCGGGTTCCGGGGGGAGGGGCGCCGCGGTCCTGAGCACGATGTCCATGCCGTTCGTATCGGCCGCTGGGGTGTCCTCAGCGCAGGGTCCAGATGGATGATCTTCGCCGTGGCCCCGGTTGACTACGCCCTCCGGCCCCGTCCGTCCGCCCGAGCTCGGGGGCCGGACGGTCGCCTAGGAGGCGTCGGCACCCCGGTAGCCCACGCCGCGCACGGTCTCGATCAGGTGCTCGTGCTCGGGTCCGACCTTGGCGCGCAGCCGCCGGACGTGGACGTCGACCGTGCGCGTGCCGCCGTAGAAGTCGTACCCCCACACCTCGCGCAGGAGCGCCGGTCGCGTGTAGACGCGGCCCGGATGCGCCGCCAGGAACCGGAGCAGCTCGAACTCCTTGAACGTGAGGTCGAGGGGGCGCCCCGCGGCCGTGACGCGATAGGTATCCACGTCGAGGGCCAGGGCTCCCAGGCGGATGACCGAGCCGTCGCCCGCCCCCGCGCGACGGCGCACCATCGCGAGGCGCAGGCGCAGTTCCGCAGCGGGCGCGCCGGGGTAGACGAGCTCGTCGGCGACCTCGTGCCAGGGGAAACGCTCCAGCTGGTCGCGTTCGGCGATCACGATCGTGGGGATGCGCGGGTCTTGTGCGCGGAGCTCACCGAGGATCGACCAAGCGTGGGCGGGGTTCTCGGCGGCGTCCACGAGCACGCATCCCGCTCCCAACTCCAGGACGTGCGCGAGGGAGGAGGCCGCCAGCGGCTCCAGCTTCAGGTCCGCGCGCAGGTCCGCGAGGGCCGGAAGGGCCGTCTGCGGCGGGCGATCCGCGAGCAAGGCCAGGAACGCCATCGGTCCGTCCACCATATCGGGTCGGTTCGCGCGCCGGTAGGCTTGATCCGACCATGCCGAGCCTGCAGCACGTCGCCTCCCACACCTGGCACGTTCCGGCGCGCGCCTTCACCGTGAACACTGAGGACGGCGTTCGCATCGAGGGGACCCGCTTGGGCCCGCCGGGCACCGACCGGACCGCGGTGATCTTCGCGCACGGGCTCATGGGTTGGCATCGCAAGCCGCGGTTCGCGGTCTTCGCGGAGCATCTCTCTCGATGGTTCACGGTCTACGCCCCGGACCTGCGAGGCCACGGCCAAAGCGGCGGCACCTGCGACTTCGGCGGCGCGGAGATCTACGACATCGACGCAGTCCTGCAGCTCGTGCGCCGGGTTGGACACCGGCGCGTGATCACGGCCGGGACCTCGATGGGCGGGATCGCCTCGATCCGCCAGGCGGGGCTGCTCGGCGGCTCCGACGAGGTCGTGGCGATCTCCTCGCTCGCGCACTGGGACTGGCACGACGGCGCCCATCCCAAGGCCAAGCGAGCGTTCCAGGCTCGCGTGGGGACGGTGCCAGGCCGCGCGGCACTGCGCGCCTGGGGCGTACGGCTGCCCGAGGACTGGGACGAGCCCGAGTCACCCGAGTCGGTGATCGGCAAGATCGCGCCGACCCCGGTGGTGATCGTGCACGGGGCAGACGACCAGCTCTTCAGCCAGGACCACGCCCACCGGCTCTTCGACGCCGCGGACGAACCCAAGCGCTTGCTGATCGGCGAGGGGTTCGGCCACGCCGAGGACGGGCTCTCGCCCGCGTTCGCCTTGCGCCTCGCGCGGGTGATGCACGAGGAACTGGAGCTCCCGTGGTCCGCGTGAGGCTGTTCGCGGCGCTCCGCGAGGCGGCAGGTGACGCGCGCGTCGAGGGCGCGGGCAGCACCGTCGGCGAGGTCGTGGACGCGTTGTCCGCCGAGTACGGGGACCGCTTCGCGGCGGTGGCGCAGGTCAGCTCCTTCGTGGTGAACGGCGAGCGCGCGGGGCGCGAGCACCCGGTCGGCGAGGCGGATGAGCTCGCCCTGCTCCCGCCCGTCTCAGGCGGCGCGCATCGGCCGCGGGCATGAACCCACGCCTGCTGGGATACTGACCCCCCATGCGCTTCCAACGCCTCCTCCTCGTCGTGAACCCCGTGGCGCGCACGGTATCCAAGCCGACGCTGGCCGTGATCGAGAAGGCGTTGTCCGCGGACTTCCACCTCGAGGTCACGGAGACCAAGGAGCGAGGGCACGCCTCTGAGATCGCGGGGCAGGCCGTATCCGACGGGGTCGACCTGGTGGTGGTCTTCAGCGGCGATGGCACGATCAACGAGGTCGTGAACGCCCTCGCGGGAACACAGACGGCGCTCGGCGTCATCCCCGGAGGCGCCACGAACATCCTCGTGCGGGCGCTGGGGCTGCCCACCAACCCCGTCGACGCCACGGGCGTGCTGATCGGCAAGGCGCTCGACGACGAGGGATTCAAGCTGCACCTGGGCCGCGCCGACGGCCGGTATTTCGCCGTGAACTGCGGCGCCGGCGTGGACGCCGCCGCGATGGCGCGCATGGACGCCAAGTTCCCCAAGACCAAGGCCAAGTTCGATCGGGTGGCGTTCCGCTCGGTGGCGTGGGAGCTGATGGTGGGCTACGCCGGCCGCGCACCCGACCTGCAGGTCTCGGTGGACGCCGGCGAGCCGCTGCCCTCGCTCTCGGTGATGGTGGGACGCACCGACCCCTACACGTATTACAAGGACCGCGGCCTGCGCATGACGCCCGAGGCCTCCCTCGAGACCGGCCTCGACGTCTTGTCGGTCCGCAAGCTGAACCGCCGGAGCGTGCCGCGGGTGGCGCTGCAGGTGTTCGGCTCGGCGCGCCACGTGCACGGCCGCGACATCGATTACACGCACGATGCGTCGCACGTGCTGGTCACGGCGGAGGAGGCGTTCCCGGTCCAGGTGGACGGAGATTCCCTCGGGGAGCGCACGCACCTGGAGATCGAGCTCGCCCGCGAGGCGCTCTGGGTCGTGGCCTGACCCGGCCCGCTTCAGGCAGGGGGCTCGGCCGGCTCCTCGGTATGGATCCCGCACTCCCACTTGGGCTTGCCGGCCCAGCGCCCGGCGCGCTCGGGCTCGCCCGCGAACCTGATCCGCGTGCACGGCGCGCAGCCGATGGAGGAGTACCCAAGGTCGTAGAGCGGGTTGTGCGGCAGGTCCTGCTCCCGGAGGTAGTCCCACACCTGTTGATGCGTCCAGGTGGCCATCGGGTTCACCTTCACCATCCAGCGTCCGGGCTCGATCTCGTACTGATCCACGAACGGCGCGTTCGCGCGGGTGGGGGAGGAATCGCGGCGCAGCGCGGTGATCCACGCATCGAAGCCCCGCAGGGCCTCGAACATCGGCCGCACCTTGTTCAGTTCGCAGCACTGTTCCGGGTTGCGTTCGTACAGCCGGGGACCGAAATCCTCCGCCTGGTGCTCCACGGTGTACTCGCCGTAGAGGTCGACCACGTTCAGGTCGAGGCGCTCGGTGAGCTGCGCCTTGAACGCCAGGGTCTCGGCGAACTGATAGCCGGTCTCCAGGAACAAAATCGGGATGCCGGGGCGCAGTTGCTGGGCGAGGTCCATCACCACCGTGCCCTCGGACTGGAAGGCGGAGGCCACGGCGATGCGCTCGAGCCCCGAGGACTCCAGCGCCCACCGCAGGACCTCACGCGGATGCGCGTCTTCGAAGGCGATGTTGAGGGCGGCGAGGTCCTCTTCGGCAAGCAGTGTCTCCACGAGGGCACCCTTTTCGAGGTCGCGGGGAGCATACCCGCCCGAGCGAGCGTCCGGGCTCGGCTGAACGAGCGTGCCGCCCAGGGGCGGTAGCCCCCCGACCTGCGGCGGCGCGCGTTCCGTACACTGGCCCGGCGCCCGCGGAGCGCGCGGACGCACCCCCGGAACCCACACCGAAGGAGCTGGATCTCGACATGTCCGACCCGTATCCCATCGCGCCGCACGGCGGCACCCTGGTGGACCTCCTCGCCGACGCCGCGTCGGCCGAGTCCCTGACGGCCGAGGCCGCCAACCTACCCAAGCTGGTCGTGAGCGAACGAGAGCTCTCCGACCTCGAGATGCTGGCGACGGGCGCGCTGAGTCCGCTCACGGGGTTCCAGGGTGAGCGGGACTACCACGCGGTGCTCGACGACATGCGCCTGGCCGACGGCCTGCCATGGTCGATCCCGGTGACGCTCTCGCTCACCGACGAGCAAGCGCATGCCGTGGGAGGCGCCAACGCCGTGGCCCTGGTGCCCGCCGAGGGTGCCGAGCCGCTCGCCGTCCTGCGGGTATCCGAGATCTTCAAGCGGGACAAACACAAAGAGTCAGTGCAGGTCTATCGCACCGACGAGCCCGAGCACCCCGGGGTAGCGGCCGTGCTCGCGGCGGGGGACAACTGCGCGGCGGGCACCCTCGAGGTCATCGCCCTCCCCGCGCACGACGACTTCGCGAACTATCGCCTCACGCCCGCCCAGACGCGCGCCGCGTTCGCGGAGCGGGGCTGGAGGACGATCGTGGGCTTCCAGACGCGCAACCCGATCCACCGCGCGCACGAGTACATCCAGAAGTGCGCGTTGGAGATCGTCGATGGATTGTTGGTGCACCCGCTGGTCGGCGCGACCAAGGGCGACGACGTGCCGGCCGACGTGCGCATGCGCTGCTACGAGGCCCTGTTCGAGGGCTACTACCCCAAGGATCGTGCCATGGTGAGCGTGTTCCCCGCCGCCATGCGTTACGCGGGCCCTCGTGAGGCCGTGTGGCACGCGATCGCGCGGAAGAACTACGGATGCACGCACTTCATCGTGGGCCGCGACCACGCGGGGGTGGGCAGCTACTACGGCACATACGACGCGCAGCAGATCTTCAAGCGGTACGCGCCCGGCGAGCTCGGCATCACCACGCTGAACTTCGAGCATTCGTTCTGGTGCAACTCGTGCGAGGGGATGGCCTCGCCCAAGACGTGCCCACACCCCGAGGAGGCGCGGATCTCACTCTCCGGCACCAAGGTGCGCGAGATGCTGCGCGCCGGTGAGCGGCCGCCGGTCGAGTTCTCGCGGCCCGAGGTCGCGGACATCCTCATCGACGCGATGCGGGGGTAGCACCCGGCACCTCTTCGGGCCTGCCGAAGCATGTTTGAACCGGCAGGGCAGTGCCGCGGGGCAAAGAGCGAGCGCCCCGCGCACTGCCCTGCCTCTTGACGGGACCCGCAAGACCGCATGCTCCAGGGCCAGTAGCTGTGATACGTATCTGGTATCGCCGGGTATACGTATCTGGTATCGTTGGTGGGTGTGGGGTGCGGCCTCGATACTCAGGATGGCGCGCCGGCGCGCTGGCTTCACCCAGCGCGAGTTGGCGCGGCGCGCCGGCGTTCCCCAGCCCACGATCTCCCGGATCGAGCAGGGCCGGATCTCGCCCTCGCTCGCCACGCTCGCCCCGCTGATCGAGGCGTGCGGGATGGAGGTCGCGGCGATCGACCGGCCCGGAGCGGGCGTCGATCGGGGTCAGTTGTGGGACGGTCTTCGCCGGACGCCTCGGCAGCGTCTCGCGTTCGCGGTCGGATCTTCGATGGCGGTCGCGGATCTGTTGCGCCGCGCTCATGAGGTGCCCGCGTGACCGGGTTCGACCCGGACGCCATCCTTCGGGCCCTCGATGCGCGCGGGGTGCGGTTCGTGGTGGTGGGCGGCCTCGCGGGCAATCTCCGCGGGACCGCGGACGTGACCAACGATCTCGACGTCTGCTACGCGCGCGATGCCGAGAACCTTGACCGCCTCGCGGATGCGCTGGTGGAGCTCGGGGCCTGGCTCAGGGGCCCCGGCGTTCCCGAGGACATCCCTTTCGTCCTCGACGCCCTCTCGTTGCGGCACGGCGACACGTTCACGTTCGTCACCGATGCCGGCGCGTTCGACATCCTCGCCACGCCGAGCGGCACCAACGGCTTCGAAGATCTCGACGCCGGTGCGTCCTCGATCGACCTTGGGGACGGGCTCGTGGTGCGGGTGGCCTCGCTGGAGGACCTGATGCGGATGAAGCGAGCAGCGGGACGGCCGAAGGATCTCATCCAGCTCGAGCATCTGGGCGCCCTGCGTGAGGAGGTCGAGCGGTTCCGAGCGCAGGGGCTCGACCCGCAGCAGGGCGAGTGACCAGCGCGAACGCGCGCTGGTAGCCTCGACGCACGTTCTTCCGGTCTTGGAGGCAACGATCCTCGTTCCCAAGATGCTCCGTCGCGTCGTCGTGGTGACCGCCGCGTTGGCGCTGGCCGTGATCGCGCTGCCCGCACGCGCGGACACCGCCGGCGACCTCACGAACGCTCGCGCGCAAGCCGAGGCCGCCCGGTCCGAGCTCGACCGGATCGCGCAGCAGTGGCAGGCGGCGGAGGCACAGCTCGCCCAGGCGCGCGATGCCGCCGACGCCGCGACGGCGAGGATCGCGGAGCTCGAACACGCGCTCGTGGGCGTCCGGGCTCGGCTGAACGAGCGTGCCGCCCAGCTGTACATGGCCGGCGGCAGCGAGCCCATGGTGGCCCTGCTCACGTCGAGCTCCATCACGGAGGCGACCGACCGGCTCCAGTATGCGAGCGCCATCGCCCAACGGGACACGGACCTGGCGACGAGCGTGTCGGCCCAGGCGCAGGAACTCGAGTGGCGGCGCGCCCAGCTTGCGGGCGCCGTGGCGCTGCAGGGAGCTGCCGCGGCGTCGCTCAAGGCCCAAGAGGCCGCGATCTCCGCTCGGGTAGCCGACTATCAGGCGCGCGTGAGCGATCTGCAACGGCGCCTCGCCGCCGAGCAGGCGCCTCCCTCCCCCTCCCCGGGCGGGGCTCAATCGCAGTCCGCGGGCGGGCCGCCCGCCGGCGGACCGCCGCCCGTGAGCGGATCGGGCTGGCTCCAGACCTGCCCGGTGCACGGCGCCACGTCGTTCGTGGACTCCTTCGGCGACCCACGCCCGGGCGGCCGCACGCACGAGGGCATCGACCTGATCGCGGCCTACGGGACGCCCGTGGTGGCGACGGCTCCGGGCACCGTGCACCGCACCAGCAGCTCGACCGGCGGCTACGGCACCGTGCTCTTCCTCGACAGCACCGCCGACTGGACCTTCTCCACGCACTTCAGCTCTTACGCGGGCCCCGGCGACGGCGCGCACGTGAGCGCGGGTGAGACGATCGGCCTCGTGGGCTCGACCGGCGACACGAACGTGAACCACCTCCACTTCGAGTACCACCCCGGCGGCGGCGCGGCCGTCGACCCCTACACGGCGCTGCTGAGCGTGTGCTGAACGTGGGTTCCCGAACCGCAGGTCATCTCGGCCCCGTAGGATAAGGACGTGGCGACCAACTACGGGAACCGGCGCATCGATCGCATCCGCGACGCGGCGTACCTGCAGGGCATCGACGATCTCTCGCTCGAGGAGCTGCGCTCCCGTCGCGATGAGTGCTTGGCAGAGCGCGAGTACCTCTCGCTGCTTCGCCGGCTGGTGCAGGGGCGCGCCGAGATCCTGCAGGCGGAGCTCGCCTCTCGTACGGCGGGCGAGGACGCCGGCCCCCTCGTGGACCGGCTCGCCACGATCCTGGCCGGTGACGAGCCCTCGGGCCCTTCCCGCGGGGAGGCCGTACACGTGGGGCTGCCGGAGGAGGAACTGCTGCTGGCCCGTCGCCGGGTCGAACGCCTCGTGGCCGACGCCGGCATCTCGGACCCCTCCGTCCTCGACGACGCCTCCCTCGCCACGGCGGCCGAGACGCTCGTGAGCGAGGAGCACGAGGTCTCCGCCGCGCGCGCAGTCGTGATGGGCGTGCTGGATACGCTCCAAGCCGAGCTGAAGCGCCGGTACAAGGACGACCCGAGCCTCGCGCTGACCTGAGCGCTCGGGACTAGGCACGAAGGACCCTCGCGACCCGTTCGCTGTACCCCGCCCGGCCCATCGGAAGCTCCGCCGTCCGGGGGCCGGGAATCGGACGGAGGCCCTATGGCGAGCTGACGTTCGGACCGCGAGAGTGCTCAGGGCCGTCATCCGCCGATCGAGTCCGAGGTAGCACGTGAGCGTCACCATGAAGCAGGCCCCCTTCACCCCAGCGATCGCGACCGCGCACGAGGACATCCTGCGGGATCAGCTGGCGATCTTCGCCCGGGAGCTGGGCGTGCTCTATCGATCCGAGCGCACGCGCAGCCGCGAGCTCGAGGCGGCGATGGAGGCGATGCAGGAGACCTGCGTCGCAACGATCACCGCGCTCGCCCAGGCGGTCGAGGCCAAGGACGTCACCACGCGCGGACATCTCGACCGCACGCATCGTTACGGGATCGCTCTCGCGGAGCGGGTCGACCCCGCGCTCGCGGCGCGCCCGGAGGTGGGCTACGGGTTCTTCCTGCACGACATCGGGAAGGTGGGGATCCCCGAGGCGATCTTGTCCAAGCCGGGCCCGCTCAACGCATCCGAGTGGGACATCATGCGGACCCACGCCGCGATCGGGGCCAAGATCGTGGAGCCCATCCGGTTCCTCGCCGATGCCGTCGAGATCGTGCGCAGCCATCACGAGCGATGGGACGGGCGCGGCTACCCGAGCGGCCTGGCAGGTGAGGCGATCCCCGTTGCCGCCCGGGTGTTCGCCGTCGCGGATTCGTTCGACGCCATGACCTCGGATCGGCCTTACCGCGATGCCCTGCCGCTCGAGCGCGCCGTCCAAGAGATCCGCGAGGGCTCCGCCACGCAGTTCGATCCCGTCGTGGTGGAGGCGTTCTGTGAGCTCGTCGATGACGGCGAGCTGCTGCTCGACAGTCTCCTCCCCGGAGTACCGGCGGATCCCCACTGAGCTACCCTGCACCGCATGGTGGATGCGGTGGCGTTGGTGCGCGTCGTCCGCTCCGGTGTCACGGAGTCCCTGCATCTGGGCGACGTCGCCGTGTGCGATGCCGACGGTCGGTTGGTGGCCTCGGCCGGGGACCCTTCCCGCTTCCTCTTCGCCCGGTCCTGCATGAAGCCCCTGCAGGCGGCCGTGGCGCTCCGCGCGGTGGGCGAGCCCACCGTTGACGATCGCCAGCTGGCCACGATGTGCGCTTCCCACCAGGGCGAGGCCGTTCATGTCCGCACCGTTCGCCGCGTCCTGCGCCTCGCGCGACTGACGCCTGAGGCCCTGCAGACGCCGGCCGCCTACCCGAGCGATCCCGGCGCGCATGCACGGGCGAGGTCCCGCTCGTCGCTCTACCACAACTGCTCGGGCAAACACGCCGGCATGCTCTTGGCCTCGGTGCGTTCGGGGTGGGATCCAGGTTCGTATCGCCGTGCGAGCCACCCGCTGCAACGGCGCGTGACGTCGGCGGTGGCCGCGAGCACGGGTGTGGCCGACCCAGCGCTCGGAGTGGACGGCTGTGGTCTCCCGGTTCACGGCATGCCCCTGCGGGCCATGGCCACGCTGTTCGCCAGGCTCGCCCGTCCCGAGCGCCTCGGCGATCTGGAACCGTTCGCGCGCCGGGCAACGAGCGCGATGCTCGCCCACCCCTACTTGGTGGGCGGCAAGGGCCGATTGGACACCGCCACCATGACGGCAACCGGCGACGTCGTGGTGAAAGAGGGGGCCGAAGCGCTCACGTGCGCCGCCTCCCTGAGCTCGGGGCTTGGGGTGGCGGTCAAGATCGCCGACGGTGGCGACCGGGCGGCCGGCCCCGCGTTGCTTCACGCCCTGGCCGCCGTCGATATCCTCACGCGAGGAGAGCTGGATCCGCTGGCCGCCCACGCCCGGCCGCAAGTACTGGGGGGCGGGCGCCCGGTGGGCGAGATGATGCCGGTGTTCGAGCTGCGCCGCCGGCGCTGAGGGACCTGCGTTCGCGGCAACCTGCACTAGCATCGAAGGGATGTCCGCTCCCCGCGTCGCCGTGATGTCCGTGCATACCTCGCCCATGGATCAACCCGGGTCCGGCGACTCCGGCGGCATGAACGTCTACGTCCGCGCGGTCACCGAACGGCTCGCGCGACGCGGCGTCGAGGTCGACCTCTTCACGCGCTGTCGCGGCGGCGACACCCACGATGTGCGAGAGATCGCGCCCGGCATCCGCGTGGTGAGCGTCAAGGCGGGGCCGTGCACCCCCGTCCCCAAGGCGGTGCTGCCGCGGTTCCTTCCCGAGTTCCTGGGCGGCGTGTTGAGGATCGCGCGCGAGGACGGCGGGGGGTACGACATCGTGCACAGCCACTACTGGCTCTCTGGCTGGGTCGGGCGCGCGGCCAAGGAGGCCTGGGGCACGCCGCTCGTGGCCTCGTTCCACACGCTCGGCAAGGTGAAGAACTATTCGCTGGCCCGCGGGGAGTGCCCCGAACCGGCCGCCCGCCTCGCCGGGGAGGAACGCGTCATCGCCGACGCCGACCTGATCCTCGCGCCGACGCCATCGGAGGCCGCGCAGCTGGTGGGTCTCTACCGGGCGGATCCGGCCCAGATCCGGCTGGTACCCCCGGGGGTCGATCACACGATCTTCGTGCCCAAGGATCGCGCGGCGGCGCGGGAGGCGCTGCACCTATCCGGGCTCCGCCTCGCGCTCTACGTGGGCCGCCTTCAGGGGCACAAAGGCCCCGACGTGGCCGTGCGCACCCTGGCCGAGGCGGTGGCCCGCGACCCGGAGGTGGCCGGCGATCTGGTGCTCGGCATCGTCGGGGGGCCGAGCGGGGCCGACCACGGCGCCGAGATGGCGCGGCTCATGGACCTCGCGGGCGCCCTGGGTGTGAGCGATCGCGTGATGCTGTTCCCCCCCCAGCCGCAGGCGCGCCTCGCGGACTTCTACGCGGCCTCCGACGTGGTGCTCACACCGTCGCGGTCCGAATCGTTCGGGCTCGTCGCCCTGGAGGCGCAGGCCTGCGGCGTGCCCGTCGTGGCCGCCGCCGTCGGCGGGTTGCGCTACGTCGTCGAGGACGGCCGCACGGGCTTCCTCGTGGAGGGCCACGATCCCGCCGATCACACCGAACGGCTGCTACAGATCCTGCGCGACCCCGCGCTGGCGGCGCGACTGGGAGGAGAAGCCGCCCGCCGGGCACTCAGGTTCACCTGGGACGCCACGGCGCACGAGCTCATGAGCGTCTACGACGAGGTCGCGAGGGGACCGCGTCACAGTGCGTTGACGCTCTGACGCGTCACAGTGCGTTTGACGCTCTGACGCGTCACAGCGCGTTTGACGCTCTGACGCGCGTCACAGCGCGTTCACGCTCTGACCAGCGCGGATGTGATCCATCGCACGGTGGCCATCGATTTGTCACTCTTTGTTCCAACGCCCCTACCAGCGGATATACCCTCTGACCAGCGGAAACGTGGAGTTGACCCGCACGCGAGGGCGCCCGTAGGATTCGGCTCGCTCCAAGCAGTCGAAGCACCGACTCGAGGAGACCGGACGAGGCGCCGGGGGCCGCAAGGTCAACCGGCGCGACGGGGAACTTGAAGCCGCAAGGTGAAGAGGGAACCGGCGCCACGCAGCCGCAAGGCAGGACGTGGCGGCCCTGGACGAGGAAGCCCGCAAGGGCGGAGGCGGACGGGGAGCCCGCCGAGGTGGGACCGCCGCAAGGCGAGACCCCCGGAGGCGAGGCGACGAGAACGCCGCAAGGCGAGCTCGCTCGCCGGGCGGTCCGGTCACGCGAGCAGGTCGCGGAGGTTGCTTGGAGCACCTGAGCCCGAGAGGCTGATGGTGGTTGGGAGCTTCGGCTTCCGACGAGCCGGAGGTCTCTCGGGTTCTTTCTTTTCCCGCCGCGTTCCGGTGCGATACCGTCCCTGCCATGGCCGAAGGTCGCAGCAAACGCGCGCGAGACGCCGAGGCGCGCAGGGAGCGCACCGTCGAGGTCGCCATGCGTCATTTCGCCGAGCACGGCTATCGCGGAGGACGCGTGGGGGACATCGCGGCCGAGGTGGGCGTCGCCAAGGGCACGGTCTTCTTGGACTTCGGATCCAAGGAGGGCCTCTTCCTCGCCGCCTACCAACGCGGCGTCTCGCGCCTGCCCGCGTGGCTCGACGCCCCGAAGGGGGTTCTGGACGAAGGCTTCTGGGCCACGCTCGACTGGTGGCTCGAGGGGACGGAGCGGTTCAACGAAGAGGACTGGGTCCCCAACCGCCTCGCCATGGTGGGGCGCTACGACACGGGGATGGGCTTGCGCCGACCCATCGACCGGTACATGCGCAGCGAGGATCCCTACGGAACGCTCGAGTTCGTCGAGTTCGGTGTGAGCCGGCGGGAGATCCGCGACGACGTCGACGCCGAGATGATCGCGTCGATGCTCGACTGGGTGGCCGAGCGGTTCCAGGACGCGCTCTCGGAGGCCGACCTCGACCCGGGTCTGATCCATCGCGCCCCCGAGCGGCGAGGGATGCGGATCAAGGAGTTCGTGGAGGTCTTGCGCAGCGGCATCCAGCGTGCGCCGGAGGATGCCTGAGCCGGGTCGTCCAGCCTTCCTCCCCGCGTTGCGCGCCGTCGCCGCCCACTAGGATGGCGCGATGACGGCGCCGGCTGCCTCCGACGAGGATCGATCGCGGCGCGTCGCGTTCCTCGGCGGGGGCAAGATGGGCGAGGCGCTGATCTCGGGCCTGATCCGCTCCGGTGGGCGGAACGCGGATCAGATCATGGTCACGAACCGGCGCGAGGAACGAGCCCGGGAGCTCGCCGACAGGTACGGGGTGACCGCCACGCTGGACAACGCGGCGGCCGCGCGCTGGGCGGAGGTCCTCGTGCTCATGGCCAAACCGCAGGACACCGAGATCCTGCTGAGCCAGATCCGTGAGCACGTGGGGACCGAGGCTCTCGTGATCAGCTTCGCGGCGGGCGTGCGCACATCGTTCGTCGAGAAGCACCTGCACGAGGACGTCCCAGTGGTCCGCGTGATGTCGAACGTTCCCGTCATGGTCGACGAGGCGATGTCGGTCCTCAGCGCCGGGGCCACGGCCACCGACGCGCACCTCGAGACGGCCGAGGAGCTGCTGGGGTACGTGGGACGGGTCCTGCGCCTCAAGGAGAAGCACCTCGACGCGGTCACCGCCACGAGCGGCAGCGGCCCCGCCTACTTCTTCCTGCTGGCCGAGGCCATGATCGAGGCCTGTATCCTGCTGGGGCTCTCGCGCGACGTGGCGACCGAGTTGATCATCCAGACAATGCTCGGCTCCGCCAAGATGCTGCGCGATACCGGCAAGCATCCCGTGGAGCTGCGCGAGATGGTGACGTCCCCGGGTGGGACCACCATCGAGGCGATCCGACGCCTGGAAGAGGCTGGGGTTCGCGCCGCGTTCCTCAACGCCATCGACGCCGCGCGGCATCGCTCGCTGGAGCTCGCGCAGGGTGGCGACGACGAGGACGACTGAAAGAGGTGCCACATGGGTAGGGGAGCACTCGCGAAGGTCCGCTCCGCAAAGGACCGGCAACGCAAGAAGAAGGCGCGCGACAAGCGCCAGGCGGACGAGCGGGCGGCCGCCCGCAAGGCCGCGCGCAGACGCTGAGGGCACGCCGTCGCGCCGGGGTTCACTCCCGCGCAGCGATGCGGTTGCGCAGGGTGCCGATGCCCTCGGCGGCGAGCTCGACGGTTGCGCCCGGCCACAGACGTCGGCCCTGCTCGGCGTCGTCGCCGGCGAGCGGCCCCAGGGCGAACGCGTCGCCGCGCTCCAGCACGGCCCCCTGCGACACGTCGCTGATCAGCGCGAACAGGTTGGTGGCGGCGCCGTTGAGGTTGGCCTTCAGCCGTTCCTCGCCGTCCACCCGTACCTGCACGAACATGGTCTGGGGGTCGAGCTCGTCGGCGGTGACGACACACGGCCCGATCGCGAGCGGGACGCCCTCGGCCGTGGCGACGGCCGCGCCGTCGCCCGAGCGCGCCCGCCAGTCGTTCACGAGCGGGTAGCCGAAGACGGCGGCCCGCGCCTGCTCGAGGTCGGCGCGGCTCGTCTCCACCCCGATCACGGCCGCCACCATGGGCTCGTAGTCGAGCCAAGCCGCGTCGCGGGGCCAGGAAACATCGTCCTCCGGGCCCACGACGCGTCGTTCCACGTCCAGAGCACTGGGTGAGAGCAGGGATGCCGGGAACAGCGGCGTCAGGACCCGCGCGCGCTTGACGCGCGAATCCCAGACGTCGGCGCGTTCGAGGGCCGCACGAGCGGCATCCAGCACGGTGCCTCGGCTGCTCGAGACCAGGGCCTCGAGGGTGGTGGGGAAGGCCGGATGCCCGACGGCGTCGGGCAGGTCGACCACCTCACCCTCGAAGATCGCTCCCAGCCGCCGGTGCCCCCCCCGGTCGAAGGTCACGAGCCTCATCTAGGGAGCCGAAGCATACGCCCGGCCCCACACGATTTCCGGCTTTCAACCAGGGAGTTCGGCCCCACCCGCGGGCCGTAGCCGCGTGGGCGTGGTCCCGGCCGCTCGGATAGCATGGCGGCCTGCGCAGCGGTTCCTTCACGTCCGAAAGGGGCGAGCTCCGATGACCGAGAAGTTCCGCATCACCTACGCCACGCTTTCCGCCGACAACGAAGAGCTCCAGCGGTCCTACGACGAGGGGGTAGAGCAGGCGCGCGCCGAGCTGGGCAAGGAATACCCCGTCGTGGTGAACGGGCAGGAGCGCTGGACCGGCGATCTCGCGGAGGAGCGCTCGCCCATCGACCACGACATCTCGCTCGGCAGGTTCGCCCAGGCCTCGATCCAGGATGTCGACGACGCCGTCGCCGCGGCCAAGGCCTTCTCCCTCGAGTGGGATCGGATGGGGTGGCAGGAGCGCGTGCGCATCCTGCGCAACGCCGCCGACATCATGGAGGACCGCCTCTACCTCTTGTCGGCCCTGATGGCGTTCGAGGTCGGCAAGAGCCGCCTCGAGGCGCTCGGCGACGTCCAGGAGACTGCCGAGTTGATCCGCTGGAATTGCGACGAGATCGAGAAGCACGAGGGCTTCCGCGCGCCGATGAGCGGGCTCGGCGCCGCGGGCGATTACTACGACATCCTGCGCCCGTTCGGCGTGTGGGCCGTGATCAGCCCGTTCAACTTCCCGCTCGCGCTCTCGGGCGGCCCCACGAGCGGTGCCCTCGTGGCCGGCAACGCCGTCTGCCTCAAGCCGTCCAACGCCGGTGCTTTGCTCGGCTACAAGCTCTACGAGGTCTACCGCGATGCCGGCGTGCCGGCCGGCGCCTTCCAGTTCCTGCCGGGCCGCGGCGCGGTGGCGGGCGAGCATCTGGTGCACCATCCCGACGTAGGCGGCATCACGTTCACGGGCTCCTACGAGGTCGGGATGGGGATCTACAAGACCTTCGCAACGGAGTTCCCCAAGCCGGCGATCTGTGAGATGGGCGGCAAGAATCCCGCGATCGTCACCAAGAACGCCGATCTCGACAAGGCCACCGACGGTGTCCTGCGCTCGGCCTTCGGCTACGGCGGGCAGAAGTGCTCGGCGTGCTCGCGGGTGTACGTGGAACGCGAGGTGCACGACGCCTTCCTCGATCAGCTCAAGGCCAAGACGGAGAAGATCAAGATCGGCGATCCGATCGAGCGCGACGTGTACCTCGGCCCCGTGATCAACGAGTCGGCGGTCAGGACCTTCGAGGAGGCCGTGGACGAGGCCCGCAAGAACGGAACCGTGGTCACGGGCGGCGAGGTGCTCACCGACGGGGACCTCGCGCGCGGCAACTTCGTGCAGCCCACGGTGGTGGAGGTCCCCGCCGACAACTGGCTCTTCGAGAAGGAGCTGTTCGTGCCCTTCGTGGCGGTGGCGCCGGTGGACTCCCTCGACGAGGGCATCAGGCTCTCGAATGCGAGCGAATATGCCCTCACGGCCGGACTCTTCAGCGAGGACGGAACCGAGATCCACGAATGGCTCGACCGGATCGACGGCGGCGTGGTCTACGTGAATCGCCGCGCGGGCGCCACCACGGGGGCGTGGCCCGGCGTGCAGCCGTTCGGCGGGTGGAAGGGATCGGGGACCACGGGCAAGGCGGGGGGCGGCCCCTACTACGTCATGCAGTACATGCGCGAGCAGTCGCGGACGGTGATCTCCGAGTGAGCGGCCCGGGGTCTCAGGACATGGATCCAGGGAACGTTGAGCTGGAGAACATGGAGCTCGACGGGTTGGCGGGGGCCGAGGCGCCCATCCTGATCACCGAGGTGCCGGGACCGCAGGCCCAGCTGGTCTTGGAGCGGGATCGCCGCACCACCTCGCCGTCCCTTCCGCGTGCGTATCCCTTCGTGCCCTCGCGCGGCGCCGGCAGTGTGGTGGAGGATGTGGACGGCAACCGATTCTTGGACATGAACGCCGGAATCGCCGTGACCTCCACCGGCCACTGTCACCCCCGCGTCGTGCAGGCGATCCAGGACCAGGCAGCGAAGCTCATCCACTACTCCGCGTCCGACTTCTTCCTGCCGATCTACTCGGAGGTGGCGGAGCGCCTCGACGCCATCGCGCCCATGGAAGGGCCCGCGCGCTCGTTCCTCACCAACTCCGGCACCGAGGCCGTGGAGGCGGGCATCAAGCTCGCTCGCTGGGCCACGGGCCGCCAATACCTCATCGCGTTCTACGGGTCGTTCCACGGCCGGTCCTACGGTTCGGTGTCGCTCACCGCGTCCAAGTCCAGCTACCGCGCCGGGTTCGGGCCGCTGCTCCCGGGCGTGCTGCACGCGTACTACGGAGACGGCCGTGACATGGCGATGGCCCCCGGGTCGGCGCAGGACGGCTTCCCCACGCTCGACTACATCGAACACTTCCTGATGAAGCGTCTCGTCGCGCCCAAGGAGGTCGCGGCGGTCGTCGTGGAGCCGGTGCTGGGGGAGGGCGGTTACATCGTGCCGCCCGACGGGTGGCTCATGGGGCTGCGCGAGCTCTGCGATCGTCACGGCATCTACCTGATCTGCGACGAGGTCCAGTCCGGGATGGGCCGTACGGGCAAGATGTGGGCGGTCGAGCACTTCGGGGTCGAGCCCGACATCTTGTTATCCGGCAAGGGCATCGCCTCGGGCATGCCGCTGGGCGCCATGATCGCGAAGGACGCGAAGATGACGTGGACGATGGGGACGCACGGGTCCACATACGGCGGCAACGCGGTCGCGTGTGCGGCCGCGCTCGCCACCATCGACGTGATCCAGGAGGAGAACCTGCTCGAGAACGCCGACAAGGTGGGCAACGTGATCCTCGAAGGCCTGCGGGACATCCAGACGCGCCACCAGAGCATCCGCGAGGTGCGCGGGCTGGCGTTGATGATCGGCGTCGAACTGCCGGATCACGACTTCGCCGCGGCGGTCGAGCGCGCCTCGTTCGCCAAGGGGCTGCTGATGCTGGGGTGCGGCGACAACGCGATCCGCATCTCGCCCGCCTTGAACCTGCGCGAGGATCAGGCCCACACCGCGCTCGAGATCTTCGAGACGGTGCTCGACGACGTCGAGAACGCCGGCGGGTAGGACCATGACCTCGCTGGTCGATGCGCTCACGGTGGACTGCGGCCGCCCCGCCGTGTTGGTGGACTTCTGGTGCGAGGTCCTCGGCTACGTCCGCGGCGGCGCCGACGAGGATTCGCAGTGGATCGTCGATCCCGATGGGCGGGGTTGGACGATGCTCTTCCAGATCGTGCCCGAGGCCAGAGTGCTCAAGAACCGGCTCCATCTCGATCTGAGGCCGCCCGCCTCGATGGAGGCGGAGGTCGTGCGTCTGGAGGGGTTGGGCGCCACGAGCGTGCGTCTGGTCGCCGAGGGCGGCGGTTTCTGGACGATCATGACGGACCCCGAGGGCAACGAGTTCTGCGTGCTGCGCGGACCGGACGACGGCTGGGAGCCCGACGAGGCCGCGTCGTGACGTCGAAGGTGACCACGATGCGGGACGCGGTGGCCGACCTCGTGGCCGACGGCGACACCGTGGCGATCGAGGGGTTCACGCATCTCATCTGCTTCGCGGCGGGCCACGAGATCATCCGCCAGCGCCGGCGCGATCTCACGCTCGCCAGGATGACGCCCGACGTGGTGTATGACCAGATGATCGGCGCGGGCGTCGCCTCGAAGCTGATCTTCAGCTGGATGGGCAACCCGGGCGTGGGCAACCTTCACGCGGTGCGCCGCCGCATCGAGAAGGCGGATCCCGCCGCGCTCGCCATCGAGGAGTACTCGCACTTCGGGATGGTCTGCCGCTACATGGCCGGGGCGGCGAACCTGCCGTTCTTCCCGCTCCGCAGCTATTACGAGTCCGACATCCCTGCCGCGAACCCCAAGATCGTGCCCATGATCTCGCCCTACGACGACGGCGACGAGGTCTACGTCGTACCGCCGCTCAAGCCCGACGTGGCCATCGTGCACGCGCAGCGCGCCGACGAGGCCGGCGACACGCAGATCTGGGGATTGCTGGGCTGCCAGAAGGAGGTGGCCTTCGCGGCCCACAAGGTGATCGTCGTGGTCGAGGAGGTCGTGGAGGAATCGGTGATCCGCCAGGACCCCAACCGCACCGCGATCCCCGGCGTGATCGTGGACGCCGTGGTCCAAGAGCCGTTCGGGTGCCATCCGAGCTTCGCGCAGGGCTATTACGACCGCGACAACGCCTTCTACCTGGAGTGGGATGCGATCGCGCGCGAGCAGGATCGCCTGGACGCGTGGCTCGATGAGTGGGTGTACGGCCTCGCGAACCACAGCGAGTACGTGGAGAAGTTCGGGGCCGCGTACTGGGATCGGTTGCGCCCGGAGCCGGCGCTCTCGGGCGAGGTCGACTACGGGCGTTACGCGTGAGCGTCCCTGCCGCCCCCGACCTCGGCTACTCGAAGTCCGAGATCATGATCGCCGCGAGCGCGCGCCTGCTCGGCGGCGCGACGAACTGCTTCGTGGGCGTCGGGCTGCCCAACATCGTGTGCAACCTCGCGCAGCGCACAGTGGCGCCCTCGCTGCAGCTCGTGTACGAGTCCGGCGTGTTCGGCGCACGTCCGCAGCGCCTCCCCCTGTCGATCGGCGACCCCACGCTCGCGACGGGGTCGACGGCCGTGACCTCCATGTTCGAGCTGTTCGCGTTCTACCTCCAGGCGGGGCTGATCGACGTGGCGTTCCTCGGAGGCGCGCAGATCGACCGATTCGGCAACCTCAACACCACAGTGATCGGCGACTACGCGAACCCTAAGGTCCGCCTCCCGGGCTCCGGCGGGGCGTGCGAGATCGCGATCCACGCGAGCCAGATCCTGGTGATCATGCGCCAGGCGCGCCGGTCGTTCGTCGACACCATCGACTTCCGCACCTCGCCGGGCCACACCGGGGATCTCGAACACGACGCCGCTCGTGGATGGAACGGCCGGGGCCCCACCGGTGTGGTCACCGACCTCGCTACGTACGGCTTCGACGAGGCCACCGGCGAGATGAGCCTGCGCACGCTGCACCCCGGCGTTGCGTTGAAGGACGTGCGGGCGAGCATGGGCTGGGAGCCGCGGGTGGCGACCGACCTCACGCAGACGCCACCTCCGAGTCCGCAGGAGCTGCGGTTGATCCGCGAGGAGCTGGACCCGGGCGGCGTCTACACCAAGTAGGCGGGCAAAGGGGGGAGGCCATGGCGGAGCGCGTGCGACCGGATGAGCCCGGCAAGGCGGGCGAGGAGGTCGCGTGGGATCGAGGGCGGCCCGACGCCGAGCCTGAGCCCGAGTGGGCGGATGCCATCCGCGAGGGCAGGAAGGCCCGCGGCGAGCGCCTCAAGGAGGTCTTCGCGTCCTCGACGACGAAGATGACCCGCGGAGCCCGCCGGTCTGACGGGCGGTAGTAGCATCCCGCGGATGCCATCGGAGTCGGCGTGACGAGCGTGTTCCCCCGTGTGCTGGACCGCGCATTGCCCACCGCCGTCTCCGCCGAGGGCGCCTGGATCGTGGACGCGGACGGAACCCGGTACCTCGACGGCGCGGGCGGCGCGATCGTCGTGAACGTGGGCCACGGCGTGCCCGCCGTGATCGACGCCATCACCCGGCAGATCCACAAGACCCAGTACGTCCACAGCACGATGTTCACCACCGAGGCTGTGGAAACGTACGCCGACGCGATGGCCGCGCGGCTGCCGATGGACGGGCCACGCCTCTATCCCGTGTCGGGTGGCAGCGAAGCCGTGGAGACGGCGATGAAGCTCGCGCGGGCTTACCATCTGGCGCGCGGCGAACCGGCCCGGGTCACCGTGGTGGGACGACGAGGTGCGTACCACGGAAACACGCTGGGGGCGCTCGACGCGAGTGGGAAGGAGCCGCTGCGCAAGCCGTACACGCCCTGGCTGGGACGGCACCTGCACGCGCCGGCCGCCTATGAGTACCGTTGCCTGAACCCCGGCCATCCTCACGGCTGCGGGGACTGGCACGCGGCGGAGCTCGACCGCATGATCCAACAGACCGGGCCCAACACCGTGGCTGCATTCATCGCCGAGCCCGTCGCGGGCGCGACGCTCGGGGCCGCCGTGCCGTGTGAGGACTACTGGGGGAAGGTGGTCGAGGTCTCCCGCCGTCACGGGGCGCTCGTGATCGCGGACGAGGTCATGACCGGCATGGGGCGCACCGGGCGCTGGTTCGGCGTCGAGCACTGGGGGGTGCGCCCCGACATCCTGACGGCCGGCAAGGGAACCACCAGCGGGTACGTGCCGTTCGGGTTCGCGGCCGCGAGCGGACCGGTGTTCGAGGCGGTGTCGACCGCGGGCTTCGTCCACGGTTTCACGTGGTCGCACAACGCGCTGGGGGCCGCCGCGGGCTCGGCCGTGATCGAGACCCTCGAGGAAAGCGATCTCATCGCACGATGCGCCTCGATGGGAGCCCGCCTCCGCGCCGATCTGCGCACGGAGCTGACGGGCGTTCCCTCGGTGGGCGACGTGCGTGGCTTGGGGCTGATGATCGGGATCGAACTCGTGCGCGACCCGCTTACCAAGGAGCCGTTCGTGCGCGCGGACCGGATCACCGAGCGCGTCGTGGCCGCGGCACGCGAACGGGGGCTCCTTCTCTATTCCTCGGTGGGCCATGTGGACGGCGCCAACGGCGACATCCTCATGCTCGGCCCGCCCTTCTGCCTCACCGACGACGACGCCGCTGTGCTCGTCGAGCGCACGGCCGCCGCGATACGTTCGGTGGCGTGAGCGAACGCGTCGGTCTGGTGCGCTGCCCCCAGGCTGCGATCTATGACCACGGTCCCCACCACCCACTTCGCCCCGAGCGCGTGCTGCTGACGTGGGAACTGATCGATGCCTACGGGCTGAGCCGCGGGCCCGGGGTCGTGTCCCTCTCGTGCGAGCCCGCCGACGACGCCACGCTCGAGCTCGTCCATACGCCGGCCTTCCTCGATGCCACGAAGCGGGCGGGCGCGGGCGAGGACGGTGCATGGTCCCGGTTCGGGTACGGGCCGGGCGACAACCCGATCTTCGATCGGATGCACGAGGCCGGCGCTCTGGTGGCCGGGGCCACGCTCGCGGCCGCCCGGGCCGTCTGGGCCGGCGACGTGGAGCATGCCTTCAACGCGACGGGGGGCCTGCACCATGCCATGGCGGCCCGCGCGTCCGGGTTCTGCGTGTACGACGACCCGGCCGTCGCGATCGCGTGGCTCCTCCAGGAAGGGGCCGAGCGCGTGGCGTACGTGGACGTGGACGTGCACCACGGCGACGGGCCGCAGGCGATCTTCTACGACGATCCGCGCGTGCTCACGGTGTCGCTGCATCAGTACGCGCCCGAGGCCGGGTTCTTCCCGGGCACCGGCGGCGCGGATGAGCGGGGCGGTCCGGACGCCGTCGGGACGAGCGTCAACGTCCCGTTGCGCCCCGGGACGGGGGACGAGGGCTGGCTGGCGGCGTTCGATCAGGTGGTGCCCGACGTCGTCGCGCGCTTCGGCCCCGACGTGTTGGTCACCCAGCTGGGGTGCGACACGCACGGTACCGATCCACTCGCGCATCTGGAGCTCACGACCGCCGCGTACCGGGAGACCGCCGCCCGCCTGCATGCCCTGGCCCACGACGAGGCGGGCGGCCGCTGGGTGGCGACCGGGGGCGGCGGGTACCGGTGGGCGACCGTGGTGCCGCGCGCCTGGACGATCTACTTCGCCGAGATGTCGGGCGCGCGGCCGCCCGACGCCATCCCGCAGCCGTGGCTCGTCCGCGCTCGCGACCTCTGGGGCGCTGACGTCCCCACGACGCTCTCCGATCCGCCGATCGGAAACGCTGACGGTTAAGTCTCGCCGAGCGCTCCCACGATCTGTTCCATCAGCCAGCCCAGCCACAGGTAGACGTCGTAGGTGGCCCGGTCCCGGGGGTCGTCGAAGTCGGCGCTCCCTGTCTCCTCGGTCACCTCGAGCCGGACCCCCCAGACGAGCCGCACGTCGTTGATCGAGCGCATGAGGCTCAACATCCGCTCCTCGGAGACGCGCGGATCCCCGAGCGCCGCCTCGGCCTCGTCGAGGCCCGCGAGCCGCTCCGCGAGCAGGCCGTTGCCCGCCATCTGCTCGTAGTCGAGGTTCTCGAGCAGATCGTCGGGGTATGCCGGGGGGAACAGCCGGGCCACGCCCACATCGCTCGCCGGGTTCTCCGCCAGCAGGAGCGCGCGCATCGCCGCGAGCTGTTCGCGAAGCAGCTCACGCTCGCGGTCTTCCAGGCGCAGCTCGTACCCGTCGCGGCGCCGGCGGACCAACCGGAGGACGGCCACGCTAGGCGTCCTTCTGCATGGTGGCCCACAGGCCGTAGGCATGGAGCCGGGCGACGTCGGACTCGCAGCGGTGCTTCGGGCCGTTCGACACGACCGCCTTGCCCTTCAGGTGCACGTCCATCATCAGCTTCTCGGCCTTCGCGCGGGGATAGCCGAAGAGCTTCTGGAACACGAAGGTCACGTACGACATCAGGTTCACCGGGTCGTTCCACACGATGACGATCCAGGGGATGTCGGCTTCGACCGACTCATCGGCGTCGGGCTGATCGACCTCGACCGGCGCGGTCTGCGTCTCGGCCCGCGCGACCTCGACGGTCGAGATGGCGGTGAGGGTGTGCACGCCCCAACGGTACCGCTACGCGCGAAGGGACGCCGGGCGGCAGGTGCCGCGTCGGCGTCCCGGCGCGTCGCGCGAGCAGGCGGCTCAGCCGAAGACCTGATCCACCGAGAACTGCACCTTGGACCGCAGGCCGTACGCGCGCTCGCCGGCCACGAAGCGCGCGATCCCCCCGGCAGAGGGATCCGGGATGGAGACCACGATCGAGAACGTGCCGTCGTCCGCGACGAGGACCGTCCTCGCCCTCGCGACGGTCGTGCGAACCCCGCCCGAATCGATGAACCGCACGCGCACGCGTCCGCCGGCGACGTAGCCGGCACCCGCGAGCGTCACCGCGCTTCCGGGCGGCCCCGACGTGAGGTCCTCCGTGACGGAACACACGCAAGGCACCGGCGCGGCCTGGGCGGCGAGCGGCGCGAGCGTCGTGCACAGCGCGATCGCGGTTCCCACATGACGAAGTCTGATTCGGTGCGTGACCATGAAACCTCTCCTTGCTCTGCCAGACCCGTCCACGACATGAGCCGCGTCTCGGGCGTGCCGAAGGGTTGTACCGCGGATCGGGCCGCCGCGATCTCGCCCGGATGGGGGTATCGTCGTAGCTCGGGGCTGGTTCTTGGCGTTGCGACTTGGACTAAGGCGAACGCCGCGAGCAGCGGATGCTCCGGCCCTGCGTCCGAACCGCGCCCGTCGAGCGCTCCGACCGCCGACCCCGCCCGTCGGCGCCGATGTCGAGAAGGATCAGGGCTCGGCCGGGCGGGAGCCGTACCTGCGCTCGGCGGCGCCGAGGGCCCACCGATAGGGTCCCGGCGCGAGGACGCGCACGATCTGTCCGGCTCCGGTCCATCGCGGGATCGAGTATCCGGGGGCGATCTCACGCAGCACCACGCGGACGATGGCGCGGGCCACGCGGTCGACGTCGAGCGACAGCACCCGCGGACGGTCGGTGCCTGGGAAGCCCTCGGTGGGAACGAATCCGGGGTTCACGGAGGTGACAAGCACTCGTTCGGGTGCGGTGGTCACGTTGAGCGATTCGGAGAACGGCGAATCATGCCCCCCTCCTTCGTTCGCACTGTGGGATCTCCAGGCCGCTTGTGAGCAACGGTGCCTGGAGGTGCGGTGCGGCGAGCCAAGTCTCCCGAGCAAGTGACAGGTTCATCGCTGGATCTGACCGACCGGGGCCGTACGCCCACCGTCTACCCCCACAGAGGGGACAGCCTCGACAATCTGAACGCGAACACTACTCGTGACCACCTACTGCAATACACCCCGGGCATGGTCACGCGAGATCGCCCACCGGCACCTCGCCCGAGATCGTCGTGCCGCGGCCCACCTCGGAGCGGATCGTCAGACTGCCGCCGAGCGCGTCCAGCCGGTCGCGCATGTTCGTGAGACCGGCGCCGCTCGGCTTCCCTGCGTCAAAGCCGCCCCCATCGTCCTGGACGGCGAAGCGCAGGAGGCCGTCCGCCGCTCCGAGGCGCACCTGGACCAGCGTCGCGGCCGCGTACTTGCCGACGTTCTGGAGTGCCTCGAGCACGCAGAAGTACACGGCGGCCTCGGCCTCTGGCTGGTAGCGGTCGACCCCGTCATGCTGCACCTGCACCGGGATCGTGGCCCTCCGCGCCTGACTCTCCAGGGCGCTCACGAGCCCCTTGTCGGCCAGCAGTGGCGGGTAGATGCCGTGCGCGAGGTCGCGCAGATCCGAGAGGGCGTCCGCCGCGTCGGTCTGGACCTGGGCGAGGAGTTCGTGGGCATGATCGTCGTTCGTGCCGATCGTCGCGTCGGCGAGCCGGATCTTCACCGCGAGGGCGACCAGTTGCTGCTGCGCGCCGTCGTGGATATTGCGCTCGATCCGGCGCCGTTCCTCGTCTTGGGCCGCCACCAATCGCTGCCGCGATGCGCGCAGGTCCTCGACCAGTCGCACGTTGCGGAGGACCAGCCCGGCCTGTGCAGCCAGGTCGCCGAGCAGCTTCTCATCCGCCGGCGTGATCGGTTCGGACACGGCCTTGCGGACACCGATCGCGCCGAGCACCTCGCCCTGATGGCGTACCGCCACCGTTCGCATGCCGTCCAGCTCCGCAGGCACCATCGGGTCGACGAGCGGGACGCGGGCCAGCGGCTCACCGGGGGGCCAGGCGCCGACGGGTCGCAGCTCGGCCTCCACGTGGAGCCAGACCGCGGCTCGCTCGGCGCCGATGCCGTTTGCCAACGTTGTGGCGACACGCTGCACGACGTCATCTACCGCGTACTCCCCGCCGAGTCGCCCGCCGAGCTCGGCGAGCACCTGGTACGGCGTCGCGCGTTCGCCGTAGATGATCCGATTCGCGAACCGCTGCGCCCGGCGCCGCGCCGGCTGGAAGGCCAGGGCCACCACGGCCGCCGCCGCTGCTGAAAGCACGACATGGTTGGTCGCACCGACCGCGGCCCCCACCCCCACGACGATCGCGACGTAGACGACGGTGATGAATGCCGCGAGCCCCCCGTACACGACGGCCTTCGTGATGACGATGTCGATGTCGTAGAGGCGATACTTCAGGACGCCAAAGGCGATGGACACCGGCACCGAAAGGAACGACAGGATCGACAGGTACTCGGCCCAGTCGCGCGCGAAGGGGTTCGACGTCCCCGACACAAGCGTGCCGAGACCGTAGAGGGTGATCACCACCGCGACGAACCCGATGGAAAGCGCGAGCCATTTCAGTTGCTGGCGCTCCTCGCCGCTGGAGCGACGGAACCGAGCCAGCGCCGCAACCGCACCGAACAGCATCAGCGGCAGGAGCAGGGCGGCGGCGACGTCAGCGACCGACTGCATCGCGGATCCCCCGACGCCGACCGGGTTGTCGTACCCCGCGTAGACCGTGAGTCGTGGGACAACCGCCGTGAGCACGGCAGCCATGACGGCGGCGGCGATCGACCACAGGATCGTGCGGCGCCAGCGGGGCGATAGGAAATGCCCGTCCGGGAAGATCGCCGCAACGACCGCCAGCCCGCCGACCATCGGGATCCAGATCCACTCCTGGAGCCAGGCGGCGTATAGGGCGCCGGCCGGCGCGCCGCCCTCACGGATGATGGCCCACCGCGCATAGGCTTCGCTGAAAGCCAGGAAACCCGCGATGATGCCAATCCCGCAGAAGATCCACCCGATCGCGTTCCCCGGCCGGCGGATCGCGATCACGGTGCCGACCCCGCCGATCACCAGGGCGAAGAGCACGGAGTAACCCTTCGCGCCGAACTCCGTCGGCAGCAGCGGGATCGACCAGCCCTTCACGAGGTACGCGACTGCCCACACGCCTAGCGTCACCGACACGGCGAGGGAGCCGAACGCGAGCCCGCGAACCCGCTTGGTCGTCATGGCTCGATACTGCCACCGGAGGCCCGGGTGGTCACCGAGCGCATGCTCACCACTCCCGCGGGTGGTGCCTGTATCCGGTTGTCGTCACCATCAACATGACCGAACACGTGTGCGACGCCAACCCGAGCCCGTGCCGGGCCTCGACCCCGGCTCGTACCGACTGGCGATGCGGCCGACCGTCCACCGGTACAGCGGCGGCGTGAGTATGCGGAACGCTTGCAACGTGGCGACCCACCGGGGGATGGCGACCTCGTGGTCGACGTTGCCCCGCACGACCCGAACGATGGTCTCGGCGACCCGTTCCGGGGTGAGGCTGAGGAGGCGCGGGCGGTCGGTGGCCGGGAACCCTTCCGTGGGGACGAACGCCGGGTTGACGGCCGTTACGAGTACGCCCGTGCGCTTCATAGTCATGTTCAGGGACTCGGAGAACGCCACCACGCCGTGCTTCGTGGCCGCGTACACGGCCGCCCCGGGCGCCACGTTCTTCCCCGCGAGCGACGCGACGTTCACGATGTGGCCGTGGCGTCGCGCCAGCATGTCAGGCAGGAAGGTGCGCGTGCCGAACAGGACCCCGGTGAGGTTCACGTCCACGACGCGTCGGATCTGCTCGTACGTCAGCGTCTCGAAGCCGCCACCTCCCGGGATCCCCGCGTTGTTCACCATGACGTCGGCGGGACCGAACGCCTCAAGGACCACCCCGCGGAGCGTCCGCAGGTCATCGTGGTCCGTGACGTCGCACGGGACCGCGAGCGCCGTTCCCCCGGCGCGCTCGATCCGGCCCGCCAGCTCGTCGAGCCGCTCCGCCCGGCGGGCGGCCAGCACCACCCTGGCGCCCCGTTGCGCGAACGCCACCGCGGTCGCGGCGCCGATCCCGGACGAGGCGCCGGTCACCACCACCACGGCCCCCTTCAGCTGCATGCCGGCTCCCGTACGCTCTGCACGCATGGACGTTATCGAAGCGCACGTGAGCCGTCTCCCGGCCGTGGACGAGCGGTGGACGCCCCGCGCGTGTTCGCGGAGCGAGCTGGAGGAGGCCCTGTTGCAGGGCGGGGTCGCCGGCACGGCCGCCCACCCGCTGGACAACGTCCGCGCGAACATCTCGATGTTGATCGACGGCGACCCGGACAAGCGGTTCGGGCTCTCGGGGTTGCCGGGCGCGTTCACGTTCGACGACATCCTCGACCTCGTCGCCCGGGACGCCGGCGAGCCCATCGATCACGCGGCGCGCTCCGGGCGGGTCGAGATCGCCCCGGCCCCCATCCTGATCGCGTGCGAGGCGGTCGGCGACCGGCTCGCGGCTGCCTGCGCCCGCAGCGAGCGCGTGATCCTCGCCACCGGGCACCCGATCGGCCTCGCCCTGCTCTATCGCGAGCTCGACCGCCTCCTCGGCGCCCGCGGCGCGAAGGTCCTCAAGGCGGCCGACGGCGTGCGTTGGCACCAGAACGGGCTCACCCACGACTGGGAGATCGACCATTGGGGGGGCGTGGGGATGCTCACCGACGGCGGCGAGCCGCGGCACACCCACGGGCCCGACGCCATGGAGCGCATGCTTGCCGAGGCGACCCCCGATCTCGTGGTGGCGGACCACGGGTTCGCGGGCGCCGCGATCGAGGCGGGGGTGGAGACGCTCAGCATCGCCGACGTGAACGATCCGGCGCTCATCGTGGCGCGGGCGCAGGGACGCACCGACACCGTGGTCGTGATGGACGACCACGTCGCTCCGCAGGACTACTGGCCCTGTTTCCAGGCCATCGTCGCGCGGTTCCCAGGGGACGCAACGGCCCGTTCGCCCGTGTGACCTGCGGCGAAGCAAGTAGGGCTATCCAGGGACCCCGCCCACCGCCTACAATCGCCAATCGTGACCAGCAATCCCTTCACCGAGGCTCGGCTGTTGACCGTCAACGAGGTCGCTGACCTTCTGCGCGTATCCAGGATGACCGTCTACCGACTGATCAAGACCGGGGAGATGTCCGCCATCAGGGTGGGCCGCAACTATCGACTCCGCGAGGAAGACGTCCATAGCTACCTGATGGAGCGGTATACCGAGGCCGGCTAGCCGGCCCTCATTCCCCGACCACCGCGTCCACAACGCGCCTGCCGGGCCTCTGCGAAGGCGCAGAGGGGGCGTAGGTGAACGAACACGACCGGCTCGTCGACCGAGCCGCCCGCGAGGCTCGCACCGTGCTGTTCATCGGCGGCCTCGACTCGGGCAAGAGCACGCTCGCCCGCGCGACCGCCGCGTTCGCGCTGCGCGTGGGCCGCTCCGTCGCCTACCTCGACGCCGACGTCTCCCAGAAGACCGTGGGTCCGCCCGCCACCGTGGGGCTCAAGCACATCCATGGGCCCGACGACCTCACGTTGGAGCGCATGGCCTACGCGGACGCCCTCGGCTTCGTGGGTTCGACCACGCCGCAGGACCATCTCCTGCCGCTCGTGGGGGCCCTCACCCGGTTGAACGAACGCGCCCATCGCGACGGCGCCGAGCTCGTCGTGGTGGACACCGGCGGCATGGTGAGCGGCATCTGGGGCCAGCTGGTCAAGTACTACAAGGTCGACATGCTCGAGCCCGACCTCGTGGTGGGTCTGCAGCGAGGCGGGGAGCTCGAGCCGATCCTGGGGGTGTTGGAGCGATTCTTCGGCTTGGCGGTGGAGGCCCTGCCGGTGCATCCCAACGTCGAGACCACCAGCGTGGAGGAGCGCATGGAACAGCGCGAGCGCGCCATGGGACGGTACTTCGAAGGAGAGCTGCAGCGGTTCCGGGTCAAGCCCACCGTATTCATGCCCACCCTGCCGCCCCTGTTCGATCTCTCCCAGCTCGATCGCCTGTTGGTGGGATTGTCCGACGGCGCGGGGGGGTTCACGGGCCTCGGGTTCCTCGAATACGTCGCGCAGGACCAGGGGCTGCGCCTGGTATCGCCGGTGGCAGAGCCGCCGAAAGCGCTTAGACTGGGCTCCGTTCGTCTGGAGGAGCACTACCGAGCCAAGCGGGTCGACCTCCGGAACCTCTTCGGAACCGAATGAAAGGTCAGTTGCTTGGGTTCGTTGGTCAAGAAGCGCCGCAAGAAGATGCGCAAGAAGAAGCACAAGAAGCTCCTCAAGCGCACCCGCCACCAGCGGATGAAGCTGGGCAAGTAGCAGGAGGGCCGCCGTGCGAGCGCGCCCGCGGGTCCGTGGCCTCGTGTCGCTGCTGGCCGGGCTGGCGCTCGTGGGCGCGGCGTGCAACCAAACCGACGCCATCCGAGCGCAGGCGATCGAGCACTCCGAGGCCGTCGCGTTCCGCACGTCCGACGGTGTGCGCCTGGCCGGACGGCTCTTCGGCCCCCAGGACGCGACGGCCGGTGTCGTACTCGCCCACATGTTGCCGGCGGATCAAAGCTCTTGGTACGAGTTCGCCGACCGGCTCGGCGCCGAGGGCTACCGCGTGCTGACATTCGATCTGCGGGGCTACTGCCCGGGCGGGGACGCCGGCTGTTCCGAGGGCACGAAGGAGCCCAGCGCGGCGTGGGAGGACGTCGCCGCCGCGCGCGCGTTCCTGCGGAAACAGGGCCCGAGCAGGCTGGCCCTTGTGGGCGCCTCGTTGGGCGGCACCGCGTCCCTCGTGTCCGCCTCGCGCGACCCCGAGGGCATCGTCGGCGTGGCCACGTTGTCGGCTCCCGTGTCCATCGATGGCCTCGTGGCCGACCCCGACGTCATGGCCGCCGTGGGGGCGGCGAAGCTGTTCCTGGCCGGATACGACGATCCCAACGGGGCGGCCGCCTCGGCCCAGACGCTGTACGACGAGAGCCTGCAACCCAAACAGCTCGAGGTCCTCACGACCGCCGACCATGGCACGGATCTGCTGAGTGGGAATCAGGGCGAGCGCTCCCGGACCGTGCTCGAAGGTTGGCTGACCCATTTCCTGCCCGTGGTCGCGGGGAGCGCGGTCCCGTGACGCGCCCCATCGTCTTCATGACCGACTACGGTCGCGCCGACGAGTTCGTGGGGGTGTGCCACGGCGTGATGGCCTCCGTCGCCCCGGACGTCAGGGTGATCGACCTTACCCACGACGTGCCTCGCCAAGACGTGATGCGCGGAGCTCTCACCCTGGGCCGCGCCACGAAGTACATGCCCGCGGACGCCGTCTACGTCGCCGTGGTCGACCCCGGGGTCGGATCGGAGCGCCGGTCGGTCGCCGTGCGCGCGGCCACGGGAGCGCTGCTCGTGGGGCCGGACAACGGCGTCCTCTCGGTGGCCTGGGCCGCGCTCGGCGGGGCGGAGGCCGCGGCCGCCATCGAGGATCCGCGAGTGCTGCTGTTCCCCGTGTCCAAGACGTTCCACGGCCGCGACGTGTTCGCGCCCGCTGCGGCTCACCTCGCGAACGGGACCCCGCTGGAGGGCGTCGGCGCGTCGCTCGATCCGCCCGAGCTGCGGACCCTCGAGATGCCCGGGCCGATGGTGGCCGAGGGAGCCCTCGGTTGCCGGGTGATCGGGATCGACGGCTTCGGGAACGTCCAGCTCAACGCACGGGCCGCCGACCTCGAGGAGGCGGGCATCGGCCCGACCGTGCAGGTGGGCGCGCACTCGCTTCCCCGCGTGAGCATCTTCGCCGACGTCGACGAGGGCGTGCCCGCATGCATCGTCGACTCGCAGGGCTATCTCGCGCTTGTTGTCAATCACGGCAGCGCCGCGCAGCACCTCAACCTGAAGGAGGGCGCCGCCGTCGTCCTGGAGTAGGGCGCGGCGTTGGGCTACGGCGTGGCCGAGAAGGAGGGAACCTCGCCCGGGCTCATCGGGCCGGGAAGCGGCGGCGTCCCTCCCGACGCGAGCACGATCTGCGCCACCGCGGCGGCCGTGATCAGCCCGAACAAGACGATGATCATGATGAGGGTGGGCCGGCGCACGGAGCGAGGCTAGCAGCGCTCACGCCACGCCGGCGGACAGGCGTTCTTCCGCGTGCTCTCGCATGGCGATCATGATCTCGCTGAGCTTGGTGGCGTCGGTGAGGTAGCGGCGCAGGTCCACTTCCAAGGAGACCGACCCCCCATAGCCGTCGCCGGCCAGATCGCGCAGGAAGGCGTCGAGGTCCAAGATGCCCTTGCCCGGGGGGAGATGCGAGTCCCATCCCTTGCCCGCGTTGTCGGAGAGGTGCACGTGGCGCACACGGCTGCCGAAGCGGCGCCGGACCTCCAACGGGTCGTGGCGTGCGACGGCCGCGTGCGACGTGTCGAGGACCAGATCGGGCAGACCCTCGAGGTCCTCCAGATCCTGGTTCGCGTGCAGGGTCACGCCGCGCTCGCCGACCACGCGGACGGGGAACATGTTCTCGATGGCCACGGTGACGCCCGTGCCGGCCTCGAGGTCCAGCAGCCGGTCCTCGAGCCAACTTCGGTAGCCCCGCTGCCACCGGTAGGGCGGATGCATCACGACCGTCGGGATCTCGGCGTCATGGGCGACCTCGAGCGCCCGGTAGATCTTGCCGACGGGATCCGTGCCCCAGACCTTTCGCGTGAGCAGCAGCGAGGGTGCGTGGATCGCGCCGATGGTCAGGGAGTGGCGCTTGGCGAGGCGTCGCATCTCGACCGGGTCCTGGCTGGCGGGATCCTTCGTGACCATGACCTCCACCCCGGAGTACCCGGCCTCGGCCACCAGGCGGAACGTCTCGGCGAGCGGGCGCGCGAAGAACGCGGCGGAGGAGAAGAGCACAGGGGGTGCGGGCATGGGCTCATCGTACGGCCCTCGGGCGGGGGCACCGCGTCGCCGCCCGTATGCTGGGTCCTCATGTGGGTCTTCCCGCTGATCGCGGCCATCGTGGCGTTCGTCTTCGCGGGCGCGTTGTTGCGGCAGTTCGGCGCGCGACGACGTTCGTATCAGCTCCTGTGGGCGATCTCGCTGGTCATGTACGGGGTCGCATCGGTGGCCGTGGTGGTTGGCGTGCTGAGCGGATGGGATCCGTTCTGGTTCGGGCTGTACTGGGCGCTCGGCGCCGTGCTCAACGTGCCGTTCCTCGCGGGCGGGGAGGTGCAGCTCCTGGGCCGCAACCACGTCGTGGACGTGATCGTGGACCTCGTGCTGGTCTTCCTCGTGGGCTACACGCTGTCGGTCTTGCGCCGGGCGGGAACCGATGCCTCGGCGCTCGTGGAGCGCCTGCCGTCGGGCAAGGCGGTCTTCGGCGACGGCACCGCGGCCCATCGGCTCCCGCAGCTCATCTCGATCCCCTCCTTCGCCGTGCTCCTGCTCGGCACATTGTGGTCGGCCTGGAAGATGCGCGGAAACCCGCAGATGCGCGATCGCTTCTACGGCACCCTGTTCATCGCGCTGGGGGCCACCGTGGTCGCGGGTGGCGCGACCTTCGCGGCCCTGGGGAACCTGCCGGGATTCTGCATCACCTTGGTCGTGGGGATCACCGTGATGTTCGCCGGGTTCCTGCGCGCCTCCTCGCCGGTGAAGACCCCGGTGCTCGAGCCCACCCCCGAGGCCTGAGCCGCTCCTGCGGCGTCGCCCCTTCGCGATCGGTCCGTCCGCCGTTCCCCGTCCGGTGATCCACCCGAGGTCGCGGCGCGAAGGACACCCGTACCGGCGCCGCAGCAAAGGAGGGATGTCGGACGGTCCCGAGGGGAGGTCTCCGGGGCCCGGCGGCCGGACGATCGACCATCCCATCGCACGTTCGAAAGGAGTGCATCTTGTCTCGTCACCGCATCCGCAACATGGCCGCGGCGGGGGTTGCCACGTTGGCGCTCGGTGCCGGGGTCCTCGCGGGCCTCGGACCGGTCGCATCCAACGCGTCCTCTCACCGAGAAGCCCCGTTGACCGCGGCCGACCCGCAGATCGACAACACCGACGTCTACGCGTTCGTGAGCCCCGACAAGCCCAATACGGTCACGCTCGTCAGCTCCTGGATCCCCTTCGAGGAGCCGGCCGGTGGTCCGAACTTCTACAACTTCGCGGAGCACACGAACTACGACGTCAACATCGACAACAACGGCGACGCGAAGGCCGACATCACGTACCGGTGGAACTTCAAGACCCACTACCGGGACGGCAACTCGTTCATCTACAACAACGGCCCCGTCACGTGGCTGCGCGACCGGAACCTGCTCGTACGGCAGACCTACGACCTGTATCGGATCAAGCACGGGCACCGCACGCGCCTGCTGAACGACGCTCCGGCGGCACCCAGCCGCGTGGGCAACGCCTCGATGCCGGGGTACAACGCGAACCTGTTCGACCGGGCCGTCAAGCCCGCCAAGAATCACATCAAGAGCTGGGTCGGGCAGTCCGACGACCCGTTCTTCCTGGATCTGCGGGTGTTCGACCTGCTGTACGGGGCGAACCTGTCGGAGGCGGGGAACGACACCCTCGCCGGGTTCAACGTCAACACGATGGCGCTGCAGATCCCCAAGGGCCAGCTTCGCGGCCACAAGGATTCCGTGATCGGCGTGTGGAGCACCGCTTCGCGCCCGAGCCTGCGCGTGCAGCGCTCCGATGGTTCGCAGCACTTCTACGGCCGGAATGTTCAGGTCTCGCGCCTGGGCAATCCCCTCGTGAACGAGGTCGTCGTCCCCGTGGGGGCGAAGGACTACTTCAACGGCTCCTCGCCGTCGAAGGACGCGCAGTTCCTGCCCGCGGTTCAGGACCCGGAGCTGCCGCACCTCGTGAACGCCGTGTACCCGAGCCTGGCCGTGCCGGACTCGAACCCGAACAAGGCCGGGATCCAACGGGCGGACCTTATCCAGGTCTTCCTTACGGGCATCCCGAACCTCAACCAGCCCAAGGGTGTGAAGCCCAGCGAGATGCTGCGGCTGAACATCGACACCCCGCCATGTTCGAGCAGTTGCTCCACGCTCGGCGTGATCGGTGGCGACGTGGCCGGCTTCCCGAACGGACGGCGCTTGTCTGACGACATCGTCGACGTGGCCCTCCGCGTCTCGATGGGTGTGCTCTTGCCGTCACACTCGGCGGGCGCGGACACCCTGGGCGACGGCGTGGACGCGAACGATGTTCCGTTCCAGAACACGTTCCCCTACGTCGGGTACCCCACGAGCGGTTCGGTCGCGAACCCGCACTGACCCGCGTGGGAACCACGGTGGGCCCGGCTGCTCCCGCGGCCGGGCCCACCACCCACCTCCGCCCCACGAGCCCACCTGAGGAGGACCCAAGCCGATGAAGCGCTCCACGAAGGCCGCCGCGGTCGTGCTCATGGCCGCCGCGCTCTTCACGGTGGCCGGCGTGGGCGCCTTCCGCTCCCTGCGCACGGAGGCCCCGGCCGCCACGCCTGCCGCGCCCCAGGATCCCTCGGTCCCCCTCCCCACCGGGGGTGGACTGGACGCCACGATCGCCTACCTCCAGCAGCGGCTCAGCACGATCCCCGACGACTGGAAGTCCTATGCCTCCCTGGGCCAGGCCTACGTCCAGCAGGGTCGTGTCACGGCGGACCCGACGTACTACCCGAAGGCCCAGGGTGCCCTCGAACGCTCCCTGGCTCTGCAGCCCGAGTCCAACGAGGGGGCACTGGTCGGCATGGCGGCGCTCGCCGCGGCCCGGCACGACTTCGACGCCGCCCTGCGCTACGGCGAGCAGGCCCGACGTGTGAACCGCTTCGACGCGAACGTCTACGGCGTCATCGGCGACGCCGAGGTGGAGCTCGGTCGGTACCCGCGGGCGTTCGCGACGTTCCAACGGATGGTCGACATCAAGCCGGGGCTGAGCTCCTACGCGCGCGTCTCGTACGCACGCGAGCTGCAGGGTGACGTCGACGGCGCGCTGCGATCCATGCAGGCCGCGCGACAGGTGGCGGGCTCCGCTTCTGACGTGGCCTGGGCGAGCTTCCAGATCGGCGAGCTCCAGTTCAATCGGGGGCGGATCGGACCTGCCCGCGTCGCCTACCGCTACGGGCTCGAGGCCGATCCGGACTACGTTCCCAACCGCATGGGCCTCGCGAAGGTGGCGTGGGCGAGCGGCGATACGCGCGCGGCCATCGCGGGATACACCGAGGTCACGCAGCGTTACCCCTCGCCCGAGTACGTGGTCGCCCTGGGCGATCTCCAGACGCTGGTGGGAGACCGATCGGCCGCAGCGCGCCAGTACGCCCTGGTCCGCGCGGAGACGCGACTCTTCGCCGCCAACGGCGTGAACGTCGACCTGGAGCTCGCACTCTTCGACGCGGATCACGGGCGGCCTGCCGCCGCGCTCGAGGCCGCGCGCACCGAATGGTCGCGGCGCCAGAGCATCCACGTCGCCGACGCCTACGCGTGGGCGCTCTATGCGAACGGCCGGTACGCCGAGGCGGCGGGATACGCGCGCAAGGCGCTGGCCCTGGGCACCCGCAACGCGCTGTTCACCTTCCACGCGGGCATGATCCAGGCGCGACTCGATCATCGTGCGGCGGCGCGTTCCTTCCTGCGCGAGGCCATCGCGATCAACCCCCACTTCTCGATCCTGCACGCTCCGCAAGCGCGGTCGACCCTCGCGCGGTTGGGGGGCGCCCGGTGAGGCGCCGGCTCGTCCTCGCCGCGATCGTGGCGCTGGGCCTCGTCCTCGTGCCTGCGGCCGCGGCGTTCGCCCACCCCCTGGGAAACTTCACGGTGAACCGCTACAGCGGTGTGGTGGCGCTACCCGGACGCGTGCGCGTGGACTACGTGGTGGACATGGCCGAGATCCCCACGTTCCAAGCGATACCGGGCATCGACACCGACGGGGATGGCACCGCCTCGGCCACCGAGCTCGCGGCCTGGGCGACCGAGCAGGCGGCGGCGTTCGCTCCCCGGCTGCACGCGAGCGTGGACGGGGACCCCGTCGCGCTGGCGGCGCAGGGGGCGGCCGCCCAGCTCCTGGCGGGCCAGGGCGGACTGCAGACCCTCCGCTTCGAAGGCACGTTCGCGGGCGCGGCGCCCGATGCGGGCGCCCTGAGCTTCCGCGACGCGAACTTCGCAGGCCGGATCGGGTGGCGGGAGATCACCGCCGTCGGGGCCGAAGGCGCCGCGCTCGAGGGATCCACCGTGCCGACGCACAGCGTCAGCGACGAGCTCCGCACGTACCCCGCGGACCTCCTGTCGAGCCCGCTCGACGTGGCGTCGATGCAGGCCCACGTGGCGCCGGGGTCCTCCGGCCCGGCCCCCGCCCCGATCACCTCGGACACGGCGACGTCGGTGTCCTCCTCCCGGCCTCAGGTGGAGGCGGGCGCCCTCGGCGGCGTGCTCAACCGACACGGGATCGCCCTCGTGCTCCTGGGGCTCGCCATCTCGCTGGCGTTCGGCGCGTGGCACGCGATGCTCCCCGGTCACGGCAAGACGCTCATGGCCGCCTACATGGTGGGCTCGACCTCCCGCGTTCGCCATGCCGCGACCGTGGGGACCGCCGTCGCGGTCATGCACACCGCATCCGTGCTGGCGCTCGGGCTGCTCGTGCTCACGCTGGAACAGACCTTCCGCCCGGAGACCCTCTATCCGTGGCTCGGGCTCCTTTCGGGATTGGTCGCTCTGAGCCTCGGTGCGTACCTGTTGATCTCCCGTCTGTCCGCGTGGGGCCTGCGGCGCCACGCCGGTGGGGGGCACGACCACGGCGGGGATGGGATCGCGCACGCCGCGCCCGAGCACGATCACGGGGTGGGACGGCACACGCACGCGCTTCCCGAAGGCGCCCCGCTGTCGCCCAAAGGGATCCTCGCCCTGGCGCTGGCCGGCGGCATCCTGCCCGCCCCCAGCGCCCTGCTCGTGATGCTCGGCGCCATCGAGGCCCATCGGGCCGCCTACGGGGTGAGCCTCGTCCTGGCGTTCAGCGCCGGGCTCGCCGCCGCCCTGATGATCGTGGGGATGGGCGCCATGAAGGCCCGCGAGGCGATGACGAGGCGGTTGTCCTCCACGGCCGGGCGGCTCGTTCCCGTGCTCTCCGCGTCGGCGATCGTGGCGGTGGGGGTCTTCCTCACCGTTCGCGGCGTCGCGCAGGTCTGAGGGGCGGTTCTCAGCTCTCGGAGCGCCAGAGGGCGTCGGCCGGCGCCGGTGCGACCGGCTCGGACCCGGCCGGCGCCTGGGTGACCCACAGCGCGTCGTACGCGCTGGGGTCGAACACCGACACCTGAAGGTTCACGTAACCGTGGTCCGGGACGAACTCGTCGACGTAGGTCGGCGTGGTCCCCGAGACCAGCCAGACGCGGTACACCATGCCCGGGGGCGGCGAGGGCACCTCGCGCCCGTAGAGGTAGAAGAACTCATGTCCGGGCGCGGAGACCTCCGTGGCCGGTCCCACCGGCACCAGGTGGGCATCGGGCAGCGACGCCGTGTCCATGACGGCGCGCAGGGCGTTGGCTTCCTTGCGTCCGTTGTCCGCGCGCACGCTCTGGGTGACGGCCATCCCCGCGAGCCCCGCCACCACCACGACGCTGGCGGCCACGGCGAACATCTGCACGGGGCGCCGCCGCCGCTCGCCGGGCTCCAGCTCGCGGTGCAGGAGGGGGAGGAGGGTCTCGGGCGGCTCGATCGGCGTGGCGTCGAGCGCAAGGTCGGCGGAGACGGCCTGGAAGTCGGCCAAGGTCTGGCGACACCCCGCACAGCCGGGGACATGCTCGGAAAGGAGGCGATCGGCTTCGGCCGCGTCCTGGCCCGAGAGGCTTCGCAGGACATAGCCCGCCAGCAGCTCGTCGATGCGTGCGTGTTCCGGGGTGCTCAAGCGTCTTCCTCCGTCTGCAGGGCCCGGCGCAGCTTCTTCATGGCCGCCAGGGTCCGGGTCTTCACGGTGCCGATCGGGATCTGGAGCTCCTCGGCGATCTGCACCTGGGTCATGCCTTCGAAATACGCCATCTGGAGAACCTTGTGCTGCTCCGGCGGCAGCAACTTCAGCGCCGCTCTCACTTGGCGGCGACGCACCCCCATGAACGCTTCGTCGACCACGTCTTCCGCAACATCTTCGCCATGCGTCGGCTCGAGGTTCGACGCTCGCTCCTGTCGCTTGCGAAGGCGCTCCTCCCGGCGGACGGTGTCGACCGCCCGATGATGCACCAGCGCAAGGAAGAACGTTCGGAACGCGCCGCGCGCCGGATCGTAGGCCTCGGGTGCGCGCCACAGCGCCATGAAGGCGTCGTGCACGACGTCTTGTGCCAAGAGCTGCTGGCCCGTGAGCCGGTAGGCGAGCCCGTAGGCCGGCGAAGCGTAGCGGCGGTACAGCTCGTCGAAGGCCCCTGGGTCTCCGGAGGAAAGGCGCCGATGGAGCTCCAGGTCCTCGTCGCCGCCCTCACGCACGCCCCCCGTTCTACCAGAGCGACCGGCGGTAGCATCGTTCATGCGCGTGGTGCTCTACGCCCGGGCGGGCTGCCATCTGTGTGAGGTCGCCCGCGCCGTCATCCTGGCCGAACGGGAGCGGACCGCCTTCGCGTTCGACGAGGTGGATATCGAGGCCTCGGATGCCCTCGTCAAGGACTACGGGATCCGGATCCCGGTGGTCACCGTAGACGGGCAGGAGCGGTTCGAGATCGATGTGGACCCCGCGGCGTTCGCCGAGGCCGTCCGCGGGTAGCCGGCAAGCTTGTGCGATCGAGAACGCCCTTGTTACCCTGCCGCTCATGCGGGGGGAGCGGGCGCCGGGGTGAGGGATCGATCGATCCCGGAGGCGACGGTTTCGAGACTTCCCCTGTACCTGCGCGCCCTGGTCGAGCTCGCCGAAGGCGACGTCGCCACGATCTCCTCCGAGGCCCTGGCCGAGGCCGCCGGCGTCAACTCCGCGAAGGTGCGCAAGGACTTCTCGCACCTGGGGTCCTACGGCACGCGCGGGGTGGGCTACGACGTCGCGTACCTGATCCATCAGATCCGGCGCGAGCTCGGCCTCACCCAGCACTGGTCCATCGTGATCGCGGGGATCGGGAACCTCGGCAGCGCGTTGGCCAACTACCGGGGGTTCGCCGAGCGCGGGTTCGTCGTGGCCGCGCTCGTCGACGTGGACCCGGCGAAGATCGGGGAGCGGGTGGGAGACCTCCTCGTCGAGCCCATCGATGAGCTGAGCAGGATCGTGCGGGTTCACGACGTCGCGATCGGGGTGATCGCGACGCCCGCGGCGGTGGCGCAAGACGTCGCCGACCGGTTCGTCGATGCGGGGATCCGCTCGATCCTCAATTTCGCTCCGGCCGCGGCGAACGTCCCCCCCGGCGTGTCGGTGCGCAAGGTCGACCTCGCGGTGGAGCTCCAGATCCTGGCCTTCTACGAGCAGCGGAAGGCGACGCTGGCCGACGTCAAGCGTCGGGGCAGGGCCGTCGCCGATCTCGAGAGCCGGTGATGCCCTTCTATTTGGCGATGGTGATCCACATCAGCACGAGCGTCACGAGGACCATCACGCCGAACAGGATGAACTGCACGCTTCCTTGATCCAGGAGGGGCACGGTTTGGGCGATCATCTCGACGGATCCTCCTTCCCTACGCGGGGCCGTACCACGGTGGTGCGCCGCCGCCGGTGAGGAACGCCTTCCGCTTCTTCTCCGCGCGGTCGAGCATGGGCAGGAAGATCAAGAACAACAAGATCGATCCGCCGAGGAACATGTAGGAGTACCGGGGCACGCTGCCGGAGTTCTTGTACAGCGACACCGTCCACAACGGACCGCCTCCGTTGTAGTGCGACTGCGCGACGGCGAGCGACGTGTTCCCGTCGTTCGCGAACTGGAGGTTGTCGATCGTGAAGGCGGTGGGGGAGATGGCGGTGGGGTCGTCCGTGGCCAGTCCGAGCTGCTCGTTCAGCTGGTCGGTGAGGAAGGTGGTCACGGCGCCGCCCACCGTCTGGACGTCGGCCGCCTGATCCTTGTTGGCCGTGTCGGGCGGCGCCCATGGTTCGGACGGGTACTGCGCGAAGACCGGGTACGCGTTCGAGGTCGCATCCGGGCTTGCCTCGAGCACGACCCACGACGGCTCCGAGCCCCTGGGGCCGAGGTTCGTGGGCGTGGCCGGGCCTTGGCTCCAGAACCCGAAGAGCCACAGCGAGGACTGGATGATCATCCACCCGGCGAAGCACACGACGAGGACGGTGAAGGCCATCCATCGTCCGAAGAT
This sequence comes from Actinomycetota bacterium, assembly GCA_038249195.1. Classification (GTDB taxonomy): domain Bacteria; phylum Actinomycetota; class UBA4738; order UBA4738; family HRBIN12; genus JAOUEA01. The sequence continues at coordinate 175,323 of JBBRWM010000005.1, forward strand.
CGTGGTGAGCAGCAGGTAGATGCTCCCCACGAACAGGATGAAGGCCATGACGGTCACCCCGGCTCCCTTGAGGAGGGTGCCGCAATCGAGCGCCAGGCCGATGCAACTCTTGGCCGGTCCCATCTACGGGTCCCTCGGGTCCGACGTGACGTTCTCCAGTGCTCGCTTCGAGGCATCCGGATTCAGGCAGACGTTGTCCTTGAAGGGGACGTTCTTCGAGCTCTCATACACGAGGTAGTTCACGAGGTCGTTGATCTGCTGGTCGTCCAGCGCGCCCTGGAACCGGATGCTCCACGACGGCATCGCGTTTCGGCCCTCCTGGATCACCTGATAGATGTCGTCCACGGAGTAGATCGCGGAGTGGGGCGGGTTCGCGAAGGGCCCGGCGCACACGGTGGTGAGATCGGGTGGGTAGGCGTAGCCGTCGCCGGATTGGATCACACCGCCGCGCAGCTCCGGACCGTGGCATCGCACGCAGCCCACGCCGAGCTGGTTGTCCTCGGAGAAGAGCAGCGTCGCCCGATGTCCGCGTTCGATGGCTTCGGTCTTCAGCGCCTCCTCCTGCTTCAGGTTCTCCGAGGGCTCGCGCAGCCACGTGAAGGGGATCCACACCATGAAGAACGCCACGAGCAGGAGGCCCCAGCCCATCAGCTTCTGCAGGAGCGGGGTCTCGAGGGCCGGGTCGGAGGGGCCGGGGCGCATCCCTCGCGGGATGTCGGGGCGCCGCTCGGTCGTGCGCCCTCGCAGGTAGAGCGCCGAGCCGGCCGCGACCACCAGGATGGCGCCAAGCACCAGCAGGGCGATCCCTGCGGTGCTCGTTGCCGCCAGCGTATGGATGTCCTCGCCTCCCTAGCCCGGGGCCACGCAGAACGCCCCCTGCGGCGGCTCGTCGATGGTGTCGGTCCCGCGGGGCGGGCCGAGGATGACCCCGGCCGTGTCGACCATGATGGTGCCGTTGTCGATCGTGATCTTGAACCGGTCCAACCCCCGGGGCGCGGGGCCGAGTTCGTACTCCCCCGCGAGGTTGTACTTGGACCCGTGGCACGGACATTCGAACCACTTGGACGAGTCACAGAACGGAACCCGGCATCCGAGGTGCACGCATCGCTGGTAGAGCGGCATGATGCCCTCGGCCATGACCCCCTCGACGCTGTAGTCGACGTCGCCCGAGGGGGTGCCGGTGTACGGCACCAGGTAGAAGCGCCCGGTCCCGTTGTAGGCGGGTTGGGCCGTCTCCTGGATCTGCGCCTTGATGTCGGCGATGGGGCCGGCGTTGATGAGCGATCCGAACCCACCCTTGAGGTTGGGCCACAAGAAGCCGAGCGTCGCGGCGCCGAACTGCGCCCCGAAGACCGCGAGGGACACGAGGAGCGAGCGGCGAAAGAAGTCGCGCCGCGAGACCGCCTTGACGGGCTTCGCGGGGAGCTCTCGCCCCTCGGCCCGTGCCTTCGCCGCCCGGTTCGCGCGTGCGAACGACAACCCGAAGATGATCGCGAACAGGTCCACGAAGAACAAGACGATGAGGACGACCCAGATCCCCGTAGAGATGGCGAGGCTCATAGTTCGAAGAACACTCCTTGTGCCCACGGCCAGACGAAGTTGTAGCCGGGACCGCGGAAGAACGAACCGATGATGGTCAACACCGCGCCGAACATGAAGAGCACGGTGAACAGCGTGATCGCGATCTTGCGGTCCCCGGGGCGAGTGCTCGGGTTGCGGTCGACGAAGGGCACGGCGGCGAGGCCCACGAGGATGAACGTGGGGATCGTGATGCCCGCGATCATGGGATGGAAGTAGCGCAGAAGTTCCTGCAACCCCAGGAAATACCACGGCGCCTTGGACGGGTTGGGGGTGAGGTTCGCGTTCGCGAGCTCGCGCAGGGGCGCGTTCACGAAGGTCGAGAACACCGTCACGGTGGCCAGCAGGATGAACATGGCCACGAACTCCTCGATGAGCAGGTGCGGCCAGACGTTCACGCGGTCGCCCTGTTCGCGCTCCACGCGCTGGATCCCCTCGGGCGGGACGAGCGCGAGCAGTCGGTGCTTGTCTTCGGCCCCCTTCTTCGGCGTGGGGATGTTCCCCGTGGGCAGTGGGGCCTCGCGCTGAGGCGTGGTGACGGGCGCGGCGGCCGTCAGCACGGCAGCGGGGGCGCCGCCGGCAGCTGCGGCGGCGACGGGCGCGGCGGTCGCGGCCGCGGCGGGGGCCGCCGCCGTTCCGCCGGCCACGGGAGCGGCTGCGGCGTGGCTCGCGGCGGCCTCCGGGTTCGCGGCGCGATAGGCGCGCACGGCCTTGGACCGTGCTCGGCCGTCCGCGACCCGACGGTCGGTGCCCTTGGCGAGCTCGGCCTCCAGCGCGGAGTCGAAGACCGCCTGATCGAGTGGAGTGTCTTCCTTCGCCATCCCTACTCCTTTAGAGCGGTCCCGAGATGCCGCCGTCCTTGCGGATCCGCCAGAAGTGGACCGCCAGGAACAGCACGAGGACGAACGGAAGCGCGAGCACGTGCAGCACGTACCAGCGAAGCAGCGTGTTGGGTCCCACCACCACGCCGCCGAGCAACAGGAAGTTCGCCTGCTTGGCCACGAAGGGTGAGTAGCCGGCCAGCGACGTCCCCACCGTGACCGCCCAGATGGCGAGCTGGTCCCACGGGAGGAGGTAGCCGGTGAACGAGAGGCCCAGCGTCAGGAACAACAAGATCACGCCCACGACCCAGTTGAACTCCCGCGGCGGCTTGTACGAGCCCGTGTAAAACACCCTGGCCATGTGCAGGGAGACGCTGAATACCATGAGGTGGGCACCCCATCGGTGGAGGTTGCGGACGAGGTCCCCGAACATCACGGAGGTGCGGATGGCCTGCATGTCGGTATACGCCTGGGCGCCGCCGGTATCGGCCATGGGCCGGTAGAAGAACATGAGGAAGATGCCCGTGATGGTGAGCAAGATGAACAGGAAGAAGGAGAGCCCGCCCAGGCAGAACGTGTAGGTCAGCTTCAGGCCGTGCCGCTTCACCTTCACCGGGTGCAGGTGGTACAGCACGTTGTTCATCGTGGCGAGGGCGCGGTCCCTCGAGGTGTCCTTGTAGCCCTTGCGGAAGACGGAACCGGGCCGGAACATGGACTTCCAGACCTCGGTTTCCCGGATGCGATCGCCCAGGTCGCTCGGCGACGGAGGCTTCAGCTTCACCCGGCTTCCCTTCTCCTCGATCCGTGTACGAACGCTACTCGGCGGCAGCCTGCGACGCCGGGACCTCGGCCATAGTGCGCTTGCCGCCGGACCCCTCGGGCAGTCGCGCATAGTACAGCGTGTCGGTGGGGCAGCGGTCGACGCAGACCGAGCATCGCGTGCACGCGTTGTCGTCCAGCACGAAGATGGCGGTCGCGTTGCCGATCTCGGCCTCAACCGCGTCCTCGTCCGCGCCTTCGACGATCCCGGTGGACAACATGTAGATGCAGTTCCACGGGCACACGTCCTCGCATGCCCGGCACAGGATGCAGTTGTCGGGGTCCAGCATGAGATGCTTCGGGGACCTGACCCCCTGGGCGAGCCAGGCCGGGTCCACCGCCTCCACGACGTAGTCCTCGTGGATGTCGACCTCGGTCTTGGTGAACGCCATGGCCCCTACCGATACCCGCCGGTGGGCCGCGAGTCGCCGTAGCCCCGGAGTTTGTGGCGCCAGTTCTGCAAGATCGCGGCCACGACCAAGACGGTGATGAACGGGCCGGTGACCAGGCCCATGGCAACGGCGTCACGCAGCTCCTTCAGCCAGAAGCCGTTGGGGCCCGAGCCGTCCCACTTCAGCTTCTGATCCGCGAAGTAGAGCCAGAAGGACGGGATCACGGAGGTGGTGACGAGCACGAAGAAGATGAGGGCGAAGCAGAAGAGGACCGTGTTCGTCCAGGTCCACTCGAAGGTCCTGAGGAATCCCTCGACGCGCTCCTTGAGGCGGCTGACCTTCGAACGACCGGCCGCGTCGGCCTGAGTAACCGTGTCGACCTGACTCATGCTCGCAGTCTCTCCATGGGCGGGGCGATTATAGCCACGTGCGACGCGGCCCGAACGGTCCGCGTCGCTTGTGAATCCATTCACGAGCGGTGCCGGACCACTATGCCGCCGGCCGCAAGAGGCCGCAACCCAAGGCCGCCGGCGAGGCCGCGTTGGGCGAGGAGCGGCCTTACACTTCCCCCAGGGCGAGGTGCCCGGTGAGGATGGGGTCGTGGTCGCGGAGGTGGTTCAGAGCGGGTTGTCGTCGTGGTGGGCACCCGCGCTCGCGTTCACAGCCGGGGTGATCTCGGTTGCGAGCCCGTGCGTGTGGCCGCTGCTTCCCGGTTACGTGTCGTTCATCTCGGGCGGTGCCGCGGAGGACGAGGACGCGCGGCGGCCCCTGCTGCCGGTGCTGCTGTTCATCCTGGGCTTCACGATCGTGTTCTCCCTCCTGGGCGCGTTCGCGACCACGTTCGTGGTGCTCTTCAAGGGGACGGCGGGGCAGCGCGTGGCCGGCGTCGTCGTGATGGCGCTGGGGGTGCTCATGATCGGGTACGCCCTGCAGCGCGGGTCGCTATCGCTGTACGCCGAGCGCCGCCCGTTCCTGCAGAAGGTGCAGCCGGGCACCCTCGGGGCGCTGCCGCTGGGGATGGCTTTCGCCGCCGGGTGGACGCCGTGCATCGGTCCGGTGCTCGGCGGCATCCTCGCGATCGCGGCCTCGGGCTCGACCGGGCGCGGGGTCTTCCTCATGGTCTGTTACTCGCTGGGTCTGGGCGTCCCATTCCTGCTCGTGGGCATGGGCGTGACCCGGTTCGTGGGCACGTTCGGGTGGATCAAGCGCCACTACCGCGGGATCGCGGTGACCTCGGGCGGCCTGCTCGTGTTCGTGGGCGTCCTGATGTTCACGGGCGCCTTCACCCGGTTCTTCGCGCCCTTGCAGCGGTACACGCTCGGCCTGTGACCGTCGGACCGGTGCGAAAGGCGCGCACCGCCTAGGATAGAGCCGGTCGCATGCCTCCCTCCGCCGCTGGCTTCTCGCTGACACAGTCGGTCGCCCTCGTGTGGCGAACCTTGCGCTCGATGCGCACGGCGCTGATCCTCCTGCTGCTCCTCGCCCTCGCGGCCGTGACCGGCTCGCTCATCCCGCAATGGCCGAACTCGCCTGAGCGCGTGCTCCAGTACCAAGCGGGGCACGGCCTGTGGGGCGCCTTCCTCCAACGCGCCGGCGCATTCGACGTATTCGGTTCGTGGTGGTTCGTGCTGATCACGGTGCTCCTGTTCGTCTCGCTGGTGGCGTGCCTCGTCCCCAGGACGCGCGCGACGTGGCGCGCCGTGCGCCAGCGCCCGATCCAGGCCCGCGAGATCGACGCCTTCAGGCACTACCGCACGATCGCGGTGGCCGCGGGTCCTCCCGAAGCGGTGGAGGCCTCACGGCGCGTGCTCGTTCGGCACCTCTACCGCGTGGCCCGCGCCGAGGGAACGGGCGATCCGACAGCGCTGGCCGCCGAGAAAGGGGCGGCGCGGGAGGTGGGGAGCCTCCTGTTCCATTGGGCGTTCATCCTGCTGTTGTTCGGCGTGATCTTCGGCAAGGGGACGGGGTTCTCCGGCTACGCCGTCGTCACCGAGGGCCACACGTGGGTCGACGCGCGCGCGAACTACGACGGCCAGATCCGCACCGGCAGGTTCTTCGGTGGCGACTTCACCGGCGTGGGGATCCACCTGCGCTCGTTCGAAAGTGATTTCCGCGACACGGGCCAACCGATGGACTTCGTGTCCCACGTCGATCTGCTCGACCCGCAGGGCAACCTGATCAGGAGCCAGGACATCCGCGTGAACCACCCCGCCAAGATCGACGGACTGAACATCTATCAGACCGCCTTCGGTTGGGCCGGGGTGCTCGAGGTTCGCGACGGCGACCAGGTCCTGACGCGTCAGGACCTGGTGCTCTCGCGCGAACCGGCGCCCACCGGGGTCCCCGCGTTCGCGATGCCGTGGCACGGCGTCCTGAAGGTGACCTCCGTGCGGCCCCAGATGGCGATCGAGGTCGAGCTGTATCCGGACAGCCGGGCGCTCGCGCAGCAACTCCAGACGCAGCAGCCCGTGCCGATGCTGGTGGCCTACGACCCCGTGATCAGCTACAAGGTCTGGCGCGGGCGCCTCACCGACCCTTCGCCCACGTCGCTCGATACCACCTTCATGAAGAAGACGGCCGAGGGCGTCGTCGGGGGCGGCCTCACGGCCGACCTGCGTACGGGCAAGCAGCTCGATCCGGGTCGAGCCGCCGGCGGCCTCACGATGTCGTTTCCGGACCTGCGCCACTACTCGGTCCTGCAGGTGACCCGGGATCGCGGCGTCCCCATCGTGCTGGCTGCGGCTATCCTCATCCTCCTGGGGCTCCTCCCGGCCCTCTACACGTCTCGACGCAAGGTCTGGGTACGGGCCGAGGCCCACGGCGAGGGATCCGTGTTGCAGGTGGGTGGGTTCGCGCTTCAGCGCAAGCCGCAGTTCGAGGCGGAGTTCGACAAGCTCGTGGAGGCGATCGAGCGAGCGATCGACGACGGAGGATCGACGACTCGGGTTTCGGACGGGTCCGATCGGGAGAAGGTGGGATCGCGATGACCGATCTGCAGTGGGCCCGGATCTCTCAGGACCTGTTCAACGTGGCGATCTTCTCCTACCTCGCTGCGATGGTGGGCTACTTCGCGTACCTGGCGTTCCAGCGGGATCTGTTGTGGAAGCTGGCGCGGGCCGCCGCGGGCCTGGGCCTGGCGGCGAACCTCGTGTCGATCCTCACGCGTGGGCTGGCGGCGCATCGGGTGCCCTGGGGGAACATGTATGAATACTCGGCGTTGCTCGCGTGCCTCGTGGTGGGCGGCTACCTGATCGTGGTCGAAGGCATCTACAAGGTCCGGAGCTTGGGCGGGTTCGTGATGGCCTTCGCGATCCTCACGATGGCCATAGCGTCGCAATTCTTCTACGTGACCCCCGGCCCGCTCGTGCCGGCCCTGAACAGCTACTGGATCAAGATCCACGTTCAGGCCGCGATCTGGGGGTCCTCGTTGTTCGCCCTGGGCGGGATCGTCACGATCCTCTACTTGATCCAGGACCGCCGGGAGCGCAAGCAGGTAGACGCGCTCCGAAGCCAGGAGCCGCCACCTATCATGGGGGCCTCGCTGAACCTCGACGCGCCGCACGATCTCGTCGACGACGCCGGGGCGCCCATGAGCGCGGCGACGACCGGCAGGAAGCGTCTGCCCTCCGCCGCGACCCTCGACACCCTCGCCTACCGCCTTATCGCCTTCGCGTTCCCCATCTGGACGTTCGCGGTGATCGCCGGTGCCATCTGGGCGCAGGAGGCGTGGAGCCGCTATTGGGGATGGGATCCCAAGGAGACCTGGTCGTTCATCACGTGGGTGATCTTCGCGGGCTATCTGCACGCCCGCGCGACCGCGGGATGGCGAGGCCGCAAGTCGGCCTGGATCGCGCTGGTGGGCTTCGTGTCCCTGCTGATCACCTACTACGCAGTCAACCTGTGGATAGTCGGATTGCATTCGTACAAGGGGTTCTGAGGCGTCGCGCGCATGAGATGTCTGCCTGGACGGCGGTGGTACAGTTCGCGCGTCTCTGGTCGGCACGCCGGCGCGAGGCCGTGTCCGGGAGAGAGAGGGGCCGTGCGGAAGAAGGCGTTGTGGGCCCTCGGAGCATCGATCCTGGGCCTGCTGCTCGCGGCGTGCGCGCCCAACGCGTCGCAGTCGACGCTCGACCCCGCCGGCCCGACGGCCCAGTCCGAGAAGAACCTGTTCGTGCCGGTGTTCTGGATCGCCGTCGCCGTCTTCGTCCTGGTCGAGGGCGCCATCCTCGTGATCGCGATCAAGTACCGCCAGCGCAAGGGTCGCGAGCGCATGCCCAAGCAGACCCACGGGAACACCCGGCTCGAGATCGGCTGGACGATCGCGCCGGCCCTCGTGCTCGCGGTCGTGATGGTGCCGACCGTCTCGTTGATCTGGCAGCTTGCCAAGGCGCCCGGACCCGGGGCGCTGAACGTCACCGTGCAGGGCCGCCAGTGGTGGTGGGGATTCCAGTACACGGATCCCGACATGAAGGAGAGCTACGGCAGCGGCGAACCCATCACGGTGGCCGACGTGCTCGTGGTGCCGGCCGGTCGGCAGGTGTACCTGTCGCTGGAGGCAGCGGGAGGCCTGATCGGGCCCGGCGATCCACCGGACCCCGCCAAGGCCGACTACGTGGTGATCCACTCCTTCTGGACGCCCCAGCTCTTCGGCAAGCAGGACGTCGTGCCCGGCCGCACGAACCACATCACGTTCGCCGCCGATCAACCGGGCACCTATACGGGGCAATGCGCTGAATTCTGCGGCCTCCAGCATGCCAACATGAAGTTCAAGGTCGTTGCGTTGAGCCAGAGCGATTGGGACGCCTGGGTCCAACGCGAGAGGGCACCTGCCTCGACCACCGTGGAGGGGCTCGCCGCGGAGGGACGCGCGATCTTCTTGAATCCGTTGTCGAACGACCGCGGGACCTGCGTGAACTGCCACGCGATCGGCGGCACCGAGGCGGCGAGTGGCGCCGCCCCCAACCTCACCCACTTCTACGACCCCACGCACACCTGCTTCGCGGGGTGCGACTTCGACACGTCGGACACGGAGGCGCTCAAGGCGTGGCTCCGAGATCCGAACGCGGTCAAGCTGGGGGCGAAGATGCCCAATTACGCCCTTTCCGACCACGAGATCGACGCGCTGGTCGCCTACCTGCAGAGCCTGACATGAAGGGTGACATGGCGAGCCTGAGCGTGCAGGGGGCGCGGGGAGGGATCCTGCGTCGCCCGAGCGCCACCACCGGGTGGCTGAGCTGGTTCACCACCGTGGACCACAAGAAGATCGGGATCATGTACGGCGTTACGGCCTTCGTGTTCTTCGTCCTGGGGGGTCTCGAGGCCCTGTTGATCCGCTCGCAGCTCGCCCAGCCCGACGGCAAGATCCTCAACGCAGATCAGTACAACCAGGTCTTCACGATGCACGGCGTCACGATGATCTTCCTCTTCGTGATGCCGATGTCCGCGGGGTTCTTCAACTACCTGCTCCCCCTGATGATCGGTGCCCGCGATGTGGCGTTCCCGCGCCTGAACGCCCTCAGCTTCTGGGTGTTCGTGCTCGGTGGCTTATTCCTATACTCCGCCGCGCTCCTCGGCGGGGCGCCCAACGGTGGCTGGTTCGGGTACGCGCCGAACTCCGTGACGGACCCCACGCCCGGCATGACGTTCTACGCGCTCGGGTTGATCATCACGGGCATCGCCTCGACCGTGGGCGCGGTGAACCTGGCCGTCACCATCATCAACATGCGCGCCCCCGGGATGACGCTGTTCCGCATGCCCGTCTTCGTCTGGATGGGGCTCGTGGTGCAGCTCCTACTGATCTTCTCGCTGCCCATCATCACGATCGACCTGTTCTTGCTCCTGTTCGACCGCCGATGGGGGACGCTGTTCTTCGAGGCGGCTCAGGGCGGCGATCCCGTGCTGTGGCAGCACCTCTTCTGGTTGTTCGGCCACCCCGAGGTCTATGTCTTGATCCTGCCCGCGTTCGGGATCATCTCGGAGATCATCCCCGTGTTCAGCCGCAAGCCGCTGTTCGGGTACCAATTCGTCGTCTTCAGCGGCATCGCGATCGGGTTCATCGGCTTCGGCGTGTGGGCCCACCACATGTTCGCGGTCGGGCTCGGCCCGGTGGCGAACACGGCCTTCGGCGTCACGACGGCCATCATCGCCATACCGACGGGCGTGAAGATCTTCAACTGGATGGCCACGATGCACGGCGGCGAGCTGAGGTTCGACACGCCCTTGCTGTATTCGATCGGCACGGTGACGATGTTCGTGATCGGCGGGCTATCGGGTGTGACCCACGCCATCGTGCCCTCGGACTATCAGCAGACCGACACGTACTACATCGTGGCGCACATCCACTATGTGTTGTTCGGTGGAGCGGTGTTCGGGCTGTTCGCGGGGATGTTCTACTGGTGGCCCAAGGTCTTCGCGCGCCAGCTGTCCGAGCGCTTGGGCAAATGGCAGTTCTGGATCATGATCGTGGGGTTCAACCTCACGTTCGGACCGATGCACGTCCTGGGCCTCAACGGCATGATCCGGCGCGAGTACACCTACCCCGCTTCGCTGGGGCTCACGGGCTGGAACCAGGTGGCATCGGTGGGGGCCTTCGTGATCGCGTTGTCGATCCTGCTGTTCATCATCAACGCGGTGCGAACGCAGTCCAAGCCGAAGGGCCTCGAGAACGAGGATCCATGGGACGCGCGTACGCTCGAGTGGACCACCGCGTGCCCCCCGCCCGTGTGGAACTTCGACGAGATCCCCGAGGTTCACGCCCTGGACGACTTCTGGCATAAGAAGTACGTCGAGGACGAGAAGACGGGCCTGCCGGTGCCGGTGCAGGCCGGGGGGGCGCCCGAGCACGACGAGGGGCACGAGGCCTCCGGCGGCCACGCGATCCATCTGCCCAGCCCGTCGTTCTGGCCCCTCGTGGCCTCCTTCGGTCTGCCGATCATGGCCTACGGCATCCTGTACTCATGGTGGCTCGTGGGAGCGGGGGCTCTCGTGTTGCTGGTCGGCTTCTATGGCTGGGCGATGGAGCCCTCGGTGGCGGAGGAGTAGCGATGGCGGACACGACGGTTCCCGTCAAGCACACGGAGCATGCGACCACGACGGGCCTGCCAAGCTCGAAGCTCGCGATGTGGCTCTTCCTGTCCTCCGAGTGCATGTTGTTCGGGGCGTTGATCGCCACGTACGTCCTGTACCGGGGCGCGAGCGTGAAGGGTCCCTACCCCGTCGACGTCTTCGACATCCCGTACACCTCGGTGTCGACGTTCGTGCTGCTCGCGTCCTCGCTCAGCATGGTGTTGGCGCTCGCGGCCGCGCAGAACCGCGACATCGTGCGTATGCGACTGTGGTTGCTCGCCACCGCCATGCTGGGCCTCACGTTCGTGGGCGGGCAGGTGTACGAGTTCACCTCCTTCTATCACGAGGGGCTTTCCCTCACGACGAACCTGTTCGGTTCGAGCTTCTACGTCCTGACGGGGTTCCACGGGGCGCACGTGACGCTGGGCATCCTGATGCTGCTGTCGCTCGTCGGCATGTCGATGAACGACCGCCTCCCGGACGAGCAGGCGTTCCCGGTGGAACTGGTCGGGCTGTACTGGCACTTCGTCGACATCGTCTGGATCGTGATCTTCGTGGTGGTCTACCTGGTGCCGGCGGGCGAGGCCGCGAGCAAGGTGGGGAAGTGATGAGCGAACACGAGAGCGATCTGCAGAGGGAGCTCGCCACACCCATGCCCGATCCGCACGGCGAGGTCGCGCACAGCGAGCACCCGAGCCCCAAGGCCTACATCCGCGTCGGCCTGGTGCTGGCCGGTCTCACGGCCCTCGAGGTGGCGGTCTCCTACAGTCACGAGGGCGCGCGCCTGATCACCGGGGCCTTGTTGGTGCTGATGTTCCTGAAGTTCGTCCTGGTCGTGCTCTGGTTCATGCACCTGAAGTTCGACAGCCGCCGGTACTCGCGGTTCTTCGTCATGGGCCTGGCGGGCTCGATCACGCTCTACGCGGTGGTGCTCATGACCTTGGGCGTCTTCGGCGGGAAGTAGGAGAGGACGCCATGCCCTCCTTCCATGTCCACCTCGACGTGTGGCTGCTGTTCGGGTCCATCCTCGCGCTGTACTTCATCGCGGTCCGCCGGCACCTCCAGGCCACGGGTGAACAGACACCCGTACGTCGCCAGCGGCTGTTCACGCTCGGGGTGGGCATCTTGTGGCTCGCGTCGTCGTGGCCCCTGCACGACCTTGCGGAGCGCTACCTCTACAGCGCCCACATGATCCAGCACATGCTCTTCACGCTCGTGGCGGCGCCGGTGCTGATCGCGGGCGTCCCGGTGTGGCTGTATCGCGAGTTCCTGCGGCCCAAGGCCGTCAACACGATCTTCCGGTTCTTCACGCGGCCGCTCGTGGCGCTCGTGGTATTCAACTCGGTGCTGCTCTTCACCCACTGGCCCGCCGTCGTGGCCGCCTCGGTGACGTCGGAACCACTGCACTTCCTGCTGCACGTGGCCATCGTCGGATCGGCGCTCGCCATGTGGTGGCCGGTGATGTCGCCGCTGCCCGAGATGCCGCCCCTGTCGCCGCCCGGCCAGATGATCTACCTGTTCCTGCAGTCCCTCGTGCCCACGATCCCGGCGTCGTTCCTGACGTTCGGTTCGAAGCCGCTGTATCCGATCTACGCCGCGTTCCCGCGGATCTGGGGGATCGGGGTCATGACCGATCAACTCATGGCGGGGCTCATCATGAAGCTCGTCGGCAGCGCGATCCTGTGGGTCGTGATCACCGCGATCTTCTTCCGGTGGTACGCCTCCGAACGGCGCTCCGATCTGGACGTGACGGCCTACGCCGACGTCGACCGAGAGATCCGCGCGGGGTTGAACAGATGAGCGACCCGCCGCGCGGCGGCCCGCCCGACAACGGGGCCGAGGACAGGGCCGACAACGGGGCCGAGGATCGCGTCGACGAACTGGCCGAGGACCGGGCCGAGGATCGCACGAAGAATCGTGAAGGCCTCCTGTTGCCCGTCCTGCTCCCGGTGGGCATCCTCCTCATCATCGCGCTCGTCCTGTTCGGGTTCTCTCGCATCCTGCTGCACCTCTCCTCCACCGGAGCCACCGTCGTGGCACTCAGCACCGCGGCCGTGGCGTTCATCGCGGTGAGCGTCGTGGCATCCCGCGAGCGCGTCACGGGCGCGGCGCTGTTCCCCATGTTGGGCGCCATCGTGGGCGCGGCGATGTTGATCGGCGGTGTCGGCCTGGTGGCTGCGCCCAAGGAAGAGAGCGGAGGCAACCTGGAGGCTGTCTCGGTCTCCCTGACGGCCCCGCCCGGCGCCGCCACCAAGGGCTACTCCACGAACGCGCTCTCGTTCAAGACCGAAACGCCGACCAACCTGGAGTTCGACAACCAGGATCCCTCGGTCCCGCACAACGTCGTGATCTTCGAAGGAAAGGACGACAAGGGCACGCAGGTGTTTACGGGCGAGATCATCACAGGGCCTAACAAGGCCACGTACGCCGTGCCCGCCCTGAAGGCCGGCGACTACTACTTCCATTGCGAGGTGCACCCCACCACCATGCAGGGCACCATCACCGTTTCCGACACCGGGGGTGGCGGCGGCCTCACGATCTCTGCCTCGAGCTTGCAATACTCCACGGACAAGCTTGAGGCGCCGGCGGGCGTGCCGGCGACGGTCACGTTCGACAACATGGATGCGGGCGTGCCGCACAACTTCGCGGTCTTCACGGACAAGGCATACGCCAACAGCGTGTTCTCCGGCGAGATCATCACGGGCCCGGCCACGATCGACTACACACTCCCCGCGCTCGACGCCGGCACCTACTACTTCAAGTGCGAGGTCCATCCCACGATGCAGGGGGTGCTCGTGGTGGGCGGCGCCGGCGGGGGTGGTTCGGGGGGCGCCGGCGCCAGCGGCCCAGCACCCCCGCCACCGACTCAGAGCGGGTCCTCGGCACCCCCACCGACCTCCCCGCCCCCCAGCGGCGGCGGCGCAAGTGGCGGCGCCACCATCGCGTTGTCGGCCTCGGGACTGGAGTTCTCCACGGACCAGATCCAGGGCGCGGCCGACGTGGCGAACACGATACATTTCGACAACCAGGACACCGGCGTCCCGCACGACGTCGCGATCTATCGAGATGCGGGCTTCACCGATAACGTGTTCACCGGCGACCTCGTCACGGGGCCCGCCTCGATCGATTACAGCGTCCCGGCCCTGCCGGCTGGCACGTACTACTTCGACTGCACGGTGCACACCACGATGCAGGGCACGTATGTCGTCGGGGGCCACTAGCCTCAGGCACGCGCACGTTCACTGGTAGCGTGGGCGCATGCGCCGATCGTCCGCCGTCGCACTGGCCGTGGTGGCCGGTCTGGTGGTCGCCACGGGCGCCTGGCTCCTCCTCAATAGGGGAAGCGCCGACGAAAGCGGGCCCGTCGCGATGGATCGACGGCTTCCGGCCCTATCCGCCCCTGCCCTTGACGGCACCGTGGCGAGCACTGCGCTGCTCCGCGGGAAGGTGGGCGTCGTCAACGTGTGGGCGACGTGGTGCGCGCCGTGCCGGCGTGAGCAGCCGGCCCTGGCGCGGCTCGCCCGCCGCTACGGCGACCGGGTCGCCTTCCTGGGGATCAACTATCGAGACGAGAGGGCGGGGGCGCGGCGCTGGGTCGGCGACGAGTTCGACGTGCCGTATCCGAGCTTGTTCGACCCGAGCGGGAGGACGGCGGTCCAGCTCGACTTTCCCGCGCTACCCGACACCTACCTCGTCGATGCCTCGGGTACGATCCGGTGGTGGGTCTTGGGCGAGGCGAGTGAGCAGGAGCTGAGCAGGCTGATCGACCAGCTCCTGGCGGAAGGCTCGCCCTCAGCGTGAGAGCGGAAGCAGCGCGTCCACCGCCACGGCCCCGAACAGGGCGGCGAGGTACCAGATCGAGAACTTGAATAGGCCCCAGGAGCGCGCCGGGTCGCCGGTGTTCCACAGGCGCAGCGCGCGGTAGACGAACGTGCCGCCGAGCCCGAGGGCCGTGAGGAGGTAGACCATGCCCATGTGCGCCACGGGCACGAGCACGAGGGACGTCCCGAACAGGACCAGGGAATACAGGAAGATCTGCCGCCTTGTCTCGTCCTCCCCCCTGACCACCGGGAGCATCGGCACGCCCGCCGCCGCGTAGTCCCCCTGGTAGCGCAGGGCGAGCGCCCAGAAGTGCGGCGGCGTCCACACGAAGATGATCGCGAACAGGATCCACGCGGGCGCCGCGAGCGATCCGGTGACCGCCGCCCAGCCCACGAGGGCCGGCACGGCGCCCGCCGCGCCGCCGATCACGATGTTCTGCGTGGTGGTGCGCTTGAGCCACATCGTGTAGACGAAGACGTAGAACGCGATGGCGGCCAACGCGAGCTCCGCCGCCAGGACGTTCACCGCGATGGCGAGGAAGAAGAACGAGATCGCCCCCAGCACGAACGCGAAGCGCAGCGCCTGATCGGGGGTGACCGCGGATGAGGGCAGCGGGCGCCGGCGCGTGCGCCTCATCACCTCGTCGATGTCGCGGTCGAGGTACTGGTTCGTGGCGTTCGCGGAGCCGGCCGCCAGGGCGCCGCCCAAGAGGGTCGCGAGGACCAACCGGAGGGGCGGCATCCCGTGGCCGGCCAGGAACATGGCAGGAACCGTGGTGACGAGGAGCAGGAAGATGATCTCCGGTTTGGTGAGGCGGTAGTACGCGGTGATGCGATCCTTCGCCGACGTGGGGCTCGGCGACCGCGCCTCCTCCGCATGTGTGTCGTCGTCCGTGGCCCTCGCGCCGGCCGCCCGGGCGCTCGCCACGGTGGCGAGGGTCACGAGGCACGCCCAGACGAGCACGGACAGCGCCACGTGCATGACCACCGCCCACGGCTTGAGTCGCGTCCACACCTGGGCGGCGCCAACCAGGATCTGTGCCACGAACAGGGCGACCGCCAACGTCGAGAGCGCGACCAGGTTCTTGGAGCGCTGTGCCATCGTGCGGGCCCGGATCATCGCGAAGAGTACGAGGAGGAAGACGAGGGCCGCGAGGATCCGATGCAGGAACATCGCCGTATCCGCTCCTCCGAGCGCGGGCACGAGCTTGCCGTCCATCAGGGGCCAGTCCGTGAAGGCCAGCCCGGCCCCCTTGGCGCGGACGTAGGTGCCCACGAGCAGGAGCACGGCGGTCGCGCCCACGGTGAGGAGCGAGAGACGGGCGAAGCCGTCGCCGCGCGTCGCCGTCCGCGTCGCCCCCGTCCGCGTCGCCCCCGTCCGCGTCGCCCCCGTCCGCAGGAAGCTGTTCGCCGCGAGGTAGGTCACGTCGGCCACGAACGCGAGCGCCACCGCGAAATGGATCGTGACCCACCAGGGGTTCAGATCCGTCTTCACGACGATGCCGCCTAGGACGGCCTGTCCCAGCACGAGGGGGATCGCGGCGAGGGCCGGCCATACGATGGAACGGATCTCCCGGTAGCCGCGCCACGCGAAGAACGCCGTGACGAAGACGAGGATCGTGGACACGAAGACCAGGAAGCGGTGGGAGAACTCGATCAGCGAGTGCACGGTGCCTTCGGGGAAGAGCTGGCCCGGGAAGCAGTTGGGCCAGGTGACGCACCCGAGCCCGGAGCCGGTCCCGCGCACCAGCCCGCCCACGCTGAACAACACGATGGTGCAGGCGGCGGTCGCGAGCGTGAGCTTCTGGAACCGGGAGGCCCGAGCCATGCCCGCATGATAGACGCTGCGCGGGGCTCGGCGATTGCGATACTGGTCGGGTGCACGCCCCCGACGACCTGCTTCCACCCGCACCCATCGATGGCGTGGAGGCGGTGCTGGACGCCTTCCTGTCGGAGTGCCGCGAGGAGACCGAGGCCGACGAACCGCGCGCCACGCTGCCGCTCGAGGAGATCCGTCGCCTGGTCGCGGCCGGCGGCAAGCGTCTGCGCCCGGCGTTCTGCTTCTGGGGCTATCGCGCGGCGGGCGGCCCGCACGGGCGACCCATCCTGCGAGCCGCCGCGGCCCTGGAGCTCCTCCACACCATGGCGTTGATCCACGACGACCTGATGGACGGGGCGACCGAGCGCCGGGGGGTGCCGGCGAGCGCGGCGTTCCTCGAGGCCGAGGCCGGACGGCTGCGGCTCCCCGTCGACGCCGAGACGTTCGGGCGTTCGGCGGCGATCCTCGCGGGCGACCTCGCGGCGGTGCTGGCCGACCGGCTGCTCCTGACATCCGGGTTCGCTCCCGAGCGGATCGTGGCGGCGCAGGCGCGCTACCACCGCATGCGCACCGAGATGGCCGAGGGGCAGTTCCTGGACGTCGCGGGGCTCGCGTCCGAGCCCGTTTCGGCGCGCCGGGCGGCCGTGCTCAAGGGGGGCGCCTACACGACGGAGGGGCCGCTGCTGATGGGCGCCGCGTTGGCCGGCGCCTCGGCGGACCAGGAGGCGGCGCTCGCGCGGTTCGGCGCGCCGCTGGGGGAGGCCTTCCAGCTGCGGGACGACCTTCACGACGGCGACGGCGTGGCTGGGGCCACGCCCCGGGACGTGAACGAGCTCGTTGCGCGCGCCCGCGCGGAGCTCGACGCCACCTCCGTCCTGGACCCCGAGGCCGTGATCGCGCTGAGGGCGATGGCCGAGCGCTTGGAGATGACGTGAGCGACGACCTCGAATCCCTGCGCCGCGCCTTCAAGGACATCCCCGCCTGCCGGGTGGGCACCGTGCGCTCCGACGGAGGTCCCCACGTCTGCACCCGTTGGTTCGTGTGGCGCGACGACGCCCTCTATGTGGCCACGCGGATGGGGGGCCGGACCTGGGAGCACGGCATGCGCGACCCACGCGTGAGCGTCGTCATCGACCGCGGACGCGACTGGACCGAGCTCGCCGGGGTGCGGGTGGAGGGGGTCGCCGAGGCCCTGCCGGCCGAGCATCCGGACCTGCGCGCCCCCATGTCCGCTTGGCACGAGAAGTACCGAACGATGCTCGGCGGCGACTCGTTCGAGCGCTTGACGGAAGCCGTGCCCGCCCTCGGGTTCCTGCGCGTCCCCCCGTCACGGATGGAGGCCTGGGATCACCGTTGAAGCGTTCCGCGGTAGCCTGGAGAGGTACTTTGTGAACGGTTTCACAAGCTGAGGCCCCGACCGTTCCTCGGGGCCACCGGGGGGAACGCGTGAGTTCGCAACGCATCGAGACCGACGTCCTGGTGGTGGGGGCCGGCCCGGGCGGGTCGGCGGCCGCCTATCACCTCGCGCGGCACGGGATCGACGTCACGCTCGTCGACCGGTCTTCCTTCCCGCGCGAGAAGGTCTGCGGCGACGGGCTCACCCCCCGAAGCGTCGGCGCGATGCTCCGGATGGGGATCGACCCCGATCAGCCGGGCTTCGAGCGGGTGCTCGGCCTCCGCGTGTACTCCCGTCGGGCCACAGTGGAGCTCCCGTGGCCCGAGCTGTCGAGCTGGCCGGGCTACGGGTTGGTGATGACCCGCCACGACTTCGACGCGCTGCTGGTCGATCGAGCGCGACAGGCGGGAGCGCGGCTCATGGAGGGGTCCGAGGTCCTGGGGCCGATCATCGAGGATGGATGGGTGCGCGGCGCCATGGTGCGTCCGGCGGGGGACAAGGATGCGGAACCCTCGCAGATCCGCGCGCGGTTCTCGATCGCCGCCGACGGGGCCGCGAGCCGCTTCGCGAAGCCCGCGGGCGTCGTCCGCGACGATTCGCGCCCGCTGGGGATCGCGGCGCGCCGCTACTACCGCAGCCCGTATCACCCCGGACCGTGGTTCGAATCATGGCTCGATCTGTGGGAGGGCGAGCTGCTCCTCCCCGGCTACGGCTGGCTCTTCCCCGTCGCCGGCGGGCGGATCAACCTCGGGGCGGGGCTGCTCAACACGTTCAAAGACTTCAGGTCGATCTCGGCCCAGCGCCTCTTCGACGCGTTCGCGACGATGCTCCCGGCGGACTGGGAGATCGACGAGGAGCATGCGGAGGGGAAGGTCCTGTCCGGGCCGCTGCCGATGAGCATGAACCGGGTGCCGCAGGCCGTGCCGGGCCTCCTGCTCGTGGGCGACGCCGCGGGGGCCGTCAACCCCTTCAACGGCGAGGGCATCGCCTATGCCATCGAGACCGCCGAGATCGCCGCCGAGCTCACGCACGAGGCCCTCGTGAAGGACCGCCCCGGGCTGGCCATGATGTACCCCACGGTGTTGCGTGAACGCTACGGCGCGTACTTCACGCTGGGGCGGGGGTTCGCCAAGATCGTCGGCCGCCCGGCCATCATGGGCGCGGCCACCCGCTACCTCCTGCCGAACCAGCGGGTCATGAACTTGGCCATGCGCATGATGGCGAACCTCACCGACGGCAAGGATGGGGACGCGAAGGACAGGCTCTTCTACGTTATGGAACGGTTGGTGAAGGCGTCATGACAGTAGGATGCCGCGCGTGCTGATCGACTACCTGCCCATCGCGATCATGGGGGCGTTGGCGATCGCCTTCGCGGCCGCCTCGATGGTCGCCTCCCGGGCCCTGCGACCTCATCGCCCCAACCCGGTGAAGCTCTCCGCGTACGAGTGCGGCAACGATCCGGTACGGCTGCCGCGCGGCGAGAAGTTCAGCGTGAAGTTCTACGTGGTGGCCATGCTTTTCATCATCTTCGACGTCGAGGTGATCTTCCTCTTCCCGTGGGCCGTGACCTTCCGCCAGCTGGGGTTGTTCGGCCTCGCGGAGATGGCCGTGTTCATCGCGCTCGTGTTCGTGGCCTACCTCTATATCTGGCGCAAGGGCGGGCTCGACTGGGTCGACGAGGTCACGCCGGCGCAGACCGAAGCCCTCGCGCGCGCGAAGGCGGAGACGGAGGCGGTCAGGGACGCGCCCGAAGAGCTGGGAGCCGTCGGTGCCCGTTGAGCGCGTCGAGGGCCTGCACCTCGGCAAGACGCCCGAGGAGATCGAGGAGGAGGTCAGCCGGGGCGTCCTGCTGACCTCGCTCGACCGGGCGGTGGGGTGGGCGCGGAAGCAGTCGATGTGGCCCGCCACCTTCGGGCTGGCGTGCTGTGCCATCGAGATGATGTCGGCGGGCGCGGGCAAGTACGACCTGTCGCGCTGGGGGATGGAACTGTTCAGGGCGTCGCCGCGCCAGGCGGACCTGATGATCGTGGCGGGCCGGGTGAGCCAGAAGATGGCGCCGGTGCTGCGACGGATCTACGACCAGATGCCCGAGCCGCGCTGGGTGATCTCCATGGGCGTGTGCGCCTCGGCAGGCGGCATGTTCACGAACTACGCGATCGTCCAGGGCGTGGACACCATCGTCCCGGTGGACGTCTACGTCCCCGGGTGCCCGCCGAAGCCCGAGATGCTGATGTACGGGATCCTCACCTTGCAGGAGAAGGTGCGCACCGCGGAGCCGTTCAAGTGATCCCTCCCGCGATCGCCGAGCGCCTCGCGGACCGCTGGCCCGACTCCGTCGTGGCTCGGGGGGAGGTCACCGTCTTGGTGGCTCGGGAGGAACTGCTCGACCTCCTGGGCTCGGCGCGCGAGGACGCGGAGCTCTCCTTCGACTTCCTCTCGTCCGTGAGCGCCACGGACTGGCCGGGCAAGGACCCGCGCTTCTGGGTGATCTACGAGCTCCGTTCGATGGAGCATCTTCACCGGTTGCGGGTGAAGGTGGGGCTGCGCGAGGACGACGCGCACCTGCCGAGCGTCACGTCGATGTTCCCCACCGCCAACTGGCACGAGCGGGAGACGTTCGACCTGTTCGGGATCGTATTCGACGGCCATCCCGACCTCACGCGGATCTTGCTGCCGGAGGGGTGGGAGGGTCACCCGCTGCTGAAGACCGAGGAGCTGGGCGGCGTCAACACGCGGTACCAGGGCGCGTTCATCCCCCCCGTCGACACGCGCCTCGGTACCTGACGGGGGAAACGATGCGGGACACACCGCTCGAGCGGCTCGTCGATCAAGCCTCCGGGGAGATCCGCCAGGAGACGATGATCATCAACATGGGGCCGCAGCACCCCTCCACCCATGGCGTGCTGCGGCTGTTGTTGGAACTCGACGGCGAGACCGTGATCAGTTGCAAGCCGGTCATCGGCTACCTCCACACCGGCATCGAGAAGAACACCGAGTACCGAACGTGGGGCCAGGGCATCACGTTCGTCACCCGAGCCGACTACCTGTCGCCGTTCTTCAACGAGCTGGGCTACTGCTTGGCGGTGGAGCGGCTGTTGGGGGTGGAGGCGCCGCCGCGAGCCCAGATCCTGCGCGTGATGTTCAACGAGCTGAATCGTATCTCGTCGCATCTCGTCTGGCTCGCCACGAGCGCGCTCGAGCTCGGCGCGGTGAGCGTGATGCTCTACGGATTCCGCGAGCGCGAGGTGCTGCTGGACATCTTCGAGGGCGCCACGGGCCTGCGCATGAACCACAACTACATCCGCATCGGCGGCGTCATCATGGACGTCGATGACGAGGGCCTCCCGAAGATCCGGGCGTTCCTCGATGCCATGCCCAAGCGGATCGACGACTACGAGTCGATCCTGAACGACAACCCCATCTGGCTGGAACGCAACGTCGGCGTGGGCAAGCTCTCCGCCGAGGACGCGCTGTCCTTCGGCGTCACGGGCCCGATGCTGCGGGCCGCGGGCGTGGCCGCGGACGTGCGCAAGGACGCGCCGTACTGCGGCTACGAGACCTTCGACTTCGAGGTCCCCGTCCGAACCGAGGCCGACGCCTATAGCCGCTACGTCCTGCGCCTGGCCGAGATGCGCGAGTCCATGAAGATCGTGGCCCAGTGCGTGGAGCGGCTGGACGAGCCCGGCCCCGTGATGGTGGACGACCCCAAGGTCGGCTGGCCCTCGAAGCTCTCGGTGGGCCCGGACGGGATCGGGAACGACCCTGCGTACCTGCGGCACATCATGGAGGAGTCGATGGAGGCGCTCATCCATCACTTCATGATGGTGACCCAGGGCGTCGAGGTCCCGCCGGGCGAGGTGTACCAGGCCGTGGAGTCCCCGCGGGGCGAGCTCGGTTTCTACGTGGTCTCCGACGGAGAGCACCGGCCGTATCGCGTGAAGATCCGAGACCCCTCGTTCGTGAACCTGCAGGCCACGGCCGCCATGGTGGAGGGCTCATTGGTGGCCGATGCGATCGCGGCCATCGCGAGCGTGGATCCCGTCCTGGGTGGGGTGGACCGCTGATGACCGTGTTCGTCGACGCGGTGCGGCGGGAGGCGGGATCGATCATCGCCCGCTACCCCCAGGGCCGCGAGCGCTCGGCGATCATGCCCCTGCTGTACCTCGCCCAGTCGGAGGAGGGTCGGGTGACGCGCGAGGGGCTGCAGGAGGTCGCCGGTCTGCTGGGGCTCAAGACCGCCGAGGTCGAGGCCGTGGCGACGTTCTACTCGATGTACCGCCTCCGACCCACCGGTGAGCATCTCGTCAACGTGTGCACGAACCTCGCCTGCTTGCTCCGGGGCGGCAAGGACGTGTACGAGGCCGCGCATCGAGCGGCCGTCGTGGCCCACGGCGAGGAGCTGTCCGAGGACGGCTTGCTCAGCGTGCACGAGGAGGAGTGCCTCGGCGTGTGCGAATTCGCGCCCGCCGTGCAGATCGACTTCGCGAACCACGACAACGTCACGCCCGAGCGGATGGGCGAGCTTATCGCCGAGCTTCGCGCGGGCCGCACGCCGGAACCCTCGCGCGGGCCGGCGATGCGCAGCTTCCGCCACGCCTCGCGCGTGCTCGCCGGCCTCGAACGGCCCGAGGAGGTGGGCGCGTGAGCCTCGAGTTCGAGCCGCGCCTCACGCGGGACTGGGACGACCCGAGCGTCGCCACGCTCGCCGGGTACGTGGCTAAGGGAGGGTACGGCGCGCTGCGCGCCGCGCTGGAGATGTCCGGGGCGGATCTCATCCAGGTGGTGAAGGACTCGGGCCTGCGTGGACGCGGCGGCGCCGGGTTCCCCACGGGCATGAAATGGTCCTTCGTCCCCCAGGACACGGGCAAGCCAACCTACGTGACCGCGAACTATGACGAGTCGGAGCCCGGCACGTGCAACAACCGAGAGCTGGCCGAGCGCGACCCGCACCGGTTGATCGAAGGCACGGCCATCGCCGCCAAGGCCATCGAGTGTCACCTCGCCTTCATCTACGTCCGCGGTGAGTACCTGTGGCAAGGCATGGTGATGCAGCGAGCGCTGGAGGAGGCCTACGCGGGCGGCTACCTGGGCAAGGGGATCGCCGGCAGCGACTACGACCTGGAGATCGTCCTGCACCGGGGCGCCGGTGCCTACATCTGCGGGGAGGAGACGGCCCTGCTGAACTCGCTCGAGGGGCTCCGCGGGGAGCCCCGCCTGCGCCCCCCCTTCCCCGCCGTCGAAGGCCTGTACGCGAGCCCCACGGTCATCAACAACGTCGAGACGCTCATGAACGTCCCCGACATCGTGGCTCGAGGCGCCGATTGGTTCCGCTCGCAGGGGACGGAGAAGTCGCCGGGCACGAAGATGTTCACGATCAGCGGGAAGGTCGAGCGCCCGGGGAACTACGAGATCCCCATGGGCACCCCCTTCCGCGTGCTGCTCGAAGACCTCGGCGGGGGCGTGCTCCACGGCCGGGCGCTCAAGGCGTTCACCCCGGGCGGCTCGTCCACGCCGCTGCTCACCGCGGCGTCGATCGACGTTTCCCTGGACTACGAATCGATCGCGGAGGCGGGCTCGTTGCTCGGCACCGGCGCGGTGATGGTGATGGACGACACCGACTGCGTGGTGGAGGCGGCCGAGCGCATGGTGCGGTTCTACGCACACGAGTCCTGCGGCAAGTGCACACCGTGCCGCGAGGGGAGCTGGTGGGCCACCAGGGTGCTGGGGCGGCTCGAGGACGGGTTGGGGCGCGAACGAGACATCCCCCTCATGCACGACATGGGCACGAACTTCCTGTTCCGCGCGTTCTGCGCGCTCGCCGACGGCACCGCTGCCGTGATCACCTCCTCGCTCGAGCATTTCGGTGACGAGTACGAGGAGCACGTTCGCCTGGGTCGCTGCCCG
This sequence comes from Actinomycetota bacterium, assembly GCA_038249195.1. Classification (GTDB taxonomy): domain Bacteria; phylum Actinomycetota; class UBA4738; order UBA4738; family HRBIN12; genus JAOUEA01. Next base: position 198,938 of record JBBRWM010000005.1, read on the forward strand.
CTGCGGGCACCGGATCCTCAGGCTGGGACGGACCCCGACGCCCTCGCGATGGCGCCGCCGTCGGAGGTGGCCTCGTGAGGGGCGGGGTGACCCTCACGGTGGACGGGAAGGAGGTCACCGTGCCCAAGGGCACGCTGATAATCCGCGCGGCAGAGCAGCTCGGCATCGAGATCCCGCGGTTCTGCGATCACCCCCTGCTCGAGCCTGCCGGCGCGTGCCGCCAGTGCTACGTCCAGATCGAGGGGCAGCCCAAGCTCGCGACGTCCTGTACCGTGGGCGTGGCACCCGGCATGGTGGTCAAGACCCAGAACACGGACGAGACCGTCGCGCAGGCACAGGAGGCGAACCTGGAGTTCCTGCTGCTGAACCACCCCCTGGACTGCCCGATCTGCGACCGGGGCGGTGAGTGTCCGCTGCAGGACCAGACGATCGCGTACGGGCCCGGCGACACCCGTTTCATCGAGGCCAAGCGCACGTTCGTGAAGCCGATCCCGCTCTCCCCACTGGTGAACCTCGATCGCGAGCGCTGCATCCTGTGCGCGCGGTGTACGCGGTTCTGCGACGAGATCTCAGGGGACCGCTTCATCGAGTTGTTCGCTCGCGGGGCAGGGGAGCGCGTATCGATCGCGGCGGGCGAGGACTTCGAAAGCCCGTTCAGCGGCAATACGGTCCAGATCTGCCCCGTCGGCGCGCTCACCGCGGAGCCCTACCGTTTCGTGGCCCGCCCGTTCGACCTGTCCACCGTGGATTCGATCTGCCCACATTGCAGCGCGGGGTGCAACGTCAAGGTGGACGTGCGCCGCGGCGAGGTCGTCCGCCAGCTCGCGCGCTCCGACTACGATGTGAACGACGCCTGGCTCTGCGACAAGGGCCGTTTCGCGTTCCGCTTCCCCGATGCGCCGGAGCGTCTCACCACGCCGTTGATCCGGGACCGTGGGCTGGAGCCCGCCTCGTTCGGCGAGGTGCTTACGCAGGTGGCCGGGCGGGCGGCGGGCGCCCGGGTGGCGATCCTCACCGGCGGCCGCCTCATGGACGAGGACTACTACGCCCTGTCCAAGCTGGCCCGAACCGTCCTGCGCACGAACGACCTGGACCATCGTCGCTCGCCGGGGGCGGGCGAGGCGGAGCGCTACGTCGCGGCCCAGCCCCTGTCGGTGTCCTACAAGGACGTCGAACGCGCCAAGGTCATCCTCGTGGCGGGCCTCGACGCGGAGCAGGAGATCCCGATCCTGCACCTGCGTCTGCGCAAGGCGGCAGCGCGGGGCGCGCGCCTGTGGGTGCTGCACCCGCGCCGCACGCGCCTGCACGACGTCGCCGCGCACATCCTCACCTCGCCCGAAGAAGCCGCCCGGCTCCTCGCCGGGGAGGGCCCCACCGGCAACGCCGCGTTCGACGAAGCCGTCGGCGCGCTGCGAGACGCGGGCGAGGACGCCGTCGTGATCGCGGGCGAGCGGCTCGCCGGGCCCGCGGGCGGCGCGGAGGAGGCGATGGCGCTGGCGTTCGATGCCGGGGCTCGGTTCACCTACGTCACGCGCCGCGCGAACGATCGAGGAGCGCTGCGCGCCGGCGTGCATCCACGCCTGCTCCCGGGCGGGCGCACGTCCGCGGATGGCCTGGACGAGGTCGAGGCCGTCTGGGGCCCGGTGATGGATCGCGAACCGGGGCGCGACGCGCGGGCGATCCTGCAGGCCTGCGCCGACGGGGACATCGACGTGCTGTTCCTGGTGGGGGTGGATCCCCTGCGCGATGCCCCCGACGCGGCGCTGGCGTTGCGAGCGCTGCAGAACGTGCCCTACACCGTGGTGCAATCGCTGGAGCTCGGGTCGCTCGAACCCTTCGCGTCGGCGTTCCTGCCCGCCGCCGCGTTCTTGGAGAAGACCGGGCACGTCACGGATTGGGAGGGTCGCGGGCAGATGCTTCGGCCGGTGCGCGGGGCACCGGGGCTGTCCCGGCCGGACTGGGAGATCGCCGCGGGCCTCGCCCTCGCCTGCGGCGGCGACCTGGGGTTCGAGACGCTCGAGCAGCTGCACGAGGAGATGGCGCGCCTCCTCGGGCCTCGCCCCATCACGCTCGCGCTGCCGCCCCGCGAGGACCCGGCCTCGGCCTCGGCGTCGGCGTCGGCGTCGGAGGGTCTCGCGCTGGTCACCTACCCCCTCCTGGTGGACGAGGGCAGGCTCAGCGAGCGCGCCGATGAGCTCAAGGCGGCGCTCGAGCCCGACGCGTTCGTCGAGGTGCACCCCGAGGACGCCGCCGCGCTCGGGATCGCCGACGCCGGCCGTGCGCGCGTGCGCACGGAGGCCGGCGAGGCGGAGCTGCCGCTGCGGGTGACGCCGCACATCGCCCCAGGGACCGTGTTCGTGCCCTTCAACCAGCCCGGCCTCGCGGCGAACACACTCCTGAGCGGGACGTTCGACGCCAGGGCCACCCTGGAGGCGGTCGCGGGAACCGCCGCCGAGGCGGTCGGCGACGAGGTGTCTGCCTGATGGGCTTCTTCGACTGGGGCCTGTTGATCGTGCGGGTCGTGATGGTGTTCTTCGCGCTGCTCATCGCGGTGATGCTCTACATCTGGATGGAGCGCAAGGTGATCGCCGACATGCAGACCCGCATGGGGCCGATGCGCGCCGGGCCGCGCGGCGTGCTCATCACCCTCGCGGACGGCATCAAGCTCTTCTTCAAGGAGGGCATCACGCCCACCAACGCGGACCGCGGCGTCTACAACCTCGCGCCGATCCTCGCGATGTTCCCCGGGTTCCTGGCGTTCGCGGTGATCCCGTTCGGCGCCCCGGTCCTGCTCTTCGGGCGCGTGGTGCCGTTCCAGCTCACCGACCTCAACATCGGGGTCCTCTGGGTCCTGGCCATGACCTCCATCGCCGTCTACGGCGTGGTGCTCGCGGGCTGGTCGAGCGGCTCGAACTACCCGCTGCTGGGCGCGGTGCGCTCGAGCGCGCAGATGGTGAGCTACGAGGTGGGCATGAGCCTCGCCATCGTGGCCGTGATCATGTACAGCGGGCACCTGCGGATGTCCGAGATCGTGGCGGCGCAGGATCGATTCTGGAACGTGATCCCCCAGTTCCCGGCGTTCGTGGTGTTCCTGATCGGCGCGCTCGCCGAGACGAACCGCCCGCCGTTCGACCTCGCGGAGGCCGAGACGGAGTTGGTGGCCGGCTTCCACACCGAGTACTCGGGCATCAAGTTCGCGATGTTCTACCTCGGCGAGTACGTGAACACCGTGACCGTGTCCGCCGTCGCCGTCACGCTGTTCTTGGGCGGGTGGCGCGGGTACTGGCCGTTCCACGGGGCCTGGGCGTGGCTCGGGCCCTTCCTGTGGTTCCTGCTCAAGCTCACGGCCGTGATCTACGTCCTGATCCTGATCCGCGCCACGATGCCGCGCATGCGCTACGACCGGCTGATGAGCTTCGGGTGGAAGGTGTTGATCCCGTTCGGGCTGGTGTGGGTGTTGATCACGGGCGCCGTGGTCGTGCTCCCCGATCACTTCCAACGCCGTTCGATCCTGATCGGCGGCGCCGCGGTCCTGGGCGTGGTGGCTTTGGCGAGCCTGCTCCTGCCCGCCCTGAGGACGGGGTCTCCCGAGCCCGCCGACGAAGAGGTGACCTCGTGAGCGACGAGCCGCGGACGCCGGAGACGCCCGAGCCGCAGCCGGGGTTCCTCGACGCTTCGTGGGCGCTCGCCAAGGGCATGGGCACGGTCTTCAAGCAAACGTTCCGCGCCGACAACACCCAGGAGTACCCCAAGGAGATCGCGGAGATCCCCGAGCGCGCGCACACCGGGCGACATCTGCTGAATCGCCACGAAGACGGGCTGGAGAAATGCATCGGGTGCGAGCTGTGTGCCTACGCGTGCCCAGCCGACGCCATCTGGGTGGAGGGCGCCGACAACGATCCCGAGCACGCCGTGAGCCCCGGCGAGCGCTACGCGAAGGACTACCAGATCAACTACCTGCGCTGCATCATGTGCGGCCTGTGCGTCGAGGCGTGTCCCACTCGCGCGCTCACCCTCACCAGCCACTTCGAGATGGCCTTCACCAGCCGCGAGGATGCCGTCTGGAACAAGGAGCGGCTGCTCGAGCCCCCGCCGGAGATGGGCAAGGACAAGATCGACCGGGAGGGCACGTAGGTGCCGCTCGACAACCTCGTCTTCTGGGTCTTCGCGCCCGTCTCCGTGGCCTCGGCGATCGCCATGCTCACGCGCCGCAACGCCGTGCACGCGGCGCTCTTCCTCATCGTGAACTTCTTCACGATCGCGGTCATGTACCTGCTGCTCGACGCCCCGTTCCTCTTCGCGGTGCAGATCATCGTGTACGCCGGCGCCATCATGGTCCTGTTCCTGTTCGTGATCATGCTCCTGGGGGTCGACCGCAACGAGGCGCGGGGGGAGCGCCTGTTCGGGATGCGGACCATGGCCGGGATCCTCGCGGCCGGATTCGTGCTGGAGATGTTCTTCGCGCTGCGCGCCGGCATCGGGTTCGCGACGCGGGCGCCGGCCGGATTCGAGAAGGTGAACGCCCCCGCCAACACCCAGGCCCTGGCCAAGGTGCTGTTCACCCGATACTTCTTCCCCTTCGAGGTGACGTCCGTCCTGCTGATCATCGCCGCCATCGCCGCGATGGTCCTGGCGAACCGTAAGGCGCGCGCGATCACGCAGGCCGAGTTGGACGCGCACGAGAACGCGCAGGCCCGCTCGGCGGCCGCTCCGTCGGAGGCCCTCGCCCCGTGAGGACCCCGATCGCCTATTTCTTGTTGCTCTCGGGCATCCTGTTTGCCCTCGGCACGATGGGCGTGCTGATCCGCAAGAACGCGCTGCTGATCTTCATGTCCGTGGAGCTGCAGCTCAACGCCGTGAACCTCGCGCTGGTTGCGTTCTCCCGGCTGCACGGCAACCTCAACGGACAGGTGTTGGCGTTCTTCTCCATGGTGGTGGCTGCGGCCGAAGTCGTGGTGGGCCTCGCGATCATCGTCTCCGTGTACCGCCGTTCGCAGAGCGTGAACGTGGACGACGCGAGGTCCCTTCGGTGGTGACCTCGCTCGCGGCCGAGCTCGCTCCGGTCGGCAACGGCCGGGCCCTCGGCGTCCTCCCCCTGCTGTGGCTCGTGCCAGCGCTGCCGCTGGCTGCCGCCACCGTGAACCTGTTCCTCGGCCGGCGCCTCGGCCGCTTCGCGGGGTGGCTGGCCGTCGGGGCCATGACGGGGTCGTTCGCCATAGCCGTGCTGATGGTGCGCCAGCTCGCGAGCTTCGGCGGGGACGAGCGGCTCTACGTGCAGCACCTGTTCGACTGGATCCAGGTCGGATCCTTCAACGTGGACGCGTCCGTGCGGCTCGACGCGCTGTCGGCCACGATGATCCTCGTGGTCACGGGCATCGGCCTGCTCATCCACATCTACTCCATGGGCTACATGCACGGCGATCCGCGGTACGGGCGGTTCTTCGCCTACATGAACCTGTTCGTGTTCTTCATGCTGATGCTCGTCTTGGGCGCGAACTTCCTGATCCTGTACCTGGGCTGGGAGGGAGTGGGCCTGTGCTCCTACCTCCTCATCGGGTTCTGGTTCGAGAAGACCGACAACGCGAACGCGGCGAAGAAGGCGTTCGTCACCACCCGCATCGGCGACACCGCGATGCTGATCGGCATCGCGATGATCGTCATGAAGTTCGGGACCCTGAACTTCGAGGTGGTGTTCGGGACCGCCAACGCCACGCTGTCTAAGGGGGCGGCGACCACGATCGCGCTCTTGCTGTTCGCGGGCGCGGTCGGCAAGTCGGCCCAGGTCCCCCTGCACGTGTGGCTCCCCGACGCGATGGCCGGTCCCACGCCGGTGTCCGCCCTGATCCACGCCGCCACGATGGTGACGGCGGGCGTGTACCTCGTCCTGCGCACGCACGTGCTGTTCGAGGTGAGCGGCGCCGCGCTCGTGGTCGTGACCGTGATCGGCCTCATCACGATGCTGTATGCGGCCACGTGCGCGCTGGGCCAGGACGACCTCAAGCGGGTTCTCGCGTACTCCACCGTGAGCCAGCTCGGCTACATGTTCATCGCCGCGGGGCTTCGCGCCTACGCCCTGGCGCTGTTCATGCTCGTGGCGCACGCCTTCTACAAGGGCCTGATGTTCCTGGCGGCGGGCTCGGTGATGCACGGCATGCACGAAGAGACGGACATGAAGCAGATGGGGGGGCTCCTGCGGCGCATGCCGCTCACCGGGGCGACGTTCTTGATCGGCGCCATCTCGCTCGCGGCCGTTCCGCCGTTCACCGGGTTCTTCGCCAAGGACGCGATCCTCGAGGTGGCGAACCACACCGGGCATCAGTGGGTCTACGTGCTCGGCACCGTGGGGGCGGTCATCTCTGCCGCGTACATGGGCAGGCTCGTGTTCCTCACGCTGTTCGGCCGACCGCGGACGCAAGCGGCCGAGCACGCGCACGAGTCGCCGCCCGTCATGACGGTGCCTCTCATCCTCCTCGCCGTGGGGGCGTTCGCGCTGGGGTTCGTGGTGGAACAGTCGCCCGAAGGAGCCTTCTCGCGGTGGGTCGAGTCGGCGCTGGGGGCGGTTCCCCGCGGCCCGCTCGGCCTCCCGACGACCGTGCTGATCGCGATCGCGACGGTGGTGGCCGTGGGGACGCTCATCGCGACGTGGGTGATCTACGCTTCCGGGCGGGTCGACTGGATGGCGCTGCGCGTGCGGCTGGCACCGCTCCAACGGTTGTTCGAGCACGGCTGGTACATCGACGACTACTACGCCACGGTGCTCGTGGCGCCCGGGAAGGCCGCTTCTGGCATCCTCGCCTACCGGTTCGACGCAGGGTTCATCGACGGCACGGTCAACGCCGTCGGGGGCTCGACGCGGCGGCTCGCGGCGGTGGGTCGCAAGATCCAGACCGGGTACGTTCGGACCTACGCCCTCGCCCTGTTCGCGGGGGCCGTGGGGATCCTCGTGTACGTGGGGCTGCGACTGTGAGCGCGCACCTGCTGAGCCTCACGATCTTCCTCCCGCTCGTGGGCCTCGTGATCCTCTTGCTCGGCCGCGGGTTGTCGAACGATACGGCACGATGGATCGCGCTCAGCACGGCGCTCGCCACGTTCGTGGTCTCCATGATCGTGCTCGGGCGCTTCGACAGCTCGTTGGCCGCCTACCAGATGGTCGAACGCGCGTCGTGGATCCCCAGCATCGGACTGCAGTACCTCGTGGGCGTGGATGGCATCAGCTTGTGGATGGTGCTCCTGTCCACATTCCTGTTCCCGGTCGCGATCCTCGCGAGCTGGAAGGTGGACAAGGACGTCCGGCTGTACCTGGGCGCCATGCTTGCGCTGGAGACGGCCGTGCTGGGCACGTTCCTGACGCTCGACCTGCTCCTGTTCTTCCTGTTCTTCGAGGCGATCCTCGTGCCGATGTACCTGCTGATCGGTGGGTGGGGTGGCGACCGGCGGATCTACGCCGCCGTCAAGTTCTTCCTCTACACGATGGCCGGCTCTGCCTTCCTGCTCGTGGCCACCCTGTTCCTGGCCGCGCAGGCTGGGAGCAGTCTCGGCCACGTCACCTTCGACATCCGCGACCTGCAGGCGGTGGCGCACGGGCTGCCGGTGGCGACCACCCGCTGGCTCTTCCTGGCGTTCTTCGTGGCGTTCGCCGTGAAGGTGCCCATCTTCCCGCTGCACACCTGGCTGCCCGACGCGCACACCGAGGCTCCCACGGCCGGATCCGTGCTGCTCGCGGGCATCCTGTTGAAGGTGGGGGCGTACGGCCTGATCCGGTTCAACCTCGCGTTGTTCCCCGACGCCGCGAAGTACTTCGCGACGTTCGTCTCGATCCTCGCCGTGATCGGCATCATCTACGGGGCGGTGGTGGCCCTGATCCAGACGGACCTCAAGCGGTTGGTCGCGTACTCGTCGGTGTCGCACCTGGGGTTCGTCGTGCTGGGGATCTTCGCGTTCACGGAGCAGGCCCTGACCGGCGGCGTCCTGCAGATGGTGAACCACGGGCTCGCGACGGGCGCCCTGTTCCTCCTGGTGGGGATGATGTACGAGCGCACGCACACCCGTGATCTGGGGAAGATGGGTGGCCTCGCCGGCGTGATGCCGTGGCTCATGGGCGCGTTCTTGTTCGCCGTCTTCGCGGCGGCGGGACTGCCCGGGCTCAACAGCTTCGTCGGCGAGTTCCTGGTGATCGTGGGGACATTCGCCGTAAGCCCGTGGTTCGGGTCGCTCGCCGCCCTCGCCGTGATCCTCGCCGCGATCTATCTCCTGTGGAGCTACCAGCGGATGGCACAAGGGCCCGTGCGTGAGGAGCACCGCTACCTGCCCGATGTGAGTCTGCGCGAGGTGGCCGTCCTCGTGCCCGTCCTCTCGCTCCTGCTCGTGTTCGGCGTGTATCCCAAGGTCCTGACGGACCGGATCGACCCCTCCGCGAAGGCCGTCGTCGTGCACGTGGATCCCCAGGGTCAGCCGACGCAGGTCGGCCTGGTGCAGGCGCAGGAGAGCCCGCCATGATCGACACCCCGACCCTCGTGTTCGGTCCCGTCCTGCCGGAGCTCTTCCTGGTGGCCTTCGCGATCGTAGGCCTCCTGTACGAGGCCGTCGCGAAACGGTCCGATCGGTTGGTGCACCTCCTCATCGCGATGTCGGGGCTCGCCATGGCCGCGGCCTCCTCGATCATCTTGTGGAACTGGTCGGGCGACGCCACGGTGCTGGGCGGCACGGTGAACGCCGACCGTTTCGCCGTCGTGGGCCGGCTGCTGGTCATCGCGATCGCCGCGTTCGGCGTGCTGTACGGGAAGCACTACCTGGAGCGTTCCGAACCGCAGCCCCGCGGGGAGTTCTTCCCGCTCGTGTTGTTCGCGACCTCGGGGATGACCTTGATCGTTGCCTCGGCCGACCTGATCGTGACGTTCCTGGCGCTCGAGATCCTGTCGCTGTCGCTCTACGTGCTCACCGGTATCACGGGGCGTCGCGCCTCGAACGAGGCCGCGGTCAAGTATTTCCTCCTGGGCGCGGCCTCCTCGGCCTTCTTCCTCTACGGCGTGGCGATGGCCTACGGCGCGACGAACACCACGTACATCACCGCCATGGCGCGCGCGCTCTCCGGCACGACCGGCAACCAGGCGATCGCACTGCTCGCCATGGCGTTCCTCGTGGTGGGCTTCGCGTTCAAGGTCTCGGCCGTGCCGTTTCACATGTGGACCCCCGACGTCTATCAGGGGGCGCCCACCCCGGTGACCGCCTACATGTCGACCTCGACCAAGGCCGCCGCGTTCCTGGCGCTGATACGGGTCTTCGACGTGGCCCTGCAGCCGCTCACCTGGGATTGGACGCCGGTGATCTGGGTGCTGGCGGCCCTGTCCATCGTGGTGGGCTCCGTGCTCGCGATCGCGCAGACCGACGTCAAGCGCATGCTCGCGTACTCGAGCATCGCCCAGGCCGGGTTCATCCTCACCGGCCTCACCTCCGCGAACAGCGTCGGCATCAGCGCGGCGATGTTCTACCTGGTGGCGTACGCCGCGATGACGCTCGGCGCCTTCGGCGTCGTGATGCTGGTGTCCGCGCGCGGCGAGGAGCAGACGTCGCTTTCGTCCTACACGGGGCTCTTCCGGCGCAGCCCCCTGTTGGCGGGGTTGATGACCGTGTTCCTGCTGTCGCTCGCCGGCATCCCGCCGACGGCGGGTTTCATCGCCAAGGTCGGTGTCTTCTCTGCCGCCAGCAGCGCCGGCTACTGGCCCCTCGTGCTGATCGGCACGCTTGCGAGCGTGGCCGCGGCGTTCTTCTACCTCCGCGTCGTGGTGCTGATGGTCATGCGTGAGCCCGAGGGCTCCCACGACGAAGATCCCTCGTTGATGCCCCGGGTGGCCCTCGTCGTCCTCGCCGGAGCTACGATCCTGCTCGGCGTGCTGCCCGGCCTCATCACCGGCTTGTTGCGGGACGCCTCGGTGCTGAGATGGTGAGGATGCGATGAGCCGCCGTGTGATCCCCGGATTGGAGGCCCCCGACGCCGCGTTGGAGTCGGAGGTCCGAACGCACCTGGACCAGGTCGAGCAGGCCCTCGAGAAGTCCGTGCGGGTGGAGTCTTCGGGCCTGCTATCGGAAACGTCCTCCTACCTGATCGCCGCGGGAGGCAAGCGGTTCCGAGCGATGCTCGTCCTGCTCGCCGGGTATTTCGGCGATCCCGCCGACCCTCGGTTGATCCCGGGATCGGTCTCCATCGAGCTCGTGCACCTCGCCACGCTGTACCACGACGACGTGATCGACGAGGCGGATGCGCGCCGGGGGGCCCCGAGCGCCAACAGCCGGTGGGACAACACCGTGGCGATCCTCACGGGCGATTTCCTGTTCGCGCGCGCCTCGGAGATCTCCACCGAGCTGGGCACCGAGGTATGCCGGCTCCTCGCGCGAACGATCGCGGTGCTGTGCGACGGTCAGATCCGCGAGGTGGAGAGCTCCGCGAAGGTGGATCAAGCGGTGGGGAACTACCTGGAGATCATCCGGCGCAAGACGGCCTCGCTGATCGGTACGTCGTGCCGCCTCGGAGGCATGTTGTCCGACGCCACGCCCGAGCGCACGGACATCCTGGAGGCCTTCGGCGATGCCCTGGGGATGGCCTACCAGCTCTCCGACGACATCATGGACATCACGGCATCGCAGATGGAGCTGGGCAAGGAGCCGGGCGTCGACCTCAAGGAGGGCGTCTACACCCTGCCGGTGCTCCACGCCCTCGCCCACAACGAACGGCGTGAGGAGCTCGCGCGGATCCTCGGCCACGGAGCTCCCGACGGCGAGATGCTGGATCGCGCGCTCGAGATCGTGCGAAGCGGGGGGTCGGTCGAACACGCCCGTGCCGCCGTGACCGACGAGGTTGCGCGTGCCATCGGCCTCGCGGAGCGGCTGTCGACCGGGCCCGCTCGCCACGCCCTCGTCCAGCTCGCGCGCTTCCTGGCGGCGCGCTGCGGAGCGGAGCAACCCGCGTGATCGGCCGGCCGGTTCGCCCATGGGATCCTGCTAGGATCCGCGCGCGAGAGAGGGGTCATGCCTAACTACTTCGAGTCCTACGCGGTCGTGCTCGCGGTCTTGGTCGCCGGGGCCTTGTTGGTGGGTGTCGCCTTTGGGACCGCCCGGCTCGTGGCCCCGCATAACCCCAACCACAGCAAGCTCACCACCTACGAGTGCGGCATCGACCCGGTCGGCGAGGGCTGGTCGCAGAGCCAGGTCCGCTACTACGTCTACGGCTTCCTCTTCGTGATCTTCGACGTGGAGAGCGTGTTCCTGTTCCCCTGGGCCCGGGTGTTCCAGCGCCTCGGCTACACGGCGGTGTTCGAGATGGCGCTGTTCGTCTTGATCCTCGCGGTAGGGCTGCTCTATGCCTGGCGGAAGGGGGTCTTGAAGTGGGCCTGATCACCGACAAGACCCCGCTGCCGAAGGTCCAACCCGTCAAGTTCATCCTCAACTGGGGCCGCCGGTATTCCCTGTGGGTCATGAACTTCGGCCTCGCCTGCTGTGCCATCGAATTCATCGCCGCGTCCACGTCGAAGAACGACTTCATCCGGCTGGGCGTGATCCCCTTCGCGCACGGCCCCCGCCAGGCGGACCTGCTGGTGGTGGCCGGCACACTCACGGACAAGATGGCCCCGGCCCTCAAGCGCGTGTACGACCAGATGCCCGAGCCCAAGTACGTGATCTCGTTCGGCTCGTGCTCCAACTGCGGTGGTCCGTACTGGGACTCCTACTCGGTCACCAAGGGCGTTGACCAGATCGTCCCCATCGACGTCTACGTGCCCGGCTGCCCCCCGCGCCCCGAGGCGCTCCTCCACGGCATCATCAAGCTGCAGGAGAAGATCAAGGACGAGGACATCCAGGAGAAGTTCCGTGGCCATCACGCCCAGCCCGCTCCCTCCTGAGGAGGTGGTCTCCCGGCTCCGCGCTCGGTTCGGGGCGGACGTCACGGAGGCCGCCGACGCCTTCGGCCACCCCGTCGTGACGGTCACGGTGGAGCGCTACCACGACCTGGTTCGGTTCCTGCGCGACGAGCCCGAGTTCGCGTGCGACTACTGCGACTTCACGGGCGCCGTGGACCGCGGCGATGAGGGCGGCTTCGAAGTCCTGACGCACGTCTTCTCGACCACGCACCATCACAACGTCCGCGTGCGCGTCCGGCTGCCGCACGAGAACCCGGTGTGCCCCACCGTCTCGGACCTCTACCCCACGTGCAACTGGCACGAGCGCGAGACGATGGAGATGTTCGGGATCCGCTTCGAGGGGCATCCCCAGCCCGTGAAGCTGCTGCTATCCGAGCCGTTCGAAGGCTATCCGCTCCGCAAGGACTTCGCCCTGATGACCCGCCAGGCCAAGCCGTGGCCGGGCGCCGTCGAGGGCGAGGAGGACGAGGACGAGTGATCGCCACCACCGGCGTATCCATCTTCGACGACTGGACCGGCAACTTCTGGTTGGCCCTCGTCCTCAAGACGGTCGTGGTGATGCTCTTCTTCCTGGTGGTGCCGCTGGTGGTGGGCTACATGGAGCACAAGGTGCTGGCCCACATGCAGTCCCGGGTAGGGCCCATGGAGGCCGGCGCCTTTCACGGGTGGGCCCAGCTCGTCGCCGACGGCGTGAAGTTCATCCAGAAAGAGGACATCGTCCCGGAGGCGGCCGACCGCACGGTGTTCACCCTCGCGCCCGCGGTGGCCATGATCCCGTACATCGCGATCTTGGTGGTGCTGCCATTCAGCCCGACGGCGTTCGCCCTGAATCTCGACGTGGGGATCTTCTTCGTGATGGCGATGTCGTCGGTATCGGTGATCGGTGTGCTGATGGCCGGCTGGTCCTCCGCTAACAAGTTCTCGCTGATCGGGGCGCTGCGCGCCGCAGCACAGCTCATCGCCTACGAGCTCCCGCTCGTCCTGGCCGCCGCCGGCGTCGTGATGCTCGCCGGCACCCTGTCCTTGGTGGGGATCGTGGAGGCGCAGCGCGGGCTGTGGAACGTGGTCCCGTTGTTCCCGCTCTTCTTGATCTTCATGATGGCCTCGATCGCCGAGCTCACGCGCCCGCCCTTCGACATGCCCGTGGCGGACTCGGAGATCATCTTCGGCGCCTACACCGAGTACACAGGGCTGAAGTTCGCCTTCTTCCTGCTGGCGGAGTACGGCGGCATCGTGGCGCTCTCGGGGGTCGCCTCGGTGCTGTTCCTGGGCGGCTACCTGGGGCTGCCCTTGATCCCGTTGCCGCCGCCCGTGTGGATGATGGGCAAGATCATCGCGCTATCGTTCTTCGTCATCTGGCTGCGGGCGACCTACCCGCGCCTGCGGGAGGATCAGCTCCAGCGGTTCGCCTGGCTCGCGTTGATCCCGATCTCGCTGGTCTGGATCCTGGGTACCGCGTTCGTCAAGGTCGCGGCGCAATAGAGGGGCGGGGGAGCGTGGAGAACGAGAAGAAGGACCAACCGGAGTCGGGGTTCGGGCAGGGGCTCCTGAAGGGGCTCGGGGTCACCCTCAAGACCATGCTGCGCCCTGCCATGACCCAGCAGTACCCCCACGTCAAGCCCGACCTCCCCGCGCGCACGCGCGGAGTCATCGCCCTCAAACAGGAGAACTGCACCGTCTGCTACAAGTGCGCGCGCGAGTGCCCCGATTGGTGCATCTATATCGACGCGCACAAGGAGCAGCACGAGCCCGCGGCGGGTGGCAGGGCGCGCTCGGCCAAGATCCTCGACCGCTTCGCTATCGACTACGCGCTGTGCATGTACTGCGGCATCTGCGTGGAGGTCTGCCCCTTCGACGCGCTGTTCTGGAGCCCCGAGTTCGAATACTCGGAGTACGGGCAGGCCGAGCTCGTGCACGAGAAGGAGCGGCTGGAGGACTGGACCTACACGGTGCTGCCGCCTCCCGCGTTGGAAGAAGGCGCCGAAGCCCCGGAAGAGGCTCCCGAGGAGGAGGCCTCGTGACGGCACAGGAGTATGCGTTCCTGGTGCTCGCGATGGTGGGCAGCGTCAGCGCCGTCGCGGTCGTCACGGCGCGCAACGTCGTGCACGCGGCGCTCTATCTCGTGGTGACGTTGCTCTGCGTCGGCGCGACGTACCTCGTGCTCGGGGCGGAGTTCGTCGGCTGGGTGCAGATCCTGATCTACGTGGGCGCCATCGTCATCTTGTTCCTGTTCGGACTCATGCTCACCAAGGCACCTATCGGACGCGACACGCTGGACAACCAACAGCGGTGGATCGGCGCGATCGTGGGCGCCGGCGTGTTCGCCGGGCTCGTCTTCCTGATCCAGCAGGCGTGGCCGTTGCAGGACGCCTCCAAGAGTTACGGCTCGTTCTCCGGGAGCACAGCGGTGGTCGGCGACGCGATCTTCCGCAGCTACATCCTGCCGTTCGAGGCCATCTCGTTCCTGCTGCTGGCTGCGCTGATCGGCGCCATCGTGCTTGCTCGCAAGGACGACGGCGCATGATCCGGTTGCCGTTCGTGCTCTTCTTCTCCGCGTTGCTGTTCTCGGCCGGTGTATACGGCGTCCTGGCGCGCCGCAACGCGATCATGGTGTTGATGGCTATCGAGTTGATGCTGAACGCCGTCAACGTGAACCTGGTCGGGTTCTCCGCCTACCTCAAGGACGTCACGGGACAGGTGTTCGCGCTGTTCGTGATCGCGGTGGCCGCGGCCGAGGTCGGCATCGGGCTGGCGATCGTGATCCTGCTCTTCCGCAACCGTCAGTCGATCAACGTGGACGAGGTGAGCCTCCTCAAGTGGTAGCCGAAACGGTCACGGTCAGCACGGGCGCCGTGAGCGTCTTCCTCAAGTACGCCTGGGTGATCCCCCTCCTGCCGTTCGTCTCCGCGGTCATCACCCTGTTCTTCGGCAAGCGCACACCGGGCCGCGGCTCGGTCTACGGCATCGTGTTCGTGGGCGCCGCATGCGCGATGTCGTTCGGCGTCCTCTGGCACTTCATCCAGGGCGGGGGACCGTACGAGTCGGCGATGTCGTGGTTCCAGGTCGGACCGCTGCATCTGGAGTTGGGCATCCTGGTCGACGGGCTCACGGCGATCATGCTGGTGGTCGTCTGCTTCATCTCGCTCATGGTGCACATCTACTCGCTCGGCTACATGCACGGCGACAAACGGTTCACGTGGTTCTACTTCGTGCTGTCCATGTTCACCGCCGCGATGCTCACGGTGGTGATCTCCAACAACCTGATCCAGCTGCTGATCGGATGGGAGGTCATGGGCATCTGCTCGTACCTCTTGATCGGCCACTGGTGGGAGGAGAAGGAGAACTCGAACGCGTCCATCAAGGCGTTCATCACCACGCGCATCGGCGACGTGCCGTTCATGTTCGGGATCTTCGCGCTGATCGCGGCCACCGGATTCACGACCACGTCGATCCGCGGGGTCACCGAGGCCATCGGGATGCCCGGCGTCTCGGCGCTCTACGTATCGATGGCCGCGATCCTCCTGTTCGGCGGGACCGTGGGCAAGTCCGCGCAGTTCCCCCTGCACGTCTGGCTTCCCGACGCGATGGCGGGGCCCACGCCGGTGTCGGCCCTCATCCACGCGGCGACGATGGTGGCGGCCGGCGTGTACCTCGTCGGGCGGCTCTTCGAGATCTTCCTGGACGCGAGCCCGTGGGTGCTCACCGTCGTGAGCGTCGTAGCCGTGATCACGATGGTGGGCGCCGCCCTGCTCGCGATCGTGCAAAACGACATCAAGCGCGTGCTGGCGTACTCCACGCTGTCCCAGCTCGCCTACATGGTGGGCGGGCTCTCGCTCGGCGCCGCGGGCCTCACGGCCGGGTTCTTCCACCTGTTCACGCACGCGTTCTTCAAGGGGTTGCTGTTCCTGTGCGCCGGGTCCCTGATCCACGCCGTGCACTCCAACAACATGAGCGACATGGGCGGCCTGCGCAAGAAGATGCCCATCACGTTCTGGACCATGCTGATCGGCTCGCTCGCCCTGGCCGGCATCTTACCGTTCGCGGGGTTCTGGTCCAAAGACGAGTTGCTGGTGGTGGCGCAGGAGACGCACCACTACTGGTTGTTCGCGGCGTTCCTGTTCACCGCGCTGCTCACCGCGTTCTACACCGCGCGCATGATGCTGCTCACGTTCTACGGCGATTACCGCGGCCACGCCAGCCCCCACGAGTCGCCGCCCTCCATGTCCGGACCGCTCGTGATCCTCGCGGGCGTGACGACGTTCGTGGGGCTCCTGGGCGCGCCGCAGCTGGGCGCCGTGTTCGGGAAATGGGTGTTCTACGACGTCATCGAGGCGGCGAAGTTCGTCCCGTGGATCGGGCTGCTGGGCACCGTGCTGGCGGTGGCGGGCATCCTCGGGGGGTACGCCTTGTACAAGACCTACCGCGAGCCGGACCCCATGGAGGCCACGCTCGGCCCGCTCTGGGGCGTGTTCCAGGAGCGCTACTACATCGACGCCTTCTACATGCGCGCCATCGTGCTCCCAACCCGCGACAAGCTCTCGGCCGGCGTGTACTGGTTCAACCAGAACGTCCTGGACGGCATCGTGAACGGTATGGCCGCGCTCGCCCGCGGGGTGGCGAGGCTGGTGATCTGGTTCGACCGCAACGTGATCGACGGCGTCGTGAACGGGCTCGGCGACCTGACCGGCCAGGCCGCCGGCGCCTTGAAGTTCATCCAATCCGGCAACGTTCAGTGGTACGCGGCGGGCCTATTCGTGGGCGTCGTCGCGCTTGCAGTCGTCTTCATCAAGATCGCGTGAGAGGGAGAACGAACCCATGACCTGGCAGAACTCGGCGATCACGATCACCACCTTCTTGCCCATCCTCGGCGCGGTTGTCATCCTGTTCATGCCGAAGGAGAAGGACAAGGCCGTCCGCGGGCTCGCGATCGTGTTCACGGGGGCAGCTCTTGTGTTCGCCGTCGCCATGGCGCTGGGGTTCGAGCACGGCAAGGACGGCCTGCAGTACGTCCTGGACGTGAAATGGATCCCCGTGATCGGCGCGCGCTACCACGTGGGCATCGACGGCATCTCGCTCCCGCTCTACGTCTTGACCTTCCTCCTTTCGTTCCTGTGCGCGATCTACTCGTGGAGGTACGTGCCCGAGGCCGGTCGCACCAAGGCGTTCCTCGCCCTCATGCTGCTGCTCGAGACCGGCATGGCCGGCACCTTCATCGCGTTCGACCTGATCCTGTTCTTCGTCTTCTGGGAGCTCGTGCTCGTGCCGATGTACTTCTTGATCGGGATCTGGGGTTCCACCAACCGCGAGTACGCCTCCATCAAGTTCTTCCTGTACACGTTGTTCGGGTCCGTCTTCATGCTGCTGGGGTTCCTGGCGATGTACTTCAGCGGCCCCACGGTCGACGGCGTGCACACGTTCGACATGCAGGTGCTCACGGCCTTCGGGGCGGCGGGTGGGTTCAGCCACACGTTCCAACTCGTCGTGTTCGGCGCGGTGGCCCTGGGCTTCGCGGTGAAGGTGCCGATGTGGCCGTTCCACACCTGGCTGCCAGACGCCCACACGGAGGCCCCCACCATCGGATCGGTCCTGTTGGCGGGCGTCATGCTGAAGATGGGCACGTACGGGTTCATCCGGATCGCGCTGCCGATGCTGCCCGAGGGCGCTCGCACCTACGCGCCGTGGATCGGCCTGCTGGCCGCGATCGGCATCATCTATGCCTCGCTCGCCTGCCTGGCGCAGAAGGACCTCAAGCGGCTGATCGCGTTCAGCTCGGTGGGGCATATGGGGTTCGTGATGCTGGGGATCGCGACGCTCACCACCATCGGGATCCAGGCCGCGGTCTTCGGCATGGTGGCCCACGGCATCATCACCGGCATGCTGTTCTTCTGCGTGGGTTCCATCTACGACCGCTACCACACGCGCGAGATCGCCGAGATCGGCGGAGGCCTGATGGCCGAGCTGCCGAAGATGGGCGGCATCTTCGCGTTCGTGGCGATCGCGTCCCTCGGCCTACCCGGGCTCGCCGGCTTCTGGGGCGAGGTCATGGCGCTCCTGTCCTCGTTCAGCCCCGCGCCGGGGCTCAACGTGGCGCTGTTCCGCGGCTTCATGATCGCGGGCGGCGTGGGCACGGTGCTCACGGCCGGCTACTTCTTGTGGATGATCCAGCGCGTGGACATGGGTGCGATGCCCGAGCGCTGGCAGGCCAAGAGCTTCCGCGACATCATCGCGGTGGAGTGGGTCTCGTGGGTGCCCTTGCTCGCGTTCATCGTGATCCTGGGGCTGTTCCCGGCGATCATCTTCAACCTCACCCAGACCGGGGCGCAGGCGCTCTCGGCCCTCTTCGGCGGATGACCAGGCCCCCGTGAACATCGACTACCACGCGCTCCTGCCGGAGTTCATCCTCTCGGGCACGATCCTGCTCGTGTTGATCGTCGACGTCTTCCTGTCGGCGCGGCGCAAGTGGCTGGCCATGCCGCTGGCGCTGGTGGGCGTGATCGCGACGCTCGTGGCCACGCTCACCCTGATCGGGAGCACCCCGCGGGTGGCGTTCGGCGGCGTCTTCGTGCTCGATAACTTCGCGCTGCTGTTCCAGGTCTTCTTCCTGATCGTCGCGATCGTGGTGCTGGCCATCTCGCTGCGCTACTTCCGCGAGGGCGGCTTCTACCAGGGCGAGTACTACTTCTTGCTGTTGACCTCGTTCCTCGGGTGTCTGCTGATGCCGGCCTCGCGCGACCTGCTGATGCTCTTCATCTCCCTGGAGCTCGTGTCCGCGCCTGGCTTCTTGATGTCGGCGTTCCGCAAGAACGACCTGCGTTCCAACGAGGCGGGCCTCAAGTTCTTCCTGATCGGCGTGCTCTCCACCGCGGTCATGCT
The DNA here is from genome assembly GCA_038249195.1 of Actinomycetota bacterium. Classification (GTDB taxonomy): domain Bacteria; phylum Actinomycetota; class UBA4738; order UBA4738; family HRBIN12; genus JAOUEA01. Next base: position 217,720 of record JBBRWM010000005.1, read on the forward strand.
GTACGGCATGAGCGTGATCTACGGGCTCACGGGCACGACTCGTCTGGAGGGCATCGCGGCGAAGCTCGCGGGGATCTCCGGCGGCCAGGAGACGATGGCGCTCGCCGCGATCTTGTTCGTGGTGGTGGGCTTCGCGTTCAAGGTGAGCGCGGTGCCGTTCCAGTTCTGGGCGCCCGACACCTACGAGGGTTCGCCGGTGCCGGTGGCGGCCTTCCTGGCGGTCGCGTCCAGCGCCGCCGGCTTCGCGGGCCTCCTCCAGCTCATGTTCGTGGCGTTCATCCACCAGTACGAGTTCTGGGTGCCGATCTTCGCGCTGCTGTCCGTGGCCACGATGTTCGTGGGGAACCTCATCGCGTTGAAGCAGACGCAGGTGGTGCGCCTGCTGGCGTACTCCGGGATCGCGCAGGCGGGCTACATCCTGCTGCCGTTCGCGTTGGTGACCGCCGACCCCGCCAACAATCACACGGCGTTCTCCTCGGCCGTGACCTACATCTTGATCTACGGAGTCATGACCATCGGTGCCTACGCCGTGGCGGTGGCCGTGAGTCGAACCTCGCCGCGGCTGCTCATCGCGGATTTCGCTGGGCTCGCCCGCCGCTCGGCCTTCCTGGCGGTGGCCATGACGTTGTTCTGGATCTCCCTTGCCGGCGTGCCGCCCACCGGCGGGTTCTGGGCCAAGATCCTCATCTTCCGCGCGGCCGTCGACCGGGGCGGATCGCTCGGCGTGTGGCTCGCCGTGCTGATGCTTGTGAACTCCGTGATCAGCGTCTTCTACTACTTCGCGGTCCCGCGCCAGATGATCTTCAAGCCCGCCGCGGACGAGTCCCCCCTGCGGACGTCGTGGCTCGTCACGGCCGTGGTCGGGGTGGCGGCGCTCGCGATCCTCGCGATCTTCATCCTTCCGAACCCGTTCGCGCGGCTGGCCGATCTTTCGACGCTGATCCCTGGGTAGGTATCTCCGGTTGAGGGCTGACGCGTGACGTTGTCCGCGGCGGCCCGCTGCGGGGAACGCTTCCCTCGCATCGCGCGCCGCCTTCGGGCGCGCTCGCTCAGTCCAGATGTTCCCCTCTGCGGGCCGTCGCTCCCAGGGTTCGTGACGGTTCCCACCCGGGGCGGCGAACCTCGTGGGTCGACGTAGCGAATCTTCCTTGAGACGCTGGGTACAGCGGCGATGCATGCAGAGGAGCGCGAGATGACGCCCGGGATCAATCGGATCAAGACCTGGACCTTGATCGCCGCGATGGGCGGCCTCTTCGTCCTGGTCGGCGGGGCGGTAGGGGCCTTCACGAAGCTGGGGACCAGCACCGGGGCGCTGATCTTCCTGGGGATCGGCTTGATCTTCAACGCCGCGATGTACTGGTACTCGGACAAGATCGCGATCGCCACCACTCGTTCGAAGCCTGTCACCGAGCAAGAGCAGCCGGCGCTCTACCGGATCGTGCGGGAGCTGGCAGCCGACGAGCGGATCCCGATGCCCAAGATCTTCGTCTCCACGATGGCGCAGCCCAACGCGTTCGCCACGGGGCGCAACCCGAGCAACGCCTCCGTCGCCGTCACGGCGGGCATCTTGCAGTTGCTGGACGAGCGCGAGCTCCGCGGGGTGCTCGCGCACGAGCTGTCCCACGTGGTCAACCGCGACATCCTGATCTCCTCGATCGCGGCGGCCATAGGCATGAGCATCACGTTCATCGCCCGCTTCGGGTTCTTCTTCGGCAGCGATCGAGAGGGCGGCGGCATGAGCATGCTCGTCGCGTGGATCCTCGCGCCGCTGGCGGCGATGATGATCCAGATGGCCGTCTCGCGCTCACGCGAATATCAGGCCGACGAGTCCGGCGCGTTCTTGTCGAAGGACCCCGATGCGCTCGCGAGCGCGCTCCGCAAGCTGGAGCAGACCTCCCGGCAGATCCCGGCGCTCGCGAGCGTCAGCCCGGCCGAGGCCCACCTGTTCATCGTGAACCCGATGGCCTCGCTGCGCGGGAAGGGGATGAGCGGGTTGTTCTCCACCCACCCGCCCACGGCCGAGCGGATCGCCCGGTTGGAGACCATCAAGTCCCGGATCGACGGTGGCGGCGTGCCGCCGGCGCGGCCCGACGCCGTGCAGCAGTTCCGCGAGCTGTAGCCCGGCCGGTTCCTGACCCCGCCGAGAGTCACCGCAGGACCAGCCGTCCGATCAGGTCATCGTGCCGAGGACGGCGAGCACGTGATCGATCGTCGTGCGGGGGTTGACGAAGCACAGACGTGCGACGCGCTCGCCTCGATAGGTCGTGGGTTGGACGAAGGCGATCTGGGCTTCGAGCAGGCGCTTCCACCAGTGCTCGTAGTCGGCGTCGGACCAGTCCCTGCGGCGGAACAGGACGACGGACAGCTCGGGCTCCATGAGCAACTCGAGGTTCTCGCGGCGGCGGATCTCGTCCACGGTCTGGCTTGTGAGCGTGAGGACCTGCTCGACGGCGTCGCGGTAGGCGTCGGTTCCGTAGGTGGCGAGGGAGAACCAGAAGGGGAGGCCGCGAGGGCGCCGCGTGAGGTGGTAGGCGTAGTCCGCAGGGTTCCATTCGCTCCACTCCGCGCCCTCTTGGTTCACCGTGTCGAGGTAGCCGGCCTCCTGGCGGAACACCCCGCGGGCGCGCGCGGGGTTGCGGTAGATCAGGGCACAGCAGTCGTAGGGCGCGAAGAGCCACTTGTGCGGGTCGACGATGAAGGAGTCGGCGCGTTCGATGCCGTCGAAACGTGCCCGGATCGAGGGGGCCACGAGCCCGGCGCCGCCGTAGGCGCCGTCGACGTGCATCCACAGACCACGTTTAGCGCACACGTCGGCGACCCCAGCGAGGTCGTCCACGGTACCGGCGTTCGTGGCGCCGGCGCTCGCCACCACCGCGAACACGCCGGCGAGGTCCTCGGCGCTCCGCGCGTCGAGCGCGGCGCGCAGCGCGGGTCCGGTCAGCCGCCCGCGTTCGTCGCCCTCCACGTGGAACACGCCGACGTCCATGACGCGCGTGGCGGTGACGATCGAGGAGTGTGCGCTCTCGGCGAGGGCCACCTTCCAGCCGGATGCCGGTCGCTCCCGCGCCGATGCGGCGGCGTGACGGGCCGCCACCAGGGCGGAGAGGTTCCCCGCCGAGCCGCCGGAGACGAACACGCCGCCCGCTTCGGGCGGGAGCCCGGCGAGGTCGGCCACCCAGCGCAGGGCCTGGTTCTCGGCCCAGATCGCCCCCGCGCCGTCGAGCCAGCCCGCGGCGATGGTGGAAGACGCGCCGACCACGAGGTCGAAGAGCACGGAGGCCTTCGTCGGCGCGGCCGGGACGAAGGCCATGGATGAGGGGTGATCGGTGGAGATGGTGGCCGGCGCCAGCACCTCGGACCAGATCCGCAGCGCCTCGTCGCCGCCCAGCCCCTCGGGCGTGATCGTGTCGCCGGCGCGGCGATCGAGCTCGTCCCCGTCGGCCGAGCCGTCCAGGGGCTGGGGGCTCGCGATCCGGTTGCGCGCGTACGCGACGATCGCCCGCGAGAGGTCGTCGGTCTCCTCGGTGTAGCGATGCATGTGGCGCTCGGGCCGAACCCCTACGCGGTGAGCTCGGTGCAGAATGCGCCGAACGCTTCGACGTAGGTCTGGATGTCGGCCTCGGTGTGCTGCACGGAGATGGTCCACTGCTCTTCGTCGCCGGGCGTCATGAAGATGCCGCGGTTCACCATCCAGGGGTAGGACGCCCAGTAGATCTCCGGGATGGTCTCCAGGAAGTCCTGGTAGTTCGTGAGCGGCTCCGCGCGGTAGGAGACGCAGCCCTTGGCGCCCAGATCCACCGTGTGCGCGGGGATGCCCGATCCGCTGATCGCCCGGTCGCATCCCTCGGCCAGCAGGGTGCCCAGCTTGCCCAGGTGGTCGTACGCGTCGCGGGTCAGCACCTGCGTGAGGGCCGCCAGGCCGATGGCCGCGGATAAGGGATTGCCGTTGAACGTGCCCTGCTGCGCGGCGCCCTTGGTCACGAAGTCCATGACGGCCGCATCGCCCCCGAAGGCGCCGATCGTGGAGCCCCCGCCGATGGCCTTGGCCCAGGCCGCCAGGTGCGGCATCACGCCGTAGCGCTCGGCGGCCCCGCCGTAGGCGATCGTGCCGCCGCACTTCACCTCGTCGAAGATCAAGATCGCGCCGTGTTTCTCGCACACGTCCTTGAGCGCCTGGAGGTAGCCGTCGGCTGGCACGACGATGCCGATGTTCATCATCACCGGTTCCAGGATGACGGCCGCGATCTGCCCGGGGTTGTCCACGAACGCCTGCTCGACGGCCGCGGCGTCGTTGAACGGCGCGATGATGGTGGTGTCCCAGAGCGCCCGCGGGACGCCCTTGGACGTGGGCTCGGTGGTGTACCAGCTCTTGCCCTCGTGCTCGACGCTGTGCCGCAGGCCCAGGACGTCGGCCTCGGGGACCACGGAGAAGAGCACCGAGTCATGGTGGCCGTGGTAGGACCCCTCCATCTTGAGGATCTTGTCGCGTCCCGTGGCGGCGCGCGCCACGCGGATGGCGTCCATGGTCGCCTCGGTCCCCGAGTTCACGAAGCGCACCTGATCGCACCCGAACCGTTCGCAGACGGCCTCGGCCAGCGCCACGGTCGTCTCGGTGGTCACGGCGAAGTGGATCGCGTCCTCGGCGGCGGCGTGGATCGCCTCGACGATCTTGGGGTGGGCGTGGCCCACCACGTTCACACCGAAGCCACCGTGGAAGTCCGTGTACGTGGTGCCGTCGACGTCGGTGACGGTGGCGCCCTTGCCGTGCGCGAGGTAGACCGGGTACGGGTCGCCCACCTGGAAGTTCGACACCACGCCGCTCGGCAGCGACTTGAGCGCCCGCCGATAGAGCCTCTCCGAACCCTGGGTCCGGGTCAACCACACCTGCGTCTCTGACTCGGCGATCTCCGCCGCGCGGGCCTTCAGCCGTTCGAGGTCCAAAGGGGTTCCCTCCTCCTGAGGAACGCTCAATCTACTCGGCGCCCGTCGCCCCAGGCAATCCGCTCGACGAACGGGTGGTCGGTTGCGGCGGGATGTCCGCTAGGGCCGGTAGTTCGTGAACTGGAGGGCGAGGCCGAAGTCGTGTTCCTTGACCGCTCGGATGGCGGCTTGCAGATCGTCCTTGGATTTGCCGAGCACGCGCACCTGCGCGCCCTGGATCTGCGTCTGCGCCTTGGGAACGGCCTGTCGCACGAACTTGGAGATCTCCTTGGTCTTCTCGTCGGGGATCCCCGTGATGATCTCGATGCTCTGGCGCGCCGTCCCCTTCGCGGCCTCCTCGAGAGGCCCGGGCTTCAGCGACTTGAGTGGCACGCTGCGCTTGACGGCGCGCTCCTGCAGGACCTGCCAGGCGGCCTTGAGCCGGTCCTCCGTGGAGGAATGGAACTCGATCTTCTCGTCGGCGAGCGCCACCGTGGTCCCCGTGCCCTTGAAGTCGAAGCGCTGCGAGATCTCGCGCGATGCCTGATCGACCGCGTTGCGCACCTCCTGCAGGTCCACTTCGGAGACGATGTCGAAGGAGAACTGGTCCTTGGCCATGGCCCGCAGGATAGCGGACCTGTCACCGAGGGTCGTCCACGAGCCGGCCGTCGAGGATCGTGAGCGCCGGCGCGAGGAACGTTCCCTCACCCTCCCGCGGGTCGTCCCTGAACGCCACGATGTCGGCGGGAGCCCCCTCCTCGATCCCCGCGAAGCCCAGGTATGAACGAGCCGTCCACGATGCGGCACCCAGCGCCGTGGACGCGGGGAGGCCAGCTGTGACCATGAGCTCGACCTCGTGACGGACCATGCCATGGGGCCCCATGCCGGCGTCGGTCCCGGCCAAGATCGTCATGCCCGCCTCGGCGGCGGCGCGCAGTGTCTCGGGTTGTCGGTCGAGGCCATCGTCGATGGCGCTAACCATCGCCGCCGGCCAATCCATCTCACGGACCATCTCCCGGATCCCCACGTCGATCGAGAGGGTAGGCACCCAAGCCACGCCTTTCGCGATCGCGATGTCGAGCTGGTCCGGCTGCATGAAGCTCGCATGTTCCAGCGAATCGAACCCGACTTCGATCGCGTCCTGGACGACCTCGGCGAGCGTGCAATGGATGGCGATCCTTCCGCCGCCCTCATGCACGCGCGCGGCGGCCTCCTGCATCGCATCTCGGGTGAACGTGCGGATGAGGCCAGGTCCGGGGAACGGAGAATCTCCGATCACCTTGGCCCACCCGCTCCCGGTAGAGAGCTCTTCGACGGCTGCGTCGGGTAGCTCCTGGTCGCCAACTTCCCGAGCGAGTCCGGGGAAGTAGCGGTCTGGAGGAGCGAGGAAGCGTCCCGCTGTGAGGACACGTGGAAGTCCCAGATCCGGCCCGATCCCCTCAGAGGCGTGATCGGGGCTTCCCGGCTCGCGGATGAGTAGGACCCCGGCGTCCAACTGAGCGGCCGCGCTCGCCTCGGCCCGCTCGCGTGCCGAGGCGTCATCGGGCGCGGGGCTCGCCAATGAAAGGTGAGCGTGCGCATCGACCAACCCGGGCAGCAAGAACCCGTCATCCATCAGGGTATCCGCGTCGTCGACCCCCGTGAAGCTGATGCGTCCGTCGACGATGAACAGTTCCCGTATGTCCCCTCCGGGGAGGACCGTGCCACGGATCCGATAGGCCATCGCGTCACCCTTCACTCGAGTGTCCCGAGGTACACCTCTTCGTTATCATTGTCCTCCCTGGGAGGATGCCCGAGTGGCCAAAGGGAGCGGGCTGTAAACCCGTCGGCGTAGCCTACGGAGGTTCGAATCCTCCTCCTCCCACCGACCGACTGACGGACCACCACCACCGATCGTCGCCTTAGGGGTACAGTTGGTGCGCCACGCGGTAGCGGAGGTAGATGACTCGCGAGCTGAAGGTGCGGGTCTCGACGAAATCGAGATCCACTCGGCGCTCGCCCCGGGGGAAGAACGAAACGCCACCGCCGACCAGCACCGGGTAGACCATCGCCCGCTACTCGTCGATCAGCCCCAACGCGGCCGCCTCGGCGGCGAGGGTCGCGCCGCCGATTGCGATCTCGTCCTGCGCCGGCTCGGCTCGCAACCGCTCGATCTCCTCCGCCAGGCCACCGGAGGCCAGGCGGGCCGTGCCCTCCACCGCGGATAGCGTGGTGGAGAACACCACCTTTGGGAGCGGCTTCCAGAGCGCGGCCCACTCGAGCTCTGCGACGTCGAGCGATGGATCCTGGTCGGCGGTCTCCCAGTAGAGCATCGACTCGTACAGCCGTCGGCCCAACAGGTGGACGCCGACGCCGCGGATCTCGTCGATCCAGAAGCGAAAGACGTCCGCGTCGGGCGCCGTCCAGTCGAAGTGACCGTCCGGCCCGACGATGTAGCCGTCGAGCGAGACGTTCATCGAGTAGGTCACGCTGCGCATCAGAAGTCCTCCTCGGGTTCGACGATACGACCACCGGGCGCCGCAGAACTCATCGCGGCTCGCGGTATCCCCTAGGTAGCGATAACGCTGTTTCCACAGACCTGGACTGCAGCGGCCAGGTTCAACCAAGAGGCCGTCGTGCCCCCAGGATTCGCAGCACCGGATCCTAGGATCACCGCCAACGGAGGTATGAGACTCGTGAGGAACAGGCGCAACTGCGATCTCGAACACGATCGGCCGAGAACTGCGACGGTTCGAGTTGAGATCAAGCCGACGCACGGTCCGTGGCCTACGGGCGACGTTCCGGGATCTTCGACCCCGGCGCGTGAGAGAGCCACGTAGGCGCTCCGAGCGCGAGCACGCGACGCTGTCCCTCGGTCGTGCCGCTGCCGAGCTCGCCGAACCATACGCCCACGTCGCCTCCCAGAACGTTGATGCCGGCGCCGGTCTCGACGACGACGACCTGATGTCCTTCCGTATGCCCGGGCGCCGGCAGCAGGCGGATTCCCGGTAGCAGCTCCACCTCGCCTTCGTGCTCGACATACGTCGCCCCGTCGAAGTCGACCCATTCTCGGATCGTGTAGTCGTCGAGCGAACGCGCGTCGGCGAGCTCGCGTGCCTGGACGTGGATCGGCACGCCCGGGAAGAGGCGGTTGCCGCCGCAGTGGTCGAAATGCAGGTGGGTGTTGATGACGCAGGCGACGTCGCGCGGGATGTTCTCGGGGTGCGGCGTCGGGCTCATATCGTCGAACTCAGGCCTCGAGTCGATCATGCCGGTGTCGACGAGCACACGGCCCCCCGGGTGGTCGATCGTCCAGACGAACACGGGCATGCGCTCGCCCTCGACGAGGAGCTCTGCCGCGAGGTGGGCGTTGATCTTGCGTCCTGGCATGACCATCAACTGCTCCTTCAGATCATTTGGGGACGCTGCTCGACGGGCAGCCGCTCCACCTGATGGACGGCTCTCCGTTGGTCAATCGCCTGTTCCGTGAGTCGCTCGCGGTGCAGCTCCAGGTGGCGACGGATGACGCGTGGGTCTCGCGTCTCCGGACGGCCGACCCTGGCTCGAACGGGATTCAGGTTACCGCAGGCAGGGCAGCTCGCCATGGGATGCAGCGTTGGCCATCGGCCGACCGGGGGAAGCGCGTTACGGGCGCCAGAGCGGGGCGTTCCAGTCGCTGCGGCCGTCGTCGGCGGCCCGGGTGATGCCGCCGGATCCATCGGCGTTGACGAACCAGACGGCGTCGTGGGCGAAGACACCCAGCTGAGTGCCGTCGGGCGACCAGGTGCCGCCGAACGCTTCGGCGACGGTCACGAGACCGGTGCCGTCGGCGTTCATGACGTAGGCGGTTCCTTTGCCGCAGTTGAAGGCGATCCTGGTGCTGTCGGGCGACCAGGCGGGGAGGCCACAGCCGTAGTTCGTGGGGACGCTTTGGGGGTCCGTGAGGCGGGTGAGGCCGGTGCCGTCGGCGTGCATCACGTAGACGTCCGACCGACCGACGATCTCCGATCCGCTCGCGTCCACCCCGACGAAGGCGATGGCGGTTCCGTCCGGGGACCAGGTCGGCTGCTCCAGCCGGCCGCAGCTCCGGTAGTCCTGGCGCGTGAAGCACCCGTCGGCGATCCCCGCGCCGGTCGCATCCAGCAGCGGGTGGAGGTGGGAGCCGTCGGCGTTCACGACATAGAGCCGGGAGTCCAACGGATCGTAGGTCGGCGACCCGGTGGGCTCGCTGTTCTGCGAGAACACCAGCTGCCGTCCGTCGGGCGACCAGGAGAACGGCCGCCGGGCGTCCTGCCACGAGTCGACGTTCCCGCCCGCGGGCGAGATCCGCGACGCGCCCGTGCCGTCGGGGCGCACGACGTACAGGCCGTCGCCCCCGACGGTGTTTTTCACGTACGCGATCAGGCTCCCGTCCGGGGAGAACGCGGAGTAGCCGTCCCACTCCGGATCGTTCGTCAGACGCGTTTCGCCCGAGCCATCGGCGTTCACCGCGAACAGGTCCTGACCCAAGGGCGCGTTGCGTTGCACGCTTAGCTGGGTGCCGTCGGGCGACCACGACTCGGCCTCGTTGTTCTGATGCCCGTCGGTCACCTGGGTGACGGAGCCGTCGGTCTGCTCCATGTACACCTGGAGCGATCCGAAGGGCCGGGCACCGGGCGTGACGCTGCTCGTGAACGCGAACGCGCCGGAGGGCAGGAGCGATCCTGGCTGAGGCACGATGGTCGCGGCAGGACGCTGTGCGTCGTCGGCGCGCAGGAGGCTCGCGCCGAGCACGCCCGCCACCAGCGCCAGCGCCAGCGCCGATCCCACGACGCCGGCGGCGATCCGTCGGTTCCGCTGTTTGCGGTCGCGGCGACGGAGCAGCCGCTCGAAGGCGGGCTCGGGGACCGGCACCTGCCGGGTGATGCGTTCGAGCTCGGGGCGGGTTTCAGGCATCGCGGGCCTCCATGGCTGTCCTCATCGCGGCCCGCCCCTGCGAGGCGAGCGAGCGGACCGTTCCCGCCGCCACGCCCAGCGTCTGGGCGGCCTCCTCGGCCGGGTAGCCCAGGAGGTCGGTGAGCATCAGAGCCGCGCGCTGGCGGGGGGTGAGCGTGCGCAGGGCGCCGACCAGCTCGTCGTGGAGGTCGGTGGCCGCGAACGGATCCTCGGCGGGGCCGGGGCTGAACGTGCGCTTGGCCGCCACCGCCACGCGCCGCCGCCGGCCGAGGGCGCCGTTGACGGCGGCGCGGCAGAGGTACCCGGCCGGGTTCTCCATGGCGCGCACCCGGTCCCAGCGCTCCCAGATCTTCAGGAACGCGTCCTGCATGACCTCCTCGGCCTCCTGGGCGTTGCCCGTGACCAGGTAGAGCGCGCGGAACAGGCGCTCGTGCTCGGCCTCGAACAGGTCCTCGAAGGTCTGCGCCTGCGCGGCCTCGGTCTTCTCAGGGACGACGGTGAGCCGGTCCCGGTCCAGTTCCGATGCCCGATCCATACCTCCTCAATGCTGGACGCACCCGGAACGTTCAGGCAAGGGGCGGATCCCATGAGGTGTCTGTCGTGCGGATCAGATCGGGATGGTGCCGCGCCAGACGTAGGCCAGTCCACCACATCGCTCACGATGGCTGCTCCGTAGACTCGGAGCGTGTCCGACCAGTTGATCCTCGTGACCGGAGCGTCTGGAGCCGTCGGCGGTGGGCTCACCGACCGCCTCCGGGGGGACGGGCGTCACGTGCGCGTGGCGGGACGACGTCCGGGGATGCTCGTGGAGCGATGGCCCAGCGTCGACGCGGTCGAGCTCGACGTGCTCCGCCCCGACTCGACTTCGCCCGTCGTGGAAGGCGTGAGCACCCTCGTCTACCTGGTGCACTCGATGGAGGCGGGCGCCGGGCGACTTCCACATGCGCGATGCCGACGGCGCTCGGAACCTCGCCCGCGCGGCCCGAGCGGCGGGCGTGGAGCGTGTCGTCTACCTGAGCGGACTGGGGGATCAGCGCGGACCGCTGTCTCAGCATCTCTGGAGCCGTCACGAGGTGGGCCGCATCCTCGCGGCGGAGGGGCCGCCGGTGGTGGAGCTCCGGGCCGCGATGGTGATCTCGGCCGACTCGGCATCGTTCCGCATGCTCACGGACTTCATCCACCGGCTGCCGGCCATGGTGCTGCCGAAGTGGGCCGAGACCCCCACCCAGCCCATCGCGGGGGAGGATGTACTCACGTACCTGGCGGCCGCGCTCGACGTCGCCACCGACGATCACCACACGATCGTAGAGATCGGGATGCCCGAGGTGCTCACCTACCGCGCCATGATCGAACGCGTGGCGCCGAAGCTGGGGCGCTCGCCGGTCCTGGTCGAGGTGCCGTTCCTCACGCCGAAGCTCTCCTCCTACTGGGCGGGGCTCACGACCTCGGTCTCGCCCTCGCTCGCCCAGCCCCTGATCGAGGGCCTGTCGACGCCGACGGTCGTGCGGTCCGACCTCGCCCTGCACCTGTTCCCCGAGATCGAGCCGCTCGGGTTCGACGACACGGTGGATCGCGCCCTCGCGCAGCGATAGCAGCCCGCCACGCAGTGGACTCGGCTGTGACATGGTGAGAGGACATCACGCCCACGGAAGGCGCAAGCCATGGCCAGCAAGGACAAGGGCGGCAAGAGCTCCAAGACGGCGGCCTCGAAGTCGTTGAAGGAGAAGCGCGCCGCGAAGAAGGCTAAGGGCTCCTCCGATTCCTCCGGCTCGAGTTTCAGTATCGGCGGGACGTGACGCCAACAGCACGCACGTGAACGCGGCCCGTGCCGTCGTCCGCATGGCGCTGGCCGCCTTCATGGTGGTGGCCGGCATCGGCCACCTCGTGGCGACCGAATCGTTTCTCGGGCAGACGCCTACTTGGCTCCCCTGGCGCACCGGGATCATCTGGGCAAGCGGCGTGGTGGAGATCGGGCTCGGCTCGGGGCTCGCGCTCACGAGCGGTGAACGCCGGCGCCGCGTTGGGTGGGCCCTCGCGATCTTCTACGTGGTGATCTTCCCTGGCAACGTCTACCAGGCCCTCGCCGGCACGGACGCCTTCGGCCTGGACACCCCGCTCGCCCGGTGGGCGCGGCTGCTGTTCCAGCCGCTCTTGATCGTGGCGGCCCTGTGGAGCAGCGGGGCGTGGCCCGCCCATCGCCGTCCGCCCGGGGGCGGGTCGGAGCCAGCGGACGGCCCGCTCAGCCCGGCTGCTTGATCAGGCGGGCTAGCGCGAGCTGCCTCGGGTAGGTAACCGCTCACCAGAGGTGCCCTTCCTTCGATCTCGACCTCCGCCGCACCGTCGTCCACTTCATGCGCGATCCCCAGCCCCAGCCCCACCCGCCACGTTCACCGAGGCGTTCGCTCGTCCACCTCGAAGAACGTGCAGGAGAGGTTTGCACTAAGACGCGTATGGCGTAACATTGTGACGTGAAAGGCGCGCAGATGAAAACACGAACAATTTCAGCCAGTCTGGCGCCGGTTTTGGAGGAACTTGAGCTCCGCCAGCCAGCCGTGGTTACTCGTGCGCTTCTCGGGGAGATCGCGTCGAGCACACAGATCCGTCTCGACGTGGACGAACTCGCACGCCGCCTCGTTCGCATCGGCTGGCTCCTCCCACTGCGCAAGCGGGACGCCTGGGAGTTCGCCCCCGCCGCGCGCGCGGGCCGGTACCGATCCGGAGATCCCTGGATCGAGTTGCGAGCGCTGCTGGTGCACGAACCCCAGACATCGGTGGCCGTGGCCTTCGAATCCGCGGTTTGGGAGCTGGGTCACTCCGCTCACCAGCCAGCGGTCCCGGTGCTCGCCCATCGCCGCGGTTGGCGTCCCCCGCCTTCCCTCGACGTCCGGAGCGTCACGTTCGACTGGCGCATGCCCACGAGGCCTCTTCGGGGTCTGCCAGTGTGGACGGAGGCCACCGCGGTGGTGGCAGCCGCATTCCGCCCGTCTGCCCAAGGGAACTGGGCCAACGCGGACGACTGGCTCCCCAACACCTTTCGCCCGGCGACGGTGGACGATGTCTTCGAGGAAGCTCGAGGTCGTAACGTCGCGACCTTGGCTCGCCTCGGCTACCTAGCGGAGTGGGCAGAGCGCGATGACATCGCCCACCGAATCGAGGAGTTGCTCCCTGCTCGCCTGCCGGTAACGTTCCTCGGGTCGCGCGATAGGCGGAATCGATGGAGCAGCCGGTGGCATGTCTACGACGCGGTGCTGCCGGACCGATGATCGCCCAAGGGTACCTCTCTCGCCACTTCCAAGGGCGAAGCGGGATGGCGGATCCAGCCTTGCTCGATGTCGCGCAGGACTACGCGCTGAAGTTCCTCCACGACGAAGGCCTTTTCGACCGTGGAGTGGTGCTCAAAGGCGGAACGTCGCTGCGCAAGCTCCGGGTCGGCAACGCCGGGCGTTTCTCAACTGATCTGGACTTTGCGGTGCCTGACGTCGGAACCGCCGAACTGCTGCTCGACAGCATCGACGGCGCCGAGTTGTTCGACGTCCGGTTCTCCTTGTCCGACAGGGAAGCGCTCCGAGCGAAGCTCCTCGTAGAGACACCACTTGGCCGACCGCAGATCCCGGCGAGGATCGAGATCTCACTTCGGCCTCTATGGTTGGCGACTGCGCTCATGATCCCGGTTGCCCTCCCGGTCCATGCCGGCTATGAGTTCACCCTGCCGCCCATACCAGCTCCGGCCCTGGAAGAGTCCCTCTCGGAGAAGCTTGCGGCATGGCGGCGCCGGCGGAAGATCCGAGATCTGTACGATCTTGACCTCTTCGGCCGTGGAGGCCTTGACCAGGCGCTCATCCGTTGCCTTCTCGTGCTCAAGGTCTGGCACGACGTCGTGGACGACGGCCTCGGGGTGGGCCCCTTTGATCCCGCCGAGATCGTCGCGGACATCGACGTCCGCGGGCTCCCTTCCGAGGACATCGGACTCCTCACTCAGCCCGTGGATCCCGTTGCATGGCTCGCTCGAGTTCGAGCGAGGTACGGTTTCCTCACCCAACTCGACGACGCCGAAGAGCGCGTAGCCAGGTGCAGCCCCGCCGACCGATACGAGGTATCACAGCTGATTGCGGCACTCATGTCTCGATAGCCAGACTCAGCCGGGGATGTTCGAGGGTGCGGAAGCGGACGGCCCGTTGGTCTACGCCATCTCCGAGATGCACGCTTGGAGGGCACCCACATCTCGATCCAGTCGCTCACCCGGCATCGCCGGCGGTTCCGGGTCCGGGAAGGGGAACGGCCAGCCTGGCTTCGGGTCGTCCTCATAGCGGGGAACGATGTGCGTGTGGAGGTGGGGGACACTGTTGCCCAACAGGTTGTAGTTCATCTTCACCGGCCGCATCGTCCTCTCGATCGCGGCGCCGACGAGCCGCAACTCCCGCCAGTACGCAACCGCCTCCGCTTCGGTCAGCTCGGTTGGTTCCGCGACATGCCTTCCTCGCCAGATCGCGACCGTCAGACCCCGCTGGATGTCTGTTCGCCGGAGGTAGGCGTCCACGACTTCGCCGGCGAAGAACCGGACGCCGTCTCGGGTCTGATCAGGGCGTCCTTCCGCGCAGGCGGGACACCCGATGCCGGCCTTCCACTCGAAGAACACGGGGGACCATCCCATGACGTCAGAGCCTATCCACCGGATGCCGATGCTCGCGTGCGTCGGGCTAAGCTCGCGACATGAGCGAGACGCCGGAGCAGTTCTACGCACGTGTCGTGGGTTCCATCCGCAGGCCCGATCTGGAGGGGTGGGACACGTGGCCCTTCCAGGGCGAGATGTACCCCCGGGATCTCGACCCCCCCGCTGCGGCGGATGTTTCGCGGGACGGTCGAGGTGGCGTCGACTGCAACGGTTGCGAGACGCCGGATGAGCAGTTCCTGTGGACGAACGCGAGCTGGCGCGTGCGCCCGCCAACCGAGCCGGCCGGCCTCCCGCTGGTCCTCTTCCTTGAGCCCCGCCTGCACGTCGGAGAGCCCGGAGATCTGCCGGATGACCTGGCTGGCGAGTTCGGTATGATGGTCGCGCGCATCGACCGCGCGATGCGCTCCATCGACGGCATCGAGCGCGTGCACGTCTGCCGATGGGGAGAGGGGTCCGAGCACCTGCACTGGTGGTTCCTCGCGCGTCCAACTCGGATGCTGCAACTCGCCAGCAGCTTCGCCGAGATCTGGGACGATATGCTGCCACCGACGCCCCAGCCTTTCTGGGACGCGAACCTGTCGTGTGTCAAGGCTTCTCTCGACGCGGGAGGGGAGCCAAGTGGGCCTCGCCGGATCCCGCCTTGATCGGGCGAACGAGAGTCCGCCGGCCCTCCGGCGACAAAGGGGCGGCGCCGCATCTCGCTATCGCTCGGTGCCCTATCATCGTCCGATGTCAGAGCAGCCACGCATGGATCCGGTCCGGGGCGCCGCCGCGCTTGTCGATGACCGTTTCAGCGATGCTCGCGCCGCGATCCTCGCGGGGAGCGTCGTTACCGGGCACGCCACGGCCGCATCTGACCTCGATATCGTGGTCATCGGCGATGATGGGAGCGCGCCCTGCCGGATTTGCCTCGTGTATCAGGGCTGGCCGGCTGAGGCCTTCATCCACACCGAGGACACGATCCACGGGTTCTGGGCGCTCAAGGATGAGCTGGTGCGGCCGGCGCTGGCCCTGATGTGCGCGCGGGGCGAGATCCTGCGGGACCGCGATGGCAGCGGGGCGCGGATCCAGTCCGAGGCTCGCGAGCATCTCGATGCCGGACCACCGGCGCTCTCGGCTGCCGACCGCGACGGCCTCCGCTACTCGCTTACCGACTGCCTGGATGACTTCCTGGCGGGTCCGCGACACGAGGAGCTGCCGTTCATCGTAAGCACCCTCACGGAGTGTCTCTGCGAGGTTGCTATGGAGAACCGACGAGCGTTCCGGGGGAGCGGCAAGTGGATCTACCGCATGGCCCACGAGGCCGACCCGGCCTTCGCAGCCGAGCTGTCGGCCGCGCTGGAGGCGATCGGCGCCGGCGATCATGACCTTCTTGCAGACCTAGCCCGGGCCGAACTCGATGCAGCCGGCGGTCCGCTGTTCGACGGCTACCGGGCCGACGGCCGTCCCATCCTGGCGAGCGGGTAGCCGAACGGCGATCGGGACCGTGGACACGGCTCGTCCCCGGTCGACGCCGAAGATGCGCTCCAGGACACGCTGCTTCGTGCCTGGCGCGGACTCGCGCGCTACGAAGAGCGAAGCTCGCTTCGCTCCTGGCTGTATCGCATCGCTACCAACGTCTGTCTGCGCGCGATCGAACAACGGTCCAGGCGGGTGCTCCCGATCGACTACGTGCCCGCGACCGATCCGCATGAGGGCCTGGGCGATCCGGTGATGGAGCCTCAGCGGATGCGTGGTAGCGGATCACGGCGATCGTGTATCCGCGAGCGTGAATGGCCGACGCGCCTCATCGGCGGCCATCGCTCGGAGCAGATGGTTGCGGGGTCCCGGCGCGTCGAGACGGGAGTAAAGTTCGGCGATCGGCGAGGACCTCCTCCACCGTGCGTTTCGCGAGCGCCACGAACGCCGGGTTGGTCTCTCGGTAGTACGGGATGATCATGACGGCCTGATGGAGGGCGTAGCCCCACGCACGCAGGTAGGTCTCGTCGTCGACCTCGAGTGCGTCACGGAACACCCGACGCCCGACAGGACCGAAGACGCTCCAAGCGGCGATCACGTCGGCCGCCGGGTCTCCGACCCCTGCGCCACCGAAGTCGATGATTGCTCGAAGTCGACCGTGTTGAACGAGCAGGTTCGGCCTGAGCAGGTCGGCGTGTATCCAGGCGGGCTTCCCTCGCCACGCCGGTGCGTCGAGCGCCTGCTCCCAGGCGCTCGTTGCAGCTTCGGTGTCGATGACGCTCCGCGACGACCGGATCGCCTCACGCGTGTCGGCATCGAGATCCCCGAGCGGACGTCGACCCGCCCGAGGCGCCCCGGCGACGGGCTCCATGCCTCGCAGATCGATGACGAATCGAGCGAGATCGAGGGCGGCGCGCCGTTCATCGTCAACGAGGTCATCCGCATACGGCTCGCCTTCGATCCATCCGTAGACCGCCCAGGAGAAGGGATAGCCGTTCGCCGGGCGACCGAGTGCCACGGGCCGGGGAACCTGCAGGGAGACATGCGGGGCGAGCTTCGGAAGCCAGGTCCACTCCGTTTGCAGGTCCTTCGCCCATGACGCGACGCGGGGCAGTCGCGCGCAGAGATGATCGCCGAGTCGGTAGATGGCATTCACCGTTCCGGTCGATCGAACCTCGCTGATCGCCAGGTCGCGCATCTGCGGGAGCTGTGCGCTCACGAGGCGAGCCACGAGATCGACGTCGATGTCGACCTCGTCCGGATGCATCTTGGCGACACCCTCCGGCTCGTCTCCGCACGGCTTCTCTCGCACATCCACATCATCGCCGAGTGAACGTTGCAGCGACGACCGAGCGGATCACACCGGGCAGTTCCACGAGGAAGGCTGGCGCGGAGGATCGGATGACTCGCGGACGGTGTGCGAGGGCGAAGAACGGCCGCGGCCGAGCGCCCTCAGCGCGTTGAGGATCGAGGTCACGTCGATGGCTTCCTGGACGAGGGCCCCGCCCACCGGGCCGATCACGCCCACGGCGCCCAGGGTCATGAAGCCGAACGCGAGTCCCATGCCGAGCAGGGCACTCTGCGCCGCGATCGAGCGCGAGCGACGTCCGATGGCAACGGCGTCGACGAGCCGATCGAGCCGATCGACGGCGAAGACGACGTCGGCCGCCTCCGTCGAGGCCGTGGCGCCGCGTGCACCCATCGCGACGCCCACGTCCGCCATCGACAGCGCCGGTGCGTCGTTGATGCCGTCTCCGACCATGATGGTGATGTGGCCGGCTCGACGCTCCGAGGCCACGGCCTCGACCTTCTGGGCCGGGGAGCAAGCGGACAACACATCGTCGAGGCCGATGGGCCCGGCGATCGTGGTGGCGACCTCGGGCCGGTCTCCCGTGACCATGATCGTTCGTTCGATGCCCAGCCTCCTCAGCGACGCGACCACATCGGCAGCCTCTTGCCGCGGGGGGTCGTCGAGCACCACGGCCCCGGCGACCACGTCGTCGACGCCCACGAGGGCGAAGGAGGAGCCGGCCAGTGTGGCGCGCCGGAGCGCCTCTGCCGCGGCCGAGGGGCAGGCACGGCCCGCCGCCACGAAGCTCGCGCTCCCGACCGTCACCTCCCTGCCGTCGACGCGCCCGCGGATCCCGACGCCGTGCGTCTCGGTCACTGCCTCGGGCACGGACAGCGCGAGGCCGCGCTCCCGCGCGCCCCGGACGATGGCCTCCGCCACAACGTGCGGCGAGGCCTGATCCAACGAGGCCGCGAGGCGGAGCACCGCGCGTTCGTCGAGACCGCCGAACGACTCGACCCGGGCCACCGCGGGGGCGCCGGTCGTCAGCGTGCCGGTCTTGTCGAACAGCACCACGCTCGCGCGGCCGAGCGCCTCGAGGGCCCCGCCTCCCTTCACGATGATGCCGAGGCGGGCTGCCCGCGAGATTCCGGCCACGATCGCCACGGGGACCGCGAGGATCAGGGGGCAGGGGGTCGCGACCAAGAGCACCGAGAGCGCACGCACCGGATCGCCGGTGGCGATCCATGCGGTCGCGGCCATCGCGAGCGCCACCGGCACGAAGATGTCCGCGTACCGATCGGCCAGGCGTGTCGCCGGCGCCTTCGACGTCTCCGCCTCACGCACCAGACGGATGATCCCGGCGTAGGTGCTGGCCTCGGCCGTGGCGGAGGCTCGCAGGTCGAACCCCGTCCCGGCGTTCACGACTCCCGAACGCACGGGCTCACCCGCTCGCCGGTCCAGCAAGCGAGATTCGCCGGTGAGAGCCGATTCGTCCAGGACGGCGGGACCAAGGGCCACCCCGTCGACGGGCACCACCTCGCCGCTCTTGATCAGGAGGACATCGCCGGGGCGCACGCGCTCGATGGGCCATCCGACGAGCCGTCCGTCCTCGTAGCGCGTGACCGACCGGGGGGCGCGCTCGACCAGCGCGGACAGGTCCCGTCGAGCTCGGCGGTTCGCGAAGGCTTCGAGCGCCCTTCCGCTCGAGAGCATGAGGGTGATGATGGCCCCGGCGAGGTATTCGCCGAGGGCGAGCGATCCGGCGATCGCGAGGACGGCCACCACGTCAACGCCGGCCTCCCGCTTCCGCAGGCTCGCGACGACGCCGATCAGGAGCGGCACGAGGGCGACGGCCGTGATGAAGCCCCATGCGATCTCGGCCATCCCGTGGGCGCCCGCGAGCCAGAGGATCGCCCCGGCGGCCACGACGGACGCAGACGTCACGAACCAGAGCCCGCTCACGTTCCTCGCCGAGTCGTTCATCGATCGCCTCCCGGGGCCGATCCCCTCCCAACGCGACCGTAGCCCCCGCACCAGCCGGTTCGGTCGCCGTTGGGCCCGCTCCGGCGGGGACTCCTGGCCGTTCGCTCGCCTGGTTCAACCACCACGGCCAGGCGATCTGGCGGGAGCCGCGCGGGGTGGCCGCCGGCGACGACGTGCCGCAGCTGTCGATCCATCGCGGCGCCCTTCGCTCGTGTTGTTGGACGCCGTTCGGGAGCGACTGGGAGACGACGCCGAGATGACCGCCGAGGGCGACCTCCTCCTCAGGGCCGCCGAGATCCACTCCACAGTGCGACAGGGGGACTCAGCGACCGGCCGCCCTCCGGAACTCGCGCACCATGAGGTCCCGCCAGACGCCACCGGCCACGTACGGATCGTCGGTGACCCACGCGTCGAGCTCCTCGCGGTCGGTGAAGTCCACCACCATCACTCCACCGGCCCACGGCTCGCGCCGCGGATGCCACTGGCTGGACGGTGGCCGGCGCCGTGACTACCGTGCCCCGGATGACGCTAGGCGATCTGACGATGGGTGGGCGGGCAAGGGCTGGGATCATCGCGATAGCCGTCGGGCTCGCCGCGTGCCAGGCCGAGCAGCCGGCACCGCCGGACCAAGGATCGGCAAGTGGGGCGACGCCGGCCCCGACGATCCCGCCTCCCGGTGGGCCTGCCGTCGAGACCGTGACCCCCATCGCCACGATGGCGCAGCCGCGGGCCGTCCAGACCGCGACGCGACTCCCTGGCGGCTCGGTTCTCGTGGTGGGCGGTTGCACGGACCCGGGGTGCGAGCTGGGCAGTGGGGACAGGCGGCAGAGATCTTCGATCCATCCACGGGCAGCTTCCTGCGCTCGGGCAGGCTGCGGCTCGGCTTCCGGGACGACCACACGGCCACGCTGTTGAAGGGCGGCCGGGTCCTGATCGCCGGTGGATGGGGCTCCTTGGACGTGCTGAGCACCACGGAGTTGTTCGACCCCGCGTCCGGCTCCTTCTCCGTTGGTCCGCCGATGCGATCGCCGCGCGCGGGCTTCACGGCCGTGCGACTGCGCGACGGTCGGGTGCTCCTGGCCGGTGGGTTCCTGGACAACGAACCCACCACGGCGGCGGCGGATCTGTACGACCCCGGCGCCGACGCCATCGGGCGGACAGGATCCATGGGGCGGCCCCGGGGCGCCTACGTGGCGGCCCTGATGCCCGACGGGGCGGGTCCTGATTGCGGGGGGCATCGACGACGGGCGGGTCCTGGCATCGGCCGAGATCTACGATCCGGTGAGCGGGACGTTCGCCTCGACCGGTCCCATGAGCCGACCCAGGTACAAGGCCGGGGCCATCGCCCTCGCCGATGGGACCGTCATGGTCGTCGGCGGATCGGCCGACATCGAGGGCAGCCGCCGCTACGCAAGCACGGAGGTCTACGATCCCGTCTCGGGAACGTTCGCGCCAGGGCCGGCGATGGCCCACCCCCGCTACAAGATCGGCTCGTCGCTGGTCCCGCTTCCGCATGGGGACGTGCTCGTGGCGGGAGGGGCGGCCCAGGTCGAGCGATACGACGCCGGCGCGGGACGGTTCGTACCCGTGGAGGGGAGCCTCGACGGAGCTCGGCTCTTCCTGACGGCGACGGGTCTCGGGCGCCGGGACGCGCTGCTGCTCGGCGGCTACGACGACCAGATCGTGCCCACGAGCCAGGCGTGGGAGTACCGCTCGCCTGCTCGATGACGATCGCCGACGTGCCGGAGTCGACGAGCCGGTCGAGCACGCCGAGCAGGTTGTACGCGTCCGTCCTCGTGGTCTCGCTCACCGTGCCTTCATCCGCATCGTAATCTGCTCCGCGTGCGGCAGATCGAGGACTACGCGCTGATCGGCGACCTGCAGACCGCCGCGCTCGTGAGCCGCGCGGGCTCCATCGACTGGTGCTGTTTCCCACGGTTCGATTCCGCCGCCTGCTTCGCGGCCCTCCTTGGCACGAGCGACGCCGGCCGATGGCTCCTGGCGCCGGCGACCCACGTGCGTCGTCACACCCGCCGGTACCGCCCCGACACCCTCATCCTCGAGTCGGTCTTCGAGACCGACGAGGGGACGATCCGCGTGATCGATCTCATGCCGCCCCGCGGGCACGCGCCCGACATCGTCCGCATCGTGGAGGGCCTGTCCGGGAGCGTCCCGATGCGTTCCGAGCTCGTCATCCGGTTCGACTACGGGCGCATCCTTCCCTGGGTGCGGCGGGTCGACGACTCCTTGATCGCGATCGCCGGGCCCGACGCGCTGTGCCTACGATCGCCCGTGGCGACGCATGGCGAGGACATGAAGACCGTTTCGGAGTTCGCCGTCGAGGCCGGCGATCGGCTGGGGTTCGTCCTGACGTGGTTCCCGTCCCACGAGTCGATGCCCCACGCTGTGGATCCGGAGCGAGCGCTGAGTGACACCGAGGACTATTGGCTCGATTGGGCGGCCACGCTCGCGAGCGACGGCGACTATCACGAGGAGGTGAACCGCTCGCTCATCGTGCTGAAGGCGATGACGTATGCCCCCACCGGAGGGTTGGTGGCGGCCCCCACCACGTCGCTGCCGGAGTGGATCGGCGGCGGGCGCAATTGGGACTACCGGTTCTGCTGGCTCCGCGACGCGACGCTCACCCTCGTTGCGATGTTGGAGGCAGGCTCACGCGAGGAGGCCGTGCGGTGGCGGGCGTGGCTGCTGCGCGCCGTGGCCGGCGATCCGGCCGACCTGCAGATCATGTACGGGATCGACGGCGGGCGGCGCCTCGACGAGGAGGAGCTGGGCTGGCTGGAGGGGTTCGAGGGCTCGACGCCGGTGCGGGCCGGCAACGCCGCCTGCGGCCAGCTTCAGCTCGACGTGTACGGAGAGGTGCTCGACGCGCTCTATCAAGCCCGTCGGCACGGGGCACCTCCCGACGACGACGCCTGGTCCCTGCAGCGCAAGCTGCTCGGCTGGCTGGAACAGGGATGGCGGCGGAAGGACACGGGCATCTGGGAAGTCCGCGGCCCCGCCCGGCATTTCACGCATTCCAAGGTGATGGCGTGGGTCGCGTTCGACCGCGCGGTCAAGGCCCACGACGAGTTCGAGCGCACGGGGCCGGCCGATCGCTGGCGGGAGATCCGCGACGAGATCCATGCCGACGTGCTCGCGAACGCCTGGGACACCGACAGCCAGGCCTTCACGCAGTCCTACGGTTCGCAGGACCTGGACGCGAGCGTGTTGCTCATGCCGCACGTGGGCTTCATCGACGCGAATGATCCGCGATTCCTGTCCACCGTGAAGGCCGTCCGGCGCGAGCTGACGAAGGACGGGCTCGTGCTCCGGTACCGTTCGCGCCGCGACGGCGCCGTCGACGGGTTGTCCGACCCGGAGGGGATCTTCTTGCCGTGCTCCTTCTGGCTCGCCGACGTGCTCGCGATGCAGGGCGATATCGAAGGCGCGCGCGAGCTGTTCGAACGCTTGCTCGACCTGCGCAACGACGTGGGACTCCTCTCGGAGGAGTTCGACGCGGGATCCGGCCGGCTGTTGGGCAATTTCCCGCAGGCGTTCACGCACCTGTCCCTCATCAACACGGCCTTCGTCCTGAAGGAGGGCCGCGCCATGCGTCAGGCGGGGTGAGGCCACTCGTGGGCTCGCCGGAAAGGGCACGGCGTCGCCCGGGTCGATCTGGCGATCCGGAAGGCGACCGGCGATCGTCGTGGGGCAGCGGGTCGCGAGCGGATCTCGAGCTCCCCGTCGAGGGCCGAGAGCCGGTCCGCCATGCCCTGGAGCCCGGTGCCCTCACGCGTGGCGGCCGGGTCGAACCCCACGCCGTCGTCGGTGACGTCGAACCCGAGGTGCCCATCGGCCTCCCACACGGGGATCTCGGGGCAGGTCGCGGGCCCGGCAGCATAGGCCGGATCGCGCGAGGGATCGGGGATGCGGGGATCAAACCTCGGGTCATGTACGTGGCCGGCGACAACCGGGCCGTGGTCGTCAGCGACGACAATGCTCGGACGATGGAGTTGATGAGCTCCTACAGCGTTGCCCGGATCAAGGATCCATGGCGACGGGGCCCGCTCCGCGTCGAGACAACCACGCCAGGCGTTCGCCCCCGCGCAAAGCCTACCCGTCGGGGGTCGTGCGCCCGTACTGATCCGGGATGCTTCCCCAACCCCACGTGACGACAGGACCCTTCGGACGCACGCCGTACACGTCCTCCGGGTCGACTCCGACCTCGATCACCGTGCACCGGTGTGTCCAGCCATCTCCGAAGTCGAATTCGTACTCGAAGACCTCCCCCTCCTCCCGCCGCGCGAGCTTGCTCCGCGCGGCGTCACGATACGGAAGCTCGTCGTCCGGGATCCCGATCCCGACGCCATCGGCCATCCGAAAGGCGTACAGATGTCCCAGATCCCACCGTGCGAACGCGGCGTTGATCGTCTCGGCGAGCTGCCGGAACGTGTGCTGGGGCGAGATCAACACGTCGCGCCCCGGAGGTGGGTCGCACACGATACCGCGGCCATGCGGGAGCTCGATCCTGATGACGTACCAACCGTCGAGTCGTCCCGAAGGCCCGGGCTTCGGAAGCGTGATCCTCTCCAGCCGCTCCGCGAGGAGCGACATCGTCTCCGGATCCTTGGCCTCCACCAGGCGCAAGATCCGCTCGCGATCGTCCACGTGCCGCCACCCCCCGATCCGCGACGCGAAAGGCGCATCCTAAGCACGGAACCCGTAGTCGCGCCATCCGAGGCGGCGGAGGATCGGCGGTGGTGCGAGCAACGTCACCGCGCGGCGACCGGACCCAACTGCTGAGCGAGGGGTTCCGCGAGGAGGGCGATCGCTACGAGATCACCGTCGGTGGGGGAGAGTGCCAAGCCTACGTCTCCTTGGGTGATCGTCCGCCACGTTGGCCCTCTATCGCTAGGTGGTGACGCCGAGGTCCTGGCCGATCAGGCTCGTGAGCGTCGCCTCACCGAGACCGCCCACCCAGATGTCGGCGATCGCTCCGCCCGGCCGCACGAAGATCGTGGTGGGCATCCCCGTTGTGCCGGCCGCGCGGAAGAAGGCCCCTGAGGCGTCGATCCCGGCCGGGTAGGTGATACCCGTTCGCTGGGCGAGCGCGATGCTGGCCGCCGTGCTATCGCTCTGCGAGACGCCGAGGAAGCGCACTCGATCGCCGAGGGCCTGATGGACCTTCTCGAACTCGGGCATCTCGCCTACACAGTTCGGGCACCAGGACGCGAAGAAGTTGATGACGAGCGGCTTGTCGGAGAGGGTGGCATAGTCGATCGTACCGCTGCCCTCGAGGGTTGGGAGCTCGAGCCGTTCGAGGGTGCCGCCTCTGCGGATCGTTCCCGCGTACGCAACCTCCTGGGACGAGTCGCGGCGGATGTCTCGGGTCAGGACGAGCCCGATCGCGCCCACCAGGACAACCACCGTCTCCAGCACGCCAAACCGCCGCAGCCCGGCACCGGCGCGATCCCGCCGCCGCTGTCGCTTCCGCTCCGCCGCGGCCTTGGCGCGACGTTCGGTCTTGCGCGCCCTCGCTCCGTCATCTCGTCCTATCGACATAGGGACGCCGTGGATGCCCCAACGATTCCTTGATGTTGGGGAATCCCAGGGGGCGCACGCGCGTCCACCTTTGATAGAGATTGGAGGCGCCGGTGGGAGTGCATGGATCGACCCCTGGCATCCGCGGCCGGACGGTGGGGCTGGCTGTAACGCTCGCGCTCATGGCCGCGGCTTGCACGCATTCGACGGCGCCGCCGGACTCGAGCTCGAGCCGTGCCTCGCAACAGGAACCCGGTCCGATCGCGCCCTCACCGCTGGTCGAAGCGGACCAGATCGTCTCTGGCGGCGTGCCCCCCGATGGCATCCCGCCGATCGACGACCCCACATTCGTCCTTGCGACCGGTGCTCCGAAGTTGGCCCCCCAAGAGCCCGTCATCGCGGTCGAGATCAACGGGGTGTCGAAGGCCTACCCGGTGCGGATCATGACCTGGCACGAGGTCGTGAACGACGAGTTCGCCGGGGCGCCGGTCCTCGTCACGTATTGCCCGCTGTGCAACACCCGCATCGCGTTCCTGCGCCCGAGGATCGAGGGCGAAGTTCTCGACTTCGGCACCAGCGGCAAGCTCTACGACTCCAACCTCGTCATGTACGACCGCCAGACCATGTCGTATTGGCCGCAGGCGTTGGGCGTGGCGATCACCGGACCGCTCACCGGCACCAAGCTCACCTTCGCTCCAGCGCGATTGCTCGCGTGGTCGGACTGGCGGGCGGCGAACCCCCAGGGTCTCGTCCTTTCCGCGAATACGGGGTTCGCGCGCGCCTACGGCACGAACCCGTACGTCGGGTACGAGAACGCCCGGTTCCCGTTCCTGTTCAACGGTGACCTGGATCCCAGGCTCCCGGCGACGGAGCACGTGCTCGGCGCGCCCGGGATCCGGCCGATCGCATTCTCATACTCGGCGCTGTCAAGACGCGCCGCCGCGGGCGAATCGTCGACGAACAGACGGGGCACGACGTGGACGATAGACGGGCGGGGTGTGTCGGGTCCGCTCGCGGGGTCGAGGCTTCGCGCCGCGTTGGCGATCGACAGCTTCTGGTTCGATTGGGCGGCGTTCCATCCAGATACGACGGTATACGGTGCGCCGGATCGGCTGGGTCGCTCCCCCAGGGTCAACAGGTCAACCCGCCACTCGATCGGTCGTCCCGGAGCCCTCGATGCGTAGAACGGTTCCTCGATCGAAGACCGGAGCGACGGTGTGCCCGAGGGCCGAATACACGTGGGGCGGGACCGAGATATCGGCCAGGTACAGCTCACCGACGAGTGCGGCGCCGAGTCGCAGGCCGATCTTGGGCATGGCGAGCGTTAGCGTCGATGTCGCGTGAACGCACGGGTCGCCGATGCGTCCAGATGACGTGTCGAGCCCGCTGGGGACATCGAGCGAGCAGACCGGGGCGGCTTGTACCGCCGTCCACGAGATGAGCTCGGCCGCCAGCCCCCGGGGGTCGCCCGACAACGCGTACCCGATGAGCGCATCGATCACGACGTCGGCGTCGACCGGCTCGCTGGCGACAGGAACCCCCATGCGCCGGAGCGTTTCGAGCTGGCGCCTCGGTACCTCTCCCAACTCGCCGGCAGTTGTCGACGGAACCACGGTTACGGCAACGCCGCGGACGGCGAGGTGCCGCGCCGCCACCATCCCGCCACCCCCGTTGCCCCCGCTTCCCACGAGCACTGTCACGTCGGCCGGCGCGAACCGCCAGAGCACGAGCTCCGCCAGGTTCGCGCCCGCGTTCTCCATCATCTGGATCAGCCCGATACCCAGATCTTCCACCATGATGCGATCGACCTCACGCATCTCGTCGGTGCTCAGCCAGGCCAGCTCACGAGCGTCGACAACAGGGACGCGCGGGCGCTCACTCATGGCCGAGGGAACCTTCGGCGCGTTCCGCTCGCGCGATCGCCACCGCCGCGTTGACCAGGCCGATGTGGCTGAATGCCTGAGGGAAGTTGCCGAGGAGTTCGCCGGTGTTGGGCTCCACCTCCTCGGCCAACAGTCCAACGTCGTTGGCGTAACCGATCGCACGCTCGAACGTCGCCCGAGCATCCGCGAGGCGACCCGCCATGGCCTGCGCTTGGGCGAGCCAGAACGTGCACAGGAGGAAGCTGCCTTCCTCGCCATCCAGGCCGTCACGGCTCCGATAGCGCACGACGAGCCCTCGCTCGTCGGTGAGTCGTTCGCCGATGGCATCGATCGTGGCGAGCATGCGGGGATCGGTCGCCGAGATGAACCCCACGATCGGCATCATGAGCACAGAGGCGTCGAGGTCGCTCGAACCGAGAGACTGAGTGAAGGCGCCCGCGCTGTTACTCCATCCTTCGTCGAGGATCGCGGTGCGGATCTCGGATCGAGCGCGTCGCCAGTCGTCGACGCGGTCGGTCGCGCCGAGGCCGTCTGCCAGCGCGATCGCGCGATCCACCGCGACCCAGCACATGAGTTTGGAATACAGGAATGGGCGGCGACCGCCGCGCACCTCCCAGATGCCTTCGTCGTCTTCGCGCCACCGCTCGGCCGCGGCGTCCGCGACGTCGGCAAGGAAGTGTCTCGTGAGGTCATCGAACTCGTCGAACTCCTCCCGGAAGACGGCAGCGGCATCGAGCAACTCGCCGTACACGTCCAGCTGGAGTTGATCCCAGGCACCGTTGCCGATCCGGACCGGCGAGCTGCCCCGATACCCGCGCAGGTGGGGGAGCTCGCGTTCGGAAAGATCATGTTCGCCACCGATCCCGAACATGATCTGCAGGCCGGACCCCTCGTGCAGGCTTTCGGCAGCCGAGCCGGCCATCCACGAGAAGAAGTGATGTGCCTCCGCCGGACACGCGGTCTTGCTCAATGCCTGGATCGTGAAGCTCGCGTCACGAACCCAGGCGTATCGGTAGTCCCAGTTCCTGACGCCGCCGACCGTCTCGGGCAGCGACGTTGTCGGGGCGGCGACCATCGCCCCGGTTGGACGGAAGGTCAGCGCTTGCAACACTCGGCCGCTGTGCATCACGAGCTCGCGCCACGGGCCGTCGTATCCATCATGGGCCCGGGACCAAGCGGCCCATATGTCGATGGTCTGGTCGATCAGCTGCTCGGCGTCGGCCTCATCGAACGACCGGGGCGCGGGCTCCCAACTCTGTGCGTGGTTGAGGGCGAACGTCAAACGCTCGCCCACTCGGAGTTCGACCTCTGCCTTCGCCGTCGACCCCTCGACATCGAAGGGAACCCGGCCAGAGAGAACCAGCACGCTCGCGCCGCCGCGAGCGATGAGCCCGCCGTCGATCGTGCGGAGTAGTGGCGAGATGAGACCGTATTCGGGCCGCGGAGCGTACTCGACGCCGATGCGCACACCCCCCTGGGTGCAGACCACCCGGCGGATGAGCGCACCCGGTGCCACACCGCCGACCTCATGAGTGCCGTCGACGCTAGCGCCGACCGCGTACGCGTCTTCCAGCGTGATGGTGCCCGATACGGTGCTGAACGTGGTCTCAAGGACCATCGTGCCGTCCAGGTAACGGCGTTGCACTTCTGCCGTTTCGGTTGGCGCGATCGTCCAGTGACCGGCTCGCTCGTCCAGCAACCGACAGAACACGGGCGCCGCGTCGAAGCGGTCGAAGCACAGCCAGTCGATCGATCCGGCCTTGGATACCAGGGCCGATCCGTGGGAATCGGAGAGCAGGCCGTAGTCGGCGATCGGAGTGCTCAAGTGGTCATCAGCCGTGCCCGGCCCCGACGTGTCGGGTGCTGCCACCCTCCGGATCGCGCGTGTCATCGACCGTTAGCCTCTCTCATCCCTCACACCCCGGCAGTCTCACGAAAGAGGTTCCCGTTACGCTCGGCCGTATGCCGAAGCTGATCCTGGGTAGCCCGACGCCGATCATCGCGGTGGGTCTGGCGACGACTAAGACGGGTCGTCTGAGCGCTCGTTCCCTGACGCCCGGGACCTTCCCAGGGAATACGAGTGAGGGTTCAGGCGTCCGAGTGTTGAGGCGAGATGTCCTGGCCTCGTTCACGAGAACGGGAGACGCGATGGTGACGTTCCAGACAGGCCCCGCATTGTTCAGCGGCTTCGTGGCAACCGTCGCGATGACGATGGTGATGATGGCGGGCCGGGCGATGGGGATGACGACGATGGACATGCCGCTCATCCTCGGTGGCATGGTCACGGCGGACGGATCAAGAGCGCGGCGCCTCGGGCTGGCCATCCACGTCGTGATGATGGGGACCGTCGCCTTCGGGGTTGTCTATGCAGCTCTGTTCACTTTGCTCGACTCCGACGCCGCGCTGACTGGCGTGGCGATCGGCCTCGTCCACGGTCTTCTATTCGGCCTCATGGTGCTCCCGATGATGCCGGCGATCCACCCACGGATGAAGGCCTCAGCCGATGGGTTCCACCTCGATCCCCCGAGAATCATGGGCGCCACCTACGGTCGAGGTACGGGGATAGGTCTTCTCCTCGCGCACGCAACCTACGGCCTGGTCATAGCACTGGTGTATGGAGCCATCACGTGACGCGCGAGCATCCGACGCCTTCCCCAGCAGGAACTCCACCTCCGAGAGCCGATCGAGATGAGGTCTTCTTGGAGGTAACGAAGAGCATCTGCCCGCTGTGCAAACGGGTGCTCGACGCCGAGGTGAACATCCGCGACAACAGAGTCATCCTTCGCAAACGCTGCCCCGACCACGGCGAGTTCGAAGCGCTCGTCTACGGGGACGCCACGATGTACATGGACGCGCTGCGGTTCAACAAGCCGGGCACGTACCCGCTCGAGACACAGACCGAAGTCGTCGACGGGTGCCCGTTGGATTGCGGGCTGTGTCCGGACCACAAGCAGCACGCGTGCGTCGGCTTGATCGAGGTGAACTCGAATTGCAACCTGGACTGCCCGGTGTGTTTCGCCGACTCCGGGCATCAGGCAGACGGGTTCTCGCTGACCATGGAGCAGGTCGAGCTCGGCCTCGACACCTTCGTCCGGGCTGAAGGCGAACCAGAGGTGCTGATGCTCTCCGGCGGCGAGCCCTCCATCCACCCGCAGATCCTGGGATTCATCGCCATGGCACGGGACAAGGGGATCCGTCACGTCGTTCTGAACACGAACGGGATCCGATTGGCTCGAGACCGTGCCTTCGCTGCTGCATTGGCCAAGGAACGCACCGCGATCTACCTGCAGTTCGATGGACTTCGGGAAGACACCCACGTCCGGATCAGGGGCCGCGATCTGCGCACGTTGAAGGATCAGGCCCTCGACCGCTGTGCCGAGTTCGGTCTGTCGGTCACGTTGGTGGCGGCCGTGGAGAAGGGTGTGAACGACGACGAGCTCGCCGACATCCTGCGCTTCGGATTCGCCCATCCGGCGGTGCATTCGGTGGTGTTCCAGCCGGTCACGCACGCGGGACGTCATCTCCAGTTCGAGCCACTCGAGCGGCTCACGAACTCCGACGTGATCCACGCGATCGTGGACCAGATGCCCGAGACGTTCGAGCTGAACGACTTCTTCCCGGTGCCCTGTTGCTTCCCGACCTGTCGGAGTGTCACCTACCTGCTGGTCGACGGTGAAGACATCGTGCCGGTGCCGAGGATCCTCAACATCGAAGATCACCTCGACTACGTGACGAATCGCGCGCTGCCCGACCCCGCGATCCGCGGGGCATTGGAGAGGCTCTGGAGCGCATCGGCGGTGCCGGGAACTGCCGACACGGCGGAACAGCTCGCCTGTGCGACGTGCGCGATCGACCTGCCGGAAGCGGTTCGCAACCTCACGGACAAGGCGTTCATGATCGTGATCCAGGACTTCCAAGACGCATATACGTTGAACGTACGGCAGCTCATGAAGTGCTGCGTCGAACAGATCACACCCGACGGACGTCTGATCCCGTTCTGCGCGTACAACTCGGTCTGGTATCGCGAGGAGATCCGAGCCCAGCTCACCGGCTTGACGGTCGAAGATGTGGTTCCCAATGCACGAGCCTTGCAACCGCTGCTGCGATCCGGCCCGCACGGTTCCAAGGTGGTGGGGCGGCCATCGGCGACGACCCATCCTCGGAACTGACGGCATGACGACGATCGTCGATCCCGCAACGGTGAAGGCATGCTGCACCTCGCTGTACGAACACAGGCTCACGGGGTGGCTGCTGGAGGATGGATTTCATCCCGGTGGTGTGGCCCTGACTGACCGACTCGTCGAGCTCCTCGAGGTGTCGGCCGAACAGCAGGTGGTCGACGTCGCCGCCGGGCCGGGAACGTCGGCACTTCGCGTCGCAGCCACGATGGATGCTCGGGTGCACGGAGTGGATCTGTCCTCGGCACTCGTCGAGGCGGCGACCGAGCGGGCACGAAACCAGGGTCTATCCGATCGCGTTGTTTTCACCGTCGGCGATGCGGAGCGCCTGCCGCTGGGCGACGGTGCGGCGGACGTGGTTCTGTGCGAATGCTCGCTCTGCATCTTCCCGGATAAGCGCGATGCCGTACGGGAGATGGCCCGCGTGGTTCGGCCGGGTGGGCGGGTGGGTGTCGCGGACGTCGTGGTCGATCGACGCCGTCTTCCTCCGGAACTCGATACCCTCGCGGCACGCGTCGCGTGCATCGCGGATGCGCGAACCCTCGAGGAGAACATCGGTCTTCTCCAGGGGGGAGGTCTCCGCATCGACGTCATCGAACGTCACGACGCGGCGGTCATGGCGATGCTCGACCGGATCGACGCGCGTCTCGCTATCGCTCGGATGGCCCTCCCTGCGGAGCGAACCGACGACATCCGGCGTGCGCGCTCGATCGTGTCGTCCGTCAGGCGGGTGGTCGAAGACGGTGTGGTCGGCTACGCCCTCGTCGTGGCGACCAGAGCGGACGGCGATCGTGTCGCGTGATCCAGCCGACGTCTTCGCGCCGGACCGCGCCGAGCGGTCGACCGGGAATCATCGCCGTGTTTCGGGCGTCCAAGTCGGTGTGACGACATATGGCCACTGATCAGGACGAGTTCTTGCGAGCCACGATGGGATGCCTGGATCTCGTCCATAACCTGGCGCGGCGGACGGTGTATTCACCTGAGGATGCCCAGGATCTCGTGCAGGAGACCTATCTCGCCGCCTTCCGTGCATGGCAGGACGACCGGCGCCCCAACAAGGTCGAACCGTGGATCGCGACCATCTGCCTGAACCTCGGGCGGTCCTTCTTCCGGCGACGCGCTCGTCGGCCATATGAGGTTGCGCTCGACGATCGCTTGATCGTGTTGCCCGATGGCTCCGACCCCGAAGCTGACGCGATCGCGACGCTCGATCGCGAGGCGCTACACGCGGCGATGTGGCAACTCCCGGAGGAACAACGCACTGCCATCACCCTCGTCGATCTCGGGGGTTTGAGCACAGCCGAGGCCGCCGAGGTGATGGGAACGCCCCAGGGGACGGTCCTGTCTCGCCTTCATCGCGGTCGTCGAGCGCTCGCGATCCTGATGACCAACGACATCCCGCAGCGGGAGGTGACCTGAATGTCCCGAGAGCGGATCGATCCGGCTCTGGATATCCGACGCGCCCACGACCCCGAGATGAACGCGTCGCTCTATCTGGCCGGCGAGCTGCCGAGGCGATTGACCCGCTGGCTCGAGCGTCACCTCCTCGAGTGTGATGACTGCTGGCGGGAAGTGTGGCTGGCTCGGCGTGGCCGCTTCATCGCCGAGCACGCCCGCGAGCTGGCGCCCCCAACCCTTCGAGACGCGGTGCGTGGTGCGGTTCAGCTATCGGCGACCGAGTATCGATCGGCACGTCGTCGCAGGGCCTGGTTCCGCCGACGCTGACGAGCGGTCGCGCTGATGGCCTGGCGGCACTGAGGACCCTGACAGCTTGTCCCCGACGTCAAGACCGCGCGGGGCCTCGCTCGTAGAGCTTCATCGCCCGGCGGAAGCCGACGAGGCCGATCAACGCGCACCGGACAGCGCTGAGCAGCGCGCTGTTGCCGATCGCCGTCCCCATCAGGAGTCCGCGCAACGTTTCGATGAACGGCGTGAACGGCTGGTATTCGGCGAAGCGGATCCCCGCCGGCATCGAGTCAACGGGGACGAATCCGCTGCTGAGGAACGGCAACAGGTTGGCCATGAGCGCCGGGTTCTCCTCGCCGGTCAGGAGCGTGTCCACCGCGGAGAACTGCCCGGTGACCCCGATGACGTCGCGGACGGCGTTCGGCTCCCGTGCCGCGTCGTGGCCCGCGACCCGCACCGTTCCGGAGTCGGGATCGAGCAGCGTCGACAGGATGTGCACGGTCGTGGTCTTCCCGGCGCCGTTCGGCCCGAGCAAGCGAAGACCGAACCGGTTGCGATCTGGAGGTCGATGCCGTCCAGCGCGACCGTGTCGCCGAACGACTTGCGGAGGCCGGCGACCTCGAGCGCCGGGGCGGTGGTGGTGGCGGTCACGACGCATCCCTGCCTGCGCGGCTCGACAGCGAACGGTGGATCTCGATGTCGCCGAACGAGGTCGACGCGTGCACCTCGACCGTGGCCATCCCCGCCTCGGGACTCACAGAGTCATCAAGGCCGTTGTGCACGTTGCCGAACTTGGTATGGAGGTCGAGCCAGGCCGCGACGCCGTCGAGGACACCGACCTCGATCTGGCCGAACGCAGTCTGCGCAACGGCTGCACCACGCGCGACCTCCCCGATGCGAACGTCGCCCTTGGCCGTCTTGGCGACGACCCCTTCGTGCGCCCGATCGACGGAGATCGAACCATCGGCTGCGCTCACGCGGGCTGCACCCGATACCTCGCCGATCCAGGTGTCGCCGCTCGAGTTCTTCGTCGCGGCGGTCCCGTCGATGCTGCCGATCCGCACAGCGCCGGAGCCCGTGACGATCTCCACCTTGCCGACGGCCCGTTCCATCGTGATGTCGCCGACACCGGTCTTGAGGTTCAGGCGGCCCGTCTCGTCGAGCCGGATCTCGCCGACACCGACCTTGCACTGGCACTCGCCGAGCCGGCCGCGGCCGTGCACCGCCCCCACTCCCGCCTCGACACGCACGCGCGAGCCCTCGGGCAGACCGATCTCGACGTCGATCGATCCGCCGCCCCGGTGCGGGCTCCATTGCCGCCAGCCGCTTTGCGCCTTGACCTGCAGGTTTCCGTTCGCGTAGTCGACGCGGGTCTGCTCGGCGGCCGTAACATCGGCCTTCTTCGTCAGGTCGCTCGGTCGCACCTCGACGGTGGTCTCGGTGCGATCGCTCGCCTCGATCCGGAGGTCCCCGACGCCGAGCTCCACATCGACGGAGATCGGCTCGGGGGTGTCGAACGTCGCCATGGCAGTTCCTCCTGTCTCGTTCATCGGGCCCAGCCCGAGTAACGCTGGGCGCCGTGTGGGGCACGT
Source organism: Actinomycetota bacterium (assembly GCA_038249195.1). Classification (GTDB taxonomy): domain Bacteria; phylum Actinomycetota; class UBA4738; order UBA4738; family HRBIN12; genus JAOUEA01. The sequence goes on from JBBRWM010000005.1 coordinate 251,838, forward strand.
CGTTCGCGGCCGCGGATCCCTTCGCTGCGCTCGAGTCGAGCGGCGGCGGCTCGCACCAACCACGCGTTGATCGACAGCCCCTCGCGCTCGGCGGCGTGTTCGATCCCGGCCTTGAGGGTCTCGGGCATGCGGACGTTGATCCGCGAGATCGTGCCCTCGTCGCCTTCGCCCGCGGGGCGCGAAGCGACCCAGTCGCCCCGGTCCAAGTCCTCCCCTTCGGCCTCTTCCTGGACAGCCAGATCGGCTGGCGGTCGTGTCACCACGAACTGCGGCTCACGCCCTCGGAGTCGGAGCTCGACCGAGCCGGGGGCCAGCTCGACCGTGATCTCCTCCGCCGCGGCCGCCAACACGTCCTGGATCGCGAGCCGGATGGCGGCGTCCAGCGGTTGGGCGAGGCGTCTCGCGAGCTCGCGCGCCTCCTCGCCGCCCGCCTGAGCCGCGGCGTCGAGGTGCGCGTGGATGTCCCCGATGAATGGTCCCAGTTCGATGGCAGCATTCTGGCATCATGATAATGCCGTGTCAATGCCGTTCGTGTGCCATCAGGGTCCAGGACGGCACCTAGTCGGGCAGGAGCGGTACCTGAAGGCTCTGGGGGCGCCGGAGGAGCACACCGCGCGTGATGGCCGCTGATCCGAAGCGGTCGTGCACCGCGTCGAGCGTGGCGTCGATGGAAGAGGCGAGGAGGCCGTCGAACGGCAAGGCGAGCTGGATCGCGCCGTCGTCGAGGGGGTTGGTGAAGCTCACGCCGATCAGCGTGATGCCCTGATCCTGGATCATCGGCAGGGCCGCCGCGAGGAGGGCTCTGGCGGCTCCGAGCATCGTCTCGGTGTCCACCGTAGCCTCGGGAAGGGTGTGCGAGCGCGTCGCTCGGGTGAAGTCGTCGAACCGGAGGCGGAGCACGACCGTGCGGCAGACCCGGTGCGCCGATCGCAGCCTGCGCGCCAGCCGATCCACCAGGGCGATGAGGTTTGTCCAGCGCCTCATCTGACTTCGGTCGTCGGCCGAGCGCCCGCTGGGTCCCGATCCAGCGGCGCCGGCGGCCGACGTCGACGCGCCGAGGATCCCGGTTGTGGGCGAGCGCGTGGAGGTGGCGGCCCGCGGCGCGGCCCAGGATCCGCATCGTCGAGGAACGCCTTCGCCGATCGAGAGCCCCTCAACGAAGGGCGTCGTGTCGTTGAACCTCGAACATGGCCTTGCTCGCGGCGCCGTAGGCGTCCATCCGTGGCGCCACGACGATCGCGTCCGGACACAGGCGGGAAGCCTCGAACTCGCCCATCGGGGTTCGCACGCCGTAGGCCTTCGCCTCGTAGCTGGCGGCGAGCACCACGCCGCCGCCGACGATGACGGGCGCCCCCGCAGGTTGGGATGCTCGACCGATGTGTAGAAGGAGTCGGCGTCCGCGTGCAAGATTGTGCCCTCGTTCGACACTGACGTAGGCTCGCTTGAGCCTCCGACATCGAGGAGGCGGCCAAGTCGTGGACCGCTATCATCGGGACCGGCACCACGGAGGGGGAAACCATGAAGCGTTTCGAGGATCGGATCTCGATCAACGCGCCGGCAACTCGCGTCTTCGACTACGTCGCCGATTTCACTCGACATGGCGAATGGGGAGGACACGGCCTCGAAGCGACCAAGACGGGCGAGGGTCCCGTGGCGGTGGGATCGACCTTCTCGACGACGGCGAAACAGTTCGGGACGCAGCGCGAGCAGAGCACGGTCACCGAGGTCGTCCCCGGCACGTCGTTCGCCTGGGATTCCACGGGCGCGCTCGGCCGCGCCCATCACGCGTTCTCGCTCTCCGAAGACGCCGGGTCGACGACGCTGACCAAGAGTGCGGAGCTCGTCGAGCCGACCTTCCTGGCGAAGCTCACGGGCTGGAAGCTCTCGAGGGACATACCCAAGGGCCTCCACAGCGACCTCGCCAACATCAAGGCCAACGTGGAAGGGTCCGCGACCTGACCTAACCACGGCATGATCGGTCGGCCCAGCGTGACCAGACGGACGTTCCGCGCGGCCGAGCGCCAGCCCATCGCGCGCGCGGCGGGCGAGTAGTCGATCGCGCCCGGAGGAAGCCGAACGGACAGCGCCTGCGACCTGATCGAGAACGAGCGGCGGATCCATCGCGAGCGCCTCCCCCGTCCAGTCCAACGTCAGACGGGCGATCCCGAGGACACTTCGAAGGAAGGCGCCGATTACGAACGCAGCCTCAGACGTGGACGGGGTAGCTGTACCTGATCCTGGCCGACGCGATGGCGCATTCAGAGGTGGGCGGCGCGTGCACGTGCAGGATCGACTGGGTGGGCGTGTGACGCAGGGTCTTGTGGCACCCGTAGTAGCCGCCATCGATCCCGAACGAGACCGACCTGATCCGTTGTCCCGGCTTGAGACCCCACCGCCAGTAGATCGCGACCTCGGCGTTGGCGCACAGGACGTGAGCGGTGTGGCTCGCCGCGCTGCGCGAGATCAGGCATTGGCCGCCGCGCGCCGTCGCCCGCTCGTCTCCGACGCGCGCGTACGCGCTCCCGTGCTTGAGCCGCGTGGCGGTCTTGCGGATCACTCCCCTCGCGATCTCCGCCTTCTGTGCCTTGGACATCGTCGAAACCGGTCCCGCGCCGACCGCCTCGATCTTCACGAAGTACGTGCCTCGCGGCAGGGCGGATCCGTCCCCGGCCGCGCCGTCCCACACCCAGGCGTGTGCACCGAACGGGAGCGCGCCGAGGGGAGCAGTCCGGACCTCGGCCCCGCAGCATCGGCCGTACACGTCGTCGGCGAAGACGTGCGCGACGGTGTCGTCGGTGCCGTTCGCCAGCGAGAAGCCGATGCGCGTGTCGTCCCTGTACCCGTCATGGACGAGCGGGTAGAAGGGGGAGGGCGTCGCCGAGAGCCCGGACACCGGGTTCACCGCCGTGGCGACGGAGGTCGCGGACGCCGGGGCGGCCACGACGACGATCAACGAGAGTGCGACGAGCGAGCACGCGGTCCTGCGCATGACTATCGGTATCGGCATCCGCCACCGATCCCTCGACCCCGGTGGGGCGGTTGCCCGAGGGGCTGGTCCTCACCGCCCGGGCCGAGGCCGGCGGCGCGCGGCGGCGCGATCCGTCGCGCGGATCAGCTCCCGCGTGATGGCGGGTTCGTCGGGTGCGTGACCGGCGTCCGCCACGACCATGAGCTCGGCGCGCGGCCATGCCTTGACGAGCTCCCACGCGTTCGCGATGGGGGCCATCAGGTCGAAACGGCCTTGTACGAGCGTGCCGGGGATGTCGGCGAGCGCCGCGGCCTCACGCAGCAGCACGCCGTCCTCGAGGAAGAGGTCGTGACCGACGTAGTGCGTCACGAGACGCGCGAACGCGAGCGCGAACGCCGGATCTTCGTAGCGCGAGTCGAGGTGGTCCGTGGGCGGCCATCCGAGGGAGGCGGATTCCCAGGAACACCAGGCGAGCGCCGCCCGCCGGCGCACCTCGGCGTCGGGATCGTGCAGGATGCGCGCGTACGCCGCCACGATGTCCTCGCCCTCGGCGTGGGGGGCCCCTTCGAGCAGCGATTCCCACTGCGCCGGGAACAGCGGAGCGACCCCGCCGCGGAACCACCAGTCCTCTTCGGCGCGTCGTCCCGTGGTGATGCCCCACAGGACCATCTCCGTGACCCGCTCCGGGTATGCCTCCGCGTAGGCGAGGCTGAGGGTGCTGCCCCACGAGCCCCCCCAGACCAGCCACCGATCGACCCCCAGGTGCCCGCGCAGACGCTCCATGTCCGCCACCAGATGCTGGGTCGTGTTGGTGGACAGGTCGATGTCCGGCTCGCTCGCGTGAGGCGTGCTCCGTCCGCAGCCGCGCTGATCGAACAGCACGAGCCGGAACGCGGAGGGGTCGAACATCCTGCGGTGCCAGGGGGTGCATCCCGACCCCGGGCCGCCGTGGACGACGATGGCCGGTTCGCCTTCCGGGTTGCCGCTCGTCTCCCAGTACATACGCCGGCCGTCGCCGACATCGAGCGTGCCGCTTCGGTCGGGCTCGATCTCGGGATACAAGCCGTTCACCGGGATAGGTCCCCCTTCGACGCGACGCCGACTGCGGGCTCGGCTAGCCTCTCACAGCGGTAGGCTGCGAACGAAACGAAGAGCGCGCCATCGAGCGCGGGAGGAGGAGGGTCCCATGGCGAAGGGTTCGGACGTTCCGGTCGACCTGTACATCGCTGCCTACGACGATCCGGATGCGGCGCAGGCCGACTTCGACGCACTCAAGGAGCTCGTGCGCGGAGGAGTCATCTTCGTGGACGCCGCCGTGCTGGTGAGCCGCGACGCCGAGGGCAAGATCTCGGTCAAGGAGAACGCTCACGAGGTCGCCAAGGGTTCCATGGTCGGCGCGGTCGGCGGCCTCGTCCTCGGCCTCATCTTCCCGCCGGGCATCATCGCGGCGACGGTCGTCGGCGGAGCCGCCGGGGCGGGCATCGGCGGGTTGATGTCCCACCACCGGGAGCGCGAGATCAAGAAGGACGTCGAAGAGGTCCTGCCCGTGGGCAGCTCCGGGATCGTCGCCGTGTTCGACGAGATCTGGGTGGCCCAAGTGGAGAAGGCGCTCGCCAAGGCCGCGAAGATCGACAAGGAGCAGGTCGACCCGGACAGCGTCGAGCAGGTGAAGGAGGCGGCGAAGACCGCCTCCTGACCGTCCGCGGCGCCTACTTGTTGGCGGAGCTCCAGTCGGAGGACCCCGACCCGCTCTTTCCCTTTGCCTTCTTGGCGGCGCGCTTCTCCTTCAACGACTTGCTGGCAGCCGTCTTCGAGCCCTTGCCGCCGCCCTTGTCCTTGCTCGCCATGCGTCCTCCTTCCTCTGGCCCCTTCTTTCGGGCGAGATGTTCGCCCACCATACGGGCAAGTGCGCTCGCGCGATAGGGTCGCCGACATGCCGAGGCGAACCATCGCCGGCGACCTGCCGGCCCCCATGCTCGCGAAGGTTCAGCCGGAGATGCCCGTCGGCGACGGGTGGACCTACGAGCCGAAGTGGGACGGGTTCCGCACCATCGCGGCCCTCGACGCCGATGGCCGTGCGCAGCTGGCGAGCCGCGACGGCCGCCCGCTCGGCCGCTACTTCCCCGAGCTGATCGCGTTGCTCGAGGAAGGGGGATCGGGGGCGTTCGTGGCCGATGCCGAGATCGTGCGCGTGGCCCCGGGTCGCATGGACTTCGACGAGCTTCAGCTGCGGTTGCACCCTGCGGACTCGCGCGTGCGCAAGCTCGCGGGGGAGATCCCGGCCACGTTGATCGTGTTCGATCTGCTGCGGGCAGCGAGCGAGGACCTCACGGCCCTCCCGCTCGCCGAGCGCCGCGCGCGGCTGGCGTCGCTGGCCGCTTCCTCGCGCTGGCAACCCGCGCCCGGTCGCCTCGACGACGTCCCCACGGGCCCCACCGTCCTGCTCGGCCCCAGCACGGACGATCCCGACGTGGCGCGGGCGTGGTTCGCCGACGACGCGGGCATCGGTCAGGACGGCGTCATCGCTAAGCGCGCCGACCAGGCCTACCTGAGCGGCGAGCGCGGCTGGGTGAAGGTCAAACACCGCTCGACGCTCGATTGCGTCGTGGGCGGCTACCGTCTCTCGAAGGCGGGGGACGGCATCGGCGCCCTGCTCCTCGGCCTCTTCGGTGACGATGGGACCCTGCATTACGTGGGGCACACGTCGTCGTTCAAGGCGAAGGAGCGCCGGGACATGCTTGGCGCGCTGCGACCGCTCGAGGGCGGCGAGAGCTTCGAGGGCGGACGCGCGCCCGGCGGTCAGAGCCGGTGGAGCGCCGGCAAAGACACCGCATGGGTCGCGCTCGAGCCCGTCTTGGTGTCTGAGGTCACCATCGACCGCATGCAGTACGGGCGGTTCCGCCACGCCGCCACATTCGTCCGCTGGCGAGAGGATCGCGATCCGCGCTCCTGCACGTTCGCGCAGCTCCCGGGTGCCGAGCCGCCGACGTGGCCGGGGGAGGACCCCCCTAGCTAGCGCCGGGACGCGCGTCCGGGGGCGAGGGCCATGCTCGCTTCGCGCGCGACGGATTCACGCGCATCGGCTCGTCGTCGCCCTTGGGGAAATGCGGCGGCCACGGGGCGTCGCCCAAACCGCCCGCGGCATCCTCGGCCGCGAGGTCGAGGAGGCCGTCCAGACTGCCCACGTGCTCGTCGATGCCCGCGCCGGGATCGCCGGTCAGGCGCAAGCGCTCCGGCACCGTGCGCACGGTGAACCGCTCGGCCTCCACGTCCGCGACCTCGTCCCAGGCGAGCGGCGTCGACACGCGGGCGTCGGGCATCGGGCGGATCGAGTAGGCGCTCGCCACCGTGCGGTCGCGCGCGTTCTGGTTGTAGTCGAGGAACACGCCCTCGCGCTCCTCCTTCCACCAGGCGGTGGTGGCGACGCCGGGCATGCGCCGCTCTACCTCTCGGGCGAAGGCGAGGGCGGCGCGGCGCGTGGAGGTGAACCCGTTGCCTCGCTCGACCCGTGCGTTGATGTGGATTCCGCGCTTGCCGCTCGTCTTTGGGAAGCCGCTCAGGCCGTGCTCGGCCAGGACCTCGCGCGACATCAGCGCCACCTGCCGCACGTCGTCCCACGGGACCCCGGGTGTGGGGTCGAGGTCCACGCGCAGCTCGTCGGGGTGATCGACGTCGTCGGCCCGCACCGGCCACGGATTGCACTCCAGGCAGCCCAGCGTCGCCGCCCACACGAGCGCGGCCGCGTCGCGCATCACGGGCATCTGCGCGTGACGCCCGCTGGGGAACGTGATCGTCGCGATGGGCACCCACTCCGGCGCCCCCTTGGGAAGGCGCTTCTGATAGAAGGACCCCTCGCCGCCGTCGGCCACGCCGGCGGGGAAGCGGTGCAGGATCGCAGGACGGTCGCGGCACCCGGCGAGCGCGGCCTCGGCCACCGTGGCCCAATACCGCACGACCTCGAGCTTCGTGACGGGACCGCCCTCTGCGTCGGGGAAGTACACCTTGTCGGGGTTCGACACCCGCACGTCGAACCCGTCGACATCGAGGATCTCCGCCGGCGTCGCCACGGCTCAACGCTATCGCGAACCCGCTCGCGGCTCTGGAGGCCGACCGTCCCCGGATGTGGTCTGAACGGGTTGGACAGGGTTTGTCGAGTCTTGTTAAGCCTTGCTCAGGTGGTTAAGCTTCCGGCATGGATCCGCGCATCAACCCGTACACGCCGAACGCCGGTGTGCGTCCCCCGGCCCTGGCCGGTCGAGGCGAAGACCTCGAGTCCTTCGACATCATGCTCGAGCGGCTCCAGCGAGGACGTGCCGAGCAGGCCGTCCTCATCACGGGCCTTCGGGGTGTCGGCAAGACGGTCCTGCTCGGTGCGTTCGCGGAGCAGGCCTCGTTGCTCGGTTGGGTGCCGGTGGAGGCCGAGATCTCCCCCGATGTGAGCTTCGGGCCGCGCATGGCGCAGCTCGTCCGGCGAGCGCTCATCGAGTTGGCTCCTCGCGATCGATGGCGGGAACGGCTCAAGCGCGCGGCGGGGGTGCTGCGATCGTTCTCGCTCACGGTCTCGAGCGACGGTTCCATGACCGGGAGCCTCGAGGTGGATCCGGTGCAGGGGCTCGCCGACAGCGGCGAGCTCGGGGAGGACCTCACCGATCTGCTCGTCGCGTTGGGTGAGGGCGCCGCCGAGCAAGACACCGGCGTCGCGTTCCTCTTCGATGAGGTGCAGTTCCTCGCGCGCGAGGAATTCGAGGCGCTCATCCGCGCCCTCCACAAGCTCGCGCAACGTCGACTGCCCGTGACGCTCGTGGGGGCCGGCCTGCCGCACCTGCCCAGGCTCGCCGGCGAGGCGAAGTCCTACGCGGAACGCTTGTTCAGCTTCCGATCGCTGGGACCGCTCGGGGTCCTCGATGCCATCGAGGCACTTACCGAACCCGCCAACGAGCTCGAGGTCGCCTTCGACGAGCGTGCGGTCGACGCCGTCATCGCCTACACCGAGGGGTACCCGTACTTCATCCAGGAATACGGCAAGGTGCTGTGGGATCGAGCCGAGGGATCCCCGATCACGGCCATCGAGGCCGTGGAGGCGCAGGCCGTGGTGGAGGCGAGGCTCGATGGCAGCTTCTTCCAGGTCCGGATCCAGCGGGCCAGCGAGCAGGAGATCGTCTACCTCCGGGCGATGGCCGAGCTCGGCGCGGCGCCGCAGCGCTCGGCCGACGTCGCGGCCGTCCTGGGCATGTCGTCGGAGGCCGTCGGAACGTTCCGCACGCGCCTCATCGCCAAGGGGCTGCTCTACAGCCCGACGTATGGCCGGGCCGCCTTCACGGTGCCGCAGTTCGACCGGTTCCTCAGGCGTTCGTTCCCGTTGCACGGGCGGTGAGGGCCCGCCGGCCACCTCGCGCGCTCCGCGCTCGCTCAGACGCGTCCGTAGAGGTCGCTCGCCTGGTCGAAGAAGCCGTCGGCGGGCCGGGCGTGCGCGTGCCAGTGGTCGGGGATCCGGCGGCGCTCGCCGTCCACCCAGTAGCCGCCGGGGCCGTATCGCTCGGCGGCCACGCGCTCCAGGCGTTCCACCAACGCGGCCTCCAGCTCGGGGCCCGGCATGCCGTGCGTGCGCCATACGACCATCGGCGTGCGGCACACCACGCATTCCGCCACCCAGCAGTTGTCGTCCTCGTGGAGCCAGGCCGTCATGCGTTCGGCGGTGCACAGGAGGCAGTCGGAGGCCTCACCCGCAGGGTTCATCGAAGCTCCTCACACGATCGCCCTCCCCGAGGCCGTGGCCGCTGAACCAGCCGCCGTTCGCCTCCATCGCGTAGGTGTAAGGCGCAGGGGAAGCGTACGTGGGGCAGGGATCGCTCGCGCACGGCAGCATCTCGCGGATGCCCACGATCCGGTCCCCGCTCACGAACGCGATCGAGAGGGGGATCAGCGTGTCCTTCATCCAGAACGTCTCGTCGGTGGGTCCGTCGAAGACGAACGCCATGCCCTCGTCGGGGGAGAGGGAGCGTAGGCCCATCAGGCCCTGCGCGCGCTCCGCCTGGTCGTCCGCGATCCGCACCGTGAGGGCCTCGCCCTTCGCGAACGTGATGTGCCCTACCAGGCTCGGATCGCAACCCGCATCGCGGCCGCCGGCGGCCGCGGCGGCCGCGAGCACCACGACCAGGGACAGGACCCGTCTCATGTACGCATGGTCGCAGGCGCCGCGGGGATGAGGCACACGCGCCGGTTGCTATCATTCGCCGCACCGCCGGAGTAGCTCAGGGGTAGAGCAACGCCATGGTAAGGCGTAGGTCCGGGGTTCAAATCCCCGCTCCGGCTCGACGCGGATCCCCGCCCGGCGCCGTCACCTCACCGGTCGGTCCGTGCTCACACCTGCCAGCGCTCACGGACCCGCTGCGCCACGGCCTCGGTGTCGCGTCCGGCGCGGAACAGATCGGTCACGAGCTGCATCCTCCCCACGAGGGGCAGTGGAGCATCCTGGTCGGCCCCGACGAACGCCCCGCCTCGCGCAGACGCGATCAGTTTCACGTTCCGGTCGCGCGGGGTCTCGGCCGGTTCAACGAGGGCGCCGAGCGTTCGAACCCCACGATCGAACGGCTCGACGTAGGCCTCCACCGCGGCACGGGGCGGTGGCTCCTCCGCCAGGACGATCGCCGCGGTGCGCGAGGAGGTGAACGCGATGCGGAAGCCGTGCGCCCGAGCGGCCGCCGCCATCCGTCGCATCAGGTCCGTGGGATCGTCGGCGTCGGCGAACCACCGCTCGGGCGTCGAGACGGGCCGCGCCAGGGCGTGATCGAGCCACGCGTCCAAGAGTCCTCGCGGGTCCGGTACGCGCCATCCGTCGGGGAACCGCTCGGCGAGGTTCGCTTCTACGAAGACCCGCATGGCCCTCGACACGCTGCTCGGGTCGGTCTCCGCGAGCGTCGCCAGATCCTTCAGCCGATGGCCATCGTTGGGCCGCTCGAGGAGGGCCCGCGCGACCCGGCTGTGGGCCGGGCTGAAGAGGCGTCCGCGGAACTTCGCCAGGGACGCGCGCGTGCCCCTCGCCTCGATGTGGAGCAGGAGCGCGGGGCGATCGCGCTGCGCGTGGATGTTCCCGAGGGAATCCAGCCACCCCACCCCCAAGGCCTCGAGCCGCCGACGCATGGCCGGGCCGATGTAGGGCGCCGCGAGCACCGGTATCGCTCCGCGCGGCGTCCGGGCCCGCAGGTCACGCGCCCGGCCGTCCAAGCCTCGCGCGTCCGGGGCCTCCTCGATGCGGACCACCAGATGGATGTCCGACGTCGCGTACCGCACATGCACATCCTCGAGCAAAGGGCGCCGTGGGCCGGCGGCCCGCCGAGGGTCCTCGAGCTCCTCGATCGCTTCGATCTCGATCGGCTCGACCCGGTCGAAGGCGGCGTGAAGATCCATCGTATCAACCTAGCCCGACTCGATTTGCAAATCCAGTCGATTGGCGTTAGCATCGCAAATCGCTATTTCTTGCAATTCTGGCCAGATCCAGCTCCGCGGTTCAGCCGATGGACCGCCGAGAGGGAGGCCAGAGGGAGGAAACGCATGTCCGAAGACCTTCGCACGCGTGTGAGCTCCGGGGCCCATGAGGATCCCGCCGTTCGGTTCGAGGATCCGAGCCTGATCCTGGCCCACGGATCCGATGCCCCCGATGCGGAAGATCCCGCCGAGCCGGCCGGCGTACGCGAGGAACTGCAACGCCTGCTGGCCACACGGATGTCGCGCCGGTGGGTCCTCACTCGCGGGGCGGCCGGCGTCGGCGCCGGCGCGCTTGCCGTCTCGGCGGGCGGGCTCGGGACGATGCCCGCGGCCGCGCACGGCTTCGATCCGGGCGACGTCGAGTCGCTGAACGAGGCCATCGACGTGAACTACTTGCGGCGCGTCACCGAGAAGGTCGCCGGGTTCGGCGACACGCCGATCGGGTTCCGTCCCGGCGGTTCGCCGGCCAACCTCGAGGCGGTCGCCTGGATCGCCCGGGAGATGAAGTCGACGGGGATGCGCAGGGTCGCGAAGCTGAAGGTGCCGATCGACCGGTGGGTCTTCAACGGCGCGAGCGTCGCGGTGGATGGTGGCCCGTCCTTCGAGGCGAGCTCCTGGGGCGGCGTGCCGGGCACACCCAACAAGGGCATCCACGCCGAGGTGGTCGACATCGGCACGGGGTTCGCGCCCGACTACGAGGGGATCGACGTTACCGGCAAGATCGTGCTGGTCGACTGGCAGTTCGGCGACATCTGGGTGAACCGTCACGGGCATCAGGCCACGCTCGAGGGGGCCCTCGCCGTGATCTTCTACACCGGGACGACGGCCGCCGGCGCCTTCTACAACAAGCGCGACGACGGTCTCCTCGGGTTCGACGGCACGTACAACGACGACTGGGTGCCGTTCGTCTTCGTCACCCGCAACGCCGCGAACGACCTGAGGCAGCGGATCGCGGACGGGCCCACCTTCATCACGCTCACCTCGAAGGTCGAGCTCACGCGCGCCGAGAAGGGCGGGGTCGGCTACAACGTGCTCGGCATGATCCCGGGCACGGACATGGCCGACGAGTACATCGTGTTCACCGGCCACCACGACGCCTGGTTCCACGGCGCCGCGGACGACGCCACCGCCATCGCGGCCATGCTCGGGATCGCGAAGGCCGTGCGGGACAGCAAGTTCCACCCGCGGCGCACGCTGCTGTTCCTCGCCAGTACGAACGAGGAGTACGGATACACGGACGCCTACTATGAGTGGCTGATCGGCTGCTGGTACGCCGTCACGCATCAGCGGCCCGACCTCAAGCGCAAAGCGATCTTGAGCCTCGACTTCGAGCTCCTGGGGACGGGAGATCCCGGCGAGCGGCTGCTGATCCGCACCCACTCCGAGCTGCTCGACCTCGCGGTCTCCAAGCTCGAGGCCGATCCCGCACGCACGCCCTTCGGCACCTTGTGGTCCAACGTGGTGTGGGCGAACGCCGACCACTTCACGCTCACGGCCGCGGGCATCCCCGGCCTGTACTTCAACACCGTGGGGACGCAGTACCTCACCCGCAACTACCACACCGACGGCGACACCGTGGAGCACGTGAACATCCCCTATCTCGCGCAGAACATCGAGGTGATCAACGACATCTGGACCGCGCACGACCGCTCGACGCTGCCCATCCTCGACTTCGTGGCGCGCGCCGTGGAGGCGACGCAGCGCATCGCCTACCAGCCCGAGCCGGGCGTCGGCGTGCGCGACCTCCCGGGCACGAACCAGCGAGCCCAGGATCTCCTCGAGGCCGCGGTGCAGCGATTCGGTTCGGCCGCCGATGCACTCGACGCGCGACTCGCGGCGGGGCACGTCCACGCGCAGCGTGCCGTGGGCCGGCGGATGTTGCACGCCGAGCGGATCCTGCTCACCAATCTCGTCGCTCTCGACGTCTTCGACCAGTACGTGTTCCCGCACCAGCAGGTCCAGCGGGACGCCACGAGGATGCAGCTGACCATCGACGCGCTGAACGCCGGGAACCCGACGCTCGCGAACGAGACCTACGTGCGCCGCACGAGCCTCACGAGCGCCGGGCGCCATTTCGCCTACGAGACCTACGTCGCGGAGCTCGCCCGTCACGATCCGGGCTCGGACCGGCTCCAGTGGGGCGGACAGGCCCACCTGGCCCCGTACGTGGACGTCTGGAAGGAGTACCAGTCGATCAGCGCCAAGATCGTGGACGGTAAGACGGCGCCGTCGGACTACGCGCAGGAGATCGCATCCCTGCAGACGAAGGTGGACGAGGTCTATCGGATGCTCAACCACCGGCTCGTGGGCATGGCGCGCGTGTTCACCCAGGCCACCGCCGGGCTGAAAGCGGCGGTGCGAGCCGCGCGATAGGCTCCCACCCGAGCGCGCCTGCGATCGCAGCGGGCCCGCACGAGGGGGGCTCATAGCTACGTCGGGAACGCGCGGGGCCGCGGACATCGGCCGACTGGCGGCTCTCTCCCTGATCGCGGTGGCGTTCCCCTGTTCGCTGCTCTTCGTCGACGGCTATCGGTTCCCGTTCGGGCTGGACGCGGCCGTCTACCTGTGGTGGATGCGGCTCGGCGGCGAGCAGGGGATGGCTGTCGTCGGCGAGCGGGCGGGCTCGGTGGCCGGCCTCACCGCGACCGGCTCGACGCTGCACCTGTCGGCGGTGAACGCGGTCGGAGGAACGTCGATCGCCCTCGGCGCGGCCGTCGCCCTCGCGGCCGCCGCGTTGCTGCGTTCCGGGAGATCGCCGCGGACAGCGTGGATGCTCGGGGGAGTGCTCGCCGGCGCGTTCGCGATCCACATCGTGGCCGGCTACGTGGCCACCGTCTCGGCGGTGGTGCCGTTCCTGGCCGCCGCGACCCTGATCGCCGTGGGAACGCGCCCGGCCGTCGTCGCCGCGGCCCTCCTGCTCGGCGCCGCGGGCCTCGCGCATCCCATCTTCCTCCTCGTCGACCTCGCGATCCTCGCGGCGGCCGCCGCGTGGGGCTTCCTCGAGGGTGAGCGCGGCCCCGGATCCTCGGTCCGCGCGATCGGGGGTGCCGTCGTGGGCGGCGTGGCGATCACCGGGGCCGGGGCGCTGGTGAGGATCCTCGGCCCGGGGCCGCTCGTCGTCGACACGTCGCGGGACGCCTTCCTGCGGCGCGCCGGGTTCTCGGATCTCCTGCATCGTTCTTACGTCGAGCGGTTCGCGCCGGTGTGGCAGCGCTACGTGCCATGGGCGGCCGTGCCGCTCGCCGCCGCGGGCCTGGGCGGCGTGACTGCGTTCCGCAGACGGTTCCTCGGCGCGTGGGCGGGGCTGACGATCGTCGGCGTGCTTGTAGCGCTCGCGTCGCGCAGACTGCCGCCCTCGAGATTCGCCACGTACGGGCTCGCGATCCCTATCCTCGCGGGGGCGGGCGCCGTGGCGTTGTGGCGGTTGGGTCGCGCCGTGTATCGAACCCTCGCGGTGGCGCTCGTGTTGACGATGATCGCCGGCGCGTTCATCGGCCTGCGTTCCCAGGCCGCGCTCATGACCCCGGAGGAGGCCTCGCGATCGCAGGCCGCGGCGCGGATCGCGGAGACGACGGCCCCGGGCACGCCGCTCGTGTTCGTCGTGGATGCGGACGCATCCGGAGCCGCCACGACCTCTCTCGCCACGCGCGTGGGGGACCTCGCGCGCGCGAGCGTGCCTCCCGACCGCGTGCGCGACGTGTACGTCTACGTGGGGTCGCCGCGGCGGTTCTTCCTCGGACGCCCGAGCACCACGGGCGACCCGGAGTACGACGCCCTCTCGCGCTCGTCGCTTGACGCCATACCCACCGACGCGTCGAGGCCGCCTCTCACGATCGTGCTGGCGCCGTTCGACGAGACGGCGTCGGGTGATCTTTCGCAGGCGGGGGGACTCTTTCGATGGGACGAAGGGGTCTACGCGTCGGAACCCGGCACGATCGGTGAGGCCCCGCCCGCGCGCGACCCGCTCGTCCCCTCCTCGCCCCTCGCGATCTCGCTCTCGGCGTTGGCGGTGCTGGGGCTGCTGGTGGTGCTCGGCTATGGCTGGGCGCGCGCCGTGCTCGAGGACGCGGTGGACGCGCTCGCCCTGGCGCCGGCCCTCGGCATCGCCGGCATGATCCTCGTCGCCTTCGTGGCGGACGCGTTCGGTGCTCGGCTCGGGAGCTCCGTCGCCGGCACCGGCGTGGCGGCGCTCGTGGGCGCCGGCGGATACCTGCTGTGGCTGCTCAGCGCACGAGCAGGACCGGGCACGTCGCGTGGTGCACGACCTTGGTCGCGACGCCGCCGAGCAGCAGGCTCCGCCACTCCGTCATCCCGCGCGATCCAAGGATGATGAGATCGGCCTCCACCTGCTGGGCGATCTCCACGATCTGCTGCGGCGTCTCGCCGGAGCTCACCCGCCGCAGCTCCCCGCGCGCCTCGAGCCCGGCGTCCCTGAACCGCTTCACCACGTCATCGACGAGCTGTTCGCCGCTGATGGGCGGGCCCATGTCCACGTCCGAGCCCTCGTAGCGCTCGTACTCGCGGACGTGCACGACCGTCACGCTCGATGCGTAGCGCTGCGCCATGTCGGTGGCGATGGCGATGGTCTGCTCGCTCCTGGGCGATCCGTCCACCGCGACGAGGATGTGCTCGAACACGTCTCAGACCCCCTCGTCCGGGATCGGCGCGGCCGCCAACGACGAGGGCGAGCTCGCGACGGCCGTGAAGGCGTCCTCCAGCCGGGGGCGGATCCGCGCGAAGTAGCCGATCGCCACGGCGAACCCGATGCCGAACGGCGCCCCGAAGGCCATCCATCTGATCCACGTTCGGCGGGGCTGGCCCGCCGCGTGCCAGAGGTTCTCGGGATGCGCGGACGCGTCGACGGCGCCGTAGATCGCGAGCCCTACGAACATCACGCCGAGCAGGACGATCCCCAGCAGCCCGGTGGACACGCCGAGCAGCTTGAGCGAGGAGGCGAGCAGGACGAACACGAGTATCGGACGGATCACGCCGTCGGGGGCCTTCGAGGACAGCCGCGCGCCCACGTAGACGGCCGGGAGCGCGCCGATCAGGATCGAGGTCGTGAGCCCGAGCTCGAAGTCCCCGACGACCATGTGTGCGATGGCCGCCGAGGTCACGAGCGGGACCGCCTGGACGAGGTCGGTGCCCACGAGCTGAGCGCCGCGGAGCTCGGGGTAGGTGAGCATCAGGCACACGATGATGATGGAGCCCGAGCCCACCGAGGTCAGTCCCACCAACAGGCCGCCGGCGGCTCCGATGACGATGGTGAGCAGGATGCGGACGCGGATATCGCCGCCGGGCCCGAGCGTGGCGCGGTTGCCGGCTCGGGCCGCCGCGCTCCGCCGCGCCTGCAGCCACGCCTTGAACACCATGGCGCCCGCCGCGAGGGTCAACGTCACGCCGAGGAAGATCCTTGTGGTGTTCTCGACGGCCTCGCTGTCGCCGCTCCCATGCAGGAGCAGAACCCCGATGAACGCCGTCGGGATCGAGCCCAGACACAGCCACTTCACGAGCTCCCAGCGCACGGTGCGCCGACGCACGTGGACGCCGCCGCCCACCGGCTTCATGATCATGGCGGCCACGAGATCCGAGGACACGGCCGCCGTCGGGCTGATCCCGAAGAAGATGAGCAGGATGGGGGTCATGAGGGCCCCTCCGCCCATCCCCGTCAGTCCGACCGAGAACCCCACGATCACGGAGGCGAGCGCGATCGCCCAATCGACATGCATCCAGGGACTCCTCGTTGTACGGATGGTGGTGATCCGCGGGCTTGAACCGTGGCCCCGAAGAGCCTACCTCCCGGTGCCCCCGCTCCCGTGCAGGGACGCGCGGCTGCCCGGCTGCCACTCAGGGTTCCGGCTCGATACACTGATGGACCGCACGCGGCGGCGTAGCTCAGGGGCAGAGCAAGCGGCTCATAATCGCTGTGTCGGTGGTTCGAGTCCACCCGCCGCTACCAGCCCACGACCGTCGGAACACACGATCCAGGCAAGGAACCGGGGAAGGGACCCAAGAGATGGCGAAGAAGAAGTTCGAGCGCACCAAGCCCCACGTGAACATCGGCACCATGGGCCACATCGACCATGGCAAGACCACGCTCACGGCGGCCATCACCAAGCGCCAGGCCGAGATGGGCATGGCCGAGTTCACGCCCTTCGACCAGATCGACAAGGCCCCCGAG
>JBBRWM010000006.1:0-188559 GCA_038249195.1 Actinomycetota bacterium
CCCCCCGGCACGCGTACCACGGGCAGACCGGCCTCCGCGGCCTCGGCCCCGAGCTCGCCGCCCGAGGTGACCGCCACGATCCGGCATCCACGCGCGAGCGCCTCGCGGAAGCACGCGAGCGTCTCGGATGTGTTCCCGGAGTAGGAGGAGATCAGCACCAGCGTGTGCGACCCCACGTAGGCCGGGAGGTCATAGCCGCGGTTCACCTCGACGGGCACCCCGAGCCGGTCGCGGAACACCGCTCGCAGGACGTCGCCCGCGACCGCCGAGCCTCCCATACCGCAGACCGTCAGGACGCGAACGTCCGCTGCCTCCGGGAGCTCGAGCGAGACCGCATCGTCGTAGGCGGCGCGACAGTGCCGAGGCAACGCCGCCACCGTGCCGAGCATGTCGGCCGCGTCGAGGGCACGGAGCGCCTCGACGTTGTCCAGCTGGATCACCGGCCGCTCCCGGACCTCTTGGCTCGAGGCGCGGGCTTCCGCGCGGGTTTGCGGGCCGCCGGTTTACGGGGAACCGGGGGTTTCTCGGCTTCGTCGATCAGCATGACGGGGATATCGTCGCGGACCGGGTAGCGGTACCCGCACGTCGAACACACGATCACCTGTTCGGACTCGATGTAGGTAACGGCGGCCCGATCGTTGGGGCAGACGAGGATCTCGAGCAACTCAGCGGCTACGGCCATCTAGCGTTCCCCCCTGATCATCGCCAACATCCAGTCGGTCCGCTCGGCCATGAGCTCCGGCGTCTTGGCCTCCACGTTGAGGCGCAGCAGCGGCTCGGTGTTGGACGGACGGACGTTGCACCACCAATCGTCGAACTCTACCGTGAGCCCGTCGAGGCGGTCCTGCCGTCCGTCCGCGAGGGCGGCCGCGAGCTCCTCGATCGTGCCATGCTGGTCCTCGACCGGAGAGTTGATCTCTCCCGAGTCGGCGTAGCGCAGCAGCGGGGCGATGAGCTCCGAGAGCGTCACGCCGGCAGACGACAGCTCCCCGAGCGCCACCACCGCGGCGATCAGGCCCGAGTCCGCCCGGTAGTTGTCGCGGAAGTAGTAGTGCCCGGAGTGCTCACCGCCGAACACGGCACCCGTCTCGGCCATCACCTGTTTGATGAACGAATGCCCGACCCGCGTGCGCACCGGGATGCCGCTGTGCTCGCGGATCACCTCAGGCACCGTCCAGGAACAGATCAGGTTGTGCACGACCTTGGCGCCCGGCTCGCGCCGGAGCATCGCCTCGGCCACGAGAGCCGTCATGGTCGACCCGCTCACGTCGTTGGCGCGCTCGTCGATCAGGAACACGCGGTCGGCGTCGCCGTCGAACGCGAGGCCGAGGTCGGCGCCGTGTTCGAGTACCGCCGCCTTGAGGTCCTTCTGGTTGGCGGGATCGAGCGGGTCCGCGGGGTGGTTGGGGAAGGTCCCGTCGAGATCGGGGAACAGGTGGAACAGGGTGAGGGGCAGACGGGCCATCACGGCGGGCACGACGAGCCCTCCCATCCCATTGGCCGTGTCCGCCACGACGGTGAGCGGGCGCATGGCCGCCACGTCCACGAACGAGAGCACGTGCTCGACGTAGGCGCCCAGCAGGTCCCGCGGGATCACGGTGCCGCGGTCGGCGGCCGCCCCGACGTCCCCAGCTGCGGCGAGCGCCCGCACCTCCCGCAGGCCCGACTCCTCTCCCACGGGCCTCGCCCCCGCCAAGCAGAACTTCATGCCGTTGTACTGCTTGGGGTTGTGGCTCGCGGTGAGCATGATCCCGGGCAGGTCCTCCGAGCCGCTCGCGAAGTACAGCAGGTCCGTGGACGCGAGCCCGAGGTCGATCACGTCGACGCCGGCGAGCGTGATGGCGTCGGCGATGGCGGCGGCAAGCTCCGGCGACGAAAGACGGCAGTCCCGCCCCAGCACGATGGCGGGGGCTCCGCTCCACGTAGCGAACGCGGCCCCGATACGGCCAGCCGACTCGGCGTCGAGGTCGTCGGGGACCACGCCGCGAACGTCGTAGGCCTTGAAGATGCGGTCGAGGTCGAGCATGACCCCAGCCTACGGAGTCGGACCGGAGGGCGTCAGGCCGGCGAAGCGAGGTTGGCGCGTGCGGGGGATCGGCGCGCGTGCGCGCTTACTTCTGGACGACGAGGCCGATGACGGAAGACAGCGGCACTTCTTCACCCTCGCGGAACCACCACTTGGCTTCGCAGTGATGGCACGTGGCGAACGCGAGGTCGCGGCCGCCGACGGTCATCGAGATCTTGATGAGATCGCCGACCTTGCAATCGGGGCAGGTGGGGTTGTTGGCCATGACGCTAGTTTCGTCCTGCAACGCCGCGCGGCCTATAGCACGTGACTCCCATTTCCCCTTGGTGCTGTGGGTGGGTGTCCCGTTGGTCCTCCTAAGGGCCGCGCGCCCCCATCCGGGGGACGCACATCGTCGGCACGGCGGCGGGCCGGCGCCCGAGGGATCGGCCGAACGACGGAGGCCGTTAGGCCCCTCAGGCCGTGAGCGCCGGCGTCGAGGGTTCCGCGCGGACATCGATGACCGCCCAGCCCACGGGAGGGGTCATGCGGCCGACGTGTTCCCGGCATAGATCCAGCAGGTTGCGGTCGTGCTCGGCGAGGAGGTCGCCGACGATGACCTCGCGCTCGGCGTAGCGGAGCGTGATCGTGGCGAGGGGTTCGCGCGAGCATCGCATCTTGGCGCAGGTTCGCATCGACGAGAGGGTAGATCACATCGGTGTGATTTCCAACCATGCGCGTTGCCGACCTGCCCGGCGCCGACGGGTGGATCAGTAGGGACGGCGACCGACGATCAACACGTGCGTACCGACGGGGACCAGCGGGTACAGCCGCTCCACGTCCTCGTTGAGCATCCTGATGCAGCCGTGGGATTCGTAGTGGCCGATCGAAGGCCGTTCGCTGGGGCTCGTCCCGTGGATGCGGATCAGGCCGGGGGCCGTGATGTAGATGGCGCGGGATCCCATCGGGTTCTCGGGTCCACCGGGCACGACGAGCGGGGCCGAGGAGGCCCAGCCGTCCGGCGCGGGGTTGTACCAGGTCGGGTCCTCCGCTTTGCGGTCGACGATCCAGTCACCCGCCGGCGTGACCCAGGGGGGCTTGGCGGTGGCCACGGGGAAGGTGCGAACGACCCGGAAGCCGTCGTAGAGGTACAGCAGGTTCTGATCGACCCGCACCACCACCGTCGCGCCCAGGTTCCCGGCGGTGACCTTCGGTTTGACCGGCTTGACGGGCAGGTCCGCCAAGAGGCGGTGCTGGGCGAGGGCGGAACGCAGGATCACGGTCGACGCCTTGACGTTCAGGTCCCGCCCGTCCCGTGGTTGAACCGCGATGACGCGGTCCCCGTCGGTGGTCATGTGCGCATCCACGGGGTCGCGCGACACCGTCTTGGCCAACTCGGCGACGAATCCCGGCACGCCGGCCGCACCGCCGTAGTTCAGGGGGATGTCGCGATCCACGGGCGAGCCCCGGAACCGGTGCCAGAACCGCGAGAAGACGCCCATCGATCGGTTGAGCCCGAGCGCGCGGTCGACGGCCCCGCCGATCGCGGCACGCTGCCCGAGCTGTGCGGGGGTGACGTCCCACGTCTTGCCCGCGGCCGTGATGGTCATGCCCGCCGACAGGTGGACGACCGACCCTCCCCGGACGGCCGCCACTGCCTCGCCGCGGGTCATCCCGCCCACGTCCATCCCGGCGATGGTGACGCCGGGCAGGATCGTGTCGTCTCGCGCCTGCTCGTAGCGATACGCGGACACGGCGATCCCGCCGAACACCACGACGAGCGCGCCGGCGAGCACACCGACGACCGCGAGGGCGCGCAGGCGGCGTTTGCGAACGTGTCGACCTTGGGCCATTGGGCTCTTTCGGATCGCGGCGGATGGGCGGGCGATGGGCACGCTACGACGAGCGAGCCCCGCAATGATACGTCATGGGCGTGGCGGGACCAGTCGGCCGGACGGGGCGCACCCAGGCCCCGCCATCCCTACGGAACCGACGGTACGACGACGCCCATCGCGATGGCGTAGTCGGCGACGCCCTTGCCGCCCAGCGAGGTGGACGCGCCGAGCGCCACCACCCCTCCCTCGGCCGCCGTGACCGCCACGCTCGCCGTAGGCGCGGAGGCGAGGAACCCCGCCGGTGCGCCGACGGCCGATGCAGCGGGGATCGTGATCGTGACGTCTGGTGCGGGCGTGGCGCCGTCGGCGCCCAGCAGGTGCAGCGTCACCTCCACGGGAACGCTCCCGGGGTTCATCACCACCAGGCCGGGACGGGATGGCTCCCCGGCCACGGTCGGCGTGAGCACCCAGGCCGAGGACGGCGATGGTGCCCCCGAGGTCGCGCCGGGGTCGTTGCCCGGCCCCGAGGCCCGCAGCGCCGTGACGAGGGGGGTCTCGTCCTGCGAGAGCACGCTCGCCACGGACGGTCCGCTCGTGACCAAGGGGTAGACCTTCGCGGTCTGCGGGTCCTGTGAGGTCCCGACGATGCCCGCCAACGGCTTGGGACCACTGCGGGAGTAGAGGGTGCCGCCGAGGGTGGCGGCGCGGCCTCCCGGCACGGTGAGGGCGAGTTGCGCCTGCCGGACCCCTCCGCCGACGGGCAGGTAGCTCGCCAGGCCGGTATCGGGGCGTCCGAGCGAGCTCCGCACCCCGCCCCGGGCGTTGATGCCGACCGACGCCACGGCGACCCGGCCGGAGGATGCATCGATCTCTGCCGTGAGGGCCTCCTCGCCGGGGGCTTTGTCATTCAAGCGCAGGGACACACTGTGGTGAGGCTTCAGCGTGAGATCGGACCAGGCCGAGTCTCGGATCGGCGCTCGCCCGGCGGTGAGCAGGACCACGTCGAACACGGCGTCGGTGCCGAAGGGGTTCATGATCACCAGGTCGGCCACCTGGCCTTGCTGGGTCGTGTTGTCCGCCGCGTACCAGGTGCGCGATGCCTCGGGCGCACAGGGCTCGGCGGCCGCGCCGAACGCACCCTCGCCGCCGTGGGTAAGCCAACCCGCGGCCACCCACCCCCCGAAGAACTCCACGAACGTCGCGGAGGAGGGGGCGGCGGCGCGCACCGGTTGGGCCACCTCGCCCCCGGCAGGCACCGTCACGGAGACCGGAGCCTCCGCACCATCGGAGGACAACGAGGTGAGGCGAGCCGTGACATCGCTTGCGCCGGGGTTGGCCAGGTAGATCGTCGCCTCCCAGGAC
Source organism: Actinomycetota bacterium (assembly GCA_038249195.1). Lineage (GTDB taxonomy): Bacteria > Actinomycetota > UBA4738 > UBA4738 > HRBIN12 > JAOUEA01. Next base: position 5,203 of record JBBRWM010000006.1, read on the forward strand.
TTGCCACCGCCGTGCGGGCAGAGCCAGCCGCCCGAGGGCGCCGTGCCCCCCGCGGCCGGAGCGGGCGCCTTCGGCCCCACGCGGGTGAACAGGATGCCCGTCGTCACGGCCGCCAAGGCGACCAGCACGGCGAGGAATCCCTGCCCGCGAGCCCTCACCGACTCACCGGCTTCCTCGTGATCCACAAGGCGACGACCCAGAACAGCCCGAGCGCGATGGTCTCGATCGTGCGCGGTAGCTGCGCGCCGTATCGCACGTCCGCGGGACCGTTGGTCCGCGTGAACGCGGTCGCCCACCCGAACGAGCGCTGCGGATCGGCCGAGGACCCCTCGATGCCCCAGGATGCGTCGAACTCGGAGGCGAGCGCGATGAGCCCGTCGCTCGCCGGTCCGTCCCAGCCGCCCTCGACCGCCTTCATGGCCGACGCCTCGACGGGCCCAACGGCCGCCGTGGCCGCGGGCGAACCGGCCAAGATCATCCGCACCTGGGCGGGGGTGGCACCCACCACGGCCGCCGGTGGCAGCTGCGTCGCGTTCCGGTAGATGGAGAGCCCGGCGGCCGGTACCAGGTCCAGATCCAGCTGCGCATCGAGTCGTCCGGCGACGGCGCTCGGCAATTGCCCATCGGCGGCCACGATGAAGCGCACACCGAACGGAGCCAGCAACGCGCCCGCGTGGCGACTCGTCCCGGAGATGACCTCGTCGAGCACCTCCGCCAAGGAATCGGGCCCCGGTCCCGCGAGCGGCCGTCCCGTGTCGAGGGCGGTGACCCCCGAGCGGTCGGTGAGGGAGAACCGCAACGTGTCATCTTCCGCGGGCGCGAGGGCCTGGGGGTCGCCGCCGGGCGCCGGGAACGGCTGCCCGTCGTCCGCGCCCACCCACAACACGCGGAAGTCCCCCTTCGCATGCCCCTCGACCACGGCCCAGGCGGCGGGGATCTGCTGAGGGCCGCCTACCGCCCAGCCGCCGGCCATCGCCGAGGCGGCCTGGAGCGACAACCCCACGCCCATGGTCACGCCCAGCACCACGGTGCCGATCTGGCGCAGGCCGAACGACTCGCGACCGAGGCCCGTCGCGACGGAGGCGAGCCCGTACGCCAACACCATCGTCTCGCCCACCGCGGCGACAGCGCCGAAGGCAAGCGGGTTCGAAAGGACCCGTGGGAGATAGCCGGCCGCCGACAGCCACGACAGCGCGAGTCCGAACAGCGCGATCAGCATGGCGCGCAGGGCTTTGCTACGGAACGCGGGCCCGACGAGCGCGAACGCGATCAGCGCGGCGAGCGGAAGGAAGGCGGCGATCACCCAGGTGCCGGGTCCGGGCCCGAACGCCAGTCGGGCGAGATCCGCCACGTCGGTGGTCCCTACGTAGGACGTGAACGCCGCGCCGCCGTCGGCGACGAGCGTGGGCACGAACGGCAACAAGAGGACCGCCGCGAGCGCCAGGGCCTCCCCCGTGAAGATGAGCCCGCGCACGCGGTCGCGCGCCGTCAGGAGCTGCGCGAGGACGACGACGAACAGCGCGAGCAGAGCGCCAGGCAAGAACGCGATCATCACGGCGAACGTGACCGCGACGCCGGCGACGAATCGAAAGCGTCCGTCCGACCGCTCGTCGGGGGCGAACGCCACCTCGAGCCGCTCCACCGCCGCGGGCAGGACCGCAAGCGCGAGCAAGAGGTCGATGCGGCCCTCGGAGTAGGACCACAGCATGAGCGCGGAGGCCACATACGCCCCCGCCGCGAGCACGGAAGGGCCCGGTCGTTGGGTGAGCCGTGCGCACGCCCGATACATCAAGACGGCCGCCAGGACCGGCGCTCCAACGAGCAAGACCTTCTGGGCCAACGAGGTGCTCGCAACGAGGAGCGCCGAGAGTCCCCCCATGACGGCGAGCGCGGGACTCGCGGCGAGCGACCCGCCCAGCGGGGTGGTCCTGAACGCCGAGTCGAGCTCTTGGAAGAAGCCGGATGCCTTCGCCGGGAAGGAGGGCAGGACGCCGCCCGCGAGGACGCCCGGGCCGAGCAACCCTCTGATCGCGACCGCCCCCACGACGAGCCCGACGAACGACCCCACGATCACCGGGTGCGAACCGACCAGCGACGCGCGGTCGCGCAGTCGCCTCGTCACCGGTCGGCCTTCGTCCCCTTCTTCGATCTGCCGCTGCTCCTCCAAGATCCGCTCGGCGGTCTGGAACCACCGCGGGAGGCGAAGGCCGGCCGACTCCATGAACCGTCGGAGCCTGCGATCCTTGATCCTTCGCACCCTCTGCACCCTGCGGCGCCGCCCGAGGGTGCCGGGCAGATGCGCGATGTTCCAGCCCCAGGCCGCGAGCAGGTCGTAGGCCTCCTCGAACCGACGTGCCAACGTGAGGAAGGCAAGGCGAACGAGGCCGAGCGCGAGCGACAACGGGACCACCCACAGCAGACTCGGCAGCGAGTAGTTCTTCAGGACCGTCGCGATAGCGGCTCGGTCCTCCTGATACCTGGGGCCGCGGCGCGTGCCGACGGCCGGGTCGCCCACGCTCGACGTGCCGCGGTGGCGCACACGCGCGAGCGGGGTCATGAGGACCCGGTACCCCGCGATGCGAGCGCGCCAGCACAGATCGAGCTCCGCCTGGGGCCCGCTCATGCGGTCGTCGAACAGTCCGACGCGCTGCCACGCCTCGCGCGCGAACAACATGGCGGCCGACGATACGCTCAGGACCTCCAGCACTCGATCGAACTGCCCCTGGTCGATCTCGCCCGCCTGCAGCGGGGAGTAGGCGTGACCGAAGCGATCGGCGGAGCTGCCCACGCCGCGAAGCTGCCGCGGATCGTCCCAGTCCACGACCTTGGCCCCCACGATCCCCACGCCGTCCACACCCGGTATGGCCGTTGCCTCGACCAGGCGGGCGACGCCGTCGGGGTCGAGCGCCGCGTCATCGTGCAAGACCAGGATGTGATCGGCATCGGCCGCGACCGGGACGTCGAGCGCGGCGGCGAGGGCGGCGGCCATGTCCGCGTCGCCCGGCAGCGCGATCACCCGGCCCTCCCCCAGCGCCTGGGCCAAGAGTTCACCCGATCCGTCGGTCGAACCGTTGTCCACGGCCATGATCGCCAGCCTCGGGTACGTCTGAGCGGCGAGGGCGGAGAGGCTTTCGCGGAGCCGGTCCGCGGCGTCGCGCACGATCAGGACGACGAGGACGGATGGCGCCCGCTCGGCGGCGGATTGCGTGGAAGGTTGGGTCATGCGAGGCGCGTCCTGCGCGGCGCCGAGGCTAGCACGCGGTCGACCCCGCACAGCGGAAGGGGGGCGTTTCGCCCCCCTTCGGATCGCCGACGTGCGAACTCAGCGCTTGCGCGCCGCGGACTTGCGCGCGGCAGGCTTGCGCGCGGTCGTCTTCTTGCGTGTCGCGGGCTTGCGCGCGGTCGTCTTCTTGCGTGCGGTCGTCTTCTTGCGTGCCGCAGGCTTGCGCGCGGTTGTCTTCTTGCGTGCGGTCGTCTTCTTGCGTGTCGCGGGCTTCCGCGCGGTCGTCTTCTTGCGTGCGGTCGTCTTCTTGCGTGCCGCAGGCTTGCGCGCGGTTGTCTTCTTCCGCGCGACGGGCTTCTTGCGCGCCCCGGTCTTCTTGGCCGCGGTCTTCGTGGCTGCTGCCATGCTGCCCCCTTTTCGGTACCGACAGGTTCGTTCAGGACGCCATGCGTTTCAGGCGCCGGCGCTCCCGTTCGCTCATCCCGCCCCACACGCCGTATCGCTCGTCGCGGCGGAGAGCGTAATTCAGGCATTCGATGCGAACGGGGCACTCACTGCAGATCCGCTTGGCCTCCCTCGATGAGCCTCCCTTCTCGGGGAAGAAGATCTCCGGGTCGTACTCGCGACACCGCGCACGCTCTTGCCAAGGGATGTAGTGGTGCACCGCTCAGTCTCCCCCCCAAATCACAACCGTGTGATTCTGCGGGAAGAACGCCCTCGCTGACAAGTCCTCCGCGGGGAAGTTCTCTGCCTCATCCCTCTATCGCACCTATCGTCCCGTGCGTTCGCGCAGGTGGCAAGCGGTTTCGGCAGAAATCTGGTGGTCAAGCAACTTGACGAGAAAAGTCAACTCGATTGACCGACAACGGGCATCGGACGCGCCTCGACGTGTTCGTAGGTCGTGGATCGCACCGCGGGGACCCGGCCGATCGCGCGGATCGCATCGTCGAATCCGTCGGCGGACATGGCGATCCCCCACTCCGCGCCGGCCATCCGCGAGATCGTCTCCTCCATGAGCGTGCCGCCGAAATCGTTCGCGCCGGCGCGCAAGATCGCTTGGCATGCCTCGACGCCGAGCTTCACCCACGACACCTGGATGTTGGGGATCAGACCATCGAGCAGGATCCTCGCCACGGCGTGCATCCGAAGGCTCTCGTCGAAGGTCGCACCGGCCCGTGCCTTTCCCGCGAGATAGATGGGCGCGTTCTGGTGCACGAACGGCAGCGGCACGAACTCCGTGAACCCGCCGGTGTCGGCCTGGATCGCCGCGAGCCGTCGCAGGTGCGCCACCCAATGCGGCGGCGCATCCACGTGGCCGAACATGATGGTGGAGCTCGAGCGGATGCCGAGTCCGTGCGCCGTGCGCACGATCTCCTCCCACGTGTCCGCGGGCAGCTTTCCCTTGGTCAAGAGCCACCGCACGTCGTCATCGAGGATCTCCGCCGCGGTGCCCGGGATCGTGCCGAGGCCATGGGCCTTCGCCTCCGCGAGGAATCCCTCGTAGGAGATCCCGAGCTTCGTGGCCCCGTTCATGACCTCCATCGGGCTGAACGCGTGGACGTGGATCCCCGGCGCCCGCGCCTTCACGGTGTCCAACAGGTCGAAGTAGAACGACCCCGGAAGGTCCGGGTGGATGCCTCCCTGCATGCAGACCTCGGTGGCGCCGAGCGCCCAGGCTTCCTGCACGCGGTCCCCGACCTCCTCCAGCGTCAGCGTGTAGGACTCGGCGTCCTGTTCCCGCTGCGCGAACGCGCAGAAGCGGCAGCCCACGTAGCACACGTTGGTGAAGTTCAGGTTGCGATTGATCACGTAGGTGACCTCGTCGCCCACCGCCTCGGAGCGCAGGCCATCGGCCACCGAGCAGAGCGCGTCGAGGGCTGCGCCCTCGGCGCGGAACAGCGCGAGGGCGTCGTCGTCCGTGAGGGGCGCGTGACGCTCGGCCTTACGCAGCGCCGCCGTGATGTCGGCATCCAGCCGCTCGGGCGCGACCTCTGCGGCCGCCCACGTGCGCGTGACGTCGAGCGCATCGAAATCGCCGTAGACGGAGAGGGCGTCGGCGCGCAGACCGGCGTCGGCCCCCTTCGCGAACGTCAGCTCGATGGTCCGCGGCTTCCACTGCACGTCGGGATCTTGCCAAGGGATGGGATCGGGGATCCGCCCCTCGGCGGCCCGGCCGTTCGCCCCGATGAGCGCGGCCACGGGAGCGCGCATCTTCCCCGCGAGATAGGGGTCGGGCCTGGTGGCGAACTCCGGGTAGATGGTGAGGCGCTCGAGCAGCCGCTTGCCGCGCGCGGCCGTCGTGGCGCGCAGCGCATCCAGCGTGGGCCACGGCCGCTCCGGATTCACGTGGTCCGGCGTGAGCGGCGACACGCCCCCCCAATCGTCGATGCCCGCATCGAGGAGCCGAAGCTGCTGATCTGGGTCGCTGAGGTTGGGTGGCGCCTGCAGGTGCATCCGCGGGCCGAGCACGATCCTGGCCGTCGCGACCGCGGCGAGGAAAGCCTCCGCCTCGGGCTCGGGAGCGGCCTGCATCGCGGTGCCGGACTTGGCACGGAAGTTCTGGACGATGACCTCCTGGACGTGGCGATACCGACGATGGATGTCGCGGATGGCGAACAGGGATGCGGCCAGCTCCGCCGTCGTCTCGCCGATCCCCACGAGCACGCCGGTCGTGAACGCCACGCCGAGACGGCCGGCGTCCTCGATCGTGCGCAGCCGGACGGCGGGGAGTTTGTCTGGCGACCCGAAGTGTGGGCCCCCCCGCGCGCTCAGCCGGTCCGACGACGTTTCGAGCATGAGGCCCATCGACGCGGATACCTGTTTCAGGCGGGCTATGTCCTCGTACGACATGACGCCGGGGTTCAGGTGCGGCAGCAGCCCCGTCTCTTCGATCACGCGGATCGCGACCGCGCGCACGTAGTCCAACGTGCTCGCGTAGCCGCGCTCGTCGAGCCACTCACGCGCCACGTCGTACCGGTCCTCGGGGCGATCGCCCAGCGTGAACAAGGCCTCTTTGCAACCGGCCCGCCGGCCCGCCTCAGCGATGGCGACCGCCTGTTCCGGCGTGAGGAACGCGTGCTCGAGCTTCGCGGGTGGCTTCGCGAACGTGCAGTAGTGGCAGTGGTCCCGACACAGCATCGTGAGCGGGATGAACACCTTCGGCGAGTAGGTCACCACGTCGCCGTGACCGATGTCTCGCAGGCGCGCGGCGTGCCCCATGAGGCGGGCGAGGTCGTCGTCGCGGGCCGAGAGCAGCGCCTCGGCCTCGGCGGTCGAGAGCGCTTTGCCGTCCTCGGCTCGCGCGAGGGCGCGGCGGAGCCGGTGCGCGGTCCCCTCGGGCATGTCGGCGAGCCTACTACGCTGTATCGCCATGAAGGTCGTCGCGTTGGCCGGGGGCATCGGCGCCGGGAAGTTCCTGCGCGGGCTCGTCCGCGTCGTCCCCGGCGACGATCTGACGGTCGTGCTCAACGTGGCGGATGACTACGACGTCCACGGGCTTCGGGTATCGCCGGATCCGGACTCCGTGACCTACTGGCTCGGGGGCGTGTTCGACCGGGAGCGGGGCTGGGGACGGCGCGACGAGACGTTCCGCGCCACCGAGGAGCTGCGCGCGTTCGGGGCTGACCAGGCCTGGTTCAACCTGGGCGATCTCGACCTCGCGACGCATCTGGTGCGCTCCGATCTCCTCGCTCGCGGCGCCACCATGTCGGAGGTCACGGCCACCATCGCGAGGCGTTTCGGGGTAACCGCGCGCCTGCTGCCCGTCACGGACGACCGGATGAGCACGCGGATCGACGCGGTGGACGCCGCGACGGGGGCCGTGCTCGATCTCCATTTCCAGGAGTACTGGGTTCGCCGACGGGCGGCCGATCCCGTGAAAGGGGTCCGGTACGAAGGGGCGGCCGACGCGGAGCCCGCGCCCGGCGTCCTTGCGTCGATCGAGGCCGCCGACGCGATCGTCCTGTGCCCCTCCAACCCGGTGGTGTCATTGGGACCGATCCTCGCGGTCCCCGGGCTGCGGCGGGCGGTCGCCGCTCGCCGGGACCGGGTCGCGGGCGTGAGCGGCATCGTGGGCGGTGCGCCGGTGGCGGGGATGGCGGACCGGCTCATGCCGGCCGTGGGACTCGAGGTTTCGGCCGCGGGGGCGGCCGCCGCGTACGACGGCCTGGTGGGCGCCTGGGTGATCGACGAACGCGATCGCTCTCTCGGCCCGCGGCTCGAACGCGAAGGGCTGCGGGTCGCGATCACCGACACGATCATGGCCGACGACGATCGCGCGGAGGCGCTGGCCCGGATCACGTTGGACCTCGCCCTCGCATGAGCCTGCGGATCGAAGCGGTCGAGGGCATCCCCGAGATCCGGCCCGGCGACGATCTCGCCGAGCTCCTCGTCCGGGCCCTGTCCAACAAGGGGATCGCGGACGGCGACGTCGTCGCCGTGACGCAGAAGGTCGTGTCGAAGGCGGAGGGCCGCCTGGTCCCGGGCGAGGACCGGATCGATGCGATAGCGCGCGAGACGGCGCGTGTGGTGGCCCGTCGCGGGGAGCTGGTGATCGCGGAGACCGCGCACGGGTTCGTGTGCGCGAACGCCGGCGTGGACGCATCGAACGTGGAGCCGGGCACGCTCGCGCTGCTCCCGGAGGACCCCGACGGATCCGCCGAACGGCTCCGCGCCGCCATCAGCGGGCGGCTCGGCGCGCGCGTGGGCGTCGTGATCACCGACACCTTCGGGCGTGCTTGGCGCAACGGACTCGTCAACGTGGCCATCGGGTGCGCGGGCCTGCCGGCGGTGATCGACCTACGAGGGGGACGCGATCACCACGGCCGCATCCTGGAGACCACCGAGGTGGCGCTCGCGGACGAGGTCGCGGCCGCCAGCGGACTCGTGATGGCGAAGGCCGCCCGCGTCCCCGTGGCGCTCGTGCGAGGCGTCGACCGCGGCGGGGCGCCCGACGGCCCGGCCGCCGACCTCGTCCGCGCCCCGGAGGAGGACCTGTTCCGCACGTCGCCGCTGCAGGCGCTGCACGCCCGCCGCACCATCCGATCCTTCGCGCCCGGCGAGGTGCCCCGCGAGGCGCTCGAAGAGGCGATCGCGGCCGCGTGCACGGCCCCGGCGCCGCATCACACTCGCCCGTGGCACTTCACCGTGCTCGGCACCCCGTCCGTGCGCGCCGCGCTGCTGGATGCGATGGCGCTGGCCTGGGGGGCGGATCTGCGCGGCGACGGCGTGCCCGAGGATGTGATCGGGCGGCGCATCGCCAAGAGCGATGCGGTACTGGGAGCGGCATCGACCCTCATCGTGCCGTGGCTGAGCCTCGAGGGCTCGCACGCCTACCCCGATGAGGAGCGCACGCAAGCTGAGCGAGAGATGTTCATGCTCGCCGGCGGAGCGGCCGTCCAGACCCTCCTTCTGGGCCTCAGCGCCCAGGGACTGGCAGCCTGCTGGATCTCATCCACTTTGTTCTGCCAGCAGGAGGTACGAACGGCGCTCGGCGTGGACCCGTCATGGTCGGCCCTCGGCGCCGTGGCATGCGGCCGCATGTCGCCGGACGCCTCCGTCCGGCCTCGGCCGCCGATCGAGCTTGACGATATCGCGACGTTCCGCTGAGACCCCGACGGCATCCCCGGCACCGGCGCGCCGTTCGGTACGCTGGGTTGGTCGGCGCGCTTCGCTTTGGCGAACGAGCGCGCGATTCCCCAGCTGATCAGGAGACCGGCACGTGGCCAACCCGGGAGATGCCAACCGCAGGCAGACCAAGGCGGAACGCCGTGAATCCGCGCGCGTCGAGCGCGAGCGGATCCAACGTCAGATGGCGGCGCGCAACCGCAACCGGCGGATCGGCCTCGTGCTCCTGTCCCTCGCCGTGGTGACGGCGATCGTGGTTGCCTTCGTGGTGAAGCCGGGCGGCAGCGATGCCGGACAGCTCGCCTCGCCGCAGTCGCTCCTCGACGACGCGAGCGCGGCGGCGAAGACGGCTGGGTGCGACGCCGTCGCGAACACGCCGAACTTCCAGAACGCTCCGGGCAAGGACCCCGGCATCGACCACGCGCACATCGGCGACACCCTCGCCCCCACGGCGCCCCCACTCTCGGACTACCCGACGATCCCGCCGGCCTCGGGGCCTCACGACCCCACCCCGGCTACCCCCGGCGTCTACGACCGGCCGCCTGACATCTATCGCTACATCTATCGCTCGATCCACGCCCTGGAGCATGCCGGGGTGATCGTGTGGTACGCGCCCGCGGCAGCGAACACGCCGGAGGTCAAGGCGATCCGGGCCTTCTACGGCCAGACAAAGGACGTGGGCCAGGCCAAGGTCATCGTGGCGCCCTACGACTTCCCCGATCAGGGGCAACAGGGGTCGCTGCCCGCGGGCGTGCAGATGGCGCTCGTCGCCTGGCATCGACTCCAGACCTGCGCTCAGCCCAGCCTCTCCGTCGCGTTCGATTTCACCTCGCAGTACGCGAACACGTACCCGGACCGCCAGTACATCGGGGTGGCTCGGGAGCCGACGGCCTCGATGTAGATGGCCAAGAAGAAGCGCAGGCCGCGGAACCGGCCCTCACCGGCCGGCGCGCCCACCCCCAACGGCTCGCCGCGCGCCGCGTCCGCCTCCCGCCGGGACCGCAAGGAGCAGGCACGGGCGGCGAAGGAGGCGGCGCGCAAGCGGGAGGTGCGGCGGGCGGCGGTCCGGCGCGCCGCGATCTTCGGCGCCGTGGGTCTGGGGGCGTTCGCGGTCATCTGGTTCATCCAGCGGGCACCCGGGCCGGGCAAGATCCCGGAGGCGGCCGTGACGGCCGCGAGCGCCGCCGGCTGCTCGACGGTCCAGACGCCCCTGGCCGACGCGCCGGGTGGCCAGCACCTCCAGCCGGGGCAGACGACCTCCTACGACCAACACCCGGCCACGTCGGGGATCCACGCACCCTCGCCCCTGCCCACCGCTCCCGCCGTCTACACCGAGCCCGTCGACGAAACCGAGGCCGTCCACTTCCTGGAGCATGCGGGCGTGATCCTCTACTACCGGGCCGACGGCGATGGCGCGCTCGCCTCCGGAACCGTGCGCCAGCTCGCGCAGGTGGCCGATGCCCAGAAGAACACGCTCCTCGCGCCCTATCCGCAGCTCCCCGACGGCACGGCCCTCGCGATGGCCGCCTGGAACAAGCTCCAGACCTGTCCGGTGGCGGTGACCGCAGATCAGGCCGTCACGATCGCGAACGGGTTCGTCGGCGCGTTCGCCTGCACCTCGAACGCCCCCGAGCCCACCCGCTCGGACGACTGCTAAAGCTTAGCCCACCGTGCAGGTGCCCCCGCCGCCGGGGCAGTCGATGCGGCCGTGCTCGAACGTCGCCGAGGTGGCTCCCGCCCCGCCGCCGTGGATCCGGCTCGTGGGGAACCCAAGGCGGCCCGTCGTCCCGCCGTGGGCGAGGTACGCCTTGAGCACGGCTCCCCACAGGGCGTGAGTCCCCGCGCCGGCCTTCGAGTAGATCCGGCCGTGCTCGAACAGGATCCGCCGACACGAGGCGCACGTCGCGCGCGGGCGGCCGACGGCGGCGACGTCGGAGACGGGCAGCCCGAGGACCCCGGTGGCCCCGCCCGCGCTCACGTACTCCGTGTCCATCGGGCCTCTCAGCCAGACGGTCACGTCGGCGGCGCCGTTGCGATAGATCCCACCCGTCTGGAACCGCTGCCGGGAACCGTGAGGGAGCGTCAGGACCGGGGTGGTGGGCAGGCCCGGACGACACATCACGCTGTCGTACTTCGCCCGCACGGCCCCGACGATGTTCTTGTCCTGGTTGATCCAGACCCGGTCGTCGGGCAGGCCGAGCGCGGCCCGCAGCTCCGTCCCCGTGACGGCAGCCGTCCCCCCGGCGCCGCGCACGGTGGCGCGGATCACGCGGCCGCCCGCGCCGCGCACGACCTTGGGGAACCCGGCCACGCGGCCGATGGCACCCGTGTACGGCGACAGCCGCGAGGTGAGCTCGGGAGCGCCGAACGAGTAGTTCCAGTCCGTCCAGGGATTCACCGACGTGTACTCCCCCGGGTCACACACGCCGCGTAAGTACGGGACGGCGTAGGCCGGGTTCCCGCCGTGCCAGGCATCTTCGACGTTCTCCGAATGACCGCCGTCCGATGCCGCGAAGAACGCCTGGATCAGGAAGCCCTTATATGTGATCACGCGACCCTTCGTGGCGTTCACGGCGCCGGTCCACCGCCTGCCCTGCGCGCCCTGCTCCTTCGAATAGCCGACGTAGGTCTGGTCGCCGGCGCCGTCCGTGATGTGGCAGTTGCACGACTTCCGCAACCCGTAGTGACGGATCGAGTAGGACGCGTAGGTGCGCGCGGCAACGGCCTGGGAGCGCAGGGCATCGAGCGGCCACGAGCTCGGCACCTCCCCGATCCCCAGCAGGTACTGCTCGAAGCCCACCGGCAGGATCAGACGCTCGGCACACCCGCCCGAGCCGCAACCGTACTCATTGAACTCGAGGAGACCGTGCGCGTACGTGAACCCGCGGTTCCAGATGGCATCGGCCTCGGGCACGAACACACGCCCTCCACGGTCCGCGTAGGTGGCATACAGGTTGAACGAGGGACCGCCCCACGTCTTCCCGCCCACGAGGTCGCCGGCCGCGTCGCGCACCGCGTAGCCGTCGGGGGCCGCGTTCACCCTCCACGTGGCGCCGACGGGGATCGTGCCCACCGACGTCCCCTTGGGCGCCGGACGACCCACCGACAGCTTGACGGGGGCGATCTTCGCCGTGAGGTGGATCGAGGTGCGCTCGTAGGTGAGCTCCACCCGGATGTTCTTCACGGGATCCGCGGCCTTGGCAACCTTCGTCCCGGAGAAGAAATGGGTAAGGATCTTCTTGTAGCCCCATCCCGCCCGCGCCAACCCGTACGCGCCCCACTGCGACATCCCGAGTCCGTGGCCGTCCCCCGAGCCGAAGAACGTGAACCCGCTCCCCCGAGCCTGGGCGGCGGGGGCGTCCTGGGGGCCGCGCAAGACCTCCGCGCCCACGGTGGTGCCCGGGCCCGCGGCGAGCGCAGGCGCGACGGAGGAGATCGAGGCGGACCCCAGCACGAGGCCGGCGAGGAGAACGGGTGCGAGGAAGCGTGTGCGACGCATGCGGATCGGTGACCCCCCGGTCAAGTCGGTGAAGCTATCACATCGTCTCCCCGCGGCCGCAGGTTGAATCACGACGCGATCTAGCCTGAGATCCGCGCGGCCTCGAGGGTCGACCCGGCGGGGACCCGGGCGCCTTCGCCCAGCACGCTGTCGACCAGGATCGAGCCCGCGCCCACCTCCGCCCCGTTCCCGAGGATCGAGCGGACCACCTTGGCGCCCTCGCCCACCACGGCGTCCGCCAAGAGCACGGAGTCGTCGATCTCGGCGTCGGCGCCCACGCGAGCCGCCGCCCCCACCGCTACCCAGCGGCCCAGATGGGCCCGCAGATCGATCGAGGCGCCCTCGCCCACCCAGGGCGACGGGTAGGAGACCCCGTGCACCCTTCCCCGCATCATGTCGAAGTGGGCCTCCAGGTACTTGGCGGGGGTGCCAAGATCGAGCCAATAGGCGTTTGAGGAGAAGCCGTAGACGCGGCGGCCTGCCCCGATGACCTCGGGGAAGATATCCCGTTCGATCGAGAGCTTCGTCCCGGGCTCCCAGTCCCCCAGGACGCGCGGATCCAACAGGTACGTGCCGGCGTTGATGAGCCCCGGGATCGAGTCCTCGGGCTTCTCGCGGAAGGCGCGGACGCGGCCGTTTCCCTCCGTCTCGACGAGCCCGAACGCGCGGGCGTCGTCGACGCGGTGCAGCGCGATCGACACGGCCGCGTTGTTGGCGCGGTGCTCGGCGAGCATCGCGGTGAGGTCGAGGTCGGTCAGGATGTCGCCGTTGAGCGCGAAGAACGGCTCGGCGCCGAGGCGATCCAGCGCGTTCACGATGGCCCCTCCTGTGCCCAGTGCCTCGGTCTCGGTGACCCACGTGATCGCGGGATGGCCGGCGCGCGCCTCGATGAACGGATGGAACGTGCCCTCCAGGTATGGGGAGGACAGCACGACCTCGTGCACGCCGTGGCGCGCGAGGTGGTCCAGCACGTGGTCGAGGGCGTGTCGGTCGAGGAGCGGGAGCAGCGGCTTGGGCACGGTTTCGGTGAGCGGCCGCATGCGCGTCCCCTCTCCGCCCACGAGCACGACCGCCTTCATGTGGCCACCCTCCCTCGCAACGCCTCGAGTTCCGCGCGCAGGCGCAGCGCCGCCCACGCGAACGGCAAGGTTAGCCGCCGCCAGCCGGCGGCACGATGTTTGCGGTAGTAGCGGAACACGCTGGTGGAGTGCATCAGCAGGATCCGGCGGGAGCGCCCCGTGGACACGCCGATCTCGTGGATCACCTCGGCCGCCGGCGTGTAGAGGACCGACCATCCGGCGCCGCGGAGCCGTGTGGCCATGTCGAGTTCCTCGCCGAAGAGCGGGAACCCTTCGTCGAACGGACCGACGATCTCGAGCGCCACGCGGGGCATCAGCATCGCGCAGCCGCTCACCCAGTCCACGGTGCGCTCGGAGGTCCGATCCCATCCTCCGAGCCGGTACCGCTCGGAGAACGCGTTGTGGGGTCGCACCGTGCCGAGGAACGCGTGGCCCGTTGCATCGATCACGCTCGGGAACGACCGGCCGCTCGCGTACACCGTCCCGTCGGGGTTGAGCACCCGTGGACCGACGATGCCGGCGCGCGGGTTCGAACGCGCGACGCTCACCAGGTCCTCCAGGGTCCCCGTCCACCACTCCGCGTCGGGGTTCAACAACAGGACGAACGGAGCGGCGGTCTCGCGCACGCCCTGGTTCCATGCGGGCGAGAGGTAGACGTTCTCCGCGTTCTCGATGAGGCGGACCCACGGGTGGGCGGCGATCGCCGCCGTGTGGCTCCCGTCCGAGGATGCGTTGTCGATGACGAGGACGTCCATGGCGACGCCGCCACGATGAGCTGCCAGGGACGCGAGGCATCGTTCCAGGTAGGCGCCCGTGTTGAAGTTCACGATCACCACGGCGAGCTCGGCCGTCGCAGGGTCCGTGACGGGCGTCGAGGGCACGGAACGACTCAGTTGTGCGGGGTCTGGGCGACCAGGATGATGCCCGTCATGATGCAGGCCACCCCCACCCAGCGCAGCGGCGGGATCTGCTCGTGCAAGACGAACCGTGCGGCGAGCACGATGAGCAGATAGCTGAGCGACGCGAACGGGTACGCGAACGACAGGGAGGCCCGCGAGAGCACCAGCAGCCAGACCACGGCCGAGATGCCGAAGATCGCGAGCCCTCCGATCACCGAGACGTTCGTGGCCATGGCCCTGAGCGAGCTGCCGTCGAGGACGGCGACGCCGCCGCGGTCGGCGGTCACCTGGTTCATGCCGTGCTTGAGCGTGAGTTGGGCCAGGGCGGCGAGGCCCACGGAGAGCAGGATCAGGCCGATCAACATGGTGCGTCGCTTCCTTCCTTCGGTCGTGTGAACGCCGGCGTCGTGCAGTTCCGGGTGGGCCACGGGGGGGTTGGGGTTCACGGGTCCTCCACCTCGAAGCGCGCCTCGACCAACAGCGGGACGGGAAGTCGTTCCGCCTCGATCGCCTCGAACGAGTACCGCTGGGTCTGGATGTGAAAGGGCGCGCCGCCGGGCGCCTCGAGGCCCACCGAGACGAAGTACTTCCCTCCCACCCAATCCGTGGCGGGCACCCGGAAGCGCACGCGGCGAGGCCCGTTCACCGCGCCGAGCGTTCGGCCGATGTCCGACGTGCGGCCCACGAGCACGACCTCGTTCGTGTGGGCGGAGACGACGGCGAACGAGGCGTCGACGGCCGGGACGGGCTCGTGCGCGACGAGGTCGACCTCGATCACGAGGTCCTGGCCGGGATGCAGGCGTTGGCCGGGCTCGTCACCGGGCAGGATGGTCACGTCGCGGATCTCCACCTCCCGCGACCCCACCTCGGCCACGAAGTCGGGGTCGTCGCGCAGCAAGCGGTGACGGAGCTCGGCCACGACGTCGAGCGGCGTGCCCTGCATGTGGACGGCGCCGTGCTCCAGCATCACCGCGCGCTCGCACACGGCGACGACCGTGTCGAGCGCGTGGGTCACGAGCACGATCGTCCGGCCCTCCGCCTGGAAGCTTCGGATCTTGTCGAGACAGCGCTTCTGGAAGGCCTCGTCGCCCACGGCCAGCACCTCGTCGATCAGGAGCACGTCCGGATCGACGTGAACGGCCACCGCGAAGCCGAGGCGCACCAGCATGCCCGAGCTGAAGAACTTCACCTGATTGTCCATGAAGTCCTCGATCTCCGCGAACGCCACGATGTCGTCGTACACCGCCTCGGTCTGGTGACGGGAGAGCCCAAGGAAGGCGGCGTTCAGATAGACGTTCTCGCGGCCCGTGAGCTCGGGATGGAAGCCCGCCCCGAGCTCGAGCAGCGCCGCGACCCGGCCGCCGTAGCGGATCGTGCCCTCGGTGGGGCGCAAGATGCCCGCGATGCATTTGAGCAGCGTCGTCTTGCCGGAGCCGTTGTGCCCGATCAGGCCCGTGGAGGTTCCCTGCTCGACGGCGAAGCTCACGTCGCGCAGCGCCCAGAAATCCTCCGCCCGCATGTGGCCGGAGAGCACGCGTTGCTTCAAGGAGCTCGGCCTCTCGCGGAAGAGCCGGAACTTCTTCGAGACGTGCGCGACCTCGATCGCCGCGCTCACAGCTCCTCCGCGAAGTCGCCCGAGAGTCGGAAGAACAGCCGCCACGTCGCATAGAGCAGGGCGAGCGAGCCGGCCAGGACAAGGCCGATCACACCCGAGAGCAATGCGATGCTCACGTCGGGCAGGACCCGGACGGCGTGGGGCGTGGTCGCGGTGGGAGGCCACGTCACCGTGAAGTAGAGCGCCCGCTGGAAGCCGCTGATGATGGGCGTCAGCGGGTTCAGCAGGTAGGCGGTCCACAGATGCGGGGCGAAGGGGGCGGTTGCGGCCGTGAGCTTGTCCTGCACAAGGCCACCCGGATACACGATCGGGGTCATCCAGAACCACACGAGCAGGGCCAGGCCGATGAGGTGCTGAACGTCGCGGTAGCGCACGTTGACGGCCGCGACCCAGAACGTCAGGGCCGTGGTGAACGCGACCAAGGTCACGAACGAGAGGGGGTAGAGCAGGAGCGCCGCGAGGTGGAACCCGTATCCCGTCACGATCATGAAGCACAGCAGCACGGCGGATTGCAGGACGAAGTCGAACAACGCCACCCCCACGACGGCGAGCGGGAGCACCTCGCGGGGGAAGGACACCTTCTTGACGAGGTTCCCGTTGTCGATGACCGAACGGGTGCCGTTGCCGAGCGCCACCGAGAAGAGGTTCCAGGCGAGCAGCCCCGAGAGCAGGAAGACCGCATAGTGCGGTGTCTCGTTGCCGAGGATCTTCACCACGAACGTGAAGACCGCGAGGAACACGATCGGGTTCAGCACCGACCACAGGGCGCCCAGGACCGAGGCCGTGTACTTGACCTTCAGCTCCTTGCGGACGAGGTTGAGGAGGATCTCCCGGTAGGACCAGAGCTCGCGCAAGCGCGCGCGCACCCGGAGCTTGGGCGGTTCGGACGTGCGCTCGGTGATCAGGCTGGCGTGGGCGATGACGACGGCTCCCGGCGGGGTATCCGCGCAGGTCAGCGCGGCCGCACGAGTCTAGCAAGGGGGGCCGGGGCGCCCCGCCCCGCGACTATGACGTTCGTTCGAAATCCTCGAGGGCGCGCGCGTACTCCAGCCCCGTCCCGCGTGCGAGATCGAGCTCGTCCACACCCATGTCAGCGAGCGCCTTCCCCCAGATCGACAGCGCCCCATGCGCGGGATCGCCCAAGAGCGCGAGCGTGGCGTCCACGGCCGCCTCGTAGCCGCGCGCCGTGGCCTCGCTCGCCACCAGGTCCCGCGCGTACGCCCGCGCCGCCTCGCCCACGCGCGCGCGGAGCGCGTCGTCTTCGACCAGGGTGCGGATCCGCTTCGCGAGTTCAGTGGGATCGGCAGGGCCGGCCGCCACGCGCAGCACGGCGTCCTCGGGCGCATCCAGATAGGTTCCGGTTGCGCTCACGATCGCGGGCTTGCCCATCTGCATGGAGCGCGCGAGCGAACCGCTCACCTCGCCGCGATGCGGGAAGCGGAGGTCCACGACGACGTCGGCCGCCGCGATCCATCCACGGAAGTCGTCGTCGCTCACATCGGGCGCGTGCGTGAGCCTACCGCCCATCCGGGCGGCCTCGATAGGTTGCCCGAGGTCGTACCCGGAGATCGTGCGCCCCACGAGCACCACGTGGACCGACGGATCCAGCCCCTGGGCCGCGAGCAGCAGCGCGTCGAGCTGCTTCGCCTCGTTGAGGTCGCCTGGCGCGACGACGAGGGTGCGCATGCCGGCGGCGGCCAGCGGGGCACGGAGCTCCCGCGCTCGCACCTCGGCGCGCTCCAGGTCCGCGCGCTCCTCGACCACCGGGTGGGGCACGACGAACACGGGGGTGCGGCATCCCAGCTCCTCGAGGTAGCGCTTGCCGAACGCGCTGTGCACGATGATGCCTCGAGCGCGCCGGGCCACGTGCGCGCACCACGGATCGCGCAGCGGTTCGTTGCGAACGGCGTCGGGCGAGCGGAGGTTCCGGCGCAGCGACACGGCCTCGCGCGACGCCATGTAGCCGAGCGGTTCGCCGAGGCTGATGAGGCCCCGCACGAAGTCATCGAGCGCGAGGTCGTGGAGCACGACGAGCGCGGGCACGAGGAACGCCGCGCGGTAGATCTCCAGATGGAACGAAACGTTGTTGCCGAGTTGCAAGATGCCCAGGCGATAGCCGGGCAGCTTCGGCGTATCCTTCGGCTCGATGGGCCACAGCACGTCCATGCGATGGCGCTCCTGGAACCCGATGCGGCGCAACCCGTCGAGGACCGCTCGATCGTAGGAGGCGATGCCCGTGGGGGCGGGGGGCAACGGTCCCGCGAACACGAGCTCGCCCGCGGCGCGGGGCGCCATCAGTCGAGCAACCGCGCGACGATCTCGGGCCAGCGCGGCACCGCCGTGCGCACGAGCGCGTTCCCGGCGAGGCCCATCCGCCGCGCCTCGTCGCGGTCGGAGAAGAGCCGGTCCAGCGCCTCCGCGATGGCCGGGGCCTCCGGCGCGCACACCAGCCCGGTCTCGCCGTCGGCCACGAACTCGAGCGGGCCCCCGCTGTCGGCGAGCGTGATCACCGGCCGTTCGGCGGCATACCCCTCCAGCGTGACGTAGCCGTAGTCCTCGTCGAAGGGGCCGTAGTACACGGCGAGCGCGCCCTCGTACAGGTGGTAGAGGCGCTCGTTGGGGACGTCGATCTCCAAGCGCACCCGGTCGCGCAGCCCGAGCCGCTCGATCTGAGCCCGAAGCTGCGTCTCGTCGGGCCCCTTGCCCACCAGCAGGAGCTGGACGGCCGTGCGCGTGTGCGCCATGGCGTCGATCACGAGGGACTGGCGCTTCAGGCTCTCCATCCGGCTCGGGAAGACGACGACATCGCCGTAGGGCCCGGGTTCGCCGGCGCCCAGGAGATGCTCGGCCACGCCCGAAGGGTGGTATAGCGGCTCGGAGGGGATGCGCAGCGACGACCACAGCCGGTCACGCACGTTCTTGGAGTTCGTGAACACCCGCTTGGCCTCGTTCAGGGCCAGGCGATCCGCGTTCCAGACCATGTCACGCACGGCCGGGCCGTCGTCTTGACGCGACAGGTCGGCGTACACGGGGTGATCCCACAGCTCGTACGCGGTGCGGTGCTGGTGGATCAGCCAGACGATCTTGCGCTCGTGCTGCACGAGGTAGGCCGGGAACTTCAACGCGATCACCGCATCGACCTTCAACCCGTTGGACTCCGTGGCGTCGAAGGAGCGCCACACGGCCATCTGATGCGCGAGCTGCGAGGCCGGGTACCACTTGCCCGCGATCTGCACGAGATCGGTCTCGTGCCCGGCGGCGCGCAGGGCACGCACGAGGTCCTCGGCGTGGGTCTCGGCGCCCCCGCGGACGAACGCCGTCTGGGGATGCAGCACGGCCACCCTCACGGGCGGCCCTCTTCCTCTTCTTTGGCCTCTTCTTTGGCCTCTTCTTCGGCGGCGTCCCCGCCCTCGATGTGCGCGCGCAGCCGCCCGATCTCCGCCTCGGCGGCCATCAGCCGCTCCGCCAGCCCGGTCGTGAGCTCGGCGTGGTCGGCGATGAGCCGGTCGTAGCGCCACGAGATCGGTCGCATCACGCGGAACAAGCGGAACTTCATCTGGCGCCGCCACCGCGACGGCGACGCGAGGTTCCCCTCCCCGTGGGGGATGATCACCTTCTCGTCGGCCCGGAGCTGCGCGGCGAGGTCGTGCAGCCGGTCACGGATCTCCGCCGTGCCCATCCGCGCCCGCGAGGCGCGTTCCTGCGCCCAGTACAACTCGCGGGCGAGTGCGCGGTAGGCGGCGCTCTCCTCGACGCTCATCGCCGCGAGCGTAACACCCGCCTATGGCGGTTCCGTGGCGCCCTATCCCGGGTCCTGGGCCGGGAACCGCGGGCCGTCGCAGTCCTCGCGCAGCGGCAACGGATCGGGCGGACGGGGATCTCGGCGGAAGTCGAAGGCGCTCATCATGGGCGTGGCGTCGCGGTCGCGATGCGTGAGCTTGCCGAGCCTCCAATTGTCCTCGATGAAGCGGAGCACGCTGGAGAACTCGCCCAGTTCGTGGCTCACCTTGCCGTCCACGGCGTAGGGGCTGATCACCAGCATGGGCACGCGGATCCCGAACCCGAAGTCGTCCACCTGCGGGGGCGGGACGTGGTCGTAGAACCCCCCGTAGTCGTCCCAGGTGAGGAAGATCGCGGTGTCCTTCCAGACGGGGCTGGCCATGATGGCGTCGATCACCTGCGTGGACCAGTTCTCCCCGTGGCAGAAGTCGTACTCGGGGTGCTCCGAGAGCTCGAAGCGCGGCGTGATCCACGTGATGGGCGCGAGCGCGCCTCTGCGGATGTCCGCCACGACCGAATCCACCGGGTGCACGTGTTGCCGCCAGCGCTCGGGGTGCTCGCGGTACCGAGAGATCGCGCTGTACGCCGACCAGATGTAGCCCCGTTGATCCTCCTGCGCCGCGTAGTAGGCCCACGGGATCTTCGCCTCGTTCAGCAGGTCGCCCTCCGTGAGGAAGTCGAAGCACGGGGGAACCTTCTTGACGGTGCCCTCGGAATCCACGACCTCCACGAGCTGCTGCGGGGGGGCGTCGCATCCGAACGTGAGCGACCCCAAGCCCGGCGGGCGCCGCGGATTGTCGTGCGCGCCGCCCGACTGCGCGGCGATCGTGAACAGGTGGTTGGGGAAGGAGGGACCCTGCGCGGACGCGAACACGTTGTCGAACAACACGTTGCGGGTGGCCCAGTGCCAGTAGTTCGGAAGCTGATCGCGGTGCAGTTGCGTGTAGGCCCAGCGATCCGCGGCCTCGGTCTGATCGAACCCGTCCATCCGCCCACCGTCCCACGCCTCGAGGGCACACGGATAGCAATGCGGGATGTCCTCGCCGGTGGCCTGGTCGGTGCCGCGCAGCAGCGGGCGCTCCACGCCACGGTCCATGCCCACGCGCGCCCCGTTCGCACCTGGGAAGGTGCCGAAGAGGTTGTCGAACGTCCGGTTCTCCTTGATGAGGAAGACGACGTGCTTGATGGGCCAGCGCGTGCGCAGGCTGGAGGCATCGAAGGCCGCGGGGGCAACATCGCGCGTCACCGAAGGGGAGGCGCTCGCCGAGCTCGCCTCCGGTTCGGGGACACCGACGTTCGATGGGCGGATGCAGCCGGCCGCCGATCCGAGGAGGGCGAGCCCCGACGCGACGAGCGCCAACCGCGACGCGAGCGACCCGCGGACCCGCGAGCCCTTCAAGCGCGCTCCGCCACGAACCGCGCGATGGCGTCGTCGAGCGGCGGGAGCGGATCCAGCCCGAGGTGAGGCGTGAACACGCTCGTGAGCGCGCTGTTGGCGGGGCGGGGCGCCGGGAGCGCGAGCTCGTCGGCCGTCTGAGGAGCGACGGTCCCCGGCAAGGCGCCGAGTGCTTTGGCGCGCGTGAGCACGTCGAACCATGACGCCGGCTCCGGACCGCAGAGGTGGTACGTGCCGAAGCGTCCCGCGAGGAGCAGCGGCAGCAGGCGCTCGGCCAGGTCGGGAGCGAACGAGGGCGTGCCCACGCGGTCGATCTGCCCCCCCGCCGTCTCCCCCGCCGCGAGCGACCGCACGGCCCGCGTCACGTAGTGCTCGGCGCCCCCGAACACGTACCCCATCCGCACGACGATGTGCTCGGGCAGGAGCGAGCGCACGCTCCGCTCCCCCGCGAGCTTCGCGCGCCCGTAAACGGACAGCGGCGCCGGCCGGTCCAGCTCGTCGTAGGGCGCCTCCTTGGTCCCGTCGAACACGAAGTCGGTGGACACGTGCAGCAGCATCGCCCCGCACGCGCGCGCGGCGAGGGCGAGATGCTGGGGACCCATCGCGTTGTCGCGGGCCGCCCGCAAGGGGTCGCGTTCGTTGGCATCCACCTGCGTGAACGCGGCGAGATTGATCACGGCGTCGGGCCGCAGGGGTTCCACCGTCCGCCGCACCGCGTCGTGATCCCCCACGTCGAGCGCCTCGTGATCGAACGGATGGACGTCGTGGTGGGCCGGGACCTGCGCGAGGAACGCCGCGCCGAGCGCGCCCCCGGCGCCGGTGACGAGGAGCCTCACCCGGCGGTTCCCGCGCCCGCCAGACGCGCCCGCACCCAGTCGCGATGATCGCGATACCAGGCGACGGTTTCTGCCAGGGCGTCCTCGAATGAGCGGCGCGGCGACCAGCCGAGGGCCTCGAGCTTCGAAGCATCGATCCCGTAGCGGAAGTCGTGACCCGCGCGGTCCGCCACGAACGTGACGAGCGCCTCGTCGGCCCCGGTGAGGCCACAGATCCGGCGCGCGAGCTCGAGGTTCGGCAACTCCCGACCGGCCCCGATGTTGTAGACCGCACCCGGCGCTCCCCGTTCCATGGCCGCGAGGCAGCCCGCCACCCAGTCGGTGACGAACAGCCATTCGCGCCGCTGCTCACCCCGCCCGTACACCGGGAGCTCACGCCCTTCCAGGGCGGCGAGCGTGTACACGGGGATCACCTTCTCCGGGAACTGCCGAGGCCCGAACGCGTTCGTGCCTCGAACCACCGTGACGACGGACCCGTAGGTGGCGAACCACGCTCCGCAGAGGAGCTCCGCCGCGGCCTTGGAGGCGGCGTAGGGGCTGCGGGGTCGCATCGGCGCCCCCTCGACGAACCCCGGGCCACCGGGGGCGTTCTCCCCATAGACCTCGTCGGTCGAGACCATCAACATCGCGGTCCCCGTTCGTCGGCAGGCGTCGAGGAGCACGTGCGTGCCCGTGACGTTGGTGGCGATGAACGGCGCAGCACCCTCGATGGACCGATCGACGTGGGTTTCCGCGGCGGCGTGGATCACGTGGTCGGCCGTAGCCACCAGCGGCATCACGACCGCCGACTCGGCGACGTCCCCGTGCACGAACGCGAACCGCGGATCCTCGTCGTGCGCGGCGAGGTTCTCCCGCGCGCCCGCGTAGGTGAGCTTGTCCAGCACCGTGACCCGGGTGGCGGGCCGGGCGAGCAGGCCGTCCACCAGGTGGGAACCGATGAACCCGGCGCCGCCGGTGAGGAGCACATGGGTCTCGGGGATCGGTGTCATGGCGGAATCCTCGCAGGAGGCGGGACGGGTGCGAGTCTACCCGGCCACCAACCCGTGGGCGCGATGCAGCGCCCCCGCCGTTTTCTTCGCGGTGGACTCCCAGGTGAAGCGCGCGGCCCGCGCGACGCCGGCGGCGGCGAGCATGGCCCGCATGTCGGCGTCGTCGAACAGCTGCGCCAGGCCGGCCGCGATCGATGCGTCGTCGTGGGGGTCGACCAGGAGGGCGGCATCGCCGGCCACCTCCGGCAACGACGCGACATCGGAGGTCAATACGGGCACGCCCGCGGCGAACCCCTCGAGGACCGGGAACCCGAACCCCTCGTAGAGCGAGGGATACGCCAGGAGCGTGGCTCCCGATAGCAGCGCGAGCTTGTCTTTGTCGCTGACGTACCCCGTGCGCACGATGCGCTCGCGCGCCGCCCCGGGCAGGGCCTCGATCGCCGCATCCAATCGATCGGCGGCCTTCGGATCCCATCGGACGGGGCCGCCGGCGATCACGAGGCTCGTTCCCGGCGAGAGGGTCGCGAACGCGCGCACCAGGGCCTCGAGGTTCTTGCGCGGCTCGATCCCCCCGACGAAGAGCGCGTATCGTCCCTCGATCCCGAACCGTCGCAGCGCGGTGTCGACGGCCGCGCCGGACATCGGCGCGTAGGCTTCGGCGTCCACACCGAGCGGGGTCACCGTGACCCGTCCGGGCTCCAGCGCGTGCGAGTCGACGAGATCCCGGCGTGTCGACTCGGAGGGGACCAGGACCCCTGCCGCGACGCCCAGCCAGGCGTCGAACCGGCGCCGCCACCGCGCGCTCATGTGCGGGGCGGTTTCGGGGAGCTGCTCGTACGCGAGGTCGTGCACCACCATCACCACCCCCGGGCTCCGGGTGGCGGGCGGCAGGAAGTTCGTGGCGAGCAGCACGTCGAAGTCCACGGACCACTCGACGCGAGGCCGGCCCAGGCGCGAGGACATCGGCTCGAACACGCGCGCGGGGAACCGCGAGGCCCGCTCGCTCAGGTTGGGCGCGGCGACCGAGTCGAAGAACCGCCTCGGTCGCAGCAACCCCTTGGCGTGCAGGTACCACGCGATGTACTCCGAACCCGCATCCATGTGCGGGAGGTGGCGGATGAGCTGCTGCGTGTAGACCCCCACGCCGGTGCGGCGCGGGTCGAGCGCCGGCCGAGCATCGATCACCGCCCTCACGGGCGCAAACCCTAGCGGTTCCTCCCCACCAGCGCGGCGGCGAGCGCCGATGCCACCCACACCGCGACGAGGGCCGCCGCGAGCGGCAGCACGGCCGACCGATCCCGGCCCTGCTCGCCCAGGCGGACCCACAGGCGCCAGATGGCCCAGACCCAGAACAGCAACCCGAACGTCCCGAGTGCAAGGGCGCCCGCCGCGGCGGCGCGTCCGCGCGCCCGGGGGCTGGCGTCCACCGTCGCGCGCGAGGCGCGCCACCCCAGGACGATGGCCGCCGGCGACGACGCCGCCATCACGAACGGGCCGAGCACCGCCAGCGCCAGGGCCCGGGCGGCTCGGCGCGCGACGGGACCGGCCGGCTCAGTCAAGCTCGACGCTGCTGTGGTCGCCGACGATCAAGCGATGCGTGCCCCTCGCGCCCGAGTGGCGGATCTCGACGCCCCGGCCCAGGATCGAGCCCGTGAGCCCATGCAGGTCGGCGATGTGGCATCCGTCCATCACGATCGAATCCGTGAGGTCGCTCCGCTCGATCCGACAATCCCGCTCCACCGAGACGTCGGGACCGATCGTCGAGGCGTCCACGATGCTCCCGGGCCCGATCACGACCGGACCACGGAGCGCGCTGCCGCCCGTGACCTTCGCGCCGGCCGCCACGACCACGGCACCGTCGACCACGGTCGACGCGTCCACGTCGCCGTTCACCGATGTGCTGAGCCGTCCCAGCATCATGCGGTTGGCCTCGAGGAGGTCCTCGGGGCGGCCGGTGTCCTTCCAGTACCCCTCCACCATCTCTGCGCGCACGGTCCGGCCGTGGTCGATCAGCCACTGGATCGCCTCGGTGATCTCATATTCGCCACGACCCGACGGCTCGAGCGTGGCGGCAGCCTCGAGGATGGAGTCGTCGAACAGGTACACGCCCACGAGCGCGATGTCCGAGACGAAGGCCGCCGGCTTCTCCACCAGCCGGACCACGCGCTCGCCCTGCAGCACCGCCACGCCGAAATGCTCGGGCTCGCTCACGCGCGTGAGCAAGATCTGCGCGTCGGGGCGCATCCGCTCGAACTCCTCCACGAACCGAGCCACCCCCTCGAGCAGGACGTTGTCGCCCAGGTACAGCAGGAAGGGCTCGCCGCGCACGAAGTCCGCCGCGACCATCACCGCGTGCGCGATGCCCTTGGGCGCCTCCTGAGGGATATACGTCACGGCGAGCCCCCAGCGGGAGCCGTCGCCCACCGCCGCTCGCACCTCGTCGCCGGTCGACCCGATCACGATCCCCACCTCGGTGATCCCCGCCTCGGCCACGGCCTCGAGCGCGTGGAACAGGATCGGGCTGCCGGCGATCGGGATCAGCTGCTTGGCGCTGGTGTGGGTCAGCGGCCGCAGCCGGGAGCCCTCGCCGCCGGACAGGACGAGGGCGCGCATCAACCTGTGGGACCCAGGCAGTCGGCGGGGACGGCGGGCGCGCCGCCGGCGCCGACCTGCGCCGGTCGGTAGGACGCCGTCACGAAGACCGCCACGGGATCGGCGAGCCCCTTGACCTCCTTGATGGGCAGGTCCGGGAGGTACTGCTGCATCACCTTGGCCTCCACGTCGTGGCCCGGTTGATACGCGATCACGTTGCCCGCCACGCTCGCCCCGTAGCCCGCGTACAGCTGCAGGCCCGGAGCGATGTCGAACCCGCTGTCCGCGAGGACCTGCTCCACCGTCGCCGCTTTGCTCCCGGAGGCATGGTCGATCACCGGCGCGGCGATGTTGGCGGGCGACGGCGGGACGTACTGCGGCGTGAGCCCCACGTCGCCGATGGGCCGACCCTGACGGATCGCCCTGAAGATCGTGCGGGCCGAAGGATCCATCTTGAGGGCGTCGAGCCCGTTGACGGTGATCGGGGACGCCGGCACCGATCGGAACTCCGCCGCTCCCGTGCTGATGCCCCGAAGCTGGCCGACGAGATACACGAGGTCGGCGATGCTGAGCTGGTCGTCCGTCCGCAGGTTGTTCATGATCGGCCGGATCTGTCCTGGAAGCTTGGCCAGCTCGGCGGGCTGCAGGAGCCGGTTGATCACGGCCCGAAGGAACTGCTGCTGCCTGCTGATCCGGTAGAAGTCGGGCGCGGCGCTATCACAGCGCAGGTGCCGTGTGCGCACGAACGCCAGCGCCTGGTCCCCCGGCAGCGTCTGGCATCCGGGCACGACGTCGAGCCCCGTCCGCGGGTCGACGATATGGCCCTTCTCGCCGTAGTAGATGGAGCCCTGCTCGGCGTCCACGTAGCCCGGCGTGTTCACGTTCTCCGAGGGGATGCACATCTCGACGCCGCCGAGGGTGTCCACCACCCCCTGGAACCCGGCGAGGTCGACGTACAGGACGTGATTGATGGTGAGCCCGGTGAGCCGGTTGATCGTGGCGGCCATCTGCTTGGGGCCGTTGCCGTCCACCCCGCCCTCGAACGCAGCGTTGATCTTGTCGGGGCCGTGACCGGGGATGTCCACCCACAGGTCGCGCGGGAACGACAGGATGATCGCCTTCTGCAGCTTGGGATCGGTGTGAACGAGGATGATCGTATCGGCGCGGTTGGAGCCCCCGATGTCCGCGTTCGTGCCGGAGATGGCCTGCTGCGCGGGCGTGAGGCCCGCCCGCGAATCGCTGCCCAGCAACAGGTAGTTGCACACGTTGTCGACGCACGGGCCGACGGGTGCCGGCGACCCGCTCGGGCCCGTGGAGCCGATGTCGATGGGGTGGTCGTTGCGGCCGGCAGCGCGGTACTCCGCGAGCCCGTACGCGCTGCCCGCCGCCATGAGGAGCGCGAGCGTGGCCGAAACGGCCACGAGCAGGCGCGTGAGCCGCCCGTGAGGCCGAGGAGGGGGGGCGTGACGGGGCGCGTCGCTCATCCCGCCCAGCGTAGCCCGGCGGGATGGCCGACGGGGCCGCGGGGCGGTTGCGTTCCTGTGGAGGAATGAGGGCGCACGGGTTCTGCCCGCCGGGCTCCAGGTGGGATAATCCGCCGACAACGACCGTGAGGATGTCCGTTGACCCAACCCAACCTGCACGTCCTGCTGATCGGCCTCGATGCCGCCCTCAGCGAAGAGCTCGCGCACGAAGACGGATTCACCTTGGAGCACGCGGAGGGCCTCGCCGGCGTGAGCGACGCTCCGGTCGCCGACGCCGTCGTCTTGGCGCTCGAAGGCGAGGCGCCGCTCGAGGCGCTGGGCATCCTGCGTGCGTACGCCCCGGATGCGGCCGTCCTCGTGGTGACCGGACCGGACCGCGACACAGATGGGACCGTCGCCCTGCACGCCGGCGCAGAGGATCACCTCGTGCTCGGGGCGATCCCGCCGGGGCTCCTGTCGCGGGCGGTGCGCTACGCGGTCGCACAACGGCGTCTGCACCGGGAGCTCGCGACGCAGGACGAGGCGACCGGGCTGCCCAACCTCCGCGGCTTCGCCGCCATCGCGGAACACCACCTGCGGATGGCGGATCGCGCCCGCACGCCCGTCGTCTTCCTGTTCGTGCGGATCGACGGTTTCGCCGAGCTCGCCGCGTCCCTCGGGCCGGAGTCGACCGACGAGCTGGCCCGAGATGCCGCCGAGGTCCTCCTGGAGGCGGTGCGCGACTCGGATCTGCCGGCGCGCATCGCCCCCGACACCTTCTGCGTGCTGCTCACGGGCGAGGCCCGTGGAGCCGAGGCGCTCGTGCTCTCGCGCCTGGTGGAGGCGATCGCCCTGAACGACGCGCGTCGGCAGCGGCCTCGCCAGCTCTCCCTGTCGGTCGGCAGCGCCCTGTACGACCCGGAGCAGCCCGCGACCCTCGAACAGCTGCTGAACACAGCGGGGCATCGCCTCACCAACCAGTCATCCGATCCCTGATGCGTTGCGAATACCTTTTCGACGAAGCCCGCGGGACCGGGAGCCGACCCGCCCGCCCGAGTGCAGGCCCGCCCGGCCCGGAGCGCCCCGATGGGGACGGTTGACGTTTCCGAGGCGCACGACCGGGAGCTGGTGCAGCGCCTGCGCCGGGGGGACGAGGACGCGTTCCGGGGCCTCTTCGGCCGGTACGCGCCGGCCGCCAAGGCGCTCGCACTTCGGGTGGTGAGGCAATCGCATCTGGCGGAGGAGATCGTGCAGGAGGCCTTCATGGCGGTGTGGAGGAATCCAGACGGCTACGACAGCGAGCGAGGATCGGTGCGGTCCTGGTTGATGGGGATGGTGCACCATCGGGCCGTCGACCTCGTGCGCCGCGAGGAGGCGTACCGCCGTCGCGCCGAGGACTCGATCCCCGAGGCGATGCAGGAGCAGGCCGATCATGCGCAAGACGTCGTGGAGATGCTGGGACTGCCCGAGGAGCGCCGGATCGTTCGGGCGGCCCTCGACGAGCTGCCGGATGAGCAGCGTGACGTCCTGCTGCTGATGTACTTCGGCGGCCTCTCGCAGAGCCAGGTCGCCGAGCGCTCGGGGATCCCCCTGGGCACGGTGAAGTCCCGCACCCTGTTGGGGATGCGTCGGATGCGTGCGGCCCTGGAAGGGGTGCGACCGTGAGCCTGCGCGACCACCAGGCGATCGAGGAGCTCCTGGCCGCCGACGCCCTCGACGCTCTGGACCCGCAGGACCGGGCTCGTCTCGAGCGCGAGCTCGCCGGGCATGGGGACTGCGAGGAATGCCGGCGACTCGAGGTGGAGTTCCGCGACATCGCCGGGCGTCTCGCTTTCACGCTGGAGCCCGTTGCGGCGCATCCTACCGCCGCCGACCGCATCCTGGAGCGGGCGCGCGGCCTCCCGCCCGTCCCCCTGCCGCCGCCGGCGGCCCACGAACGCCCCGACGAGCTCGCCCGTCGCCGCGGGGGTCCGGGCCGGCGCGTCAGCACGCTCGTCGGCGTGGCCGCCGCCATCGCGCTGCTCGTGGGCGCGTTCGCCGTGGTCGCGAACCGGACGGGGGGGACCACCGTTGCCAGTGCCTCGCCCGAGCAGACGGTCGTGCGCTTCACGCCGACCGGCTCGGGCGAAGGCGAGCTGGCCATGGCGTATACGCCTGGGCAACCGGGCGCCGTGTTCTGGGGATCGGGCCTCCCGGATCCCGGGGAGGGGAAGGCCTACGAGATCTGGATGATCACGGGCGACCATCCGGTGTCCGGTGGCTGCGTGCGGCCCGTCGACGGCTCGGTCGCCTTCTCCGTGGACGCGAACGTCTCCAGCGCCGACACCATGGCGGTCACGGCCGAGCCGGGCGGGTGCCCCGCGGCCCCCACCGGCGTCCCGGTGCTCACGGCGCCCTTGACCGCCTGAGCTCCCGCGCAACGCTTACCGGTCCCTTAACCCTCCTTTGCCCGGGGCCTTCCCCCCCGTCGCCTAGCTTGGCCTGGCACATCCCGGTTGCCGATAGGTGATCGGAGGCACGGACCGGGAAGGTCCGAGCCGGTCGAGGAGAAGGAGGAAGCGATGAACAAGCGTTCGGCGATGATGGTGGCCGCCGGGTTGGTGCTCACCTTGGTCGTGGGCGGCGTGGCCGTCGCGGTCGGCGTGGTGGGCCCCTCCACCAGCGCCGCGGGCCCGCGGACGGTGCACCGCCAGCATCCCAAGCCCATCGTGAAGACGAAGAAGCGCACCGTGACGATCCACCGGTCGGGCGGCGTCGTGGCCGTGCCGGTGGCTACGGGATCCTCGGTCTCCAGCCAGGCGGCCCCGGCCTCGGGCTCCTCCGGTGACGACAGCCAGGATCAGGTGGGGCAGCACCAGAGCGGCGACCAGTCCCAGATGGGTGGCAGCGACGACTCCTCCGAGCAGGGTTCGGGCGGCGACGACTCCACCGGCGAGCCCGGCGATGACTCCGGCTCGAGCCAAGGCGGATCGGGCGGTGGCGATGACTGAGGTCCGTCCCGCCAAGCGACCCCGGTTCTCGCCCGCCAAGGTCCGCGCGCTCGCGTGGGTGACGGGCTCGGCGACCTTCCTTGCGGGCTTCGGGATCCTCGGCGCGGCCCCCAAGCCGGCGGCCGCGGGCGGGGATGTCTCGGCCCGGCGCAAGCCCGTCCGCCAGAAGGTGATCGTGCGCCACATCGTTCGGCGCGTCATCGTCGTCGATCCGCCCGTGCAGGTACCGGTCTATTACTCGGGTTCGGGTTCCAGCTATCCGAGCTCATCCGGCTACTCGGGTTCGTCTGGATCGTCGAGCTCGGGGGGATCGGGCGGCGGCGGCGTGAGCGCACCCCCGCCGCCGCCCCCGCCTCCCCCGGTGAGCACGGGGGGCTCCGGAGGTGGCTGAGCAACGGCGCCACGCCTTCCGGGCGATGGGCACCGGCGTCACCGTGCTCGGACCCGGGGCGTGCGCTCCGGCCTTCGAGGCGGCAGCCCTCAGCGTCGAGGTCGTGTTCGCGCGGGAGGAGGATCGCTTCTCGCGGTTCCGCGGAGACAGCGAGCTCGCCCGGGTGAACGCGGCCGGTGGATGGTGGGTTGCGGTCTCGCCCGGATTCGAGGCCCTCACCCGGCTCGCACTCGAGCAGGCCGCCGCCACCGACGGCCTTTTCGATCCCACCGTGCTCGGCGCCGTCGTCGCCGCCGGCTACGATCGTGACTTCGACGAGGTGCTCGCCGGGGCTCGGGGCGCCCTGCATCCGCCGCAGCCGTGCGGCAGATGGCGCGACGTGGAGGTCCGCGCGGGCGCCGTCCGCCTGCCCCGGGGCGTGGGCCTCGACTTCGGCGGGATCGCCAAAGGCCACACCGCCGACCTCGCCGCCCACACGGCCGTCTCGGAGGGGCTCCCGTGGGCACTCGTGAGCGCGGGCGGCGACCTCAGGATCGCCGGCGACGCCCCGCCCATCGAGGTGGGGATCGAGGACCCGGGGGATGCCGAGGCCACCGCCGCGCGCGTGACCCTCACGAGCGGCGCCCTCGCCACGTCCTCGGTCACCCGGCGGGCATGGGGGGAGGGCCTGCATCACGTGATCGATCCGCGGACCGGGGCGCCGTCGGACGCAACGACCCTCCAGGCGACCGTGTGGGCGCCGACGTGCGCAGAGGCCGAGGTGCTCGCAACCTGGGCGCTGCTCACGGGGCCGTCGGCAACGCGAAAGGTGCCGTGTGCCGTAGCTACCGCCGACGGGGATCTCGTCATGAGCTTCCAGACGGGCGTGGCCGCATGACGAACTGGATCCTTTTGCGCGCCGCCGGCATCGGCGCCTACCTCATGCTCTTCCTCTCCGTGGCGTGGGGTCTCCTCGCCACCACGTCGATCGTCACGAAGCGGGTGTCCAAGCCGACGTCGACGCTCTTCCACCAGTTCGTGGCCACGGTGGGCGTCGTGCTCCTGGCGGCGCATATGGCGCTGCTCGTGATCGATCGGTTCATGCCGTTCAAGCCGGTCGACGTCCTCCTGCCCATGCACACCACCTATCGCCCATGGGCGACGGCGGCGGGCGTGCTGGCGATGTACGGCGTCGTGATCGTCCTGGTCTCCTCGTGGCTGCGCAAGCCGTTGGGCACGAAGGTATGGCGGGCGATCCACCTCGTCGCCGTGCCGGCGTTCACGCTGGCGCTCGCGCACGGCGTGTTCGCCGGGTCCGACGCGCAGCGGTGGTGGATGTGGGGGATGTACGCGGTGACCGGGCTCTTCGTCGTGTTCCTCGTGATCGTGCGTGGACTCTCCTACGGGTACCGGCCCCCGCGGCCCGAGCCGCCCGCTCGCGCCGTCCGGCCGGCCGGCAGACCCGGCGCCTCCCCGCGCGAGCCCACGGCCGCTGCCTAAGACCCAGACCGGGGGTCCCGGACCGCGCGATGCTCGCTTCGGACGACCCGCGAGGTCGCGTAGGCTCTGCGTGATGCCCCCCGAGCGGACCCGCGAGCGGATGCTCATCGAAGCCGGACTGGCGCTCGCGGCCGCGCTCGAACTCGACCCCGTGCTCGAACGCATCGTGCAGCTCGCCGTCGACCTCACGGGTGCGCGCTACGGGGCCTTGGGCGTGCTCACCGAAGACGGGAAGAGCATCGAGCGCTTCTTGACCAAGGGGATCTCGGCAGAGGTTCGCGCGATGCTGGGCGCTCCACCGGTGGGCCACGGCATCCTCGGCCTGCTGATCACCGAGCGGCGCCCCATGCGGATCCGCGACATCACCACCGACCCGCGCGCGCACGGGTTCCCCCCCAACCACCCGCCGATGCACTCGTTCCTCGGGGCGCCGATCCTCGCTCTCGGCCGTGTGTTCGGGAACATCTACCTGACCGAGAAGCGAGGCCACGATGGATTCTCGGAGGACGACGAGGCCGCCATCGTCGTGCTCGCCACCCAGGCCGGCGTCGCCATCGAGAACGCCCGACTCTACGCCGAGACCCAGCGGGCCCAGGTCGAGCTGGCCCGACTGGAGGTCCTCGAGGAGCGTGAGCGGATCGCCAAGGAGCTGCACGACGGCGTGATCCAGTCGTTGTTCGCGGTGGGCATGGGGCTCCAGGGCACGGCGGCGTTGACGCAGGAAGCGGATCTCCGGCATCGACTCGAAGGCGCGGTCGAGGAGATCGATCGCGCGATCCGCGATCTTCGCAACTACATCTTCGGGCTGCGTCCCGGGATCCTCGCCGACCGCCAGCTGGATCAAGCGCTCACCGAGCTGGGCAGGGAGTTCCAGCGCAAGACCGATGTCCTCACGATCGTGGACGTGGACGCCGCGGTCGCGGCCGAGCTCACCTCGCGAGCCACTGACATCGTGCAGGTGACCCGCGAGGCGCTCTCGAACGTCGGCCGCCACGCGAAGGCGACGTCCTGCCGGGTCTCGCTCCGCCGCACCGAGGGCGGCGCCGCGCTCGAGATCGACGACGACGGCTCGGGCTTCGACCCGGCCGCTCGCCGCTCCGGCATGGGCCTCGCCAATCTGGAGGACCGGGTGGGGGTGCTCGGGGGCTCCCTCACGCTTCGGACGGTGGCGGGGGAAGGCACGACCGTGCGCGTCTTCCTGCCGCGCTAGCCAGCCGAGGCGGACGACCGCCAACCGGGCGCCATCGTCGCGATGCCGGCGTGCCGTTCGGCCCGGCGTCGGCGGGACCATGAGCCCTGCGCGCCGGCGGGCCGGCGCCGCAGACTGCAAGCATGTTCGCCCGGTACTTCGTGGAGTTGCCGCTCGAGGCCCGACGTGTGGAGGAGGTCCTCATGCGCGACCCGCAAGCGTGGGTTCCTGGCCTGGCCGCGAAAGCGAACCGCCACGGCGACGAGCTCCTCGCGGAGGTCGGATTCGGCGACGACGTGCGGATCGAGCGGCGCGTCGCCCTCGACTTCGGAACACCCATCCGGACGCCCTCGAAGACCGTACAGCCGATCCGTTGGAGCGCGGCCGGTGCCAGCGGCCTGTTCCCCTCGCTCGAGGCGGACCTCGAGATCGCGCCGATCGGCCCGCGGACCCAGCTCGCGATGAGCGCGCGCTACGACCCGCCGCTGGGCGCGCTCGGACGGGCCGTCGACCGCGCCGTGCTGTTCCGCGTGGCGGAAGCGACCCTGAAGGACTTCCTCGATCGCGTGGCAGGCGCGGTCATGCTCGCCGAGGACCCGACGTCCGCCCTCTAGGATGACGTCGATGACGAAGGCGCCGCTCCTGCGCGTGATGCTCGTGGACGACCACGAGATCGTGCGTGACGGCATCCGCGCGATACTGCAGGCCGAGGACGACGTCGTGGTCACGGCCGAGGCAGGCACCGTGCGCGAGGCCATCGACGAGGCGAACCGCACGCGCCCCGACGTCGTCGTGATGGACGTAAGGCTCGCCGACGGCAGCGGCATCGAGGCGACGCGCGAGATCCGCGCGCACCACGATGCCACGCGCGTGTTGATGCTCACTTCCTTCGCCGACGACGAGGCGCTGTTCGCCTCGATCATGGCCGGCGCCTCCGGCTACGTGCTGAAGCAGGTGAGGTCGGGTGACCTGCTCCGCGCGATCCGGGCCGTCGGGGCGGGCGACTCCCTCCTGGACCCGAGCGTGACCACCGCGGTCCTCGATCGCCTCCGCAAGGGCAAGCACCTCATGCTCGACGAGAAGCTCTCACGCCTGTCGCCGCAGGAGGAACGCATCCTCACGGCGGTCGCCGACGGCAAGACCAATAAGCAGATCGGCGACGAGCTGAACCTCGCGGAGAAGACGGTGAAGAACTACGTCTCCTCCATCCTGTCGAAGCTCGAGGTGGCCCGGCGCGCCGAGGCCGCCGCCTACCTCGCGCGGCACACGACGCTGCCCGGCACCGTCAAGGAGTGACCCTGCCTCCCGCTCGCCCGTCCGAAGGTCCCGGACGCCGCGGGCTGAACAGCCCGTGCTCCGGCCCGCGCGGCGCGAAAGGATGAGTCAAGACCGAAAGAGGAGGCGGGACGATGGGAACGATGGAGCACACAGACAACGGAACGGACCGGGTCCTTCAGGTTCCGGAGGCCGTGCACCAGACCCGCGTGATGAACTATGTGTGGGGCGTGCTGCGGCTGATGATGGGCTGGACCTTCCTGTGGGCGTTCTTCGACAAGACCTTCGGCCTCGGGTTCGCCACCGGGCGCGACGCCGACACCGGAGCGATCGTGTTCGGCGGCCCCACCGCGTGGATCCACGGTGGCTCCCCGACGGCGGGCGTGCTGGGCTTTGCCCTGCGAGGGCCGTTCAAGGGCTTCTACCAGTCGCTGACGGGGTTCCAGATGGGCGCCGCCGGCCCGACCGCATCGGCCTGGATCGACTGGGTCTTCATGCTCTCGGTGCTGCTGATCGGCGCCGCGCTGATGCTCGGAATCTTCACGCGGATCGCCGCCATCGGCGGGGCCGCGTGGATGGTGATCTTCTACACCGCCGTGGCGATCTGGCCGGACAACAACCCCTTCCTCGATGAGCACCTCGTCTACCTCGTCGTGCTGATCGGCATCGCGTTCGTGGGGGCCGGCCGGTACCTCGGGTTCGGCAAGGCCTGGGAGCGTCTGGGGTTCGTGCAGCGGCACCCGATCCTTACCTGAGGTCGCTCCGGGCCGATCCATCGGGGCGGGGCCTTGAGCCCCGCCCTGATGCACGTGCGCGAGCGTCCCGCTCAGCCTCGGGCCAGCATCTGCTCCAGCACCATCCGCAGGATCCCGCCGCGCTCGTAGTACTCCACCTCCGCGGGGGCGTCCACGCGAACGGTCACGGCGAACGAGAGGGTGGAGCCGTCGTCGCGGACGGCCTCGACCGTGGCATGCTGAGCCGGGGTGATCCCCTGCGAGAGCCCGCTCACCGACAGCGTCTCCGTGCCGTCGAGGCCCAGCGTGGCGGACGACTCGCCCGCCCGATACTCCAACGGCAAGATCCCCATCCCCACCAGGTTGGACCGGTGGATGCGCTCGTAGCTCTCCGCGATCACGAACCGCACGCCCAGCAGGCCCGGGCCCTTGGCCGCCCAGTCCCGGCTCGAGCCGCTGCCGTACTCCTTGCCGGCGAGCACCGCGAGCGGCACGCCGTGTTCGCGGTAGCGCTCCGCCGCCTCGTAGACGCTCGTGATATCCCCCGTGGGAAGGTACGTCGTGAACGAGCCCTCGGTCCCGGGCGCGAGCTCGTTGCGCAGGCGGATGTTCGCGAACGTGCCGCGCATCATGACCTGGTGGTTGCCTCGGCGCGCCCCGTAGGAATTGAAATCGACGGGCTCGACCCCGAGGCCCCGCAGGTAGCGGCCGGCAGGGGCGTCGGCTTTGATCGACCCGGCCGGCGAGATGTGGTCCGTGGTGATGGAGTCGCCCACCTTCACGAGCACCCTCGCATCCGTGACGTCGCCGACCGTCGCGTCGGCTCCCAGGCCTTCGAAGAAGGGCGGCTCTTGCACGTAGGTCGAGGACGACTCCCACACGTACATCGGTCCCGTGGGTGCGGGCAACCCGCGCCAGTGATCGTCGCCGCTCCAGACCCGCGCGTATTCCTCGTCGAACTGCGCCGGCTCGAGGGCGGCCGCGACGGTCTCGGCCACCTCGTCGGCGCCCGGCCACAGGTCCCGCAGATACACGGGGCCGGCCGCTCCCGACCCGAGGGGATCGGTGGTGAGATCGAGGTCGACGCGCCCGGCGAGCGCGTAGGCCACGCACAGCGGCGGCGACGCGAGATAGGCCGCGCGCACCTGGGGATGCACGCGGCCCTCGAAGTTCCGGTTGCCCGAGAGCACCGCGACGACGTTCAGGTCGCGCTCGTCCACGGCCCTGCCCACCGACTCGATCAACGGCCCCGAGTTCCCGATGCAGGTGGTGCACCCGTATCCCACGAGCGCGAAGCCCAGCTCGTCCAGGTACGGCGTGAGCCCGGCACGGTCGAGGTAATCCGTCACGACGCGCGATCCCGGCGCGAGCGAGGTCTTGACCCACGGCTTGACCTCGATCCCGGCCTCCACCGCCTTCTTGGCGAGCAAGCCCGCGGCCACCATCACGGAGGGGTTCGACGTGTTCGTGCACGAGGTGATGGCCGCGATCACGACCGAGCCGTGTCCGACCTCGTCCTCGCGAGCGGGATCGCGCTCGGGATCGAGCCCCTCCCCGCCGGGCAGCGTGTCGTGCCGCGTGGTTCCCCCCTCGGCCATGAACCGCCCGATCTCGACGGCTTTGGGATCGGGCTCCGCGTGGTTGCGGAACGCCGCGACGAAGGACTCCCAGACCCGCGGCAGCGGCACGCGGTCCTGCGGCCGCTTTGGCCCAGCCACCGAGGGCACGACGGCGGCGAGGTCGAGGTCGAGCACCTCGGAGAAGACGGGGTCCGGATCGCCGTCGCGCCGGAAGAGCCCCTGCGCCTGCGTGACGCGTCGAACCAGGTCCACGCGGTCCTCGCGCCCCGTGAACGCGAGGTAGCGCAGCGTCTCGGCATCCACGGGGAAGTAGGCGGCGGTGGCGCCGTACTCAGGACACATGTTCGACAGGGTGGCGCGGTCGGCGGTGGACAGCGTGGACAGGCCATCGCCGAAGAACTCGACGTAGGTGCCCACCACGCCATGGGCGCGGAGCATCTCGGTGAGGGTCAAGACGAGGTCCGTCGCGGTGGTGCCCGCCGGAAGGGCCCCCCGCACGCGGACGCCGATCACCACCGGCGGTGGGAGGAACATGGGCTGGCCGAGCATGGCCGCCTCCGCCTCGATGCCGCCCACGCCCCAGCCCAGGACCCCCAGGCCGTTGATCATGGTGGTGTGGGAGTCCGTGCCGACCACGGTGTCGGGCAGGGCGACGCCGTCGCGCACGCTCACGACCTGCCCGAGGTGTTCGAGGTTCACCTGATGGCAGATCCCGGCCCCCGGCGGGACGACCCGCAGACCGCCGAAGGCCTGTTGCGCCCAGCGCAGCAGGGCGTACCGCTCGGCGTTGCGGCGGTACTCGAACTCGATGTTGCGCGCGTAGGCCTCGGGTGTTCGGAACAGGTCCACCTGGACGCTGTGATCGATAACGAGGTCCACGGGGATGGCCGGGTTCACCCGGGCCGGGTCGCCGCCCTCGCGGGCGACCGCGCTGCGCATGGCGGCCAGGTCCACCACGGCGGGGACCCCGGTGAAGTCCTGCATGAGCACGCGTGCCGGCATGAACGCGACGTCGCGCGACGGACCGGGCCACGCCGCGAGCGCGAGGACGTCTTCGTCGTCGACGTCGCGCGTCCCCGCGCGGCGCAGCAGGTTCTCGAGCAGGATCTTCACGGTGTGCGGCAACGTGTCGAGGTCGGCGGCCCCGCGCTCGGCGAGCCAGCCGATCCGATACAGCTCGACGGTCCCCTCGGCGGTCTCGATCCGCTGGCGGGCGTCGGCGAGCCCGGTCGTCATGGGCTCGCCCCCTCCGCTCGGGCCGTGGCGGCCTCCTCGGCGCGCGACGCCTGCAGTGCGGCCTTGTGCGCCAGGCGGGCCTCGCGGCGCAACTTCGCCTCGCGCTGGCGCCGCATCTCGGTCTCGGACTCGGTGAGCAGGGCGGGCACGGGACACGGACGCCCCTCCTCGTCGAGGGCCACGAACACGAGGTAGGCGCTGTTGGCGTGCACACGTCGCCCACTCACCGGGTTCATCGCCTCCACGCGCACGCCGCACTCCATCGAGCTCGTGCCTACGTCGTTCACGCTGGCCTGCAGCGTCACCACGTCGCCGATGTTCACTGGCTCCAGGAACGTCATCTCGTCGACCGCCACGGTGACGGCGAGGCGGCCCGCATGTTTGATGGCCGCGAGGCCGGCCGCCGTGTCCACGAGCCGCATGATCGCTCCCCCGTGCACGTTGCCGGCGACGTTGGCGTCGGTGAGCTCCATCATCTGCGTGAGCGTCACCCGCGAGTCCCGCGCGCGTCTGGGGCTGAGGTCTCGCTCCACGCCTCGATGATATCGCCGCGGGCCCGCGCCTCCGTCGCCCATGCCGAGCACCGCGCGAACCGCGGGCACGCCGAGCCGGTTAGCATCGCGGGGATGCGGCGCAGCCTTCCCCACGCGGCCGGGCCCGTGGCCCTGACGGTGCTGCTGGCGTGCACGGGGACGCCGCGTTCGTCGGACGCCCCCTCCCCCGCGGGTTCGGGCCCCGTCGCCCCGGCGTCCACGGCGTCCACGGCGTCGGCCGTGCCCCCGTCCGCACCGACACCCACGGCGTCGGCCCTGCCCACGTTGCCCGCGGGCGTGCCCTCCACCTATCCACGGGACGTTCCCGCGGGCGATGTTCCCCTGCGCGCGCTCATCCCCCGCGGCACCGCCCCGGAGGGGAGTTGGTACGCGCGCACCCCCACCGGCGACGCGATCGTGGTTGCCTACGCCCGGCGCGGCCCGGATCCGTTCCGCGCCCAGCGCGGGTTCGTGGTGTGGCGGCGATCGGCCGGGGTAGCCCCGTTCTGGCGGGCGATCGCGGGCGTGGGGCACGCCGCGGACGAGGGTGTCGCGTCCACCCGGATCTTGATCGCGGACGTCACCGGCGACGGCGTTCCCGACGCGCTCGTGAACGAGATCACGGGCGGCAGCGGCGCGTGCGGCACCTGGCGCGTGGTCGAGCTGGAGGGCGGCGCCGAGCTCTGGAACCGCGGCCTCTGCGACGCGCAGGTGGTCCCCGCAGCCGATCCGGCCGGGATCGAGATCACCCGGGCGGTGTTCGGTCCCGGGGACGCGCACTGCTGCCCCGGCGCCACGCGCACCACCGTGCTGACGTACGCGGGTGACGGACGGTGGGTCGTCGCCGCGACGAAGCTGACCCCGACCGGCGCATAGGTCGACCCGAACCGAGCGGCGGGGAGCGTCGGCCGCCGCCGATACACTGCGGCGCATGGCTCGGATCTTCGTCGAGGGCTGGTCACCCGAGTACGGCGCACCGCTCGACCAGGACGAGGCGCTCGCACCCTCGGAGGGCTCGGTCGACACCGCCGTGGAGACCACCGATTGGGAGCCGCTGGAGGGCCGCGACGACGGCGTCGAACGCGTCGCGTTCGTGGACGGCGTGCGCCGGATCGACGCTCGACTCACCCTCGACGATCCGCAGGCCGGCCCGGTTCCCGGGATGTGCGGGACGTTCGCGGTGGGCGCCACGATCTGGGACCGACCCGCCCGGCGTTCGCGGGTCGAGGCCGTCCGCGTCGAGCGCTGGGCCGTGCTGGCCGGAGGCCGTGATGAGACGATGCCGCCGGTCGACCTGGAGCCCGGCTACGGCACGACCACCTGCGCCTCGGACGATCCCCTGGCGCTCATGACGGAGCTGCACACGAAGATGCGGCGCGCCGAGGGCGCCACGGCATCGGCGATCGCCGACGGGTGCTTCGTGGTGGCGGACGGCCCGCTGAACGAGCTCACCGCGCGGCCCACGGTCGGCTACATCAAGCGCCACCGGGTCACCTACCTCCCTGCACCGGCCAACGCGGTGGTGGCGCGGCTGGCCCCCGGGCAGCGCACCCCCCTGTTCACCATCGCCGACTACCGGCGCTACTCGTGGTACGTGCGCCTCGCCGTCCTCCAGGGAGGGCATTCATGGACCGGGATCGTGCGCTGCGAGGCCTCGGGACAGCTTCCGCGCGACGAGGTCCGTGCGATCGCGGATCGCACCGCGGCGCTCCTGCCGACCGTCGCCTCCGAGGCTCACCTCGATCCCCGGGCCCCCCAGAACCTCGTGCCCATCGCCGCATTGGAGCGGGACCTTCGCCATCGCATGGGGGACCAACGCATGGTCTAC
Organism: Actinomycetota bacterium; assembly: GCA_038249195.1. Taxonomy (GTDB): domain Bacteria; phylum Actinomycetota; class UBA4738; order UBA4738; family HRBIN12; genus JAOUEA01. The sequence continues at coordinate 45,434 of JBBRWM010000006.1, forward strand.
CGCAGCCTGCGGGCCGCCGTCATGCGGGAGGCCTCGTGACGGCGGACCGACCCGATCGCGTCGGCCGTGTGCTCGGGTCCGAACACGCGTCCACCGCCGCGTTCCGCGTGGTGCTCGACGAGGGCCAGTTCCTCCAGCTCGACGACCTCGTGGTGGTGCGGACGCAGGTCCCCAAGGCCGGCGAGGTGCGCACGTACGGCGTGGTGACCGAGGCCGAGGCCGTGTACGAGGGCGCTGCCTTCGAGTCCGACACGCACCGGGTCGCGGAACTCGGGATCATGCCGGCAGCCAAGGTGCGGTCGGCCCGCGTCGCCGTCACGCGCGTCGATCCGGAGGTCTGGGTCTCGGCGGACCCCGGGGAGCTTGCCGAGCGCGCCACCGGCGCCGAGCGGGACAAGGCGCTCTACGTGGACGAGATGGGCCGTCCGCTCGCGGCGGGCATCGGTCGCGACGGCGCCCCCGTCCACATCGACCTCGACTTCTTCGACGGGCGCAAGGGAGGGCACATGTCCGTCAGTGGCATCAGCGGGGTGGCCACCAAGACCTCCTTCGCCCTGTTCTTCCTGCGCATGCTCACGGCGCGCGAGCACGCGGCGCTCGTGGGTGAGGGCGCATCGTCGTTGCGCGTACTCGTGTTCAACGTCAAAGGCGAGGACCTGTTGTGGCTCGACAAGCCCAACGCGCGGTTCGACGACGACGCGCGGGAGGCCTGGGGCCGTCTGGGCGTCGAGCCCGCCCCCTTCCCCTCGGTCACGTTCTGGGCGCCGCCGAGGAGGCGCTCGGGCGACGTCGTGTTGGCAGACACCGGCGGGCGTCAGGAGGGTGTCGAGGTCTTCACCTGGACACCGCGCCAGTTCATCGACGAGGACCTCCTGCAGTTCTGCTTCACCGATGCGAACGACGCCCGCAACCAGCTGCCGTTCATCCGCGAGCGCGTCCAGGCGCAGCTGAAGCGCTTCGCGGTCGACGTGGCCGGCCGGCCGGGCGCGGTCGTGCTCCGCGATCCCCAGTCCTTCCCCCGCGAGCGCGCGACGACCGTCGCCGCGGACCCGGGCGAGCGCGTGATCGAGGATCTCGCTTCGCTGGTGGATGCCCTCGGCGAGTTCCTCGAGCCCGAGGGCGACGACGAACCCGACCTTGCGTGGAGCGGCCGTGTGCAGGCCGGCACGGTGTCGGCGTTCATGCGACGGCTCCACGCCGCGTCGTCCCGCCTCGGGCACCTCGTGCGCGCGGGCGAGTCGCGGCGCATCGACCGCGCGAGGGCGAGCGTGACGGTCGTGGCGATCCAGTCGTTGCACGAGCAGGCGCAACGATTCGTCGTCGGCGCCCTCCTCAACGAGACCTTCCAGGAGAAGGAGGCGTCGGGGCAGCGGCTGCCGTTGTCCGTGATCGTGCTGGACGAGCTGAACAAGTACGCCCCTCGCGAGGGAAGCGGGCCCCTCAAGGACATGTTGATCGACATCGCGCAGCGCGGGCGTTCCATGGGCGTCCTGCTGGTCGGGGCGCAGCAGACGGCATCGCGCGTGGCCTCGGAGGTCCTGGAGAACGCCGCGATCCGCGTTGCCGGCCGCCTGGATGCCGCCGAGGCCGAGCGGAGCGAGTACGGGTGGATGCTCCCGTCCACGCGGGCGCGCGCGCGGCTGCTCAAGCCGGGCACGATGGTGATCTCGCAGCCCGCCATCCCCGTGCCGCTCGTCGTCACCTTCCCCTTCCCCCCGTGGGCCACGCGGAAGGAAGAGGTGGATCCCGCCGCACAGGGCGACCCCTTCTCGGGCCTCTAGCCACCCGGCGCATGCGGATCCTCCACACCTCGGACTGGCACGTCGGCCGCCGGCTGGGTCGTCACGACCGCACGCCCGAGTTCCACGACGTGCTCGACGAGGTCGCCGGGATCGCGGACGCGCACGCGGTCGATCTCGTGCTCGTCGCCGGGGACGTCTTCGACCGTCCGATGCCCCCGATCGACGCGCTGACGAACGGGCTGGGATCGCTGGTGCGCCTCGCCGAGCATCGCCCCGTGGTGGCGGTGGCGGGTAACCACGACTCCCCCGAGTTGTTCGAAGCCCTCGCGCCGCTGTTGCGTTCGCAGGGCCGCGGCGTGCACCTCGTGGGCACGGTGAAGCGCCCCGAGGCCGGCGGACTCCTGGGGCCGGACGTCCTCGGCGTCGACGCCGTGGTCGCGTGCTTCCCCTTCCTGCGCGAGGGGCGGGTGATCGACTTCATGCAGGAGGCGGGCACGTGGTACGGGGCGTACGCGGAGCGCGTGGCCGGCATCACGCAGGCCTACAACCGCGCGCTCGTGCACGCCGCCGGCGTCGACCTCGTCCCGATCCTGATGGCGCACTTCATGGTGGGCGGCGTCAAGGTCGACCGCGCGGCGCCGCGTGGGGAACGCGAGCTCCACATGGGCGAGGCCTATGCGGCCACGGCGGAGGCCATCCCGGCGGGGCCCCAGTACGTGGCGATGGGCCACATCCACGCACCGCAGCCGGTGCCGGGCGCGCCGGTCCCCGCCGCTTACGCGGGGTCGCTGCTCCCGCTGGACTTCGGCGAGGCGGGCGAGGTCAAACGGGTCGTCATCGTCGAGGCCGAGCCCGGGCGCCTCGCCACCGTCACGTCGATCCCCCTCACGAGCGGGCGCCCGCTCGTGCGCGCGTCGGGGACCTGGGACGAGCTCGAGTCCCGCGCGGACGAGCTGCGGGGGGCCTACCTCGACCTCTCCGTGCGCGTGGGCGGCACCGACACGGACCTCGCTCGACGCGCGGCCGATCTGTTCCCGTTCCTCGTGAACGTGCGCGCGCAACGCCCCGCCGGCGAGCGGGCCGTGGCCGCGACGCGGGAGGTCCGCCCGGACGACGGGGAGCTGTACGCCGAGTTCTACCGGGCGGAAACGGGCGAGGAGCCGCCGCCGGCCCTCACCGCCCTGTTCCGCGCCGTGATGGAGGAGGTCGGCGATGCGCCCGCTTGAGATGTCGATGCGGGGCTTCCGCTCCTACCGCGACCTCACCACCATCGACTGGCGCGGGCGCCGGCTGGTGGGCATCGTCGGACCGATCGGGTCCGGCAAGTCGACCATCCTCGACGCCGTCGTCTTCTCACTGTTCGGCAAGACGCCCGCCGTCGAGCAGAACACCAAGTCGCTGATCCACCAGCTGAGCGACGGCTGCCATGTCGAACTCCGGTTCGAGGTCGACGGGCAGGTGTGGCGGGCGGTGCGCGCCCTGCGGCGCCGGGGCGCCTCCGGTCACCAGCTCGAACGCTTGGCGCACGACGCGCCCGACGCCGAGGTCGTGGACTCCTTCGTCGGCGAGCGGGTCATGCGCGAGCGCGTCGAGGAGCTCCTGGGGATGGACTTCGCCGCGTTCTGCCGTTCGGTCATGCTCGCCCAGAATCGCTTCTCGGAGTTCCTGCGTGCCACCCCCACACAGCGCAACGACGTCCTGAAGGGGGTGTTCGGCTACGAACGCTTCGACGCCGCGCACGTCGCCGCGAGGGTTCGCCTCGCCACGGCCGACCAGGCCGCGGTGACGTTGCGAGACGAGCGGGGCCGGCTCGCCCAAGCCCGGGAGCAGCTCGCCGCGGCGGAGGCGGAGCTCGCTTCGGCCACGGCTCGCGCCGACGCCCTCCGCGCCGCGCGCGTCGGCATGGAGGAGCTGAGCAGGGCGCGGGGCCTCGCGCAGGAGGAGGTGGCCCGCGCCGTCGAACGGCAGCGCGAGCTCACCGCCGTCGCAGACGCGCTGCCCGACGCGGAACCCGCGGAGGCCGTCCTGGACGCGGCGGCCCGCGCCGGTGAGGTCCTGCGGCGGGCAGGGCGCGCGGCGGAGGAAGCGGAGCAGGAACGGGCGGCGACGGAGGCCGACTACGCGGCCGTCGCCGAACGCCTGAGCGATCAGGCCGAACTCGCGGCGCTCGTCCGTTCGCTGGAGCATCTCGCCAGGGCTGCCGACGAGCGCGCGCGTCATCACGACGACATCGTTCGCGCCGGCGACGATGCCCTGAAGGCATCCCGGGGGGCGGAGGAGCTCGCCCGCGAGGCCGAGGAACGGCGCGAGGTCGCGGGCGCGGAGCTCGCCGAGGCCGAGGCCGGCGTCGTCGCGACGCAGGGGCGCGCGCACGAGGCCCGGCACGCAGACATGGCCATGGCGCTGCGCGCGGACCTCGGCCCGGGCGACCCGTGTCCGGTGTGCGAACAGGTGGTGGTCGAGCCGCCGCCCGTCGCTCAGGCTTCCACGCTCGTGGAGGCGGAGGCGGCCCTCGCCGAGGCGCGCCGGCTGCTCGAGCGGCGCGCGGACGCCACGGGATCGGCGACCGCCGCGGCCGCGACGACACAGGAACGCGCGAGCACGGCGCAGGGAACCGTCGAGCGCATGGCGGCCGAGCTCGGCCGCGCCGCGGAGGTGCTGCGCTCCGCCGAGGCCGAGCTCGATGTATGCAAGAGCGAGTTGGCGGAGCGCCTGGGAGCCGGCAACCCGGCCGCGCTCCTGACGGAGCGCGCCGAGGAACTCGAGGCCGCCGAACGGGAGCGCGCCCGGGTCGCCGCCGCCTCGACCTCGGCCCGGGCCGAGGTGGATCGGTTGCGGGCGCAGGACGAGCAGGCTAGGTCCGCGATGACACGGCTCGCGACCGAGCTCGCGACGGCGTGGGGTCGCCTGGGTGCGTCGCGGCCCCCCGCCGAAGATCCCGAGGCCCTGCGGGCGGACCGCTCGGCCCTCGCTGAGACCCTGGAGGAGCGGCGTGAGGCGATCGGCCGACGGCTCGCGGAAGCCCGGGCCGAGGACGCGGAGGCCGCGGCGGCGGCGGCGGGCATCCTGTCGCAGCTCGGACTCGGGAACGAGGTGGACTTCGCCGTCGTCCTCGCCGAGGCGGCCGCCCGCGAAGCCGCCTTGCGCGAGCGGGTCACCGGGCTGCAGGACCTCCTGGCGGCCGGCGTCGACCTCGACGAGCGCGTCGCGGCAGCGGAACGCGACGTGGAGCTCACGCGCAGGCTCGCCTCAGACCTTCAGCCCGCCCGGTTCCTCGCCTTCCTGCTCGAGGAGGAGCGGGCGGTGCTCGGCGAGCTCGGCAGCGTGCACCTCGAGGACCTCACCGACGGCGCCTACCGCTTCACGGGCGACGATCGGTTCGACGTGGTCGATCTGAACGCCGCCGGCTCCGAGCGCAGGGCCGACAGCCTCTCGGGCGGGGAGACCTTCCTCGCCTCCCTGGCGCTCGCCCTCGCCTTGGCCGAGATGGTGGCTCGCGGCGGCGGTCGACTGGACGCATTCTTCCTCGATGAGGGGTTCGGAAGCCTCGATCCCGAACACCTCGACCGGGCCATGGAAGGGATCGGCCGCCTCGTGGCCGGCCCGGCTCCGGGAGAGGGTCCCTCCGACGCCGCGCACGGGGCTCATCGCCTCGTGGTGCTGGTCAGCCACGTGGAGCAGATGCGCCAGGTGGTAGAGGACCTGATCGTCCTGGACAAGGATGACCTGTCGGGCGACACGATCGTGCGCTCCGGCGCCGCCCCCGCGTGGCCCGGCCGGCTGTAGGCCGGTTGGGGGGGCCGAAGGTCGCACGGAGATATCCCCCGAACCGCGCTGAAGCTCCCGAGGTGCCTTGCCGATACTCCGGCTCTAAGGAACAGTTGCGCATCGCTCGAGGGGGCCATCGATGGCTGGCACCAAGAATGGCAATGGCATCGCCAGGAACCTACTCGTCGGCATCACGATCTTGATCGTCACCGGGATCGCGACGTCGACGTATCTCGGGATCCGCGCCCGCAGCACGGCCACCGCCGCCGCCGTGGAGCAGGCGACCACCATCGCCGATCGTTCGCTCGGCCTGGTCTTCCGCCCGGAGGATCTCGCCGCCCCCGTGTCCGCATCGCGCGCGAGCGACCTCACCAGCCGCATCACGTCCGTCGTGTTGGATCCCAGCAACTTCGACGGTGTGACCCTGTGGTCCCAGAACGGCCAGATCCTCTATTCGACCGAGGGCGGGATCGGCAACACCCTCGAGGGCCAACGCGACAGGATCAAGACCGCGCTGCGCGGCAAGGCCCAGACCCAGAACGCCGACGGCAGCTTCTCCATCATGGTGCCCCTCGCCCTGCACTCCGGCGTGGGCGAACCGAGCGTCGTGGAGATGACGACGTCCTCGGCGCCCATCGACGCCGCCCCTTCCCCGTGGCGGACGAACGCCCTGTTCCTCTCGGTCCTGCTCGCCATCGTCGGCTTCGCGCTCTACCGGACCACCCGGGGCGCCTCGGGGTCCACCGCGTCGCCGCTGCGGGCGGGCGCCCCGCACCCCACCCCGATACAGACGAGCCAGACCGGCCGTCCCGTCGGCGTCGCCTCGCCCGGTCTGCGGGAGGAGGGAGACGCTCGGCGCAAGGCCGAGGATCGCGCGCGGGCCGCCGAGGAGCGCCTGGCCCTGCTGCAGGACCAATACCGCAAGACTCTCGAGGAGCTGCGGACCACGGAACGCCGCGCGCAGGAGGCGGCCGCCACCCGTCCCGACCCCCGGCTCCAGGAACAGCTGGCCGACACCGAGCAGCGCGCCCGCGACTACGAGCTCAGGGCCCGCGAGTCAGAAGGCAAGCTGCGCACGCTCCAGGAGGAGCACCGCGAGCTGGCGCGCCTGGCTCCGGACCCCGCCGTGATGGCCAAGGCGAACGATCGTCTCGAGTCCATGAAGACCGAGCGCGCCGCCCTCCGGGGGGAGCGCGACGCCCTGGTGGCCGAACGCGACGAGCTCTCCGCGCAGCGGAGCGACCTGTCCGCGCAGCTCGCGGCCGGGATGACGCCCACCGAGGACCCGGAGATGCTCCGACGCGTGCAGCACGCCGAGACCGAGGTGATCGGGCTGCGCGCGGAGCTCGACGGGGCCGATACCCAGCTCGCGATCGCCCGACGCGAGCTCGAGACGCTGCGGCCCCAGTCGGAACACGCCAAGGAGATCCAGGAGGACCTGGACGCCGCGCACGTCGAGAGCCTGCATCATCGTGAGGCCTTCGAATCCGCGCGCGCCGAGCTCGAGGCGGCAAACACCGAGTTGGAGGACGCCCGCGTGGAGCTGCGGGCGCTCCGCAACGAGGAGCAGCGCGCGGCCATGCTCACAGACGAGCTCCGCAGCGCGCGCGCCGAGCTCGAGAGCCGCGACGCGTCTCACTCAGCGGAGCTCGTCGAGCAAGAGGTGGAGCTCGAGGCGAAGGTCCGCGTCGCCCGTGAGGAGTTCCAGGCGCAGATCGCGGCGACGGAGGTCGCGCACGCCGACGCCCTCGCAGCGCGCGAGGCGGCCGCCAGGCAACGCGTCACCGCGGCGGAGGCGGCCGTGCAGACCGACCTGCAAGCCTTGCGGGCCGAGCTCGCCGATCGCGACACGCGCTACGGGTCGGCGGAGCAGGCCATGGCCGAGGCCTCGGCGACGGCCGAGCGGCTCGGCCGGGACCTGAGCGCCACGAAGGAGGAGCTCGACGCCGCGGCGGCACAGGTGCTCCGCGAAACGGAGAACGCGCGGCTCCTCGCCGAGCGGGTCGAACATGCCGAGCGCGAGGCGGCCGAGGCCTCGGCGCGCTCCCGCCGGCTCACCGCCGACCTGGGGGCGGCCACGCAGGACAACGCCGACATCAATCGCCGGTTGCAGGAGCTGGAGGCCCGTCGCGCCCTCGAGATCGCGGACACGGAGGGCCGGGCGGATCTCGACGAGCTGCTCCGCGTGACCCAGGAGCGTCTCGCCGGCCAGACCGAGAAGCTGATCGCCGCGGAGGACCGCGCCCACAAGCTCGAGCGCGATCTGCGATCCAAGGCGGAGCAGGTCGACGAGGTGGAGGGCGAGCTGCGCCGCGTGCAGATGAGCGAGGCCATGCGCCAGATCCGCGGCGACGGGGCCGAGGGCGCCGAGGAGGGCGCCGTGCCCGTTGCGGCCGACCCGCTCGAGGACCGCCGCTCCACGAGCCCCTTCATGAAGGAGCTCTCGCACGACGCCCGACGGTCGGTGACGCAGATCCTCGGGCTCACGCAGATCCTCAAGCACAAGAAAGACGCCAAGGAGCAGGCGCAGCTCGTGCGCCAACTCACGACGTACACCCGGCGCCTCGACCGTGTCGTCACCGACATGAGCGAGGCCGACAACCTCGTGCACGGCGCCATCCAACTCAACGTGCGCCGCACCGATCTCGAGGCCTTGGTGACGCGGGTGGTCGAGGAGTCGGGCATCGACGCCGACCACGACGTCCGGATCCAGGCCGAACGCGTGGTCGCGGCGGTCGATCCGTTGCGCACCGAGCAGATCCTGGCCGGGCTCCTGCGCTCCTCGGCTGACCGCACGTCGCCCAATCAGCTGATCACCGTGCGGCTCGCGGATCAGGCCGGCGGCGTCTTGCTGTCCGTGGAGGATCCCGAGCCTTCCTCCGACGCCTCGCTCAGTCCCGTCGTGCAGCGCTTCGCCGAGGTCCAGGGCGGCTGGACGAAGGTCGAGAGCCTCGAGGGCGGCGGATCGGCGTTCCGGGTATTCCTGCCCGACGGCGCGCAGGCCGGGACCGCCGCGGCGCCGCGCCCTGAGGCGGAGCCGGCAGAAACCCCAGAGGACCGGCACGACTCGCCGACGGACCCGGCGGAGCTGCGCATCGTCGTCGACGCCGACGAAGAGGCGCCGGAGGCGTGGACGCAAACGCCCGAGCAGCTGCTCGTCCAGGAGCTGCACCGGCTCTCCGAGATCACCGCCGAGGACTAGCGGCTCGAGCTATCGACGGCGCAGGATCAGGGCGTCGCCCTGCCCACCGCCCCCGCAGATGGCGACCCCCCCGATGTCCACGCCGCGCCGACGCATCTCGTGGGCGAGCGTGAGCACGAGCCGGGCGCCGCTCGCCCCGATGGGGTGACCCAGGGCCACGGCCCCGCCGTTCACGTTCACGATGTCCTCGGACAGGCCGAGCATCCCGGCGGTGTGCAGCGGCACGGCGGCGAAGGCCTCGTTCACCTCCGCGAGGCCGATGTCCGAGGCGGCCAGCCCCGCCTTCTTCAGGGCGTGCTCCATGGCGAGCGCCGGCACGGTCTGCAGGGAGGCGTACCGATCCGCGGACATCCCAGAGGCCACGATCTCGGCGATGGGTTGCACCCTGAGCTCCGAGGCCTTCTCCTGGCTCATGACGACCACGGCCGCGCCTCCGTCGGAGATCTGAGAGGCGTTCCCGGCGGTGACGGTCCCGTCGGGGGTGAAGGCCGGCCGCAGCCGCGCCAGCGCATCCGACGTCGTGCCGCTGCGGATGCCCTCGTCTCGTTCCACGAGCACGGGGTCGCCCTTGCGCTGCGGGACCTCGATCGGAGCCACCTCGTCCGCGAGCCTTCCGTCGCTCCACGCGTCGTGTGCCCGCGCGTGCGATCGAGCCGCCCATGCGTCCTGGGCCTCCCGCGTGATCCCGAGCTCGTCGCTGATCGCGTCGGTGCCGGCGCCCATGTGGCGATCATCGAACGCGCACCACAGCCCGTCGTGGATCATCGTGTCCAGCAGCTCGGTGTCTCCCAGACGCGCGCCGTGCCGTGCCCCCGGCAGGACGAAGGGGGCGTTGCTCATGGATTCCATGCCGCCGGCCACCACGATGTCGAGGTCGCCGGCACGGATCATCTGGTCGGCCAGGGCGATCGCGGACGTTCCCGACAGGCAGACCTTGTTGACCGTGACGGAGGGGATCTCCTTGGGGATCCCGGCGGCCACGGCCGCCTGCCGGGCGGTGATCTGACCCTGGCCCGCCTGGAGCACGTGCCCCATGACCACGTACTGAACCTGGTCGGGGCTCACGCCCGCCCGCTCGAGCGCGGCGCGGATCGCGTGTCCGCCGAGCTGCACCGCGGGAACGGACGCGAGCGAGCCGTTGAACCTGCCGATGGGCGTGCGAGCGCCGTCCACGATCACCGAGCGCGTCATGACGACGAGTGTATCGCCGGTCCGTACCGAGGGATCAGTCGCGGTTCGCGATCGCCTTGTCGATGACCTCGATGATGTCCTCCCGCACGAGCTCGTCGCGGGCGATCAGCGCGTCGCGCAGGGCGGCGTGGATGTCGCGATTGTCTTCGAGGACGGCGCGCACCCGCTCCTTCTGCGCGGACAGGATGTCCTCGACCCGCTGCTTACCCTCGCCGTCGTTGAGGACCTTGCCCACGAGGTTCGCCCCGCCGAAGGGCCCCTGGGACAAGGCATCGTAGGAGATGAGCGATCCCGCCATGCCGAAGGACCCCACCATGTTCGCGGCCAACGTGGTCGCGGCCGAGAGGTCGTGGGCGGGGCCCGTGCCTGATTCGCCGATGCACATCTCCTCGGCGACGAGCCCGCCGAGCGCGATGGCGATGCTCGACTCGATCTCGGACTTGGTGCGGGTGACGCGTTCCTCGTGCTCGCTGTGCGCGAGCAGTCCCAACGAGCCTCGCCGCTTGATGATCGAGAGCACCTCGAGGCGGCGATCCTTGCCGAGGAGGTAGGCCACGGTGGCGTGACCCGCCTCGTGGGTCGCGACCGCCTCGCGATCCGTTTCCGTGTAGGTGGTGGGCTGCTTGGTCCCGATCTCCTCCGTGAACTTAGCCTCCATCAGGTCCTGGTAGTTCATCTCGCGACGACCGTCGCGCAGCGCCATGAGCAGTCCCTCGTCCATGAGGTGCTCGATCATCACCGGCGTGTAGCCGAACGTCTCGTGGGCGAGGCGCTCTCGGAGCTTGGGGTCGTCGAGCTGCTCGTGATGCTTCTTGCGCGCAAAGAAGAAGTCGATGAGCTCGGTCCGCTCGCCCTTGGTCGGCAGGTCGAAGTACAGGCGGCGGTCGAACCGCCCGGGACGCAAGAGCGCCGCATCGAGGGAATCGCCGCGGTTCGTCGCCGCGATCAACAAGATGTTGTTGTAGCGGGACTTGCCCGCCTTCATCTGGCGGTCCATGGGCAGGTAGCCGTTGACCCAGCCCACGATCTTCGCGCGGAACCGATCGCGCAGGGGCGCTTGGTCGAACGATTGCATCTGGATCAGCAGCTCATTCACCATGCCGCCGTTGCCCGAGGACATCATCGGCGAGATCCGACGTCCCAGGAACCCCGGCGCCGGGGTGGAGGGGAGCGTCATCGGCGACATCGAGGACATCCCGTCGCGCGACCCGCCGATCGCATCGATCTCCTCGATGAACCCGATCGCGCCCCCCTCCTTGCGCGCCGCCTTGCGGAGCGCCTTGAAGAACGAGCGGATCCGGTACGCCGTCATCCCGAACCACATCGACTGGAGCGCGGGTGCCGCGATGAAGAGGAACGGCACGCCCGCCTGCTTGGACATCGCCTTGGCGAGGTAGGTCTTGCCGGTGCCCGGCGGGCCCTCGAAGAGGATGCCACGGCGCGGAGTACCGCCCAGCTCGTCGCGGAACGTCGCGTAGCCGAGGAACACGTCGAGCGTGCGCACGACCTCCTCGACCTGGCCATCGAGGCCCTTCACGTTGGTGAGCCCCACCTCGACCTGCTCCGGATGGATCGTAACGTGCGGCGAACGGCCGTTCATCAACGGCATGGCCACCATGAGCACGACGGCGAAGACGAGCAGGATCGCCGGCAGGAAGATGATCCAGTCGCCGTTGGGCCGGGGGAGCTGGAACGGGTTGTCGGTGATGACACGGTGGAAGAGGTAGGCGTCTACCACCAGCACCAGGACGATGGCGCGCAGGATCTTCCGGCGCTTGGTCCGTTCACGCTGGCGGAAGACGTCCGCGCGCCCCTTCTGCGTGAGCTGCGAGCCCTGCAGGAGGGTCGAGGTCGTCGCTTCGTGCTCTTCCACGGGCACTCCAGTGCTCGATGTCGGTGCATCCCCGGAGGGTGCGTGGGGGAAACGCTACACCGGAGGGCGTCCCCCGGACATCGGTCCTTCGGCCCAGACGGGGGACCGATGGCCTCCGGTCGGGCGTTGCCACCGGCCACCGGCGCCCGGCGTGCCGGGCCCACGACCAGCCGTTATGGTGCGGCGATGGCCCGCAAGAAGCAGCCGCCGGTGAGCGAGGGTGACAAGGATGTCATCGGTGGATCCCTCCGCGAGCTGCGCAAAGCCGCCGGGTATCGCTCCGTGGACACGGCCGCGTCCCGCGACGCGTGCCCCGCCTCGCGCCAGACGATCTATGCGTACGAGCGCGGCGGCCTCGTCCCGTCGCTCGCGCAGTTCCTCGAGCTCGTGGAGTTCTACGTCTTGGAGGCGCCCCACGGCCGAGGGGCGAAACCCGAGGTCGATGTTCGCGCCCAGGGAGTGAGCGCCGTGGCCCACGCCCTGTCCCTTGAGGCCTACCACGTTCCCCACGCGCTGAACCTGATCACGCGGATGCGGCCGGACCCGCGGAAGCACCCGTGAGCTTCTCCCTCACCGCGATCGACCATGTGGGGATCGCGGTCGCCGACCTCGAGGGCGCCGTGGCGCATTACCGGCGGATGCTGGGCGTTGAGCCCACGCACCGAGAACGCGTACCTGAGCAGGGGGTGGAAGAGGTGCTCTTCCCGGCGGGGGGATCGTTCATCCAGCTCCTGGGGGCGCTTGAGCCGGGCACGCCCGTGGGTCGATTCCTCTCCGCGAATGGCCCCGGCATGCATCACCTGGCGTACCGTGTCGACGACGTCGAGGCGGCGCTCGAGGGCCTCCGCGCCGACGGTGTGCGCCTGATCGACGAGCACGGCAGGCCGGGATCGCGCGGGACCACCATCGCCTTCGTGCACCCGCGAGCCATGGACGGCGTGCTGGTGGAGCTGGTCCAGGAACGCCGGGGCTAGGGCAGGTCGCTCAGGCCCTCGCGCGGCGCGCTCACGCGGACGGCGACGTTGCCCTCGGGCAGCCCGCCCTCGCCCATGAGGTGATGCACGTGGCCCGTTTGCTCATACGCGTAGGACGTGCCCAGCGTCGTGAGGACCTTCCCCTCGGTCACGAGCCGGTTGAAGCCGGCCGCCTGTTCGTCGTTGAACAGATGCGAGCCCTGGTAGCGCTTCTGCAGGTACCAGAGGTAGCGAACGTCCACCATGGTGTCGTAGCCCGAGGTGCCTGCGCAGATCACGACCATGCCCCCGCGCTCGGCCACGAAGATGGAGGTGGGAATGGTGTCCTGCCCGGGATGTTCGAAGACGATGCGGGGATTCGTTTTCTCCCCCACCGCATCCCAGATCGCCTTGCCGAACGCCTTGGCGCCGGCGAACCAATCCTTCCACTCGGGGCTCTCCCACGCCGGGGGGACGCCCCAATGGCTGAAGTGCATGCGGTTGATGAAGCCCACCGCACCGAGAGACAAGGCGTAGGCGCCCTTCTCGTCGGACCCCACGACGGCCACCGGACGACCGCCCGCGTTCGCCACGAGCTGGATGGCGAGCGACCCCAATCCCCCCGACCCGCCCCAGACCAGGACCACGTCGCCGGGCTCCACGGTGTGGGGCGGCCAACCGAAGAGCATCCGGAACGCGGTGGCTCCCGTGAGGGTGGGGGCGGCCGCCTCCTCCCAGGTCAAGAAGTCCGCCTTGGGCAGGCATTGGTGCGCCTGGACCTTCGTGAACTGGGCGAACGAGCCCCAACACGTGTCGTAGCCCCAGACCCGGAAACTGGGGGCGAGCCCCGGATCCTTGCCCGCGCGCACCCATGGGTCGTCCTCGTCCCATTGCCCGGCATGCACCACCACGCGATCGCCCACCCCGACGTTCGTGACCGCGTCGCCCACGGCGTACACCACGCCGGAGGCGTCCGATCCCACGATGTGGAAGTCGGTGGGCTCGCCCCAGCGGGCCTGCGTCTTCGTGACGTCCACCGGGAGGCCGCGCGCGGCCCAGACGTTGTTGTAGTTCACGCCGGCCGCCATCACCAGCACGAGGGCGTCGTGCGGGCCGAGCTCGGGAACCCCGATGACCTCGTCCGCGATCGCGGTGTCCGGATCGCCGTAGCGATCGGGGCGCACCAGCTGCGCGTGCATGGTGGCGGGGACCTCCCCGACCGGGGGGATCTCGCCGATCTCGTACAGCTCCCTGCCCATGGCTCGCTCACCCTTCGCGCGTCTACTACCCGACGAGCCGAACCCTAGCAAGCGCCCGGGAGTGCCGACGCGGCGGTACGGCCTCAGGCGTCGGGGCGCGTGGGGGGGTTCTCGGCGCGCGGCGGGGCCTGAAGGCCCTCGCCGGGGGGACCGTCCGTGAACCGGCCGTCGGCGAACCCGCCGGGTGTGAACGACCCGGGTGTGAACGAGCCGCCCCCGCGGCCGCCGCGGCGCGGCCGGAACGACGCGTTCATGTCCTCGAGCGTGAACGCGCCGGAGCTCTCTCCGGTGGTGGCGTAGCGGTACAGGGCCGCGTTGAACACGCCCGAGCACGCGGCGCCCACGGCCATGAGCGCGCCCACCGCGATCACCAGGAGCGGGATCCCCACGAGGGGGACCGCGGCCGCGACGACCCCGCCGATCGCGACCACCGGGATCGCGATGAGGAGGATCGCGAGGCCGATGGTGGCGTTGCCCACGAACTGCTCGCCCCAGCGCTGGCGGAAGATCGAGCCCGAGCGCTTGATCGCGTCGCCCACCCCGCCCTCCTCGTAGAGCAGCACAGGGACAACGAAGAACGTGAGCACGCTCCAGGCGAATCCGATGAGGCCCAGGACGATCCGCCCGAGGATCCCGCTGCGCTCCTGGAGCGTGCGGAGCACCATGCCCACGGTGGCGGTGATGAGCGCCCACACGAAGATGGCGCCCAGGTGAGCCCGCGCGAGCGACAGCCCGTCCCGCAGGGTGGCGGGCTCTCCCTTGAGGCGCTTCATGGCCGTGCCGATCACGGCGGCGTTGAAGAAGATGGTCACGAAGGACAGCGCGACGTAGAAGACGAACCCGAGGACGTAGAGGCCCGGACTCGCGGACCGACCCTGGTCGGGCAGGCCGATGCCCGCCGCGCCAAGGGCGAAGACTGCCATGACGACGAGCGAGCACAGGAACGACAGGATCGGGAGCGCGACGAGTTCGCGGTCCTGCCGAACGACCGTCCAGCTCGCCTTGGCGAGGCGGAACCCCCGAGCGATGGAGCCCATGGTCGGATCCTTCCGTGATGGTTGCAGACGTCATCGGTCATTCGTCGCACGATGTTGAAAGGCTCGCGAGAACGCGAGCCGCAACCGAGGATGCTAGCGGCCCGCGAGGACGGCCGGCAGCTCGGCGGCCGGACAGGCAGGCGCGCGAGGGCACCAGGCGCAATAGTGGCCCGGCGTGAGGGCGGCGGAGCGCCCGCGCAGGATCGCGGCGGCGCTTCGCGCCGCCGCGATCACGCGGTCGGCCGCATGCTCGAGCGTCCCTTCGGTGATCTCCTCGGCCTGCCACGCGCCGCTCTCCAGGAAGAAGGAGGCGACGCGGTAGGGGGGAACGCCGAACCGCAGGGTGAGCAGCAAGGCGTAGAACCGCATGTCCTCCGCGAATTCCGGATACGCGTTGCCGGTCTTGAGGTCGATGGCCAACCGGGTAGCGCGCGTGGGTTCGAGCTGGACGGGCCGCCCGAGCAGCAGATCGATCTGCCCACTCAGCACGAGGTCTCCGCCCAGCAGCTCCGCGCGCACGCGCAGCTCGCTGATGGGCGTGAGGTCGCGTCGGAGCTCCTTGAGCGGCGGGAACGAACCCTGGAACAACGTCACCCGCCGCGCGACGTCCATGAGCACGTCGTCGTGCTCCGGCTCGGATAGGCCGTGCCAGTATTCTTGGAAGCGCTCCTCACGCCCCAGGACGCGCTGCAGGGCGACCTCGGCCACCGAGGCCGCGTCGAGCGGTTCGCGGCTCCCCACCTCCACCTCGATAGCCTTGTGCATGAGGACGCCCGACGCGCTCTTGGCCGAGTGCTCGAACGGGGGCGACTCACCCGCCATGGCGGCGTGGAACTTCCCTTCGCATCGACCGTGGTCGTTGAGTCGTTCCTTGCCCAGCCACAGCTGCTCCCGCAACTCGAGACCGCGCACGGCCTCCTCGATATGATCGCGAAGGCGCTGGGGGAGATCCGCGGGGAACGACGGGCGCGGGCCCGTGCCGATGAGCTGCTCGAGGGTCCGGCGCTGCGGATCGGTGAGCTCCATCGCTCCATGGTAGGGATACGGACCGACATGACCGAACATCCCGACGAGATCCTTCGCGCCCTCGCGGATCCCGAGCGACTCGCGATCGCGGGGCGGCTGGCGCGTGCCGGCAGCTCGGCCGGGCAGCTCTCCGACGAGTTGTCGATCCCCGTCGCCCGCGTGCATCGGCACCTCAATCGCCTCCTGTCCGCGGGGGTGGTGCGCGCGGACGAAGCGCGACGCGGCTTCCGGCTGGACACGCAGACCTTGCGCTGGGCGGCGGAGCAGGTGGGTCCCTCCCGCGAAGCCGGCGTGGCCCTCGGCACGGCGTCGGAGACCGAGGAGACCGTGCTGAAGACCTTCTTCCGCGACGGCCGCATCACGGAGATCCCCGCAAAGGAGTCGAAGCGCCGGATCGTGCTGGAGCGCGTGGCGCTGGAGTTCGAGCCCGGCGTCCGCTACTCCGAAGCTGAGGTGAACGCGATCGTGGGGCGGTTCCATACCGACCACGCCTCGCTTCGGCGCTACCTCGTGGACGAGCGTCTCCTCGACCGCGAGCACGGGGTCTACTGGCGCAGCGGAGGCCCCGTCGATCCGTGAGCGCGTGTTGCGTCGTCGCGGAAGGCGGGTCGACGCGGCGCGCGCGCGGCTGCTAGGTTCGGTGGGTCGGCACCGCCGACACTCCCCCACCTCCCCGCGCGCGTTGTCGACGTGCGCCCGACCCGAAGGTGCGATGACGAAGACGAGGAACACGACGACCACGCGTGCCGCGTGGACGGGAGCCCTCGCGGTGGTGCTCGTCCTTTCGAGCGGCGCGGTGGCATCCGCTCGGCCCGAGATCGAGGCGACGCCGTCAATGGGCCCGTGCCGGCTCATGAAGACGCCGACGGAGACGATCCAGCACTTTTCCAAGCGCGTCATCAGGTGCGCGGCCGCCAGGTGGACCGTCCCCGGCGGCGCCGCCAAGGGCCTCTGCATCGCCCGCCGCGAGAGCGGGCTGGTCCCCAGCGCTCGCTCGGCGACCGGACGCTACCTCGGGCTCTACCAGCACAGCGCCGCGGACTGGCCTCGGCGGTACGCGGCATGGACCGTGCCCGCGTGGCACCTTCGCACGAGCGCCCTCAGCGGCCGCACCAACGCCGTCGTGACGTTCCGCATGGTGCACAGTGCCGGTGGGTGGGCGCCGGCCGGCTGGCGCGTGCGCGGTTGCTGAGCGGGCACGAGGCCGACGCCCTCGGGCCCGCCGTCTAAACTCCCCCCATGGCCGCCACCGACGAGTTCGCCCCCGCACCGAACCCCGCCGCCGCGACGATCACGGTCGAAGAGCGCATCGAGGTCCTCCGGAAGCGGCGGAAGGCCGCGCTCACCCCCGGAGGCCGCGACGCCGCGAAGAAACAGCACGACCGCGGCAAGCTCACGGCCCGCGAGCGGCTCGACATCCTCATGGACAAGGGCTCGTTCGTTGAGACCGACCCCTTCGCCATCCATCGCGCCCACGATTTCGGCATGGAGAAGAAGCACCCGCCCGGCGACGGCATCGTCACGGGCTACGGCACGGTGGACGGGCGGCGCGTGTTCGTCGCATCGCAGGACTTCACCGTGTTCGGCGGCTCCATGGGCGAGGTCATGGCGCAGAAGGTGTGCAAGGTCATGGACCTCGCGATCAGCACGGGCGCGCCGTTCATCGCCATCAACGACTCGGGCGGGGCGAGGATCCAGGAGGGCGCCGCCTCCCTGGCTGGCTACGGCTACATCTTCGAGCGCAACGTCCGGGCCTCGGGCGTCATCCCGCAGATCAGCGTGATCATGGGGCCCTGTGCGGGCGGCGCCGTGTACTCCCCCGCCATCACCGACTTCACCTTCATGGTGAAGGAGACGTCCCATATGTTCATCACGGGGCCGGACGTGATCAAGACCGTGACCGGGGAAGAGGTCACCATGGAGGAGCTCGGCGGCGCCATGACGCACGCGGGCAAGTCCGGAGTCGCCGCGTTCGTGGGTGAGGACGACGAGGACGTTCTGCAGCGCGTGCGCTACCTGCTGAGCTTCCTGCCGTCGAACAACCTCGAGGATCCGCCGGCCTACGCCGCGACGGACGACCCCGAACGCCTCGCGGAGGCGCTCACCCGCATGATCCCGGACCGGCCCCAAGAGCCCTACGACATGCACGAGGTGATCCGGTACATCGTGGACGACGGGGAGTTCCTGGAGGTCTTCCCGCTGTGGGCCATGAACATCGTGACGGGGTTCGCCCGGCTCGACGGGCGCACCGTGGGCATCGTCGCGAATCAGCCGAAGGTGATCGCGGGCACGCTCGACATCGAGGCCTCGGAGAAGGCCTCTCGGTTCGTCCGATTCTGCGACGCCTTCAACGTCCCGATCCTCACGTTGGTGGACGTGCCCGGGTTCCTGCCCGGCGCCCAGCAGGAGTACAACGGGATCATCCGTCACGGCGCGAAGCTGCTGTACGCCTTCGCGGAAGCCACCGTCCCGCGGATGACCGTGATCACGCGCAAGGCCTACGGCGGGTCCTACCTCGTCATGAATTCCAAGCACCTGCGCGCCGACGTCGCGTTCGCATGGCCCACGGCCGAGATCGCCGTCATGGGGGCGGAGGGCGCCGTGAACGTGGTCTTCCGCCGGGAGATGGAGAAAGCCGACGACCCCGCCGCCAAGAAGGCGGAGCTGATCCGCGAGTACCGGGACAAGTTCTCCACCCCATACGCGGCGGCCGAACGGGGCTTCATCGACGACGTGATCGAACCCGCGGAGACCCGCCGCCGCCTGATCCAGTCCCTGCGCATGCTCTCCACCAAGCGCGAGTCGATGCCGGCGCGCAAACACGGCAACATCCCGCTCTAGGAGGGCCCGTGGCCGAGGAGGATCGCAGGCTCGAACTGCCGCAGGGGCTCACGCCCGAGGAGGAGCGCGCCATCTTGATGGCGCTCGAGCGGTACTTCCTGGCGGAGAGCCCCAAGCCCATGCCGTGGGTCCTGCAGGGGCGGATCGACGCCACGGGGCTCGGGGCCTTGCAGGTCCGGCGCTACGCGCACGAGCCCTGGCACGGCCAACAAGCCACGTTCTCGCGCCGGGGCGTGGCCCCCGTGCAGGGCCGCAGCGACGTCCGATAGGGCCGTTGGGAGCCAACCGGGTGCGGGTGGCGTTCGGCGCCGATCAGCTGTGGGCCTCGGCGCCGGGGGGGATCGGGACGTACGTCCGCGAGCTCGCGCCGGCCCTGGCGGCCTCCGGCGACGTCGACCTCGCGCTGTGGCACTGCCGGTCGCGCGAGGCCGGTCCCGATCCCGCGTGGCTGCGCGGCTTCGACGCCGTGGAGGTGCCCGCGCCCATCCGGACCCTGTACCCGCAATGGAACGTGCTGGGGCGCCCGAAGCTGCCCCCCGCGTTCGACGCGTTCACCGTCGTCCATGCCACCGGCCCCGCCGGCGTCCCGCCGGTGCGTCGGGCCACGGCGCTCGTGGTGACCGTGCACGACCTCGCCCATCACCGCTTCCCCGACCGGTTCCCGACCGCGTGGCGCCTGCTCTACGGGTCCGGGGTTCGAGCGGCGATCAAGCGTGCGGACGCCATCCTGGCGCCGTCGAAGGCGACCGCCGAGGATCTCGCGGACCTGAGCGGGGCCGACCCGGCGAAGCTGCACGTCACGCCGCTCGCGGCTGCCCTTCCCGCCGCGAGCGAGGCACCCGCCGACGTGTGTGCGCGCCTGCGCGTGCCGATGCCGTACCTCTTGTTCGTGGGCACGCTGGAGCCCCGCAAGAACGTCGTGCGGTTGGTCCGCGCTTACCGCCAGGTCGCGCCGGAGTTCCCTCACGCGCTCGTGCTCGCCGGCCCGGACGGCTGGCGCGTCGACGAGCTCGACGCCGAGCTCTCGCGCAGCGGCGCCGGCGTCGTCGTGCGGACCGGCGTCGTGGGGGATCGGGACCTCGACGCGCTGTACCGGGGGGCGGACCTGTTCGTCTATCCGTCGTCGTTCGAGGGGTTCGGGTTGCCCGTGCTCGAGGCCATGGCACGGGGCGTCCCGGTCGTCACGTCCGAGACGCCTGCGCTCGCGGAGGTCTCCGGCGACGCCGCCCTGCGCGTGGATCCCGACGACGTGGCGGGCCTCGCCGACGCCCTCGCGCGCGTCTTGTCCGACCCGTCCCTGCGCGAGGACCTGCGCGGGCGCGGCTTCGCGCGCTCCGCGACCTATTCGTGGGATGCCACGGCGCGCGCTACGCTCGCGGCCTACCGGTCGGCCATCGGAGCGCGGTCGTGAAGGTCACCCTCATCTCCACCGTCTTGAACTGCGTCGAGCGCGTAGAGCCTTTCCTGGCGTCGCTCGCGGCCCAGACCCGCGCCCCCGACGAGGTCGTGATCGTCGACGGCGGCTCCACCGACGGCACGGCGGAGCGGCTGCGAGCCGACGGCCGCGTCACCGTCATCGACGCCCCGGGCGCGAACATCTCCGCGGGCCGTAACCGGGCCCTCGCGCACGCCGCCCACGAAGTGATCGCCGCCACGGACGCCGACTGCGAGCTCGCGCCGGAGTGGCTCGCCGCCATCGTCGCGCCCATCGAGGCGGGCGCGGACGTGGCGGCAGGGTTCTACGAACCCATCCCCGACGGGTTCGTGCAGTCCTGCGTGGCCGCCCTCAACCTTCCGCTCGCGGCCTCCGAGGTCGACCCAGCGACGTTCATGCCGAGCGCGCGATCCGTCGCCTTCCGCCGGGAGGCGGTGGAGGCGGTGGGCGGCTATCCGGAGTGGCTCGACATCGGCGAGGACATGTGGATGAACCACCGCTGGCGGCAACGGCACCTCGACATCCGCTTCGCGCCCGACGCCGTCGTTCGCTGGCCGCTGCGGCCCGACCTCGCGTCCACGTGGACGCAGTACTTCGGCTACGCGCGCGGCGACGCGCTCGCAGGCCTCTACCCGCAGCGACACGCCCTGCGATTCGCCGTCTACGGCGGACTCGCCGCCGCTCTGGTCTCGGATCGGACCTGGCCCAAGCTCCTAGCGGCGGCGGGGGCGATCGCGTATGCCCGCACGCCGGTGCGCCGCTCCTGGGCCCGGTTGGGTGGCGGCGCGGAGCGGGCCGCCGCGATCGCGGCCGTCCCCGCGCTCCTCGCCTTCACCGACGCCGCGAAGATGGCCGGGTACGCGACGGGGTTCGCCCGCCTGCTCGCCGCGCGCGCTCCGTAGGCTCGCTCCTCACCCGTCTCGTTCACCGTAGTCGTAGAACCCGC
Organism: Actinomycetota bacterium; assembly: GCA_038249195.1. Taxonomy (GTDB): domain Bacteria; phylum Actinomycetota; class UBA4738; order UBA4738; family HRBIN12; genus JAOUEA01. The sequence goes on from JBBRWM010000006.1 coordinate 66,707, forward strand.
GCCCGCTCTTGCGTCCGAGGGAGCCGGCCGCCACGAGCCGGCGCAGGGCCGCGGGGGGGGCGTACCGGGGCTCGGGGAACTCGGCGTGGAGGACCTCCGCGATCTGCAGCACGGTGTCGAGGCCGATGAAGTCGGCGAGGCGCAACGGGCCCATCGGGTGATTCGTCCCCAGCGTCATGGCCGCGTCGATGTCTTCGCGGCTCGCGAACCCCTCGTCGAACAGCCCGATCGCGGCGCACAGGTACGGGATCAGGAGCCGGTTCACGATGAACCCTGCCTCGTCCTTCGCCTGGACGCACGTCTTGGCGAGCGCGTCGGTGGCATAGGCCCGAACGACGTCGAGCGTCTCGCGGCTCGTGGTCACTGACGGCGTGAGCTCCACCAGCCGCATGACCGGTGGCGGGTTGAAGAAGTGCATGCCCACCACGCGATCCGGTCTCCCGCTGGCGACGGCGAGCTCCACGATGGGGATCGACGAGGTGTTGGAGGCGAGGATCGTGTCCGGCGGCGTGAGCTCGCCGAGCGTGGCGAAGATCTCGCGCTTCGCCTCGAGGCGTTCGGTGGCTGCCTCGATCACCAGATCGCACGTGCGCAGCGCCACGAGCTCGGTGGCCCCCTGGACTCGGCCGAGGAGCGCGGTTGCGTCGGCGGCCTCGAGCTTCCCGCGCTCGACGGCGTGGCCGACCGAGCGCGCGACGGCGTCGTTGCCACGTTCAACGAGCTTGGAAGAGCCCTCGACGAAGGTCACCGTGGCGCCCGCCCGCGCGAGGACCTCGACGATGCCCGAGCCCATGAGCCCACAACCCACCACGCCAACATGCCGGATGTCGTGCGGACCCATCGACCTTCGCCCTATCCCTGAGATTTCCTGAGCAAGCCTACAATCCATGCATGTCAGGCCATCGCGGACATCGCGGGGCGGTCCTGGGCATCGCCGCGGGCGGTGTCCTGCTGGGCCACTGGCTCACGTACCGTCTCGTGAGCCCGCACCCGCACGCGCGGGAGGCGCTCCTGGCCGGGACCGGGCACGGGTACCTCGGGCTCGCGAACGACATCGGCCTGGTGCTGGCCATGGCGGGACTCGCCTCAGTTGCCCTCGGACGGCTCGCCGATCGCCGCGGCGTCGGTGCCGCCCCGCATGGATGGTTCCCGCAGCTCGCGGTGTTCGGCGTCCTCGCGTTCGTCGCCATGGAGGTGCTCGAGCGCATGTCCTCCGGCGCGCCCGTGGCGGAGCTGCTCCAGCACGGGCTCCTCCCGGTGGGGATCGCGGCGCAGGTCGCGGTCGCCGCCCTCGGCGCCGCCGTGATCGGCTGGCTCCTGCGCGCGGTCGATCGCGTCAGGTGGGCTTTCGCCGCCGCTGCACCGCTCCCCCGACTCGGAGCCGCCGGCGTCCCGGCCGGCTATCGGCAAACGCCCTTGCGCCTCGTCCCCGCGGCGGACGGGATCCGCGGGCCTCCCGCGCTTCGCTGAGTCCCGAGATCGGGACGTCAGGGCTCGGCCCCGAGCCGAGCCACGCAGCGAAACGAAGGAGCATACCCATGAAGAGCCTCCCGCGGGCACGCGCGCTCGCCGCCCTCGCCGTCGCGAGCATCGTCCTGCTGGGCCCGACGGCCGCGTCGGCGCACGTGTCCACCACCGACGGACCGCTGGTGTTCGAGACCGGGTTCAGCAGCGAGCCCGCCTACACCGATCAGCTGAACAGCGTCGTGTTCATCCTCACCAAGAACGACAAGCCCGTCCTGGACCTCGGAGAGTCGATCAAGGTCACGGTGTCGTTCGGCAACCAAACGACCGATCCGATGACCCTCGACCCGGCGTTCGCCGAGGAGGACGGCTCCATCGAGGGCAACCCGGGCGAGTACCACGCGTGGTTCGTTCCGACGCAGGCGGGCAAGTACACCTTCCATTTCACCGGCGCGTACCAGGGAACGAAGGTCGACGAGACCCTCACCTCGGGCCCCAAGACCTTCGACGAGGTCCAGCCCATCGCCTCGGCCACGTTCCCTTCGGTGAACGCCCCCTCGAACGATGAGCTGGCGACGAAGATCGATCAGGAGGTGTCCCGCACGAACGCCGCGATCGCCTCGGCCGACGACGCGGCGAGCTCCGCCAAGAAGATCGGGCTGATCGGCGTGCTCCTGGGCGCCATCGGCTCCATCGCCGCGATCGGGGCGCTCGCCACGAGGAAGCGTGCCTGAGTGCTCGCGCACGCAGGGGGTGTGGACGAGACCCTCTCCATCGTCCTGCTCTTCGCCGGCCTGTGGGTGGGCTGGGCGGGGTGGTCCCGGCTCAAAGGCCGGGGCTTCCCGCGCCTGCCCGTGGGAGGCGCCTGGGCGCTCGTGGGAGCCGGCGTCGTCCTGGGCGTGTCCGCAGCCGTGGTGCCCCGCATGATCTTCGGCCCGACCGGCATACCCCCCGCTGCGTCGCCCGCCGCGGCGCGGCCCGCCTCCTCCGCGACGATCGCGTTCACCGAACCCGTCCCCAATCAGCAGACCCGGGGGGATACGCTTGACGTGGTGATGACGCTGCAAGGCGGCCGCATCGTCGACGCGTCGAGCACGACGCTCACGCCCGATACCGGCCACATCCATCTCTCGCTGGACGGGAGGCTCGTCTCCATGACCTACGGGCTCGTCCAGGAGATCTCCATCGCCGGCCTCGCCCCCGGTCGCCACACGCTCGAGGCCGAGTTCGTGGCGGCCGATCACGCTCCCTTCGATCCGCGCGTCACCGCGTCCGTCACGTTCGAGGTGCCCTCGTGAGCCGGAGGCGAGCGCTCGCGCTGGTCGTGGCGCCGGCCGCCGTCCTCGTCCTGTGCCTCGCCGGCCCTGCCTCGGCGCACGCCGGCTACGTTTCCTCCGACCCCGCGACCGGCGCGCAGCTCGACACGGCGCCTTCCAGGATCGAGATCACGTACACCGAGACCCCGGACGTGTCCCTGTCCTCCGTCGGGGTCCTCGACCAGAACGGGGCGGGCGTCGACACCGGACCTGTGACGACAGGGCCGACGCCGCGTCAGCTCGTGGTGTCGTTGCCGGCCCACCTCCCCGACGGCTCCTACACGGTTTCTTGGCGCGTGGTGTCCCAAGACGACGGACACGTGACGCTGGGGACGTTCGCGTTCGGGGTGGGCCGGCCCGCGGCCGCGCCCGTCACTGGCGGCGCGGCGTCCCCGTCGACGCCCGGCCCTTCGGGCATCGGCGTGTTCGCCAAGGTCTTGCTCTACGCCGGTCTCGCGCTTGTCGTGGGCGCCGCCGTCAGCGGGCTGTGGGCGTTCGGCGGCCACGTGCCTGCGCGCAGGATCATGCTTCCGATCGCCGGCGCGTCGGCCCTCGTCGGCGCGCTGGCGTTCGCCCCGGCGGAGCGCGCCGCTATCGACGTATCGTTCGCGACGCTGCTCCGTTCCCCCGCCGGACGCCCCCTGATCTGGCTCGTCGTGGGCGCCGCCGCCACGGCCGCGGGCGCTTGGTACGCCTCCCGCGATCCCTCCCGAGCCGCCCTGGCGGTGGCGGGGATCGCGGCCGCCGTCACGATGTACACGCGCGCGGAAGGGGGCCACGCAGCCGCGGGCGGCTGGGTGCAGGTGACGCTGCAATGGCTCCACTTCCTCGCCGTGGGGGTCTGGATCGGCGGATTGGTCCCCGTGCTGCTGCTGTTGCGCGAACGGCGCCGCGAGCACGAACCTCCCCCGATGTCGGAGGTGGCGCGTTACTCCACGATGGCCGGAGGGGCCCTCCTCGTGCTTGTGGGGGCCGGGCTCGCACGGTCGGTGAACGAGCTCGGCGGATTCGGCGCCCTCACGCGAACGTTCTCGACCTCCTACGGGACCACGCTCGCCATAAAGGTGAGCGTGGTCTTGGTCCTGGTCGCGCTCGGCGCGACGAACCGGTACCGATCGATCCCCCGCCTCGCCACGGGCGACGGTCCGCTCAGGCGCTTCATGACGATGGAGGTCGGCGGAGCCATCGGCGTCTTCGTGCTGACCGGGCTCCTCACGAGCCTGGCCCCGAACCCCCCCGAACCGGCATCGTCGGCCGCGACCGCCTCCATCTCCGCGCGCGGCGCCGACTTCGCCACGACGATGCGGATCACGCTGAGGGCGACGCCGGGCTCCCCGGGAGCCAACATGTTCCGCGTGAGCGTCGAGGACTACGACACGGCCGCGCCGTTGCCCGCCGACGCGGTCACGCTGCAGTTCACGGCGACGGGCCGTCCCGATCTCGCGCCGAGCGAGCTCGAGCTCGCCGCGAGTGGCTCCGCGTGGTCGGCCGACGGGACGAACCTGTCGCTCGCCGGGGCATGGGACGTCACGGTCCAGGTCCAGCGGGGCGCGCGCACGACGGAGGTTCCCCTCACCCTCGTCACGCGCGCGCCCGATCAACAGGTGACCGTGTCCTCGCCCGTAGCGGGCCAGCCCACCGTGTACTCGATCACCCTGCCCGATGGACGGCAGTTCCAGGCCTATAACGATCCGGGGTCGCCCGGGGCGAACCAGCTGCACCTCACGGCGTTCGACGACGCCGGCAAGGAGCTGCCGCTCGCCGACGCCACGATCGTGGCGACCCCGAGCGGCGGTGCGGCGCAGGTACTGGACACCAGGCGCTTCGGGCCTGGACACTTCGTGGCGTCGGTGGACCTGACGGCCGGCCCGTGGCACTTCGACCTCGCCGCCACGGCCAAGGACGGCACGGGGCTCGTTGCCTCGTTCGATGAGACGATCGGAGCCTCGTGAGGGCGAACACGAAGAAGACGAAGCTGCTCCTGGCGGCGGGGTTGGTGAGTTGGTCCCTGGTCGCCGCGGCGTGCTCGGGCTCGGACGCGCCTGCGTCCACCCCCGCGGCCACCTCCGCCGTGCGTCCTTCAAGCACCGCGACCCTGACCATCGTCGCCCCCAAGCTCGGCGCCGTCGTGAAGGGGTTGACGGTCGACGTCAAGGTGGATCTGCAAGGCGCCACCATCGTGCCGGCCACGAGCACCAACCTGCGGCCCGACCAGGGGCACCTGCACGTGATCTTGGACGACCAGCTCGTGACGATGACCGCGAAGACCGAGACCGTGATCCCCGGCGTCGCGCCGGGTCACCACATCGTCAAGGTGGAGTTCGTCGCGAACGACCACGGGCCGTTCTTCCCCAACGTAGTGGCCGTCACCTCGTTCGAGGTGAAGGGGTGAGCCGGGAAGCGCGTCCTCTGTTCCCCCCCATGGCGTCGGCGGGCGGGCCGGCGGGCAGGTCGTCCGACGCATCGGCGGCGGGCGCGGCCTTCGGGATCGCCGTGGTCGCGGCGGGGATGGGGCTCCTGTTGATCCGCGCTCGCATGGCCGTGCTCCCCGACGCCGGACGCGTGCGGCTGCTGGCGGTCACGTACGCGCTCCTGCTGGTGGGCGCGCTCGCGGTGCCGTTGGTCCGCGGCAGCGTGCGCGTACGGCCGGGGATCGTCCTCGCCACCGGCCTCGGCGCGGTGGGCCTCGCCGCGGCCGTCTCCGGCCGGCCCCCCGCGGCGCCGTTCGGGGCGTGGGTCCTGCCGCTCTCGCTGCTGGCCGCGGTCGCTGAGGAAGCCCTGTTCCGCCGAGCGGCCTACGGGCTGCTGGAGCCCGTCGGCCCCGCGGCCGCCGTCGTGCTCACCGCGGTGCTGTTCGCCGGCATGCACCTTCCCCTCTACGGGGTGGCCGCCTTCCCGGTGGATCTCGGCGCGGGCCTGCTGTTTGGGTGGCAGCGCTACGCCTCGGGCGCGTGGACCATCCCCGCGGGCACGCACGCGGCGGCCAACGCCCTGGCGGTGTTCCTGCGATGATGCGCCGCTCGACGCGTCGGACGACCGGACTCCTGCTGGCCATGGTCGTGGTGGCCGCCGCATGCACGGGCCCGCGCGGCCCGGCCGAGGACGTCGTGATCGGCGCCGTCTACCCGCTCGGTGGATCCCAGGGGCCGGGCGGGATCGACGAGCACAACGGCGTGCTCGTGGCCGCCGACCTCGCGAACGCGGACGGGGGCGTCAACGGACGTTCGATCGTGGTGCGGTCCGTGGACGCGGAGGGCCCCGACGCCGCGCCCGGGGCGATCGCAGCGCTGGCCAACGACGGCGTGCACCTCGTGCTGGGCAGCTACGGGAGCACGATCTCGGCGCCCGCGTCCGCCGCCGCGGCGGGGCGCGGGATGGTGTTCTGGGAGACGGGTGCGGTGGGGATGCTGCCGCCCGCCTCGGACCCGGGCGGGCTCACCTTCCGGATGCCGCCCACGGGCGAGGTCTTGGGCAGCGCCGCCATCGCGTTCATCGCCGACCGGGTGGCGCCCGCTCTGCATCGCGATCCCCGCCGGCTGCGCTACGCGGTCACGTTCGTCGACGACGCCTACGGAGACTCCGTCGCCGCGGGGGCGCGAGCCGAGATGCGCCGTCGCGGCCTCCGCGACGTCGGCAACTTCGGCTACGACTTCCGCACCGTGGATATGGGGACCCTCGTGCATCGCGTGGCGTCGGTCCGGCCCGACGTGCTCTTCGTCTCGGCCTATCTCGACGACGCGATCGCCCTGCGTCGCGAGTTGGTGGCCCAGCACGTGCCCCTGCTCGCGAACATCGGGACCTCCTCCAGCTACTGCATGCCCGCGTTCGGCGCAACGCTCGGCAACGACGCGGTCGGCGTGTACGCGTCGGACAAGCCCTCGGCGGCCTCCATCAACCCGGCGGGCCTGCTTCCGCAGGGTCGGGCGCTGCTCGATCTCGCGGACGCCGCCTACCGCTCGCGCTTCGGCACGGACATGAGCCCCGCCGCGCTGGCCGGTTTCTCCGGCGCGTGGGCGCTATTCACCGACGTGCTGCCGGCGGCCGCCTCGATGGCGCCCGCCGACGTCGCGCGCGCCGCGCGGACGGTGGATCTGCCCCGCGGGAGCCTGCCCAACGGCAGCGGCCTGCGATTCGGCGCGCCCGGCACCGCCGCCGCGGGCGACAACGTGGCGGCCGCGAGCGTGATCTGGGAATGGATGAGCCCCGGGCGCGCGGCCGTGATCTGGCCGCCCGCGTTCGCCACGGACCCGATGGACCCGAGCGGGTCCGAGGCGTGAGCGGGCGGCGCACCGGCCGCGCGCTTGCCCTGGCCGCCGTGGCCTCCTACGTGGGACTGGCCGCGTGGTCGGGGTCCCTGTCGCCTCTGGTCCGGGGTCCGCTGCTCGACGGGACCGGTCCCCCGCAGGCGTATCGGTGGGTAAGTCCCCCGCCGGACCTCGCGGCAACCAACATCGAGCCCAGCAGCCTGCGCAAACAGTTGCCGCTGACCCCCAAGGGCAACCTCGGCGCGTCCCTCGTCAGCTCGGACAGCCAGATTACGGTCGTGGTGCTGGACGGGACCATCCCGCCGCACGCCGGCGATACCGCCGTGCGCATCGATCTCACGCCCGAGGATCCCGCGACCCTCGCGCCCCTCGGGGATCAGCTGGCCGCCTTCGGCAACGCCGTGTTGATCGAGGGCACGTACGTGCCCTCGGGAACGCCCGTGAAGGCGCTCGACGGGAAGATCGACGTCATCCTCCTGTATCCGGTGACCGTCACCCTGCACGCCACGAGCCACGAGGTGCTCGCCTCCCCCACGGGGGAGCGATGGCAGGCCCTGAAGAGCAACGACGTGCTGCTCCAGCAGCAGGTCGAGGCCCTGGCGTCGGGGCTCGGCTACGTGGTGGTAGGCGGCGTGCCTTCGCCGCAGCCGATCACGAACTCGCCGAGCGGTTCGGGGGGCGGCGTGAGCACCACCATCGGGTTCGTCCTGTTCGCGGTGGCGGGCGTCGCGTTCCTCGTTGGGCTGGGCCTGCTCCTGCGCGGTCGCAACCGTTGAACGCGTGGGTGCCGGATCAGCCGCAGGCCGCCACGAGCAGCGGATAGGGGTTCACGGCGTCCTCGATGATGCCGTAGCCGTAGGCGCTCGAGGGCCACGTCGAGGGCATCACGTTGGGGTGGAACTCGAAATGGTCGTGCGGCGTGCCCACGGCGTCGCCGGTGTCCCCCACCAGCCCGATCACGTCGCCCGTGTGGACGGGGCCGTTCGACTTCGCGGTGAACTCCTGGAGATGAGCGTTGTACACCGTCCCGTACGGCCCCGAGACGAACACCACGTTCCCGCCGAGGGAGTTGTAGTCCGAGTGCGCGTAGCCGTCGAACGGCGCCACGATCGGCGTGCCGTAGGGCGAGAGGATGTCCACGCCCTTGTGCAGGTGGTAGCCGCCGGCGTAGCGGGGCGCGCCGAAGCCGTCGCCGAAGCTCCGAGGCCCGTCGACCGGGCAAGCCTCCAGGACGTGCTCGTACCCGGCGGGGAGCGGAACGGCGCTGTGGCCGCCGCCGTAGCCCTGCGTCGCCGCGACCCGCAGCGCGGCCTGGTACTGCTTGGACACCTTCTTCTTGTAGCGTTCCGCGGCCGCCAGGTCGGCCTTGATCTGCGCCACGAGGTCCTGCTGACGCTGGAAGTTCGCGAGGATCTGCTCCCGGGCGACGCGCGTTTGCTCCAGCAGGCCCCGCTCGCGGTTCTGCAGCACCTCGAGCTGCGCGGTCTGCTCCGCGAGTCGGTTGCGCGTGTTCTGCACCGTGGTCGCCAGGTCGGCGTCGCTCTGGGCCACCGCGTCGACGTACTCGAGGCGGTCGGAGAGCTCACTCAGGGAGCTCGAGCCCACCACGAAGGAGAAGTTCATCGCCGGGCCGCCCATGAACGCCTCGACGGCGCGGTCGTTGAGGCGCGTCACGGTCTCCTGGTAGAGCTGACGAGCCGCATCCGCCCGGTGCCGGGTGTCCAGGAGCTGCGAGGTGGTCTCCTCGAGCTTGCCCTCGGCCGCGTCCACGAGATCCGTCTGCACGAGCAGATCTTGCTGGAGTCGGTCCAGCTGCCCGTGCGCGGCCTCTACCTTCGCAAGGGCGTGCTGGACCTTCGCCGTCGCGACGTCGACGTCCTTTTTGCTGGTGGCGCCGGCCGCGATGGGCACCATGGCAAGGGCCGCCAAGCAGAGGGCGACCGCGAGGAACCGTGACGCGATGGGGAAGCGCGTGTGCGATCTCGTCATGAGGTGAAGGCCTAACCCTACCCGCCCCGACGGCGGTCCTGGCAACCATCGTCGGAATCGCGGGGGAGCTCCTTGAGCCTCGCGCTCTATCGCTGCAGCTCAGCGACCATGTCGGGCTCTGCCAGGGCCTGCTCCCACCCTCGCTCCTTCAGGAGCCGCCGCGCCCGCTCGGCTTCGGAGGCGCCCCCCACCTGGTGCTCGCCGAAGAGGCGCGCGGTCCACCACACCTGGGCGGCGAGCGGGTTGGGCACCCCATGCGCGGATCGTTCGAGCTCGAGCGCCGCGAGGGAGCGCCGCAGGGCCGTCTCGCGGTCGCCCTCGGCGAGGGCCGTCACGGCCTCGGCCATAAGCAGGGCGGTGGCCGAGCCCGGCTCCGACTCGGCGATCCGCGCCGCCGGGTCCCCGAGGATCTGGCGCGCCGATGCCGGGTCGCCGCGCTGCGCGAGGATACGGGCGAGCTCGGCGGCCGTCCACGTGACGAGGGCGCGTTCGTCCAGGTCGCGACACAGGAGGAACGACTCGCGCAGGTCGGTTTCCGCCTCGTCCATGCGGCCCGCGAGCCGATGGATCACGCCGCGATCGCTGAGGGCGCTGGCGAGCTCCCACCGCGCGCCCAGCTCGCGCAGGGTCCCGATGGCGGCGTCGGCGTGTTCGCGCGCCTGGTCCAGGCGCATCAGCCGGCGCAGCGATGCCGCCACGGTCTCGCGCGCCACCGCGGCCGTGAACGCCTGCTCGCCCTCCTCGCCCACCGCGAGCGCCTCCAGCCCCACGGCGAGGGCCTCCTCCTCGTCCCCGGTCGGCGAGATCACGTTCGCGAGGCCTACGAGGGCGCGCGACTCGGCCCATACGTCACGGTGCTCGTCCAAGCGCGCCACGGCGAGGGCCTCGCGGAACATCGCCTCGGCGCGGACGAGGTCGTTCTGCCAGAACGGGGCCCAGCCCGCCATCAGCAGCGTGCGCGCGAGGGAGTACGGTTCGCCCACCCGGCGCGCTGCCGCCAGCGCCCGCTCGAAGAGCTCCTCGGCGGGGCCGGCGTCGCCGCGGATGGTGAGCATGATGTCCGCCAGGAACCGCGACGCGTGCGCGCATACCCGGTCGCTGCGGTCCCCGCCCACCTCGAGCGCCCGCCGGAAGGCCCCCTCGGCGGGCTCGAATTCGCCCAGCCAGTAGCGCGTCTCCCCGAGCCGGGATAGGATCCATGCCTCGCGCTCGTCCCACGCGTCGGACTGTCCGCTGAGGGCGAGGGCCCGCTCGTACAGGTCGGCCGCCGCACGCGATTCGATGCGGCGGCGCGCGAGATCGCCCGCGTGGGCCAGCGCCTCGGCAGCGCGCTCGGCGAGCGTACGATCGCGGGGATCGAGATCGAGGGCGGCCCGGGCGGCTTGCTCGAGATGGAACGCCACGGTGCGCGGGAAGCGGTCGGCCTCCTCGTCCTCCGACAGCTTGTTGGCCACGCGCAGGTGCAGCCGCTGACGCTCGCGCTTCGCGAGGGAGTCGTAGGCGACGTCGCGGAGCACGTCGCTGCCGAAGCGCCACACGGTGGGACGCTCCTCGTCGCGCACGAGCAAGCCGTCGTCCTCCGCCTCGGCAAGGAGGTCCTTGCGAGGCTCGACGAGCAGGGACAGCTCCTCCAGGTCGAAACGACCGCGTGGGAACACGCTCGCGCGACGCACGAGCTCGCGGGCCTGCGGCGCGAGCTGGTCGATGCGCGAGGCGATCACGGCCTGGACGGTCGCCGGCAGCAACCGCCCCGTCGACGCAGGCCCCCAGGCGCCGTCGGGGAGGCGACGCTCCTCGCGCCGCAGCATCCCGGTGATCTCCACGATGAAGAACGGGTTCCCGCCGGCGTGCTGAGCCACGCGCTCGGCCTCATCGGCCCCCAAGGCTCCGGCGATGGCGGCGAGCTCGGCGGCGTGTGCCGGCGCGAGCGGCTCGACCCACAGCGTCACCGCGTCGGCGAGGCCCCCCGCCCAGTTGGGGCGTTCCTCCAGGAACTCCCACCGGGCCTCGCACACGATCATGAGGGGGACCTTGCGGGCCTCCTTGGCGAGCTGCTCGATGAGGTCGAGCAGCAGGGGGTCGGACTGGTGCAGATCCTCGAACACGAGGACGAGCGGTCCTCGGGAGGCGAGGCCCGTGAGCATGACGAGGACGCCCCGACGCACCTCGGCGGCGTGGTAGCGGTTCTCCTCGCTGCCCGCGTCGCCGATTCCCAGCGTGAAGCCGAGCCGGCGCACGGCGAGGTCGACCTCGTCTGCGTCTACCCAGCCGGCGACCACGTCGCGCAGGCGTTCGAGGATCTTCTCGGGGGGCGCGTCGCGCTCCTCGCCGATCTGGCGGTAGAGCATCTGGGCGAGCGGCCAGAACGTGACCTCCTCCTCGAAGGGGCTCGAGCGGCCCGCCAGCACCGTTACGTCCTGAGGCAACGTGCCCAGGAACTCCTCCACCAGCCGCGTCTTTCCGATGCCGGGCTCGCCGAGCAGCGTCACGAGGTGCGCGCGGCCGCGCTCCTGCATGCGCTCGAACGTGTCGGTGAGCAGGGCCATCTCGCGGAGCCGGTTCACGAGTGGGGCCGACGTTGGGCGGCCGCCGGCCCCGAGCCCGGTCACGGGCCAGGCGAGCAGCGCCTCGTCGAAACCCTTCGCCTCGATCATCCGCACCGGGTCGTAGGCGACCGACCCGGCCGTGAGCTGGCGCGTGGTTTCCCCCGCGAGGATCTCGCCGGGCTCGGCCGCTTGCTGCAGGCGCGCCCCGAGGTTCACCTCGGCCCCGATCACCAGATTGCGGTCCGTGGGCGTGCCCACGGCGACCGCCCCCGTGTTCACGCCGACGCGCACGCGCAGCGGCATGGGCAGCTTGAGCTCGCCAGCGAGCCTGGTGGTGCGCCGCACGACGGCGAGTGCCGCACGGATCGCGCGGACCGCGTCATCGTCGTGGAGCGTCGGCACCCCGAAGACGCCGAGGACCGCGTCGCCGATGAACCCCTCGGCGCGGCCACCCAGCGCCGTGATCTCTTCGCTCACCATGGAGTGGAAGGCGGCCAGGACCTCGCGGAAGCGCTCGGGGTCGAGGCGCGCCGCGAGCCCGGTGGAGCCGGCTAGGTCGACGAACACGACCGAGACGACGCGGCGCTCCGACGCCGCCGGCACGGACACCGGCGCGCCGCAGTTCGGGCAGAACCGCGCGCCTTTAGGCAGCGGCTCAGCACAGCGAGGACAGGCGTTCGCGGTCACGGGCTCAGCATAGGGGGCCGCGTGAAGGACCCCCGGCGGCGGGGCGCGGTGCCCTCAGGCCCGCACGTATTCGATGAGTTGCAACGGGTTGCCGTCAAGATCGTGGAACGTGGCGAACCGTGCGAAGCCCGGCACCTCCCCTTCGTGATCGTCGAAGGCGGCGCCGCGCTCGGCGAGCTGCCACCGGGCCGCGTCGAGGTCCTCGACCCTGAACACCGCCGTCGCCCCTCCGCCGCCGCGGGCCCCGAGGGCTTCGACACCGTGCAGGGCCAGGCGGATCGGGCCGGCATCGAACTCGGCCCACTCCTCGCCCTCGCGGCGGATCATGTGGAGCCCCAAGACCTCGCCGTAGAACGCCGTGGCCGCATCGAGATCGGCCACCCAGAGATACACGTGATCGATCGGGCCGATCACGACCGGCCCAGGATCTTCGCCTTCTGCGATTGGAACTCTTCCTCGGTGAGGACGCCGCGCGTGCGCAGGTCGGCCAATCGCTCGAGCTCGGTGGTCACGTTGGGCGCCGCCGGGGCGGCGGTGGGCACCGGTGGCGCGGGCGGGGCGGGAGCCGGAGGAGCCGCTGGTGGGGATGGGGCCAAGGGCGGGGCCAAGGAAGGGGAAGGCGCCGGAGCCGTGCCCATCGCCCGCTGCGCGGATCTCGTCTGCTCGAGCTCGCTCTCGTGATAGATCGTCTTCTGCACCTCTTCGGGGTGGCGGATGAACGAGAACTCGTTGCGACCGGTCTCGCTGGCCGACTGGATGACGAGCGTCCCCGCCCCCACCACGCGTTCGAAGATGTTCTGCTCGAACCGGACGTCGTTGATCTTGTCGAGCGGGATCTCCATCGACCGCTTGGCGAAGAACCCCTCGCGGTGGATCACGCGGCTGGTGGTCACCACGAACTGCGACGTGAACCACCACAGCAGCCGCCGCAGTGGGTAGCCGACCACGAAGACGAACCAGACCAGCCAAACGAATCCTTTGGCGCCGCTGTCGCTCATCGGGCCGAACGTGAGCCAGAGCGCGAAGATCGTTGCGGCGATGCCCGCCAGCTCCGGGATCGCGACGCCGACCCAGTGCGGGCGGAGCTCGACCACGATCTCCTCGTTGGGGATCAGGAGCCTGCGAGGGAACGACATGCGCGAACGGTACCCCCGAGGTATGCCCGCGGCAACCTCAGCGCAGGTGCATGATCTCGCCGAACGCCACCGTCGCGGGGCCTTCCGCGGTCTCCAGGACGAGGCCTTCTCGGTCGTCGAGCGAGACGGCCCGCCCTCGCACGGTGACGCCGTCGCTTCGGGTGGCGACGACCTCGCGGCCGAGCGTCGCGCTCACGCCCGACCACCTCGCGGCGACGGCCGCCGCGAACCCGGCGTCGCGAGGCCGGTACGCCGCACGGAACCCCACGAGGAATCTGCTCAGCAGGTCCAGGGCATCGACATCATCACCGAGGGCGGCGGCGCCCGGGACGTCCCGCGGCGCTCGCAGGTTCACGCCGATGCCGATCACCACGTGCCGCAGCTCCGCGCCGAGGACCTCCGATTCCGCGAGGACCCCGCCGACCTTCGCGCGCGCCACGAGGAGGTCGTTGGGCCACTTGCACCGGACCGGGACGGCGCCCGCCGCCGATGCCGCCTCGGCCATGGATGCGCCCGCCAGGAGCGAGAGGAGGCCCGCCCGGGAGGCGGCGAGCTCGGGACGCAGCACCACGCTGAACAGGAGGGCATCGCCCGACCCCGCGTGCCAGGTCCGCCCCAGACGGCCCCGCCCGTGCAGCTGCTCGCCCGCCGCGACGACGGTCCATTCCGGGGCCCCGGCGGCCGCCTCGGCGAGCGCTGTGGCGTTCGTGGACCCGGTAACCTCCTGCCAGCGAGCGGGCGCATCGATCCCCGCAGCCGCGAGGGCACGCTCGAGATCGTGCGTCGTCGTCATTTGACTCCCCCTCGGAGTCCGGAGAGTATCGCGAGCCACGTGAAGCCGAAGGTCTTGATCGCGAATCGAGGCGAGATCGCGGTGCGGATCATCCGCACGTGTCGCGAACTCGGTCTGCCGAGCGTGGCCGTGTACTCCGACGCCGACCGCGACGCCCTGCACGTGGAGATGGCCGACCAGGCGTTCCGGATCGGCCCCGCCCAGGCGCTGGCTTCCTACCTCGATATCGGGGCGATCATCGAGGCCGCCCGTCGGGCGAAGGCCACCATGATCCACCCCGGCTACGGCTTCCTATCCGAGCGGGCCCAGTTCGCCGAGGCCGTGGAGACCGCGGGCCTCACGTTCGTGGGTCCCGGAGCCCGGGCCATCGAGATCATGGGCGACAAGGCGGCCGCGCGTCGAACGGCAGACGCCAGCGGCATGCCCATCGTGCCCGGCACGAGGGAGTCGGTGGACCTGCGCGGGGCGCGACGGCAGGCGGAGCGCATCGGGTTCCCCCTCCTCGTGAAGGCGGCCTTCGGCGGCGGCGGCAAGGGCATGCATGTCGTCCGCGACGCCGCTCACCTGGAGGAATCGCTCAAGCGCGCCGCCCGCGAGGCGCAGTCGTACTTCGGACGCCCCGAGGTATTCCTGGAACGCTACGTCGACGGCGCGCACCACGTCGAGGCCCAGATCCTCGCGGACGATCACGGGACCGTGGTGTTCCTGGGCGAACGGGACTGCTCCGTGCAACGCCGCCATCAGAAGCTCATCGAAGAGACGCCGTCCCCGGTCGTCGACGAGGCGCTGCGGGAACGGTTCCGCGAGGCCGCGCTGGCGCTCACGCGCGCCGCCGGCTACCGCAACGCCGGCACGATCGAATGCATCGTGGACGAGGACGGTTCGTTCTACTTCCTGGAGATGAACACCAGGCTGCAGGTGGAACACACGGTCACCGAGATGGTGAGCGGGCTGGACATCGTGGCCCTGCAGCTCGCGGTGGCCCAAGGCGAGCGGATCGACCACCTCGACCCGCATCCACGCGGCCACGCGATCCAATGCCGCATCAACGCCGAGGATCCGGGCCGGAACTTCCTCCCGGGTCCCGGACGCATCACGCGCTTCGACGAGCCGGGAGGTCCCTTCGTGCGGCTCGACTCGGGGGTGCGGCGCGGAGACGAGATCACGGGCGATTACGACTCGATGTTCGCGAAGCTCGTCGTGTTCGGCGAGGACCGTGAGCAGGCACGCCGCAGGATGCTGCGCGCGCTGGGCGAATTCCGGGTCGAGGGCATCCCCACCACGATCCCGCTTCATCGATGGATCCTCGGATCCAAGACGTTCAAGGCCGGGACCGCAACGACCACGTGGCTCGAGCACGCCCTCGCGGATGCCGAGATGCCCGCCCAGGTCGATCTGCAACCGGCCTCGGCAGGCCAACAGTCCGCGCGGCCGGCCGACCTCCTGATCGAGGTGGACGGTCGCCGCGTCCCCGTGCGCGTCTTCGACGAGCGACGCGATCAGGCGCCGAAGCCCCCGGCGGCTCACGACGCGCACCGCGGCAAGCACGTGCACGGCCTCGTGACTGCCCCGATGCAGGGCACGATCCTCAAGGTGCTCGCGGAGAAGGGCCAGGCCATCGAGGCGGGGGACGTGATCTGCATCCTCGAGGCGATGAAGATGGAGAACCACATCGCCTCCACGCGCGAGGGCGAGGTTACGGAGCTGCCCATCCGCGTGGGCCAAGTCGTGGAGTTCGGTCAGACCCTCGCCGTGATCGACTAGCGCGAGCTCGCTTGCCGCACGATCAGCGGTACTGCGCGAGGAAGCCGCGCTCGGTGACCCAGAGCGCGGTGTCGTCGGTAGGGATGAGCCGTCCCTCTTCCGTCACGGACGGCCCCACGCGTCCCTTCCCGAGATGCGGAACCCGGCGTCGTGCACCTTGTAGCGGCGGTTCACGCTGATCAGCAGCGCCGTGAGAGTCTCGGTGACGCGCGCCATGGACAGGGCGCCGCAGTCGACCCACCGCAACCCGGGGATCTGTTCGAACAGCGCCCCCACGGCGGCCTTGGCGTCGGCATCGTCGCCGCAGAGCAGGACGTCGGAGTCGATGGTGGAGCCCAGATCCTTGAGCGCAGAGGCCGCTATCGTGTGGAACCCCGCCACCAGGCGGACGTCGGCGCCGAGGATCGCGCGGGCCTGCTCGGCGGCGGATCCCGCCCAGGGCCGCAGCACCTCCCACGCCTTCCCCCCCACCGCCGTCGCGAGCGGGCTCGTGGCATCTAGCACCACGGCCCCGGGACGCAGCGAACCCTTCACCGACCGGTAGATCTCCGCCTGGCCTGCGTAGGGAACGGTCACGAACACCATGTCGGCGGACGCTGCGGCCTTCTCGTTCCCCGTCCCTTCCACGGCGACCCCACCGAGGGCCGCCGCGGCCTTCGCGCCCGACTGAGCGCCGCGCGTCTCGTCGCGCGATCCGATCACGACGTGATGCCCGGCGGCACCCAGGCGGAGCGCGATGCCGAAGCCCTCTGCGCCCGAGCCCCCGATCACCGCCACGTCCACGCACCGGAGCCTAACGGGTCGCGTGCCGGTGCCGGGAAGGACGATGGCGCCGGGGCTTCGCCCCGGCGCCATCATCTGAGGGGAGTGGATCTGACCTAGCCGTGCTGGCCAACCCATACGGGGACGACCGCGAGGCTGAAGCCGGAGCTGGCGTTGCCCCAGGCGTAGACCTGGTAGGCGTAGCCTGTCTCCGTCTTCAGCGTGGCCGGCCCGATCACGGCCTTGGAACTGCCGGGCAGGGTTACCTTCACGCGGTAGTTCCCTTCGGGAACCGTCCACACCCGCTTATGCCCCCACGTGAATCGGTTCCCGCGGTTGAGCGGCGACCCGTTGGCCCACACGTTCACGGCCGGTGCCTGAGCGGTGTGCCGAACCTGCAGGCGAACGTCGCCACGGCTCACCTTGGAGACGTCGTTGGTGAAGATCTTCAGGTTGGGCGTGCCCGAGGCGTTCAGATTGGCGACCACGGTGTAGTTGCGGCCACCCGACAACGCGGCGTTGGCCTTGAGGATCGCCGGTGAGCACTTCGCGCCCGCGGCGACCACGGCGAGGTGGTAGGTCGCCGCCGGCAGTTCGATCCCGGACACGACATCCCCCGGCATGAAGTCCGGGATCGCCGTCGATCCGTTCACGCAGACATCCACGGCGAGGCCGGGGATCCCGTGCACCACGCTGAGCGTGGCCATCCTCTGGTGCGCCGAGGCCGTGCTCGCCCCGAAGATCGTGAGCGTGGCCGCCACGGTGACGGCCAGCGCAAGCATCCGCTTCCGCATCGCTCCTCCTTCCTCCCCCTTCCGGGGGATGGTCGATGTAGGGCGCATGCGCACGCCCTCCCACGTCGGATCGCCCCGCGAGCGTCGTGCATGGGTTCCATGCCCGTGGACGTCCGCGCTAGGGTCCTGCGCCATGGGCACGCTGATCAGCCTGGTCGAGCTGCTCGTAGGTCTGGGGTGCATCGGGGGCGCGATCGTCGTGTTCCGCGCGGGTGGATCCAGCATCCTGGGCGTGGCGCTGCTGATCGCGGGTGCGGCCGCCGCCGGCCACGCCGTCACGGCCCTCGCCTGAGGAGTCCGTTACGGACTAGTGGGTGGGGCGGTACTCCCCGAAGACGTCTCGGAGCGCATCGGATACCTCGCCCAGGGTGGCCCGGGCCGCCAGGGCCTCCTTCATGGACGGCAGGAGGTTGCCGGTGCCGCGGGCCGTCTCGGTGACGGCGGCAAGCGCGGCGGCAACCGCCTCACCGTCGCGGTCCGCCCGCAAGGCCTCGAGTCGGCGCACCTGGGCCGCGACCTCGGACTCGCCGATCCGCTGGAGCGGCACCGGCTGCTCGTCGGGATCGACGTAACGGTTCACGCCCACCACGATCCGTTCCCCCGACTCGATCCCCTGCTGGATCCGGAACGCCGCCTCGTGGATCTCGTCCTGGTAGAACCCCGCCTCGATCGCGCTGACGGCGCCGCCCATCGCCTCCACGCGCTCGAGGTAGTCGCGCGCGAGACGCTCCAGGTCGAGCGTGAGCGACTCGACGAAGAAGGACCCGGCGAGCGGGTCGAGGGTCTCGGTGACCCCGGTCTCGTTGCCGACGATCTGTTGCGTGCGCAGGGCGATGGTGGCGCTGTGCTCCGTGGGCAATGCGAGCGCCTCGTCGAAGGCGTTGGTGTGCAGGGATTGTGTGCCTCCCAGCACTGCGGCGAGGGCCTCCAGCGCCGTCCGCACGATGTTGTTCTCGGGCTGTTGCGCGGTGAGGGTCGCGCCGCCGGTCTGCGTGTGGAACCGGAGCATGCCGCTTCGCGGATCCTTGGCGTCGAAGCGCTCGGTCATGATCGAGGACCAGAGCCGGCGGGCCGCACGGAACTTGGCCACCTCCTCGAAGAAGTTCATGTGGCACGCGAAGAAGAAGGAGAGCCGTGGTGCCACGTCGTCCACCGCGAGGCCGGCATCCACCGCGGCCCGGACGTACGCGATGCCGTCGGCGAGCGTGAACGCGATCTCCTGGGCCGCCGTCGCGCCCGCCTCCCGCATGTGGTACCCGCTGATAGAGATCGTGTTCCACCGCGGGAGGCGCGCGCCGCAGTAGGCGAAGAGGTCGGTGACCAGGCGCATCGAGGGCTCGGGTGGGTAGATGTAGGTGCCGCGGGCCGCGTATTCCTTGAGGATGTCGTTCTGCACCGTGCCGCTGAGGTCCGAAGGCCCCACGCCCTGACGCTCGGCGACGAGCTCGTACAGCAAAAGGAGGATCGGGGCGGTGGCGTTGATCGTCATCGAGGTGGAGACGGCGTCCAGGGGGATCTCGTGGAAGAGCCGCTCCATGTCGTCCAGCGAATCGATCGCGACACCCGTCTTGCCCACCTCCCCCTCGGCGCGGGGGTGGTCGGAGTCCAGGCCCATCTGCGTCGGCAGATCGAAGGCGACGGACAGGCCGGTCTGTCCCTGCTCGAGCAGGTAGCGGAACCGGACGTTCGTCTCGTCCGCGGTCGCCATGCCCGCGTACTGGCGCATCGTCCACAGGCGGGCGCGATACATCGAGGCGTACACGCCGCGTGTGTACGGCGGCTCGCCGGCCACGCCCAGATCGGTCGCCGGATCGAAACCGCGATCCGCGAGGTCCTCCCGCGTGTACACGGGCTGCAGCTCGATGCCGGAGTCGGTCCGCCGCTCGTCGCTCATCACGCGCCAGCCTAACGCCGGTGGGAGCAGGCCCGTCGGTCGCCCCGCGGCCCGCTAGTGTCAACTCATGGACATCACCGATCCCCGTATCGATTCGTACCTCCGTTCCCTCCAGGCGCGCCACGACGAGGCCGTGCTCCTCGAGATGGAGGCCGAGGGTGAGCGCCGCGGCTTCCCCATCGTGGGGCGCAACGTCGGCGTCACGCTCGAGCTGCTGGCGCGCTCGATCGGGGCGAGCACGGTGTTCGAGCTCGGATCGGGGTTCGGCTACTCCGCCTATTGGTTCGCGCGCGCGGTTGGCCCCGAGGGTGAGGTGCATTGCACGGACGGCGATCCTGAGAACGAGGTCGCCGCCGCCGGCTTCCTCGCGCGTGCCGGCCTCGTGGACCGCATCCGCTACCACGTCGGCGACGCCGTGTCCTGGCTCGCCGAGACCCCAGGGACGTTCGACGTCGTCTACGACGACATCGACAAGGAGGGGTACCCCGACGCGTGGCGAGCGGCGTGCGAGCGCGTACGCCTGGGCGGGCTCTACCTGTGCGACAACGTCCTGTGGTCGGGCCGCGTGCCCCCCGACGGCGACGCCCCCGACGCCGTCACGGATGCGATCCGCGAACACAACGCCATGATCGCGGCCGACGAGCGGTTCGTATCGTCGATCCTGCCGATCCGCGACGGGGTCATGGTGGCCCTGCGGATCGCCTGAGGCGGGCTCGGTCGGGGGTGGACGTTCCGCAGTAGACTCCGCGCGGCCCGCTGGACGCTCCGGTCCGCGGCGGCCGGGCCGGGCGCGATAGATTGAAGGCGATCCCATCGTGGCGACTCGACTCCGCAAGAAGAAGGACGACTACGGCTCCGTCTATAAGGGGCATCCGGGGCAATGGTCGTGGCTCGTCCACCGCGTGACGGGCGTCGCGATCATCCTGTTCCTCTTCGCTCACGTCGTGGACACCGCGGTGATCGGCTGGGGCCCCGGGGCGTACAACAAGGTCATCGCCGCCTACGAGAACCCCTACGTGCGTCTGCTCGAACTCGGCCTCGTGGCGGCGGTGCTCTACCACTCGTTCAACGGCATCAAGATCACGATCATCGACTTCTTCCCCAGGACCGCGCGGTACGTGAAGGGGATGTCCATCGCGACGCTCGCGCTCTTCATCGCCGCGATGATCCCGATCACCCTCATCATGGGCAAGCAGGCCCTCGACCTGTTGCGGGCGTGAGGCGGGTGGCCACCGAGACCCCCGTGCGCGCACCGGACCCGCCGAGCCCTTCCGGCGGCGGCCGGCGAGACCTGCCCACGGGCCGCGAGCGGCCCGTGGGCGGCTTCGAGCTGTGGGCCTGGTTGTTCATGCGCATCAGCGGCCTGGTGCTGCTGATCCTGGCTGTGGGCCACGTGCTGATCATGCACGTCCCCGACGGCGGCGTGGGCCGCGTGAACTTCGCGTTCGTGGCGCTGCGTTGGCAGAGCCCGTTCTGGCGCACCTGGGACTGGATGATGCTCACGCTCGCGTTGATCCACGGCATCAACGGGCTGCGCAACATCACGCTGGACTACGTACGCAGGCCGGGCGTGCGCTTCGCCGCCAACATGGTGTTCTACGCGCTGGGGTTCGCGCTGTTCGTGCTCGGCTCGGTGATCGTGTTGACCTTCGACCCATCCAAGTGGCCGGGGGCCGTCTGAGATGGTGACCACGCACACGTACGACGCCGTGATCGTGGGCGCCGGCGGGGCCGGCATGCGCGCGGCCATCGAGACCAGCAGCCACGTCCGCACGGCCGTGATCTCCAAGCTCTATCCCACCCGCTCGCATACGGGCGCCGCCCAGGGCGGGGTGTGTGCCGCGCTCGGCAACGTGGAGGAGGACTCGCCCGAGTGGCATGCCTTCGACACCGTGAAGGGCGGCGACTACCTGAGCGATCAGCCCGCCGCGCAGCTGCTGACCGAAGAGGCCGTGGACGCGATCATCGAGCTGGAGCACTTCGGGCTGCCCTTCAACCGCACCCCCGAAGGGAAGATCGACCAGCGCAGGTTCGGGGGGCACACCGCGAACCACGGCGAGCGGCCCGTGAAGCGCGCGTGCTACGCCGCGGACCGCACCGGTCACATGATCTTGCAGACGCTCTACCAGCAGTGCGTGAAGCGCGACGTCCGCTTCTTCAACGAGTTCTACTGCCTCGATCTGCTGCGCGATGACCACGGGCACGCGGCCGGCGTGGTGGCCTACGAGCTCGCCTCGGGCGAGATCCACGTCTTCCGGGCCAAGGGCGTGCTCTTCGCCACCGGCGGCTACGGCCGGATGTTCAAGGTGAGCTCCAACGCGCACGCGCTCACGGGCGACGGCCCCGCGGTCGCCTGGCGCCGCGGCATCCCGCTGGAGGACATGGAGATGTTCCAGTTCCACCCCACGGGCCTGTACAAGCTGGGGGTGCTGCTGTCGGAGGCGGCGCGGGGCGAAGGCGCCATCGTCCGGAACAAGGACGGCGAGCGTTTCATGGAACGCTACGCGCCCACCATCAAGGACCTCGCGCCACGTGACATGGTGAGCCGCGCGATCTACCAGGAGATCAGGGAGGGCCGCGGCGACGGCCCGAACGGCGACTACGTCTACCTCGACCTCACGCACCTGCCGTCGGCGCTGATCGAGGAGAAGCTGCCCGACATCACGGAGTTCGCGCGCGTCTACCTGCAGGTGGAACCCACCACGCAGCCGGTCCCGATCCAGCCCACCGCCCACTACGCCATGGGCGGCATCCCCACGGACACCGACGCCCGGGTGGTGGTGGGGCCCGAGGAGACGCCCGTGCCGGGGCTGTACGCCGCCGGCGAGTGCGCGTGCGTGTCGGTGCACGGCGCCAACCGACTGGGGACGAACTCCCTGCTCGACATCGTGGTCTTCGGCCGGCGCGGCGGCGCGCACCTCGCCCGCTACGCCCAGGAGGTGGACCTCCCGCGGGCGCCCGAGCACCCCGCGGAGCGCGCGCTCGGCCTCGTGAACGCCATCTTGACGCGGGGGCGGGGCGAGAACGCGGCGGACATCCGCAGGGAGTTGCAGGAAGGCATGTTCGACCTCGCCTTCGTGGTGCGCTCGGAGGAGAGCCTCGCGAAGATGCAGGGGGTCCTGGGCGGGCTGTGCGAGCGCTACGAGCGCGTCGCGATCACCGACAAGGGCGGCGTGTACAACACCGACCTGATGGAGACCGTGGAGCTGGGCTTCCTGCTGGACTGCGCGAACGCATTGGTGGTGGCCGCCCGGGCGCGCACGGAGAGCCGCGGCGCGCACTACCGCGAGGACCATCCCTTGCGCGACGACGCCAACTGGCTCAAGCACACCCTTGCGTACCGGGCGGACGACGGCGCCGTCACGCTCGACTACAAACCGGTGAAGCTCGGTCCCTACGTCCCCATGGAGCGCAAGTACTGATGGCCTCCCTCGCCGACGCCCTGCAGGGCTCCGACGACCGGCAGGTCGACAGACCCGCGCGCCCCGCG
This sequence comes from Actinomycetota bacterium, assembly GCA_038249195.1. Classification (GTDB taxonomy): domain Bacteria; phylum Actinomycetota; class UBA4738; order UBA4738; family HRBIN12; genus JAOUEA01. The sequence continues at coordinate 89,607 of JBBRWM010000006.1, forward strand.
CACCAGGTGGCGCTCACGCTGAAGATCCGCCGGTTCAACCCGGAGGTCTCCCAAGACAGCTGGTGGGACGAGTTCACGGTCGAGGCCGATCCGCTCGAGCGTCTCGTCGAGGTGCTGCACACCGTGAAGTGGCACCACGACGGCACGCTGACCTTCCGCCGGTCGTGCGCACACGGGATCTGCGGATCCGACGCCATGCTCATCAACGGTCGCAACGCGCTCGCCTGCAAGGTGCTCGTCACCGACGTAGAGCCGCGGGTGACGATCGAGCCCATCCGGGGGCTCCCGGTCCTCAAGGACCTCGTGGTGGACATGGACCCCTTCCTCGACGGCTACCGCGCCGTCCTGCCCTACCTCATCAACGATGACGGCGAGCCCGAACGTGAGCGGCTCCAGTCGGCCGAGGAGCGCGCGCGCTACGACGACACCACCAAGTGCATCTTGTGCGCGGCCTGCACCACGTCGTGCCCGATCTTCTGGGGCGACGAGGGCTACATCGGCCCGGCGGCCATCGTGAACGCTCATCGGTTCATCTACGACTCGCGCGACCACGGGTCGCAACAGCGCCTGAAGATCCTCTCGGAGAAGACGGGCGTGTTCCGGTGCCGCACCACCTTCAACTGCACGGACGCGTGTCCGCGCGGCATCGAGGTCACCAAGGCGATCCAGGAAGTGAAGCGCTCGATCCTGTTCGACCGGTTCTAGCCGCTACCCTGTCCCACCATGGCGCACAGGGTGACGCTGATCCCCGGCGACGGGATCGGCCCGGAGGTCGCCCGGGCCGCCCGCCTGGTCCTGGACGCCGCCGATGTCGGCATCGAGTGGATCGAGCGCCCCGCCGGAGCCTCGGCGCTCGAGGAGCACGGCGCGTTGATGCCCGAGGAGACGCTCGAGGCGATCCGCTCGACGCGCATCGGGCTGAAAGGGCCCATCACCACGCCCGTGGGGACCGGGTTCCGCAGCGTAAACGTAGCCCTGCGCCAGGGCCTCGACCTGTTCGCCGCCGTGCGGCCTGCGCGCGCGCTCCCCGGCGTGCGGCTCCGCCACGTCGGGGTCGACCTCGTCGTGATCCGCGAGAACACCGAGGACCTGTATGCGGGCATCGAGTACGAGCGGGGATCCCCCGAAGCCACGGCACTGCGCGAGGAGCTGCGCTCGCTGGGGGGCTATGAGCTGCGTGCGGACGCCGGATTCACCGTGAAGCCCATCAGCGTGAGCGGCACGCGGCGGATCGTGCGGTTCGCCTTCGAGTACGCGCGCGCCAACGGCCGCAAGAAGATCACCGTGGGCCACAAGGCCAGCGTCATGCGCTTCTCCGACGGCCTGTTCCTTGCCACCGCGCTCGAGGAGTCCCGCGGCTACCCGGACGTCGCGTGCGAGGAGATCCAGATCGACCATCTCGCGAACCGGCTGGCGAAGGATCCGGACCGCTTCGACGTCCTGCTGCTGCCCAACCTCTACGGTGACATCTTGAGCGACCTGTGCGCGGGGCTCGTGGGCGGCCTGGGCCTCATCCCCGGCGCGAACATCGGCTGGGAGTACGCCGTGTTCGAGCCGGTGCACGGGAGCGCGCCCGACATCGCCGGGATGGGCACCGCCGATCCCATCGCTATGATCCTGTCCGGCGCGATGCTATTGCGCCACGTGGGCGAGCTGACCGCGGCTGAGAACGTGGAGTGGGCGGTGGACGAGGTGCTCGGCCGCGGCGAGATCCGCACACCGGACCTGGGCGGAGCCGCATCCACGATGGCCGTGGCGGAGGCGATCGCCCTGGCCGTCACGGCGTGGGAGCACGGCGCGAGCTGATCAGGGCTGATGGGGATGCTCGTGGGGACCCCGACCGGGGTCCTCGGGGAGCTGTCAACAGCCGGGCTGGCCGTGATTCCCGCAGCACCCCTGGAGGGTGACCACGGAGCGCGTGCGGTTCTTCACGGTGAGCCCGACCTTCGTGAGCAGCGGCGCATCGTAGGTGGACCAGTTCGTGAAGAAAGCGCGGCCGCGGGTGCGGAGCTGCGCCATGAACCCGCCGTTCGCCGAAGTCACAGCCCGATGCTACTCCGTGCGCCCTGGGTGCGCTGCTTCCATCGTCGCGCGGGGGATGGGAGACTCCGGGCGATGTCCGAGACCATCCCGCCCGCGAACGAGCACGCCGAGCCGGTGACCTCCGTCGCCGCGCCGTCCCCTCTGCGACTGGCCGGGTTCGTCGCTACGGCCATGGGCGCGCTGGGGCTGGGCGTCGGATCCGTGCTGCTGTGGATCACCGTGCCCGTCCCCCAGGGCATCGCCGGGGACGTCGAGGTCACGTACAAGGGCCTCGATATCGGCGGTGGCAAGATCGCGCTGATCGCCGCGATGGTCCTGCTGGTCGGGCTCATGGCGCTTCGCGGCGCGCGAAGCCGCACGGCGGAGAAGACGATCGCCGTCGTGATGATCGCGGCCGCGACGGCGGGCACCGTCGGCGCGTTCTACGTGCTGATCTTCGCGAACAGGCGCTACGGCCTGCCCGATCAACCCGCCGTCACCCGCGGGCTCGGCGTGTTCGTTGCCTGCGCGGGCGGCGTCCTCGCCATCCTGGGCGCCGTGCTCGACCTCGCCTGGGCCGCTGCGCCGACGCAACCGGCCGCTGCGACGGACGCCTAGGTCCCTGCGGGCTCAGAGCCTCGCGAGGTCGGCGCACTTCGCGCGGATCCCCTCGGCCGCGGCCCGCAGCGCCCCGAGCTCGTCGTCGTTCAACTCAAGTTCGACGATCTCCTCCACGCCCCTGGACCCGAGGCGCGCCGGCACGCCCAGGTAGACGTCCTCGATGCCGTACTGGCCGGTGGTCCACGCGCAGACCGGCAGGACCTCCTTGGTGTCTCGTGCGACCGCCCGGACCATGGCCACCACCGAAGCGCTCGGGGCGTAGTAGGCCGAGCCCGACTTCAGGAGGCCCACGATCTCGGCGCCGCCGTCACGCGTGCGCTGGAACAGGTGTTCAAGCACCTCCTCATTCACCAGCTCCGGGAGCGGGCGGCCGTCGACGGTGGCGTGGCGCGGCAGCGCGACCATCGCCTCTCCGTGGGAGCCGAGCGTGATGGCGTCCACCTTCGTGGGCGTGACGCCCGTGGCCTCGGCGATGAAGTGGCGCAGCCGCGCCGAGTCAAGCACGCCGGCCATCCCGAACACCCGCTCCTTGGGGAACCCGGAGAGCTGTGCGGCGAGGAAGGTCATCTCGTCGAGCGGGTTCGAGACCACGATGATGATGGCTCCGGCTGAGCCCGGCACCACCTGATCCACCACGCTCTTCATGACGTTCGCGTTCTTGCCCAGGAGGTCCATGCGGCTCATCCCCGGCTGACGCGGGAAGCCGGCGGTGATCACGACGACGTCACTGCCCGCCGTGTCCGCGTAGTCGTTCGTGCCGGTGATCAGCGGCTCGTAGCCCTCGACCGGCGCGGCTTCCTTGAGGTCAAGCGCCAGCCCCTGCGGCTTGCCCTCGATGATGTCGATCAACACGACCGCTCCGAGGCCCTTTTCCAGGACGCGCATCGCGGTGGTCTGTCCGACGAAGCCGCTGCCGACGACGGTGATCTTCATGATGGAGACTCCTTGCGGATCGATGGGCGGGCGAACGCCCTCATGCTACCGACGGTGGGCTAGCGCCGGGCGCCGGACGCCGCCCGCACGAAGGTGAGGTGGCGCGAGACGGCCGTGAAGCCGAGCCGCTCGTACACGCGGACGCCCCCCTCGTCCGCGGACAGGGCCGCGATCCGCAGGCCGATGGCTCGCGCGTCCGCCAGCGCCGCGCCCGCCGCCGCGGCTCCGATCCCCCGGCCGCGGCGCTCGGGCACCGTGGAGATATTGGCGAGGCCCGCCACTCCGGCGCCGAGCGAGAGCGTGGACGCCCCCACCCACTCGCCCTCCAGCCGACAGAGGAAATGGCGGAAGGGCGCGGCGTCGTCGAAGCCCATCCGCAGCCCCATGGTGACCGAGTTTCCGTCCACGAAGTCCGGGTCATCGAAGGCCCTGCCGACGACGTCGGCCCAGCCCCGGAACATGGCCTCGTCGCGCACCCGATGGACGGTGACCCCTTGCGGCGGCGGAGGCGGCGAGGCCGCCATGAGGTCGAGCCCCATCCCGGGTCGATCCGAATCCAGGTGGAACCCGTGACGCACCAGGGCCGAGGCGACGCCGGCGTCCTCGCCCGAGGGGCCGACGAACCGCCACCACATCAGGGGGAGGTCGGCGGCCGCGAACGGCCGGAGCAGTTGTTCGATGGCGGTGTCGACCTGCTCGGAGGGCAGGGCGTCGCGCAGGACCCCGTTGTCGTTCACGGAGGGACGCCCCGTCGTGAACCACACGGCGCCGCCGTCGCGATGCACCGAGCCCACGGGGGGCCCGTGCAGACGGGCGACGTGCTCGACGAGGTCGGCTTCCACGGCCGCGGCGAACTCCTCGCGGGTCGGCATATCAGAGCGCGCCGATCACCGCGTCGGCGGCCTGGAAGGTCCCGGCCCAGGGGCGCTCGTCACCCGGCGCCCGCAGGTCGCGCGGCACATGCACCCCCTCGGCCAGGACCGAGAGCACGGCGGCCTCCAGCCCGTCGCCGGCGTCCTGCTCACCGATGTGGCGCAGCATCATGGCACCCGAGAGCATCAGGCCGAACGGGTTCGCCTGATTCGTCCCCGCCAGGTCCGGCGCGGTGCCGTGCGTGGCCTCGAACACGGCGAGCTCGCGGCCGTCGCGCCCGCCGAAGTGTGCCCCGGGGGCCACGCCCACGCTGCCGCACAGTCCGGCGCCCAACTCCGCCACCACGTCCCCGTACAGGTTCGCCATGACGAGGACGTCGAAGCGGTCGGGGGCGGAGACCAGCTGCATGCATAGCGCATCGATGATGCGGTCGGTGAACGCGATCTCGGGGTAGTCCTGCGACGCGACGCGGCGCGCCACTTCGAGGAACAATCCGTCGGAGTGCTTCATGATGTTCGCCTTGTGGCTCGCGGTGACGGCGGAGCGGCCGTGCCTCTTCGCCCACTCGAACGCGAACCGCACGATGCGCTCGCTCCCGTGCTCGCTGATGGACTTGATGGAGATGCCGCTGTCCTCGCGTATCCGCCGGCCCGTGGTGTCGAAAACGAACCCGATGAGCTCCTTCACCGCCGCGGTGCCCATCTCGAACTCGAAGCCCGTGTACATCCCCTCGGTGTTCTCGCGCACGACCACGAGGTCGACCCGCTCGTAGACGGAGGGCACGCCCGGATACAGACGGCACGGCCGCACGTTCGCGTAGAGGTCGAGCTCCTGTCGCAGGGTCATGTTCACGCTGCGGAGGCCGCTCGTCACGGGCGTCTCCACGGGGCCCTTCAGCGCGACGCGGTTCCAACGTATCGCATCGAGGGTGGCGGCGGGCAAGGATCGACCCGTGCGGGCGAAGGCGCCCGACCCCATCGCGCGGCGATCCCACGCGACGTCCACGCCGGTCGCCTCGATCGCTCGACGGGACGCCTCCACAACCTCGGGCCCGATCCCGTCCCCGGGGATCAAGGTGATGCGATGTCCCACGCGCGTCCCTTCCGAAGTGGACGAGCCCGTCCCCGGCCTTGGTCCCTGGGAGGCCCGGCGACTATCCTGACAGATGGCGCTCGGGCCGCCCGGAGTCCTCACGAGAGGAAGGCCGGACGCCGTCGAAGCTGCCGGAGGGGTGGAACGCGTGACCGAAAAGGGCCTGCGAGAGATCGTCGCCGCGCAGACCGTGATCTCCGACATCGACGGAGAGCAGGGACGTCTGTGGTACGTGGGCTATGACATCGCCGACCTCGCGGCCCACTGTTCCTTCGAGGAGATCGTCTACCTCTTGCACAACCGCAGGTTGCCCACGCGCGACGAGCTGGACGAGCTGAACGAGTTCCTGGCCGAAGAGCGCGAGATCTCCCCCTTCCTCGGAAGGCTCCTGAGCACGCTCGCCCAGCAGGCCTCCCCGATGTCCATGCTCCGCACGTCGGTAAGCGCGGCGAGCGCGTATGACCCCGACGGCTGGGACCACTCGCCCGAGGCCGAGTACCGCAAGGCGATGCGCCTGATCGCGAAGATCCCCACGTTGATCGCCGCCTACCACCGGCTGCGGACCGGCCAGGAGGTGGTCCCGCCGGACCCCAAGCTCCCCCACGCCGCGAACTTCCTCTGGATGCTGCTCGGCGACGAGCCCGACATGGACGACGCGGACACGCTCGACACGACATTCGTGCTCTACGCCGACCACACCATGAATGCCTCCACGTTCACAGCTCGCATCATCGCCTCCACGCTCTCGGACATGTTCAGCGCCATCACCGGTGCCATCGGCGCCCTGAAGGGCCCGCTGCATGGCGGCGCGAACGAGGGAGCGATGAAGATGGCGGAGGAGGTCGGTCGGCCCGAGCGCGCCGCCGCCTACGTCACCGAGCGGCTCGCGCACCACGAGAAGGTGATGGGCTTCGGCCACGCCGTGTACCGCACCATGGACCCGCGCGCGACGATCCTCAAGCGGCTGGCGCGCGAGGCCGGGGAGCGGCACGACGACCCCGTGTGGGCGGAGATCTTCGAGAGCCTGCAGGACGCGGTCTACGAGCAGAAGGGGCTGTGGCCCAACGTGGACCTGTATGCCGCCGGCGTGTACCACGTGGTGGGGATCCCCACGGACCTCATGACGCCGATCTTCGCGCTCGCGCGGATGGCCGGGTGGACCGCGCACGTGCGCGAGCAGTACGCCGACAACAAGGTGATCCGGCCCGGCAGCGAGTACGTGGGTCCTAAGGACCAGGTCTGGGTCCCGATCGAGGACCGCAGGTAGCGGCGCTACGCCCTGGCGCCGGTGGGGCGGGGGAACAGGCGAGCCTCCTCCACCACGGCCCGCACCGCGTCGTCGTGCCCCATGCCCATCAGGTGGATGCCGTCGACGCCCGGGATCTGGGCGATCGCCCTCACGACGTCGATGGTGATCCTCAGCCCCACGGACGGAGCCTCGTCCCCCGCCGCGTCCAGCCGTTGGAGGAAGGCGGGCGGCACGCGCACGCCGGGCAGCCGCTCGTCCATGAAGCGGGCACCCTTGGCGGTGCGCAGCGGAACGACGCCCACCAGGACCTTGGCGCGCTCCAGCACGCCGCGAGAGCGCAGGAGGCCCGCCCAGGACGCCAGCGCCTCCACGTCGTAGGCGATCTGGGTCCAGATGAGGTCGGCGCCGGCGTCCAGCTTCGCCTCGAGGCGCGCGGGATCGTAGGGGTCCGCGAGCGGCACGTCGGCGACCCCGATCAGGTAACGCGGCGGCTCGGCGATCTCGGCGCCGTCGAGCGTGAGTCCCTCCTCGCGCAGGCGCCGGGCGAGCGCCACCAGCCCGAGCACGCTCAGGTCGTTCACCACGGCGGCATCGGGATGATCGCCGATCGCGATGGGATCGCCGGACAGGCACAGGAGGTTTCGTGCCCCCATCGCCCAGGCCCCCAGCAGGTCCGCCGTGAGCGCGAGCCGGTTGCGGTCGCGCACGGTCAGCTGCAGCGTGGGCTCGATGCCCGCGGCGGCCACGAGCGCGACGCCCGCCACCGCCGACAGGTGGGCGGAGGCGGTGGGGTTGTCCGTGACGTTCGCCGCGTCCACGTAGCCGACGAGGCCCCGGGCATGCTCGGTGACGCCCGCGCCGTCGGCCGAGCGCGGCGGCGCGATCTCGCCGGTGACCGCGAAGGAGCCGGAACCCAAGATGGCGGCGAGCCGGCCGCCGGGCTTCGTCACCGGCCGAACGCCGCGGCCTCGGTGGCCGTCACCGTGTTCACCAGGAGCATGGCGACCGTCATCGGCCCCACCCCGCCGGGCACCGGGGTGATGGCCCCGGCGACCTCGGCGACCTCGTCGTACTTCACGTCGCCGACCAGCCCCTCCGCCGTGCGGTGCACACCCACGTCGATCACGGTGGCGCCGGGCCTGATCATGTCGCCGCCGATCAGCTGCGGCACGCCGGCCGCCGCCACGAGGATGTCCGCGTTGAGCGTGTGGGCCTTGAGGTCGCGCGTCTTGATGTGGGTGCAGGTGACCGTGGCGTTCCCGCGGATCGAGTCCTGCGCGAGCATGATGGACAGCGGCGCGCCCACGAGGTCGCCGTAGCCCACCACCACGACCTCCTGACCCTCGAGCGGGATCTTGCTGCGTAGCAACAGCTCCACGATCCCGTAGGGCGTCGCGGGCGTGAACGTGGGCTCGCCGCGCATCAACATGCCGACGTTCCAAGGGTGGAGGCCGTCGACGTCCTTCTCCGGCGCAACGGTGCGCTGCACCTCCAGTTCGCGCAGATGCGGGGGCATCGGCAGCTGAACGATGACGCCGTGGATCTCGGGGTCGCGGTTGAGCCGTCGCAGCGTGGCGAGCAGCTGACCCTCCGTGACGTAGGCGGGCAGGTCGACCTGCTCGGAGCGGATGCCGACGTCGGCGCATGCCTTGTGCTTGGCGCCCACGTAGATCCGCGAGGCCTGGTCGTCGCCCACGAACACGGCGGCCAGGCCGGGCATCACGCCCCTGTCCGAGAGCGCGCGAACGCGCCCGGATACCTCCGCGCGGATCTGCGCCGATACGGCTCGTCCGTCCAGGATGCGGGCGGTCACGCGGGGCATCCTACCCGGGCCCGCCGGGGCCGACCAAAGCCGTGCTTTCAGTGCCGGAAGTGCCGGGTGCCCGTCAAGACGACGGCCATGTCGCGCGCCTCGGCCGCCGCGAGCACATCATCGTCGCCCTTGGAACCGCCCGGGTGGATCACGGCCGTGCACCCCGCGTCGGCGGCCACCTCCAGGGCATCGGGGAAGGGGAAGAACGCATCGGAGGCCACGACGGCCCCTCGCGCGCGATCGCCGGCCTTGCGCGCAGCGATCCATGCCGCGTCCACCCGCGACATCTGTCCCGCGCCGACGCCCACCGTGGCACCCTCCTTCACGAACACGATGGCGTTGGACTTCACGCGCCAGCCGATCGACCAGGCAAGCGCGAGGTCGTCCCACTCCGCCTCGGTGGGCTCGCGACGCGATGCCACCTTCCAACCATCGCGTCCTTCGGTCGGCAGATCGCGATCCTGGACGAGCGCTCCGCCCGGCAGGGGACGGACCTCGAGGCCGGCGCCGGTCAGGGGAGGTGCCGCCAGCACGCGCAGGTTGGGCCGCTCTGCGAACGCCGCGCTCGCCGCTGCCGTGAACGACGGCGCCACCACCACCTCGGTGAATACCCCGGCCATGGCCTGGGTCTCGTCGAGGCCGACCTCCCGGTTGAACGCGACGATGCCCCCGAAGGCCGACACGTCGTCGCAGGCGAACGCGGCGCGGTAGCTCTCGGCGGGGCTCCCCTTGGACGCCGCGCCGCACGGGTTGTTGTGCTTCACGATCACGCACGCGCCCGGAGGCATCGCGCCCACGAGGTCGTAGGCGGCGTACGCGTCAAGCCAGTTGTTGAACGACATGTCCTTGCCCTGCAAGACGCTCGCGCCGTTGAGCGGGCCCGGCGTGGTGGCCTCGCGGTACAGGGCACCTCGCTGGTGCGGGTTCTCGCCGTACCGGAGCTCCCCGAGCTTCTCGAACGCGAGACCGACGAACCCCGGCAGCGCCTCAGGGGGACGGTCCCGGTCGGCGAACCAGGAGGCGACGGCCGCGTCGTAGGCCGCGGTATGCGCGAATGCCGCGGCGGCCAGCGAACGGCGCGTCTCGTGCGAAAGGCCGCCGGAGGCGCGCAGCTCCTCGGCGATCGCTCCGTAGCGCGCCGGATCCACCACCACGCCGACCGAGGCGAAGTTCTTGGCGGCCGCGCGGACCATCGCGGGCCCGCCGATGTCGATCTTCTCGATCACGTCCTCGAACCCCACGCCCGCGGCCACGGTCTCGCGGAAGGGGTAGAGGTTGACCACGACCAACTCGAAGGGCTCGATGCCGAGCTCGGCGAGCTGATCCACGTGCTCGGGCTTGCGCCGGTCGGCGAGGATCCCGCCGTGGATGTTGGGGTGCAGGGTCTTCACGCGGCCGCCCAGCATCTCGGGCGACCCGGTCACGTCCTGCACGGAGCTGACCTCGAGGCCGGCCTCGCGCAGGGTCCGCGCCGTCCCGCCGGAGGACACGAGCGCCACACCCAGCTCGACCAGCGTCCGCGCGAGCTCCACCACGCCCTGCTTGTCGTAGACGGCCAGCAGCGCGCGGCGCACCGGGGTCGCGTCGCTCACGTGGCCGGCTCCAGCACACGGATGCGTCGCCCGTCTGCGATCAGCCGCCCCTCGAGCAGCGCGGTCACGGCGCGCGGGAGCAGGCGGTGCTCCACCGCGTGGATGCGCGGCTCCAGGGAATCCCGGTCGTCGCCCTCGTCGATCGCGATCGACTCCTGGAACACGATAGGCCCGTGATCGGTCTCCTCGTCCACGAGGTGCACCGTGACCCCCGTGACCTTCGCGCCCCAGGCGAGCGCGTCCGCCACGGCGTGCGCCCCGGGGAAGGCGGGCAGCAGCGCCGGGTGGACGTTCAGTACCCGGCCCGCGAACGGGGCGAAGAACGAGGGAGCCAGCACGCGCATGAACCCCGCGAGGACGACGGTATCGACCCCGCGAGCGACGAGTTCTTCGCGCAGCGCCACCGTGAAGCGCTCGCGATCCGGGAAGCTCGACGGTTCCAGCACGAACGTGGCGACCCCAGCAGCGGCAGCGCGCTCGAGCGCCCGGACGCCCGGACGATCCGAGCCAACCACCACCATGTGCGGCGCGACGCCGCGGTCGTCAAGGAGCACCTGGAGGTTGGTCCCCGAGCCGGACACGAGCACCGCGAGTCGTGCGTGCATGGAAGACGGCCACGCTACCACCGGGCCTATCGGCCCAGGCCACAGCGGCTATCCTTGGCTCGCTCACCCGGGGTACCCTCCCCGCGTCGGGGTCGATCGCACGAGGGGAAAGGAACGACCGTGAAGAAGTGTCCGTACTGCGCGGAAGAGATCCAGGACGAGGCCATCAAATGCCGCTATTGCATGAGCGACCTCACGGTGGCGCCGCCCCGGGCGGCGTCGAGCGCATCGGGCAGCACCACCGCATCCGAGCCCGGACCGGCGTCCGCGTCCCCGGACAGCCCTGCTTCCCCGGCCACCGCGAGCCCGGTCACGGCCGAGGCCGCATCCGCCGGCACGGTCGAGGCCGTGGCCGCGCCCGAGGACCCCGGCTCCGTGCGCTACACGCATTCGGGCTACCGCTTCGTCTTGGGCTACGGCGCCGACTTCTTCGGGATCTGGGACCGCCAGTCCCCCTCCACGGCCGCGGAGCGCTTCCCCCGTACGGACGAGGGGTGGCGCCAGGCATGGACGCGTTTCTCGGCGCAGGAACCGCGTAACGTGAGCGTGCCCCAGGATGGCGGCGGCCCCACCCCGTCCCCGTCCGCGTCTACCTCCGATGTGGTGATGCCCGACAACGCCGACAAAGAGGCGCTGCGGTACACGCACTCGGGAACGCGCTATCTGCTGGGCTACGGGCGGACCTTCTTCGGCATCTGGGACCGCTCGGCTCCGATGTCCCCCGTCGAGAAGTTCCCTCGTGACGACACGGGGTGGGCGGCTGCGTGGCGCCGCTACACGCAGATCGAGAACCACTTCACGGAGGTCGCGGGCGGTGCTCAGCCCGGCTCGGGCACCGGGACCCCGGCCTGAGACTGCGTCCTCGCGCCTAGGCCCGAGCTGAGCCCCCCGAGCGCGCCCCCGACCACGCCCCACGCCAGCGCGAGCACGACCGTGGAGGGCATCGCCACCTCGATGGACGCAGGCGCCCAGCCGACCGCGGGGATCGGGACGGTGATCGCGGACCCCCACGCCGCGGCGGCCACCAACGCCGCGAACACGACGCCGGCGGCCGCCCCGCGGGCGCCCCGCCGCGGCCATCGCGATGAGGCATCCCCCGCGGCGCGACCGCCGAGGACCGTGGCCACGGCCGGTACGAGGAGGAACAGGTAGAAGCCGCCCCCGAGCGGGACGGAGGACCCGGCGGCGCGACCTCCGATCACGTACCGGGGCACGGAGCCCAGATCGACCCGATCGATCGAGACGACGTTGCGATCGGCACCGGCGAAGGACACGTGGGTCGATCCGCCCATCGAGGGAGCCAGGATCCACAGGGACTGATCGGGTAGCAGCAGGAGATGGTGCGTGACGGACAACGCCCCGACCCTGCCCTCCCCCTGCATCTCTCGCGCGTACGCACCGGTGTCCCCCTCCTTGAGGGCCGCGAGCGAGAGGAAGCCCAGGAACGCCAGCACCAAGCTCGAGACGAACATCCGCCACCCGCCGCGTACGGCCGCCGCCACCGCCGGGGGGATCCGATCGCGCCGCTCCAGCCCCACGCCGGCGGCGAGGCCGACCCCGGCGATCAGCGCCGGATACAGCGCGGCCTGCCACAGGACGGGCGACACCTCCACGCGCAGCGCCCCGGGGAAGCGGAGCGTCGCAGGCAGCGCGATCGCGAAGACGGGCGCGGCGAACCCCAAGACCCCGGCCACCACACCGGCCGCGACGGCGGAGGGCCGCGAACCCGCTCGTGCCACCCGGCGCCCGGCGAGGCTGAGCAACCAGAGCATCACGACCGAGCCGAGCAGCAGCGAGAACCGCAGCCGGATCTCCGAGGAGACGCCGGTGCCGACTTCCCCCGAGGCCACGACCGTCGCGCGCAAGGACACCGTGGCGAAGGAGACCACGTAGAGGGAGCCGACCTTCACCCAGGTCCACAACCGATAGGCGCCCCCCGAGGCCGCGAACTCGCTCAGGGCGATGGCGACGCCGAGGCACGTGGCCGCGGCGAACGCGAGGAACCCTCCCGCCAACCCGGCGTGGATCGCCGGAAGCACCGATCCCGGCGGACGGCGCTCGGCCGGCCGGGCCGGCTCGGTCATCCCAGGGCGTCCTGGACGAGCTCGGCGACCTGGCTGGGGTTGCGCGCCACCCGCACGCCGCTCGCCTCCAACGCCTCGGCCTTCGCGGACGCGGTTCCCTGCGAGCCGGTCACGATCGCGCCCGCGTGGCCCATCCGCTTGCCGGGCGGGGCCTCGAACCCCGCGATATAGGCGACCACCGGCTTGGTCACGTGCTCCCGGATGTAGTCCGCGGCGCGCTCCTCGTCGTCCCCGCCGATCTCGCCGGTCATGATCACGAGGTCGGTCCCGGGGTCCGCTTCGAACAGGGCAAGGGCCTCGATGAAGCCGATGCCGTGGACGGGATCTCCGCCCATGCCCACGCACGTGGACTGGCCGATCCCGCGCCCGGTGAGTTCGTGCACGATCTGATAGACGAGGGTGCCGGAGCGGCTGACGAACCCTACGCGCCCCCGCAGGCAGACCTCGGGCGGGATGATGCCGACGTTGGCCTCTCCGGGGCTGATCACGCCGGGACAGTTGGGCCCCACCAGCGTCGTCTCGGACCCTCGCAGGTAGCTGTGCACGAGCGCCATGTCCTTCGCCGGGATCCCCTCGGTGATGCAGATCGCCAACGCGACGCCGGCGTCGGCGGCCTCGAGGATCGCCTCCGAAGCGAACCGAGGCGGCACGAAGATCATGGCGGTGTTGGCGCCGCGCTCGCGCACGGCCTCGGCGACGGTGTCGTGCACGGGGATCCCCTCCACGTCCGCTCCGCCCTTGCCCGGGGTGACGCCGGCCACCACGTCGGTGCCGTAGGCCCGGTTCCGCAAGGTGTGGAACGTGCCCTCCTTCCCGGTGAGGCCCTGCACCACGAGCCGGGTGGCGGCCCCCACCAGGATGCTCATGGCGTGCCCCCGTTCACGATTGAGGCGGCGCGCTCGGCGGCCTCGATCATCGTGGCGGCCGGCACGATCCGGGGGTGGGCGGCGTCGGCGAGGATGCGGCGACCCGCCTCGGCGTTCGTGCCGTCCAGCCGCACCACGAGGGGAACCTGCGCGTCCACCCGGTCGAGCGCGGCGACGATGCCCTCGGCCACCAGATCGCAACGCGTGATCCCGCCGAAGATGTTGACGAACACGGCCTTCACGGCCGGATCGGAGAGAACGACCTCGAGCGACGTGGCCATCTGGTCCGCGCTCGCGCCGCCGCCGACGTCCAGGAAATTCGCGGCGCGCGCGCCGGCCTGCGCCACGACGTCGAGCGTGGACATCACGAGGCCCGCGCCGTTGCCGATGACGCCGACGCTGCCGTCGAGCTTCACGTACTGCAGCCCTTGCTCGTTCGCACGGGCCTGGACGGGATCGATCGGGAACGCGCGCTTCATCGCCTCGATCTCCTCGTGGCGGAACAGCGCGTTGTCGTCGATCGTGACCTTGGCGTCCAGCGCCACGACGCGACCGTCCTCCAGGAGGACGAGGGGGTTGATCTCCACGAGCGTGGCGTCGCGGTCCGCCAGCAGATCGTACATCCGGCGCACGACGTCGCCGGCCCCCTCGCGCGCCGCCTGCGGCAGGCAGCCCGTGAGCTCGCGCACGTGGAAGGGGCGCATCCCCAGCATGGCGTCGACGTGCACGCGGCGCAGCGCCTCAGGTCGCGTGCGCGCGAGCTCCTCGATGTCCACGCCGCCCTCCGCCGTCATCAGGGCGAGGTAGTCGCCCGTGGACCGGTCGAGCACGACCGAGGTGTAGAACTCCGCCGCGATGGGCAGCGGCTCCTCGCACAGGACCTGCGTGACCCGGTGCCCCTTGAAATCGGTCCCCAGTAGGCGCGCCGCCTCTTCGCCGGCACGCTGTGGCGAGTCCACCATCACGACGCCGCCGCCCTTTCCGCGGCCGCCCACCTGGACCTGCACCTTGACGACGCAGCGCCCGCCCAGCTCGCGCGCACCGGCCTCCGCGGCCTCCCCGGTCGTCACCACGATCCCGCGGGGCGTGGCGATCCCCTGGGCGCGGAACAGCTCCTTGCCTTGGTACTCGTACAGATCCACGCGCCGGCCTCCCTACGGGGTTGGTGCGCCCAGGCGCTCGTTGAGCCAGGTGGCGATGTCGCCGGTGTTGGCGCCGGGCGTGAACACCCGCTCGACGCCGGCGGCCTCGAGCTTCGGGATGTCCTCGGCCGGGATGATGCCGCCCGCGAACACCAGGATGTCGCCAGCGTCCCGGTCCCGCAGCTCGGCCACGACCTTGGGGAACAGCGTCATGTGCGCGCCGGAATGACACGAGAGCCCCACGGCGTCTGCGTCCTCCTGGATGGCGGTCTCGGCGATCTGCTCGGGGGTTTGGTGCAGGCCCGTATAGATCACCTCGAATCCCGCGTCGCGCAACGCACGCGCCACGACCTTGGCCCCGCGGTCGTGCCCGTCGAGGCCCGGCTTGCCCACGATGATGCGGAACGTGCCGGCCACGCCCGGCAGTCTAGCGAACGGCCCGCGCGGCACCGGTTTGCGGCCGCGGTGACCCGCGTCACGGTTCGCCGCGGACGCCGATGCTACGGTGATCCCATGATCCCTGCGATCTGGACCGCCATCGGGATCTTCGGCGCCGTCTCGCTGGGGACGCTGTTCTATCTGGGTGGGCGAGTGGACTCCCTCGGTGACGCACTCGGGAACCGGATCGACGGACTCGGAGTTCGGCTCGATGGTCGGATCGACTCACTATCGGGCCGGATCGATTCACAATCGGGCCGGATCGATTCACTGTCGGGCCGGATCGATCAGCTCGAGGGAAGGATGGATTCGCGGTTCGATGGGGTCGACGGCCGCCTGGACGCGCTCAGCGCGAGGATCGACACGCACCTCGACCGACACGCCGGCTGAGGATCCCGCCATAGCCGTCAGGCTAGCCCGAGCAGCGTGTGGCGCACGTCGTCACGGTACGGGCGCCGACGGGTCGGTGGGACCCTGTGCCATCGGCGCGTCGCGCATCGGGCGCCGGTATCCGCTCGCTAGACTCCGGGCATGATCGAGGCCTACGGCTGGCCCCAGAGCGTGGTGCCCGGCGAGCCGGTGATACTGCACGTCTCGACCGATGCCCCCGCGTTCGACGTGGAAGTGGCCCGCGACGGGCATACCCGTGACGTCGTGTGGTCGGCAGCGGGTATCGCGGGCGCGTTGCACGCCACGCCGCCGAACGCCTCCGCGAACGGCTGCGGTTGGCCGGAGACCCTTGAGGTTCCCACCGGCGGTGACTGGGCGTCGGGCTACTACGCCGTCACCCTCACGGCTGGCGACGAGCGAGCCGACGCCTTCTTCGTGGTTCGCCCCCGCCCGGACGCGCCCGCTCCGATCCTGTTGGTCCTGTCAACCAGCACCTGGAACGCCTACAACGACTGGGGCGGGCTATCGCTGTACACGGGCGGCACCCGCGTCTCCTTCGAGCGGCCGCTCGCGCCCGGGTTCCTCGTCAAGCCGGAGCCCCACCGACGGAAGATGCAACCGGAGCCCGACCGGGAGGCGCGCTGGTTCTTCCACTGGGCGGAGGCGCTCGGACTGTCGGTCTGGAGCGGTGGTGCCGGGTGGTGGAACTGGGAGCGGCCCTTCCTTGCCTGGGCCGAAGGCAACGGGTACGCGGTGGACGTGGCCGTCTCCCAAGACCTCGAGCTTCACCCCGAGATCCTCGAGGGCCACAGGCTGTTCCTGTCGGTGGGCCACGACGAGTACTGGTCCTGGGGCATGCGCGACGCGCTCGACGCATTCACCGGGGCCGACGGCAACGCCGCGATCTTCGGCGGCAACATGTGCTTCTGGCAGGTGCGCTTCGAGGATGACCATCGGGCGATGACGTGCTTCAAGTACCGCGCCGACGAGGACCCCGTGGTGGGGACCCCAGGCGAGCGGTTCATGAGCGGGGTCTGGTCGGACCGGCGGATCGGGCGTCCCGAGCCCTCCACGACCGGGCTCACGTTCACGCGCGGCGGGTACTCGCGCTACGGACTGGGCGTGCCGCGCGGCTCGGGGGCGTACACGGTGTGGCGTCCGGAGCACTGGGCCTTCGAGGGGACCAGCCTGCGCTACGGCGACGAGCTGGGGCGCGCCGACTCGATCGTTGCCTACGAGGTCGACGGCTGCGACTTCACCCTCGTGGACGGCCTGCCGGTCCCCACGGGAGACGACGGCGCGCCCGCCGGGCTCACGGTCCTCGCCACGGCCCCGGCGCGGCTGTGGTCCCAGCAGGAGCAGCCGAGCCGGTACGCGCACGAGCCCGGCGAGCTCGAGAACACGGCGATGGCCGTGTTCGGAGACGACTGGCGCGCCCAGATCCATCGGGTGAGCAACAACCACGCCTGCATCGCCACGTTCACCAGGCCGGGGGGCGGCGCCGTGTTCAACGCCGGGGTCACGGACTGGACGGACGGCCTGGGCGATCCCGCGGTCGCGCGCGTAACGCGGAACGTGCTCGATCGCCTCTCGCGCTGAGGTGCCGGATCAGCCCGCGGCCATCTGCGCGAACGCCAGGAACGACAACACGGTGTAGTCGAGCGTCGGCTCCACGGTCGACCACGACGTCACACGGTCCACGTAGCGCCACCGGCCCCGATCGAACGGCTTGAACGGATGCGCGCCGTCGAGCGGGCAGGCCGGCGCATTGTCGAAGAACCCCTTGCCCGGGATGTAGGTGCTGGGACCGTCGACAGTCGCCCCCTGGAGCAGCGGCGGGGTCCCGTCGAGCGATCCGACGAGGTTCGCGACCTGATGCTGCATGCAGTGCGGGAACGTCCTTCCTGCACCGACCACGAAGGACGAGCCCCAGGCGTTCGCGCCCAGCGCCCAGTCGAGCTGGCGGCGCGCCAGCGCCGCGTAGGCCTTCGTTCCGGTCTCACGGTCGTACGCGAGAGCCTGCGTGACCAGACCGAAGGCGTGCGGCGCGGGATCCCACCGGCCGGCGCCGAACCCGAAGGGATCCGCAGCGGAAGCGGCGGATGCCGCGTCGAGCTGACGGCGGAGGCCGGCGAGGAGCTGAGCGCGCGTGACGGCGAGGCCGGCGGCACCGCCCGAGGAGATCGCGTCGATCAGCTCCGCATGCGCCAGACCCGAGGTGTCGTACAGGTTCAGGGTGTCCGCGTCCCGGGAACTGTTGAGGTAGGCGTGCGCCCAAGCGGCCGCGCGCCGCAGGTAGTAGCGGGGGTAGGCGTGGGCCTTGACGGGCGCCGGCGCCGACGGCTCGGTGAGCCCGCGGTAGAGCTCCGTGGCGCCGAACTCCAAGTCGTCGCGCCATCCGTCCTCTCGGTAGTAGTCCACGGGCGACGACGTCACCTGGGTCCCCACGTGCGAGGTCTTCGCGAGGTCGAACACGTGCTGGCCCGAGCGCAGGCATCGCGAAGCGAGCGGTGTGCCGCGCCACACCTGAGCGCAGAGGCCGAACACGGCGGCGACCCGGCCGGCGAGCGAGGGCGTGACCGAAGACCCCGGGGGGCCGCTGCGGAAGACGGGCCGATGCGCGAGGTAGCGCCGGGCGTGTTGCCGCATCCCGTCGTCCTTCTGGGGCAGGCGCCACACGTCGTGGTCGGCGAGGATCTTCGCGTTCCCACTTCCGATCCCCACCTGGTAATAGAGGACGCGGCGCCGGTCGTTCCACATCTTCAGCAGCCAGGCGACGCCGCGGCGCGCCTCCGCCCGGAACGCGGGTCCGCCTCCCACGTCGAACAGGCTGGGATGGTCGCGGACCGCACCCAGCATCATGGCGACCGTGAACGAGGTGGTCCCCGTGAACTTCACGTAGTCGCCGGCGTCGAACCAGCCGCCCGCTACGTTGACCGGGCCGCCGACCTTCGTGAGGTCCCCCACGAGTGTCTCGCCGCGGTAGTTCGGGATGCGATAGACGGCGGCATGAGCGTCGTGCCGGTGCGACGGCTTCCGCCTGAGCACCGAGCCCACCACGTCCGACCCGTCGCGCTGGGCCTGATAGAAGACCAGGGCGTTCGCCAGCAGCGGCCCGTACAGGTTGGCGGCGGTGTCGATGGCGAAGGGCGGGGACGTGGCGCCGCCCGCCTGCACCGTGTAGGTCCCCGGCGTGATGACGCTGCCGAAGTCCAACGCGCAGACATGGCCGTAGGCGGCGTTCCACGCGCCGCGGTCGCCTCCCGCGCTGCCGCTGAACACCGTGGCGGCCCCGTCCTTGATCACGAACGCCGCGCCGGCGCAGGGCGCGGGCGACAGGAGGTAGGCGCGCTTGGGGGAGCCGAGGGGGTAGCCGACCTGATCCACGCGGATGACTCCGCCGACCACCCCGGCCCGCGCCTCGCCCGGCGCCAGCGCCCCGACGAGGGCGGTCGCCACGATCGCGCCCGCCAGCCTGACCCGCATCGTCGATCGTCCTCCGCCACCGCCGTGCCGTAGGCTGGAGCGGCATGGGGAAGAAGATCCAGATCCGCCCGCCCGGCCTCAAGCCCACCACCAAGGTGGGCACCCTGGGACCCTACCGCGGCAGGCTCGGTCTGGCCTGGGTCATCGCTCCGCTCGTGGCCGGGCTGCTGATCGTGGTGGCGGGCTATCTCGCGATCTTCCGCTGAGCGTCAGCCGGCCTTGCGCAGCGGCGCATAGGCAAGGAGCACCCGCTTCTCACCCACCTCGCCGAATGCGATGGTGGCCTCGGTACCGTCGCCGGCGCCGCTCACAGCCAGCACCACGCCCTCGCCCCACTTCTCGTGCACCACGGTATCCCCGGGGCCGATCGACGGAGCGTCGCGCTTGGCTTGCGCCAACGGGACGGGCGGCGTCCAGTCCCGGGCGGGGTCGAGACCCGTGTCGCCCCCGGAGCGCCCACCGATGACGCGGCCGCCCCCACGGTCGCTGCCCGGGTAGCGGCCGCCCGCGGACCCGCGGCGGGAGCCCCCCGACGCCCGCCCCTCGCCCTCCTTGCGCTGCACGAGGTGCGGGGGGATCTCGTTGAGGAACCGCGAAGGCGGGTTGTACTGCGTCTGCCCGAAGAGCGTGCGGCTCCACGCCTGGGTGAGGTACAGGCGCTCGCGCGCGCGCGTGATCCCCACGTACGCGAGCCGCCGCTCCTCCTCCAGGGCGGCGGCGTCCGTCATCGATCGATAGTGCGGGAAGATGCCGTCCTCCATCCCCACCATGAACACGATGGGGAACTCGAGCCCTTTGGCGATGTGCAGCGTCATCAGGGTGATGGCGGAGTCCTCCTCCTGGTACTCGTCCTGCTCCCCCACCAACGAGACCTGCTCGATGAAATCGGGGAGTGAGGCCTCGGGCTCCCGCGCCAGGAGCTCCGCGGCCACACCCGAGAGCTCCTGCAGGTTCTCGATCCGGCCCTGCGCTTCCACGCTTCGATCGGCCTCGAGCTCCGCGAGGTAGCCCGATTCCAGCGCGGCGAACTCCACCATGCGCGCCGGCCCCGCCCCATCCTCCCAGTGGACGCGCAGCGTCTCCATCACCTGGTTGAACCCGGCCACCGCCCCCTTCGCCCGGTTCTGAAGGACGGGGATCTCGTCGACGCGCTGCGCGGCGTTTACCACCGTGATCTCCTGGTCGCGCGCGAACGACTCCAAGGCCGCCACCGTGGCATCGCCGATGCCGCGCTTGGGCGTGTTCACCACGCGCCGGAATGAGATGACGTCCTGCGGGTTCATGAGCAGGCGCAGGTAGCCGAGCACGTCCTTGATCTCCTTGCGCTGGTAGAACCTGACGCCACCGAAGACCTTGTACGGCATCCCCACGCGCATCAACACGTCCTCGAGCACGCGGGACTGTGCGTTGGTGCGGTAGAAGACCGCGACGTCCCGGTAGCGGTACCCCTCGGACTCGCGCAGGCGCTCGACCTCTTGGGCCAGGAAGAACGCCTCGTCGTGCTCGTCGTTCGCCCGGTACTGCACGGCGAGCTCGCCGGTCGCGGCCTCGGTCCACAGGCTCTTGGGCTTGCGCTGGACGTTGTGCTCGATCAGCGCGTTCGCGACCTCCAGGATGTTCTGCGTGGAGCGATAGTTCTGCTCCATCAGGAACACGGTGGCGTCGGGGTAGTCGCGTTCGAACTCCAGCAGGTTCGCGATGGTGGCCCCTCGCCAGCTGTACACGCCCTGGTCCGCGTCGCCCACCACGCAGACGTTGCGGTAGCGCTCCGCCAGCAGGTTCACGAGCTGGTACTGCGCGCGGTTCGTGTCCTGATACTCGTCGACGAGGAGGTAGCGGAACCGCTCCTGGTAGTGCTGCAGGACCTCGGGGTGCTCCTCGAAGAGCCGCACCGTCTCCATGATGAGGTCGTCGAAGTCCAGGGCGCCCGCGGTGCGCTTGCGCGTCTCGTAGGCCGCGTACACCTTCGCGACCGTCTCCTCGTAGAAGTTCGCGGCGAGCTCGGCGAAGCGCCGGGCGTCGATCACCTGATCCTTGGCGCGCCCGATGGCGCCGGCGAGGGCTCGCGGGGGGAACCGCTTGGGGTCGAGGTCGATGTCGCGAACGATCCCGCCGATCAGTCGCTCCGTGTCGCCCTCGTCGTAGATGGTGAAGCTCGAGGGCAGTTCGAGGTAAGCGTGCTCGCGGCGCAAGAGCCGCGCGCACATCGAGTGGAACGTGAGGATCCACATCCCCTTCGCGACCCGCGCGCCCAGGAGCGCCTCCACGCGCGCCGCCATCTCTCGCGCGGCCTTGTTCGTGAAGGTGATGGCGAGGATCCCCCCGGGGGAGATCCCCAGTTCGCGGATGAGGTAGGCGATGCGATGGGTGAGGGCCCGGGTCTTGCCCGAACCCGCCCCCGCCACGATCAGGACCGGCCCCTCGGTGTGCAGGACCGCCTCAGCCTGGATGTCGTTGAGCCCCTCGATCAGGGGGGATACCTCGGTCACGGCGACAGTCTAGGTCCGCCTTGAGACCTCTCGACCGCGGTACCGTGGTCGCCATGGCCGAGATCACCACCGTCGCCCCCGGGGCGACCACCACGCGCGCCGCCCCGCACCGTCGGCGCGGCTGGCGTCTCGTGGCGCACTGGATCGGGATCGGCTGCCTGCTGCTCGCGACCGCGTTCGGCGGGTACGTGGGGTGGCTGCTGTGGGGTACCGGCCTCACGACGCAGCGGGCGCAGAGCGAACTGCGACGCGGCTTCGAGGGGATCGTGGACTCCAAGCCGCCGGCGCTGGCCGCACCCGTCCCGCTCGGCGATCGGTACGCGGAGATCCAGATCCCCGCGATCGACCTCGACATGATGGTGGTCCAGGGGACGGCCTACGAGGATCTCAAGCTCGGCCCCGGCCACTATCCCGACACCGCGGATCCGTGGGACGCCGCCGGCAGGGTGGGCATCGCCGGACACCGCACGACCTACCTGCACCCCTTCTTCAACCTCGACGAGCTCCGAGCCGGCGACGAGGTAACGCTGCGCACCGAATACGGGACGTACACCTACCGCGTGGACCGCGATCCCTTCGTGGTGCAGGAGGCGGGCTCGGGAGCCGTCCTGCACCAGACGGCGAAGCCCACGCTCGTCCTCACGACGTGCCACCCGAAATATCAGAGCTCGCAGCGGCTGATCGTCACGGCCGTCCGCGAGAACGGCTAGCCGGCCCGCCTCGACCCAGGCGTCGCGTCTCAGTCGATCCGAGCGACCGACTGCTGCGCGACGGCGCCGGTGGACGCGGGGTGCACGTCGCTGCAAGGCTTCGGCGTCCAGCCCGTGCCGAGCTTCTTGAACTCTCCGCCGATCCACAGGTGGCCGTGGCTATCCACCGCCACCACCCAGATCCCGTTGTACTGAGGGGTGGGCGCGACCGTCCAGCTCGGGTCGAGTTTTCCGGCGAGCGTGAGCGCCGAGAGCTTGGGGTGGTAGTCGTTCACCACGCAGCGGTAGTGGCCGCCCACGATGTAGTTCGCCCCGGATTGATCGCTGTAGCGCGTGACCGCCTGGGAGGAGCCGTTCGTGTCCGTCTTCCAGATCTGACTCCCGGTAGACCCGTTGTACTTCGCGGTGAAGTCCGATCCGCCCGCGGCGAGGACGACGTCGCTTCCGTCCACGTACAGGTCGATCCCGAAGGAGGCGCTCGAGGCCGACAGGTTGCTCGGCGTCCAGGAACGGTCGACGGAACCGTCGGCGTTCAGCTTCACGATCGACTTGGTCTGCGTGCCCGCGTTCTGCGCCTCGCCGGGGTTGAGCACCCAGTCGCACTGACAGGCGGCGAAGAACCCGCCGCCCGGTGCGGGCTTCATGTCGCGGAACGACGGGACCGTCTTGTGGGAGCGGAGCGAGGCATCGGTCTTCGCGGTCGTGACGGTCCAGGAGGCATCCTTCGTGCCGCTCGGCAGGAAGGCCTGGAGCTTGGCGGAGCCCGCCAGGACGTCGCCGTCGGCGAAGAGCGCCGACTTGAGGGCCGGAGCCTTGAATGACTTGATCAGCGCGCCGCTCGTCCCGTTGAACGCGACGAGGTTCGCTGCGCCGTTGGGAGCGGTGAACTTGCCCGCCGCGTACACCGTGTTGCCGTCGCTCGTGAGGTCGTACACGATCGATCCGGATCCCCCGAGCTCGGGGGCGCTCACGCCGCCGGCCTCCTGGCCGGAGACGACGTCGAGCGCGGCGAGGTTGGTGGCCGAGGACCCGTTCGACAGGGCGGAGAACTGTCCCCCCACCCACATCACGTTGCCCACCTGCAGGAGGGCGCGCACCTTGCCGTTCGTGCCCAGGGTGTTGGCGGGCTTGTTGCCGGGCAAGGCCGAGGCTCCCGTTGCGCCCAGCGCCATCACCATGGCGACGACGATGCTCACCAACGTCACCTTACGGGCACACGAACGGACCGACATGCCGGAGACTCCCACGGCCATACTCCTTCTCGCTGCTGGTGCCTAGTTCGGCATCCGGTGTAGGCCGAACTACGTATGGCGTGGAGAATAGAGGCCAATGCACGGCTGGTCAACACTCGGATGAAGATTCTCGCAAGAAGATCCTGGCCGGGGAAGATCGCCGGGTGGGCCTACTCCCACTCGATGGTGCCCGGCGGCTTGCTCGTCACGTCATAGGCCACGCGGTTCACGCCGGGCACCTCGCGCACGATCCTGCTCGAGATGCGGTCGAGGACCTCGTGCGGGAGCCGGGCCCAGTCCGCCGTCATGGCGTCCTCGGAGGTCACAGCGCGCACCACGATCGGGGCCTCGTAGGTACGGGCGTCGCCCATGACGCCCACGCTCTGCACGTCGGCGAGCAGGACGCAGAACGCCTGCCACGTCTCCCCCTCCAGGCCCGCGCGCCGGATCTCCTCGCGGACGATGTGATCGGCGCCGCGCACCCTGCCGAGGTTCTCGGCGTTCACCTCTCCCACGATCCGAACGGCCAGGCCCGGGCCGGGGAACGGCTGGCGTTGCACGACCTCCTCGGGCAGTCCCAGCTCCGCGCCGATCTGCCGCACCTCGTCCTTGAAGAGGTCGCGCAGCGGCTCCACCAACGCGAGGTCCATGTCCTCGGGCAGCCCGCCCACGTTGTGATGGCTCTTGATGTTCGCGGCCGTGTCGGAGCCCGATTCGATGACGTCGGGGTACAGGGTCCCCTGCACCAGGAACCTCGCGTCCGCGTGGTCGCGCGCGACCTCTTCGAACACGCGGATGAACTCCGTCCCGATCACCTTGCGCTTGCGCTCCGGATCGGTCACGCCCGCCAGCCTCGCGAGGAACCGGTCCGCGGCCTTCACGTGCACCAGCGGGATGCGGAAATGCCGCGAGAACGTCTCCTCCACCTGATCGGGCTCGCCGGCACGGTTCAGGCCGTGATCCACGAACACGCACGTGAGCTGGTCGCCCACGGCCCGATGCACGAGCAGGGCGGCCACGGCCGAGTCCACGCCGCCCGAGAGCGCGCACAGGACGCGGGCGTCCCCGACCTGGGCACGGATGCGCTCGACGGCGTCCTCGATGATGTTCGTGGGCGTCCAGTCGGGCAAAAGGTCGCAGCCGTCGTAGAGGAAGCGCTTGAGGACGTCCTGCCCGTGGCCTGTATGCGAGACCTCCGGGTGGAACTGCACGGCATACAGGCGCCGCTCGGGGTCCTCCATGGCGGCGATGGGGATCTGCTCCGTGCGCGCGGTCACGCGGAACCCCTCGGGGGCGCGGGTCACGGCGTCTCCGTGGCTCATCCACACCGTCTCGGCACCCGGGAGATCCTGGAGCAGGCGGGAACCGGGCTCGACGACGAGCCGCGTCCCCCCGTACTCGCGCTCCCCCGTCGCGGCCACCTCGCCGCCCATCGCACGCGCCATGAGCTGATGCCCGTAGCAGATCCCCAGCACCGGTACGCCGAGCCCGAAGACGCGGGCATCCACCTGCGGGGCCCCCTCCTCGTACACGCTGGCCGGACCCCCGCTCAGGATGATCCCGGCGGGGCGCTTGGCGCGCAGCTGATCGGGCGTGGCGTCGTGACGGACGATCTCGGAGTAGACCCGCGCCTCGCGCACCCGCCGCGCGATCAGCTGGGCGTACTGTGCCCCCAGATCGACGACGAGGACCGGGCGCGGCGCGGCGTCGGTCAGTGGCCCATCCCCACGCGCTGCTGGGTCTGGTACGTCTTGCCCTCCGTCTTGATGGACGGCGCGATCACGAGCTCGGCCTTCTGGAACTCCTTGATGGTGGCGTAGCCGGTGGTCGCCATCGACGTGGCAAGGGCTCCGAACAGGTTGAAGGTGCCGTCGTTCTCGTGAGCGGGCCCCTTGAGGATCTCCTCGATGGACGCCACCTGCTGGGTCTTGACGCGGGCGCCGCGCGGGAGCGTGGGGTGGAACGTTGCCATGCCCCAGTGGTAGCCGCGGCCGGGGGCCTCGTAGGCGCGCGTCATGGGCGAGCCGATCATGACGGCGTCGGCGCCGCACGCGATGGCCTTCGCGATGTCCCCCCCGGTGCGCATGCCGCCGTCGGCGATGACGTGGCAGTAGCGGCCGGTCTCGTGCTGGTGCTCCCGGCGGGCCGCCGCCGCGTCCGCGATGGCGGTGGCCTGCGGCACGCCCACGCCCAGGACGCCGCGCGTGGTGCACGCGTTGCCCGGTCCCACGCCGACCAGCACGCCCACGGCGCCCGTGCGCATGAGGTGCAACGCCGTGGAGTACGAGGCGCAGCCACCCACCATCACGGGGATGTCGAACGCGGGAACGAACTCCTTGAGGTTGAGCGGCTCGTGCTGGCTGGACACGTGCTCACCGGAGACGACGGTCCCCTGGATCACGAGGACGTCGAGGCCCGCCGCGAGCACCACCGGCGCGTACTGCTCCACGCGCTGGGGCGTCAGCGAGGCGCAGCTGGTGACCCCGCCGGCTTTGATCTCCTCGACGCGCCGGCCGATCAGCTCCTCCTTGACGGGCTCGAGGTAGAGCTCCTGCATGCGGCGCGTGGCCTTCTCGTCGCTGAGCTCGCCGATCTCCTGATAGACCGGCTCGGGGTCTTGGTAGCGCGTCCACAGTCCCTCGAGGTTGAGGCACGCGAGGCCGCCCAGCTGCCCGATCGTGATGGCGGTGGCCGGCGAGACGGCGGCGTCCATGGCGCTCGCCATCATCGGCAGCGAGAAGGTGTACGCGTCGATCTCCCACTCGATGTTCACGTCCTGGGGATCCCGCGTGCGCCGCGAGGGCACGATGGCGACCTCGTCGAAGCCGTAGGCCCGGCGGGCCGTCTTTCCGATGCCGATCTCGAATTCCATGTGCCCTCCTGCCTGCTCGGCCCCGGAATCGCAAGACGCCCACCCGGCTCCCGGATGGGCGTCATTCCTTCATGGCCGAAGGGTAACAGACGGGACTTCGGCGCCCGACGGACTCAGGTCTGCGCGGCCGCTCCGGCGCTTTGCTCGTCGGGGGCGCCGTTCCCGGCAGCCCGCGGCTCGGCCTTGGGTGCCAGCCTCGCGGACAGGACGTAGGACACCACGACAGCCACGATGACGAGCGGCATCAACGCCACCCCGTCGGCTTGCAGGAAGAGCGTGACGAGCAGGACCGACGTCATCGGCAGACCCAGCATCGCCACCGTCATGGCGCCGATCCCCATGGCGACGCCGGCGATCATGGGGAGGCCCGGGAGGTGGGAGAGAGCGATCCCGCCGGCGGCCCCGATGAACATGCCGGGGAAGGTCGGTCCGCCCCGGAACCCACTCAAGGAGATCCCGTACGCCAAGCCCTTGCAGACGATCAGGAGCAGGAGCGCGCCGACGGTCCACCCGGCGGCGTGCTCGAGGAGTGGCTCGAGGGCGCTCTGACCCGAGAACAACACCCAGGAGGACGCTCGTCCGGAGGCCTGCGCGAAGACGACCGCGAGGACGCCGATCGCCAAACCGAATGCGGGCGCCAGGACGACGCGGCGTCGGGCGACGATGGGCTGCAGCCACAGGGCCATGCGGCGGATGCCGACGCCGAGCACCGCGCCCATGATCCCGATCGCCACGGCCCACAGGAGTTCCGCCCCGGTGGGGGTCCCGAACGACGGGATATCGGGAACGGCCAGCGAGAACGTCCCGAAGCCGGTCCAGCTGTCCAGGCCGAGGAAGACGAGCGCGCCGATGCCAGCGGCCAGCAGGCCCGGAACCAAGACCACGCCCATCATGGCGCCTCCCAGCCCGGCCGCCTCCATCATGAGGAACGCTCCCGTCAGGGGCGACCCCAGCAACGTGCTGACGGCGGCGAAGCTCCCGGCCGCTGCGATCACGAGGACCGCCTGTTCGGGGGCGTCCCTCTTGATCAGGTGCATCGCCAGGACGCCGAGGCCGCTGCCGATAGCGATGAGCGGCGCCTCGGGACCGAGCACGATGCCGAAGGCCAGGGTCGCGAACGCGGCCAGTGTGATCCCGTACAGGTCGATCGGCGCGACGGGTCCGGACGCCTTGAACCCCTCCGCCGGCTCGTGCCCCGCCGTTCCGGGGAGGTAGCGGATGGTGAGACCGACGATGAGGCCGCCCACCGCGACGACCGGGATGGGCCACCATAGCGGGGCGCCGTGGAACCCGAGCCCGTTGGGCAGGGTGGTGAAGACCCACTCTTGGACCACGCCGACCCACTTGAGGAAGAAGTAGGCCGCCACGGCCACGGGGATGCCGATGATGGCCCCGATAACGAGCAGGGCCATGTAGGGCCGGCTCTTCAGCAACTCCTTGGGATCCGGCTGAGACGGCTGCGGTTGCGGATCGCTCACGGTCTCGGCCCCCGGTCCATCGCGGGAAAGGATACCCCGCCTCCCTGGTCGTCACGCTCGGCGGCAAGGTCCAGTACCAGCGGCTCCGGCGCCGCCGGACAACGGGGTCGGCTCAGGATGCGGATCCGCCGAGCAGCTCGTCGATGGCCGCGACGCCGAGCACGTAGGCCGCGTGTGTGCCGATGCTTGTGAGCAGGACGTCGGCCGGCCACCGCCAGGGCGGTGGCGTCTTGCCCAGCATCGGGAACAGCGAGAACGTGAACGACATCAGCGTGGCGCCGAAGATCGCGCTCGCCCACGGCTCGGGCACCCTGCGGCGGAGCATGCCGTGCCACAGGCCGAAGGCCGACCCGTACCCCCACTTCAGCGCAAACCCGAGCTCGGCATCGCCCCGGTCTGTGACGTCGGACAGGCGCAGCACGCTCGCGACGATCTTCCCGGGCACGATGCTGTCGTCGTAGTCGAGCGGCCCCTCCGCGTGTGGTCGCAGGGCGTGCTCCGTGCGATAGGCGAGCGTCATGGCGGCCGTTCCGGCGAACCCGGCGATGACGCTGCGCACGGGCCAAGGGAGGCCACGCGACGTCATGCCGGCGGCTCCGGTAGGGGCCGCGGCGGCTCGGCGCCGGCGCGCGGCGCGAACACCACCATGAACACCGTCGGGGGCGCCGCCGCAGCCGCCGTCTTCATAGGCCGGGGCTGCTCTGGATGAGCCCGCCGTCGGCGAAGATCGTGGTGGCCGTGACGTAGCTGGAGCCGTCCCCGGCCAGGAACGCCACCACGCTCGCGATCTCATCCGGCCTCGCCATCCGCCCGAGCGGGATGGCGTCGTCGAGGCGCTTCATGGCCGCCGGGTCCGCTTCGGTCGCCTTGTTGATCGGTGTGTCGACGGCGCCGGGTCCCACGCCCACCACGGTGATGGCGTGCGGCGCCAGCTCCACGCCCGCGGTGCGCGTCAGCATCCGCATGCCGCCCTTGGACAGGCAGTACGCGGTGTTGCCGGGCATGGGCCAGTCCTCGTGCACCGACGAGACGTTGATGATCCGCCCGCCCTCGCCCTGCTTCACCATCTGCCTGGCGGCGAGCTGCGTTCCGAAGAACGCGCTCTTCAGGTTCACGTTCAGCACGAACTCATACTGCTGCTCCGTCGTATCCAGCACGGACGTCCTCGTCTCGACGCCGGCGTTGTTGACCATGATGTCGAGGCGCCCGAAGGTCGAGACCGCCGCATCGACGAGCTTCTGGAGATCCTCGACCTTGCTCACGTCGGCCTCGATGCCGACGGCCTTGTCGCCCAGGGCCGCCACCTGCTTCTCGAGGTCCTCGGTGGCCTCGGGGTGGGCCACGTAGTCGATCACGATGTTGGCGCCGGCCTCGGCGAGGCCGAGCACGATGGCCTTGCCGATCCCGCTGTTGCCACCCGTCACGATGGCTGTCTTCCCGGTCAAGCTCATGAGCCCTCCTCGTTCGTCGTCGGCCGCTCCCGCGCGGTCATGCGCTGGTGCGTCCCGCTTCACTTGCCCGCTCTCGCGCGGCCGTGAGCGTGAACGCCAATCCTCCCATGACGACCGCCACGACGGCCGCCCCGGCGTAGATGGCGGGCAGTGTGACCCCGGAAGCCTGCAAGGGGCCCGCCCCGAAGGCCGCGATGCCGTATCCGAGCTGGTAGAACGCGATCACGCCTCCGGCCACGGACGCCGTGATCGCGACAAGTTGTTCCTGAGCGAAGCTGATCGTGAGCGGCAGGAGCGCCGAGCATCCCAGGCCCGCCAGGCCAAACGATACGACCCCCAACCAGGGACGGTCCTCGGGGAGCAGCGCGATCAGAACGAACGCCCCCGCCAGCACGAACGGCAGGAGCCGATAGGTCCTGTGGGTGGGAAACCGCGCCTGGATCGAGGCGAACAGGACCCGGCCCACGGTCACCATGGCCCAGAACGTCGTGAGCGCGATCGAGGCGATGGTGGCCGACGCGCCCAGCTGCCGCAGGTCGGGCTGCGCCCAGTTGCCGTTCATCGTCTCGGTGAATCCGTAGAGCACCGCGAAGGCCGCGAAGAGCCAGAACCGGGCCGGGATGCCGCTCGTGCGGGCGCGGCCGTCGGCCGGCGCACCGGCCGACACGCCTGCGGCGCCCGTACGCAGCGGCAAGCGCAGGCTCGCCCCGAGCAAGACGACGAGCAGGACGGCGGAGGTCACCGGCAACCCCCACCAGAACCCGAGACCGACGAAGACCGCGACGAACACCGGCGCAAGCGCGGTTCCGAGCCCCAGCAGCGCGTTGAGCGCGAGGACGGAACGATCGATGCGCGTCGGGTTGAACGCGGCCGTCAAGGTGTTCAGCGCCGGCACGGTGAGCCCGAACCCGACGCCGAGGAACGCGGTGGCGATCAGGAGCACGGGGTAGGCGCCCGGGTCGCCCTCGAAGGGCGTGCTCGCCAGCAGCAGGAGCATGGACACGAGGCTGGCCGCCAGCCCCGACAGGTAGACGCGCTTGGTCCCGAACCGCTTCGACGCCCGGCCACCCAGGAGCGCCGCCGTGATGGCCGTGATCACCTGCGGGAGGAACAGCGCCCCGTACTGCGAGTTCGACAGGTCGTATTGCTGGTGCCCGGTGAGGATGGAGCTCGCGGCGGGGAACGTGACGAGCACGATGCCCTGCACGAGGCCGGCCGCGTACACGACCCGCGATTCCGCTCGGCTTGCCACGTTGGCTCCCCCCTCGGGCTCCCTCTCGTCCGCGAGGAGCTAGCCCATCCGCGAGGTGAGGTGCTCGCCGACACGGATGGCGTTGGCGATGGCGGTAAGCGCCGGGTTCACGGCCCCGATGCTGGGGAAGAAGCTCGTGTCCACGACGTAGAGGTTGTCCAACTCGTGCGCCTTGCAGTCGGGGTCGAGCACCGAGGTGGCCGGGTCCGAGCCGAACCGGCACGTGCCCGCCTGGTGGGCGACACCCGCGATGGGGATGCTCATGTTCATGTAGAAGTTCTTCCCCAGCACGTGATGCTCGGCCATGCCCGTGTGGTTCAAGATGGTCTTGAGCTCGTGATACAGGCGGGACGCCTCCTCATCGTTCGTCGACGTGTAGGCCAGATGCACCTTCCCGTCGCCGTCCAGCGTGATCCGGTTCTCCGCCATGGGCAGGTCCTCGGTCGTGAGCCAGAAGTCCACCACGTGGCGCGCGACCTCGGCCAGGCTCCAATGCGGTGCGAGCTTCGTGAGGGCGGGCTCCTCGCCCTTCATGGCCTCGGCGTTGGACTTGCCCACCATCTGGATCTGCCCGACGGGCCACTCGTAGCCCTCGGCGCCGAGGTAGAAGTCGTTCACGGCGAGGGTCTTCTGGAAGACGGTGTCGTTCGGCTCCTTCGACAACGCCACGACCGCCTTGCTGTTGTGAAACATGTAGTTGCGTCCCACCTGATCCGAGCCGTTCGCGAGCCCGTTCGGGTGGCGATCGTTCGCGGAGGCCAGCAGGATCTTGGCCGTGTTGGACGCGCCCGCCGACAGGACCACGATGTCCGCTTCGTAGCGCTCCTGCGCGCCGCCGCGCGAGACGACCACCCCGCTCACGCTGCCGCCCGACGCATCCGTCTCGAGCTTCGTGACCTCCGCCCCCACGAGCAGCTCGACGTTGTCGTGCTCCAACGACGGTCGCACGGCCATCACCTCGGCGTCCGACTTCGCGTGCACGAGGCAGGGATACCCGTCGCACCAGGTGCAGCGGATACACGTGCTCCGGGCGCGATCGGCCTCATCGAGAAGGATCCCGCACGGCGCGTGGTAGGGGTGGTAGCCCCCCGACGTCAGATCCTCGAAGAGCTGCTGGATCCGGGGCTCGTTCGAGACCGGCGGCCAGGGGTACTGACGGCTCCAGTGGCCTTCGGTGGGATCCGCGCTGTGATCGCCGTGAACCTGGTAGAGCCATTCCGCCTTGGTGTAGTAGGGCTCGAAGTCGTCGTAGCCGAGCGGCCACGCGGGCGAGATGCCGTCGACGTGCTTGATCTCGCCGAAATCCTGGGGGCGCAGACGATACAGCGCGGCCCCGTAGAGCTTCGTGGCGCCGCCCACGTAGTAGTGGACCTGGGGCTGGAACGGCTTGCCCGTGGGGTCGTACCACGTGTCCTCGGAGATGTAGCGGCCCTCTTCGAAGACGGACTTCGGGTCCCAGTTGTTCGTCTCCCTCGGCAGGAAGTCCCCCCGTTCGAGCATGAGGATCCGCTTGCCCGAGGGCGCCAGCGTGTGCGCGAGCGTTCCGCCGCCCGCCCCGGTCCCCACGATGATCACGTCGTAGTGCTCAGCCATCGGCCTCTCCTTCGGTGTCGTCTCCTTGGGTGTCGTCGCCCCAGTCGATCCTCGCGGCGTCCGATCGATCGAGGACCTGAGGCCCCCGGGTCTTGCTGAAGTAGTCCCACGCCCAGCTCCCGAACGCGTCGAAGCGCTGCTTCACGCCGCTGAGGAGCTCCACGTGCACGCCGAGCCAGGCCGCGAAGGCGATGGATCCGTGGAGCTCGTGCCGGTGCTCCCCCACCTCGGCGATCGCGGCGTTGCGCCCGATCATCGCCATGATGCCCTTGTCGTGGTAGTCGAAGTCCTTCCTCGGCTCGCCCGCAACGTCGGCCAGGATGTTCTTGGCCGCCCACCGCCCCGATTGCAGTGCGACCGAACCGAGCTGCGGCAAGGCGCGGCCGTCCGGGCCCGCGATGTTTGCTATGTCGCCCACGGCGTACACGCGAGGATGGCCGGGGACGGTGAGGTCGGTCGCGACGTCGATGCGGCCTCCCCGGCCCTGAGACAGGCCGACCTCCCCGGCGAGCGGCGCCGCCCCCAGACCCCCGCCCCAGATCACGCAGCGCGTCTTGATCGTGGTGCCGTCGGAGAGGAGCACGTGACCGGGGCCGATCTCTTTGACGGACGTCCCCAGCCGGATCTCGACCCCATCCCGCTCGAGCACCTTCGACGCGTACCCGTGGGCTTTCGGCGAGAACGGCCCGAGTACGGCGTCGCCCAGATCCACCATGATGACCGTGGCGCGGTCGACCGCCAGGTCCCGGTACTCCGAGGGCATGACGTGGCGGATGAGCTCGGAGAGCGCCCCTGCGATCTCGGTCCCGGTGGCGCCCGCTCCCACGATCACGAAGTTCAGGGCGCCCTCCTCCACGAGCGAGGGATCGCGATCGGCGTCTTCGAAGACCGCGATGACCCGGGATCGAAGCCGCTGGGCATCATCGAGGGAGTAGAGCGGGAACGCGTGCTCGGCACCCGGCGTGCCGAAGAAGTTCGCCTGGCTCCCGCCCGCCAGCACCAGGACGTCGCCCGCGATGACCTGGCCTCCCTCGAGGGTGACCGAGCGGGCCTCCGGATCGGCCGAAACCACCTCACCCATCTTCACGTCGACGTGCGGATGCTTGCGGAACTCCGCGCGCGTGTCGATGGCGATGTCCGTGGAGGCGAGCTGGAACGTGGCGACTTGATAGAGCAGGGGCTGGAACTGGTGATAGTTGTGCTTGTCGACGAGGGTGACGCGCACGTCGCCGGACTTGGCCAGCTCCTTCGCGCAGCCGAGGCCGCCGAAGCCGGCCCCCACGATCACCACATGGGTCTCAGCCATCATCGTCCCCCTTCACGCCCGGCATCCCGCCATCACGCCGAGGCCTCGCCACGGCCGATCCCCCACGAGCCGCTCCACGGCACGTCGGGCTCGAGGCGGATCACATGGTCACCGGACCGCAAGGCGTTGGGCGGGCACGTCATCGGTTCGACCGCCAGCCCCCGGCGGCGACGAGAGGCGGGCTCCAGCGTGTCTCCCGTGTAGACCATCACATAGTCGAACGCCGTGTCGACCCAGAGGACGACTTTCCGCCGGTCATCGGGATCGCTGAGCCGCACGCGCGCCCGCCCGTCCCCATCGCGCGCGAGATCCGTGAACGCCGTGTCGAGCTCCGCCGTGCCGATCGGGCGCGGGACCCTGAGATCGAAGGGCGTCCCCTCGACGGCTTCGTCCCCCACCGGGAGACCGCGTTCGTCGCTCAGCAGGCGGCACGCGGCCGGGATCGCGACCACGGCCTCGTTCACCGTGGGCGTGCCCACGGTGAGGTAGGGATGGAACCCGATCCCGAACGGCGCGGTCGCCTCCGAGCGGTTCGTGGCGGTCGCCGTCGCGACCAACCCTTCGTTCTCCAACCGGTACTCCACGGCGACCTCCACCTGCCAAGGGTAGGCCGGCTGCGGGAACAGGGTGCATCCCAGCGTTATCGCCCCCTCGGCCCGGCGCAACGCAAGCCAAGGGATCCATCGGACGAGACCGTGGATCGCGTTGCCGTGCTCGGGCTCATCGAGCGCCGCTCGCCCCGTCACGCCGTGAAACACGTACCGGCCGCCGTCCAGCCGGTTGGGCCACGGCGCCAGGACCTCGCCGCGCCCGGCGGAGGATCGTTCGGTCGCGGGGAACCCGTCGAGCAGCTCGAGGCCGTCCTCGCTGTAGGAACGAAGGGTGGCGCCCACCTCGCACACGACGGCTCGCTGCGCCCCGCGCTCGATCTCGTGCTGCGTACCGGAGGGCGGTCGATCCGGCCCCGGGGCGCGGGAACCATTCACCGGTCGGTGGGGGACCCCGCGGCGGGGGTTTCGGCGTCGGAAAGGGCGACCGCGGCCGCGATGAGGGTCAGGTGGGTGAACGCCTGCGGGAAGTTCCCGATCAGCCGCTCGTGTTCGGCGTCGTACTCCTCGGAGAACAGGCCGAGATCGTTGCGCAGCGCGAGCAGACGCTCGAACAGGGCCCTCGCCTCGTCCAGGCGGCCCAGCATGGCCAGGTCGATGACCAGCCAGAAGCTGCACGCGAGAAAGGCGCCCTCCCCCGGGGGCAACCCGTCGGCGGCGTCGGCGTCGGGGATGTAGCGCATCACGAACCCGCCCTGGACGAGCTCGCGCTGGACCGCCTCGACCGTGCCCACCACGCGGGGATCCGACGCCGGGAGGAACCCGACCTGGGGGATCAGCAGCAGCGCGGCGTCCAGCTGCGAGGACCCGTAGTACTGCGTGAACGTGTTGCGTTCGGCGTCGTATCCCTCGCGGCACACCTCTTCGTGGATGTCGTCGCGCATCTGCCGGAGCTTGGTCAGGGGCGCTTCCATCCCGGACTCCTCCGCGATCTTGAGCATGCGATCGGCGGCCACCCACGCCATCACCTTCGAGTGCACGAAGTTCCTGCGTGGGCCGCGGACCTCCCACACGCCGTCGTCCGGATCGTGCCAATGCTCTTCCAGCCACGCGACGATCCCTTCGGCGATCCCGATCGCCTCATCAGATCCCTGCATCCCGAGCTTCCGCGCCCGATAGACGGCGTCGGCCAGCTCCCCGTACACATCCAGTTGGAGCTGACCCGAAGCCGCGTTCCCGACGCGGACGGGAGCGGAACCCTCATAACCCGTGAGCCAGTCCAGCTCGTACTCGTCGAGCCGGCGCTCGCCCGCGATGCCGTACATGATCTGAAGGTCCTCGGGGTCGCCGGCCACAGCGCGGATCGTCCAATCGCGCCACCTCGTGGCCTCCTCCACGTACCCGGCCGCCATCAGGGCGTCCAGGGTGAGGGCGGCGTCACGCAGCCAGCAGAAGCGGTAGTCCCAGTTGCGCACCCCGCCGAGGAACTCGGGCAACGAAGTGGTCGGCGCCGCGACGATCCCCCCGGTGGGGGCATAGGTGAGCGCCTTCAACGTGATGAGTGACCGCTCGACCTCGTCGGCCCAGCCGCCGCGGTAGGTCGAGCGCTCCGACCATCCGCGCCACCACGCGTCGGTCTCCTCGACCGCGTCGGCGGCGTCGATGGGCTCGGGCGCGTCCCCCCACGACGAGTACCACGAGAGCACGAACCCGACCTCGTCTCCCTCGCCGAGCGTGAACTCGGCGGCGTGGTGATCGCCGCTTACCTTCAGCGGCGTGTCTGCACGCAGCTCGAGCGCCTCGGGCCCGGCCCCGACCGTCACCACGCCCGCCTCCTCGGCCGCCCACGGCCGGGTCTTCCCGTAGTCGAAACGTGGCTTGAACCGGGTCTTCATGGGCACGGTGCCGCTGATCCCCCGGACCAAGCGAACCAACCGCGGCGTCACCTCGCGGCTCGGCATGCAATCGATGACGCGAACCACGCCATCGGCAGTCTCGAAGTCCGTTTCGAGAACGAGGCTCGACGGGCGATACCGGCGCGTCGTTCCCGTCACGTCCCCCGCCGGCGCGATGTCCCAGAAGCCGTTCTCTCGGTCGCCGAGGAGCGCCGCGAAGCACGCCGCGGAATCGAAGCGGGGCAGACAGAACCAGTCGATCGATCCGTCGAGCCCGACCAAGGCCGAGGTGTGCGTGTCGCCGATCAGCGCGTAATCCTCGATGCGAAGCGTCACCTGTTTACCCTGGCTCCCTGAGTGAGTTCGGGCACGCTATCAAACGCGGCGGTTCGCGCCGAACCGTGCCCTGCCCACGGTGGCTACGTAAGGATGTTGACGGCGCGCGCCACGATCAGGCCGAGGATCGCGAGGGAGATCGTGGCCTCGACGGCCATCGTGAGCTTGGCGACGGGCGCCAAGGGCATCGCGTCGGTGGGGCTGAAGGCCGTGGCGTTGGTGAAGCCCAGGTAGAGGTAGTCCACGAAGCTCGGGCGCCAGCCGGGCGGCGCGAGCTGAGGACTGATCTGCTGTGGGAAGGCTATGTCGGGATGCGGAAGCGCCCGATGCGCCCGCGCGGCGGCGCCTCCGCTATCCATCTCCCAGAACAGGAGCGCGAACGCGATGTTGTTCGAGACCCACACGGTCGCGCCGGCGGCGAGGAGCGAGGTGGCCGAACCCGTCTCGGGACCACCCACGATCAGGTCCCGGATCAACAGCGTGGTCGACCATCCCGCCTGGACCACCAACACGGCGACCAAGGCTATGGAGAGCGCACGCAGCACGCTCGAGCGCTTGGAGATCGCCCCCGGATCCCCGACGATGAGCGCGACGAGCAGGAGTCCCTCGATCGTCGGCAGGGCCCAGGGAGGCCCATCCGCAGCGAGTCGGGCATGAGGATCGTCAACACGATGGCCGCGATCACGGTCACCGCCATCGGCCAGCGAGCCTCGCCGTCCGTTCCTCCCGTCTCATCTCCCATCGAGGCCCCTCCCGCATGCCACGGCCCGTGACATCTCACTATGATGCGCGCGATGAGCAAGCTGGATCTGGCCCGGCTGCAGTTCGCGATGACTAGCATCTATCATTTCTTGTTTGTGCCGCTCACCATCGGGCTGAGCTTCCTGGTCGCTGTCCTGCAGACCAAGTGGCACCGCAACGGCGACGAGGCCTACCTCAAGCTCACGCGTTTCTTCGGCGTGCTCCTCGTGATCAACATCGCGATCGGCGTGGTCACCGGGCTCGTCCAGGAGTTCCAGTTCGGGATGGATTGGTCCGCGTATTCGCGGTACGTGGGCGATGTGTTCGGGGCGCCGCTCGCCATCGAGGGTCTCGGCGCCTTCTTCCTCGAGGCGACCTTCCTCGGCCTGTGGCTGTTCGGTTGGGGCCGGCTCCCCAAGCGCATCCACCTCGCGACCATCTGGCTCGTGGCGTTGGGAGCCTCGCTTTCGGCCGCGTTCATCATGGCGGCGAACAGCTGGATGCAGCACCCGGTGGGCTACCAGCTCAACGCCGCGGGCACGAAGGCCGAGCTCACGAACATCTGGTCGGTCCTATCGAACCCCGTCTTCGTGTGGGCCTACCTGCACGTGCTCCTCGCGTCGCTCGTCATGGGGGGCGTGGTGATGCTGGGCGTCTCCGCGTGGCATCTGCGCCGCGACTCGGACGTCCCCGTGTTCCGCAAGACCGCGTCGCTGTCCATCGGCGTGCTGGTGCCGGCTTCCCTCGTGGCGCTGCTGGTGGGCAGCCACCTGGGGGTGATCGAAGGGACCTACCAGTCGGTGAAGATCGCGGCCGCCGAGGCGCAGTGGACGACGTGCCAGCCGTGCTCGTTCTCCCTGTTCCAGATCGGGGGGTTCGGCGACCCCAGCGAGATCCCCACGAAGATCGTCCAGGTCCCCCACCTCCTCTCGCTGCTGGCGACGGGCACCTGGAACGGCAAGGTCGACGGGCTGACCCCGCTCGACGCCCAGTACCAGCAGCAGTACGGGGCGGGCAGCTACGTCCCCAACGTGGGGATCCAGTACTGGTCGATGCGCATCATGGCCTACCTCGGCGGCCTCGTATTCCTGCTGTCCCTGTGGGGGGTCTGGCTCCTGCGCCGCAAGACGATCGAGCGAGCGAAGTGGTTCCAGCGCGCCGCCA
Source organism: Actinomycetota bacterium (assembly GCA_038249195.1). Lineage (GTDB taxonomy): Bacteria > Actinomycetota > UBA4738 > UBA4738 > HRBIN12 > JAOUEA01. Next base: position 127,880 of record JBBRWM010000006.1, read on the forward strand.
TCTGGGCCGTCCTCCTCCCGTTCTTGATCAACACGGCAGGGTGGATGCTCACCGAGAGCGGGAGGCAACCCTGGATCGTGCAGGGTCTGAAACTCACGAGGGACTCCGTCTCGCCGTCGGTGAGCGCGGCCTGGGTCGCCACGAGCCTCGGCACCTTCCTGCTGCTTTACGGGGTGCTCGCCGCCGTGGACGGGGTGCTGATGGTTCGCTACGCCCGCAAGGAGGTCGCCGAGACGCACGCGACCGATGAACAGGGCGAGCCGGTGGTCGCCATGACCTACTAGGAGGCGAAGCAGAACGTGCAGGACCTGTGGTTCTTCCTCATCGCCATCTTGTGGACGGGGTTCTTCGTCCTGGAGGGGTTCGACTTCGGGGTGGGGATGCTCCACGGCGTGGTGGGCAAGACCGACCTCGAACGGCGCGTGGCGCTCAACAGCATCGGGCCGCTGTGGGACGGGAACGAGGTCTGGCTGGTGGTGGCGGGCGCCGGCATGTTCGCGGCGTTCCCGGGCTGGTACGCCACCATGTTCTCCGGCTTCTACCTCGCCATGGTGCTCCTGCTCGTGGCGCTCATCGTGCGCGGCGTGTCGTTCGAGTACCGCGGGAAGCGTGACGGGAGCCGTTGGCGGCACACCTGGGGCGGGCTGATGACCGCCGGGAGCCTCCTCGCGCCCTTCCTGATCGGGGTGGCGCTGGGCAACCTCCTGCGCGGCGTCCCCATCGACGCCAGCCAGGAGTACACGGGGAACTTCGTGGACCTGCTCAATCCGTACTCGTTGTTCGTCGGCGTCACGCTCGTGGTCCTGTGCGTCTTCCACGGGTCCACGTTCATCGCCCTGAAGACCTCCGGGGAGGTCCGCGATCGCGCGAACGCCACCGCGCGCAGCGCGGGACCGGCCGCGACGGTCGCCGTGGTGGTGTTCGCCGTGTGGACCCTGCTCGTGGCCGACCAGGGCGGCGCGCGGTTCCTCGTGCCCCTGGTGGCGATCCTCGCGGTGGCGGCCGCGACATGGGCGTCGAGGCGGGGCCGTGAGGGCCGCGCCTTCGCCCTGACGGCCGTCGGGATGGGCGCCACGGTGCTGTCCCTGTTCGTCGCGCTGTTCCCTCGCGTCATGGTCTCGAGCACGGCGGCCGCGCAGAGCCTCACGGTACAGAACACGTCGTCGGCGCCCTACGCGCTGACGGTCATGACCTGGAGCGCCGCGATCTTCCTCCCGTTGGTGCTCCTGTACCAGGGGTGGACCTACTACGTGTTCCGCCGCCGGATCGGAACGAACGACCTGGAGCAGGGGGCCGCCGACTAGTCTCGGGCCATGCGCTGGATCGATCCCCGCCTGCTCCGGCGCTCCTCCTCGGCGCGGCGCGTCCTCGCGGGCGATGCGGTCCTCGGCGTCGTCGCCGCCCTCCTCGTCCTCGGGCAGGCCGTCCTGCTCGCACGCGTCGCCGCCCGCGCGTTCCGAGGCGCGTCCCTCGATGCCATTACCCCGCTGCTCCTGGTGTTCGTTGGCGTCACGGTAGGCCGGGCGCTCGCCGCCTGGGGCTTCGAGACGCTGGGCCGCTGGGGCGCCGCGGGCGTGCTGACCCAGCTCAGGCTCGACCTTGTCGACGGGCAGCTGCAGGAGCATCCCGACGCCCTCGGGCGGACCGAGACGGCGGCGATCACCGCCGCGGCGGTCTCCGGCATCGACGCCCTCGAGATCACGTTCGCGCGCTACGTCCCGCAGGTGGTGCTCGCCGTCGTCGTGCCGGTCGCGGTGCTCGCGCTCGTGGCATCGATCGACCCGCTGTCGGCCGCCATCATGGTCCTCACGCTCCCGCTCGTGCCCCTGTTCATGTGGCTCATCGGCCGGGCAACCGAGCGCCGGGCGCACGAACGGTGGGCCGCGCTCGCCTCCCTCTCGACGCACTTCCTCGACGTGGTCCGCGGTCTGCCCACGCTCCGCGGGTTCAACCGGGGCGAGGCCCAGTCCGCCTCGATCCGCGACGCGAGCGAACGCTACCGACGAACGACGATGGAGACGCTGCGGCTTGCCTTCCTCTCGGGCGCCGTGCTCGAGCTCGCCGCCACGCTGGCGATCGCCCTGATCGCGGTCACCATCGGCATCCGGCTGATCGACGGCGCCATCGCGTTCGCCCCCGCGCTCACGGTGCTCGTCCTCGCACCGGAGCTGTATCTGCCGTTGCGCGGCCTTGCGGCACAGTTCCACGCGAGCGCGGACGGCCTGGCGGCGGCGGCCACCATGCTCGACCGGATCGACGCGCCGGCGACGATCCCGACAGGACACGCGGTCTCGCCCGATCTGCGCGAGGCGACGGTCCGTTTCGAGCGCGTGGGCTTCGGCTATCCGGCGAGCGACCGACCCGTCCTGCACGGCATCGACCTCGATCTCGCCCCCGGGGAGACCGTCGCGATCCAAGGACCAAGCGGCGCCGGCAAGAGCACGCTCGCCTGGCTGCTCCTCGGGTTGGCGCGGCCGAGCGAGGGGCGGATCGAGGTGGGAACCGTGGACCTGGCGGCCGTGGACCTGCGACGCTGGCGGGGCCAGATCGCGTGGGCGCCCCAGCACCCCACCCTGTTTCGGGGCACCGTGGCCGAGAACGTCCGGCTCGGCGACGAAGCCGCGACCGAGGAGCGCGTTCACGAGGCCGCCCGGCTCGCGGGCGCCGACGGGTTCATCGAGGAGCTCCCCGACGGATACGACACGCTCGTGGGTGACGGCGAGCGCCCGCTCTCGGCCGGGCAGCGACGACGCCTGGCGCTCGCCCGGGCGTTCCTGCGCGATGCCTCGCTCCTGGTGCTCGACGAACCGACGGCGAACCTCGACCCCGAGGGGGCCGACCTGATCTCCCACGCGATCCGCAGCCACGGCGCGGGGCGGACGGTGGTGCTCATCACGCATCGTCCGGAGCTGGCCTTGATCGCGGACCGGGTCGTGGAGATCGACGGGGGCCGGCTCGTGGCCCCCGCGACGGCGAGACGCTCCTGATGCGAACCTTCCGCCGGCTGCTCGCCCTCGCCCGGATGCCGGGTTCGCGGGTGGCGGCGTCGGCGCTCCTGGGCGTCGGCGTCGTCGCGACGGGCGTCGGCCTCATGGCGACGGCTGGGTACCTGATCTCGCGGGCGGCCGAGCATCCCCCGGTGCTGTCCCTCACCGTGGCGATCGTGGCGGTTCGGTTCTTCGGGCTGGCCCGTCCGCTCACGCGATACCTCGAGCGGCTCGCGTCCCACGACCTCGCGTTGCGGGCGCTCGGCAACGTCCGCACGCGAGTGTACGAGCGCATCGAGCCGCTGGCGCCCGCGGAGCTCGATAGCTACCGTGACGGGGACCTCCTCACGCGGATGGTCGGCGACGTCGATGCTCTGCAAGGCGTGTACCTGCGCGGCGTGGGCCCGCCGCTCGTTGCGATCATCGCCGGGGCGGGCTGCGTGGCGGTCACCGCGCTCATGCTCCCGGCGGCCGCCGCGGGTCTGGCCCTCGGCCTGATCGCGGCGGGGGCGCTCGTTCCCCTGCTGGCGAGCGCGCTCGGCGACGCGGCAGGCCGCCGGCAGGCCGCGGCTCGCTCGGCGCTCACCGCCGATCTCGTGGAACTGCTCAGCGGGGCGGCCGAGCTGGTGGTGTTCGGAGCCGAGGACGCGATGCTCGCGCGCGTCCGCACCCACGATCGTCGGCTCGCGCGCCTCGCACGCCGCGACGCGCTCGTGTCGGGCCTCGGCGAGGCCCTCGTGGTCCTGGTCACGGGCCTCACGGTGGCCGGCGTGCTCGCCGAGGCCGCCTCGGCGCATGCGGCGGGCACCCTGGACCGCGTGCTCATCGCCACGGTCGCGCTCCTCGCGTTCGCGTCGTTCGAAGCCGTGGCCCCGCTGCCGGCCGCGGCGCGCGATCGGTCGGCGACGCTCGCCTCCGGCCGGCGCGTGCTCGACCTGATCGGTCGCGAACCCGCGGTCCGCGATCCGCGGGAGCCGGCGCCGGCCCCTAGGGACACCCCCGTGGTCCGGCTGGAGGGTGTGACGGCGCGCTACCCCGGGCAGGATGACGCGGTCTTCCGCGGCCTCGATCTCACGCTCGCCCCGGGGTCGCGGGTCGCGCTCGTAGGCGCGAGCGGTTCGGGCAAGACCACCGTCACGAACCTGCTGCTGCGCTTCCTCGACCCCGACGACGGGAACGTGACGCTCGCCGGGCGCGATCTTCGCGCCTACGCGCAGGCCGATGTTCGTCGAACGTTCGCGCTGGCCGGCCAGGAGGCGCACCTGTTCGACTCCACGATCCGCGCGAACCTGCTCATCGCACGTCCCGACGCGACCGAGGAGGAGCTCCGTGGCGCCCTCCGCTCCGCCCGCCTCGACGCATGGGTGGGCACGCTGCCCGGCGGCCTCGACACGCCCGTGGGCGAGGGCGGCGCCCGCTTATCCGGCGGCCAGCGCCAGCGCCTGACGGTCGCGCGCGCGCTCCTCGCCCAGGCCCCGGTCCTGATCCTCGACGAGCCGACCTCACACCTGGATCCGGCGACCGCGCGCGCGCTCATCGACGATGTCTTCGCGGCGGCGGGGGACCGGTCGGTGCTGCTCATCACCCACCGCCCGGAGGGCCTCGACCGTGTCGACGAGGTGGTGTCACTCTCGCGCCTCCCCTGAGCGGCCCCCGGAGGCCGAGGCCGAGACGGCCGCAGGGGCCGCGTCCGGCCGGCTCGCGTACCCTTTGGGCGCCGCCGAACGCATCGGCGGCGGATGGCGCACAGGAGGAAGGTTCGAACGATGGTGCACAAGCACGTTCCGGAGCAAGACCCCGAGGCCGGGTCGGCGGTCGCGCCCGCCTACACCCAGCGGTTGGATCTCGAGCCGATCCCCAAGTACGCGATGCCCGAGCATGCCTCGCGCCCCGACGCGGTGTACCGACTGATCCACGACGAGCTGCTGCTGGACGGCAGCTCGCGCCTGAACCTCGCGACCTTCGTCACCACATGGATGGAGCCTGAGGCGGACAAGCTGATGGCCGAGGCGTTCGACAAGAACATGATCGACAAGGACGAGTACCCGCAGACCGCGGAGATCGAGCGGCGCTGCGTGAACATGGTGGCCCGCCTCTTCAACGCTCCCGACGACGGCGACGCGGTGGGCGCCTCCACCATCGGGTCGAGCGAGGCGGTCATGCTGGCCGGCCTCGCCATGAAATGGAACTGGCGCGCTCGGCGGGAGGCGGCCGGCACATCCACCGACAAGCCGAACCTCATCATGGGATCCAACGTCCAGGTCGTGTGGGAGAAGTTCTGCCGCTACTGGGACGTGGAACCACGGTACATCCCGATGGCCGCGGGGCGCTACGTGATCACGCCCGAGGAGGCGGTCGAGCGCATCGACGAGAACACCGTCGGCGTTGTCGCGATCCTGGGCACCACGTACACGGGCGAGTTCGAGCCCATCGCGGAGATCCACGACGCGGTGGTGGCGAGCAACGCGAGCACGGGCTTCGATGTGCCGGTGCACGTCGATGCGGCGAGCGGCGGGTTCGTGGCGCCCTTCCTGCACGCGGACTTCGTCTGGGACTTCCGCCTGCCCATGGTCAAGTCGATCAACGTCTCTGGTCACAAGTACGGGCTCACCTACCCGGGCGTGGGGTTCGTGGTCTGGCGCTCCGCGGACGACCTCCCCGACGGCCTCGTGTTCCACGTGAACTACCTCGGGGGCGACATGCCCACGTTCACGCTCAACTTCTCGCGACCCGGCAACCAGATCGTGGGTCAGTACTACAACTTCCTTCGCCTGGGGATGGCGGGCTACACCAAGATCATGCAGGCGCTGCGCGACCTCGCGGTGCACTCCTCGGGCAGGATCGCCGAGATGGGGCCGTTCGACCTCGTAAGCGACGGCACCGCGATCCCGGTGTTCGCCTTCACGCTGAAGGACGGCGCGCCGTACACGGTGTTCGACGTGTCCGAGCGGCTGCGGACCGGCGGGTGGCAGGTGCCGGCGTACACCATGCCGGACGACGCGACCGACGTTGCCGTGATGCGCGTGGTGGTGCGGGAAGGCTTCAGCTACGACCTCGCCGACGACCTCATCGGTGCCCTCAAGGCCGCCACCGACTTCCTGTCGCAGAACCCTCCGCGCGAGCCCGCGCAGCCTGGCTTCAGCCACACCTAGCTCGTGGCGCGCGTCCGGATCGCGATCCGGGTCCCCGAGGAATGGGTGCTCGAGGAGCGCAAGAAGGTCGGGCCGTTCGTCACCCGCGAGCGCTACCGGCTGCCCGACGGCTCCCAGCGGACCTGGAACTCGCGGCGCCATCGCAAGACGGGGCGGGTCGAGGAAGAGCGCCGCGGCCTCGATCGGCCCTGGTGGCGGCCGCGGCTGCTCGGATGGTGGGTGGCCGCGCTGTTCGTCGTGGGATCGTCGCTGTTCGCGCTGGGCTCGTTCCCGCCGTATGCGAACCATGTCGATGTGCGTCTCGCGGGCGTCACGTTCTTCCTCGGATCGATCTTCTTCACCTCGGCCGGCTACCTGCAGTACGTGCAGACGATCAACGCCCCCGACGAGGTCGCCCCGGCGCCGGATGCCCGCCGGCGCCGGCGGTTCCTGGCCTGGCAGCCCCGTCGGATCGACTGGTGGGCGGCTTCGGTGCAGTCCGTCGGGACGCTGCTCTTCAACCTGAGCACCTTCGCCGCCATGGATGCCGCGCTCGGGGCGCAGCAGCAGGAACGCCGCGTGTGGGCGCCCGACATGTTCGGCTCCATTGCCTTCATGGTGGCGAGCACCCTCGCCTGGATGGAGGTCTGCGACGGATGGTGGGCGTGGCGACCTCGCGACACCCCGTGGCGGATCGTGGCCCTCAACCTGGCAGGGTCGATGGCCTTCCAGGTCTCGGCCATCGCGGCCTTCATCCGGCCCGCGACGGGTGAGATCGCGAACGTACCCATCGCGACCCTCGGCACGTTCGTCGGTGCGATCGGATTCCTGTTCGGGGCGGTGCTCCTGATCCCGGAACTGGCGGACCGCTAGGGCCGCGACCGCTCGGAACTTAGGCGTCGCCGGCCGCGGCCGCCCCGATCGCGATCAGGTCCTCGGGGTGGATCCAGCTGTCGGCGAGCGGAACGCCCCCCGCCCGGCGGATGGCGTCGCGCAGAGGGATCGCCCAGCGGTGCTCGAGGAGCGCGACCGCGGCGGTCGTGCCCATGGGGATGGTGTCGGCGATCGACCACATCTCATCGTCCAGGAGCCCGTCCTCGGCGGCCTCGGCGCCTGCCAGCGCACCGGCCTCCATGCCCTCTTCGTCCCCTTCGGCTCCCAGGCCGATCAAGGCGCCGGCGATGGCGCCGAACTCCTGGCGCTCGCCGTCGGTCAGGTCGCTGATGTCCACGGAGACGATCTCCCCTGCGGTGTCCTTCGCCACCACCACGAGGTCGATCACGCGGATGATGTCGAGATCCCTCAGGCGCTGCAGCTCGGGCAGGATCTCTCCGTTGAACGACGTGCCGTCGAACCCCACGACCATGATCTGAACAGGACCGAACTCATCCATGGGTCAATCGTTCCCTTCGGTGTCGGTGAAGGCGAAATGGCGCGGATCTACCCCGCGAGGATCTTCTTCTTCTGCGCCGCGAACTCCTCATCGGTCAGCACGCCCTGGTCGTGCAGCGACCCGAGCTCCTTCAGCTGGTTGATGGCCGACTCGGACATGCCGCCGGACGGGGCCGCGGGCATGACGGGCGCCGGGGCGGCTGCGGGTTGCTGGTACGCCCCCTGGATCGCCGCATCCTGATCCTGTTCGTGCCCGGCGTTCGCCTCGTTCTTCTTCCCCGCGTGATACAGGGCGGCTCCCCCGCCCGCCAGGGCGGCGGTCCGCAGCAATGGACGTCGTCTGCGCCTCATGGTTCGTTCACGCTCCCTCCGAAGTCGGATGATTCCCCGGGAAGTGTGCCACGCCGGGGGCCAAACCGTCCCCCTCGAGGCTCAACCCTCCCGCTTGACCGCACCGGTCTCGGTGAGGCGCAGATCCGTCTGACCGGAGTGTCGGCGTTCGCCGGTGACCATCACCGTCGCGTCGTCGATGCGGCCCAGCTCCTTCAGCCGGTCGAGCACCGCCTGCAGCGATTCCTCCGGGGTCTGCCGCTCTGTGTCCACGCGCAGCTCGGGATCCTCCGGGGCCTCGTACGGGTCGTCCACGCCCGTGAACCCGGTGATCTCCCCCGCGAGCGCCTTCTTGTACAGACCCTTCGGGTCACGGTGGGCGGCGATCTCCTCGACCGTGGCGTCGACGTGGACCTCCACGAACTCGCCGATGAGCTCGCGGCAGGCGTCCCGGGTCTCCTTGTACGGGCTGATGGGGCAGCAGATCGTGACGACCCCGTTGCGTGTGAGCAGGTTCGCGACGAACCCGATCCGCAGGATGTTGGTGTCGCGATCCTCCTTGGAGAACCCCAGCCCCTTCGACAGGTTCTTGCGGACCTCGTCGCCGTCGAGGATCTCCGTCTTGAGGCCTCGCGCCTGGAACTCGTGATAGAGCATCTCGGCGATGGTGGACTTGCCCGACCCCGAGAGGCCGGTGAACCAGATGGTGAAGCCGCGCTGCTCGCTCACTAGAGGAAGCTCCTTCCGACGGCGCCGGCAGGCGCCTCGATGCCGTACAGGGACAGGATGGAGGGGCCGACGTCGACGAGGCTCATGCCGTCGACCTTGCCGGTGGGCTGGCCGGGCAGATTCATCATGGAGAAGAACGCCGTGCGGTCGTGGTTCGCGCCGTCGGTGCCCGTGTCGTTCTCGAGCGTGTAGATGCTGGGATTGCCCACGGCGCCCACCGAGCGCCAGTCGAGGTCGCCGAAGTACACGATGAGGTCGGGGGCGACGCCGCGCACCTCGGGATAGATTTCCTGCGGCTTGTGCACGCGCGTGCCCATGGGCGCACCGTCGGGACCCGGAAGCGCCTCGAGCTTCGCGATCATCTCGTTACGGATGACTTCGTAGTCGGCCGGCTCCACGATGCCGCCGGGCTCGCGGCCCTTGATGTTGAGGAACAGCCGACCGTAGTAGCCGCCGTCGCCCCACGCGGTGGTGCGGCTCCAGTCGATGGGCGCCTGGGCGATGGGGGTGATCTCCTTGAGGGGCTCCTTCATGGCGAGGTAGCCCTCGTTCATCAGCCAGTCGTTGAAGCACAGGCCGCCCATCATCGGACGCGCGCCGTGGTCGCTCATGGCGATGGTCACGACGTCGTCGGGAAGCACGTCCAGGAGGGTCCCCACCTGCAGGTCGAGGAACCGGTAGTAGTCGTGGAACGCCGTCTCGTACCTGTTGCCCGCCTCGTACAGCGGATGGCGCGGGTCGTAGTACTGCCAGAAGCAGTGGTGCAGGCGGTCCAGGCCCATCTCCACCATCATGAAGAAGTCCCACGGCTTGTTCTTCACCAGGCGACGCGCCACCTGGAACCGTCGCTCCGTCATCTTGAAGATCTGGTCCATCACGAAGTCCGGCCCCTGCTGACGGAAGTTCGGGATGTCGAAGATGTAGTCGCCCACGCCGGTGAGCTCTTCTTCGATCTCGGTCTCGAGCTCCGCAGGGAAGGCGTAGCGCTCCGCGCTGGGCGGCGTGAGGAAGCACGCGACGCGCCAGCCCGGGAACTCCTTGGGCGGTGGGAAGCCGGGCGGGACGCCGATCAGCAGCGAGCGCTTGCCGGCCTCGCCCAGCTTGTCCCATACGGTGGGCTCCTTGATGGAGAGCGACGTCGCCACCGTGAGGCCGTCGTAGGAGCTGTCCTTGCGGTTGCGGAATCCGTAGATGCCGAGCTGGCCGGGGGTCTTCCCCGTCATCGCGCACGCCCAAGCCGGGACCGTGATGGGCGGGGTGATGCTGGCGAGATCGCCGTACATGCCGTTGGCGAAGATCTTCCGCAGGTTGGGCACCTCGTCGGCGAGGTCGTGGAACAGGAGCTGGGGGGCTCCGCAATCCAAGCCGATGACGGCGACGCGTGGTCCTTGCTGCATACGGGTGGTTCCTTCCGGGAGGGTACGGACCTTTTCGGCGGAAGCCGCGCGCGCTGCAGCGAGGAATCTTCCGCGGTGTGCGTATCCTACCAACCCGTCGCCGGCCCGCCCCAGCTGGGAAGATGGCCCGCCGTGAAGCTGCTGCGACGACTCTTGGAGATCCAGGCGGCCCTGTGGGGGCTGCTCGGCGTGGCACTGTTGTTGGCGCCGCGCTGGAGCACCGAGGGCGTCCTGGGTCAGGCCCCGGTGGGCGACGCGGCCTGGCTTCGTCTCGCCGGCGTCATGAGCCTGGTCCTCGCGATGATCATGGTCCTCGTGCAGCAGCACCTCGACGAGGTCTGGTGGTGGTCGTGGGTCTTCGCGCTGCTCGAAGTGGGGGTCGCCACGGTGTGCGTCCTCCACGCGTTGTTCGGCGTGCCGGCGGGGGCCTCGGCATGGGCCTGGTGGCTGCTGGGGGCGGTGAGCGCGGCCCTGGGCGCCGGCCTGCTCCTCGGGCTCGGCTACGCCGGCCAGGAGAAGCCGTTCGCCTAGGGTGGCCATCGCTCGCTCACCCGTGGTGGAATCTCTTGCGTGGATGAGGCCACCGAAACCGCCTTCGCCCTCGACGAGCTGGACCTGGCGGCGCGCAATCACGCCATGCCGTTGGAGGCTCTGCGCTACGACGTGACGCCCGAGGGCCTGCACTATCTCCTGATCCACTACGACATCCCCGAGATCGACCCGGCGACGTGGCGCCTGGAGATCTCGGGTCTGGTCGAGACGCCCCTGTCGCTCTCGCTCGAGGCGTTGCGGGCCCGTCCCCGCGTGAGCGCCCAGGTCACGCTCGAATGCGCCGGCAACGGGCGGGCCCTCCTGGAGCCGCGTCCCGTCAGCCAGCCCTGGCTGCTCGGCGCGGTGGGCAACGCAGAGTGGACCGGCACGCCTCTCGCGCCGCTGCTGCGCGAGGCGGGCCTCTCGGAGGCCGCCGTGGACCTGGCCTTCGCCGGCGCGGACCGCGGCGTGGAGGGAGACGTCGAGCAGGACTACGAGCGCGGCCTGCCCGTCGCCGAGGCGCTGCGCGAGGACGTGCTGCTCGCCTACGAGATGAACGGACGGCCGCTGCCGCCGCAGCACGGCTACCCGCTGCGGCTGGTCGTGCCCGGCTGGTACGGCATGGCCCACGTGAAGTGGCTGCGTCGGATCCGCGTCCTGGCTCGCGACTTCGACGGGTACCAGAACCTGCAGGGCTATCGGATCCGATCGGACGAGGACGACCCGGGCCGGCCCGTCGAGCGGATCGTGGTGCGCAGCCTCCTCGTGCCGCCGGGCTATCCCTCGTTCCAGCCACGCCTGCGTCATGCCCGGGCCGGACGCCACCGCGTGCATGGCCGCGCGTGGTCGGGGTTCGGCCCCGTCGAAGAGGTCGCGTTCAGCGCCGACGGCGGCCGCAGCTGGTCCGGTGCCGAGCTCGGTCCAGAGCCGCCCCCCAACGCCTGGCGGGCCTGGACGTGCGCGTGGGACGCGGCCGTGGGCGAACACGAACTGTGCTGTCGGGCCACCGACGCCACCGGGGCGACGCAGGCCCTCGAAGCCGACTGGAACGTGGGCGGGTACGAGAACAACGCCGTCCAGCGCGTGCGGGTGGAGGTCGTGGCCTGAGGACGACGGCGGCTAGGAGCGCCGGCCGGATGCGACGTCCCCGCCCCGTCCCGCCGCGAGCCGATCTCGGGCCAGGCGTTCGGCCGCCTCCGCGGTGGTGATGCCCTCGGCGTCGGAGTGATCGAAGACGCCCGCGAGGGTCTGAGCGATCCCGGCGAGCCGCGCCGCGACGGCAGCCTCGTCCCACCCGAGCGTCTCGTACCCGGCGAGGTGGATCACGCCACCGGCGTTGATGACGTAGTCGGGCGCGTACAGGATGCCGGCCTCGCGCAGCCGCGCGGCGTCCTCGGGCTCGGCGAGCTGGTTGTTGGCGGCCCCGGCCACCACGCGGCATCGCAGCCGGGGGATCGACGTCGCGGACAGCACGCCACCGGTGGCACAGGGGGCGTAGACGTCGCACGCCGTCCCGATGACCCCGTCGGGCGCGATCACCCCCGCGCCCACCTGATCGGCCTTCGCTCGCGAACGTCGCTCGTCCACGTCGGACACGAGCACCGTGGCGCCGGCATCGCTCAGCAGCTCCGCGAGCCGTCCGCCGACGGCGCCCACGCCCTGCACCAGCACGCTCCGGCCGCCGACGTCCAGCGACCCGAACGCGCGGCCGATCGCAGCGATGACGCCGTGGAACACCCCCATGGCGGTGCTGCCGGCGGGGTCGCCCGAGCCGCCGCCCTCGCGCGAGCGGCCGAGCACGTGCGCGGTCCGCTCCCCGACCACGTCCATGTCGGCTCGGCCGGTGTTCATGTCGGCCGCCGTGACGTACGTCCCACCGAGGGAATCCACCATGTCCGCGTACCGCCGCAGCAGCGCCTCGCGCGGGGGGCTGCCGCGCGCGGGCACCGACGGCACCGCCAGCACGGCCTTCCCCCCGCCGTACGGGAGACCGGCGGCGGCCTGCTTCAGGGTCATCGCGCCCGACAGGCGCAGGACGTCGGCGAGCGCGTCCGCCGGCCCGGGGTAGGTCTTCAGCCGCGTGCCGCCCATGGCGGGGCCGAGCACCGTGGAGTGGACGCCCACGAACATCCAGGCCCCGGAGGGCTCATCGAAGCGCATCACGGCCTCCTCGCCGTCCCACGCCCGGATGAGGTCTTCGAACATCACGCGGGAGTCTAGGCGGAACCCCTCATCCGGCAGCGCCCTGCCCGATGGCCTGAACCGCCGCGTGCTCGTGCAGCTCCTGCTCCGTCCCGTGGGACGCAGGCTTGAGGTCGAACACGACGTTCTTCACCGTGCCGGTGAACACGTAAGGCGCCTTGTCCTCGTAGGCGCGGTCGACCACCAGTCCGTTGTCACGGCTCATATCCATCCCCGCGTAGGACGTGAAGGCGACGGGCACCGTGTGGTCCAACCGGCCCTCACCGATCTGCTTGTCGTTCGCCCAGAGGGTGACGGCCCCGCCGGCTCCCGGCTTGGTCTCGTCGGCCTCGAACAGCATCTTCACCGTGATGTCGCCCGCAGGGATCGGTTCGGTGGACACCTGCTTGTAGGTCTCCACGCCCAGCCAGGAGTAGGTGTGGTTCAGCATCCCCTCGCCGTCGACCCAGAGCGAGAACCCGCCGATGAAGTCGGCGTGCGCGACGATGACGCCCTCGCCACCGCCGTCCGGGATGTTGAGGTTCGCCTCGATGGCGTACGACCTCCCCTGGATCCGGGGGATCATGCCTCGCTGGATGTTCTGCACGTCGCCGGTGAAGTCGAACCGAGTGATCGTGGGCAGCGGCGGCAGGATCCCGTACATGACCGACGCGCCGCCCATCAGCGGGAGCACCCGGTTCCGCTCGGCCTCCTCCCACCACAGCTCCTGGAGCTCGATGACCTTGTCGGGGTGCTCGGCCGCCACGTCGTGGGCCTGCGAGAAGTCCTCGGGTAGGAAGTACAGCTCCCAGCCGACGTCTCGGTCGGGATCCCAGTCCCCCTCCGGCCCGAACGGCTTCAGGGTCGCGGCGGAGAAGTCCCAGGGAAGTCGGTCCGGCCTCGAAGCCGCCCACCAACCGTCCTTGTACATGGCCCGGCTGCCGAACATCTCGAAATACTGCACGGTGTGCCGCTCGGCCGCGGCGGCGTCCTCGAGCGTGTACAGGAAGCTCGTGCCGTCCATCGGCTCCTGGTCGATCCCGTCGACCGTCGTGGGCTCGGGGATCCCGGCTGCCTCCAGGATGGTAGGACCGATGTCGATCGCGTGGGTGAACTGTGTTCGCAGTTCGCCGCCACCCTGCATCCGGGCGGGCCACGCGACGACCATGGGGTTGCGGGTTCCGCCGAGGTGGCTGGCGGTCTGTTTGCCCCACTTGAACGGCGTGTTGCCGGCGTGCGCCCACGCGGCGGCGTAGTGCGGTGCGGTGTGGACACCGCCGAGCGCGTCGATGCCGCCGTACTGCTCGATCAGCGCCAACTGCTGGTCGGCATCGAGCACGATGCCGTTGAGGAAGGTCAGCTCGTTGAACGAGCCGGTGGTGGTCCCCTCCATGCTGGAGCCGTTGTCGCCCCAGATGTACAGGACGAGGGTGTTCTCGAGGTCACCCATCTCTTGGACCGCATCGAGGAGGCGACCGACGTTCCAGTCGGCGTTCTCCGAAAAGCCAGCGAATACCTCCATCTGACGTGCGTAGAGTTTCTTCTGGGCCCCGGTTAAGGAATCCCAGGCCGGGGCCACATCCGGGCGATCGGTCAGCTCCGTGTCGGGCGGGATCGCGCCGAGTTGCTTCTGCCGCGCGAACGTCTCTTCCCGGAGCTTGTCCCAGCCCTGGTCGAACGCGCCCTTGTACTTGTCGGCCCACTCCGTGGCCACGTGGTGCGGTGCGTGGGCACATCCGGTGGAGTAGTACATCATCCACGGCTTCGTCGCGTCCTGCGCGCGCACCGCGTGGAGCCACTCGACGGCCTTGTCGGTGATGTCATCGGGGAAGTAGTACTGCTTGTCGTCCGTGCCCTCCGGCACGCCCAGCGTGGAGTTGTCCTGCGTGATGATCGGATCGTATTGGCCAGCCGCCCCACTGAGGAACCCCCACCAGTGGTCGAACCCCCATGACATCGGCCAGTGGTCGAACGGTCCCGCCGCACCCTGGACGTTGTCGGGCGTCAGATGCCACTTCCCGAACCCGCCCGTGGCGTAGCCGTTCTCCTTCAAGATCCGCGGGAACGCGGCGCAGCTCTTGGGCTTGGAGGCGGTGTAACCCGGGAACGGGCCGGGGTACTCCGCGATCGAGCCGAACCCGACCCGGTGCTGGTTGCGCCCGGAGAGGGCGCACGCCCGGGTTGGCGAGCACACCGCCGTCACGTGGAAGCGGTTGTAGGTCAGGCCCATCTCTTGCACCCGGGTCATGGCGGGGCTGCTGATCGGCCCGCCGAACGTCTCCGGGTTGCCGAAGCCGGCGTCGTCGATGAGAACGACGAGCACGTTCGGCGCGCCTTCGGGCGCCTTCGGTCCGGGGATCATCGACCAGTCGGCCACGGACTCAGCGAGCGTGCGCCCCGCGGTCCCGCCGAAGTTGCGGTCGGGGATCGGCAGCACAGTCCGGTCCTGTTGGAACTTGCCCATCGCCGTGGCGAGCTCTTCCTTCAGCGCGGCGACCCCCTTCTTGTCCGCCTGCGCGACGGACTTCGCGGGCGAACCGGGTAGGGCCTCCTCGATGCCGAGGCGGTACCGATCGTCGAAGACGGTGATGATGCCGGCGCTGCCCGGCGGCAGGTTCTCGCCGACCTTGTCCTGGATCCCGGCGGACAGTTGATGATCGGTGAACTTCCCGATCAGCCCGCCTGCGACCCCGCCGACCGCGATGGCCCCCAACATCGGCGGCGCGAACAACCCCACCACCAGACCGGCGCCGGCGCCCCAACCCAGGCCCTTGCGTCCCAAGTGGTCGCCGTGCTGCTGGACCGTGACCTCTCCTTCCACATCGTGGGTGACGAGGATCGCGCCCTCGATCTTGACGACCTTGTCCTTCACGATCCGCATGAGACCGTCGAAGTCCTTCGTCGCCGCGTCGATGTCGCCATACGCCGCTACGAGGACGTCGGTCCGTTCCTCAACCATCCAGATCCCCTGCCCTTCAGTGGTCGGTTCGTTCGCAACCGGTCCGGCATCCTAATTGCAGAGAGTGGCCGTCGGGCAACCCCGGAAACGGCGAACGAAGGACGAGGGGGTCCGCAGAGCCGCCCGGGACGCGAAGAAGGCGGGGCCGGGCCTCGCCTTCTCGATGATGCGTGGATGGGTCGAACTCAGTGCATGTGGCCGTCGCCGCCAGCCGCAGCCTCGTCCTCTTCGGGCTTCTCCACGACGGAGGCCTCGGTGGTGAGCAGGAGCGCCGCGATGGAGGCTGCGTTCTGCAGCGCCGAGCGCGTCACCTTGGCCGGGTCGATGATGCCGGCCTTCACCATGTCGACCCACTCGCCGGTGGTGGCGTTGAAGCCCTTGTCGGACTCCGCGCGGATCTGCTGGATGATGACCGCGCCCTCGTAGCCGGCGTTCGACGCGATGCGCCGAGCGGGCTCGGACAGGGCGTCGCGAACGATGTTCGCGCCCGTGGCCTCGTCGCCCTCCAGATCGAGCTTGCCGAGCGCGGCTTCGGCCCGGATCAGTGTGACGCCGCCGCCGGGGACGATGCCCTCTTCCACCGCGGCGCGCGTGGCCCGCAGGGCGTCCTCGATGCGGTGCTTGCGCTCCTTGAGCTCCACCTCGGTGGCCGCGCCGACCTTCACCACCGCGACGCCGCCCGAGAGCTTGGCGAGCCGCTCCTGAAGCTTCTCCTTGTCCCAGTCGGAGTCCGTGTTCTCGATCTCCGCCTTGATCTGGTTGATGCGACCGCTCACCTCGTCCGCCGAGCCCCCACCCTCGATGATGGTGGTGTCATCCTTGGTGATGATGACCTTGCGGGCGCGGCCGAGCAGCTCGAGCTCGACGGCGTCGAGCTTCAGGCCGACCTCCTCGGAGACCACCTGACCGCCCGTGAGCACCGCCATGTCCTGCAGCATCGCCTTGCGACGATCGCCGAACCCGGGCGCCTTCACGGCCGCGGCGTTGAACGTGCCGCGGATCTTGTTGACCACCAGAGTGGCGAGGGCCTCGCCCTCGACGTCCTCGGCCACGATCACGAGCGGCTTGCCCGCCGCCATGACCTTCTCGAGCACCGGAACGGTCTCCTGCACGCTCGACACCTTCTTGTTGATGAGCAGGATGTAGGGCTCGTCGAGGACCGCCTCCATGCTCTCCTGGTCCGTGACGAAGTACGGCGAGATGTAGCCCTTGTCGAACTGCATGCCCTCGGTGAACTCGAGTTCCATGCCAAACGTGTTCGACTCCTCGACCGTGACCACGCCGTCCTTGCCGACCTTGTCGAGGGCCTCGGAGAGGATCTCTCCCACGGTGGTGTCGGCGGCGGAGATCGACGCAACCTGGGCGATCTCGTCCTTGGACTCGACCTCCTTGGACTGCGCCTTGATCTGCTCGACGGCCGCGGAGACGGCCTTCTCGATCCCCCGCTTGAGGACCATGGGGTTGGCGCCGGCGGCCACGTTGCGCAGGCCGCCCTTGACCATGGCCCGCGCGAGCACGGTGGCCGTGGTCGTACCGTCGCCCGCGACGTCGTCGGTCTTGGTGGCGACTTCCTTGGTGAGCTGGGCGCCCAGGTTCTCCCAAGGGTCCTCCAGCTCGATCTCCTTGGCGATGCTCACACCGTCGTTCGTGATGGTCGGAGCTCCCCACTTCTTGTCGAGCACCACGTTCTGGCCCTTGGGTCCCAGCGTGATGGCGACGGCGTCGGCGAGCTTGTCGACGCCGGCCTCGAGCGAGCGGCGAGCATCCTCGCCGAACCTCAGCAGCTTCGATGCCACGTGGTCATCCTCCTTCGGATCGATCCAGATGGAACGGGACCCGGCGCAGCGCGTGCGCGCGGGCCCCCGCTCCCGATGATGGCTGTTACTTGGAGATGGCGAGCACGTCGCGGGCCGACAGGATCAGGTACTCGTCGCCCCCGACCTTGACCTCGGTACCGCCATACTTGGAGTAGATGACCTTGTCGCCTACGGCCACGTCGAGCGGCACGCGCGCGCCGTCCTCGAAGCGGCCCGGGCCCACGGCCACGACCTCGCCCTCCTGGGGCTTCTCCTTGGCGGTGTCGGGGATCACCAGGCCGGACGCCGTGGTCTGGTCGCCCTCGATCGCCTTGACGACGATCCGGTCCTCCAGGGGCTTCAGGTTGAAGTCCGCCATGCTGTGCTTCCTCCTTGGTTCGGTGGACGGTGCTTAGCACTCTTGACCTGCGAGTGCTAACAGCATAGCCATCCGAGTGCCAAAGGGTCAACGTGAGATGCGAGCCTCAGTCCAACACCGGTCATCCTCCTGCCCACCGGCTCAACCTCCCAAGCCGCGGTCGAGCCGGATGCCGTCGAGCCACGGCACGGCTATCGTCGCAAGACAAGCGGAGAGGCCGCCGGGGAGAGGACAAGCCGTGGCAAGGCTGATCTACTCGACGATCGCATCGCTCGACGGGCACGTCGAGGACGAGGACGGCGCGTTCGACTGGGCCGCGCCCGACGAGGAGGTGCACGCGTTCGTCAACGACCTCGAGCGGCAGGTCGGCACCTACCTCTACGGGCGCCGGATATACGAGACCATGGTCTATTGGGAGACCGCACACACCGTCGCCGAGCAGCCCCCGGTCGCGATGGACTTCGCGCGGCTCTGGCAGGCGGCCGACAAGGTCGTGTACTCCACGACGCTGAAGCGAGCGTCGAGCGCCCGCACGACGATCGAGGGAGCCTTCGACCCGGCCGTGATCCGTGAGATGAAGGCCTCGGCCGAGCGGGACATCAGCGTCGGCGGGCCGGGTCTCGCCGCCCAAGCGATCGGGGCGGGTTTGGTCGACGAGCTTCACCTGTTCCTCACGCCCATCGTGGTGGGCGGCGGCAAGCCCTCCCTGCCCGAAGGCGTTCGCGTGCAGCTCGAGCTCCTCGACGAGCGCCGGTTCGGCAACGGCGTCGTTCATCTCCACTACCGCACCAGGATGTGAGGCTCTCCCGGTCTGTAGCCACGGGGATCGTCCCAAGGCGCAGCCGGCCTGGGAGGGACACAGCTCACAGTCGTGAGGCCCGTGACGACGTTCCCATATCGCCTCCCGTGACGCATCCCATATCGCATCCCATATCGCATCCCAACATGATACGATTCCAGGCGTGTCTGAGCAGTTCGCGATCCGGATGAGCGATGAGCTCGCTCGCTCGCTCGACGAGTTGGTGTCCAGGGACAGGTTCGCCACACGGGCCGAGGCGGTCCGGGCGGCGATCGAGCAACTCCTGGACACGGAGCGCCGTCACGATATCGGCCGCAGGATCGTCCAGGGTTACACCGACGTCCCGCAAACCGAGGCCGAGGTGGTGGCGGCTACCGAAGCGGCCGTGCGTTCCATCGAGGAAGAGCCCTGGTGAGGGTGCCGGGTCGAGGCGAGGTCTGGTGGGGAGAGGCCCCGGATACGAAAGGCCGGCCATATCTGGTCCTCACCCGAGACGAGGCCATCCCGGTCCTCCGCACGCTGCTCGTGGCGCCCGTCACCCGAACGATCCGCGGGATCCCCACCGAGGTCCCGCTCGGCAACGACGAGGGCCTCCCGACCGAGTGCGTCGCCGCATTCGATGCCACCACCGTGTTTCCACGAACGATGCTCGTGCGTCGAGTTGGAGCACTCTCCCCCACCCGGAGCCACGAGCTCTGCGACGCCCTCGCCGCGACGATCGACTGCTAGCAGAAGTACGTTCGACCGGCGGTCGGATCCTGCTCGGCTGAGTCGCCGATGCGAGTGTGAGACGATGCTCAGGCCTGCGGAACCCGGTGAGATCGGCGCCAGGCGCGAACGAAAGGAGCGCCATGCGGGAGGATGGTTCGGGCCAGAAGCCGGACGCCCGTCGGCTCGGTGGTGGAGCGATCGCGTCTCTCACGGGCGTCGGCCTGCTGATCATCTTCATGATCCAGAACACCGAAGATGTACGGCTCGACTTCCTGGTCTGGCACTTCACGTGGCCGCTCTGGCTCGTCGTATTGGCCTCGGCCGTCCTCGGCGCGCTGGTGTGGTTCGGCCTGGGCGTCATGCGCCGTCACCGGCGCCGCAAGGAGCGGCGCCAAGACCGACGAGAGTGAACTCGGACAGGTGCGACACGTCCGCGTCATCCCGTTCCTCGTCTCCGAGCTACGGCTGCCTCCAGACGAGCAGGAGCTGCTCCGCCGCGCGTGGTGGCCCTCCTACGCGCACGCCATCGAGCATCGGGACGGGATCTTCCTGTTCGACAACGGCGTCGGCTTCGGCAATGCCGAGGTCGAGTCGACATTCACGCCGCGCGTCACGGCGATCGAGGACGCGCTCGGGCAGCGCGGGATCTCGCTCGCCGATCTCACCGGCGTGGCGAACTGCCACCTGCACTTCGACCACAGCGGCCAGAACGTCCGAATCCCGAACGGCGTGCCGATCTTCGTCCAGCGAGCCGAGTGGGCCAAGGTGCACGAACCGGACTACACCGTGCCGGAGTGGATCGACGCGCCAGGCCTGACCTATGAGCTCGTAGACGGTGAGATCGAGGTCGCATCCGGGTTGCGGTTGATCCCGACGCCGGGGCACACGGCGGGCCATCAATCGCTCGTGCTCGACGCATCGGATGGAACGGTGGTGCTTGCGGGCCAGGCCGTGCAGTCGCGTGACGAATGGGAGGGCGCGACGGAACCGTCGGCGTCCGGGGCCTCCGCCGCGAAGGATCCCGGGTATCCGAGTTCCGTCGAGAGGCTACGCTCGTTCGATCCGGTTCGGGTGCACTTCGCACACGATCAGGACGTCTGGGAGCGCGTAGGCATGCGAGGAGAAGGGGTCGAGGGATGACGAGCGCGCCGATCATCCTGGTTCCCGGGTTCTGGCTGGGCGCGTGGGCGTGGGACGAGGTCGCCGCCACGTTGCGCGCCGATGGCCACGACGTCACCGCGCTGACGCTGCCCGGTCTCGAGTCCGTCGACGTCGACCGTTCCGCGATCACGCTGTCCGACCACGTCGAGGCGATCTGCGAGGCCTTCCGGGCGGCGCCGGCTCCGGTCGTGCTCGCCGTGCACAGCGGCACGGGGTTCTCCGGCTACGCGGCGAGCGACCGCGTACCCGACCTCATCGCCGCGATGGTCTACGTCGACTGTGCCCCCGGCGTGCCCCCGCTCGATCCCAACTTCGAAGCCGTCGAGAAGCCGATGTCGCTCGACGAGCTCCGGCAGGAGGAGAACTTCGACGGGCTCACGGACGAGCAGGTCGAGACGTTCCGCACCCGCGCCGTGCCCGAGCCGGGTGGCGTGCTGCGCGAGACGATCGAGCTGACCGACGAAACGCGGCTCGCCATCCCGAGCACGCTCATCTGCACGGGGTTCACGTCCGCGGAGTACAAGGACGGAGCGAAGGAGGGCTACGCTTGGCTCGCTGGCCTGAGGGAGGTTCGAGACGCGACGTGGGTCGACCTGCCGACGAGCCATTGGCCGATGTGGTCGCGTCCGCGCGACGTCGCCGCGATCATCGGTGACCTGGCGAGGACCCACGCACCGATGCCCCACTGAGCCGGATCCGATCGCCGACGCGGACGGTCCCGCTCTTCGTCACCCACGTGTTCATGCCCCGGAGTCGCAGGCTACGGCCCTCGGGAGTGCTGACGAACCGCAACGCGTCCGGGCCGAACCGGGACGAGAACTTCGCGCAACCGGTGTGCGGCTTCTCGGACACCTCGATCTCGGCGTCGCCGATCGTGAGCCTGGAGCCCGGAGGCAGGTGCGCGATGCCGATATCGAGGTCCGCGTAGACCTGATCGCCGGCGAGCGGCCATCGCGAGACGTCGCCAGCGATCGCGGCGGCGGCGCGCGCGTTCATCACGGTAAGTTGCGCTCGGGGATCCGCCGAGCCGTCGGGCATGCTGCTGCTCCCCCGGGTGCGCCACGAGTCGCCGACGAGACCATCGGCCACGTCCAGGCTCATCTCGTGCACCACCTCGCGCTCGCCGGGCGCCGGCCGACGAACCATCAATTCGACCACCCCTGCCTCAGTGGGAGCGGCACGGATGTCATCGAGCATGGCGTCGAGCTCTTCGAGCGTGCGCATCGACCCTCCAGGGGATCCGTCCAGACCATCTTGGCGGCGCTCCCTCAGTGAGCTCGCGTCCGGCCAACAGCTCCGGTCCTCTGCTCCGGCCTTCTGGCCGTCATCCTTAGGCCAATCGGCGACGCCCGCAACCGTGACCTCACCGTTGGTGTCATCCTCCCGGGTGATGAGGGATCAGATCCGGGTCGTCGGGGCCGTGGCGCGGAAGCCCAGGCTGCTGCGGATCCAACTCGCGTTCCTGGGGTTCAACATGACCGAGTACGCGACCTGGATCGCGATCCTCGTCTACGCCTACGAGCGGGGCGGAGCCGCGACGGCCGGCGCCGTGGCCGCGATCCAGCTCGTGCCGGCTGGCCTGATCGCCCCGTTCGGCGCCTACGCGGGCGATCGCTTCCGTCGGGACCGCGCGCTGTTCGTCAGCTACCTCGGCCAGGCCGTCGCGCTCGGGTTCGTCGCCGTCGCCCTGTTCGCGGACGCCCCGTTCTCGCTGACGCTCGTGTTCGCGACCGTGGCGACGGCGAGCTTCACGTTCACACGACCCGTCCAAGCATCGCTGCTCCCAGCAGTCTCGGACGGACCGGAGGAACTCACGGCAGCCAACGCCGTGGCGTCCTTCGCCCAGGGCGTCGGCATCGTCGTGGGACCGTTCGTCGCCGGCGTCCTCCTGGGACGCTGGGGCCCAGACGCGGTCTTCGCGGTCTTCGCCGTCGTCACGCTGATCGCGGCCCTGCTCGTGGCAAGCCTCGGGATCTCCGATGCGGTGTGGAGCGCGCCCATCTTGTTCGGGGCGGCGGGCGCGGGGGGCAGCGTCGCATGGGTGGCGGGCAACACGCTGCTCCAGAGGATCGCGCCCGGCGAGATGCTCGCCCGGGTGTTCGGGATCCTCGAAGGGGTCGGCACCATCGCGCTGGCGGTGGGCTCGCTCGGCGCGTCGGCTCTGGTCGCTGGCTTCGGCGTTCGGGTCGCTCTGCTGGCCACGGCGGTGCTCGCCCCCACGGTGATGTTGGCGCTATGGGTCCCGCTGTCGGCCATCGATCGAGACGCGAAGGCGCCCGACGCCAAAACGCTCAGGTTCGTGCGAGGGATGCCGATCTTCGCGCCGCTCTCAGCACCCGCCATCGAGCGCATCGTGGGGAACCTCGCGCGCGAGCACGTGCCGGCCGGAGGCATCCTCATCCGCGAGGGGGACGTGGGCGAGCGATTCATCATGATCGTCGCGGGCGAAGCCGACGTGACGCGCGCCGGCGCCCACGTCGCCGTCCAAGGGGCGGGCGATCACGTGGGAGAGGTCGCGCTGCTTCGCGACGTCCCACGGAACGCGACCGTGACCGCGAAGACCCCGATGACGGTCCTCACGCTCGAGCGGGCCCCGTTCATCGAGGCCGTGACGGGGCACCCCCAGAGCCGCGAGCGCGTGGAGGCGATCGCGGATGAGCGCCTACTCACCATCGGCGACGACGGCATCTCCGGGTCGTAGATCGAGCCGCCGAAGGAGCATGGCGTTGACCGCTACCACGATGGTGGAGATGCTCATAGCCAGGGCACCCACCGCCGGCGCGAGCACGATCCCCGCCCACGCGAACACGCCGGCAGCCAGCGGGATCGCCACCACGTTGTATCCCGTGGCCCACGCGAGGTTCTGGCGCATCTTCCGGTAGCTCGCCTTCGAGAGCCTGCGCACCGAAACCACACCGCGCGGATCGTCGCTCGCGAGCACCACGCCCGCGGACTCGATGGCCACGTCGGTGCCGGCGCCGATCGCGATGCCCACGTCCGCGCGCGCGAGCGCCGGGGCGTCGTTCACGCCGTCGCCCACCATGGCCACGCGCATCCCACGCGCCATCAGATCCGCGACGGCGCCGTCCTTGTCCTCGGGCAAGACCTCGGCCAGGACCTCGTCCACGCCGACATCGGCACCGACGGCTTCGGCCACCTGGCGCGCGTCGCCGGTGATCATCACGACCCGGATGCCCTCATCGTGCAGCGCGGCCACGGCCCGGCGCGACTCGGGTCGGACCGCGTCCTCCACCGCGATTGCTCCCTCCACGTCGGCGTCGCGGATCACGAACAGTACCGTCGCCGCCCGTGCGCGCCACGCCGATACCCGATCGGCGAGGGCGGCGGGTTCGTCCAGGCCCAGCTCTCGGAGGAGCGCGGGACCACCGACGGAGACGCGCGCACCATCCACGGTCCCGCCCACGCCGCGACCGGTCATCGAGTCGAAGTCCAAGACTCCCGGGACGCCGCCGCGTTCCCGCGCGGCGGCCTCGATCGCGCGCGCGAGCGGGTGTTCACTCTGCGTCTCGACGGCCGCGGCGATCCGCAACACGTCGTCGTCATCCGCGCCCGCGACCTCGAACACGGCCGGCCGACCCGCGGTGAGCGTACCGGTCTTGTCGAACAGGACGGTATCGACGGTACGCATCTGTTCGAGCGTCAGCCGGTCCTTCACGAGGATGCCCGCGCGCGCCGAGACGCCGGTCGAGATGGCGATCACGAGCGGGATCGCGAGCCCGAGCGCGTGCGGGCACGAGATCACCAGCACGGTGACGGCCCGCTCTACCGCATCGGTCACGTGCCCGAGCACCGCCCACACGACGAAGGTGAGAACACCCGCCGCCACCGCAACGTAGAAGAGGATCTCGGCGGCGCGGTCCGCCAGGGCCTGCGCTCGAGACTTCGAGGCTTGGGCGGCTGCCACCAATCGCTGGATGCCGGCGATCGCCGTATCGTCACCGACGGCGCGAACGCGGACCCGCACCGTGGTGTTCGTAGCCACGGTGCCGGCCACGACCGGATCTCCGGGCCCGCGCCCCACGGGGCGCGACTCTCCCGTGATCATCGACTCGTCGAAGGCAGCGGTCCCCTCCTCCACGGTTCCGTCCGCGGGCACGCGGCTGCCCGAGCGCACCAGCACCATGTCGCCGGGCTCCAGGGTATGGGCGGGGGCGGTCTCGACGACGTCGCCGCGGATCACCTCGGCCTCGTCGGGCAAGAGGGCGGCGAGCGCATCCAAGGCGCCTGAGGCCCGACCGACCGCCCGCAGCTCCTGCCAGTGCCCGAGCAGCATCACGTCGATCAGCAGGGCAAGCTCCCACCAGAACTCCAGGCTCAGCACGCCGAACTCTGAAGCGACGCTCGCCGTGAAGGACACCACGATGGCGAGCGAGATCAGCAGCATCATGCCCGGCTGCCGATCGCGCAGCTCGCGCAGCCCGCCTCGCAGGAACGGGGCGCCCCCGTAGAAGAAGATCACCGTGCCCAGCACGGCCGGGATCCGCTCCGACCCGGGCAAGGTTGGAGCGCCATATCGCAGCCACTCCTGCACGGTCTCCGACCAGAACAGGATGGGGATCGTCAGGAGCAGGCAGAGCCAGAACCGATCCTGGAACATCGCGACGCTGTGCCTCGCGTGTTTGTCGTGCGTCGCGGATGCACCACGGGGCGGCGCACCCTCCGCGGCGACGTGCACACCGTGGTGGCCCGAGCTCATGGTCCTCAAGCTAACCGACGAGGTGCGAAAAGGCGGCGGGCCGTTGCCCGCCGCTTCCTCGTGCGTTGGGCGAGGGAACCGGGTCTACGTCACCGACATGCTCGAGGTCGAGATGCCGGTGCACGAGAACGTGTCGCCGCTGTCCACAACGCCATTGTCGTTGTCGGCCCACACGCCCGTTACGCCCACGATGCCGTGCGCCGTGTTGTGGGCGGCGGACGCCTTCGCCTTGAGGACGACCTGCGTCAGCACCTTCTGCTTCACGGCGCCCTTGTCCTTGACCTTGTGCTGGGTCAGGAATCCTTTCCAGATCATGCCCGTGATCGAGCTGAAGGCCAGCCCGTTGCTCGAGCAGTTGCCCGACAAGTCCATGGCGGCGGCGAAGCCGGGGGCGACCCGCATCGCCTTGGGGCCCCCGAACTTCCTGTTCGTGCCCCACGTGGCCTTGCCGATCGCAAGATCGGACGAGTCGATGCCCACGAGGACGAACTGGAACTGTCGCGAGGCCACCGTCGATGCCGGATGCATCACGAACTGCACCTTCGTCGCCTTGCCGGGCGCGATCGCCGCGGACAGCACGCTGAACCCCTGGAGCGAAAAACACCCGGAAAGCAGGAGGGCCATCGCCCCCGACGCCAGCGCCACCGATACCTTCTTCATGGACAGACTCCCCTCCCATCGACGCGAAGGCGCGTCAAGATGGCTCGGGCGGCATCGTGGCATCCGGGGAGCGGCGCTTCAATCATCGATGACGGGATATGGAACGGCCGTTGCCCCGTCTACGTCACGAACACGCTCGAGGTCGAGATGCCCGTGCACTGGAACGTGTCGGCGGCGTTGAACACGCCGTCGCCGTCATCGACGTACACGCCCGTGACACCCGTGACGAAATGGGGTACGCCGTGGGTGGCGCTCTTCTTGGCTTTCAGCGCCACCTGCGTGATCAACTTTTGGCCCACCGCCCCCTTGTCCTTCACCTTGTGCTGGGTCAGGAAGCCGGTCCAGTTCATGCCCGTGATCGAGCTGAACGAGATCCCGTTCTGGGCGCACGTGCCCGAGATGAACATCACGACGCCGAACCCGTTCACCCGCCGCATGACCTTGGGGCCGCCGAACCGGTGATTCGTGCCCCAGGTGGCCTTGCCGACCGAGAGCTGGTCGCTGTCGACGCCCACGACGACGAACTGGAACTGGCGCGACGCGACGTTCGTGCTCGGATGCATCACGAACTGGACCTTCGTGGATCTGCGGGGTGCGATGGATGACCGAAGGACGCTGAATCCCTGGAGAGAGAAACACCCCGAGAGCAGCAGCGCCATGGCCCCCGCCAACAAAGTCACCAACGCCTTCCTCATCGCTCGCTCCCAGCTCGACGTTGCGGGGGTGGGCTTACGCCGAGGCCTTCTGCGGCAGACGGTCCGCCGCCTCCAGCTGCCCCTCGATCCACGCGTAGGTCGACTTCAAGCCGTCCTCCAGCGTGACCTCGGGCGACCATCCGAGCACGGCCTTGCAGCGGTCGTTGTCGGAGTTGCGGCCGCGCACGCCCTGGGGCTTGGTGAGGTCGTGCTGCTTCACGAGCTCCTTGCCGGCCACCGACGACACCAGGTCCACGAGCTCGTCGATGGTCACGAGCCGGTCAGAACCCAAGTTCAACGGCTCCCAATGGTCGGACTGCGCGATGCGGTAGATGCCCTCGACACAGTCGTCGATGTACGTGAAGGAGCGCGTCTGCTGCCCGTCGCCCCAGATCTCGATGTCGTCGCCGCCGCGCGCGAGCGCGACCTTCCGGCTGATCGCGGCCGGCGCCTTCTCCCGCCCGCCCTCGTACGTGCCGAGGGGACCGTAGATGTTGTGGAAGCGCGCCACGCGCGTGAGGAGCTTGCCCTCCTCTTCGTAGTACTGGCAGAGCTTCTCGGAGTACAGCTTCTCCCAGCCGTAGCCCTCCTCGGGGTCCGCGGGGTAGGCGTCCTCCTCCTTGAGCGGGGTGACGTCCGGGTCGTGCTGCTTGTACATCGGATAGATGCACGCGCTCGAGGAGTAGAAGTGGCGCTTCACGCCGTTGTGATAGGCCGCCTCCAGCATGTGCGCGTTGATCAACACGTTGTTGCGAGAGATGTCGACGCGGTTGCCGGTGATGTAGCCGATGCCGCCCATGTCGGCCGCCAGCTGATAGACCTCCTCGACGTCAGCGGTGGCCTTGAGGCAGTTGTCCCACTCGCGCAGGTCCAACACCAGGAACTCGTCGGCCGCGGTCGGCTCGTACTCGGCTTCCTTGATGTCGACCCCACGGACCCAATACCCGCGGTCCTTGAGGTACTTCACCATATGGTGACCGATGAACCCTCCCGCGCCGCCAACGACCGCACGCTTCTGCATCGCTTCGATTCCCTTCTTCTCCGCGCTCTGGTGGGTTCGAACAACCCCACCCGGACCCTTCGCGCTCACGCCATCGATCGCCGCCCGCGGGCGTGAGCGTCATCTGCTTCGGGTACTAGTGATACCTCATGCGCCAACATTTGGCTACGGCAAAGGTACTAGCCCGTTGGTTGGGAAGATGCCAGCCGAAGTGCAGAAACGCTTCTTCATCGCGTTTCAAACGCGGTCGAGCCCGAGGCCGGCGACGTTCAATCCGGCCACCGACCCGTCGGGGCCGCGCCGGAACACCGCGGGCTCGCCGGTGTGATGCCCCCCGCGGATGACGAACGCGTCCGCCCCGCGAGTCGGCTCGAGCGTGGGCGCGGGCGCGTCGACCCCGATCCAGCGGAGCGTGAGCGCGCCTTCGTGCCAGGCCACCCGGCAGCCGTCGGCCCCCTCGGGCCAGGCGTAGCGCCCCAGCAGGTCTCGGCAGGCCGCAGGGATCGTCGCAGGCGGATCTGCGGTGGTCGCCGCGCGCGGGTGCGCGCGGGATGCCACCACCAGCTCCTCGATCAACGTCATCGCCAGCGTGCTCGCGGGCGCGTCGCCGTTGGCGAGCGCCGCCACTCCGATCCGGTCGGGGAGGCTGAAGACCAGTCGCGCGCTGAAGCCCACGGTGCCGCCCTGGTGCCCCACGTAGACGTGTTCGCCGCGGCGTTCCTGCGTCCAGCCCAACCCCTGCCCCGCCGTCCAGGCGTCGTCCGTGATCACGTGGGGGCGCTGCATCTCACGCAACGTGTCGGTCGCGAGCACCGCGTCGTCGCCGTCGAGCTGGAAGCCGATCCAGCCCGCGAGGTCGGCCACGGTGGACCACAGACCCCCTTCCGCGTCGGTGGGCTTCTCGCGGCCCCCGGACACGGGCGGCTCGCCGGCAAGGTCGTCGGGTGCGTCGTAGCCGGTGGCGACCGCGAGGCCCATGGTCGGCTCGAACCCGGTCTCGTCCAGGCGCAGAGGCTCGAGGAGGCGCGTGCGGAGGGCGTCTCGATAGGGGCGGCCATCCGCGCGCGCGACGACCTCCCCGAGCAGTTGGTATCCGAGGTTCGAGTACTTGCGTTCGGTGCCGGGGGCCAACACCACCTCGATGCGCTCGGCCCCCGCGAGCGTGTCGGCCACGGTCGGGAACCGGCGGGCGCGCCAGTCCTGGAGCGGAGGGTCGTGGGTGATGCCCGCTCGATGCGTGAGCAGCAGGCGGAGCGTCACGTCATCGACCGAGCCGAACGGGTTGCGCGCGGCGGCGAACTCGGGCAGGTGCGCGGCGAGCGGATCGTCGAGCCCCAGGAGCCCCTCGTCGCGCAGCTGCAGCACGGCGGTGGCCGTGAAGGTCTTGGTCACCGAGGCCACGCGGAAGGCCGTGTGCGCATCCGGGACCCGCGCCGACGCCAGGTCGGCGAAGCCGCCCGCCGCGACCCACGCGAGCGCGCCGTCCACCACCGCACCCGCCGCCGCGCCGGGAGCGGCGTGCTCGTCGACGAACCCGGCGACGATCGAGGAGAGGCGCGGGCGCAGCGCCTCCAGCCAGGGCTCCATCGGCCCGCTAGATCCCCTTCAGATAGGCGACCGTCTCCGCGAGCCCGTCCTCCAAGTGCGTCCAGGGCTTCCACGCGATGGCGCTCGGCGCGCTGGAGATGTCGAGGGCGATCCGTCGCAGCTCGCCCTGCGGCAGGGCCCCGAACTCGGGATCGGCGTCGTAGCCAATGATGTCCGCGAGCAGCCGATAGACGCCGCTCACGCTGGACTCGAGCCCGGTGCCTACGTTCACGAGCTTGCCTGACCCGCGATCGAACGCCTGCACGAGCGCGTGCACGGTGTCGTCGATGAACACGAAGTCGCGCGTCTGGTTGCCGTCGCCGTAGATCGTGACGGGTTCCTTCGCGATCATGCGGCTCGCGAAGATGGCCACGACGCCCGCCTCGCCGTGGGGGTCCTGGCGGGGGCCGTAGACGTTGGCCAGCGCACACGCCGTGTAATCCACGCCGCGATAGCGCTGGTAGAAGCCGAAGTAGTCAAGCACGACCTTCTTGGAGATGCCGCAGGGGCTCAGGGGATGCGAGCTTTGCGCCGCGCTCTCCTTCACGGGGATACGCTTGGGGTCGCCGTAGAGCGTCCCGCCGCTGGCGCCGTAGATCACCTTGCGCGCCTCGACCTTGGCCGCGCACTCCAGCACGTTCAGCGTGCCCATGATGTTGATGCTCGCATCGAGCGCCGGATCATCGAGCGACGGACGGACCCCCGACTGCGCCGCGAGGTGATAGACGACCTCGGGGCGGTGTCGTTCGAACAAGGGCAGCAGGCCGTCGGCGCGCACGTCCATGTTGAAGAACGTGAACTCCTTGCCGTAGCCCCTGGCGTCGACGAGGTTCGCGATGCGCCCGGTGCTCAGGTCGTCCACGCTGATCACGCGATGGCCTTCCGCGAGGAGGCGGTCGGCGAGGTGCGAGCCGATGAACCCGGCGCCCCCGGTCACCAGGACGGTGCTCACGGGGCCAACCTTAGTTGTGGTTCGGCGCCGATGTCGAGGCTCGTCCGCTCCCCCTGCGCAGCGCGCGCCGCGCCCACGCACGCGACCATGGCGGCGTTATCCGTGCAGAGCTCCGGCGGCGGATACAGCACCTCCAGGCCCTCGGCGTCGCCCGCACTGCGCAGGCGGTCGCGCAGGCGCGTGTTCGCCACCACGCCGCCGCCCAGCAGGATCCGCGGCGCGCGCACGTCCTTGGCCGCCGCGATCGTCTTGGTGACCTGCACGTCCACGACGGCTTCCTGGAAGCTCGCCGCGACGTCGGGCAGGCTCGGGTCGCGGCCGGCGGCACGCTCTTGCTTGAGGAAGCGCAGGACGGCCGTCTTGAGCCCGCTGAGGGAGAAGTCGTAATCGCCGGATCGCTCCATCGCGCGCGGGAACGCGATCGCGGTGGGGTCGCCGCCCTGCGCCATCGCGTCGAGCGCGGGGCCGCCCGGGAACCCCAGCCCCAGCATCCGCGCGACCTTGTCGAACGCCTCGCCGGCGGCGTCGTCGAGCGTCTGGCCGAGCACGGCGTGATGCAGCATCGAGGGGATGTGCACGAGCATCGTGTGCCCCCCGCTCACCACGAGCGCTACGTAGGGGGGGTCGGGGGGGCCGTGCGCGAGGAAGTTCGCCCAGACGTGGCCCTCCAGGTGATTCACCCCGATCAGCTGCGCCCCCGTGGCGAGCGAGACGGCCTTCGCGGCCGCCATGCCGGTGAGGAGCGCGCCCACCAACCCCGGCCCGACCGTGACGGCGACGTTGTCGAGATCCTCGAAGCCCACGCGCGCCGTCTCCAGCGCCTGCTCCAGGAGCGGGTTGAGGGCCTCGACGTGTGCGCGCGCCGCGACCTCGGGCACCACGCCGCCGAACCGCTCGTGCAGATGAACCTGCGACGCGATGAGGTTCGAGCGCACCGTGAATCCGTCCGCCACCACCGCGACGGCGGTCTCGTCGCACGAGGTCTCGATGCCCAGGGTGATCACGCCGGGCTGCCCACCCCGGGGAGCTCGTCGCCGATCGCCTCCAGGCGCCGCGTGTACGCGGGCGTGCGGACGTCGTCGGTCCACATGATGAGCGCGTCCTCGTTGAGCTCCTGGTAGTAGTTGCGGCGGATCCCCACAGGGCGGAACCCGAAGTGACCGTAGAGGCGCTGCGCGCCCCAGTTCGTGACCCGGACCTCCAGGGAAACCGCGTGCGCGCCCATGCTCACAGCCTGGAGCATCTCCGCGTAGAGCAGCCGCGCACCGATCCCCCTGCGGTGCTCCTGCGGATCCACCGCGATGTTCGTGATGTGCGCCTCGTCGCCGTAGCAGATCATGCCGGCGTACCCCACGATCGACTTGTCCACGCGTGCCACGAGGTAGCACCGGTTGTTGGGCTCGGTCATCTCGGCCACGAAGAGGTTGGGGCTCCACGGGCGTGCGTAGACCTGCCGCTCGATCGCCATCACCCCACGCAGGTGGCGGCGTCGCATGCGGGTGATCTCAAGCCTGGGCACCCCGGGCTCGCTGATCCCACGCGATCTCAGCATCCGATCTCCTCAGGTACAAGGGCACGACATCGTGCGGACGATCGTGCTCCTCTCGCAGGAAGCGAGGCACGGCGAGCTCGACCAGCGCGGCGGCGGCGGGGTGCGCCGAGATCGACGTGCCGATCTCGATCCGGGGCCCCAGTTCCTCCAGTTCATGGCGATACAGCATCGCACCGTTGCCGACGGCCAACACCTCGCCCCGCACGGCCTCCAGCTCCGCCGCGAGGTGATCGGGCGCGAGGACCGAGGGCTCGGTCTCGCGGAGCACGCCGCCGGGAACGGCTCGGTAGCGCGCCGTGAAGACCTCCCGGCGCCGTGCGTCGATCACGGCCGCAACGCGCTTGTGCGTGTGCCGATGCGCGTACGCGAGGGCGTCCAGGCTCACGATGCCCACGAGGGGGATCCGCAGGACCTGCGCGAGCGTCTTGGCGGTCTGCACACCGACGCGGAGTCCCGTGAAGAGCCCGGGACCTACGCCCACGGCCACACCGCCCACCTGCTCCAGGTCCACGCCGGTCCACGCCAGCAGGCGTTGCAGCCCCGGCGTGAGCGACTCCTGGCGCGCGGGTCCCGCGACCGATAGTGACCCCAGGATCTCCAGTTCGGTGCCGATCGCGATGCTCGTGCGCGGCGTGGAGGTCTCGATCCCCACCACGATCACGCGATCACCTCCCAAGGTTCCACGGCGTGAAGCACGGCCGCCCAGCGCTCTGACCAGCTCTCCCCCACGCCCTCGATCGCGAGGAGGCGGACCTCCGAAGCGCCGGCAGGATCCTCGGTGGTGAGCTCCACGCGCAGCCGGTCGGGGGGAAGCAGTGCTTCCACGGCGTCGCCCCACTCCACCAGCAAGACGTCGTCGCCCTCCCCCAGCTCGTCCAGCCCGAGGTCGACCACGTCCTGCACGCGATCCAGCCGGTAGACGTCCACATGGGCCACCGCCAGGCGGCCCGCGTATTCCTTGACGAGGGTGAAGGTCGGCGAGACGATCGGTTCCTCGATCCCGAGCCCGCGCGCGACGCCCTGCACGAACACGGTCTTGCCGGCTCCGAGCTCCCCGGAGAGCAGCACGGCGTCGCCGGGGATCAGCAGCGGCGCGATGGCCGCCCCCACGGCCCGCGTGTCTTCGGGGTCGGGCGCCCGCAGCGTGGCCTCCACGCTCAGAACAGCTCCAGCTGATCGGCGTCGGGATCCTCGAGCACCGGGGTGGTCGCCGCGCGCGCGATGACGCCGGGCGCCGCGGCCGGCTCGGCGACGTCGACGGAGCGGTCGACGTCGGCTGCGCGCTCGACGGGATGGGGAGGCGCAGCGGCGTCGAGGGTCGTTCGCACGAGCTTGAAGTCGTCGCGCAGGAGCTCGAACTGGCGTGACCTCTCCCCACCGCCGTGCAGGATCGCCGCCGGGTGGAACGTGGGGATCACGGTGCGGCCGTGCCATCCGTGCGTCTGTCCGCGCAGCCGCGTGATGCCCGTGGCAGTGTTCAGCACGTACTTGGTGGCGAAGTTCCCGAGGGTGAGGATCACCTTGGGCTGGATGAGGGAGATCTGTTCCACGAGCCACGGCGTGCACGCCTCGATCTCATCGGGATGTGGATCGCGGTTACCCGGCGGGCGGCACATCACGACGTTCGCGATGTACACGTCCTCGCGCGCCAGGCCGATCTCGCCCAGCATCCGGTTGAGCAGGTTGCCCGCGGCGCCCACGAACGGCACGCCCTGCTTGTCCTCGTGGAAGCCCGGCCCCTCCCCGATGAGCAGCAGGTCCGCCTCCGGGCTGCCGTCGCCGAAGACCACCTGGGTGCGGCCTTGCGCGAGCCTGCACTTGGTGCAGTCCGCGGCCTCCGCCGCCACTTCCGTGAGCGTCCTGCTCACGCGTCCCCTTCCGCGACCTTCTTCTTGCGCCGCCGTGGCGCGGCGTCCCCCCGCGCGAGGACGTGCTTCGCGAACACGCGGATCTCGCGGTCGAGCTCGACCGGGCGCTCCAGCATCGTCATGTGCCCCGCGCCCTCGATCACCACGAGCCGCCCCTGCGGCAGCCCGCCCGCGAGCGCAACCGCCGCCGCGGGAGGGGTGACGCGGTCGTGCTCGCCCACCACCACGAGCGCGGGAACCTTCACCCGCGGCACCCCCTGACGGAGGTCGACCTCCATCAGCTGGGACAGGCCCTCGGTCCACACCTCGGAGGAGGCACGTTCGGCCAGGCGCACCACGTGATCCACCACGTGTCGCGGCGCATCGGGACCGAACTGCGTGAGGCGCACCACGGCGCCGCTGAGGTCCGCGGGGCTCGCCAGGACGGCCTTGCGCAGGCGGTCCACGCGCTGCGCCGCCGACGCGAGCGTCCCGAGCCGCGGCCGGAGCAGATCCGTGACGGAGCCCATGGCCCCCTGGATGAGGTCCGAGGACGCCGCGCCCACCAGCACCACGCCCGCCACGCGGGGTCCCAACAGCTCGGGACGTTGTTCCGCGAGGGCGAGGATGGCCATGGCGCCCATCGAGTGGCCGATCAGCACCGCGGGGCGCTCGGGCGCCACGCGGTCGAGCACGGCGGCGATGTCACGACCCATGGCGCGCACGGTGAAGTCCCGATGTGCCGCGCGGCCCGAGCGTCCGTGCCCGCGCTGGTCCATCAGCACGCACCGGTGGTCCACCGACAGGTCGACCCACTGCTCGTACCACGTGGTGGAGTCGAGGCTGAAGCCGTGCGCGAACAGGAGCAGCGGGGCGTCGGGGGCCCCGGCCGCGCGCACCGCGATGGTGGTCCCGTCGAAGGACTCGACCGTCCCCAGGTCATCGGGCGGCAGATCCCAGAACGTGTCCTCGAGTTCGTCGGAATGACGTCGCCGAACGAGCGCGCCGCCCAGGACGCCCGCCGTGAGCGCGCCGGCGGCGACCCCAGCGCTGATGAGCGCGGTGCGCTTCCTGGTCATCTCAGGTACTCCCGCGGCACCCGTCCCCCGATCCTCGTCACGATCTCGTACCCGATGGTCCCGGCGAGCACACCGAGCTCGTCCGCCGTGATCTCCTCGTCGTTCTGCGCACCGAGCAACATCACGTCGTCCCCCACCCGGGGCTCGCGATCGGCGCAGTCCACCATCAGCTGGTCCATCGTGACGGTCCCCGCGACCCGGCACCGTCGCCCGCCGATCAGGACGTCGGCCCGCGAGGACAGGGGACGAGGGTAGCCGTCGGCGTAGCCGACCGGCACGGTGGCCACCCAGGCATCGCGCTCGAGCCGGTACCGATGCCCGTAGGACAGGCGCTCTCCAGCGGCGAGCCGCTTCACGAACGTCACGCGTGAACGCCAGCTGAGCGCCGGACGCAGGCCAAGGTCCGCGCCCACGCCGGGTCCCGGAAGCACCCCGTAGATCCCGATGCCCGGGCGCACGAGGTCCAGGTGGGCGGCCGGGTGCAGGATCGTCGCAGCCGTGTTGGCCGCGTGCAGCAGGCGCAGACCGTGGCCCGCGGCCCGGACGTCCTCAGCGGCGCGCAGGAACACGGCGAGCTGCTCGCGCGTGGTGGCGGCGTCCTCCTCGGAGCGCGCGAGGTGCGTGAACACGCCCTCCGGCATCAACCCCGCGGCCGCGACGTCGTCGACGAACGAGGCGGTGCGCCCGGGCGGCCAGACCCCCACTCGGTGCATGCCGGTGTCCACCTTCACGTGGACGCCGACGCGCCGGCCGGAGGCAGCCGCGGCGAGTGCCCGGACGCCTTCGTCGGAGTAGACGGTGGGCGTCAGCCCGGCCGCGAGCGCCGCGGGCTCGGATCCCGGGGGGAACTCCGAGAGCACGAGGATCGGGGTCTCAACGCCTGCGCCGCGCAGGCGCAGGCCCTCCTCGACGAGCGCGACGCCGAGCCACGTGGCGCCCCCTTGCACCGCGGCGCGCGCCACTTCCACGTCGCCGTGCCCATACGCGTCGGCCTTCACCACGGCCATCAGCTCGGCGTCGGCGGGCTTCAGCACCCCCACGTTGTGGCGCACCGCGGCGAGGTCGACTTGCACACGGGTCGGTCGCAGCGCCTCGCTCACGCCTCGCCCACCCGCGCCACGGCGTCGGGGATGCGCTCGACCACGTCGCCGGCGAGCGTGCCGTCGCCCGTGCGTTCGCCGGCGAGGATGCCCGCGAGCCCGTGCCGGTACGCGCCGGCCGCGGCGGCCTCGAGCGGCGCCGCACCCCGCGCGAGCAGCCCGCCGACGACCCCCGTGAGGACGTCGCCCGAGCCGGCCGTGGCGAGCACTGAGCTGCCGGTCGGGTTGATGCGCACGGACCCGCCGGGCTCCGCGACCACGGTTCGGCTGCCCTTGAGGAGCACCACCGCTCGCGTGGTGGCCGACAGCGAGCGCGTGTGGGCGACGCGGTCGCTCGTCAGGGCCTCGGGCGTGATGTCGGCCAGGCGCACGAACTCACCCACGTGCGGCGTGAGCACCGCGCCCGCCGCTCGCTCGCGCAGCTCCCCGGCTCGCCCCGCGAAGGCGTTCAGCGCGACGGCATCGATCACGGCAGGTACGGGAGCGGCCGCGACCACGTCGCGCACGAACCGTGCCGTGTCGTCGATTGCCGTGAGCCCGGGGCCGATGGCGAGGGCGTTCGCGCCCTCGAGCGCCGAAAGGACGGGATCGACGGCGCTCGGCGCCACGCCCCCGTCCGGGGTCTCCGGCAGACCCAGGAACACGGCCTCGGTGACGGCCGCCTGGACGACGGGGAGGATGCCGCGCGGAACGGCCGCGATCACGAGCCCCGCCCCGGCGCGGCCCGCGGCCCGCGCGATCAGCCGCGCGGCCCCGGTCATATCGCGCGAGCCCGCCACCACGACCAGCACGCCCGATGCCCGCTTATGCGCGTCCGCGCCGCGCGGAGGCAGCGCCGCCATCACGTCGGCGGGCTCGGTGAGGAAGACCTCCGTCTCGATGAGCTCCTCGGGGAAGCCGATGTCGACCACGCGCACCGCGCCCGCGTACTCGGCGCCGGGCATGAGCACGGACCCGGTCTTGGCCGCGCCGAACGTCACCGTGAGCGCGCACGCGACCGCGCGCCCGTCCACGGCGCCCGTGGCCCCGTTCACACCCGAGGGGACATCCACGGCCACCACCGGGACGGGCGCGGCGTTGAGGGCGTCGATCGCGTCCGCCCACACCCCCTCGGGCGATCCGTGAAAGCCCGTGCCGAAGATCGCGTCGATGGCCACGTCCGCGCGGGCGAGCTCGCGCGCGTAGCGCGCCGGGTCGGCGACCACGGGGGTGAGCCCGACCTC
The DNA here is from genome assembly GCA_038249195.1 of Actinomycetota bacterium. Taxonomy (GTDB): domain Bacteria; phylum Actinomycetota; class UBA4738; order UBA4738; family HRBIN12; genus JAOUEA01. Next base: position 164,775 of record JBBRWM010000006.1, read on the forward strand.
CGCGAGGCGCTCCCGGTTCACGTGCAGATCTTGGGCGGCCGGATCGGAGAGCTCCCCCGGCGTGTCTGCCCACAGGACGGCCACGCGCATGCCCCACCGGGCGAGATGCCGCGCGGCCACCAGGCCGTCGCCGCCGTTGTTGCCGCGGCCGCACACGACCACGGCACGCCGTCCGTACGCGCCGCCCACGACGTCCAGAACCGCGCGCGCGACCGCGCGCCCGGCGCGCTCCATCAGCACCGCGGCCGGCACCCCCCGCGCCTGCGTGGCGCGGTCGAGCGCGGCGGCCCGCTCGGGGTCGAGCACGGGGATCACGGCGCGCTCACGACTCTCGCACGGCCACCGCGAACGCCACGGCGTTGGTCTCCTCGTGCGTGAACGTGATCAGGACGCGCGAGATCCCGAGGGAGGCGGCGCGGCGCGCCGCATCACCTGCGAGCGCGATGCTCGGCGCGCCGCTGGGATGCCGCGACACGCTGATGTCGCGCCATCGCTTCCCCCGGTAGCCGCCCAGCGCCTTGATGGTGGCCTCGCGCGCGGCGAACCGCCCCGCGTAGGATTCGGCGGGGCGGGCCTTGGAATCGCAGTACGCGATCTCCTCGGGTGTGAACACGCGGGCGCGCATGGTCTCGTGCCGCGCGAGCGCCCGCTCCATGCGGGCGATCTCGCAGATGTCCACGCCCAGGCCGAGGATCTCCACCGCACCAGGCTACGCGACGCGCCGCCGGCTACGGAGCGTCGGGCCGGTCGTCGGGGGGCCACGCCCCCAACTCGAGGTTCTTGACGGTGCGGCGCATCCGGCGCACCTGCCACCACAACACGCTCACGACGGCGAAGAGCACGATCAGGAACACGATGCTCACCACCGTGGTGTTCGGATCCGCGGGCACGGGGAGCGGGTACGGGGAGGGCGTCGGGCTGGCCACCCCGCCTACTCCACCGTGACGCTCTTGGCGAGGTTCCGGGGCTGGTCGACGTCGCAGCCGCGCAGCGTGGCCACGTGGTAGGCGAACAGCTGCAGGGGCACCGTCACCGTGACGGGCGCGAGCAACTCGGGCGTCTCGGGGACCTCGAGCACGTGGTCGGCGATCCCGCCGATCTGCGTGTCCCCGCGCGTTGCCACCGCGATCACCTCGGCGCCCCGTGCACGAACCTCCTGGATGTTCGAGAGCATCTTCGGGTAGATGTGGCATTGCGTGGCCACCGCCACGACGGGCACGCCCGGCTCAACGAGCGCGATGGCCCCGTGCTTCAGCTCCCCCGCCGGGAAGCCCTCAGCGTGGATGTAGCTGAGCTCCTTGAGCTTGAGCGCCCCCTCCAGCGCGGCCGGGTAGCCGGTATGCCGCCCGATGAACAGGACGCTCGGGGCCTCGGCGTAGCGCTGCGCGAGCTCGCGGCAGCGCGCGTCCAACGCGATCGCGCTGCGGACCTGGTCCGGCAACTCGTGCAGGCGCTCCAGCACCTCGGCGATCTCCTCGGGGAACATCGAGCCGCGCACCTGCGCGAGGTAGAGCGCCACGAGGTACTGGGAGACCATCTGGGTGGCGAAGGTCTTGGTGGCCGCCACGCAGATCTCCGGGCCCGCGTGCGTGTAGAGCACGCCGTCGGCCTCGCGTGCGAGCGAGGATCCCACCGTGTTCGTCACGGCGATCACCTGCGAGCCCTGCCTGCGCGCGTGCCGCGCCGCCTCCAGCGTGTCGATCGTCTCGCCGCTCTGGGAGACCGCGAGCGTGAGGGTGTCCGGCCCCAGCACAGGGTCGCGGTAGCGGAACTCCGAGGCGATCTCGATCTCTACGGGCAGCCGCGTCCAGTGCTCAATGGCGTACTTCGCCACCAGGCCGGAGTGGAACGCCGTGCCACACGCGACCACGAAGACCTTGTTCACCTCGCGCAGGACGTCGTCGCTCACGCGCAGCTCGTCGAGCACCAGCCGGCCGCCGCTCACGCGCCCCGCGAGGGTGTCGCGGATCGCGTCGGGCTGCTCGTCGATCTCCTTGCGCATGAACGAGTCGTAGCCGCCCTTCTGGGCGCGCGCGACGTCCCAGTCCACGGCGATGGGTTCGGGATGCAGCGGCGCTCCGTCGAGGTCGGTGAAGGCGGCCCCCTCACGCGTGATCTGCACGACCTGGTGCTCCTCCACCGGGATCACGGTGCTGGTGCGATCCAGGAGCGCCGGGATGTCGGAGGCGAGCAGGGTCTCCCCCTCGCCGAGGCCCACCACGAGCGGCGAGGAGACCTTCACGCCGACGAGCGAGCCGGGCTCGTCGAGCGCGCACACCACCAGCGAGTACGCGCCCTCGAGTCGGGCGACGGCAGCGCGCACGGCGTCCGCGAGCGATCCCCGCGGTCCGTCGCGGAGCTGCTCCTCGATCAGGTGCGCCACGCATTCGGTGTCCGTGTCGGAGGCGAGCGAGTGGCCGCCCTTTTCCAGCTCGGCGCGCAGCGCCTGGAAGTTCTCGATGATCCCGTTGTGGATCACCGCCACGCGGCCGTCGCAGTCCAGGTGCGGGTGGGCGTTGCGATCCGTGGGTGCGCCGTGGGTCGCCCACCGCGTGTGTCCCATCCCCACGGTTCCGGCGGGCGCGTCATCCCCGTCGAGGGCTGCCTCGAGCTCGGCGAGCTTGCCGGCACGCTTCACCATGCCCATCGTGGCGCCGTTCATCACGGCGACGCCCGCCGAGTCGTAGCCCCGATACTCGAGACGGCGGAGCCCTTCCATCACGATGGGGAGCGCCTCGTCGGGGCCCACGTAGCCCACGATCCCGCACATGCGAACCACACTAACAGCGGGTGCCGCCGGCACCGGCGAGGCTCAGGCGAGCGTGGAGTCCACGAGCGCCGCGATCGTCTCGGCGTGGTGCAGCGCGACGTCGCCGGACTCGGCCTCCACCATCACGCGCACGAGGGGCTCGGTGCCCGAGGACCGCACGAGCACGCGGCCCTCCTCGCCCAGCGCTGCCTCGGCCGCGTGCACGGCGTCCCACACCCGGCCCGCGCCCGCGAGCGCCTCCCGATCCCGCACCGCCACGTTCACCAGGGCCTGCGGGTAGCGCTGCATCACCCCGGCCAGCTCCCGAACGGAGGCGCCCGTTGCTGCCGCGAGGGAGAGGAATCGCACCGCCGTGAGGAGGCCGTCGCCGGTGGTGGCCTGATCGCGGAAGATCACGTGGCCGGACTGCTCCCCCCCCAGCACGGCGCCCGCGCGGATCATCTCCTCCAGCACGTAGCGGTCCCCGACCTTGGCGGCGATGACCTCGATCCCGGCTTCGCGCATGGCGTGGTGGAACCCCACGTTGGCCATGACCGTGGTCACCACGGTGTCGCAGGCCAGCCGGCCCGCGCCGCGCAGGGCCACGGCGCACGCCGCCAGCACCTGATCGCCGTCCACGATCGTCCCCTCGGCGTCCGCGAAGAGGGCGCGGTCCGCATCCCCGTCGAGCGACACGCCCGCGTCCGCCCCCCGGCGCACGACCTCCGCGGCGACGACCTCCGGGTAGAGCGCGCCGCAGCCCTCGTTGATGTTCTTGCCGTCGGGCTCGGCGTGGATCGCGTCCACAGTGGCGCCGAGCCGGCGCAAGACCTCGGGCGCCAGATCGGTCGCCGCGCCGTTCGCGCAGTCGACCACCACGCGCATGCCTTCGAGCGGGGCGTCGGCGGCGGCCACGAGGTGCTCGAGGTACCGGTTGCGCGCGTCGCCGGACGGGACCGTGGCGCCCGGCGCTTCCGCGGCGACGGCGGGCGTGCCGAGGGCCGCCTCGATCTCGTCCTCGAGCTCGTCCGGCAGCTTCATCCCGTTGCCGGCGAAGAACTTGATCCCGTTGTCCTCGGCGGGATTGTGGGAGGCCGAGATCACGACGCCGGAGGAGGCTCCCAGGGCCGCAGTGAGGAAGGCCACCGCCGGCGTCGGCTCGATCCCAGCCAGGATCGCGTCCCCGCCGGCCCTGCGGATGCCCTCCACGAGCGCATCCTCGAGCCACTCGCCGGAGGCGCGCGTATCCCGGCCCACCACGAAGGAGGGCCGTCCCTCGCCGTGGCGGCCCAGCACCTCCACCGCCGCGCGGCCGAGCCCGAAGGCAAGGTCCTCGGTGAGGTCGATACCCGCGTGCCCGCGCACGCCGTCGGTCCCGAACAGTCGTCCCATGAGCCCGAAGGCTACTCCACCGAGAGACGTGGGAGGATGGTGCGCATGAGCGATCTCACACGCATCTACGCGAGCGGGGACACGTTCGCCGGGGAACTGATGAAGGGCCGCCTCGAGGCCGAAGGGATCTCGGTGATGATGAAGGGAGAGGGAGAGGGTCCCTACCGCACGGGTCCCGTCTACCTGTGGGTGAATACGGAAGACGCCGACCGAGCCCGCGGTGTGATGGACGCGGTCGATTCGGGGGCCTTCGCCGTCACCGAGGAGGACATCGTGGAGGCGGAGGGCGTCGTTGCGGCCGAGGACGCGACGCCCGAACACTCGCGCGACTGAGCCAGTCGGCCCTCAGCGCTTGGAGTACTGCGGCGCCTTGCGGGCCTTCTTCAGTCCGTACTTGCGGCGCTCCTTCTCACGAGCGTCGCGCGTGAGATAGCCCTCGGCTTTGAGCTGTTCACGCAGTTCCGGATCGATGTCGATGAGCGCGCGCGCGATCCCAAGGCGTACCGCGCCGGCCTGGCCGCTCACGCCGCCTCCGCGCAGGCCGACCGTGATGTCGTAGTCCTTCTCGCGGCCAACGAGTCGCAACGCTGAGACGGCGACCATCCGGTGCACGCGCGTCGGGAAGTAGTCCTCGAGGGCACGGCCGTTGATCGAGAAGACCCCCGACCCCGGCGTGAGGCGCACGCGCGCTACGGCCTCCTTGCGGCGGCCGGTGTTGATCTTCGTCGCGGTGGCAACCACGGGTGACTACTCCTTCTCGGCGCTCTCGGACGCCGCCGACTTCTTCGCGGTGGACTTCTTCGCCGTCGACTTCTTGGCGGCGCTCTCGGACGCCGCCGACTTCTTCGCGGTGGACTTCTTCGCCGTCGACTTCTTGGCGGTGCTCTTCTTCGCAGTGGACTTCTTCGCAGTGGACTTCTTCGCCGTCGACTTCTTAGCCGTGGACTTCTTCGCGGTGGACTTCGTCGCGGTGGACTTCTTGGCGGAACTCTTCGTCGCCGTAGACGTCGTGGCGGGCTTCTGGTCAGTCGTGGGCTCCTCGACGCTCGCGGCCTTCGGCGCGGGCGCCGGGGGCTCGGCGGCAGGTCCGGGGCGGGCGACCCCGCGCATCTCGGAGCCCGGCAGGCCCTCCCATCGCGGCGGGGTGCTGCCCAGCGCGTACGGCTGCGGCTTCTGCGGCGCGTGCCGGTGCTCGGGCCCGGCCGTCACGTGCAGCTTCCTGAACATCGCGTGGCCCAGCCTGTTCTTGGGAAGCATGCCCTTGACGGCCTTCTCCACGGCGTAGACGGGCCGCTCGGCCAGCAGCGCGTCGTAGCGCGTGCCCTTGATCCCGCCCGGGTAGCCCGAGTGACGGTAGGAGACCTTCTTCATCTCCTTGCCCCCGGTGAGCACGACCTTGTCCGCGTTCACGATGATGACGTGATCGCCGCAATCCATGTGGGGGGCGAAGATGGGCTTGTGCTTGCCGCGCAGGAGCGCCGCGGTCTCGCTTGCGAGCCGGCCGAGCACCTGATCGTCGGCGTCGATGACGTACCAGCGTCGTTCGATGTGCTCAGGCTTGGGAGAGTAGGTCTTCATACCAGGGGTGCCGACCCGGGTCGTGGGCTGGCGCATCAGGTTACCTGCGGGGTCCCGGCAGCGTCAAAATCCCCCGGATCCGCGGGCTCTGCGCCCGTAGGTCACCCGCTCCAGCGTGAGGCCGTGCGCGGGCGCGAGGTTCCCGGTGCCGGCGCGATCGCGTGCGGCCAGGAGCCGGGCCACGTCCGCGGGCTCGAGCCTGCCGCCGCCCACCAGCACGAGCGTGCCCGTGATCGCGCGCACCATCTGATGCAGGAAGGCATCGGCAGAAACACCGAGCTCGAGACGCTCCCCCGAGACCGCGACGCTCAACCGCCGCAGCTCCCGCACCGTCGAGCGCTCGCCGCCCGGATGGCGGCAGAACGACGTGAAGTCGTGCTCGCCCATCAGACGCCGTGCGGCTTCGCGCATGGCCCGCACGTCCAAGGCGCCCGGGCGGTGCCATTCGTAGCGGCCGGTGAACGGATCCGAGAGCGGCCCCGTGGCGATCCGGTAGCGGTAGTCGCGCGCGCTGGCGGAGAAACGCGCGTCGAAGTCGGCGCGCGCGTCAACGGCATCGCGGCACACGACCTCGGGCGCGAGCCGGCCGTTGATCGCCTGCTTGAGCTTGGCCGCCGCCACGTCGCGCCCGGTGCGCAACGACGCGACTTGCCCGCGGGCGTGCACGCCCGCGTCCGTGCGGCCCGCCACCGTCAGCCTCGTGGGCTCCCGCAGAACGGAGGCCACGATCTCGGTGAGCACGCCTTCCACGGTGCGGATGGCGGGGTCGCGCTGGCGAGCCCAGCCCCGGAACGACGAGCCGTCGTAGGCGAGCAGCAGGCGGATCATGCGCGTCACACCGGCGAGTTTAGGATGGCGGCGCGCGCGGAGGCATCATTTGCAACTCGGCGAGAAGCCTGGTTCAGTGATGGTGACGGTGACTGACCAGCGACGACGAAGAACCTCCTCGATCGCCGGCCCGATCGACACCACGCACGACAGCTGAGCAGCGCTGCGCCGATCACGCGGCGAGAGGAGCATCTTCGGTGGCGGTTCGTGAACGATCCCTGGACGTCATCGACCGATCGATCCGTCGGATCGGCGGCGCGAGCTACCTCAAGAAATGGTCGATCCTAGGCATCTTGATCGGCATCGTGGCCGGGCTCGGCGCGGTGGTCTTCGTCGAGGCGATCCACCTGTTCAGCTGGCTGCTGCTCGGCGTGATCGGCGGCTACACGCCTCCGACCCCGGTCGGCGAGGGGAACTCGCTGGGGTCGGCCTTCGCGCGGCCGTGGGCCGTTCCCCTCGTCGTGGGGCTCGGCGGGCTGATCTCGGGGTACCTCGTGTTCCGCTTCGCGCCCGAGGCCGAGGGCCACGGGACGGACACCGCGATCCAGGCCGTCCACCGCAACCCACGAGGGATGCGGGCCCGCGCGTCGGTGGTGAAGATCGTGGCCTCGGCGCTCACGATCGGATCGGGAGGCTCGGCCGGTCGCGAGGGACCCACCGCCCAGATCAGCGCGGGATTCGCTTCCATGCTTTCGCGCCGGCTGGACCTGACCCCGACGGATGCGCGGATCGCGGTCACCGCCGGGATCGGGTCGGGCATCGGCGCCGTGTTCCGGGCCCCGCTGGGGGGCGCGGTCCTCGGCGCCGAGATCCTCTACCGCGACGACCTCGAGGCGGAGGCCCTCTTCCCCTCGTTCGTCGCGAGCATCACGGGGTTCTCGATCTTCGCCGTGTTCCAGGGCTTCTCGCCGATCTTCGGCTACGTCCAGCCGGGGCACCTCTCCCGGCTGCAGCAGCTGCCGTTCTACGCGGTGATCGGCCTCGTGGCGGGGCTCTTCGGATTGCTCTACGCCAAGACGTTCTACAAGGCGGTCGATCTGTTCCATCGCGTGCCCGGCCCGCCGTGGCTGAGGACGGCGGCCGCGGGGGTCGCCGTGGGGTGCATCGGGCTGCTCGTCCCCGGGGCGCTCGGCACGGGCTACGGATGGCTCGAGCGCGCGATGACGGCGCGGAGCCTGGGGACGATCGCCCTGTGGATGATCGTGGCGTTGCCGTTCGCCAAGATCCTCGCCACGTCGTTGACGATCGGCTCCGGCGGGTCCGGAGGCATCTTCGGCCCCGGCATGGTGATCGGGGGGTTCGTGGGCGCCGCGATCTGGACGATGGCCTCGGGGCTCACGGGCGTACCGCCGAGTCCCGCGCCGTTCGTGGTGGTGGGGATGACCGCGTGCTTCGGGAGCGTCGCGCATGCGCCCTTGGCGATGATCCTCATGGTCGCCGAGATGACGGGCACGCTCGAGATGGTGGTGCCGGCCATGATCGCCATCGGTCTCGCGACCCTCGTCGTGGGCGACGTCTCGATCTACGAACACCAGCTGAAGGATCGGGCGTCCTCCCCCGGGCACCGGTTCCGCAGGGCCATGCCGCTGCTGGCCTCCGTGCCGGTGACCGCGAGCATGGAGCGGCTCAAGGCCCTCCTGCACGGCACCGACGAGGCGGAGGCGGCCCGCCAGACGCTCGATGACGCCGGCGTCAGAGCGGCGGCCGTCATCAACGCCCACGGCGCGTTCGTGGGCACCGTGACTGTGGAGGCGCTGGAGGCGGCGGACGGGACCAAGGTCGCGAGCGTGGTGGACACCAGCGCCCCATCCGTGCCGAAGGACGGCACGCTCGAGGATGCCGTGGAGAGCCTCGCCACGACCCAGACGGGCATCGTGCCGGTGTTGGACGACCACCGCGCGATCATCGGCAGCGTGACCTCGTCCGGAGCGATCGACGGGTACCGCCGAGCCCTGTTGTCGAACCTGCGGGACCTGGGGGGCACCCCGCCCGGCACGTCCTTGATGGACGCGGTGCTGGGCGAGGGATCGACCCTCGTCGGGCTCACGCTGGCCGAGGTGGGCCTGCCACCGGGCACCGTCGTGATCGCGCTGCAGCGGGGCGCCACGCTCGTCATCCCAGGCGGCAAGGACGAACTCCGGGCTGGGGACGACCTGACGCTGCTCGTGCCGGTAGAGCGCCTGGAAGAGGTGCGCGAGATGCTCGAGCGTCAGGAGGGAACAACCCCGCCGACCACGTGGGCCGTCTAGCCCTCGCGTTCCACCAGCTCGATGCGCGCCATGGGCGCGGCGTCGCCCTTGCGAGGACCCAGCTTCAGGATCCTCGTGTAGCCGCCCGCGCGCTCCGTGAACCGCGGCCCGATCTCGTGGAACAACCGCGCCACCACGTCGCGGTCCGGGATGTCCTTCAGCACCTCGCGTCGCGCGGCGAGATCGCCGCGCTTCGCCTTGGTGATGAGCTTCTCCGCGTAGGGCCGCAGCGCCTTGGCCTTGGCCTCCGTGGTGTTGATGCCCTCGTGCGTGAACAGCTGCGCCGCGAGCGTGGACAGCAGCAGCCGCTGGTGCGCGGGGTTCGAGCCCAGGCGCGATCCCTTCTTGGGCTTGGGCACCTGCTCACTCCTCCCGAAGTCCGAGACCGAGCTCCTCGAGCTTGGCCTTCACCTCGTCGATGGACTTCTGCCCGAAGTTGCGGATGTCCATCAGCTCGGACTCGCTCTTCAGCACGAGGTCCCCCACCGCGTTGATGCCCTCGCGCTTGAGGCAGTTGTACGAGCGCACAGAGAGGTTCAGCTCCTCGATCGTGATCGCGAAGTCGCCCGGCACCTCCTCGTCCTCCGCCGGGCCCACCGTCACGCTCGCGGCGTCCGCGAGCTCCGCGAACAGGCTCACGAGCTCGAGCAGCGTGCCGCCGGCCGAGGCCACGGCCTCGCGCGGCGTGACCGAGCCGTCGGTTTCGACGTCGAGCACCAGGCGATCGCGGTCCGTCATCTGCTCGACCCGCGTGTTCTCGACCGAGTAGCTCACCTTGCGGACGGGCGAGAAGATCGAGTCCACCGGGATCACGCCGATCGGGTCGCGCGGCTTCTTGTTCTTGTCCGCCATTCGATAGCCCACGCCCCGCTCGACCGTCATCTCCATCTCCACAGACGCGCCCTTGCCCAGCGCGGCGATGTGCAGGTCGGGGTTCAAGATCTCGATGCCGGCGGGCGGCGCGATGTCGCCGGCCGTGACCTCCGACGGCCCCTTCGCCTTGAGGTAGATGGTGGTGGGCTCCTCGAGCTCGGAGCGAACCACGAGCTCCTTGAGGTTCAAGATGATGTCCGTCACGTCCTCGGTGACCTTGGGGATGGTCGAGAACTCGTGCAGCACGCCGTCGATGCGCACGGACGAGATGGCCGCGCCCGGGATGGACGACAGCAGCGTGCGGCGGAGCGAGTTGCCGACCGTGTAGCCGAACCCCGGCTCGAGCGGCTCGATGGTGAACCGCGAACGGATCGGGGTGACGACGTCCTCGGCGATCTGCGGCCTCGCGACGATGAACAAGGTGCTTCCCTCCTTCGGCGGGGGATCATCCACTCCTACCCCGCTCACTCGGTGTGGGACGGGCGAACCCCGTCCCACGCGTCGCGTGCTAGACGCGACGACGCTTGCGTGGCCGGCAGCCGTTGTACGGCACCGGCGTAACGTCGGAGATCCCGGCCACCTCGAGCCCCGCGGCCGCCAGCGAGCGGATGGCGGTCTCACGGCCCGAACCGGGTCCCTTGACGAAGACATCGACCTTCTGCACGCCGTGCTCCTGCGCGGCGCGCGCGGCCTTCTCGGCGGCGAGCTGCGCAGCGAACGGCGTGGACTTGCGGGAGCCCTTGAACCCGACGTTGCCGGCGCTGGCCCACGAAAGCGTGTTCCCCTGCAGGTCGGTGATGGTGACGATGGTGTTGTTGAACGTCGACTTGATGTGCGCCTGCGCGTGCAGCACGTGCTTCTTCTCGCGGCGCTTGGTCTTCTTCGCTTTCGGCTTCGCCATCGGTGCGGGGCTCCCTTACTTCTTGGTGGCCTTCTTCTTGCCGGCGATCGTCTTCTTGGGTCCCTTGCGCGTGCGGGCGTTCGTGTGCGTGCGCTGCCCACGCACGGGCAGGCCACGACGGTGCCGCACGCCCGCGTAGCAGCCGATCTCGATCTTGCGCTTGATGTCCTGCGCGACCTCGCGGCGGAGATCACCCTCCACCTTGAAGTTCTGGTCGATGTAGGCGCGGATCTTCAGGACCTCGTCCTCGGAGAGGTCGCGCACCTTGGTGGCGGCGTCCACCCCGGCGCCCTGCACGATCTTGCCGGAGTTGGTGGTGCCCACGCCATAGATGTAGGTGAGGGCGATATCTAGCCGCTTGTCGCGGGGGAGGTCGACGCCTGCGATCCGTGCCACCTGGTCCGTTCTCCTTCGTTCTCGCCTTCGTTCTCGGTTGGGCTCAGCCTTGGCGCTGCTTGTGTCGCGGGTTCGAGCAGATCACGAGGATGCGCCCGCGCCGGCGGATGACGCGACACTTGTCGCACATCCTCTTGACCGACGGGCGGACCTTCATCACTGCTCCTCATCCGGGCGGACCCTGCGGGGCCCGCCCCCTACTTGTACCGGTACACCACGCGGCCTCGGGTGAGGTCGTAGGGCGAGAGCTCCACCAGCACGCGGTCGCCCGGCAGGATCCGGATGTAGTGCATCCGCATCTTGCCCGAGATATGGGCCAGGACCAGGTGGTCGTTGTCCAGTTTCACCCGGAACATGGCGTTGGGCAACGGCTCCACGACCGTGCCCTCTACCTCGATAGCGTCTTTCTTCGGCAAGCTCCAGTTGCTTCCTTCGAACGGTGTCTTCCTCGGATCCGGAGCGTGCTGACGAACGCTCGGCGAGGCAGACGGCCAGTATACGGGCAGCCGCGAGCCTGCGTCCACGCACGAGCGGCTCAGCGCCGGGCCGTCAGGACCTCGGGGCCGTCCTCGGTGACCGCGACGGTGTGCTCGAAGTGCGCCGAAAGAGAACCGTCGGCCGTGACGACCGTCCACCCGTCGCCCAGGAGCCGCGTCTCGTCACCGCCGAGGGTCAGCATGGGCTCGAGGGCCAGGACGAGGCCGGGACGCAGGTCGGGGCCCCTGCCCGGCGGGCCCCAGTTCTGCACGAACGGGTCCTCGTGCATGGACCGCCCGATCCCGTGGCCGCCATACTCGCGCACGATGCCCAGCCCCGCCGGCGCGGCCGTGGACTCGATGGCGCACCCGATGTCCGACAGACGCCCCCCAGGGTGGATGGACTCGATGGCCGCGTTCAGCGAGGCTTCCGTGATCTTGACGAGGCGGGCGGCCTCCTCCGAGGGGGCCGAGCCGCCCACGAAGACGGTCACGGCCGAATCCGAGTGATAGCCCTCCCAGATCGCGCCGAAGTCGAGGGAGAGCAGGTCTCCGGCGGCCAAGATCCGCTTGGACGAGGGGATCCCGTGCACGATCTCGTCGTTGATGGAGGCGCAGATGCTGGCCGTGAACCCCTTGTAGCCCAGGAACGACGGGACGGCGCCCTCGGCGCGGATGCGGCCTTCGGCGACGGCGTCCAGCTGCGCGGTGGTGGTGCCGGGCGCCACCGCGTCGAGCACCTCCTCGATGGTCTGGGCGAGGATGCGCCCGGACCGCCGCATCTTGTTGAGCTCGTCGGCCGACTTGCGGATGATCACGGGTCGAGGTCCTTCAACAACTCGACCGTCCGCTCCGCTACCTGTTCCTCGAGCGCCTGGGCCTCGACCTCGCGGAGCAGGTCGCGATCCTGGTAGAAGCGCTCGAGCGGGGCCATCTGCTCAGAGTAGACCGCAAGCCGACGCCGCACCGTGAGCTCCTCGTCGTCGGCGCGCCGCTCGAGCCCGGTGCCGTCGAAATCGCAGACCTTATCGTGGGCCGGCGGCTTGTACTCGAGGTTGTAGGTGCGCTTGCAGACGGGGCAGCCCCAGCGGGCGGACAGGCGCCGCACGGCCATGTCGTCGGAGATGTCGAACTTCACGACGGCCGATAGGGGACGCTGCGCCCGCTCCAGCGCGGCCTCGAGCGCCCATGCCTGGGGCACCGTGCGCGGGAACCCGTCGAGGATGAAGCCGCCGTCGGCGTCGGGATCCTCGAGGCGGTCCATGACCATCTGCACCATCACCTCATCCGGCACGTACTCTCCGCGGTCCATGAACGCCCGCGCCCGGATCCCGAGCATCGTGCCCGCCTGGACCTGTTCGCGCAGGATATCGCCCGTGGAGATCTGCGGGATGCCGTAGCGATCCGTCAGACGCTGCGCCTGCGTCCCCTTGCCCGCACCGGGAGGGCCGAGCAGCACCAGGCGCATGGCTACTTCAGGAAGCCCTCGTAGTGGCGCATCAGCAGCTGGGACTCGATCTGCTTCATCGTCTCGAGCGCCACACCCACGGCGATCAGCACCGACGTGCCGCCGAAGGGGAAGTTGCTGAGCGACCAATACGCGAAGACGATGGTGGGCACCAGCGCGACGGCGGCCAGGAACATGGAGCCCGGCAAGGTGATCCGCACCAGGATGTCGTTCAGGTAGGTGGCGGTGGGCGGCCCCGGACGGATGCCGGGGATGAACCCTCCCTGCTTGCGGATCTGGTCCGCGGTGCGCACCGGGTCGAACTGGATGGCCGTGTAGAAGTAACAGAAGAAGATGATGAGGAGCGCCAGGATCACCATGTACACGAAGCTCCTCGAGTTCGTGAGGTAGTTCGATACGAGGTTCTGGAACCACGTGGCGTGATACACGCTGGCCAGGAGCGTGGGGAAGTACAGCACCGAGGACGCGAAGATGATGGGGATCACGCCGGCCTGGTTCACCTTCAGCGGCAGGTAGGTGCTGGTGCCCCCCATCATCTTGCGCCCGACCACCCGCTTGGCGTACTGGATCGGGATGCGCCGCTGCCCCTGGTCCATGAAGACCACGGCCACGACGACGCCGAAGCCCAGGATCAACGCGATGACGAAGTGCGCCGTGCTGGACTGCAAGATGGCGTTGCCCTCGGCCGGCAGGGCCGAGATCACGCTAACGAAGATCAGGATGGACATGCCGTTGCCCACGCCGCGCTGTGTGATGAGCTCGCCCAGCCACATGACGGTGGCTGTTCCCGCGGTCATGGTGAGGATGATCAGCGCCACGTTCGGCGTCGTGAAGGTGTCCGGCGGGAAGATGTCGGGGATGCCGGCCCGGCCCGAGTGGAACAGGAACACGAGCCCGGTCGACTGCAGGAGCGCAAGCACCACCGTGAGGTAGCGCGTGTACTGGTTGATGATCTTGACGCCGGCCTCGCCCTGATCCTGCAGCGCTTGGAGCTTCGGGATGACCACCTGCAGCAGCTGCAGGATGATCGACGAGGTGATGTAGGGCATGATCCCGAGCCCGAAGACCGCCATGCGCGAGAGCCCGCCGCCGGAGAACAGGTTCATCATGGCCAGGAAGCCGCCGGCGCCCTGCTGGTCCACCGCGCGCGTGAGCTCGTTGAAGTCCACCACGGGCACCGGCACGTGCGCGCCGAACCGGTAGACGGCGATGACGACCAGGGTGAACAGGATCTTGTTGCGAAGATCCGGGACCCTGAATGCGTTGAGGAAGGCCTTCAGCACGGTAGGTAATGGTACCCCGGCTCAGCCGAGAACCTCGGCCCGGCCGCCCGCGGCTTCGATCTTCGCCTTGGCGGCCTCGGAGAACGCGTGCGCCTTGACGGTGAGGGCGTGGTCGAGCTCTCCGCGAGCGAGGATCTTCACCGGCACGCCCTTGCGCACCAACCCGTGCCCGTACAGCGCCGCCGGCGTGACCTCGCCCTCGGCGTAGTACTTCTGCAACAGCTCGACGTTCACCACCGCGTAGGCGACCCGGCCGGGGTTCGTGAACCCCTTGAGCTTGGGCACGCGGCGCTGCAGCGGCATCTGGCCGCCCTCGAACCACACGGGGACCGTCTTGCGCGCCCCCGTGCCCTTGGTGCCGCGCCCGGCGGTCTTGCCGCGCACGCCGGCACGGCCGCGGCCGACCCGCTTCCTATCCTGCTTCGCGCCCGCTGCGGGCTTCAGGTGATGCAGCTTCATGCGTCGACCTCTTCCACGTTCACGAGGTGCTGAACCTTGGCGATCATGCCGCGGATCTCCGGGCGGTCGTCCTTGAGCACGCTGTCGTTGATGCGGTGCAGGCCGAGCCGGCGGATCGTGTCCTTCTGATCCCTCGGCCGGTCGATCACGCTGCGGCGCTGGGTCACCTTGAGCTTCATCGACGGCCCCCGCCCGGGCCGCGGCCCTGGTTGCGGGCGGGCTGGTCCGTGTAGACCTCTTCCAGCGCGGCCGTGCGAGCCGCCTGCATCCGCGTCTCGGCGACCGCCACGGCCTCCACCATGGGCTTGGGCGCCACCTCGTGCACGTCGCGGCCGCGCAGCGCCGCCACCTGCGCCGGCTTGCGGAGCTGCTTCAGCCCGTTCACGGCCGCCTTGACGATATTGATCTGGTTCGAAGAGCCCATCGACTTGGAGAGCACGTCCTTGATGCCCGCGCACTCCACGAGCGCGCGCACGGGCCCCCCGGCGATCACGCCGGTCCCGGGCGCCGCGGGCTTGAGGAGCACCACGCCCGCGCCCTCCTCGCCGATCACCTTGTGGGGGATCGTGGTGCCCATCATGGCCACCTCGAACATGTGCTTGCGTGCCTCCTCGACGCCCTTGGCGATGGCCGAGGGCACCTCCTTGGCTTTGCCGTAGCCCACGCCCACGCGACCCGCGCCGTCGCCCACGACCACCAAGGCGGCGAAGGAGAAGCGGCGGCCGCCCTTGACGACCTTGGACACGCGGTTGATGGAGATGACCCGCTCTTCGTACGGGCTCTTGTCCTGTTGGTTCGCGTCGTATCGCCTACTCATCTCAGATCTGGAGTCCTCCCTCGCGGGCGCCCTCGGCGAGGGCCGCCACGCGGCCGTGATAGAGGCGACCGCCGCGGTCGAACACCACGGCGTCGATGCCGGCCTCCTTGGCGCGGCTGGCGATGAGCTCGCCCACCGCCTTGGCCCGGGCGGTCTTGCCCTCGCCCTTGACCTCGGCGTCCGACGCGGCGGCCAGGGTGACCGCCTGCACGTCGTCGATCAGCTGCACGTAGATGTGCTTGTTCGAGCGGAACACCGCCAGGCGCGGGCGCGTGGGGCCTCCCGACACCTTCTTGCGCACCCGGGTATGCCGGCGCAGGCGGGCGTCGCGCTTGATCTTCGCGTCCATCACGCGGCCCCGCTCTTGGCGGCCTTGCCCGCCTTCTTGCGCACGTATTCGCCCTCGTAGCGGATGCCCTTGCCCTTGTACGGCTCGGGCTTGCGGATCTTGCGGATCTTGGCGGCGATCTCCCCCACGGCCTGCTTGTCGTTGCCGCGCACCACGATCTGCGTGGGCGTCGGCACCTCGAACTCGATGCCCTCGGGGACCGGGACCGTCACGGGATGCGAGTAGCCGGCCTGGACCTCGAGGTCTTTGCCCTTGAGCGCGGCGCGGTAGCCCACCCCGACGATCTGCAGCTGCTTGCGATAGCCCGTCGTGACGCCGATCACCATGTTCGCGACGAGCGAGCGCGTGAGCCCATGGAGGCTGCGGTGATAGCCCTCGTCGTCGGGGCGTTCGACGCGGACCTGGCCGTCCTCGGCGAGGATGCGCATGTCCGGGTGCAGGGCCTGGGTCAGGGTCCCGCGGGGCCCCTTGACCGTGACCACGTTCCCGTCGGCGATCGTCACGTCGACGCCGCCGGGGATCTCGATGGGCTGTTTGCCGATCCGACTCATCCGTTCATCACCACACGTAGGCCATGACTTCGCCGCCGAGGCCCTTGCGGGAGGCGTCGCGATCCGTCATGACGCCCTGGGACGTGGACACGATGGCGACGCCGAGGCCGCCCAGCACCCGCGGCAGCTTGTGGCGCCCCGTGTACACGCGCCTGCCGGGCGTCGAGACGCGCTGGATGCCCGTGATGGTCCGCTGGCGCGCCTTGTCGTACTTCATCCGGATGCGGAAGGCCCGGTCGATGCCCTCGCCTTCGGAGGCGTACCCCTCGATGAACCCCTCGGCGGCCAGGATCTTCAGCACCGAATCGTTCACCTTGGACACCGGGGCGACCAGCTCGTCTTTGTAGGCGAGGTTCGCGTTGCGGATGCGGGTGAGCAGGTCGGCCACGGGGTCGGAGACGTTGCTCGAGAACTGATGGCGTCGTTCGGCCTTGGTCACCATGAGGACTTCGTCACCCCCGGGAGCTCGCCCGCATGCGCGAGCTGACGGAAGCAGATGCGGCACAACATGAACCGCTTGTACACGGCGCGGGGGCGCCCGCACTTCTGGCAGCGCGTGTAGGCGCGCACCCGGTACTTGGGCTTCTTCTGCTGCTTGTTGATCAGTGCCTTCTTCGCCATAGCTCTACGCTTCCTCAGCTCGCCTGCGCGGCCGCGGGCTGCCCCTGGAGGGGGAAGCCGAGCGCCGCCAGCAGGGCGCGTCCTTCGTCGTCGGTGGTGGCCGTCGTCACGATGGTGATGTCCATGCCCCGGACCGCCAGGACCTTGTCGTAGTCGATCTCCGGGAAGATCAACTGCTCGGTCACTCCCATGGTGTAGTTGCCGTGCCCGTCGAACGCCCGCGGATCCATGCCCCGGAAGTCGCGGATCCTCGGGAGCGCCAGCGTGACCAACCGGTCGTAGAACTCCCACAGCCGGTTGCCGCGCAGCGTGACCTTGACCCCGATGGGCATGCCCTCGCGGAGCTTGAACCCGGCGATCGACTTGCGGGCCTTGGTGACGACCGGCTTCTGGCCGCTGATGACCGTGAGATCCTCGACGGCGGCGTCCAGCATACGACCGTCCTTGACGGCGTCGCCAACCCCCATGTTCACCACGATCTTGTCGAGCGTGGGAACCTGCATCACGTTGGAGAGGCCGAGCTCGTCCTTCAGCTGCCCGACGACCTCGTCGCGGTAACGCTGCTTCAACCGGGGCACGGCGGCATCGCTCACAGTTCCGCCTCGCACTTCCTGCAGATCCGCACCTTGGTGTCGCCCTCGATGCGCCTGCCCACGCGCGTGGGCTTGCCGCAGCTCTTGCACACGAGCGCCACGTTGGAGATGTCGATGAACGTCTCCACGTCGATGATCCCGCCCTGTGCCACGGCCTGGGTGCTGCCGCTTGCGCGGCCGCCCGCGCGCTGGTGCTTCTTGGCCACGGCCACGCCGTCCACGATGACCCTGCGCCTGCCCGGATCCACGCGAACGACCCGGCCTTCCTTGCCGCGGTCCTTGCCGTGCAGCACGCGCACGGTGTCGTCCTTCTTGATGTCTACACCCGGCATTCTTAGAGCACCTCCGGCGCGAGCGAGATGATCTTCATGAACCGTTTCTCGCGCAGCTCTCGCGCGACGGGGCCGAAGATGCGGGTCCCGCGCGGGTTCTTCTGGTCGTTGATGATCACGACGGCGTTGTCGTCGAAGCGGATGTACGAGCCGTCGGCACGCCGCCGCTCCTTGGCCGTACGCACCACGACCGCCCTGACCACCTCGCCCTTCTTCACGGCGCCGCCGGGCAGGGCGTCCTTGACGGTGCCCACGATGACGTCGCCCACGCCCGCGTAGCGGCGGGCCGAGCCGCCGAGCACGCGGATGCACAGGACCTCTTTGGCCCCCGTGTTATCCGCCACCCTGCAGCGCGATTCCTGTTGGATCACTTCGCCCGCTCCACGATCTCGATCACACGCCAACGCTTGGACTTGGACACCGGACGCGTCTCCATCACGCGGACCGTGTCGCCCACGTGCGCGTCGTTGGACTCGTCGTGGGCGGAGAGCTTGGACGAGCGCCGCACCGACTTCTTGTACAGGGCGTGGCGGACCTGGCGGTCGATGCGGACCACCACGGTCTTGTCCATCTTGTCCGAGACGACGACCCCGGTGCGCACCTTGCGCGCGCCGCGCTCGACGGCCGTGACCTTCTGCTCCTGGCTCACTGATCCTGCTCCTCTTCGGCCGCCGCCCGCTCGTCGAACTCGATCTCGAGCTCGCGCTCCCGCAGAACGGTGGCGATCCGCGCCACGTCGTGGCGCACTTCCTTGAGGCGGGTCGGGTTGTCGAGCTGGCCCGTGGCGAGCTGGAAGCGCAGGTTGAACAGCTCCTCCTTGGAGGATTCGATCTGCTCCAGCAACTCCTCGTCGGGCAACGCGCGCAGCTCCTCAGCCTTGCTCGGCATCCCTACTCACCCACCCGGCTGATGAACTTGGTCTTGATCGGCAGTTTGTGCTGCGCGCGCTTCATGGCCTCGCGCGCGAGCGGCTCGGGCACACCTGCCAACTCGAACATGACACGACCGGGCTTCACCACGGCCACCCAGCCCTCCGGGTTCCCCTTGCCCGAGCCCATGCGGGTCTCGGCCGGCTTCTTCGTGACCGACTTGTCGGGGAAGATGTTGATCCAGACCTTCCCGCCGCGGCGGATGTGGCGCGTGATGGCGACGCGCGCGGCCTCGATCTGACGGTTGGTGATCCACGCGGGCTCCATGGCCACGAGGCCGTAGTCGCCGAAGTTGATCTCGGTGCCGCCCTTCGCCTTGCCGCGGCGGTGGCCGCGGTGGACCTTGCGGTGCTTGACCTTCTTGGGCGCGAGCATCAGGCCTCACCGCCTCCGGGGTTCTCGGCGGCTTCGGGCTCGGCGGCCGGCACCGTAGCGGCCTCGGCAGGCTCCGGCGCGGCCGCATCGGCCACGGGCTCGGTGGCCGGGGGCTCCACGGCGGCGACCGGCTCGGTGGCGGGCTCAGTTACCGTGGGCTCGGTCACCGGGGGCTCGGTGGCCGCGGGCTCCGGGGCGGGGACCCGCTCGGCCACGGCGACGGCTGTCTCCTCGGCCCCGCCACGGCCGGCACTGTCCACCAGCTGGGCGGTCGCGTGGGCGCGCGCGAGCGCGCGCTCGGTGTCCTGCTCGCGGCGCGGGATCTCGTCGCCGTGGTAGACCCAGACCTTCACGCCGATGGCCCCGAACGTGGTGCGGGCTTCCGCGGTGCCGAAGTCGACCTTCGCCCGCAGCGTGTGCAGCGGGACGCGGCCCTCGCGGTACCACTCCCGGCGGCCCATCTCGGCGCCGCCGAGGCGCCCGGCGCACGCGACGCGCACGCCCAGCGCACCCGAGCGCATGGCGGTCTGGACGCAGCGGCGCATGGCGCGGCGGAAGGCCACGCGTCCCGCGAGCTGCTCGGCCACGCCCTGGGCCAACAGGGCGGCGTCGGTCTCCGGCCGCGACTCGCTGGCGGCCTGGTTCATGTCCTCGACTTTCACGTCGACGCGCTTCTTGGTGTAGCGCTCGATGTCCTTGCGGATGCGGTCGACCTCCGCGCCCTTGCGCCCGATCACGATGCCGGGACGCGCGGTACGGATGAACACCCAGATCTGGTCGCCCTTGCGGTCCACGTCGATGCTGGAGATGCCGGCGCGCTGCAGCCGGGAGCGGATGTGCTTGCGGATCCAGATGTCCTCGTGGAGCTGGGGCGCGTACTCGCGCTTGGCGGCGTACCAGTTGGACTTCCAGGGGTAGATGACCCCCAGCCGGAATCCGTACGGGTTGACCTTGTGACCCACTAGCGTTCCTCTCCCATCGTCTGAAGCACGACCGTCACGTGCGAGGTGCGCTTGCGCACCCGCGTGGCGCGGCCGTACGCGCGCGGCCGGTAGCGCCGCAGCGTGGGGCCCTCGTCGACCCACGCGCGCGAGATCCACAGGTTGTCGGCCACCACGCCGGGCTTCTGCTCCGCGTTGGCCACCGCCGAGTTCACCAGCTTCCCGAGCTCGTGCGACGCCCCCAGCGGCGAGAACCGCAGGATCCTGCGGGCCTCGATCACGTGCTGGCCGCGGACGAGGTCCACCGCGCGCCGCATCTTCCTCGGCGTGGTGCGGACGTATCTCATGGTCGCTCGAGACTCCATCGACTACCTCACTCCGGTCCGGCGCTCGTCTCTTGCGTGCGAACGGAACGTGCGGGTGGGCGCGAACTCGCCCAGCTTGTGCCCGACCATCGACTCGGAGATGAAGACCGGCACGTGCTTGCGGCCGTCGTGCACCGCAAGGGTGTGCCCAAGCATCTCCGGCACGATCGTGGAGCGGCGCGACCAGGTCTTCACGACCCGCTTGTCGCCCTTCTTGTTCATCTCATCGATCTTGATCATCAGGTGATCGTCGACGAACGGACCCTTCTTCACGGACCTCGGCATACTCAGCCCCGACCCTTCCCACGGCGGCGGACGATGTACTTGCTCGACGCCTTGTTCTTCTTGCGCGTGCGGCCTTCCTTCTGCCCCCACGGCGACGCCGGGTGGCGCCCGCCCGAGGACTTGCCCTCGCCGCCGCCCAGGGGGTGGTCGACCGGGTTCATGGCGACGCCTCGGACGGAGGGGCGCCGGTTCTTCCAACGAGCGCGGCCCGCCTTGCCGAGCGAGATCAGCTCGTGCTCGGGGTTGCCCACCACGCCCACGGTGCCCTTGCAGGCCGCCGGGATCAGGCGCATCTCCCCGGAGGGCAGGCGCACGGTGGCCATCGAGCCCTCCTTGGCCATGAGCTGCACGCTCGTTCCCGCGGAGCGAGCGAGCTTCGCGCCCGCGCCCGGCTTCATCTCGATGGCGTGGATCACCGTGCCCACCGGGATGTTGCGCAGCGGCAGCGCGTTGCCGGGACGGATCTCGGCGTCTGGCCCGCTCATGATCTGGTCGCCTTGCTGCACGCCCTGCGGCGCGAGGATGTAGCGCTTCTCCCCGTCGGCGTAGTGCAGCAGCGCGATCCGCGCGCTGCGGTTGGGGTCGTATTCGATGTGCGCGACCTTGGCCGGCACGCCGTCCTTGTTGCGACGGAAGTCCACCACGCGGTAGCGGTTCTTGTTGCCCCCGCCGTGATGGCGCGTGGTGATCCGGCCGTGGACGTTGCGTCCGGCCTTGTTGCGGCCCTTGACCACCAGCGACTTCTCCGGCGTGGCCCGCGTGATCTCCTCGAACGTGGACACGCTCGCGCCTCGGCGCCCCGGCGTGGTCGGCTTGTATTTGCGAACGCCCATGACTACTTCCCGCTCTCGAAGATCTCGATGGCATCGCCGGGAGCAAGCGTCACGATCGCTCGCTTCTCGTCGGCGCGCTTGCCCTGCGTGTACCCGCGGCGCTTGACCTTGCCGCGTCGGTTGAGGGTGTTGACGGAGGTCACCTGCACCTCCCAGATGGCCTGCACGGCTTCCTTGATCTCGGTCTTGTTCGCCCGCGGGTCCACCAAGAACGTGTAGGTCCCGGCCTCGAGCCCCGCATAGGACTTCTCCGAGACGATGGGGCGGATGATGACGTCACGATGCGACTTCACTCGGCCACCTCCTGCTCGGCTTCGTGTCTGGCTTCTGGCCCGGCCTTGCCCTCGAGCGCGTCGAGCGCCTCCTCGGTGAACAGGACCCGGTCGGCCCACAACAGGTCGTAGGTGCCCAGGCCGCCGGCGTAGCCCACGCGCACGTGCGTGAGGTTGCGGAACGAGAGCTCGGCGGCACCGTCCTGCGTGGGACGGGGCAGCACCACGAGCACCTTGCCGTTCAGCTCGAGCGCCTCGAGGAGCCCCAGGGCGCGCTTGGTCTTGGGCCCGTCGAACGACAGGTCCGAGACCACCGCGAGCTTGCCGCTGCGCAGCGCGTCCGTGAGCGCCGAGCGCAGCGCTCCCCGCTTCATCTTCTTGTTGACGTGCAGCTCGTGGCCGTGGGGCTGGGGACCGTGGGCGACCCCGCCCCCGACCCACTGGGGAGAGCGGATGGATCCCTGACGCGCACGGCCGGTGCCCTTCTGACGCCAGGGCTTCCTGCCGCCGCCGCGCACGTCGCCGCGCGTCTTGGTGCTGTGCGTTCCCGCCCGCAGGCCGGCGAGGCCCGCGAGCACGACCTGGTGCATGAGCGGGACGCTCACCGTGGCGTCGAAGTACTCGGCGGGCAGGTCGCGTGAGCCGGTCTTCTTGCCCGAGGCGTCGACGATCTCGATGCTGGCCATGCTCACGCTCCCTTCTTCGCCGGGGCCTTGACGGCCGAGCGAACCATCACGAGGGACCCGTTGGGGCCGGGCACCGCGCCCTTGACCAGCAACAGGTTCCGCTGGGCGTCGGCCTGCACGACCTCGAGGTTCAAGATGGTCACGCGCTGGTTCCCGTGCTGGCCCGCCATGCGCATGCCCCTGAACACCCGGCTCGGCGTGGCACAGGCGCCGATGGACCCCGGCGCGCGGTGTCGCTTGTGCACGCCGTGGCTGCTCTTGAGCCCGGAGAAGCCGTGGCGCTTCATCACGCCCGTGAACCCCTTGCCCTTGGACACGCCCACCACGTCCACCAGGTCGCCGGGGGCGAACACGTCGGCCCTGAGCTCTTGCCCGGCCGCGTAGTCGCCGGCGTCTGGCGTGCGGAGCTCGACCACATGGCGTCGCGGCGCGTCGACCCCGTGCTTGTCGAAGTGTCCCTGCATGGGCTTGGTGACGTCGCGCGGGCGCGTCTGGCCGTAGGCGAGCTGGACGGCGGCATAGCCGTCCGCGCCGTCGGCGGACTTGACCTGCGTGACCACGCACGGCCCGGCCTGGATCACCGTGACCGGGATGGCCCGCGTGTCGTCGAAGATCTGGGTCATCCCCAGCTTCTGTCCCAAGATGCCCTTCACGTCACTCATCTCTCTTCTAGAGCTTGATCTCGATGTCGACCCCGGCCGACAGGTTGAGGCGCTGCAGCTCCTGCACCGTCTTGGAGGTGGCGTCCACGATGTCGATCAACCGCTTGTGCGTGAGCATCTGGAAGTGCTCGCGCGAGTCCTTGTACTTGTGCGGCGACCGGATGACCGTGTAGATGGAGCGCTCGGTCGGCAGCGGCACCGGCCCCACGACCTTGGCGCCGGTTCGCGTGACGTGTTCGACGATGTCGCGCGCCGCCACGTCCAGCATCCGGTGGTCGTACGCCCGGAGCTTGATGCGGATCTTTGGACCTGCCATCGAACGCCTACTCTCTTTCGTGCCTCGCTCGCGTGGATCCCTACTTGATGATCTCGGTGACCCGCCCCGCGCCCACGGTGCGCCCGCCCTCGCGGATGGCGAAGCGCAGGCCGTCTTCCATGGCGATGGGGTTGATCAGCTCGACCGTCATCTCGACGTTGTCCCCGGGCATGACCATCTCCACGCCCTCGGGCAGGGCCGCGGAG
>JBBRWM010000007.1:0-123643 GCA_038249195.1 Actinomycetota bacterium
GACGGCCTGCGCCGAGAGCAGTTCGCCCTCGGTTGCCGCGAAACGGCGCTCGGCCTCGGTGGCCCTCAGCTCCATCTCCTCGGCACGTTCGAGCGTCACGAGATGCTCCGACTCGAGCGCCCCGAGCCGGGCCGCCGCGTCGGCCTCGGCCGCCTTCGCCTCCTCGGCCTCTGAGGAGACGCGGGACAGGTCGGCGTCGAGCCCTTGGACCCGCTCGGCCTGCTCACCCAGCTCTGCGAGGCGTTGACCGACGTCGGCGAGGACCGCGTTGGCATGCACCGTCCTGGCGGCCAGCGCGTCTTCGCGGCTGCGGGCGGCCTCGAGCTGCAGCTCCAGGGACTGGATCCGTTCATCGAGTTCGCGGGCCCGCTCCAAGGGGAGCGTCGCGTCATCGTCGACGTTTGCCATCACTCGCAGCGCCTCGAGCTCCGCGATACGCCGAGCGAGCCGCGCCTCTCGGTCCATCGAGCTCCGGAGCTCGGCCTCGAGGACGGGGATCGGGTCGTCGCCCTCGGCCACGTTGAGGTCGAGGAGCGGCGGCCGTTGCTCCAGCTCCTCGTTCGCTTGGTTGAGACGGGAGGTCAGTTCCGCCGTCTCCTGCGTGAGGGCGCCGATCGACACCGACCGCGCCGCGAGCTGATCGTGCGCAACGGTCAACGCAGCCTGCGCCTCGGTGAGGGCGGCCTCGAGTTCCTGTTGGCGTTTGGCGGATTTGCTCATCGTTCGGATAGGACGGGTCGATGGCGTCCTTCTGGGTCAATCGGCATCCGGGCGTAGGTCTTTACGTCGCTCGAGCGCGGATCGCGGCCCGCCCGGTCGGCTACCCTCGGTGTCATGGAACACAAGTATCTCGTCCGCACCTTCGGATGCCAGATGAACGAGCACGATTCTGAGCGTATCGGCGGGCTGCTCATGACCGAGGGCATGACGCCCACCGAGGACGTAGGAGCGGCCCGGGTCATCGTGCTCAACACGTGTGCGATCCGGGAGAACGCGGACAACAAGCTGTACGGGAACCTCGGGCACCTGAAGCCCGTGAAGGACCGCAACCCGGACCTGAAGATCGTGGTGGCCGGATGTCTGGCGCAGAAGGACCGGGGCCTTATCCAGCAGCGGGCGCCATGGGTGGACGTCGTGGTGGGCACGCACGCGCTGCCCCGGTTGCTCGAGCTCCTGCGCGAGGCGGACGAGGACGGGCCCGCCATGGACGTGCGCGAGCATACGGAGACGTTCCCGAGCGCGCTGCCCGCGTCGCGCGCGGACGCCTTCCGAGCTTGGGTCTCGATCGCGCCCGGGTGCGACAACGCGTGCACGTTCTGCATCGTGCCGCTCGTCCGGGGCCCGCAGCGATCGCGTTCGATCGGCGACATCCTCGCGGAGGTCCAGGACCTCGCGGATCGCGGCGTGGTCGAGGTCACGCTCCTCGGCCAGAACGTGAACACGTTCGGCCGCGACATGACGGTCCCGGGATCGTCGAGGCGGCCCCTGTTCGCGCGGCTCCTTCGCGAGGTGGGGGCGATCGAAGGTATCCGACGGGTGCGGTTCACCAGCCCGCATCCCCACGACTTCACGCCCGACGTGATCGAGGCGATGGCCGAGACGCCCACGGTCTGTGAGCACATCCATTTCCCCCTGCAGTCGGGCTCGGACCGGGTGCTCAAGGCGATGCGGCGGTCCTATCGCCGCGAGCGCTACCTCGGCTGGCTCGACGCGATCCGCGCCGCGGTGCCGGGCGTCGCGGTGTCCACCGACGTGATCGTGGGCTTCCCGGGGGAGAGCGAGGATGATTTCCAACAGACGCTGGAGGTCGTCGAGCGCGCGCGTTTCGACAGCGCGTTCATGTTCCAGTACTCGCCGCGCCCGGGGACCCCCGCGGAGGCCTTCGACGACCAGATCCCCAAGCCCGTCGTGCAGGAACGCTTCGAACGCCTGCAGGCGTTGCAGGAGCGAGCGAGCCTCGCGGCGTCCCAGGCCCAGGTGGGGCGCACGCTCGAGGTGCTGGTCGAGGGGGGTGACCGCCGCGGACGTTCCACGCAGGCTCGCTCCCGGACCAATCGGATCGTGCATCTCAGCGACAAGCTGGACCCCGGGACGTTCGTGAGCGCGCGCGTGACCGAGGCCGCACCCCACCACCTCGTCGGCGAGGTCGTGCCCGCGGCGGCCGAAGCCGCTCGCTGAGCGGATGGACGTGCCATGACGTTCCTGGCCGTGGTGGGCCCCACCGCGACCGGGAAGACCGAGCTCAGCCTTCGGCTCGCCCAGTCCTTGGGCGCCGAGATCGTGAGCGTCGACTCGATGGTCGTCTACCGCGGCCTGGACATCGGCACGGACAAGCCGACTTCATCGGATCGGGCCAAAGTGCCCCATCACCTCCTGGATCTCGTGGATCCCGCCGAGCCCTTCAGCGTGGCCGCGTACCAGGCGGAGGCGCGAAGCGCACTGCGCGGGGTGCGGGATCGGGGGCGCACGGCGCTCTTGACGGGCGGCTCCGGCCTGTACTTCCGCGCCCTCGTCGACGACCTCGAGTTCCCTGGGACCGACCCGGCCGTCCGGGCCACGCTCGAGCGCGAGGCGGCGGCGGTCGGCGCCGAGGCGCTCCATCGACGCCTGTGTGATACGGATCCGCGCGCGGCCGAAAAGATCGAGCCCGCCAACGTCAGGCGGACGGTCCGCGCCCTCGAGGTTGCCGCCCTCACGGGACGCCGGTTCAGCGACTTCGCGGCGGCGTGGCAGGACCACCCGCCGGGCCGCGTGCGCGCGGCAGGGA
This sequence comes from Actinomycetota bacterium, assembly GCA_038249195.1. GTDB lineage: Bacteria > Actinomycetota > UBA4738 > UBA4738 > HRBIN12 > JAOUEA01. The sequence continues at coordinate 2,768 of JBBRWM010000007.1, forward strand.
TCGACCAGCCCCGAGACGTGCTCGCGGAGCGGATCGAATCGCGTGTGCGCGCCATGATCGATCGGGGGTGGATCGCCGAGGTCGACGCGTTGATCGGGCGGGGCTTCAAGGCCTGGCTCACCGCCTCGCAGCCCATCGGCTACGCTGAGCTCGCCGAGCACCTGGAGGGAGAGCTCACGCTGGCCGACGCCGTCGATCGCACCGTTCGTCGCACGAAGAACCTGGCCCGCCGCCAGATGGCCTGGTTCCGTCGCGACCCGCGGATCCGGTGGTTCCCCGTGGGGCCGGCGGGAGCGCTCGAGGCCGAGGAGGCCATCGAAGGGTTCCTGCGGGAGTCGGCGTGAGGCAGGTCGCGTTCGCCAAGTACGAGGCTGCCGGGAACGACTTCCTCGTCGTCGAGGATCTCGAGGACCGTCATCCACTCACGCCCGAGGACGCCGGGTCCCTGTGCGATCGGTGGAGCGGCGTGGGGGCCGACGGCGTGGTCCGCGTGACCGGCGGCGGGGACGCGCCGCTCGGATTCCACCTGCTCAACGCCGATGGCTCGGCGGCCTCGATGTCCGGTAACGGGATGCGATGCCTGGGCGCGTACGTGTTCGACCGGGGCATCGCGCGGGAGCCCGCGTTCGACGTGCGCACGGCGGCGGGCGTGCGCCGCGTGTGGCTGCAGGTCGAGACCGGCACCGTCACGGGGGCTCGCGTGGACATGGGCGCACCCGGCTTCACCAAGGCCCAGATCCCCATGAAGGGGCCGGCCTGGGAGACGTTCCTGGACCAGTCGTTCGACCTCGGCGCCGGTTTGGTGGTGGCGGCGAGCGCACTGTCCATGGGCAACCCGCACCTCGTGCTGTTCCTCGAGGAGGATCCCGAGCGGTTCCACGTGGAGCACATCGGTCCGGCGCTCGAACATCACGCGTGGTTCCCCGAACGCACGAACGTGGAGTTCGCGCGCGTGGCCGCCGACGGGATCGACGTGCGGGTGTGGGAGCGGGGGGCGGGAGAGACCCTCGCCTGCGGGACGGGAGCGTGCGCTGTGGCGGTGGCGGCGAACGAATCGGGACGGTCGCCGGCGAACGTCGACGTCCGTTTCCGTGGTGGCACGCTCCAGGTCGAGCGTGCGGAGGACGGCCGAGTCGCGCTGGGCGGTCCCGTGCGCCACGTGTTCGACGGCACGATGAACCTCGCGGCGGCGTGAGCGCGTCGAGCGATCGCGCCCTGAGCGATCGCCTCGCCGCCGGCACCCTGGCGTTGATCGACGTGCCCTCCCCGAGCCGCGAGGAGGATGCGGTCCTCGAGAAGATCCGAGCCCGCATGCCCCAGGTCGGATACGTCCTCGTGGACGCCGACGACGCGGTCCTGTTCTACACCCCCGAGATCCGCCGTCCTGGGGCGCCGTTCGTGGTCTTGGCCGGCCACGTGGACACGGTGCCCGCGGGCGGGAGCGCTGCGGGGGCGCGCGAAGGCGACGCGATCGTTGGCCGTGGGGCGGCCGACATGAAGGGGGCGCTCGCGGTCATGCTCGAGCTCGCCGCGCGGCTCGGGGAGGGCGGCCTGGCGAGCGACCTGGATGTGGGCTTCGTCTTCTTCGGTCGCGAAGAGCTGCCCATCACGCAGAGCGCGCTGCTCCCATTCCTGCGGCGCTGCGCGCTCGCGCGCGCGGCCGACCTGGCGGTGGTGATGGAGCCCACCGCGAACGTGGTGCAGGTCGGCTGCCTGGGCAACCTCGACGCCCGCGTGGTGGTGCGCGGGACGGCCGCGCACAGCGCCCGGCCATGGCTCGGCGAGAACGCGATCCACGCCGCCATCCGTGCCTTGGCGCCGGTCGCGGACCTGCCGGTCCGCGACGTGGAGATCGACGGGTTGACGTATCGCGAGGTGATCGGCGTGACGACCATCCAGGGCGGCATCGCCGCGAACGTCGTGCCCGATCGCGTGGAGGCCAGGGTGAACTTCCGCTACGCACCCACCCACGCCCCGGCGGAGGCCGTGGCGCGCCTGCGGGAGCTCCTGGGGCACCAGCGCTTGGAGCTCGAGGTGGTCGGAAACGCGCCGCCCGGTCCCGTCACGGTGAGGAACCCGCTCGTGGGGCGCCTGCTCGCGGCGGCGGACCGTCCCGTGGAGCCCAAACAGGCGTGGACGCCGGTCGCGGAGTTCGCCATGGTGGGCGTCGACGCCGTGAACTTCGGTCCCGGCGACCCGCAGTACGCTCACCGAGACGACGAGCGCGTCGAGGTCTCGGCGCTCGTGCGGAGCGAAGCGGTGCTGCGTGCCTTCCTGGGCGCCGCCGCCACGGAGGGCTAGATGGTGCACCTGTCTGCGGGGATCCGAGGGATGGAGCCGTATCCGTTCGAGGAACTGGACCGCCGCAAGGCCGTGGCCCACGCCGAGGGCCGCACCCTGATCGATTTCGGCGTGGGGGACCCGCGCGAAGAGACCGCCCCTTTCATCCGCCAAGCATTGCGCGACGCGGTGGAGCCGGTGTCGTCCTACCCGCGCGCCGCCGGCCTCCCGGAGCTCAGGGCGGCTATCGCCGGTTGGATAGCCCGACGCCACGGTGTGACCCTCGATGCCGACGAGCAGATCCTCCCGCTGCTCGGCTCCAAGGAGCTGGTGTTCTCCCTCGCGCAGGCGGTGGTGGATCCGGCGGCCGGCAAGGACCTCGTCGTCCTCACTTCACCCGGATACTCGATCCCCGAGCGCGGGGCCCGGTACGCGGGGGGCGACGTGCTCCGTCTCCCGCTCACGGAGTCCGCCGACTTCTTGCCGGACCTCACGAGCCTCGACGATGCCACATGGGACCGGGCAGCGATCCTCTGGCTCAACTACCCGAACAATCCGACCGGTGCGGTCGCGCCGGCGTCGTTCCTGCAGGAGGCCGCGGCGCTCTGCCGCGATCACGACGTGCTCCTGGCTTCCGACGAGGCCTACAGCGAGCTGTGGTTCGAGGGCGGCCCGCCCGCCGGCGTGCTCGCGGCCGGGGACCTGCGCAACGTGGTCGCCATCAACACCTTGTCGAAGCGCTCGTCCATGACCGGGTACCGAAGCGGGTTCGCCGCGGGGGATCCCGAGTTGATCGGGGCCCTTCGCCGGTCGCGACCGAGCGTCGGCGTCACCCCGCAGGAGTTCGTGCAGCGCGCCTCCGTAGCGGCGTGGAACGACGAGGAACATGTCCGGGCGAACCGGGGACGGTACGCGGCCAAGCGCGAGGTGCTCCTCGCGTCGTTCGCCCGCGCCGGTCTCGAGGCGGCGGGGTCGGTCGCGACCTTCTACCTCTGGGTGAAGGTCCCGGCGGGCCGGACGTCCGTGGCGTGGTCGATCGAGCTCCTCGAGCGCGGCGGCATCGTGGTCGCGCCGGGACCGTTCTTCGGGCCCGAGGGGGAGGGGTACGTGAGGATGGCGCTCGTGCCGACCCAAGCGGACTGCGAACGCGCCGCGTTCATCCTCGAAGGACTCTCGAGCGAAGGGGTGTCGGCGTGAGGCACGAAGAGCTCGCCGATCGGATCGACGCCGCGTTCGCGGATCCGGTCGGTGCCATGGACGGCGAGGCCGTGGAGCGCGTGATCGCCCTGCTCGACCGGGGCGAACTGCGCGTCGCAGAGCCCGACGGCGAGGGCTGGAGGGTGAACGAGTGGGCGAAGAAGGCTGTCTTGCTCTTCTTCCGCGTGCGGGGACTGAGCACCACCGACGTGGGGCCATTCGAATACCACGACAAGCTCCCGTTGAAGTCCGGCTACGAGGCCGCGGGCGTGCGGGTCGTGCCACCCGCCACGGCACGATACGGGTCCTTCCTGTCCCCGGGGGTCGTCATGATGCCGAGCTACGTGAACATCGGAGCCTGGGTGGGGCCGGGCACCATGGTGGACACGTGGGCGACGGTGGGATCGTGCGCGCAGATCGGGGCGAACGTGCACCTGTCGGGCGGCGTGGGCATCGGCGGCGTGCTCGAACCGCTGCAGGCCGCGCCCGTCATCGTGGAGGACGGCGCCTTCATCGGCTCGCGCTGCGTGGTGGTGGAGGGCGTCCGCGTGGGACGCGAGGCCGTGATCGGCACGGGCGTGGTGCTGACCGCGAGCACGCCCGTCATCGACGTGACCGGGCCGGACCCGGTCGAGTTTCGGGGCGAGGTTCCGCCGCGGGCCGTCGTGATCCCCGGCAGCCGGCCGAAGCCCTTCCCCGCCGGCACCTACGCGTTGCCGTGCGGACTGATCATCGGGTACCGCTCGCGTGAGACCGACGACAAGGTGCGCCTGAACGAGCTCTTGCGGGAGCACGGCGTCGCGATGAGCTGATGGCCCCATGAGCGACCGGAAGCCCCGCGCCCCGCGCCCGCCCCTGGACCGGCAGGTGCTGGAATCACCGCTATCCGCGACCTGGCGCCCCGCCGTTCGAGAACGAGCGGTGTTGGTGGGCGTGGGCTCGGGCATCCTCGAGGAGGATCTCGACGAGCTCGCGGCCCTCGCCGATTCGGCCGGCGCCGAGGCCGTGGCGCGGGTGGTCCAGAGCCGGCCCGAGCCGGACCCGTCCACGTTCATCGGCAAGGGCAAGCTCGACGACCTGCATGCCACGATCCATGGCCGCGGCGCCGATGCCGTGATCCTCGACCACGAGCTCACGCCGGGCCAGCTGCGTTCCCTCGAGGAGCGGCTCGGCGTGAAGGTCGTCGACCGAACCGCGTTGATCCTGGACATCTTCGCCCTGCACGCGCGGAGCCGGGAGGGCAAGGCGCAGGTGGAGCTCGCGCAATTGAACTACCTCCTGCCGAGGCTCCGCGGGTGGGGCGAGGCCATGTCGCGGCTGGGAGGCGGCATCGGCACTCGGGGCCCCGGCGAGACGAAGATGGAGGTCGATCGCCAGCACATCCGCCGGCGGATCTCCAAACTGCGTCGAGACATCAAGGCGATGGCCGCCACCCGCGAGACCAAGCGCGCCCGCCGTCAGGACAGCGGCGTACCGCAGGCTTCGATCGCCGGATACACGAACGCCGGCAAGTCGACGCTGATGAACGCCCTGACGGGTGCCGACGTCCTGGTGGCGGATCAACTCTTCGCCACGCTCGATCCCACGGTGCGGCGGTTGAAGCTCCCCGGCGGACGTCGGTGCACGATCAGCGACACCGTCGGCTTCGTCGGCAAGCTTCCCCACGATCTGGTCGAGGCGTTCCGATCGACGCTCGAGGACGTGACGATGGCGGAGCTGATCGTGCACGTGGCCGACGCGGCATCGGCCGAGCTCCACGAGCAGATCGAGGCGGTCCGCCGGGTGCTGGGCGAGATCGGAGCCGGCGACATCCGCGAGGTCCTCGTCCTGAACAAGATCGATCGCGTCGCGGGCTCCGAACGCGTTCGGCTGACACGCAGGTACCCGGGGTCCGTCGCGGTCTCGGCCCTCACCGGCGAGGGGATGCCGGGCCTGCTCGAGACCCTGGAAGCCGCGCTGCCGCGCCCGCCGGTGGAGGTGACCCTACTCGTCCCGTACGGTCGTGAGGATCTCATCGCCCGTCTGTATCGCAGCGCCGAGGTCATCGCAACCGTCCACGAACTGGAGGGAACCTCGGTGCACGCACGGATCGGGCTTCGCGACCTCGCCGCCGTTCGCGAGTTCGTGCGCACCGAGCGGCGGGGGAGCGTCTAGGCTCAGGCGGGCGGGCGTCCGCGCGCCCAGAGGTCGTCGCTCGCCCAGTGCCCCACGATCACCTTGTCGGGGTCCTGCCCGCGGACCGTGGCGAGCCGCAGCGCCAGCATCTGCAGGCGCACCGTCAGCGGGATCTGGGCCAGCATCGGCGGCATCGGCCAAGGTTCATGTAGATCGGTCACGCTCAGTCCCTCCGACCGGGCGGCGTCGCCGATGGCCGTGAGGAACCCACCCGCGTTGGGAGGGGTCAGTGTGATGAGATGGTCGCCGCCCTTCAGCGGAACGGCCGACCCGTGGAGCAGGTATTCGACGTCGTACCCCTCGGCGAGTACCCGCGCCCCCTCGCGGGCCTTCAGGGCTCCTTCCCGCGCCGTGACGGAGGCCGGGCCCGCGCCGGCGAAGACGATGACCCTCGCGTCGGCGGGCACGGCGTCGGTGCCGGGTCCATCGATGGCGCCGGCCACGGCTTCGGGGAGATCCGTGAGGGTGTCGGGCGAGAAGCTCTGAGCGCCGAGCTGCTGCGCGAGCATCGCGAGCACCGTGAGGGTCGCGGTGTAACTCACGGTGTAGGTCTCGGCCGTCTCTCGCTCCACCGTTTCGATGGCGTCGGGGAAGCCGGCACCGCGGCGCGTGATCATCACCACGCCGAGGCCGGCACCGAAGACCGCCGCGCGGGCGGCCAGCGGGAACGAGCTCTCCGCCGTGTGGGTGATGACGATGACGCCGTCCTGCGGTCCCACGATCGGTGCCCAATCCACGAAATGCATCGAGGGGATCGCTTGGGCGGCCCGCCCCGCCTCCTGCAGCATCGCGGCGCCCAGCTCCGCGGCGTGGTGGCTCGTGCCGGTTCCCACGAGCCAGATCCGGTGCGAGCGATGGAGGCCCTGCGCCGTGGCGTGCACCTGAGCCTGGACCTCGCCCGAGGAGATGATCCGACGCAGCTCCTGCGGCTGGGATCGGATCTGTCGTTCGAGCGCCGTCTCGTCCGTGGGCATGGGGCCTCCTGGCTCGCCGGTCGTGGTGACCAAGCCTAGAGCCCAAACGGTGGGTTCGCCCGAACCGGACCCGGCAGTGCAGCCTGAGCTTGACGGTTGCGTTTGTCCCCCGTGATACCTACGCTATCCGCTCATACTCATTCGGGGCAGACGAAAGGATCGGACGTATGGCACGTGGACGACTGAGGCGCTTGGCGATCACGATGGCGGGCCTGGCGGTCCTGTTGGCGCTGCCGGCGTCGGCTGGAACCGCAGGAGCCGCCGCGACCTCGCACGGCGCGCATGCCCCGAAGGGAAAGTGCACGATCGTGGGGACGCCGGGCAACGACGTACTGCATGGCACGCCGCATGCGGACGTGATCTGCGGGCTCGCCGGCAACGACAAGATCAACGGCCGGGGCGGGAACGACATCATCCTGGGCGGCAAGGGCAAAGACACCCTGATCGGCAGCATCGGCGACGACATCTTGAAGGGTGGCCCGGGCAATGACATCGCCTACGGCGGTCTCGGCGACGACATCCTGCGCGGCGGAGACAAGAAGGATCGCCTCTACGGGAACCAGGGCGACGACCGGCTGCGGGGCGAGCGAGGGTTCGACCTCGTGGTTGGCGGCCTCGGTGACGACATCATGTCCGGGGGAGACAAGCGCGACGTGATGCGCGGGGCCAAGGGCGATGACGTCATGTTCGGCGGTCACGGCAAGGACATGGTGTCGGGTGGTCTGGGCAACGACCACATCGTGGGCGGCACCGAGGTGGATGTCCTCAACGGGCGCGCAGGAGACGACATCGTCGACGGCGTGGACGGGGCGCCCGGCGACCTCGTTCGCGGCCAGAGCGGCACGGACACGTGCACGGGCGACGCTGGCGACACGTTGGTCACGTGCGAGCCCTGAGCCCTCGCGTTCTTGAGAACCACGAAGGCCCGTCCGGTTCGCCCGGACGGGCCTTCTGACATCGATCGTTCCAGGCGGCCGCTCAGAGCTTGCGCATCACCGCGACGACCTTGCCGAGGATCCGACCATCGAGCATCTCGAACGGCTCGAGGGCGGCGTTCTCGGGGATCAGCATGACTCGGTCGCCGTCGTGACCCAGGCGCTTCACCGTTGCTTCGTCTTCGGCTGGGCCGGGCAGGAGCGCGGCCACGATGTCGCCGTCGCGCGCATGATCTTGGGCGCGGATCACCACGAGGTCGCCGTCGAAGATGCCTGCGCCGATCATGGAGTCGCCCGCTACCGTGAGCGCGAAGTGCTCCGTGCCGTCGGCGAAGTCCTGGGGCACGGCCACGTACGCGTCGGTCTCCTCGACCGCGAGGAGGGGGGTGCCGGCCGCGATCCGGCCGAGGAGCGGCACGGCGACTGCGTCGGCCTTGGGCCGCTCCAGCGTCATGGCTCGGGGCTTCGTCGGGTCCTTGTGCAGGAGTCCCATGCGCTCGAGGTTGGCGAGCTGGGCGTGCACGCTCGAGGATGACGTGAGGCCGACGGCCTCGCCGATCTCACGGACCGTCGGGGGGTAGCCGCGGTCTCGCACGGTCTCCGCGATCACGTCGAGGATCCGCTGCTGGCGCGGGGTGGTGGACGTCGTGTCAGACATGCTCACTAGCCTCCTCTTGGATGACGCGACGCTAGCAGCGCGGCGGGAGGGATGCAAACATATGTTCGATTCAACCCTTGACACCGAACAGGTGTTCGGGCACAGTGCCAGGGTGACTCGACCCCAGGTTCGCCGCCGCCGCGTGACGCTCACGGCCGCCGCCGTGCTCGCAACCCTCGCGTTGCTAGGGCCGGTGTCGCGCGCCGTGGCCGGGCCCGGCGCGGTCCCCCGCGCCCCCTCGGACATGCGGCCCGCGGCCCTGCACAGCTACGTCGTGCGTTCGGGAGACACGGTGTGGAGCATCGCCGGGCGCTTGGCGCCGGGCGCGGATCCCCGCGTGACGGTGACGCGGATCCTCGCCGCCAACCGCGTAGACCCGGGGTCGCTGAGACCGGGGCAAGTGCTCGTCCTTCCGAGCCTCGCCTGACGGGGCCTCCTTGACGCGTCTACATCGTGCGGGTACCGTGCGGTCCGCCACCACATCTTGTGGCTCCCGCCCAGATGAGATGCCCTTGGTGCAGTGCCGACGACGACCGCGTGGTCGACTCGCGGCCCGCCGAGGGTGGGCTGGCGATCCGCCGCCGCCGCGTCTGTCGCGCCTGTGGGCGCCGCTACAGCACCTTCGAGCGCGTGGAGGACGTAGGGCTCGTCGTGATCAAGCGCGACGGATCCAAGGCGCCGTTCGATCGAGAAAAGGTGGCCGGGAGCATCCGGAAGGCCCTCAAGAACCGTCCCGTCACCAACGATCAGGTCGCGCGTCTCGTCGACCGGGTGGAGGAACGGATGCGCCGCAAGGGCCCGGCGGTCTCTTCGGAGCAGATCGGGGTCGCGGTCCTCGCCGACCTCGCCAAGCTCGATCAGGTGGCCTACATCCGGTTCGCGAGCGTCTACAAGGACTTCCAGGGGATCTCGGACTTCCAGGAAGAGCTCACGTCCTTGCGGAAGAAGGAACCGGCGAAACGCCGCCCAAAGCCATAGGAGCTGCCTGAGCCGAAGGCCTCGAATCGAGAGCGATGCGGATCGGGGGTTTCCACAGCTTCTCCGCTGTCGATCCACCGCCCGCAGCGGTAGCGTTCCCGGGTCGGGGCCGGAAGTAACCATCGCAGAGCGACACAAGATATAGTGGTATGCAAGGAAGATAGCCCCAAGGAATGGTGTTGAACCACTTGACCTCGCTCCGCGGGAGGGCGAGAATCACGAGCGCGTAATTACATCGACGGCCGTCTCCCCAGCGGCCGCCGAGGAACCCGGGAGGAGGGGCAATGGCGACGAAAGAGGGCGACGTCGAGGTCCGCGAGGGGCTGACGTTCAAGCGGTACTTCACCACGGAGGGGACACACCCGTTCGACGACACCGATTGGGAGGTGCGCGACGCGGTGATCCCCAACTACAAGGAAGGTGGTAACGCCTTCGAGCAGCGCGACGTGGAGTTCCCGGCGTCGTGGTCGCAGAACGCCACGAACATCGTGGCGCAGAAATACTTCCGGGGGACGCTCGGGACCCCGCAGCGCGAGTCCTCCGTCCGCCAGCTCACCGGCCGCGTGGTCGACACCATCCGCGGCTGGGGCGAGAAGAACGGCTACTTCGCCACGTCCATCGACGCCCAGGTCTTCGCCGAGGAGCTGACCCACCTCGTGCTCACCCAGAAGGCGGCGTTCAACTCGCCCGTCTGGTTCAACGTCGGCGTGCCCGACACCCCCCAGCAGTGCTCGGCGTGCTTCATCCTCGCGGTGGACGACCACATGAGCTCGATCCTCAACTGGTACGTGGAGGAAGGCACGATCTTCAAGGGCGGCTCGGGCTCGGGGGTCAACCTGTCGAAGATCCGCTCGTCCAAGGAGTCGCTCGCCGGCGGCGGCACGGCCTCGGGCCCCGTGAGCTTCATGCGCGGCGCCGACGCCAGCGCGGGGACCATCAAGTCCGGCGGCAAGACGCGTCGCGCCGCCAAGATGGTGATCCTGAACGTCGATCACCCCGACGTCGAGGACTTCATCTGGTGCAAGGCCAACGAAGAGCAGAAGGCCCGCGCCCTCCGTGACGCCGGGTTCGACATGGATCTCGACGGCAAGGACAGCGCGTCGATCCAGTATCAGAACGCGAACAACTCCGTGCGCGTCACGGACGCCTTCATGCAGGCGTACGAGCAGGACCAAGACTGGCGGTTGAAGGCCATCATCTCCGATGAGACGGTGGCTACCGTGCGCGCGCGGGGCCTGATGCGTCAGATGGCCGAAGCCGCCTGGCAGTGCGCCGACCCGGGGATGCAGTACGACACCACCATCAACGAGTGGCACACGTGCCCGGCGTCGGGCCGCATCAACGGATCGAACCCGTGCAGCGAGTACATGCATCTGGACAACAGCGCCTGCAACCTGGCGTCGCTGAACCTCATGAAGTTCCTGAACGAGGACGGATCGTTCGACGTCGCGAGCTTCAGGCACGCCGTGGAGATCGTGTTCTCCGCCCAGGAGATGCTCGTGACCGAGTCCAGCTACCCCACGGAGAAGATCAAGGACAACGCCCGGGCGTATCGCCAGCTGGGCCTCGGCTACGCCAACCTCGGGGCCTTGCTCATGGCGAGGGGCGTCGCCTACGACTCCGACGCGGGTCGCGCGTGGGCCGCCGCCATCACCGCCATCATGACGGGCCACGCGTATCGGACCTCCGCTCGGATCGCGGACGTGATGGGACCCTTCGAGGGATACGCACCCAATGCCGACGCGATGCTCCGCGTCATCCGCAAGCATCGGGCCGCGGCCGACGAGATTGATGCCGAGCTGGTGCCCGAGGGCATGCTCACGTCGGCGAAGCAGGCGTGGGACGAGGCGATCGACCTCGGGGGCTCGCACGGCTACCGCAACGCACAGGCGTCGGTGCTGGCGCCTACCGGCACCATCGGCCTCATGATGGACTGCGACACCACCGGCATCGAGCCCGAGCTGGCCCTCGTGAAGACCAAGAAGCTTGTCGGCGGCGGCACCATGCAGTTCGTGAATCAGACCGTGCCGCGCGCACTCGATCGCCTGGGGTACAGCGCCGAGCAGATCGACGACATCGTCGCCTACATCGCCGAGCATAATTCCGTGACCGACGCGCCGCACCTTGCGCGGGAGCATTATTCGGTGTTCGACACGGCGATGGGAGCTGAGCCCATCCACTACATGGGACACGTGCGGATGATGGCGGCCGCGCAGCCGTTCATCTCCGGCGCCATCTCCAAGACGGTGAACATGCCCGAGGAGGCGACGGTCGAGGAGGTCGAACGGCTGTTCGTGGAGTCGTGGAAGCTCGGGCTGAAGGCGGTGGCGATCTACCGGGACAACTGCAAGGTGGCCCAGCCGCTGTCGGCGGACAAGAAGAAGGGCGCGGCCGCGCGCACGGACGTCGGATCCGAGCGCGCACAGCCCGTGCGCAAGCGCCTGCCCATGTCCCGTCCTTCCAAGACCACCTCGTTCCAGGTGGGCGACGCCGAGGGCTACATCATCGCCGGCAACTATCCCGACGACGGCCTGGGGGAGATCTTCCTGAAGACCTCCAAGCAGGGGTCCACCCTCAGCGGCGTCATGGACGCCTTCTCCATCGCCATCTCGATCGGCCTGCAGTACGGGGTGCCGCTCGAGACCTACGTCTCCAAGTTCATCAACATGAAGTTCGAGCCGAGCGGGATGACCAACGATCCGGACATCCGCTTCGCGTCGTCCCTGCTGGACTACGTGTTCCGCCGACTGGCGCTTGACAATCTCGCTACCGAGACACGCGAGGGCCTCGGTATCCGCTCCATCTCGGAGCGGACCGAGACGGCTCAGCTGGAGGTAGGCGGCGAGCGTCCGCCCGAGGTTCCCGACGAGGTGCTTGCGCCCGCCGCGCAGACCGAGGGCGGCGCGCCCGTGCTGCTCGACGTCGCGGAGCGCGCCGGGGCCAAGACGTCGGATGCCCCCCTCTGCTACTCGTGCGGGTCGAAGATGCAGCCGGCGGGATCGTGCTACGTCTGCTCGAGTTGCGGAAGTACCAGCGGCTGCTCGTAGGGTAGGCGGGTGGCAGACGAAGGCGGTCGGCTCGTGGGGTTGCACCACGTCCAGCTCGCCATGCCGGCCGGGGAAGAGGAGGCGGCGCGGCTGTTCTACGGCACGGTGCTGGGCCTCTCGGAGATCCCGCGCCCGCCCGCCCTCTCGCCCGAGGGCGGGGTTTGGTTCGTGCGTGGGGAGCTGGAGGTCCACCTCGGCGTGGAGGAGCGGTTCTCGCCGGCCGTGAAAGCACACCCGGCGTTCCTCGTCGAGGGGATCGAAGACGTGCGGACGCGGATCGAGGGCGCTGGGTACCGAGTCACCGACACCGTGCAGCTGGAGGGGTATCACCGCATCTACGTCCGCGATCCGTTCGGGAACCGCGTGGAGCTGATCGAGCCGGCGTGAGCGTCCGCTGGTCCGTCGAGGGGTTCCATCACGTGCAGCTGGCCATGCCCCCTGGACGTGAGCTGGACGCCGAGGCCTTCTACGTGGGCTCGCTGGGCTTCGCGCGCGTTCCCAAGCCGGAGCATCTTCGAGCGCGCGGCGGGTGCTGGTTCCGCTCGGGTAGCGCGGAGCTGCACCTCGGAGTCGAGCCCGGGTTCTCGGCTTCGGCCAAGGCGCATCCGGCGCTGCTCGTCCACGGTCTGGCAGCTCTTCGAGCCGCCCTCGAACGGCAAGGGCGGCGCGTCGAGGACGACGCCGAGCTCGACGGACACGAACGGTGCTACGTGCGCGACCCGTTCGGCAACCGGCTGGAGCTCATCGAGGAGGTCGAGGCCTGATGGAGCTCGCCTTCCGCCGACTGCATCCGGCCGCGCAACTTCCGCGAGCACAACATGAGGGCGACGCCGGGCTGGACCTTCGATCCACTACGGACGTGGTGGTCGAGCCGGGGGAGCGTGCCATGGTGCCCACGGGGCTCGCCGTAGCGATCCCGGCAGGGCACGCGGGTCTCGTCTTTCCCCGGTCGGGGCTCGCGTCCCGACACGGGCTCACGCTCTCGAACGCCCCGGGGCTGATCGATGCCGGCTACCGGGGCGAGATCATCTGCGCGGTCGTGAACCTCGATCGCTCAAAGGCCGTGACCATCTCGAGCGGCGATCGCGTCGCGCAGCTGCTGGTGGTGGTCGTCCCGGTCGTAGCCCCCGGATGGACGGACGAGCTTCCAGATTCCGACCGCGGAGACGGCGGATTCGGCTCCACCGGGCGGGGGTGAGCGCCGCAGTTGAAGGACCCGGGCGCCCCGGTTAGCATGGAGCTTCAGCACGCGGACGTGGCTCAGTTGGTAGAGCACCACCTTGCCAAGGTGGGGGTCGCGGGTTCGAATCCCGTCGTCCGCTCCAGGACCGCAGCTCGCGTCACGTTCGACCCCGGATCGGTCGGTGATTGTCCTCGGTTCGCGCTCAGGTCAAGACTTCGGACTCATCGAGCTTGCCGCTGGGCCGACGCCATGCAAGGCCCGCCAGGCCGGCGCTGAGCACGAGCGCCGCGCCGCCCATTGCCAGCTTCTGGCCGACGCGGGGATCCAAGCCGGTCGCGTATCGGGGGATCGTCACCCCCGATGAAGGAGCCCTGTGCGTCGCGTAGGAGGTGCAGGGGGTTGGGCTCGTGATGGACCCAGGTCCATACGCGATCGCAAGCCCGCCGGAGTCCCGATAGAAGCCTTCTGGGCACGACGGGCGGATGTCGACAGCCACTACCGCGACGCCGCCGAGAAGCACGACGAGTGCCAGAGCGAAGAGTGCAGCACGAACCGTCACGTCGATCCCGCCTCCGTCGCCGCTATCGGCCCGAGCCCGCCCGGTCTTGAGCCGGGGACCGGGTGGTCTGTGCGATGCACAGTGGTTCGCAAGAGGTCGACTTCGTGTCGTCGCGTAGACTGTGCACTCGCTCGCGGCGGCGGGCGAGCCGCCACGGCGGGGTGGCCGAGTGGTTAGGCAGAGGCCTGCAAAGCCTCGCACACCGGTTCGATTCCGGTCCCCGCCTCGAAGATCCGGGCGCTTAGCTCAGGGGGAGAGCGCTTCCTTGACACGGAAGAGGTCAGAGGTTCAAATCCTCTAGCGCCCACCGATAGAGCCGCAGGTCAGAACCCAGATTCGCGGGTGAGGATGACTGCGCTTCAGGTCGAGCCTCAGGTTGGCGGGGTCGGTATCCTGCGAAGCGCAGAGAGCCTCCTTCAGGCCGACTTCCGACCACGCGAAAGAGCGGCACGGGATCTGGAAACCCCTTTAGCGTGGCCGACTGGATCGATTCGAACGCGAAGCGGCCGTGGGCGGTGGCTTCGACCGACCGCCGAGCTCACCACCACCTCGCGTGGGGCGGAGACGGCGGCGATCCGGGAGGCCAGGTTCACTGTGCGGCTGAAGATGTCCCGGTCGCGTTGCACCACGGGCCCGACATGGACCCCGGCGTGGATGGGGAGGTCGCTCGCCGACGTCCATGTCAGCTCGGTGGCGGCTTCGAGGGCGCTCGACGCCGGCCCCGGCGGGTCGACAGTACCCCACGAGTTGAGGAAGGCGCCCGTCGCCTTGCGGAGCGCCGGGGGTCGTGGCAGACTCGGGGCAGTCCTCCCATAGAACGTTCGGGCATCAGTGCCCGGGCGACGACGGCGGCACGACGCGGGCACGTGCCGCCGTCCCTATTGTCCGTCACGGAGCGCGCAGGCGCCGTTGCGATTATTGCTATCGTGAGGCCGTTCGGGCGCGTAGCTCAGTGGGAGAGCGCTCGCCTCACACGCGAGAGGTCGCAGGTTCAAAACCTGCCGCGCCCACCACCCGGACGACCTGCGGAAACGCGGGATCGGTCCTCGGGCGTCGGTTGCGACGGTTGCAACCGGAGCTCGGTATTGTCGCGGGGTAGGAGGCACCGCCTGGCGGTCCCACTCGACTGGTCCGTCGGTTGCTGTAGCGGGCGGCGGCCGCGGCCGCCGGCCCGGCGCTCGGGCCTTGTCGCGTCCTGGATCGGCACGACCTTGCCGAAGCTCGGACTCACCGACCAGATGTAGGTCGGGCTTGTTGGGGAACGGGGTGACCGGCACCACGCCCAGCGGGTTGGGCAGCGGCCACGGCTCGCCCGGGACGATCCGCCGCTCCCCAGGCGGTGCCGTCGACCGTCGCGAGCTCGCTGCCGTCGGCCCCCACCAGCCCCTCGATGAGACCGTCGATCACCATGCGCTGGATCGAGCGGTAAAGGGTGCCTGGGCCAAGGCGGAGGATCCCTTGGCTAATCTGCTCGACGTCGCCCATAACCCGATACCCGTATGCGCCACCGGGCGGCAGAGCGACAAGGATGTGGAATACAGCTGGCGTCAGCGGGATCAGCTCGGCGGTCGAAGGGCATTCATCCAGTTCCATCAGATTCGCTCCATACCTATCCACATCGGATATGCAATCCACAGTGGATATGTCCATTGCGGATATGCTGAGTTACATCGTGCCCGACGAGATCGCAGAGCTGCTTGGCGGCTACGACGTGGCCGTTCAGGAGATCGCGGCAGAAGCGCGCGTCCTTGTCCAGGAGGTTTTGCCGGATACTGTCGAACAGGTTGATCGGCCCGCCCATCTGCTCGGTTACGGCCGCGATCGTTCGTACAAGCGATCGATCTGCGCCGTCGCCCTTCACCGGCGGTACGTCAACCTGATGTTCACGCAGGGCGTTCACCTGCCCGACCCGGATCAGCTGCTTGAGGGCACGGGCAAGCAGGCGCGGCACGTGACGCTCACGAGCATCGAGGACGTGCATCGTTCAGGCGTCCGGTCCCTTCTGGAGAAGGCTGCCCGCTTGACGCCGTAGGTTGCGTCCAGGCGCCGGTTCGGTGGACCCGGATGCGCTTGCGCCAGCGAGATCAGCGAACGGGCCATGCCACACATTGGCACCCGGGGACCGACGCCGTCATCGGTCCCGCATGAGCGGCTCGAGTACCCGTCATAGGAAGCCATCAAAGACGCCGCCGCCGAAGATGGCACCTCCGCGATCAGTCGGCCAGTGGGTAGCTGCTCCCGAGCGGTTCGTACGACGGCCAGTCCTCGGCTTCCGGCATCGTGTCGCCGTTGAGCGTCGCAGCGAGGCGATCCAGGTAGTAGTGCCAGCCGGGCCCAATCGAGCTGGGGTCGTACGGCTCGGCCAGCCGGTGGACGAACA
Organism: Actinomycetota bacterium; assembly: GCA_038249195.1. Classification (GTDB taxonomy): domain Bacteria; phylum Actinomycetota; class UBA4738; order UBA4738; family HRBIN12; genus JAOUEA01. The sequence continues at coordinate 19,134 of JBBRWM010000007.1, forward strand.
CCGCCGTAGTGACGCCGTCGGACTCGCTCAACGTAGCGGACACCGGCCACGGCCCGTACGGGGTCGGCAGCACGATCGCGAACTTCTGGGGCGCGTCGCACTCCACGACCTCGGTCCATTTGAACGTTCCGTCGCCCTCCATCGAGCGCAGCTCGATGCGTCCAGTGGACGGGTCGCCGCGCCAGGTGCCGTACCACTTGGCGAGCTCGTCTGGATCGGTGATCGCGGCCCAGACGCGAACGATCGGGTCGGGGAACGTCCTCACGAACTCGAGCCGCATTCCCTCGCCATCGCGGATGACCGCTCCCAATGGTGTGGTGGCCGTCATTGCCCCTTCCCTTCTTCGGCAGATGTTCGTGACGTGGTTGACGCGCGGGTCGCCGACAGATGTCCGTCGAGCCGATCGAGCGCGGCGGACCATCGAAGCCGGTACGGGGTCAGCCAATCGTCGACCTCGCGAAGTGGCTCGAAGTGGAGCTGGTAGAGGCGTCGCTGTCGGTCAGTCCGGACGATGACGAGCCCCGCTTCGCGCAGGACCCGAAGATGCTTTGAGACCGCCGGCTGGCTCAGCCCCGAGTGACCGACCAGCTCACCCACCGACGCCTCGCCATCGCACAAGCGGTTCAGGATCTCCCGACGATGCGGCTCAGCGAGGATGGCGAAGGTGTCGAGCATGCCATCATATGACCATACGGACATATAACTGTCAAGGCATGAACGGAGCGTCGAGCATTGAGCCACGCGTGGGTTCACGGCTTGTTGCCACCCGTCGCGCACTGGGCCACGCCAGATATCGGTGAGTCCGAACCGTTCGAGATTCAGCGGTTCGGGCTAACACCCTTGAATGATCGCCGCCGCACGGTGGCCCCGGCCCAGCTCGCGCCGAGTGCTGGGATGCACAGCACGAGGAGGACGCCGATGGCGACCGCCGACGTGTCGGCCGGATGTTCGCCCGCGACCGACAGATGAAAGACGCCGATCGATGTAGCCGTGAGCGAGACGCTGGCGCCGAGGATCAGCCCGGGGAGCCACCATGTGCGCCAGAGTAGGTAACCACCAATCGCGCCGGCGGCGACGATCAGAAGCAGGGACACTGACGTCGGCTCGATCTGTAGGTCAAGCCATCCGAGTACGAGCGCGGTGAGTACGAGCGGCACTGTCGCCGCCAGGGCGACCGCGCATCGCATCGCGACCTGACGCGCGACGAAGAGCGCGATCCCGACGTACCACGCTCGCCGGTCGCGGGGATCGACGGCGGACCCCTCGGCGAACGCGGCGTCCAGCCACGGTCGTCGAGCCGGTGGCACGACCACCCGAAGAGCCCATGGCAGGCCGAGGCGCCTCATGACAGGGCCCCTGACACCCCGGGCGGCACGACCCCGGTGCCGCCCCGGGCGCCCGTCGGGTCGGCTCGCTCTGCGATGAACGCAGTTCCAGCGGCGGTGATGCGGTAGAGGTGGCGGGGTCGCCCGCCGTCGGCGGGGAGATCCCAGCGGGCGTCGAGCAGGCCGTCGTCGCTCAGCCGGATCAGGGCAGGGTAGAGCGAACCGGACGCGATCCTCAGCCGGCGCGACAGCTCGTAGCCGTAGTGCCACTCATCCCGCCCGTCGAGCAGAGCGCACAGGATGCTATCGATGTTCCGCGACGCGTGTTTGGGTCGTCCCACGAGGGCAGCATGGCAGCTTTCTAGATACATGTCGACATAGTTTATCATCCTATGTAGAGTTACTGAGATGAACGTCCTCCGTACTGGTGCGGCGCTCGTCGCAATCGCGGTTGCGATCGCGATAGCGGCCACGATCGGCGCGGCTGCAGAGGCGTCTCTCGCCAGCGAGCCTCCAACTGGCCGAGGGTCGATCGAGTCGATCATGCAGCGCCGCCTGGCGGATGCGGGCGTCGCCGCTGGCGCACTCGTGATCGTGCGCGACGGAAAGCTCGACTACTCGGGTGGCTTCGGCGTCGCCAACGGCCCGCCGGTCGACCCGGCCACCGCCGTCTTTCATGCCGCCTCGAACAGCAAGACCATGGTGGCCGTTGCGGTGATGCAACTGGTTGCCCAGGGACGTCTCGACCTCCACGCCGACATCAACCGCTACCTCAAAGGATTCAGCGTTCCAGCTGCGTTCGATGCGCCGGTGACGCTCGATGGTCTGCTGACGCACAGCGCAGGTTTCGACGACCATTTCCTCGGCGCGCTCGCGGCCCAGCCCAGCGATCTCGTCCCGCTCGGCGACTATCTAGCCACCCACCTCCCGAGTCGAGTGTTCCCACCAGGACAGCGAATCGTGTACTCGAATCACGGCATCGCGCTCGCTGCGCTCGTGGTCGAGGACGTGACGGGCGAGGACTTCGCAAGCTACGCGCAGCACCACATCTTTGACCTGCTGGGTATGGGCAGCAGCAGTTTCGTCCAGCCACCCCCGCCGGGCATCGTCGAACGCCTGGTGCGTGACCCTCGCGGTGACCCACCTTCCTTGATTCCGTACCCTGCCGGATCGCTGGTATCAACACCGCTGGACATGGGCCGCTTCATCGCTAGCCAGTTGGGATCGCCCCTCGAACCCGGTACACCTCTGCTGCCGGACGCGTCGCGCCTCGCGATGCTGCAGCAACACTTCACTCCAGCCGCCGGGATGCCCGGTGCGGCATACGGCTACTTCGAGGGCGAGGCCAACGGCCTCCGATCACTGCACCACACGGGCGACGGCGGCGACCACTCACTGCTCTACCTGGTTCCGGAAGCGAACCTCGGCTTCTACCTCGTCTATACGACACCCCAACGCGGGGCCACCTCCGCCCCCCGAGAGCTGATCGCCCAGGACCTCCTCGACCTCTATCTGCCGACCGATCACCGCTTCACCCAGCCAGCTCCGCCGCGTGACTTCGCGAGCAGAGCCGACCGCTACGCAGGCACCTACCGCATCAACACCTACGCTCGCCACACCATCGAAAAGCTCGGTGCGCTCGGCCAGGAGATCACCATCACCAACCCGGGCGACGGCACACTCGCCGCCGACTTGGGCGGCGGCCAACCGATCCGTCTCGTCGCGACGAGCAGCACCCTGTTCCGCGATCCGGACGGCGCGTACATCGCCTTCCACGCCGACGACCACGGCGACATCACCGGCATGTCCTTTACCGGCGCCGCCGTGGACGACCCCGGGAGCGCGGAGCGCCTGCACTGGTGGGAAACAACTAACGCAGCACTTACCTGCGCGCTGGTCATTGCCGCCCTCGCGACGCTGAGGATCGGTACCGGGATTGTCCTCGGGATTAGGGGACGTCGCCTTTCTCAGCGCCTGGCGCCGTCCCTCTCGTGGCGGCTCTCGGGATGGATACTCGGCGTTCTCGCAGCCGCGGCCGTCTTGGGCGTTGCGTCGATCGTGACGGCGCGAGGCGTGGTGACAGCCCTCCCTCTCGGCGTGCGGCTGGCGTTGCTCCTGGTGAATATCGCCGCCGCAGCCGGACTTGTCCTTGTACCGCTCAGCGCCCACGCACTCCTGCGGCGACGAGGCCCCCTCGTCCAACGGATCCTGCTCGGCCCAATCGCGGCGAGTGTGATCGTCGCCGTCCCGCTGCTCGCCTACTGGAACGTCCTCGGTCTGCACTATTGAGACCTCGTCCCGCTGAGCTTGGAAACAGCCCCGCCTCGAGGCGATCGACGATAGGGCGAAGCTGTCGAGTGCGCCCACGACCGCCGGGCGACGCCTCACGGCGCGCGGTTTCGGCTAAGGCGAGGCCCTCACTGCGGCTCCAAGCTCGGCACCGATGAGCCAGCCCTCTGCTCGGCCGCTGTAGATCAGCTGCTCGGTGGTGAGGCCCGAGCGCGCGCGCAGGTCGGCCAGATGCCGCCGCAAGCCACTCATCGCGGCCCTCGACGGGCATGGCGTAGGTTGTGGTCGCGCGTCCAACACCTGCCGCGCCCACCACCCGGATGGGGTCAACCGTGAACGAAGAACGGATCGGCGATCTGACAGGGCTGCACGGGTCCCCGTCGGGTCCTGCGCGTCCGTACCCGCTCGTCCTCCTCCACGGTCTGTGGGCCGGCGCGTGGATCTTCGAGGACTGGATTCCCCCGGCTGCATCGCGCGGCTGGGACGTCTGGGCGCCGAACCTGCGCGGCAGGGCGGGGAGTCGGCCGGCAGACGAGCTCGGTGCCGTCGGCCTCGCCGACTTCGCCGCCGACCTCGCCGACCTGCTGAGCCAGATCGGCCCCGCCGCGGTGGTCGGCTACTCGATGGGCGGCCTCCTGACGCAGATGGTGGCGGCGGATCCGCGAACGCGTCACCTCGTTCAGGCGGTCGTCCTCCTGTGCAGCGTGCCGCCGAGAGGGATCGTGGCGCTGAGCGCGCCGGTCGCGCGAGCGTTGCCCGCGTACGTGAGGCCGATGCTGGCCAACAGAACGTTCCTCCCCAACCGTGGCGATGCCGACGCGATGATGATGAACGACCTCCCTTCCGCCGATCGAGATCGATGGTTCCCGCGATTCATCGCCGACTCGGGGCGCGCCGCGCGGCAGATGTCCACCGGCGCGGTTCGGGTCCCACGCGGTGCCCTGTCGTGTCCGGTGCTCGTGGTCTCGTGCGAACACGACCGGATCTCGCCACCGTCGATCCAGCCGGCCCTGGTCAAGCGGTACGGGGCCGCGCATCTCCCGCTCGCGGGCCACGCGCATCTCGTGGCGATCGAGCCCGGCTGGGAGGCGGTCGAGGCCGCGATCCTGGACCGGTTGGACCCCTACGCGCCGGTGGCCTCGATCGTTACGAGATAGTCATGGTCGCCGCCTGAGACGGCCCGTAGGGTGAAGCGCGTCCTACTTCTCACCCAACGAAGCGACGACGAACGAGGGGGTGCCGATGGAGGCCCAAGGGGTACCGATGGACAGCGAGGGCATGCCCGCGGAGCGGGCGCCCGGATCCGACGCGGCGGCTCGCGTCGAGGAGCTCACGAAGACCTACGGCGCCGACGACGCGCAGGTCCAGGCGCTTGCAGGCGTAACCGTCGGGTTCCGACAGGCGGAGTTCAGCGCGATCATGGGCCCTTCCGGGTCCGGGAAGTCCACCCTCCTGCACTGCATGGCGGGGCTGGACACGCCGACATCCGGTCGGGTGTTCCTGGGCGAGACGGAGATCACCGCGCTCTCGGAGAAGCAGCTGACGAGGCTCCGGCGCGACCGGATAGGCTTCGTGTTCCAAGCGTTCAATCTCGTGCCCACGTTGAGCGCGGCCGAGAACATCACCCTGCCGCTTGACCTCGCGGGCCGTGACGTGGATCGGGGATGGTTCGACGAGGTGGTGGACACCGTCCGGCTGCGCGATCGGCTCAAGCACCGGCCCTCGCAACTCTCGGGCGGACAGCAACAGCGGGTCGCGGGCGCCCGGGCGTTGGTCTCCCAGCCCTCGATCGTGTTCGCCGACGAGCCCACCGGGAACCTGGACTCCCGTTCCGGCGCGGAGCTCCTGCAGTTCCTGCAAGACGCCGTGAAGAGCCATGGCCAGACCATCGTGATGGTTACCCACGATGCCAACGCCGCCAGCTATGCCGACCGCATCGTCTTCCTGGGGGACGGCCAGATCGTCGACGAGATGCGCGAGCCCACCGCCGACCGGATCCTCGACCGCCTGAAGTCCCTCGAGGCCTGACGCCCGTGTGGAGGGCCACCTTCAAGAGCCTCTTCGCGCGCAAGCTCCGGCTGGCGCTGACGGCCCTGTCGATCGTGCTCGGCATCGGCTTCGTGGCCGGCACGTTCGTCCTGACCGACACGATGAACGCCGCCTTCGATCAACTCTTCGGTCAGGTCGCCAAAGGCAGCGACGTGGTGGTGCGCTCCGTGTCCGCGTTCACGCCGGATGCGACCGGCCCGGGCAGCGGGCAGACGGACGAGCGTAAGCCGGTTCCCGACTCGCTCCTGAAGACCGTCGCCGCGGTTCCGGGCGTGGGATCGGCGACCGGGGACGTGTCCGGGTTCGCGCAGATGGTGGACCCCGCGACCGGCACGGCGATCGGCAGCGTGGGGCCGCCCACCATCGGCGCGAACTGGAGCGGGAACAACCCCGCGGTCACGTTCCGCTCCGGGGGGCCGCCCGTAGGCCCGGACCAGGTGGTGGTCGATGCGGGGACGGCCGCCCGGTACAACCTCAGGGTCGGCGAGAAGATCCCGATCAACCTCGTCGGGGGCCAACGAGCATTCACCATCTCCGGAACGGCGGGTTTCGGAACCGCGGACAACCTCGGGGGAGCCACGCTCGCCCTGTTCGAAACGCCCACGGCACAGGAGGTGCTCGACAAGCAGGGCGTGTTCGACTCGATCTCCGTCAAGGCCGCAGACGGTGTGGAACCCGCGGCCCTGCGCACGAGCATCGAGCGCGTGCTGCCCAAGGGCGTGCAGGCCGTCACGAGCACATCGGTGGCCGACGAGCAGTCGAAGGCCATCAAGGAGGGCCTCGGGTTCTTCCGCATCGCCCTGCTGGTCTTCGCCTTCATCGCCCTGTTCGTCGGCGCCTTCATCATCTTCAACACGTTCTCGATCATCGTCGCCCAGCGGTCCAAGGAGATGGCGCTCCTTCGAGCGGTGGGCGCCAGCCGGCGACAGGTGCTGTCGTCGGTGATCGTGGAGGCGCTCGTCGTCGGTCTCTTCGCGTCGGCGCTTGGTCTCCTCGCCGGCATCGCCATCGCCATCGGCCTCAAGTCGCTCCTCAAGGCATTCGGCATCGACCTCCCGAGCACGGGCCTCCAGTTGCAGCCGCGCACGATCTGGGTGGCGCTGATCGTGGGGACCCTCGTCACGATCGTCTCGTCCGTCGTTCCCGCGCGACGGGCCTCGAGGATCGCGCCGATCGAGGCGCTGCGCGCGTCGGAGGACACGGGCGAGACCAGGATGGGCAGGCGGCTCGTGGCAGGCCTCGTCGTGACGTCCCTGGGGATCGCTGCCCTGCTCTATGGTCTGTTCGCGGTCCCGTCGAACGCCGCCGCGCTGATCGGTCTCGGAGCGGCGGTCACCTTCATCGGCGTGGCGATCCTCTTCCCGCTGGTGGCGCGACCGATGGCATCCGTGATCGGCGCGCCCATCAGTCGCCTTGGGCTGCAGGGCAAGTTGGGGCGGCAGAACGCCATGCGGAACCCTCGACGCACCGCCTCCACGGCCTCGGCGTTGATGATCGGCCTGGGACTCGTGGCCATGGTGTCGATCCTCTCGGCCTCCCTGAAGTCCTCGTTCGACGCCGCCCTTTCCGCGAACCTGCGCGCCGATCTCATCGTGACGGCCTCCTCGTTCACTGCGTTCAGTCCGGACGTGGCTACGAAGATCGAGGCGGTGCAGGGCGTGGATGCCGTCTCCCAGTTCCGTCAGGACGGGTTCCAGGTGAACGACTCCACGGAGTCCATGACCGGGGTGGATCCCGCGACGGTCATAGACGTCGCGAACATGCAGCCCTCGCCGGGAGCGCTGGCGACCCTCGGACGGGGAGACGTGTTGGTGTACGACACGACGATGGACGACCACGGCTGGAAGGTGGGCGACGAGATCCCGTCGCGGTTCCCGGCGGACGGCAACGTGCCCCTCACGATCGGGGGGACCTTCGGCGAGAACAGCGTCGTGGGCGGGAACTTCGTCGTCTCGCTCGATACCTTCGACCGGTACTTCCAGCCGCCGCTCGACACGTTCGTGATGGTGACGATCGCCCCGGGGGCCGATCCCACCCAGGTGCAGGCCGGCATGGAGACCGCCACGAAGAGCTTCGGCAACATCGAGGTGCAGGATCAGACCGCGTTCCGCAAGACGCAGGAGGGGTTCGTGAATCAACTGCTCGGGCTCATCACCGCCTTGCTCGCGATGGCGATCCTCATCGCCTTGTTCGGGATCGTGAACACGCTCGGACTGTCGATCTTCGAGCGCAAGCGCGAGCTCGGTTTGCTCCGTGCCGTGGGCATGGGCCGCGCGCCCGTGAAGCGGATGATCCGTTGGGAGTCGGTGATCATCGCGGTGATGGGCGCCGTGCTGGGGATCGCCGTCGGCATCTTCTTCGGGTTCGCCCTGCAACGAGCCCTCGCGCCGCAGGGCGTCACCGAGCTCTCGATCCCCGTCGGCCAGCTGATCTTCTACGTCGTGTTCGCGGGCCTCGCCGGGGTGATCGCCGCGATCTGGCCCGCGCGCCGCGCGTCGAAACTGAACATCCTGGAGTCCATCGCCTACGAGTGACCAGGCGCCGAGCGCCGGCCGATATCATGACGCCGTGCCACGCTTGCAGCTGCCCGACGCGGTGAACGTCGAGCTCCCCGAAGGGGAGCCGGTCGGGGCCGGGCTGCCGAAAGGTGCCGTGGCGGCGCGGGTCGACGGGATCCTGCGCGACCTCTCCTACGTGCCGACGGCCGACGCCGAGGTCGAGGCGGTGACGTCCGCCTCCGAGGACGGTCTCCAGGTCCTGCGTCATTCGGCCGCGCACGTCCTCGCGCAGGCGGTCTGCGATCTGTACCCCCGCACGGCATACGCCGTCGGGCCGGCCATCGAGGATGGCTTCTACTACGACTTCGATCTGCCCGAGGCCATCGGCAAGTCGGAGCTCGCCAAGATCGACCGGCGCATGCGTCAGATCGTCAAGGCGAATCAGCCGTTCGTGCGCGAGGAGGTGTCCCGCCAAGAGGCGCTGGAGCGCTTCTCGACGCAGCCCTTCAAGGTCGAGATCATCCAGGGACTCGAGGGTGCAGATCCCGCTGGGGGAGACGTGGGTGGTACCGAGGGCGGGCCCGTCAGCCTGTACCGCAACGGCGAGTGGATCGATCTGTGCATGGGACCCCACCTGCCGTCCACCGGGAAGTTGGGGGGCGCGTTCAAGCTCACGAACGTCGCGGGCGCCTACTGGCGTGGCGACGACGCCCGTCCCATGCTCACGCGGATCTACGGCACCGCGTGGGCGTCACAGGAGGACCTCGACGCGCACCTGCATCGCCTCGAGGAGGCGGAGCGGCGCGACCACCGTCGCCTGGGCGCCGAGCTCGACCTTTTCTCGTTCCCCGATGAGATCGGTTCGGGCCTCGCCGTCTTCCACCCCAAGGGCGGGCTGGTACGCAGGATCATGGAGGACTACTCCCGACGGCGGCACGAGGAGGGTGGGTACGACTTCGTCTACTCCCCGCACATCACCAAGGCGGCCCTCTTCGAGGAGTCCGGTCATCTGGATTGGTACGCGGACGGGATGTTCCCTCCCATGCAGCTCGACGGAGGGACGGACTACTACCTCAAGCCGATGAACTGCCCGTTCCACATCCTCATCTACCGCAGTCGTACCCGGAGCTATCGGGACCTGCCACTGCGGCTGTTCGAGTTCGGGACCGTATACCGCTACGAGCTCTCGGGTGTCGTTCACGGACTCACGCGGGTACGCGGGCTCACCATGGACGACGCCCATATCTTCACCACCAAGGAACAGGTAAGGGAGGAGCTCGGTTCGCTGCTCGTGTTCGTGCTGGACCTCCTCCGCGACTACGGGCTCGACGACTTCTACCTGGAGCTGTCCACCAAGCCGGAGGAGAAGGCGGTGGGCAGCGATGAGGACTGGGCGGAGGCCACCGAGGTGCTGCGGCAGACCGCCGTGGCGATGGACCTGGACCTGGTCATGGATATCGGCGGGGGCGCCTTCTACGGTCCCAAGATCTCCGTCCAGGCGCGGGACGCGATCGGCCGCACGTGGCAGATGTCCACCATCCAGCTCGATTTCCAGCTTCCCCAGCGGTTCGACCTCCACTACGCCGGAGACGACGGTGAGCGACACCGCCCGATCATGATCCATCGCGCCCTGTTCGGATCGGTGGAGCGGTTCTTCGCGATCCTCACCGAGCACTACGCGGGCGCGTTCCCCTTGTGGCTGGCTCCCGAACAGTTGCGCCTCGCGCCCGTGGCCGACCGCCACGTGGGGCACGCCGAGGAGCTCGCGGCCCGGGCGGGTGCGGCCGGCCTGCGTCCCTTCGTGGACGACGCGAAAGAGACCGTGGGCAAGAAGATCCGCGCGGCGCAGCTGCAGAAGGCTCCCTACACCCTGGTGATCGGGGATCGCGAGGTCGAGTCCGGCCGCTACAACGTCCGCGATCGCGGGGGAACCGAGCATCCCGACGTCGCGTTCGATCGCTTGGTGGAGCGCCTGCTGGACGAGGATCGTACGCGGCGCCTGACGCAGTCCTCCTTCGAGGACGCGTAGCGTGGAGCATCTCTGGAGCCCGTGGCGGATGGCCTACATCCGAGCGGCGGCGGGGGAACCGGCGGGGGAGGGCGATGGGCCGTGCGTGTTCTGTCACCTGCCCGAAAGCGACGAGGCGGCTCGGATCTTGGCCGAGACCGAGCTCGCCTACGTGGTGCTGAACAAGTTCCCCTACAACCCCGGTCACCTCCTTGTGGTGCCGCGGCGCCACACGGGGGAGGTCGAGGACCTGAGCGAAGGGGAGAATGTGGATCTTCAGTCGTTGTTGCAGCGGTGCGTCAAGGCGCTCAGGGAGGAGTCCGATCCGCACGGGTTCAACATCGGCATGAACCTCGGAGCCGTGGCGGGCGCCGGCATCCCCGATCATGTGCATTGGCACGTCGTGCCTCGGTGGGGCGGCGACACCAACTTCATGCCCGTCGTGGGGCAAACGCGCGTCCTGCCCGAGCTCCTGGAGGAGACCGCGCGCCGACTCGCACCGCGGTTCGCCTCATGAGCGAGGCCTTCGTCGAGCTCGCGGACGGCGCTCGCCTCTGGTACGAGGTGGCCGGCGACGGGCCTGCCGTCACGTTCATCCACCCCGGGCTCTGGGACGCGAGGACATGGGATCGGGAGTTCACGCGATTCGCCGAGGCGGGCTTCAAGACCTTGCGCTACGACGTGCGCGGCTACGGACGTTCCTCACGCGACACCGGTCACCCGTACGCCCACCATCTCGACCTGTCGGCCGTGCTCGAGGCCGCAGACGTCGACCGCACCGCGTTGGTGGGGTGCTCCATGGGCGGCGGAATCGCGATCGACACGGTACTCGAGCACCCCGATCTCGTGTGGGCGATCGTGGTGGTTGCGTCGCAGGCGGAGGGCATCGAGCCGCTGCCCGAGGAGGAGGCCTGGTGGGAGGACGCCACGGCCGGCATCGCCGAGGCGGTCGATGCCGGCGACCTCGAGCGGTCCCAGGAGCTCCGGCTCGGGATCTGGGCACCTCTCGGGACCCACGACACGGCCGGCGCTCGCCTCCGCGAGATCGCGTTCGACAACCTACACGAGCTCACGATGGACGAGTCGGCGTGTCAGGAGCTGGATCCGCCGGCCTTCGAGCGGCTCGGCGAGATCGACGCGCCCACCCTCGTCGTGCTGGGGGCGCAGGACGTGCCCTACCTCGACCGGATGGGCCGGCTCACCGCGGCGGCGATCGACGGCGCCGAGGTCGTGTCGATCGAGGCGGCCGACCACGTGGTGAACGTGCGTCAGCCCGAGGCCTTCGAGGCGGCGACGTTGCCCTTCCTGCGGGCCTGCGCGGGCCCGACCTGAGCCGTGGACCGGGCCTTCCTCGTCGTCGCCGGCTGCTTCGGGTTCGTGGGCGTCGCCCTGGGAGCCTTCGGAGCGCACGCGCTCCGGCGCCGCCTCTCGCCGGAGCGGCTCGCGACGTTCGAGACCGGCGTTCGCTATCTGCTCTACCACGCCCTCGCGCTGTTCGCCGTGGTGGCGGTGCGGACCTGGGGACCCGACTCGGCGGCCTCGGCGATCGCGGGCGTGGCGTTCATCGTCGGGGTGGTGTTGTTCTCGGGGAGCCTGTTCGCGTTGGTGCTCACCGACGTGCCGCGATGGGGCGCCGTGACCCCGATCGGAGGCCTCGCGCTGCTGATCGGGTGGGCGGCCCTCGTCTTCGCCGCCCTCACCACGAGCTTCGCCTTCGACCTCGTGCGGTGAGGCTAGCGCTTGTGCGCTTCCTCGCGGGAGGCCTGGTAGTCGTCGATCACGCGTTGCGCGAGGTTGGCCGGCATCTCCTCGTAGTGGTCGAACGTCATGGAGAACGCCCCCCGGCCGCCGGTCATCGACCGCAGGTCGATCACGTAGCGCGCGACCTCCCCCTGGGGCACGAGGGCGCGGATGCGCTGCTTGCCTCCGCCGAGCTGGTCCATCCCCGCGATCTTCCCCCGTTTGGCGTTCAGATCTCCCATCACATCGCCCGTGTACGCGTCGGGGACGACGACCTCCAGTGAGACGACGGGCTCCAGCAACGCGACGCCCGCCGCCTCGACGCCTTCCTTCAGCGCGAGCGATCCGGCGATCTGGAACGCCATGTCGGAGGAATCCACCGAATGGAACTTCCCGTCCACGACGGTGACCTTCACGTCCACCATCGGATTTCCGCTCCTCACGCCCTCGGCCATCGTCTTCACGATGCCTTTCTCGATGGAGGGGATGAACTGGTGGGGGATGGCGCCACCGAAGATCTTGTCCTCGTAGACGAATCCCTCGCCGTGGGGAAGCGGTTCCAGCTCGATCATGCATACGGCGTACTGACCATGCCCGCCGGACTGCTTCACGTGCCGACCCGTCGCCTTCGCCGGTTTGCGGATCGTTTCGCGGTAGGCGATCTTGGCCGGGGCCGTCTCGACCTCCACGCCGAACTTTCGCTTCAGGCGCTCGATCATGACCTCGAGGTGGGCCTCTCCCATGCCGTGGATGACGGTCTGGTGGGTCTCTTCGTTGCGCGAGACCCGTAGGGTGGGGTCCTCCTCGCGCAGGCGCGCGATCCCGGTGGCGAGCTTGTCCTCGTCACCTTTCGTCCGGGGCGCGATCGCGTACGCGAGCAGCGGGTCCGGCAGCTCGATCTCGGGGAGCTGCACGGGGTCGTCCTTCGCGCTGAAGGTATCCCCGGTGTGGGCGTGGGCGAGCTTGGCCACCGCGCCGATGTCTCCGGCGGGGACCTGGGCGACGGGGTCGTGTTCCTTGCCCACCTGCGTGAACAGCTGCCCGACACGCTCGTCCGTGCCCTGCGTCGCGTTGTGCAGGCTGGAGTCGGGGCGCACGGTCCCGCCGAAGACGCGGAACATCGTGATGTGCCCCACGAACGGGTCCGAGATCGTCTTGAACACGAACGCCGTCGGGGACCCCGCAAGGTCGCACGGCTGCTCCCGGGGGTCGCCGCTCTTGCCCACGACGGCGATCGGGCCGCGATCGAGCGGAGACGGAAACTCCTCGACGATGAAATCGAGCAAGCGGTCGATGCCGATCGCCGCGGCCGCCGAGCCCAGGATGACCGGCGCCAGCCGCGCCCTGGCGAACCCGTCTTTGGCCCCCGAGACGATGTGCTCCTCGGGCAGGGTGCCGACCTCCAGGTACTCCTCGATCAGCGCGTCGTCGGACTCGGCCACCGCCTCGATCAACTTCTCCCGAGCGGGATCGGCCAGGGCGTGGATCTCCTCGGGCCACTCGGACTCCTGCGCGCGAGGTCCCTCGGGGTACAGGTCCGCCTTCTCGTGGAGCAGGTCGGCGACCCCCCGGAACCCGTCCTCGGCGCCGATCGGTAGCTCGAACGGGGCGACCTGGTTCCCGAATGAGGACACGAGCTGGTCCAGCGTGCCTTGGAAGTCCGAGCGTTCCCGATCGAGCTTGTTGACGAAGATGGCACGCGGCAAGCCCGCTTCCACCGCAAGCTCCCAGGCGGTCTCCGTTTGCACCTCGACGCCATCGACCGCCGACACCACCACGATGACCGCGTCCACGGCGCGCACGGCCGAGCGCAGGTCCCCCACGAAGTCGGCGTAGCCCGGGGCGTCCAGGACGTTGATCTTGACCCCGTTCCACTCCAGGGGCGTCATCGACAACGAGACGGAGATGCCTTTGCGTTGTTCGTCGGGGTCGTGATCGGAGACCGTCGTGCCGTCTTCGACGGTGCCCATCCGGGTGATGGCTCCCGCGGTGAAGGCCATGGCCTCGAGCAGCGTCGTCTTGCCCGCCCCCCCGTGGCCGACCAGCAAGACGTTGCGGATATCCTTCGCGTCGTAGGTCTTCAACGCGTGCTCCTTCGGCGGTGAGGTAGGGGGCATCCTACTCAAGTTGCTAGGCTCGCGCGGACCCCATGGTGCGCTTCCAACGACTGCAGATCCGGTTCCAGCGTCAGCCTCCCGGGACGGCCATCACGCGCACGATGCTGATCGCGGGCGGCGTCGCGGCAGCGGTGGGCGCATGGCTCGTGATCGCCAGGGAACCCGGAAGGGCCGCCGCCGCGGCGGGCGTATCAGCGGTCTTCCTGCTCATCGGTGGCCACCGGGCGAACCACGGTGCCGGCGGGCCGACGGACCGCATGCTCGACGAGCTGCTCGACCGGGCGTGGGACGGCCTGCTGTTCGGCTCCATCGCCTGGGTGACGAGCGGGCCCGCGCCGCACGTCGCGATCGGTGCGCTGGTGGCGCTGTGCGCCAGCTTCCTGTCTGCCTACGTGCGAGCCCGCGGCGCGTCTCTGTCGTACTCCGTCGAGGAGAGCCACGTCACCCGGGGGATCCGCTACGGGCTCGTGGTGATCGGGCTCGCCTTCGGGTGGCTCGCCTGGACCGTGTGGATGGCGGCGGCGCTCTCGGTCCTGGCCGTCCTCGTGCGCACGACCCAGGTCGCGCGCGAGGAGCGGGCGTGATCATCGGGCGGGATCGCGCGAGACAGACGGTCGCGTTCGAGGCGTACCGGGCCATCGCCTGGATGGGGCGCACGCTCCCCGAAGATCCCGCCCGTCGCGCGTTCACGTGGGCCGGCCGTCTCGCCTTTCGGGCGCTCCCCGCCGTCCGCGCGACGGTGGCCGCGAACCAGGCCCAGGTGCTGGGCCGCGACGTGGACGATCCGCTCGTGTGCGCCGCCACCCGGCAGGCGTTCGAGCGATACGGGAGGTACTGGTTCGACACCTTCCGCGCGGGCCGGCTGACCGATGAGGAGATCCGGCGCCGCTTCCACGTCGTGGGCGTCGAGCACATGGAGGACGCCCGCGCGGCGGGCAAGGGCCTCGTCCTGGTGATGCCGCACATGGGGAATTGGGATGTAGCGGGACGATGGATGGCCTCGCGCGGCGAACGCCTCATCTCGGTCGCGGAGCGGCTGGAGCCCGAGCGGCTCTTCCGCCTGTTCCTGCGCCATCGCGAGGACATCGGCATGGACATCATCGGCACCGACGACCGCGGCGTGGGGCACCAACTCGCGTCGGCGCTCGCGCAGAATCGGGTCGTGTGCTTGGTGGCCGACCGCGACCTGTCGGGTCGAGGCGTGGAGGTGGAGATGTTCGGCCGCACGCGCCGCCTGCCGTCGGGGCCGGCGCTCCTTTCGATCTCGTCCGGCGCACCCCTGATCGTCGTGAGCATCGCCGAGGAACGCGGGGACTGGCGATGCGCGTTCGGGCGTCCGCTCGCACCGCAGGCGACGGGGAGCCGGCGCGGGGACGTCCGGGCGCTGACCGTGGCGATGGCCGCGGGGTTCGAGGAGGCGATCGCGGCTGCTCCGCCCGACTGGCACATGTTCCAGCCCGGCTGGGGATCGTGAGGATCGTCCTCGTCTGCCCGTACGCGTTCGACGACCCCGGTGGTGTGCAGACGCACGTCCGTGAGCAGGCCGAGCACCTGCGTGCGCACGGGCACGAGGTCATGGTCCTGGCGCCGGTCCGCGGGCACCCCAGCATCCCCGGAGTGCTCGCGGTGGGGCGCCCGCTCGACATCCCCTACAACGCCTCCAATGCGCCCATCGATCCGAGGCCCCGGTCCGTTCGACGCGTCGCGCGTGCGCTCACCGAGCTCCGCCCGGATGTCGTGCACGTTCACGAGCCCCTGACGCCCAGCACCTCGATGTGGGCCACCCTCGCCGCGCGCGTCCCCGTCGTGGCCACCTTCCACTCGGGCGCCGAGCGATCGCGGCTCTACGACCTCGCGGCCCCGCTCCTTCGGATCGTGGCCTCGAGGATCGCGGTCAGGGTCGCCGTGTCCGAGGTCGCCGCTGCGTTCGCCCGCCGCCGGATCGGCGGTTCGTTCGAGCTCGTGCCCAACGGCACGGACGTCGAGCGGTTCGCGAGCGGCCGCCCGGCGGATCTCGGCCGGGGGACGAAGCTCCTGTTCGTGGGCCGCCTCGACGAACGCAAGGGATTCCCCACGGCCGTGAAGGCGTTCGCGCTCCTCGGCGCGGAGCGCCCGGACCTGCGGCTCGTGGTCATCGGGGACGGTCCCGACCGTGCCGCCGTCGCAACCCTGTCTGCGGAGCTCCGCGACCGCGTGGCGTTGCTGGGAACGATCTCGAACGAAGACCTGCCGCCGTACTACGCCGCGTGCGACGTGTTCTTGGGGACGGCGGTCGGCGGCGAGAGCTTCGGCATGGTGCTCGTGGAGGCGATGGCCGCCGGCCTCCCGGTCGTGGCGAGCCGGATCGCGGGCTACACCGAGGTCGTGCGCGACGGCATCGACGGCCTCCTGGTCCCTGCGCGGGACGCCCCGGCCCTCTCCGGCGCGGTGGCGAGCGTGCTCGAGGAGCATGGGCTCGCGCATCGGCTCCGGTCGGCCGCACGCGACCGCGCCCGCTCGTTCGATTGGTCCGTGGTGATCGAGCGCCTGGAGGCGCTCTATGCCGAAGCCACCGGGACCCCCCCGGCCTCGATACGATAGGGATCGTGTTGGGTCTATGGATCGTCCTCGGGCTCGTCCTCGTCGTGGCCCTGGGCGCCGTGTGGTCGTACAACCGCCTCGTCCGGCTGCGGGTCCGTGCAGACAACGGGTGGTCGCAGATCGACGTGCAGCTTCGGCGTCGCTATGACCTGATCCCCAACCTGGTGCAGACGGTGCAGGGCTATGCCGCGCACGAGCGGGAGGTCTTCGAGGACATCACGGCGGCGCGGACCCAGGCCATGGGCGCGCAGGGAGTGGGGGAGCAGGCCCACGCGGAGGACCAGCTCACCGCGGGGCTCGGCCGGCTCATCGCGGTGGCCGAGAACTACCCCGACCTCAAGGCCAACGCGAACTTCCTGGCGCTGCAGGAAGAGCTCACCGGGACGGAGTCCAAGATCGCCTACGCGCGGCAGTTCTACAACGACCAGGTGATGCAGCTGAACACCGCGATCCAGTCGTTCCCGTCGAGCATGCTGGCGAAGACGTTCCGGTTCACGCCGCGCGAGTTCTTCGACATCGAGGAGCCCGAGCGGGGACCGGTTCAGGTGGAGTTCTAGTCCGCCGTGTACGAGGAGATCGCGGCAAACAAGCGCAAGAGCGTCCTGCTCGTCCTGGGCGCCTTCGTGTTCCTGGGCGTGATCGGCTTCGCCGTCGGCTATCTGTTCTTCAACGGGGGCGCCTGGGGCCTCGTGATCGCGCTGCTGATCGCGGGCGGGATGTCGATCGGCTCCTACGTCTACGGGGACCGGATGGTCCTGGCCGCCACCGGGGCTCGCGCGGTGACGTCCGAGGAGGAACCGCGCCTGCACAACATCGTGGAGGGGCTCGCGATCGCGGCGGGGCTGCCCAAGCCGACCGTCTACGTAGTGAACGAGCAAGCCCCCAACGCCTTCGCCACGGGCCGGGACCCGGAGCACTCGTCCATCGCCGTGACGCAAGGTCTGCTGCAGATGATGGATCGCGTCGAGCTCGAAGGGGTGATCGGCCACGAGATGTCCCACGTGAAGGATCGCGACATCCTGCTGGGCACCATCGTCGCGACGCTCGTGGGCGCCGCCATCTTGCTCTCGGAGTTCTTCATGCGGAGCTGGTTCTGGGGCGGCGGCAGACGCAGCGGAGGCGACGGCGACGGTGGGGGCGGCATCGCCCAGCTCGTCATCTTCGCCGTTGGGTTCGCGTTGCTGATCCTCGCGCCGTTGGCCGGGCAACTCATCAAGCTCTCGGTGTCGCGCAACCGGGAGTACCTCGCCGACGCCGAGGGCGCGCTCCTCACCCGCTATCCGCCGGGCCTCGTCTCGGCGCTGCAGAAGATCGAAGCCGCACCCACCGCCATGCGAGCGGCGAACAACGCCACGGCTCACCTGTGGCTCTCGCAGCCCTCGCGCGTCGAGGGCGACGGGACGTCCACCATGGAGCGGCTGTTCTCCACGCATCCGCCGATCCAGGAGCGGATCAGGAGGCTGCAGGAGATGTGACGTTCCGGTCGAGATGAGCCCGGGTGTTTGAGACCGTCTCACGCCGCGGTTAGCATCTGGCTCATCGGGTCCCCTTCGGGACCCTTCCTCATGACCGATCCCCATGACAGAGCACATGCATCCATCGCCCAGGGGCGGATCGAGACCCCGCCGATCCCCGTAGGAGGTACCGCACCTTGGCTCTCACCCGCCGCGGCAAGGCGTTCGTGACCGGCGGCACCGTGGCCGGCGTCCTCGTCGCCGCGCTCGCCGTCATGACCCTCACGGGCAACGCGCCCGCCGTGGTCCGGAACCTGGCCGGGATCAGCGACCCGGCGCCCACGTGCCCGCTCACGGGCGTTACGCTCGCCGACGGCAAGGAGGTCCCCGACCGTCCGGCGCTCGGCGTGAAGGTCGAGAACACACCGGACGCGCAGCCGCTCGACGGCCTGGACAAGGCGGACATCGTCTACGAGGAGGTCGTCGAGGGCGGCATCACTCGGTTCATCGCGGTCTTCCAGTGCGAGAGCAGCGTGCGGGTCGGCCCCGTGCGGAGCGCCCGCAGCACCGATTCCAAGATCCTCCTCCAGTTCAGCGAGCACCCGCTGCTCGCGTTCTCGGGTGGAGCGAACAAGGTCGTGAACGGGGCTCAAGCGGCGGGTCTCACGCTCATGACCGAGGGCGATCCGGCGCCGCCGTTCACCCGCGACGAGGCGCGCGTCATCCCGCACAACCTGTTCGCGAACACGGCGAAGCTCTGGGACGCGGGGCTGAAGCGCGCGAAGAACGAGCCGATCCCACACGCGGTGTTCACTTACTCGGACGAGGCGCCGACCCCCAACAAGAAGGGCGCCGGCGTGACCGTCGTCTTCTCCAGCCTCGCCACGGCCGGCTGGCGCTGGGAGGGCGGTCGCTACGTGCGCTACCTCGATGGGGCGCCGATGAAGCTCGAGAATGGCAACGCGATCGCCGCCGACAACGTGGTGGTCCAGCAGGTGAAGACCAGCCCGAGCGATATCACGGACGTGGCCGGATACCCATCGCCCGAAGTGACCGTCACGGGCAAGGGAAAGGCCTGGGTCCTGCGCAACGGCCGGCTCGTCCAGGGGACCTGGGAGCGCGCGACCGATGCCGACGTGACGACGTTCTCCACGAAGTCCGGAGAGACCATGACCCTCACGCCGGGTTCCACCTTCGTGGAGCTCGCCCCCACGGGCATGTTCAACGCCGACATCACCTTCGCGAAGTAGGGGTCCGTTCGGGCCCGGGTACGTCCGTCGCCAACCCCCTCGTTCGCCTTCGGTACACTCGACGGTTGACAGGTGCGCAGGCGCCTGCCCGAGGCATCACGAATCGTGTCGGAGCCCTGAGGGGGGCCTGAGGGGGGATAGCCGTGGAGCGCGAGACCGGAACCTTCACCGTCAAATCCGGGCTGGCCGAGATGCTCAAGGGCGGCGTCATCATGGACGTCACCACCGCGGAGCAGGCGAAGATCGCCGAGGACGCCGGGGCGTGCGCCGTGATGGCGCTCGAGCGGGTCCCCGCCGACATCCGCCGCGACGGCGGGGTGGCGCGCATGTCGGACGCCACCAAGATCGAGGAGATCCAGGCGGCCGTGTCCGTCCCCGTCATGGCGAAGGCGCGGATCGGGCATTTCGTCGAAGCCCAGATCCTGCAGGCCCTCGGTGTGGATTACGTCGACGAGTCAGAAGTCCTGACCCCTGCCGACGAAGAGTTCCACATCGACAAGTGGGCGTTCACCGTGCCGTTCGTCTGCGGCGCGCGGAACCTCGGGGAGGCGTTGCGCCGGATCGCCGAGGGCGCCGCGATGATCCGCACCAAGGGCGAGGCCGGGACCGGCAACGTCGTGGAGGCGGTGCGGCACGAACGATCGATCCTGCGGGAGATCGCGGACTGCACGACGCTGCGGCCCGAGCAGTACGTCGCCAAGGCCAAGGAGCTGGGGGCACCCGTCGAGCTCGTTCGCATCGTGGCGGATACGGGCCGCTTGCCGGTCGTGAACTTCTCCGCGGGCGGGATCGCCACGCCCGCGGATGCAGCGTTGATGATGCAGCTCGGCGTGGACGGCGTGTTCGTGGGCTCGGGGATCTACAAGTCGCAGGACCCGGCGACCATGGCGCGCGCCATCGTCGAGGCCACGACGCACTTCCAAGACCCCGACGTGCTCGCCAAGGTCTCGCACGAGCTTGGCGACCCCATGGCGGGGCTCGAGATCGACCAGCTGGCCACGCGCATGCAGGACCGCGGCTGGTAACCGTGCTCCGCGCGAGGTGACCTCCGTGAAGGCCGGCGTCCTCGCGCTCCAGGGCGACTTCCGCGAACACGCGCTGATGCTTGCGGAGGCCGGCGCCGTCCCCGTGGAGGTGCGGACGCCCGAGCAGCTCCGCGACGTGGACTGCCTGGTCATCCCCGGGGGCGAGTCGACCACCATCGGGAAGCTTGCGCGCCGCGGCGAGCTCGTGGAACCGATCCGGGAGCGCGCCGGAGCCGGGATGCCCATGTTGGGAACGTGCGCCGGCATGATCGTCATGGCGCGGCGTGTCGAGGGCGGCGAGCCGCTGCTGGGGCTCATGGACATCGGCGTGCAGCGCAATGCCTATGGCCGCCAGGTGGATTCGTTCGAGGCGGATCTCCAGGTCGAGGGCTTCGGGCACCCGGTGCGTGGCGTATTCATCCGGGCGCCGCGCGTCCTCGACGTCGGCCCCGACGTTCGGGTGCTCGCCGAACACGAGGGCGCCGCGGTCGTCCTGGAGCAGGGGAACCTGTTGGTGGCATCATTCCATCCCGAGCTGATCGGTGAGGCGGGCCTGCACCGGTACCTCGTGGGCAGGGCCTAGGCGAACGTCGAGGAGTTCAACGATGTCGGGTCATTCGAAATGGGCGACCATCAAACGGAAGAAGGAAGCGACCGACGCGAAGCGCTCGAACATGTACGCGAAGCTGCTGCGCGCCGTGGAGGTCGCGGCGCGCGACGGTGGCGGGAACATCGACGGGAACATGACGTTGGCCTCCGCGGTGGAGAAGGCCAAGAGCTTCAGCGTCCCGAACGACAACATCGATCGTGCGATCAAGCGCGGGGCGGGCGGCGACGACGACGGCGCGCGGTACGAGGAGCTGTTCTACGAGGGTTACGCGCCCGGCGGCGTGGCGCTCCTCGTGGAGGTGCTCACCGACAATCGCAATCGGACCGGTCAGGAGATACGCCACGCGTTCACGCGCAACCAGGGCAACCTGGGCGAATCGGGCAGCGTCGCCTGGCAGTTCACCCGCAAGGGACTCGTGGTCGTGGACAAGGGTCTCGTGCCCGACGAGGATCAGCTGCTGGAGCTCGCCCTCAACGCGGGGGCGGAGGATCTGCGCGACGCCGAGAGCGCGTGGGACATCATCGCGCAACCGCAGGATTTCAAGCGCGTGCGGGAAGCGTTGGAGCACGCGGGCGTGGCTGTGGACTCGGCCGAGATCACGATGATGCCGGAGACCCTGGTCCCGGTCGACGGCGGCGAGGCCAAGCAGGTCCTCAACCTGATCGAGGCGTTGGACGAGCTCGACGACGTCCAGGCGGTGTACGCGAACTTCGACATCCCCGAGGAGGTCATGGCCGCCCTCTGAGGAACGGTCATTGTTTCAGGGGGCATCCGTCTTTCGGCCGATAGCATCTGCGGGGTCAGATGCCCTAGGCTGCGGCCGTTCCTAACTCTGGGAGGGGTGCAATCGGATGGCTGGTCTTCCTCATCGGGGGGCGCGGGCGATCGTATCGACGCTCGCGGTACTCGGTTTGTTCGCGGCGGCTGCAGCTCCAGGGCAGGCCGCCGCTCCCGCATCGGGACAGGCGCTGAAGCGCGCGTCTGGGCTGATCCGCAGCTCGCAACGAGAGCTCGCGTCAAACGTCACCGCCAAACAGGGCGATGGCGGCGAGGAAGGCGCATCGGAGATTCAGGAGGGCGCGAACCAGTTCGCCGAGCCACGGTTCGGGCCTCCCGGCGCGCTGTCGCATGCCCTGCGGCAGGCTCGACGGCTCCCGCGTGCCGGCGGCAACTGGTCCGAGGTCACGAACCAGCCCTATGACGCGGACAACCTCAACTACGCCGACCCCATCATCTCGAACGCGGGCGGCGGCGGCCCCGGCCCAGGCTATGTGACCGGACGCATGACAGCCCTGGCCGTCGACGGGTCATACATCTACGCGGGCGCCGCCGACGGCGGCGTCTGGCGCTCCACGGACCACGGCCACCACTGGACGCCCCTCACGGACAAGCTCGGGACGCTCTCCGTCGGTTCGCTCCTCGTGAACCCTGCGGACCACTCGGTCTGGCTGGGCACCGGCGAGGCGAACACGTCGTCGGATAGCTACGCGGGCCTCGGCGTGTGGCGCTCGGTCGACCACGGCAAGACGTGGAAGAAGGTCGGCAAGCACGAGATCGACCACCAGATGATCGGCAAGCTCGCGCTCGACGGACACGGCGGCATCTACGCCGCGACGTCCAAGGGTCTGTACGGGCGCTCGCTGGGGGCACCGATGGGCTCGAAGTGGTCCCTCGTCCTGCGCCCCGGCACGGCCGGTCCCTACGGCTTCACGTACGTGAACGACGTCGTCGTGCGGCCGGGTACCCACGGGATGACCGCGGTGGCCAACGTCGCATGGCGCGGCGGCTACACGGACTACAACGGCATGTACCAGTCCACGGACGGCGGCAGGCACTGGACGATGGTGACGCCGGTCGGGATGGACGCCCCGAACATCGGGCGATCCAGCCTCGCCTATGACGCCCAAGGCAAGCGCCTGTACGCCGTGGTGGAATCGATCAAGAAGTACTTCGTGAACCCGGACACGGCGCTCATGGGCGTCTTCGTCTCGCCCTCGGGCGACCTGGCCGGGCCCTGGCGCCTGCGCGCCACGTCGCGCAAGCTCGGGGAGTCCCCGGGCGACGCCCTGGGGTGGGGCAGCGGCTACTCGCCGGGCATCCAGGTCTGGTACGACCAGTTCATCGGGGTGGATCCCAAGCGCCCTCAGCACGTGTACCTGGGTCTCGAAGAGGTCTTCGAATCCAAGAACGGCGGCCGTCGCTGGGTAGCGGTCGGCCCGTACTGGAACTTCACGCTGCCCTGCTACGCGGCGGGTGGTCCGACGAACTGTCCTCCCACCACGCACCCTGACCAGCACGCGATCGCCTTCGGCCAAGGAAAGGTCTGGGTCGGGAACGACGGCGGGATCTACAGCCGGGGGCTCCAGGGGTCCGCGTGGCAGAACCGCAACAAGGACCTGCACACGCTGCAGTACTACTACGGCGGCACCGGAAGGCTGAACGGCGGCACCGCCTACTGGGGCGGGCTCCAGGACAACGGCGGCTCCTTCCTCATCCCGGGCGCCCGGTCCATGGTCTCGCCCTTCGGCGGTGACGGCGGCGACGTGATCGTCGACCCCAACAACGGCAACCGCACGGTGCAGGAGTACGTCGGGCTCGACATGTTCCTCACCACGAACGGCGGCCGCTCCGACGGCAGCACGCTGGCGTGGCGGGAGATCTCGCCGGCCTGCGGCGCGTTCACCTACACGCCCAACCCGTGTGATCCGCAGCCGCGGTTCATCGCGCCGTTCGAGGCCGACAGCAGCGCCGTGAACCAGCACTGGGTCGCCGGCGGGCGCTACGTCTGGCAGACGCACAAGGGTTGGAACACGCACTGCTCCGCCACGGCGTGCGACTGGAAGCAGGGCCACGACACCGGAGTGAACAGTCAGATCACGGCCCTCGCCGTGAACGGCAGCACGATCTACGCGGGATACTGCGGGTACGGCTGTAACCCCTCCGATCTCTTCTACGCGGGGATCGACACGAACTACGGCGGCACGTGGCACACCGTGGCAGGCCCCGGCCTGCACAACGGCGGCGACCAACTACCGCAGCGGGTCGTCTACAACCTGGTCGCGGATCCCTCCGACGCCGGCCACGTGTACGCGGTGTATAGCGGCTACTCCCGTCACTGGATCCCCAGTGGCGGCATAGGCCACGTGTTCGAGTCGACCGACGGCGGGGCCCACTGGAACGACATCAGCGGGAACCTGCCGGACGCGCCCGGCGATGACCTCGTGATGGCGGGCAACAAGCTCGTGGTAGCGATGGACGTCGGCGTGTTCGTCTCGTCGGCGTCGAATCCTGGGCACTGGAGGCGGTTCGGTTCGAAGTTGCCGAACGCCGTGCCGAATGACCTCACGACCACGCCGAACGGCGGCCAGATCGTCGCCGTGACGCACGGTCGCGGGATGTGGCGGATCGGGGCGCCGTAGCGCTTGTAGATCCCAACCGAACACCGAGGCCTCTCGCCCGGGGACACGGATCTCGCCGTTCCCTCCCGGGGCGGGAGGCCTCGGTCAACTCCGCACGCGGCTCGGTCGCGCCGTCGGTGGTTGCCCGGCCTCAGGCGGCCCCCTAGACTGGGCGAACGGATGTTCGATTCCCTCGTGCTCGGTGTGGATCCTGGTGTGGCCAAGCTCGGCCTCGCCGTCGTCGGTCGCGAGGGTCGTCGCCCGGTCCTGGTGTGGAGCGAGACGGTGCGAACGTCGTCGGAGACCGCGGAGGCCGAGCGGCTCGGCGCCCTCGCCGCGGCGGTCCGTGCCGCCATCGCCGCCCGGGACATCACCGCCGTGGCCATCGAGCGGGTGGCCTTCAATCGGAACCAGGTGAGCGCCCTCACCGTCGCGCGTGCCACGGGAGCGGTCATGGTGGTCGCCGCCGAGGCCGGGATCCCCGTGGCGGAATACAGCCCCACGCAGGTCAAGAGCGCCGTGACCGGAGCGGGGGGTGCGGACAAGGCGCAGGTCCGCCACGCGCTCGAGCGCGTCCACGGCCTCAGCGGGGTTCCCACCCAGCCCGACGCCGCCGACGCCGTGGCGGTAGCCCTGACCCATCTCACCGGCAGCCGGCTGCGTGCGGCGGCACGCTTGGGGTCGGCGTGATCTCCTTCCTGGAGGGCGAGGTCATCGAGAAGGGGACGAACCGAGCTGTCGTGAACGTGGCCGGCGTCGGCTACGAGATCTCGATGCCGACCTCGGTGCTCGCCCGGATGCCGGCGGCCGGCCGGGTGGCGCGCGTGCACACGCGCCTGGTGATCCGTGACGACGCCATGGTGCTCTACGGCTTCTCCACCACCGACGAGCGCGCGCTGTTCGATCTGCTCACCGGGGTGTCCGGGGTCGGGCCGAAGGTGGCGCTTTCCTTCCTCTCGGCGCTCACGTCCGATGCGCTGCGTCGCGCCGTGGTGGCGGGGGACGATGCCGCCCTCACGGTGGTGCCCGGCGTTGGCAGGAAGGTCGCCCAGCGGGTGGTCCTCGACCTCCGTGACAAGCTTGGCGGTGAAGGGGTCGTGATCGTGGAGGGACCGCTGGCGGAGACCCGGGAGGCGCTGATCGCCCTCGGGCTCACGCCCGTGGAGGCGGGCGAGGCGCTCGCCGGGGTTGACGCCGATGGAAGGCAGGCGGAGGAGCTCTTGCGCGAGGCGCTGCAGAAGGTGGGGCGCTAGTGGACGACGACCGTCTGATCGAGGCCGCCTCGGTCGACCCGAAGGACCGCGAGTTCGACGTCGCCCTGCGCCCCACGACGCTCGGCGAGTTCGTGGGGCAGGAACGGGTCAAGGAACAGCTCGCCCTCCTTATCGACGGGGCGCGCCGCCGCGGCGAGCCCGTCGATCACCTGCTGTTCAGCGGCCCTCCCGGTCTGGGGAAGACCACCTTGGCCCAGATCGTGGCCAACGAGATGGAGGCGGGGTTCCAACCCACGTCGGGCCCCGCGCTGGATCGACCCAGCGACCTCGCCGCGATCCTCACGAACCTCGAGGACGGCGACGTGCTGTTCGTGGACGAGATCCACCGGATGCCCAGACAGGTGGAGGAGGTGCTGTATCCCGCCCTGGAGGACTTCAACCTCGACGTGGTCCTCGGCAAGGGTCCGACGGCGCGTTCGATCCGCCTCGAGCTTCCGCGGTTCACGCTGGTGGCCGCCACCACGCGCCCAGGGCGCATGACGCTGCCCCTGCGGGAACGCTTCGGCTTCTCGCCCCGGCTGGACTACTACTCGGTGCACGACCTGACGCGGATCGCCGGACGCTCGGCGGGGATCCTGGGGGTCAGGACCGACGAGGAAGGGGCGGCGGAGATCGCCCGGCGCTCGCGAGGGACCCCGCGGATCGCGAACCGGCTCCTGCGCCGGGTCCGCGACTTCGCCGAGGTCCGCCACGAGGGGTGGATCGATGGCACGATCGCGCGCGATGGGCTCGCCGTGTTCGAGGTGGACGATCAAGGACTCGACCGCCTGGATCACGCGATCCTTCGGATGTTGATCGAGAAGTTCGGGGGCGGCCCCGTCGGGCTCTCGACGCTCGCCGCAGCGGTGGGCGAGGAGACCGATACGGTCGAAGACGTGGTGGAGCCCTACCTGCTGCAGCTGGGCTTTCTGCAACGCACCCCGCGCGGCCGCGTGGCCACCGAGCGCGCGTATCGGCACCTCGGCATCACCGCCCGCGGCGCGCTGCCGCTCTAGCGGGCCATTGGGGGCGGTAGACTCGCCTCTCGCATCGACCAAGGACGTGAGCGCATGCTCCAACTGCTAGCCCAATCGAGCGGCGGGAACCCGGCCACCTTCCTCTTGCCGTTCCTGCTGCTCGGTGGCCTGTTCTACTTCATGATCCTGCGTCCGCAGCAACGCCGTCAGCGCGCCCAGCAGGCGCTCGTCAGCGCCGTGGACGTGGGCGACGAGATCGTCACCACGGCGGGCATCTACGGGGTCGTCACCGGCGTCGACGACGAGGAGGGGACCCTCCGCATCGAGATCGCTCCCGGAACGGAGGTCCGGCTGCTGCGTGCCGCCGTGGGCCGTCGCGTGGTCGATAACGACGTCGCCGGTGAGGACGCCGATGACGACGATGACGAGGGCCAGGACTACCCGGACCAGCCCGGACAGATCAAGGAGCTGTGAGCGTCACCGAGCCCGTGGACCCGGTCGGTTCGGCGCCGCGGGAGCCCGACACCCGGCCCTTCCCCGGGATCACGCTGGAGGACGTACAGGCCAACGAGGAGCTCTCGCTCTACATCGCGTCGGCCGATCGGGTCACGGGAGCCATGGGGTACACCGAGCATGGCTTCCGCCACGCCAACCTCGTAGCGAAGATCTCCTATCAGGTGCTGGCGCGGCTAGGCTTTTCCGAGCGAGACGCCGTCCTCGCGTGCGTGGCCGGCTATCTGCACGACGTCGGCAACGCCCTCGCCCGGGATGCGCACGGGCAGACGGGCGCGGTGCTCACCTACCAGGCGCTGCGAGACTCGGTGCCCGGCGCCGACCTGATGCCCATCATGGCCGCCATCGCCAACCACGAGGAGACGGAGGGCACGGCGGTCTCCGCGATCTCCGCGGCTGTGATCCTGGCAGACAAATCCGACGTCCACCGCAGCCGCGTGCGCAAGGCCGGCCAGATCGCCTTCGACATCCACGATCGCGTGAACCATGCCGTCGAGCAGTCCTTCCTGCGGGTAGACTCCGAGGCCCGTACGGTCAGCCTGGAGCTGACCATCGACACGCAGATCAGCCAGGTCATGGAGTACTTCGAGATCTTCCTCGGTCGGATGCAGATGTGCCGGCACGCCGCGGAGTGCCTGCAGGCACGGTTCCGCCTCGTGATCAACGGGGCGGAGTTGGCGTGAAGAGAACCCGGGGCCTTTGGGCCAGCATCATCGTGGTCGGCCTCCTCGTCGGGGCCTCGCTGATCGGGTTCGCCACGGGAGCGCTCG
This sequence comes from Actinomycetota bacterium, assembly GCA_038249195.1. GTDB lineage: Bacteria > Actinomycetota > UBA4738 > UBA4738 > HRBIN12 > JAOUEA01. Next base: position 46,990 of record JBBRWM010000007.1, read on the forward strand.
CGCCCAAGCTCGGGCTCGACCTCCAGGGCGGCGTGTCGGTCATCCTCCAGGCGCCGCCGGACACCGGCCAGGACGTCATGAACCAGGCGCTGGAGAACATCCGCAACCGCGTCGACGCCTTCGGGGTCGGCGAACCGCAGATCGCCGTGTCCGGCACCACCATCGACGTGCAGATCCCCGGCGGGGCCAACGGGACGGTGGAGCAACGCGCGAAGACGCAGTACTGCCTCGTGACCTCGGACCAAACGAGCTACGGATGCGCGCCGGACCAGGCGACCGCCGAGGCGGCCCTCGCCGAGCTCAAGGTGGTGTCCGTCCCCTCGCAGGTCTGTCTCAACGATCCCGGCGGCAAGCAGCTGGCCTGCTACGGATCGCAGTCCGAAGCCGACACGGCCAAGGCCTCGATCACCGTGCAGCCGAAGACCGCGTCCAGCTCGTCGGCGTCGCCCGCGGCGAGCCCTTCGTCCTCTCCCGCGGCCACCGCCGGTGGCTCGTGCCTGGTCGACAGCACAGGGACGGAACTGGCCTGCTACCCCACGAAGAAGGCGGCATCAGACGCGCAGAAGGGGATCACGAGCGACGTCGCCCTCAGCAAGTATTGCGTGACCGCTCCCGCTTCCGCGGCGCCGTCCCCATCGCCGAGCGCCTCGGCGGCCTCCGCGACCGGGTCCGCCTCGTCGAGCGCGCCTCCTTCACCTTCGGCGTTCTCCAAGCTCGACCGCCAAGGGGCGCCCGATCCTCCGTGCGGCCTCTCCTCGAAGGCGTCGGCTGACGCGGCGCTCGCGGGGATCTCTGCGAGCAAGGAGGACACGGAGTTCTGCGTGGTGAGCGCGGCCGGTGAGGACCTCGGGTGCTACATCTCGCAGAACGACGCGCAGACCAAGCAGCGCGAGACGGGCCAGGATCGACTCCTGGCCGTGATCGGGAAGACCGCGCGGCTCGAGCAGCGCCAGGTGCTCGCCGCCATCGTCCAGGGCGATCCGGCCTTCGCCACGACGCAGTTGACGTGCCCCACCGCGGCCGAACAGCTCACCCCGAAGTGCTCGGCCGACGCCCTATCCGACAAAGAGGTGGTGTACGCGGATCAGGGAGGAACCACGAAGTACCGGCTGGGACCCGTCGTGATCAACGGCAACGACGTCACGAAGGCGAGCGCGGTCCTATCGGGGGGCACCCAGACCCAGGTCGTGCAGCAATGGGTCGTGAACTTCGATCTGAGCAAGGAGGGCTCCAAGGCCTTCTCGGATCTCACCACCAGGCTCGCGGCCCTGCCGGCATCGGATCCGCAGAAACGCATCGCCATCGTCGTGGACCGCCAGGTGATCTCCGCGCCCGCCGTCCAGAGCCCGATCACCGGCGGGAGCGGTCAGATCACCGGCGGCTTCACGGAGCAACAGTCGAAGGACCTCGCCACGGTCTTGAACGCCGGCGCGCTCCCGGTCGACCTCAACGTGCAGTCCGTCACCACCATCAGCCCGACCCTCGGCAGCGAGTCGCTGCATCAGGGCATCGTGGCCGGGCTCCTGGGGCTCATCTTGCTCTTCGCGTACATGCTGTTCTACTACCGCCTCCTGGGCATCGTGGCGATCCTCGGCATGTCGATCTGGGCCGTGCTGGCCTTCGCACTGGTGGCCGTGGCCGGCGACGCGTTCGGGTATTCGATGACCCTGGCCGGCGTGGCCGGTCTGGTGATCTCGCTCGGCGTGACGGCCGACTCCTACATCGTGTTCTTCGAACGGCTGAAGGACGAGGTTCGCTCGGGCAAGAGCGCCCGGTCCTCGGTGCAGCCCGCCTTCAAGCGGGCGTTCCGCACCATCCTGGCTGCCGACATCGTGACGGGCATCGCGGCCGCGGTGCTCTACATGACCGCCGTGAGCTCGGTGCGAGGGTTCGCGCTCACCCTCGGCGTGGCCACCCTGCTCGACCTGTTCGTCGTCTACTTCTTCAAGCGGCCGGTGGTGTTCCTCGTCGCGCGCAACGACCGGCTCGTCAACATGCGGGGCTTCGGGCTCACCAGCGGCATCGCGGGAGACGCGGAGCCTGAGGATGCGCTGCCCGCCGGGGGCCAGGCATGAACCTGCATCGCGCCGTCTCCACCTATCGCGGTCACACGATCCCGCATTTCAAGCTCGTGGAGCATCGCAACATCTGGTTCGCGTTCTCCGGGGTCTTGATCCTGCTGTCGCTGATCGGGTTGTTCTGGCGGGGCCTGAACTATTCGATCGACTTCGAAGGAGGCGCGCTGATCGAGTACACCGTGGTCACGCCGGTGTCGGCCGATACGATCCAGGCGACCATGGCGGCGAACGGGCGTGCCGACGCCCAGGTCCAGCTCGTGAACGGCGGCGATCAGGTCGCGATCAAGACGTCTTCGCTGACCGCCGACGGCACGTCGCAGGCCCTGCTGACCACGCTCGCGAAGCAAGCCGGGATCACCACGTCGGACATCAACGTGAAGGACGTGGGCCCCACCTGGGGCGCGGAGATCTCGAAGAAGGCGGTCCGCGGGTTGTTCTTCGTGCTCGCGGCGATCGCGCTGTACATCTCGTTGCGGTTCGAATGGAAGATGGCCGTCGGGGCCATGATCGCGCTCGTGCACGACGTGGTGATCACCGCCGGCGTCTACGCGCTCGTGGGTCGGGAGGTTACCCCCGAGACCGTCATCGCGATCCTTACCATCCTCGGGTTCTCGCTGTACGACACCGTGGTGATCTACGACAAGATCAAGGAGAACAGCGAATCCTCGGCGTTGATCTCCCGGCTCGGGTACGACGGCGTCGTCGACCTCTCGTTGAACCAGGTGCTGATGCGCTCGGTGAATACCTCGCTCGTGGTCCTGCTGCCGATCCTTTCGCTCCTGCTGTTCGGCGGGCTCACCCTCAAGGACTTCGCGTTCGCCATGTTGATCGGGGTTGCCATCGGCGCCTATTCATCCATCTTCATCGCCGCCCCGATGCTCACCATCCTGAAGGGTCGTGAGCGCCGGTACCGCCAGATCGAGGCTCGCCGCTCGGTGCGGGAGGGCGTCGGCCGCAAGGCCGCCGTCACGGCGGGGGCGACCGCCGCCGTCGCGGAGACCGTGCGGACCTCCGACGCCGCCGCCTCCCGAGCCACCGCGCGGCAGGGTCCCGCCCGCCCGCGCCCCAAGAGCAAGAAGCGGCCGCCGGCGAAACGCAAGCGGAGGTAGCAGGGGGGGTGGAGATCGAGCAGATCCAGGCGCTGATCCGCGACGTGCCCGACTTCCCCGAGCCGGGCATCATCTTCCGCGACATCACTCCCGTGCTCGCCGACCCCATCGCCTTCTCCACCATCACGGACCTCATCGTCGTGCATTTCGGCCGCGGTAGCGTCGACAAGGTCGTGGGCATCGAGGCACGCGGATTCATCATCGCGTCGCCGGTCGCCTATCACTTCGGCGCCGGGTTCGTGCCTATCCGCAAGAAGGGCAAACTGCCCGCGATGGCCGTGGGGGTCGACTACGACCTCGAGTACGGTACCGCGACGCTGGAGCTGCACGTCGACGCCATCGAGCCCGGGGAACGCGTGCTCATCGTCGACGATGTCCTGGCCACCGGCGGGACCGCCCGCGCGGCCGCCCAGCTGGTCGAGCAGATCGGCGGCCAGGTGTACGGCATCGCCTGCCTGATCGAACTGGACGCCCTCGAGGGGCGGGCACAGCTTCCCGGCCACGACCTGCACACGCTGATCCACTACTGAGCCCGGCGCGCTCACGGACCCCGCTAGACTTGGTCCGAGGAGGCGAATCCCCTTGGACAGCCGCGAAGAGGTCAAGGTTGAGCAACGCCGGGCCCGGCTCCTCGCGCGCCTGCGACCGGGGGGATCCGCGCCGCCCTCGCGCGTCGACGCGCTGCTGAAGAAGGTCAAGTCCTACAACCCGAAGGCCGACCTGGACGAGCTCGTGGCCGCCTACCGCTTCGCGGAGGCCTCCCACGACGGTCAGAAACGCAAGAGCGGCGAGGACTTCGTCGAGCACCCCCTGTCCGTGGCGGGCATCCTCGCCGACCTCCGTCTGGACACGACGACGCTGAAGGCGGCGCTCCTGCACGACACCGTGGAGGACACCGACGTCACCCTCGAGGTGATCGACGACGAGTTCGGCGAGGAGGTGGCGCGCATCGTCGACGGGCTCACGAAGCTCGATCGTTTCAAGTTCCGCAGCAGGGAGCAGCAGCAGGCCGAGAACGTCCGCAAGATGATCGTGGCCATGGCGGGAGACATCCGCGTGCTGCTGATCAAGCTGGCGGACCGCCTGCACAACATGCGGACCCTCTCCGCGCTCCCGGCTCCCAAGCAGCGCGCCATCGCCACGGAGACCCTCGAGATCTACGCGCCTCTCGCGAATCGGCTCGGGGTCCAGGAGATCAAATGGGAGCTCGAGGACCTCTCCTTCAAGTACCTCCACCCGGGTCCCTATCGCGAGATCGCGAGCCTGGTCGCCGCCCGCCGCGACGAACGCACCGCCATGATCGACGACGTCACGACATCGTTGCGCACGAAGCTGAAGGAGATCGGCATCAAGGCCGACGTGGACGGCCGGCCGAAACACCTCTACTCCATCTACGAGAAGATGGTGATCCGCGGCAAGGAGTTCAACGAGATCTTCGACCTCGTGGGCGTGCGGGTCCAGGCGGAGTCGCTCCGCGACTGCTACGCGGCCCTCGGCGCCGTGCACGCCCTGTGGAAGCCCATCCCCGGGCGCTTCAAGGACTACATCGCGATGCCCAAGTCCAACATGTACCAGTCCCTGCACACGACCGTCGTCGGGCCCGCCGGGAAGCCCCTCGAGATCCAGATCCGCACCCGCGACATGCACCGGACGGCACAGTTCGGCATCGCGGCGCATTGGCGATACAAGGAGGGCACCAAGCAGGCGAAGGAGGCCGCCGACCTCGCCTGGCTCGGGCAGATGATGGATTGGCTGAAGGACATGGCCGACCCGCGGGAGTTCATGGAGGGGCTGCGGATCGACCTCTCGGGCGGCCGCGTGTTCGTGTTCACGCCCCAGGGGGACGTCGTGAACTTGCCGCAGGGTGCGACGCCGGTTGACTTCGCGTACGCGATCCACACGGACGTGGGGCACCGGACGATCGGGGCGAAGGTGGGCGGCAAGCTGGTGCCGTTGGACTACGAACTGCGCACCGGCGACGCGGTGGACGTGCTCACGTCCAAGGCCCAGGGCGAGGGGCCCAGCCAGGACTGGTTGCAGTTCGTAGCCACGCCGCGCGCCCGCAACAAGATCCGTCAGTGGTTCGCACGCGGCCGTCGGGAGGACGCCCTCGAGACCGGCAAGGACGCCCTGCAGCGCCTCATGCGCAAGCAGAACCTGCCCCTCAAGCGGCTCGCGACCGAAGATGCCCTGAAGCGGATCGCGGCCGACATGAAGTATGCCGACCTCGAGGCCCTGTACGTGGCGCTGGGGGAGGGGCATGTCTCGCCTCAGTCCGTCGTGGCGCGCATCACGCGCACGATGTCGGACACCCCCGAGGACGACGGCACCGAGGTGCCCCTGGCCCGCCCGGTGCACATCGGCTCGGCCGACGTCGGCCAGGGCGTCGTGGTCAAGGGCCTGCCCGACGTCTGGGTCCGGCTCGGACGCTGCTGCACACCGGTGCCCGGCGACCCGATCATCGGGTTCGTCACCCGCGGCCAAGGGGTGTCGGTCCACCGCACCGACTGCCCGAACGTGTCCTCGCTCGAGCAAGAGCCCGAGCGCATGATCGAGGTGACGTGGGCGGAGGGCAAGCCCACGACGTTCACCGTGGCCGTCCAGGTGGAGGCGCTCGACCGCACGCGGCTGCTCTCCGATGTTGCCACCGTTCTGTCCGACAGCCACGTGAACATCCTCGCCGCGAATTCCGCCAGCGGACGCGACCGCATCACCCGCCTTCGCTTCACGTTCGAGATGGCCGACATCGCGCACCTGTCCAGCGTGCTCGCGGCCGTGAAGCGCGTGGACAGCGTGTACGACGCCTATCGGGTGGTGCCGAAGTAGGTGCGGGTCGTCCTGCAACGCGTCGCGCGCGCGAGCGTGAGCGTCGACGGCGCGGCGGTCTCCCGGATCGGGCGCGGGTATCTGCTCCTCGTGGGGATCGGCGCCACGGACGCCGATGACGAGGTCGATCGCCTCGCCGAGAAGATCGTGAACCTGCGGGTGTTCCCGGACGGCGCCGGCAGGATGGATCTCTCGCTCGCCGAGGTCGGCGGGGAAGCGCTCGTCGTTTCGCAGTTCACGCTGTACGGCGACCTGCGGAAGGGGCGGAGGCCGTCGTGGGCGGGCGCCGGTGATCCGTCCGTCGCCGCCGGGCGTGTGGAGGCCTTTGCGCGGGCGCTCGAGGCCCGGGGCGTGGCCACGGTCGGGCGCGGCGTGTTCGGCGCCGACATGCAGGTCGAGCTCCTGAACGACGGCCCGGTCACGCTGTTCCTCGACGCCGCCACGCTCTGAGCGGCCCGGCCGCGGCCGTCCGCTAGCATTGGGCACTCATGTGGCTCGAGCGCATCAGCGACAACCCGTACGGCACGAACTGCTGGCTCTTGTCGGGTGAGGGCACCGTCGACGCCGTGGTGGTCGACCCGGGGTTCGATCCGCCCGCGGTCCATGCGCTGCTCGCGGCCGCGGGAAAGGAGCCCGTCGCGATCCTCGCCACACACGCCCACGGTGATCACGCCGGCGCCGCCGGAGACTTCGCGGGCGAGCTGCCCGTGTTCGTTCACGAGGCCGACGCCGTCGCGTTCACCGACGAGGCCGCCTGGAACGCGGGCTTCGACAACCCGCTCGCGCCGGTGAAAGACCTGCGCACCTTCGCCGACGGCGACGTGCTCGCCTTCGCGGGGTTCTCGCTGGAGGTCCTGCACACCCCCGGCCACACGCCGGGACACTGCTGCTTCCTCACCGATGCCCTCGTGTTCTCCGGCGACCTGGTGTTCGCGGGCTCGGTGGGGCGCTCGGACTTCCCCAACAGCGACCCGGCGTCTATGCGCACGAGCCTGCGGCGATTCCTCACGCTGCCCGACGAGCTCCCCGTGTTCCCCGGTCACGGCGCCGACACGAACGTAGGCCGCGAACGAGCTTCGAACCCGTTCCTGCGGGAGCTGGCGTGAAGGATCCGGCTCCGCCGCGGGGGACCGCTGACCTCCTGCCGCCCCAGGGCGACGCCATGGTGGCCCTGTACGAGGCATCGCATCGCCTCGGGCGCCTCTTCGGCTACCGGTACATCGAGACTCCGACGTTCGAGCGCACGGACCTGTTCGCACGCACCAGCGGCGGCACGTCCGACGTCGTCACCAAGGAGATGTACACGTTCGAGGACAAGGGAGGGCGCTCGCTCACCCTGCGCCCCGAGGGCACGGCGGGGGTGATGCGCGCGTACCTCGACCACGCCCAGCAACTGCCGAACCCCTACAAGGGGTACTACGTCGAAACGTTCTTCCGCCACGGGCGCCCGCAGGCGGGCCGGCTCCGCGAGTTCCGGCAGTTCGGGGTGGAGGTCATCGGCGACGCGGGCCCCGGCTCGGACGTGGAGGTGATCGAGGTGGGCGACGCGTTCCTGCGCGGCGCCGGCCTGAGTCGGCTCACGCTGCTCCTGAACTCGATCGGCGACGAGGTGTGCCGTCCTGCGTATCGCGAGCGCCTGGTGTCGTACTTCGAGCCCTACCTCGACCAGCTCGACGAGGACTGCCGCGCACGGTTGAGCACGAACCCGATGCGCGTGATGGATTGCAAGGTGGACGGCAAGAAGGACTTCGTGTTGGCGGCGCCGCTCGTGAGCGACCATCTCTGCGAGGCGTGCGCGACCCACTTCGAGGGCGTGCGCGAGGGGTTGGAGCAGGCGGGGATCGCCTACGAGATCTCGCCGCGGCTCGTGCGCGGCCTGGATTACTACACACGCACGGCCTTCGAGTTCGTGGCGGATGCGCTGAGCGAGGGCCAGGGCACCGTGTGCGGCGGCGGGCGCTACGACGGGCTGGCCGAGGTGATGGGCGGCCCCGCGACGCCGGGGATCGGCTTCGGCCTCGGTCTCGATCGCGTGCTCCTGACGATGCAGGGCGAGGGCGTGCCGCCGCTCCCGACCCGCGGGCCGCGGTGCTTCATCGTTACCGTGGGGGAGGGATCGCGTGCGCCCGGAGGGGCGCTGCTCGCACGCCTGCGCCGGGCGGGCGTTGCGGCCGATCGCGCGTTCGAGGAGCGGCCCCTCAAGGCGCAGCTGAAGATGGCCGACCGGGCCGAGGCCGACTTCGCGGCGATCGTCGGCGCCGAGGAGCTCGCGGGCGGTACGGTGACGCTTCGGCGGCTCGGCGACGGTGTGCAGAAGTCCGTGCCCGAAAGCGAGGTCGAGCGCTGGCTCAGCAGGCTCGAGGACTGGACCGCGTAGATGACGGACATGCACACCACCATGCGCACCCACGCCGCCGGCGCGCTCCGACTCGCCGACGAGGGCGAGGAGGTCGCGCTCTGCGGGTGGGTAGCGCATCGCCGTGACCACGGGGGGATCACCTTCGTCGACCTCCGCGACCGCGAGGGCGTCGTGCAGCTGGTGTTCCATCCGCAGGAAGAACCTGCCGCGCACGCCGCGGCCCAATCCCTCGGGGGCGAGGACGTGATCAGGGTGCGCGGCTCCGTGCGCGCCCGACCGCAGGGGATGCGCAACCCGGGCATCGGAACCGGGGACGTGGAGGTGGGGGCGACCGCGGTCGAGGTGCTCGCGCAGGCGGAGACCCCACCGTTCCAGATCGAGGACTACACCGAGGCGAACGAGATGTTGCGCCTCACCTACCGGTACCTCGACCTCCGCCGCCCCGAGATGACCCGGCGGATGCGCCTGCGCCACGACCTCACCCGGATCACGCGCGCGTACCTGAACGACCGGGGGTTCGTGGAGATCGAGACCCCGATCCTCACGCGCAGCACGCCCGAGGGCGCACGCGACTTCCTGGTGCCCTCCCGGCTCACGCCCGGCGCGTTCTACGCCCTGCCCCAATCACCGCAGCAGCTCAAGCAGCTGCTGATGGTGGCCGGCCAGGACCGCTACTACCAGATCGTCCGCTGCTTCCGCGACGAGGACCTTCGCGCCGACCGACAGTTGGAGTTCACCCAGCTCGATATCGAGATGTCCTTCGTTTCCGAGGACGACCTGATCGGATTGATGGAGCCGTTGATGGTGCTCCTCATGCGGGAGCTGCGCGGCGTGGAGGTCGCGGCCCCGTTCCCCCGGATGACGTACGTCGAGATGATGGAGCGCTTCGGCTCCGACAAAGCGGACCTGCGGTTCGGGATGGAGCTGGTGGACCTCGCGGACGTCTTCGCCGCGACCGGGTTCAACGCGTTCGCGAACGTGCTCGCCTCGAGCGGGAGGATCAAGGCCATCCGAGCGCCGGGCGGCGGCGAGCTCTCGCGCAAGGAGCTCGACCAACTGATTCAGGACACGTTGGGCAGAGGGGCGGCCGGGCTCGTCTGGATGGTCGTGGAAGACGGAAAGGTGCGATCGCCCGTCGAGAAGTTCCTCGCGCCGGAGGAGATCGACGGCCTCCTCGCGGCCACCGGGTCGGCGCCCGGTGACCTCATCCTCATCGTGGCCGACAAGGCCGATCGTGTCGCCGTCGCGCTCGACGGTTTGCGCCGCACGATGGCGCGGCGACTCGGTCTGATCCCCGAGGACGCCTGGGCGTTCTGCTGGCTCACGGAACCTCCCCTGTTCGAATGGAACGAGGAGGAGGGGCGCTGGAGCGCCGTGCACCACCTGTTCACGTCCCCCGCCGCCTCGGACGCCGCCATCGATCCCGCCACGGCCACCGCCCGCGCCTACGACCTGGTCCTCAACGGCTTGGAGATCGGCGGCGGGAGCATGAGGATCCATCGCCCCGACGTCCAGGCCCAGGTGATCGGACTCCTGGGTATCAGCGCAGAGGAGATGCAGGAGCAGTTCGGGCACATGCTCACCGCGTTCCGCTACGGGGCGCCCCCGCACGGGGGCATCGCGTTCGGCTGGGACCGGTTGGCCATGCTGCTCGCCGACCAGACCGCCATCACCGAGGTCATCGCGTTCCCCAAGACCCAATCGGGCGCGGATCCCATGACGGGCGCTCCGGCGCTCGTCGAGGGCAGCCAGCTCCGGGACCTCGGCATCAACGTCGTTGCACCACGCGCCCCCAAGGAGGAATGATCCCGTGACCGCATCCCTTACGTCCGCTGACCATGAGCTGCTCAAAGGCAGGAACTTCGCTCACTTCGTCACCTTGAACGAGGACGGCTCGCCGCACGCGGCCCCGCTCTGGATCGACGTGGACGACAACGGCAGGATCCTCGTGAACACGGCGGCCGGGCGTCGGAAGGATCGCAACGTCCGGCGCGATCGGCGCGTGGCCCTGTCCATCTCTCCCCACGACGACCCCTACCGCTGGCTCTCCGTCCAGGGCACGGTGGTGGAGATCGAGGAGGGCGAGGGCCCGCTCGCGCACATCGGCGAGCTCTCGATGCGCTACGACGGCAAGCCCTGGCAGGCCGTCGAAGGGCAGGTGCGGGTGATCTATCGCATCCGCCCCGACGTCGTCCTGCACTCCGAGTAAGCAGAGAGCCATGGGCGACCAACCGCTCGCCGCGCGGATGCGCCCGCGCTCGTTCGAGGAGTTCGCGGGTCAGGGCCACCTGGTGGGGGAGGGCAAGGCCCTCACACGGATCCTCTCGGGCGGCAACCTGCCCTCGATCGTCCTGTGGGGACCGGCCGGCACGGGTAAGACCACGCTCGCCCACCTGCTCGCGGACGCCGTGGGCGCCGACCTGATCCAGATCTCGGCCGTGAACTCGGGCGTCGCCGACGCACGCAAGATCATGGACGGCGCCAAGGGCGGCATGTTCCGCACCGTCTTGTTCGTGGACGAGGTGCACCGGTGGTCCAAGGCGCAGCAGGACGTCCTGCTCCCTGCGGTGGAGGAAGGGACCGTCACGCTGATCGGCGCCACCACCGAGAACCCGTATTTCTCGCTCAACACGCCGCTGCTGTCGCGCTGCCTGCTGCTGCGCCTCGAGCCGCTCGAGGACGATGCCGTGCGAACGCTCCTCGTCCGCGCGTTGACCGACACGGATCGGGGCCTTGGTCGGATGCAACTCGACGCCGACGACGACGCCATCGCCCACCTGATCTCGATGTCGGGCGGCGACGCGCGGATGGCGCTCACCGGTCTGGAGGCCGCGGCGCAGGCCGCCGGGGCCGAGGGCGCACACCGCATCACGCTCGACCTCACCGCGGACGCCGTGCAGAAGCGAGCCATCGTGTACGACCGCCAGGGCGACGCGCATTACGACGTGATCAGCGCCTTCATCAAGTCCATCCGCGGGTCCGACCCCGACGCCGCCCTGTTCTGGCTCGCGCGCATGCTCGAGGCCGGTGAAGATGCTCGGTTCATCGCCCGCCGGCTGATCGTGCACGCCAGCGAGGACATCGGGATGGCGGACTCGCGCGCGCTCTTGGTGGCGGTGGCGGCCGCCCAGGCCGTCGAGCACGTGGGCCTGCCGGAGGTGCGGCTCAACCTGGCCCACGCGACCGTGTACCTGGCGACCGCGCCGAAGTCCAACAGCGTGTACCTCGCGATCGGCGAGGCCCTCGAGGACGCGGGGAGCGCCGATCCCGTGCCGTTGCACCTGCGGGACGCGAGTTACCAGGGGGCACGCAGCCTCGGACACGGCAAGGGGTACCGGTACCCGCACGATTTCCCCGGCCACGTCGTGGACCAGGAGTATCGGCCCGCGGCCTTCAGCGGCCGCCGCTACTACGAGCCCTCCGGGATGGGCGAGGACGTGGATCGAGGAGGAGGCTCGGAACGGCCCGAGGCTCCTGCCGAGTAAGCTACGCGGACCGCGGAACCGATCACCGGAGGGGACGTCCATGAAGCTGCTCGCACTGACCGGCGGCGACACCGCCCTGATCATCCTGTCTGCTTTCTGGGGCCTGCTGGTCCTGTTCCTGTGCGTGGTGCTGCTGAACACGTTCCGTGTGCTGGAGAGCACCAAGATGACCATCGACGCGTTCCGCCAGGAGACGGTGCCCCTGCTCCGCGAGGTGACCGTGTCGGTGGAGAAGGCAAACCGTGAGCTCGATCGCGTCGACGGGATGCTGGGGTCGGCCAACGAGATCCTCGGGCGCGTGGAGAAGCTCTCCGGCCTGGCCCAGGAGGCGGCGGCGAGCCCGCTGGTGAAGGTCATCAGTTTCGGGGCGGGCCTGCGCAAAGGGGTCAGCAGGGTCAAGGGCGGCCGCAAGAAGTGAAGCGCGGGTTCTGGGTCGCGCTCGGCCTGGGGGCGGGGGCCACGGGGGCCGTCCTGGCGAGCCGCTGGACCCGCAAGCAGGCGAAGCGCGTTGCTCCGCAAACGATCGCGCGCGAAGCGAAGGGTGGCATCATGGACCTCGGCAAGCTCTTCAACGAGTCCATGGCTGAGGGCAAACGCGCGATGCAGGAGCGGGAGTCCGAGCTCCGACGCGACTACGACATCGGCCGGGCGCCCGGGCGCGAAGACGACGAGCCGGGCACGTCCGGAGGCTCCGCGGCATGAGCCGTCGGTAGACTCCGTCCGTGGACGGCCACGTGATCCGCGAGCGGTTCCTCGCGTTCTTCGAAGAGCGCGGGCACAAGCGTGTTCCGAGCTACTCGCTGATCCCGCCGCCTGAAACCGGGCTCCTGCTGACCGGCGCGGGCATGATGCAGTTCATCCCGTACTTCCTGGGACAGGCGGCGCCCCCGTTCGCGCGCGCCGTGAGCGTGCAGAAGTGCTTCCGCGCCAACGACATCGAGAACGTGGGCCATACGGATCGGCATCTCACGTTCTTCGAGATGCTCGGCAACTTCTCGTTCGGCGATTACTTCAAGGCGGAGTCGTGCGCGTGGGGCCTGGAGCTCGTCACGCAAGGCTACGGGATCGATCCCGACCTGCTCTGGGTCACGGTGTTCGAGACCGACGAGGAGGCCTTCGGGATCTGGCGGGACCTCGGGCTCCCGGTCGAGCGCATCGTCCGGCGCGGCAAGGCCGACAACTTCTGGTGGACTCACGCGGCCGGCCCGGCGGGTCCCTCGTCGGAGATCTTCGTCGACCGCGGCCCGAAGTACGGGCCCGATGGCGGACCGGAGGTCGACGAAGACCGGTTCATGGAGATCTGGAACCACGTGTTCATGCAGGACGAGGTGGACGATCGCGCCGAGGTCCTGCGGGAGCTTCCCGCCAAGAACATCGACACCGGCGCCAGCGTCGAACGGATCGGCGTGGCGCTGCAGGGCGTCGGGAACTTCTTCGAAACGGATCTGTTCCTTCCGCTGTTGGAGGAGGTCCAGTCGCTCAGCGGTGTTCACTACGGGGCAGACGAGCGCGACGACGTTTCGATCCGCATCATCGGCGAGCATGCGCGCGCGACCGCGTTCCTGGTGTCCGATGGGGTGCAGCCATCCAACGAGGGCCGCGGCTACATCCTGCGCCGGATGCTCCGCCGGGTCATCTCCCATGCCCGCCGGATCGGGATCGAGGGCGAGGTCATGGCGCCGATGGTCGAGGTGGTACAGCGGGAGTTCGGCGACGCCTATCCCGAGCTCCGCGAGAACCTCGCCTTCGTCCTGGAGGTCACGGCCTCCGAGGAGGAGCGCTTCTCGACGACCCTGCGACAGGGGCTCACCCTGTTCGAGGAGGCGAAGGGCCGGGCCGAGACCGGCCGCGTCTCGGGCGACGACGCGTTCAAGCTCTCCGACACCTTCGGGTTTCCGCTGCAGCTCACCCAGGAGCTGGCCGCCGACGCCGGACTCGACGTGGACACGGACAGGTTCGGCGAGCTCCTCGAGCTGCAACGCTCGCGGGCCCGAGACGCCGCGAAGAAGGTGCCGGTCGGCCTGGACGCTGGCGCGGTCCCGCCCACGGAGTTCGTCGGGTACCGCCAGCCCGAGGCGGAGGGGGACATCGCGCTCCTCTTGGACATGGACAATCGCGAGCTCGAGGTGGCCGCCGAAGGCCAGGAGGTGCGCCTATTCCTCACGCGCACGCCGTTCTACGCCGAGGCGGGCGGGCAGGTGGGCGATCAGGGTGAGATCCGGACCGCCACGGGGGCCGTGCGCGTCACCGACGCCCAGTGGGCCGGTCCCAACGCCATCATGCACGTGGGCACGGTCGGGTCGGGGGAGGTCCTGCGAGGCCAGGACGCGGTGGGCGAGATCGATCGCCTGCGGCGTGAGGCCACGGCGCGCGCGCACACGTCGACCCACGTCGTGCACTGGACGCTGAAGCATCTCCTCGGCGATCACGCGCGGCAGGCCGGCTCGCTCGTGGCGCCGGGGCGCCTTCGGTTCGATTTCCCCCACGGGGCGGCGGTGCCGCCCGAGACGCTCCAGGCCGCCGAGCTGGAGGCGAATCGCCGGCTCGCCCAGGACGACCTCGTGCACATCTTCGAGACCTCCATGGACGAGGCGAAGACGCTGGGTGCGGTGGCGCTGTTCGGCGAGAAGTACGGCGACGTAGTGCGCGTGGTCGAGGTCGGCGATTACTCCCGCGAGCTCTGCGGGGGAACCCATGTGGAGCGTACCGGCTCCATCGCCGTCATCAGGATCGTGGGCGAGGCCTCTATCGGGGCGGGGATGCGCCGCATCGAGGCCCTGGTCGGCCCCGAGGCCCTGCGGGAGATCAACGCGGAGCGCGAGCTGCTGCGGGGGCTGGTGGACGCGCTGGGGGCGCAGGACCCGCGATCGGCCGTCGAGCACGCCCGTCGCGTCCTCGAGGAGAACAAACGGATGAGGAACGAGCTGGGGAAGCTCAAGGCCGGAGATCGTGACGCGGTGATCGCGGGGCTCGTGGGTGGTGCCACGCAGGTGGACGGCTGCTCGCTCGTGCTCGGTGAACTCCCCGGCACGGACGCCGGGGGACTGCGCGAGATCGCCCAGAAGGTCCGCGATCGGATGTCCGAGCGACCCGCCGCGGTGGTCTTGGGGGGCGGAGACGGCACCAAGGCGCAGCTGGTGGCCGCCTGCTCGGTGGGCGCCGTGGCGCGCGGCGTGACGGCCCCCGCCCTGCTCGAGCACGCGGCGTCCGTCATCGGCGGGGGCGCCGGGGGCAAGGACGTCCTGGCGATGGCGGGCGGCCGGCGCGCCGACGCCGTGGCCGAGGCGTTGGCGGGCATCCCGGGCAGGCTCGCGGAGCTCCTCGGCGCCGCGTAGCATGCCGCAACTCCCCGAGCACCACGCCTCGCCCCGCCCCGGCCCCGTCCTGGGGCTCGACCTCGGCGACGCCCGCATCGGGGTCGCGCTGAGCGATCCCGAGCGTCGGCTCGCGGTCTCCGTGGGCACCGTCCACGTTGGCCAGCCGCCCGGAGAGCTGAAGGCCATCGCCGCCATGGTCGCCGAGCACGGGGCGACCCTCGTCGTCCTGGGGCTGCCGCTGTCGATGTCCGGGGAACGCGGGTCCCAGGCGAGGCAGGCCGAGAACTTCGCGGATGCCCTGCGCGGATCCCTCGACGTGCCGGTGGTGTTCCAGGACGAGCGCCTGAGCACGACGGAGGCCGAGGCGGGCCTCCGCGCGGCCGGGGTCGGGGGCCGGGATCGTCGCCGCGTGATCGACCGGGCCGCGGCCGCCGTGATCCTGCAGGCGTGGCTGGACGCGCAACCGTAGCCTCACCCATCCCCCGGGGGCGACCGGTATCCTCGCCGGAGCGATGCAGCAGCAACCCACACTGAAACGCGCGGCGCGCCACGATGGCAAAGATCGGCCCCGACGCACGTCGCTCGTCGTGGTCTTCTTCCTGTTCCTGGCGCTGGTCGCCGCCGGTGTCGCGGCGGCGAACCACTACCGGCGGTGCAAGGCCGCGCCCGACGGCTCCACGAAGAAGGTCAGCTTCGTCGTCAACGACGGCGCCAGCGCGGGCGTGGTCGTCGAAGACCTCGCCCAGGCCGGCCTGATCCGATGCGGTGGATTCGTCGGGAACCTGCTCGTGCGCGGCACGGGGAAGGCCTCGCAGATCCGGGCGGGCACGTACACCCTCACGCCGGGGATGAGCCTCGACGAGATCATCACGGAGATGACCACGCCTCCTCCCAAGGTGCCGACCGTCAACGTCCTCGTGCCCCCGGGCTACCGCCTGTCGCAGACGGCCGACCGCTTCCAACAGACCCTGGGGATCCCCGCGAAGTCCTTCATCGCCGACGCCGAGAGCGGCCACTACGCGCTCGAGCCGTACCTGCCGAAGGGCTCCAAGACGGTCGAGGGGTTCCTGTTCCCCGAGACCTACCGGTTCGCGAAGAACGGGTCGAGGTCGCACGACGTCATCACGCGGCTCCTTGATCAGTTCCGCCACGACGCCGGCGGGCTCCCGTGGTCGAACGCGAAGGGCCTCGGCGTGAGTCCCTATCAGATCGTGACGATCGCCTCCATGATCGAGGAGGAAGCCAAGATCGACGGGGACAGGCCGAAGATCGCGGCGGTCATCTACAACCGGTTGAAGGCCGGGATGATGCTGGGCATCGACGCCACGGTCAGCTACATCGATCCGGACCCGTCGAACGGTCTCACCGACGCCGATCTCGCGATCGACAGCCCGTACAACACGCGGCTGAACCCGGGTCTGCCACCCACGCCCATCGCGAGCCCGGGGCTGGAGTCTCTGCGGGCCGCCCTCGAGCCCGCACACGTCGGCTACCGGTACTACGTCGCGTGCGGGCCCGCCGGCGCGAGCCGATTCAGCGATACCTACGGGCAGTTCCTGGCGGACAAGGCGGCGTGCCTTGGATGAGGTCCCGCCGGGGCCGCCGCGGCACGTCGATGGGGCGACCAGGACGGTCGGCATCATCGGCTGGCCGGTGGACCTTAGCCTCTCGCCCGCGATCCACAACGCGGCGTTCGAGGCCGAGGGGCTCGACTGGGTCTACGTGCCGCTGCCGGTGAGGCCGCGGGATCTCGCTCCCGCGCTCGACGGTCTGGTGAGCCTTGGGTTCGCGGGGGCGAACGTCACGATGCCGCACAAGTCCGAGGCCGCCCGTCGCGTGGCCGCCCGTTCGGAGGACGCAGAGCGGCTGAGGGCCGTGAACACGCTCGTGATCTCGCAGGGGGAACTGCGGGGGGAGAACACGGACGCGCCGGGATTCGATCGGTTCGTGCGGCGGGACGCGGGGTTCGAGCCGGAGGGGAGAACCGCGCTGCTGTACGGTGCCGGCGGCGCGGCGCGGGCGGCCGCGCTCGCCCTCGCGCGTGGCGGGCTCGCGCGCTTGATCGTGGCCGCGCGCGATCGTGCACGCGCGAGGGCGGTCGCCGCGGCGCTCGATGGCCTGGACACGCGGGTGGAGATCGTGGCCTTCGCCGACGCGGCAGACGCGGCTGCCGACCTCGTGGTGAACGCGACCCCGCTGGGGGCGGCCGAGGACCTCCTCCCGATGCCGCCGTTCGGTCCGGAGATGCTCGTGGTGGATCTCCTCTATCACCCGGCCGTCACGCCGTTGCAGGCGCAGGCCCGTGCCGCGGGCGCCACCGCGTTCGGCGGGCTGGGGCTCCTCCTGCACCAAGCGGCCCTCTCGTTCGAGCTGTGGACCGGGGCGCCGGCGCCGATGGACATCATGTCCGCCGCGGCGCTCGCGGAACTCGCGCACCCCGCCTGAGCCGCTCGCTCGAGGGGTCCGGATCCCCCGCGGCTCAAGCGTTCGGGCCTCCACGACGATGCCTCGTTCAGAGATGGACGACTATTCCGCGCTCGCGCAGCGGATCTCGGTCAGTGTCCGTGAGGTGCGAGGCTGTCTCCTCCTGTCCCGTGACGGGATGATCCTGGGTGCCTACCCGGAGGAGGACGAGGGCCTTGCGAAGGGGGCTTGGCTTCGCTTCTGCGCGCTCGGCGAGCCCGACAAGAGCTTCGTGGAGTTCGCCGATCAGGTTTGGGCCTACGTCAAACGCGGCGCGTATGCGTCCTTCGCCGTGGCCGAGGCGGGCGTGCGACCGGGGATCCTCCTCGACCAACTCGATCAGGCGCTGATGACCGCCGACGAGGGGAGGGTCCGGCGAGACACGCTGCGCGTTCCCGATGCCTCGGCCGCCCCCTCGGGCAAACCGCGCACGTCGCTGCATCCCGCCGTGGGCAAGCCCCAGCCGGAGGTTCAGGCCGAGGCCGAACGCGAGACCGCGCCCAAGCCCGAACGCCGGGAGGAGCCCCGGCCCGTTCCCGGGCATGCCGATGTCTCCGTAGGGGCTCCGGAGCCCCCGCTCACGGCCGCGGAGGCCGACCAACACGGTCACTGGAGGCGCAACGGACCTGAGAAAGACCCGGCCGCCGCTCCGCCGGTCCCGAGCCAGACGCCGGCTCAGATGCCCGCTCAGGCCCCCGCCCAAGCTCCCGCACCGCCCGCTACGTCGGAGGCCGCGGAACCGCCCGGATCGGCCCTGCAGAAGGAGCCGAAGAAGCTCACGGGAGGGCTCGGCGGAGTGGTCGAGGAGGAGACCGAAGTCGACCGCGTCCTCCTGGCCAAAGAGTTCTCGGGATTGCTTCAGATGGACTCGGGCGATGACGAAGCCATTGCCTGAGGACCTAGACCGAACGGACACCGAGGCGTAGATGACGACGGTGAAGCGCAAGTCGAAGCAGCTCGGTCAGATCATGATCGAGCAGGGCTTCATCACGCCCGAACAGCTGGAGACGGCGCTCGAAGAGCACCGTCGCACGCCCAAGTCCCTTGGACGGACGCTCATCGACCTCGGGATGATCAAGGAGGGCGACCTCGTGCGCGCCCTCGCCGAGCAGGTCGGTCTCGAGTTCGTGGACCTGGGGGACTACCCCGTCGATCCCACGGCCACGACGCTCCTGCCCGAGGCGCTCGCCCGCCGTTACCGCGCCATCCCCATCGGGGAGCGCGACGGCAAGCTCCTGGTCGCGATGTCCGACCCGGCCAACGTCTACGCCCTCGACGACATCCGCACGATCACCAACCGCGACGTGCAGCCCCTGGTGGCGACCGCCGGCGACGTGGAGCAGGCGATCCAGAAGTACGCAAGCATGGACGGCCAGGTCGAGGCCCTCGCCAGCGTCGCGTCCGACGCCTTCGACGGCGAAGAGGAGCAGCTGGAGGCCGCCCTCGAGGAAGCCCCCATCGTCAAGCTCGTGAACGCGATCATGACCCAGGCGGTGGGCGACCGGGCCTCGGACGTGCACATCGAACCCGCCGAGAAGAACGTGCGGGTCCGGTTCCGCGTCGACGGCGTGCTCCACGAGCCGATGCCGCCGGCGCCCAAGAACATCCAAGGGGGGCTGATCAGCCGGCTGAAGGTCATGGCCGACCTGAACATCGCCGAGAAGCGCGTCCCCCAGGACGGGCGCATAAGCATGAAGGTGGGCGGCAAGCACCTCGACCTGCGCCTCGCGACCCTGCCGACGGTCTACGGGGAGAAGGTCGTCATCCGCATCCTCGACAAATCCAACGCGCTGCTGCGCCTCGAGGACCTGGGGTTCCTCGAGGAGTCCTACAAGTCCTTCGCCAAGTCGTTCAAGAAGCCGTACGGCGCGATCCTCGTGACCGGCCCCACGGGGTCGGGGAAGTCGACGACGATGTACTCCACGCTCAACATCCTGAACGAGGTCGATAAGAACATCATCACCATCGAGGATCCCGTGGAGTACCGGCTCGACGGTGTGAACCAGATCCAGGTGAACCCGAAGGCGGGGCTCACGTTCGCCTCGGCGTTGCGCTCGATCCTTCGCGCGGACCCCGACATCGTGCTCATCGGTGAGATCCGGGACAAGGAGACTGCCACGATCGCGATCGAGGCCGCCCTGACCGGGCACCTCGTGCTGTCCTCGCTGCACACGAACGACGCCGCCAGCGCCGTGACGCGGCTCACCGAGATGGAGGTCGAGACCTTCCTGGTGGCCTCGGCCATCGACGCCGTCGTGGCCCAGCGCCTCGCGCGCAAGCTGTGCGAACGGTGCAAGGAGGGGTACCGTCCCGAGCCCGGGGAGTTGGCCGAGGCCGGCTATCCCGAGTGGCTGTGGCCGGAGATCACCGAGCTGTTCCGCCCTGCCGGGTGCGCGGCGTGCTCCAACACCGGGTACCGAGGGCGGATGGGCCTGTACGAGGTCATGCCCATGACCGAAGAGCTCGAACGGCTCACGGTTGACCGCGCATCTGCCGAACAACTCAGGGTGGTCGCGTTGCAGCAAGGGATGATCTCGCTTCGCGACGACGGCCTGGAGAAGACCCGCATGGGCGTCACGTCCATCGAGGAAGTAGCGAGGGTGGTGAAATGACGATGAGCACGACGGACCCACGACACGAAGACGACACGCAGATCCCGATCCCGGAGCTTCTCGCCGTGCTCTTGGACATGGAGGGCTCGGACCTCCACCTGACCGCCGGGGCGCCCCCGGTGGTCCGGGTGCACGGAGAGCTCGAGCGGGCGGAGCAGTATGGGCCGTTGTCGCCCCGGGCGCTCCAGGGCATGATCTACGCCATCTTGCCCCAGAAGCTCCGCGAACGCTTCGAGCAGGAGCTCGAGCTGGACATGAGCTACTCGCTGCCCGGGCGGGCGCGGTTCCGCGTCAACGTCTACCAGCAGCGGGACTCGATCGGGGCCGCGTTCCGCGTGATCCCGTTCGAGATCAAGGACATCACCACCCTGGGCCTGCCGCCCGTTGTCGCGGACCTCGCGCGGTTCCCCCGCGGCTTCGTCGTGGTGACCGGCCCTACCGGGTCGGGGAAGTCCACGACGCTCGCCTCCATGGTCGACGTCGTCAACACGGAGCGCCACGGCCACATCATGACGGTTGAGGACCCCATCGAGTTCCTACACAAGCACAAGAGTTGCATCGTCAATCAGCGCGAGGTCGGCGCCGACACCCACGGGTTCGGCCAGGCCCTCAAGCACGTCTTGCGTCAGGACCCCGACGTCATCCTCGTCGGTGAGATGCGTGACCTCGAGACGATCTCCACCGCGATCACCGCCGCCGAGACCGGGCACCTCGTCTTCGCGACGCTGCATACGCAGGACGCCCCCCAGACGATCGACCGCATCATCGACGTGTTCCCGCCCCATCAGCAGCAGCAGGTCCGGGTGCAGCTCGCCACCACCCTGCAGGGCGTGGTCACGCAGCAGCTGATCGCCACGGCCGACGGCAAGGGCCGCGCCGTGGCTTGCGAGGTCATGGTGGCGACCCCCGCCATCCGTAACCTCGTGCGCGAGGGCAAGGTGCACCAGATCTACTCCGCCATGCAGGCGGGAGGCCGGTTCGGCATGCAGACCATGGACACGTCGCTGGCCGCCCACGTGAAGACGGGGCGCATCACCCAGCAGATGGCGTTCGAGCGCTGCCATGACCCCGAGGAGCTGCAGCGCCTCGTGGGCGGCGGCTTCGCGGGCGCCATGATCGACGACGGGTACAACACCTCAGCCGGCATGTCCATGGGTGGCACCATGGGCGGGATGTAGGAGGCCACGATGCCTGACACCTTCCAATACAAGGTCCGCGACAAGTCGGGGAACCTCATCAGCGGCACCCTCGTGGCCGACAGCGAGATGCTCGTCCTGCAGCGTCTGCGCGAGCAGGGCTACACGCCCCTCGAGGTGGGCAAGGAGAAGCGCGGCCTCAACGTCAACATCAACATCTCGGCGAAGAAGGTCAAGCTCAAGGAGGTGGCCGTCTTCTCCCGGCAGTTCGCCACCATGATCAACTCGGGCCTGCCGATCCTGCGCGCCCTGTCCATCCTCGCGGATCAATCGACCAACGAGTCCCTCGCGAAGGCGCTGGCCGCCTCCCGCTCCGACGTCGAGCAGGGCGCGTCCCTCTCACAGGCCCTGGCGAAGCATCCGAAGATCTTCAACGACCTGTACGTCTCCATGGTGAAGTCGGGCGAGACCGGCGGCTCCCTCGACGACACGTTGCTGCGCCTCGCCGCGATGCTAGAGCGCGAGGTCCATCTCCGGGGCAAGATCAAGTCCGCGATGACCTACCCCGTCGCCGTGGTCGGCCTCGTCACCCTCATCATGAGCGCGATGTTGCTGTTCGTGGTGCCGCAGTTTCAGACTATCTACGGGCAGCTGGGCGGCACGTTGCCGCTGCCCACGCGCGTCCTCCTCACGGTCTCGAACGTCTTCAAGCAATGGTGGTACATCGTCTTGGCGGGCGCGATCCTTGCCCGATTCCTGATCAAGCGCTACAAGCGAACCCCGAACGGGCGGGAGGTCGTCGACACCATCAAGCTGCGGATCCCCGTGTTCGGGAGCCTCTTCCACAAGACGTGCCTGTCGCGCTTCTCCAGCACCCTCGCCATGCTGCTGAAGTCGGGCGTCCCGATCCTGCAGGCCCTGGACATCGTCATCGACACGGTGAACAACCGGGTCGTAGGCAAGGCCGTCGAGGACATCCAGAGCAGCGTGCGGGAAGGCGAGTCCATCTCCCGCCCACTCGCGCGTCACGCGGTGTTCCCGCCCATGGTGGTGCAGATGATTGCGGTGGGTGAGGAGACCGGCCAGGTCGACGTCATGCTGGAGAAGGTGGCTCAGTTCTACGATCAGGAGGTCGAGGCGTCCGTGGACGCGCTCACGTCGCTCATCGAGCCCATCCTCATCGCGTTCATCGGATGCGCCGTCGGGGCGGCCGTGATTGCGCTCTACATGCCGATGTTCCAGATCATCAACCTCGTCAAGTAGACCAGGTCAACGCGGCGCCCCGGAGCTATTCCGGGGCGCCGTCGCGTTTGCATCCGTGGTTGGACCCGCGGCCAGCCCTTGCGGATCGGGGAAAACACGTGGGGTTTCGGACTTCAGTCGAGTCCCCTCCCGACCGACAACTGGGGGGAACGCGCGCCGACGGGGTGCGCAATAGCAAGGAGAGGAGGCGCACAATGCTCAAGCGGTTCATGAACCGTGCTGAGGAGGAGCAAGGCTTCACCCTCATCGAGCTGATGGTGGTCGTTCTGATCATCGGCATCCTGATCGCCATCGCGCTGCCGACGTTCCTCGGTGCCCGTTCCCGGGCGCAGAACCGCGCGGCTCAGTCGAGCCTGCGGAATGCGCTCGTGGCGGCGAAGACGTCGTACACGGACACGAACGACTACTCGAAGGCCAACAACGCAGGCCTGAGCGGGATCGAGCCGTCACTGACCTATCTGGACACCGGTAACTCCTCCGGTCCCAACGTGGTCAGTGTCACGCCGTTCAACGGCAATGGCACGAACGACGCTTGGTCGGCCGCGGCGTTGTCAGCGTCGGGAACCTGCTACTGGATCATGGACGAGTCCACCACCCCGACTGCGGGCACGTTCTACGGAAGCGATCCGACCGGCGCCGCGTGCGCTGGCTCGGACGCACAGGGCGCAGGGGCGGCTACTTTCCCATAGGCCCACCGCCACGCAAGCGCTCCACCGCTGTAGGGAGAGCGGTCCTTCGGGGCCGCTCTTCTGCTTCTGCTCGCATCGCACCGCGTGAGGCGACAGGTAGGGGGCGAAACAGCTGGGCTTGATCCTAAAGGCCGTCACCCGAACTGCCGACCCCTATCCATAAGGACATGATGACTTCGCGCGCTCCCCGAAGGGTTCCTCCGGCCCGCCGCCGACCGCTCCTGCTGGGCGCCGTTGCGCGGCGGGAGGAGGGTTTCACCATGGTCGAGATGGTCATGGCCATCTTCATCTTCGGCATCGTGATCACGGGGATCGCCGCCGGGATGACCAGCTCCCTGAACCTCACGCGACAGAACCGTAACCGCTCGGTCGCCGCAAACCTCGCTTCCCAGGAGATGGACACTATCCGCAGCACGGCGTTCACGGCGCTGACGACGGGC
This sequence comes from Actinomycetota bacterium, assembly GCA_038249195.1. Lineage (GTDB taxonomy): Bacteria > Actinomycetota > UBA4738 > UBA4738 > HRBIN12 > JAOUEA01. The sequence continues at coordinate 70,767 of JBBRWM010000007.1, forward strand.
CAGGTGGTTTCGACCCAGAGCGTCGACGGCGTCGACTACGCGGTCACCCGGGAATCCCAGTGGGTCACGCCCAACGCGACGTCCGGACCTTGTCAGGCCCCAGCAGGTTCGACGCTTGCGTACCTGTCGGTCAAGGTGTCCGTGACTTGGGCAAACATGACGGGTGTCGCCCCGCCCCGGTCGCAGACCGTCATCACGCCCCCGGTCGGAACCTACGACGAGACCAACGGCAACGTGGCCGTGACCGTCCGCAACGCCGCCGCCGCTCCACAGGCCGGCGTGCCCGTCGAGATCGCTGGTCCTGACGGCACCTTCACGCAGACCACCACGTCGGACGGGTGCGCCTTCTTCGCCTACAAGGAAGCCGGAGCGTACGTGGTTTCGCTGGACCGATTGGGGTTCGTGAACGATCAGGGCGTCACGACGCCCTCCCAGCCTGCCTCCGTCCAGTCGGGTTCCACTGTGTCGCTGCAGTTCGAGTACGCGGCCGCCTCGACCCTGAACCTCACGCTCCAGAACGCGGGCGGCGCGCCGCTGCCCTCGAGTGGGGGCGTTCCGGTCTCCATCGGCAACTCCCACCTCCTTCCAGCTGGGGTCGTCGCGGAACCAGGCACGGGCGCCACCCGGTCCATCGGGGGGCTGTTCCCATACGCGGACGGATACCAGGTCTGGGCGGGTGCGTGTTCCGACGCCGACCCCGAGGGAATCCAGCCGATCGGTGGCCCCTACTACACCGGCGCAAGTCGGGTCGCGCCGATCTCCGTCGCCGAGGGCGCCGCGAGTGCCGGCACCGTCGCGATGCCTGCCCTCGCCGTGGCCACCAGCACGACGTTGGGCCTGCCGCGCGGCGGCGTCCAGGTGACGGCCACGCACGTCCCCACCTCGTATGACCCCGTCTCCGGTGTAGGGACCGATTCGGGTTGTCCGACCGCGGAGACCTACGTGCTGGGCACGACCGACCCGGTCACGGGGCTGCTCACTACGGCACTCCCGTACGGCACCTGGTCGATCTCCGCCGCGGGGACGTCGACCCCGGTGGACCAGCAGCTGAGTCCGTTGGATGCGACGACGCCGGCGGTGACCATCTCATGGTGAGGCCTCCTCTCCCATTGGCGTTCCATCGTCGACTGCGCGAGGCGAGCCGCGGAGAGGCCGGCGTCAGCCTCGTCGAGCTCGTGGTGGTGGTCTCGCTGCTCTCCCTGGTGCTTGCGTTCGTCCTCAAGGGGTTCGTGAGCATCCAGACCGCGTCGAACGCTGAGAACCTCCGCCTGCAGAACCTCGACGAAGGACGCACCCTCATGAACAACGTGTCCAAGGACCTGAGGACCGGTGCTCGACTGTCCCCGACCTCCTCGCCGTTCGACGTCACGGCTGGGAGCGTGCCAGCCCCCGGGTTCGGGAACAGCGCCCCGTGGGCCGGCAAGACGGAGGTGTGGTTCTACGCCAACCTGACCCTTACCGCCGGCAATCCCAACCCGTGCCCGGATGTGGTGCACCTCTACATCGACACGGGCACGAACCCGCACGTCCTGAAGGAGCAGACGCTCTCGGCCGGCGCCGGCGAGACGCCGCCCGCCTGCACGTACACCGGCTCCTACACCACTCGTCTCGTGGGCAAGTACGTGGCGAACCCCGTCAGCGTTCCGGTGTTCACCTACTACTACGACGATGCGAACTCGATCCCGACGGCGTTCCCTGCTCCATCCACGAGGCTGTCGGACGCCGACCAGCTGCTCGTGAACGCCGTGGGGATCACTCTGGCCGTGAAGCAGAGCTCAACCCCCAACGTGCCATACACGACCTTGATCAACCGAGTCCGGCTCCCGAACGTCGACTACAACCCGTTGCCGAGCCCCAGCCCGTAGAGGTGATCCGCGATGATGATGCGACTGCGTAGCGATGGCGAGGAAGGGGTGGTCCTGGTGACCGTCCTGCTCGTTTCCATGATCATGTTGATCATCGTGGCGGGGTCCATCGCGTACGCGGTGGGATCCCAGCCCATCTCGCGCCACGACCAGGACTGGAACGCCGCCCTCTCGGCGGCCGAAGCGGGACTCGACGACTATCTCTTCCGCCTCAACGAGAACGACCAGTACTACATCTACTCGGCAGGGAACCTGCCCCCAGACGGGAACCAGGCGTTCACGACGTGGGTGGACGTCCCCAACTCCGGCGCGGAGGCATCGTTCCGCTACTCGACCGACACGTCGTCCCTCACGACCCAAGGAGCGATCGTCGTTACGTCGACCGGGCGGTCCCGCAACGTAACCCGGACGGTCCAGGCCACGCTTCGCCGCCGCTCCTTCATCGACTACCTGTACTTCACCGACTACGAGACGAAGGACCCCGCCGCCTACGACACGGGTGTCAACGACAACTTCACGCCCGCTCAGGCCCAGACGAATTGCGCGAAGCACTACTACGAAGGAAGGGACGCGGCGTGCACGAACATCTGGTTTAGCTCCAGCGACACCATCAACGGTCCGCTGCATTCTAACGACGCCATCCACATCTTTCACAACAGCAGCCCCAAGTTCCTGGGCGACGTGACCACGAGCTACCAGCCCGCGAGCGGCCCCCGTTGGATCAATGGGGGCGGGGCCACTCCTTCATTCAAGCCGGGCGACCCGAAGTACGCGGCGCCGCTCACCATGCCCCCGAGCAACACTGCGGTGAAGTCCGAGGCCGACAAGGCGCTCGGGGGAACGGGGTGTCTGTTCACAGGCCCCACGTCGATCACGCTCAACTTCGCAGGCACCATGACCGTGGTGAGTCCGTTCACAAGGACGACGGCGACCGACCACAACAACTGCTTCTCGTCCCCGTCTCCTCAGGCGTTGCCGGCCAACGGCGTGATCTACGTGCAGAACGTGCCGTCGAGTTCCAGCGACTCCAACTACACCTCCGGCTGTATCACCTCCCCGCAGTTGAAGCCTCGTCAGACAAGCACCGGAGCTCCCGTGCAACACCCGCTCGGCTACCCAGAGCTGCACGACATCACGACGTACCCTTGCAAGACTGGCGACGTGTTCCTTCAGGGAATGCTCAAAGGTCGATTGACGATCGCGGCCGACAACAATATCGAAATCGTAGACAATGTTCAGTACCAGGGCGGAACGGGCGGCAACGACATCCTGGGACTCGTAGCGAACAACTACGTAGAGATCTATCATCCGGTCGCCCACGTCGTGTCGAACGGCCAACCCAGCAACGCCTACTGTGACATCGTGTACCTAAAGGACCCATTCCACTCCACCTCGAATGACTGGTACTGCAACCTCGATCTGCCCGGCGTGACCCACGCCCTGAATGATCCGATCGTGCAGGCGGGGATCCTTACGGTTCAGCATTCGTTCCGGGTCCAGAACTATCTGTACGGGGACGACGCCCCCCTGGGCAAGATCAATGTCACGGGAGCCATCGCCCAGAAGTACCGTGGCATCGTCGGCCTGATTGGCACCTCGGGATCGGGATACGGGAAGAACTACAACTACGACCAGCGGCTGAAGTACCAGTCGCCGCCTCACTTCCTGAACCCGATCGCGGCGGCGTGGAAGATCGCCACCTGGGTCGAGCAGAAGCCCGCGTACGCCTGGAACGCTCCCTAGATCCGGCTAGGATCGGCCCTCGATGGACGCCTTCTGGATCGTGGTGGCCGGCGTGGTCGGCCTGGCGATCGGAAGCTTCCTCACCGTCGTCGTGGACCGCGTGCCCGAACATGAGTCCATCGTGTCGCCCGGTTCGCGGTGCCCGGGCTGCGGCAAGGCGATACGGGCCCGCGACAACATCCCGGTCGTCTCCTACCTCGCGCTGCGGGGCCGATGTCGTGCGTGCGGCGAGCCGATCTCCCTGCGCTATCCCGTCCTCGAGGCGCTGACGGCGCTGATCTTCGCCGCCACCACGGCCGCGCACCACGTGCCGTACGTGGTGATCATGCTGTGCGCCCTCGACGCCGTTCTGATCGCCGTTTCCGCCATCGACCTCGAGCGGCGGATCATCCCGAACGCGATCACATACCCCTCGACGATCGTGTTCGCGGCGGCCGTGTTGGTCGGATGGGCCTTCGGGGTGGGCCTCGACCCGCTGAGCGCGCTCATAGGGTCCCTCGCCTATGGGGGCGTGTTCCTCCTGATCGCGCTGATCTCCCGGGGGATGGGGATGGGCGACGTGAAGCTCACCGCCCTGATCGGCCTCGTCCTGGGTTCGCTCGGGCTCCGGTACGTGGCGGCGGCCGCGGGCATCGCGATCCTCCTGGGGGGGATCGGAGGCATCATCGCCCTCGCGATCGGGCGCGGGCGGAAATCGACGATCCCGTTCGGGCCCTACCTCGCCGCGGGCGCGCTCGTCGCCGTGGTGTTCGCGCAGCCGATCTCCGACTGGTACCTGCGGACCTTCGTGCCCGCCTGAAGTCCTCCCCGGCCGATCGGCCGGCGGTCATGCGGTTCACGAAATGTTTGACAACGCCTGTCTCCTAGTGTTTCGTGGGCACGCTCAACGGGGCAAACGTGCCCTGGATAGCTCGATGGGGCAGATGTGCAACATGTGGCAGAGGGGGCACCGGAGGTGTCCGTGATTGGGGCGCCGGCGGCGCTCACGGGAGGGGCACCCCTGTGGTGCCGGAGGAGCGGGACCGGCTGATGGGCGAACCGCAACCGTTCGGGTCGGGTGGCTTGCTCACCGTGACCGAGGTGGCGGCCGTGATGCGCGTTTCGAACATGACGGTGTACCGGCTGATCAAAGCGGGAGAGCTGCCCGCGGTTCGGGTCGGGAAGAACTACCGGATCCGAGGCAACGACGTCGAGCGCTACCTCAGCGAGCGCTCGGTCCGGGTGGAGGGGCACTAGGTGGCGAAGGGGCGGATCGGCCTCGACATCGGCTCCACGGCGGTGCGAGCCGTCGAGCTCACCGGCGGGGACAACCCGACGGTGCTCCATGCCGCCCAGGTCGGGTTGCCCCCCGGCGCCGTGGAGAACGGCGAGGTCAGGGATCCGTCGGCAGTGTCCGAGGCCCTGCGCGAGCTCTGGCAGCGGGGCGGGTTCAAGCAGAAGCACGTCTACATGGGCGTCGGGAACCAGCGCGTCGTGGTCCGTGAGATCGCGCTGCCGTACCTCCCGGACAAGGAACTGCGCGCCTCGCTCGGCTTCCAGGTTCAGGAGTTCATCCCCATGCCGGTGGACGACGCCGTGCTGGACTTCGACCCCATCGAGGAGTTCGACCAAGAGGGGCGCAAGATGCTCCGGATGCTGCTCGTGGCGGCGCAGCGAGGCATGGTCGACCAGATGGTGGCCGCCGTGCTCGACGCGAAACTCGAGCCGCTCGGTCTGGACCTGATCCCGTTCGCGATGGTGCGGGCGGTCGGGACCCCGAGCGCCGGTATGGACCTCGAGGACTCGGTCGACGAGGCCGTCATCGACATCGGTGCCCATGTCACCAACATCGTGGTGCACGCCCGGGGCACAACGAGGTTCGTCCGCATCCTGCCGTCGGGGGGGCGCGACATCACGATCGCCGTGGCGCGCGGTCTCGGCGTCGAGGACGACGTTGCCGAGCGACTGAAACGCGGCGAAGTCGTGGCCGGCCTTGAAGACGTCCCCGATCCCGCCCAGATCCACCAGCTCGCCATCCAGCGCGCGACCGGCTTCGTGGACGAGATCCGGTCCTCGTTGGAGTTCTACACGGCGCAGGCACAGGGCGCGACCATCGAACGCCTCATCGTGTCGGGCGGGGGCGCGAAGCTCGACGGGTTCATGGACCTCCTGCGCCAGCGGATCCCGGTGGAGATCGACGCAGGCCGGGTCTTCGAGCACGTGCGGCACAACCTGGAGCTGTCCGACGAAGCGCTCGCTGAGGCCGAGCCGCTGCTCGCGGTGGCCGTGGGTCTCGCGATCCCCGGGAGGGCGGCGTGAGCCAGGTCAACCTCCTCCCCCCCGATATCCTCGAGCGGCAGAGCCAGCGCCGCCGTACGTACCTCGCGATCGCCGCGGGGGCGGGCCTCATCCTGCTGATCCTCGCGTTCTATCTCTTCCAGGCCTCCAAGCTCAGCGGCGTGAACGACGACATCGCCGCCCAGGAGGCCACGAACCAAGGTATCCAGACACAGATCAACGATCTCGCGGACTTCGCGACCCTGCAAGCCTCGGCCCAAGCCGCCCAGCAGGAGCTCAACGCCGCGTGGTCAGGCGAGGTCTCGTTCTCCGGTCTCTTGATGGACGTCTCGCGTGTGATCCCGTCCGACATGGTGCTCGATTCGCTGACGTTCCAGCTCACGCCGGCCGATACCACCGGCGCCGCGACGACCACCGGGGTCGTGCCGTTCGTGGTGACCATGGCGGCCAGCGGCGACGCGGCGTCGGTCCAGACCATCGCTTCGTGGCTCACGCGGCTGGAGTCCGTGAAGGGCTGGGAGAACCCATGGGTGTCCAACGGGGCGCTGCAGGACAACGGGTTCAGCTACACGATCAGCTCGAATGCAGACCTGTCCGACGCGGTCATCACCCCCCGTGGTCAGCTGGCAGACGTGCAGGGCGGCACGGCGACAGGAGGGACGGGGACCGGTGCAGGGTAGACGCGGCCTGCTCATCGTGATCGCCGTGACGGCGGTCCTCGCCGTCTTGCTCGTGGTGCTGCTCGTGCTGCCCAAGATGAGCGCCGTCAGCTCGGCGAACACCGAGCTCGACACGACTGAGGCGCAGCAGGCCACGCTGCTGTCGCAGCTCGCCGCGTTGCAGCAGGCGCAGGACGACGCCGAGGCGAACCGCAAGATCATCCAGGACGTGGAGCAGCAGATCCCGCCCACCGCCGACGAACCCGGGTTCTTGCAGCTGCTCGCGAACGCCGCCACGCGCGCCGGGATCAAGCTGTGGCAGTTCACGCCCGCTCAGCCGACGCTCAACACCCAGACCAACCTGTCCGAGATCCCGGTGACGTTCACGGTGAAGGGCAACTACTTCGCCCTCGCGGAGTACCTCTACAACGTGGAGACCCTGCCGCGCGTCGCGAAGGTCCAGACCGCGACGATCAGCCCGGCCGGCGACAACACCACCAGCGGATCGATCCCGTTCCTGCAGATGACGGGATCGCTGATCCTCTACACCAGCGACACGAGCGCCGGGCCCGGCTCGGTCCCGGGTCCGTCGGCCGGCTCGACCACCTCGTCGCCTTCGCCGGGAGCCTGAGATGCCATTGACGGATCGAGACAAACGGACGCTGAAGATCGGCGGGGTGACCCTGGCGGGGATCGTGGCCCTGTTCCTGATTTACACCCTGTTGTCGCCTGGCGGAGGCGAGGTCGCCCTTCCCTCGTTCTCTCCGCCGGCGAGCGTCGCGACGCCGACCGGGGGGCCCACGGTCGGACCTACGGGGACGCCGACCGTGCAGCCCACCGTGCCCCCCGCGCAGAACTTCACGGGGCGCGACCCCTTCTCAGTGCCACCGATCCTCCAGACGTCGACCGCGACCACGCCGCCCCCGACGTCGGGCACGGGCCCGCCCCCCACCTCAACGACGCCGCCCCCGACGAGCCCCACCACGCCGCCGCCCTCGACCCCCAGCGGCTCCAGCACCGTGATCGGCGGGCACACGGTGGTGCTGCTGGACGTGTTCCAGCGCAACGGGAAGACCCGGGCGCAGGTCGAGGTGGACGGGACCGTCTACAACGTGGCCGAAGGCGGGATGTTCGATGCGGGCCAGTTCGAGTTCCGCTCGGCGTCGGGCAACTGCGCCACGTTCCTGTTCGGAGACGAGTCGTTCACGCTCTGCGCCACCTCTTCCAAGTGATCTAGTGGTTCGCGATGGCCCCGGCGGCCCGCCCACGGGGGGAGCGGTCGCCGGTCCGCGAGGGCGGCTCCGTTTCGGGGCCGCCCTCGCTTCATCTCTATGATGGGCGCAATGTTGCGTCTGCTGACCGCGGGGGAGTCCCACGGCAAGGGTCTGATGATGATCCTCGAGGGCATGCCGGCCGGTGTGGAGATCTCGCTCCGGGAGCTGACGGAGGAGCTCGCGCGACGCCGGCATGGGCACGGTCGCGGCGGCCGACAGCGCTTCGAACGCGACCGGTTCGAGATCCTGAGCGGCGTGCGGCACGGAAGGACCATGGGCTCGCCGATCGGCGTCACGATCGTGAACCTGGAGTTCGAAACCAAGTACGCGGATCTCATGGGCGTCGAGGGCGAGGACGTCCCCGAGGAGCGCCTCACGCGACCGCGTCCGGGCCACGCCGACCTCGCGGGAGCCCAGAAGTACGGGTTCGACGACGTGCGCAACGTGCTCGAGCGCGCGAGCGCCCGCGAGACCGCGGCGCGCGTGGCCGCGGGGACGTTCTGCAAGGCGTTCCTGGCGGGCCTCGACGTCCGGGTGCTCTCGCACGTGGTGCAGGTCGGCAAGGTCAAGGTGCCGGCCCGCGCCCGGGTTCCGGAGCCCCAGGACCTGGGTGCCATCGATGCCTCGCCCGTGCGCTGTTTGGACCCGGAGGCCTCGAACGCCATGGTCGGGGAGATCGACCGCCTGCGGAAGGAGCGCGACACCGTGGGGGGCGTGTTCGAGGTCCTCGCGTACGGCGCGCCGCCGGGCCTGGGTTCCTACGTGCACTACGACCGCAAGCTCGACGCGCGGCTGGCCCTGGCGCTCATGAGCATCCAATCGGTGAAGGGCGTGGAGGTGGGAGACGGGTTCGCCTCCGCGTCGCGCCCCGGCTCGAAGGCCCACGACGAGATAGTGCTGCGGGGCGGCGAGATCGGGCGGCAGACGGCGAGGGCGGGAGGCATCGAGGGTGGGATGAGCACCGGCCAACCCATCCGTCTGCGGGCGGCCATGAAGCCCTTCTCCACGGTTCCCAAGCCCCTGGCCACGGTGGACCTTGCCACCAAGACGGAAGCGGTCGCGATCAAGCAACGCACCGACGCGTGCGCCGTGCCGGCCGGCGGCGTGGTGGGGGAGGCCGTGGTCGCCTTCGAGCTGGCGGCCGCCGCGCTCGAGAAGTTCGGCGGCGATTCGGCGGCCGAGACCCGCCGCAATCTCGATGCCTACGTGGGGTCCTTGCCGTGATCGTGTACCTCGTGGGCATGCCCGGGGCGGGGAAGTCCGTGGTGGGCGAGGAGCTCGCCGGGCGCCTGGGCGTGCCGTTCGTGGACCTCGATCTCGTGATCGAGGCGGCGCAGGGCCGTAGCGTCCCGGAGATCTTCGAGGCGCAGGGGGAGGCGGCGTTCCGCGCGCTCGAGGCGGGCGCCCTCACGAAGGCGTCGATGCACGATCCGGCGGTCGTCGCGTGCGGCGGCGGCGTGGTCCTCGAGCCGGCGAACCGGATCACGTTGCGCAACACGGGCACCGCCGTGTTCCTCGACGTGCCCGTGGAGCAGCTCCGGGCTCGCATCCGACCGGCGGCCGATCGCCCGCTGATCCGGGAACCGGGTGACCTCGAGCGGCTCCTCGCCGACCGGGAGCCGCTGTACCGGGAGTTCGCCGCGCACGTCGTGGATGCGAGCGGGGCACCCGGCGAGGTCGCGGAGGCGATCATCGAGGAGCTGCGTTGGTCCGCGTGAGCGTGGCGATCCCGGGCCACCCCTACGACGTGGTGGTGGGCTCGGGGATCCTCGCCGACGCTGCCTCGTTCCTCCCGCCGTTGCTCGACGTCCGGTCGGCCTTCGTGGTGGCGGACGCCGAGGCCGCCCCCCGGTACTTCGAGCCGCTCGCGGCAGGCCTGGCCGCGGGGGGGCTGGAGCCCGTCCTGCTGACCGTGCCCGCAGGCGAGGCGGCCAAGACCCTCCAGGTCTTTGCGACCCTTCTGCACCAGCTCGCCACGCAGGAGGCCCACCGCGACGACCTCGTGGTGGCGCTCGGCGGCGGCGCTACCGGGGACCTCGCGGGCTTCGTGGCCGCCACGTACATGCGCGGCCTGCCGTTCGTGCAGGTACCCACGACCCTGACCGCGCAGGTGGACGCGGCCATCGGGGGGAAGACGGCGGTGAACCTGCCCGAAGGCAAGAACCTCGTGGGCGCCTTCCATCAACCGCGGGCGGTGCTCGCGGACGTCGGGACGCTCGCGACCCTGTCCGAGCGCGACTACCGCTCGGGGCTCGCCGAGGTCGCGAAGTACGCGCTCACCCTCGACACGCGCTTGTTGGAGCAGCTGGAATCCGGTCCCGGACCGGTCCTGGCTCGCGACCCGGGAGCGCTGGAGGTCCTCATCGCCCGGTGCGCGGCGGCCAAGGCCGCAGCCGTGGCCGAGGACGAGCGCGACGTGGGTGCGCGTCTGATGCTCAACTTCGGGCACACGCTCGGGCACGCGCTCGAGCGTCTCGACGCGTTCGAGGGCAGGTCCCACGGCGAGGCGATCGCGGTGGGCATGGTGTTCGCGGCGCGCCTTTCGGAGGTGCGGGGGCTGTGCCCGGCTGGTGTCGCGTCGCGCGTGACCAGGCTGCTCACATCCCTGGGGCTCGAGGTCGACGGGTCGTTCCCTCCGGTCGATGACATCCTGTCGGCCTTGCGGCTGGACAAGAAGTACCTCGGGGGGGTGCGGTTCGTGCTGTTGGAGGACGTCGGCAAGCCCGTGATCGTGGAGGGCGTCACGCCGCAGGAGGTCGGGACGCTCCTTCGAACCCTCGGGGCGGGGGCGTGAAGATCCTCTACGCCTTCGGGCCCAATCTGGGTGCCCTGGGGCGCCGGGACCGGGCCACCTACGGGGACGAGTCGCTCGAGGAGATCATGGCGGGCGTGCGCGAGCTTGCGGGGACGCTCGGCCACGAGGTGGACTGGCGCCAGTCCGATCACGAGGGCGACCTCGTTGGGTGGCTTCTGGGTGCGGACGCCGAGGGGTGCGCGGCGGTCGTCATCAATCCCGGGGCGCTCAGCCACTACTCGTTCGCGCTGCGCGACGCGGTGGAGGCCTGCGGGCTGCCCGTCGTGGAGGTCCACATGTCCAACATCTATGCCCGGGAGGAGTTCCGCCGTCATTCGGTGGTCTCGGAAGCCTGCCGGGCCACGATCACCGGCCTCGGGGCCGGTGGCTATCATCTGGCACTGGAGGCGATGCCGTGGATCACCAGCTGAGACGAGACGCCCTGGGGGGTCGACTGGGCGAGCTCGAGGTGGACGCCATGCTCATCTGTGGGCTGTCCAACGTGCGCTACCTCACCGGCTTCACGGGCTCGAACGGGCAGGTGCTGGTACGCGCCGCGGACGCGGTGTTCCTCACCGACGGCCGCTACACGGAGCGATCGCGTCACGAGGTCCCCGACCTCGAGCGCATCACCTACCTCGACGGCTTCGAGCGGGCGCTCGGCGATCTCTGCGTCCGCCTGGGCGTGACCCGCCTGGGGTTCGAGGCGCAGGTCCTCACCGTGCACGGCCGCGATCGCCTCGCCGAGCGGCTGGGTGAGGTCGACGTCGTCGGGGTGCTGGACGCCGTAGAACGACAGCGATGGGTGAAGGACGCCGAGGAGCTCGCCCTGCTCCGAAGCGCGCAGGCGGTCACCGATCAGGCGTTCGAGGACATCTTGGAGTTCCTCGCGGTCGGGCGGAGCGAGCGGCAGGTGGCCTGGGAGCTCGAGTGCCTCCTCCGCCGCGACGGAGCCGACGGCCTCGCCTTCGACCCGATCGTCGCCTTCGGGGAGAGCGCGGCCGAGCCTCATCACGAGCCCGGGCATCGGCTGCTGGAGGAGGGGGACGTCATCAAGTTGGACTTCGGCGCGCTCGTGGGTGGCTACCACGCCGACATGACCCGCACGTTGGCGTTCGGTGCGCCGGCCACCGAGTTGAAGAAGATCCACGATGTCGTGCGGGAGGCGCAGCAGGCGGGGATCGATGCGGTCGGCGTCGGGGTCACGGGAGCCGAGGTGGACGCCGCCGCCCGCTCCGTGATCGAGACGGCAGGCTACGGCGACGCGTTCCCCCACGGCCTCGGCCATGGGGTCGGGCTCGAGATCCACGAAGGCCCGCGCCTGGGACGGGACATCGATCACGTGCTCGAGGCGGGGGCGGTCGTGACCGTCGAGCCGGGGATCTACATCCCCGGGCTGGGCGGCGTTCGGATCGAGGACAGCGTGGAGGTCGCGGTCGACGGATGCCGCGTCCTGGGAAGCTCCTCCCGCGATCTCATCGAACTGTGAGCCCGAGGAGCTGAGGACCTGCGTGAGCGTTTCCACGAACGACTTCAAGAACGGGATGACCATCGAGCTCGACGGCACCCTCTTCCAGATCATCGAGTTCCAGCACGTGAAGCCCGGCAAGGGCGGCGCGTTCGTGCGCACGAAGCTGCGCAACGTCAAGAGCGGCGCCGTGATCGAGCGAACCTTCAACGCGGGGGTCAAGGTCGATCAGGCCATCGTGGAACGCAAGGACTACCAGTACCTGTACCCCGAGACCGAGGATTTCGTGTTCATGGACCTGCAGAGCTATGAGCAGATCCACGTCCCGCGCGTGCTCGTCGGGGACGCCGCCAACTACCTCGTCGAGGGTTCGCAGGCCGCGGTCGCGCTGCACGAGGGTGTCCCCATCACCGTCGACCTGCCGGCCTCGATGGTGCTCACCATCACGAGCTGCGATCCGGGGGCCAAGGGCGACACGCGAACGGGCGCGATGAAACCCGCGACGCTGGAGACCGGCGCCGTCGTCAACGTGCCGCTCTTCGTGGAGGAGGGCGAGCAGATCAAGGTCGACACGCGCTCCGGCGAATACATCGAACGCGTGAAGCGTTGACGGGTCGTCGCAGCGCGCGCAGGACCGCCATCGACATCCTCTACCAGGCCGACGTCACCGACGAGGCGGCCCCCGAGGTCATGCGGGACTGGCTCGCGGCGGAGCGCCACGTGCCGGCATTCGCGCAGGAGTTGGTCGAGGGCGTGGCCGAGCACGAACCCGAGATCGACCTCCTGCTCGAGGAGCACGCCGAGGGGTGGACGGTGGCACGCATGGCCGCGCTCGATCGCACGATCCTGCGGGTGGCGGTGGAGGAGCTGCTGCACCGGCCCGAGGTGCCGACCTCGGTCGCGATCAGCGAGGCGGTGGAGGCGGCCTCCGACCTGTCCGCCGATGAGTCGCGGCGGTTCGTGAACGGCGTGCTAGGCCCCATCGCGCGAGCCGTGCGACCCGACCGGTCGGCCTAGGCGTCGGGCGTGGGACTTGCGGGCTTGTCCTCGGGCGTGCCGGCGTCGTCCGGCTCCTCGGTCACGCCTTCGCGCAGGCCCTTCTTGAACTCACCCTGGGCCCGGCCGATGTTCCGCGCGAACTCCGGGATCTTCTTCACCCCGAACAGCAAGGCGACGCCGGCCGCGACGGCTGCTACGACTCCCCATTCCATGTGCCCACACCACCTTCGCATCGACGGTGCCGGACGGAACCGGTACCGGATGCCAGTGTACGACCGGGGGTTGAGCTGCGCCAGGAAGGTCCTCCGCCAGCTCGCGCCTGGTGCTATCCTCGACACCGGAACACTTCCCCTTTAAGTCCGGTCCCGAGAGGCCGGGAAGGGAGCGGATACGTGGGATACAACCTGGGCGCCCTTTCGCATGCTCGAGAGGGCGTTCTTCCGTGAGTGGGCGCCTGATGGACCCCGACGACGTCCGGCGCGCCACGACCCGGATCGCCCACGAGATCCTGGAGCGCGACCACGGCGGCGAGGACGTGGCGCTCATCGGGATCGCGAACCGCGGCGACCATCTGGCGCGGCGGCTCGCGGACGAGATCAACCGGATCGAGGGGCGGGCCGTCCCCGTGGGCATCCTCGACATCACGTTCTACCGCGACGACATCGGCATGAAGGCCGAGGCGCCGGAGGTCCACGAGACGCGTGTGGGCTTCGACATCACCGGGAGGACCCTCGTCCTGGTCGACGACGTCCTGTTCACCGGGCGGACGATCCGAGCGGCGATGGATGCCCTCATGGATTTCGGACGCCCGCGGCGCATCCAGCTCGCCGTGCTCGTCGACCGCGGGCATCGCGAGCTGCCCATCCGCGCGGACTTCGTCGGCAAGAACGTCCCGACGCGTCGCGCGGACGACGTCCGGGTGCTCGTCGCGGAGATGGACGGCGAGGACGGGGTGTTCGTGGAGCAGGCGACCCGCGGCGAGGGGCCGGCATGAACCGCCACCTCCTCTCGATGGACGACGTCACCGCCGAGGACGTGGTGCGCATCCTCGACACCGCGGAGTCGTTCCGCGAGGTCGGCACGCGCGTCATCAAGAAGGTGCCCGCTCTGCGCGGACGCACGGTCGTGAACCTCTTCCTGGAGAACTCCACGCGCACGCGCATCTCCTTCGAGCTGGCCGCCAAGCGGCTCTCGGCGGACGTCATCAACTTCAGCTCCAGCGGCTCGAGCGTCGCCAAGGGCGAGAGCCTGAAGGACTCCGCGCTCACGCTGCAGGCCATGGGGGCCGACGCCATCGTGATCCGCCATTCCTCGAGCGGCTCGCCGTTGCAGCTCACCAAGTGGGTCGACGGCCACGTGCTGAACGCCGGGGACGGCACGCACGAGCACCCCACCCAGGCCCTGCTGGACCTCTACACCATGCGGGAGCGGCTCGGGCGGCTCGAGGGCCTGCGCGTCGCCATCGTGGGCGACGTGCTGCACTCCCGCGTGGCTCGGAGCCTCAGCTTCGGGCTGGTCAAGATGGGCGCCGAAGCGACGCTGGTGGGCCCGCCCACGCTGATCCCGCCGGAGGCCCCGCAGTGGGGCGTGAACGTGAGCTACGACATCGGGTCGGTGCTGCCCAAGCTCGACGTCTGCTACGTGCTGCGCGTTCAGCGGGAGCGCCAGCGCCTCGAGTACTTCCCCAGCGTGCGCGAGTACAACCGGCTGTTCGGCCTCACCGCCGCACGCGCCGCCATGCTCCCGGAGGGAGCGTTCATCATGCACCCGGGCCCCATGAACCGCGGGGTCGAGATCGATTCGGACGTGGCCGACCTCCCGCGCGCGCTGATCGAGGAGCAGGTCACGAACGGCATCGCCATCAGGATGTCCCTGCTCTATCTGTTGCTCGGCGCCGCCGAAGCGGGGGTGGGCGATGAGTGAGCGCTACCGGTTCGTGGGCGCCCGGATCGTCGATCCCGCATCGGGCGTCGATAGCTCGATGGACGTCCTGGTCGAGGGCGAAGCCATCGCCGCGGTGGGGGCGGAGGTCCCCGCCGACGGGGCTGAGACGATCGGCTGCGCGGGCCTCGTGCTCTGCCCCGGCCTCGTGGATCTGCACACGCACCTGCGGGAGCCGGGGTTCGAGGCCAAGGAGACCATCGAGACCGGCACCCGCGCGGCGGCCGTGGGTGGCTACACGGCCGTCGCCTCCATGGCCAACACGGACCCCGTGACCGATCACGCCGGCGTGGTGGCCGAGGTCCGCGAGAAGGCGGCGGCCGCCGGCCTGTGCGACGTCTTTCCCGTGGGTGCCATCACCAAGGGCCTGGCGGGGGAGTCGCTGGCCGAGATGGGCGAGATGGTCGCGGCGGGCGTGCGCGTGTTCAGCGACGACGGCAACTGCGTGCCCACCGCTCGGGTGCTCCGCAACGCCCTGACCTACGCCAGGGCCTTCCCGCAGGAGATCGTGATCGCCGATCACTGCGAGGATGCCTCCTTGGTCGAAGGGGGGCAGATGCATGAGGGCGTCAACTCCGCCACCATGGGGCTCAACGGACGCCCGGCGGAGGCTGAGGAGATCACGGTCGCGCGCGACCTCGCCGTGGCCAGGATGACCGGCGGGCGCATCCACATCTGCCACCTCACCGGGGCGCGGGCGGTCGAGCTCGTCCGGGCCGCGAAGGCCGAAGGCGTTCGGGTGAGCGCCGAGGTGACGCCGCACCACCTCGTCTTCACCGACGATGACCTGCGCACGTACGACACCAACCTCAAGGTGAACCCGCCCCTGCGATCGGCGGAGGACCGCGACGCCCTGCGCGCGGGCGTGGCCGACGGAACCATCGACGCGATCGCCACCGACCACGCTCCCCACGCCGTGGAGGAGAAGGAGGCCGAGTTCGACCAAGCCCCCGCGGGCACGATCGGGCTCGAGACCGCGCTGGCGTCCGTCCTCACATACCTCGTCGCCCCGGGGCTCCTGTGCCTGCCGCGCGCGCTCGAGGCGCTGAGCACGGCGCCCGCCCGGATCCTGGGCGCCGCCGGGCACGGTGGCGGCATCGAGGTGGGCCGACCGGCGAACCTGTTGGTCTTCGACCCGATGCAACCCTGGACCGTGCAAGCGCCGTTCGCCTCGAAGGCCAGGAACGCGGCGTTCCTGGGTCGCGAGCTGACCGGCCGCGTGCGGTTCACCATGCTGCGCGGGCGCCTGACGGTGGCGGACGAGAAGCCGACCCGATGAGGGGCCCTGCCGCCATCTTGGCGCTTGAAGACGGGACGGTCTTCCGCGGGAACGCGTTCGGCGCGGCGGGGGAGGCGTTCGGCGAGGCGGTCTTCAACACCGGCATGGCGGGCTACCAGGAGATCTTGACCGATCCGTCGTACGCCGGGCAGATCGTGGCCGCCACGTACCCCCACCAGGGCAACTACGGCATGAACGAGCGCGACGCCGAATCCAGCCGCATCCGGGTGGCGGGATTCGCCGTGCGAGAGGCGTCCCGCCGCGCCTCGAACTGGCGCGCGGAGTCCACCTTGCAGGAGGCGTTGTCCGCCGCGGGGGTGACCGGCATCGAGGGCATCGATACCCGGCGCCTCACGCGGGTGCTGCGCGAACGCGGGTCGATGCGCGCCGCGATCTCCGCGCTGGATCTCGACGCGGACTCGCTCGTCGGACGCGTCCTCGCGACGCCGGGGATGGCGGGCGCCGACCTGGCCCGAACGGTGACGACCCCGGAGCCCTACGACGCCGGGTCGCTCGTGGGAGGGGCCTCGACGGACCCGGGGCGGGTGTACCGCGTGGCCGCTTACGACTATGGGATGAAGCGCAGCATCCTGCGGGGCCTGGCGGCGGCGGGGATCGAGACCACCGTGTTCCCGGCGCAGACGCCCGCCGCCACCGTCGCGGCCGGCGGGTTCGACGGCGTGTTCTTGTCCAACGGGCCCGGCGACCCCGCCGCCACCACCTACGGCGTGGCCTCGGTGCGCGAGCTGCTGGGCACGGTTCCCCTGTTCGGGATCTGCCTTGGCCACCAGCTCCTCGGGCTCGCGCTGGGTGGGCGCACGTACAAGATGCGCTTCGGGCATCGGGGCGTGAATCAGCCCGTGAAGAACCTCCAAACGGACCGCGTCGAGATCACGAGCCACAATCATGGCTTCGCGGTGGACGCGCAGGGGTGGGGGGGCGCCGGAGGCGCGGCCCGCGGCGACCCCGGTCGCGTGGCGCTCACGCATCGCAACCTCAACGACGGCACGCTCGAGGGGCTGCGGAGCCTCGACGTGCCGGCGTTCGGCGTTCAGTACCACCCGGAGGCTGCGCCCGGTCCGCACGACGCTCGCTACCTCTTCGGCGCGTTCCGAGATCTCATGGGAGCCGCCTGAGCATGCCGCGGCGCGACGACATCCATCGGATCATGGTGATCGGTTCGGGACCGATCGTGATCGGGCAGGCGTGCGAGTTCGACTACTCCGGGACACAGGCCTGCACGGTGCTGCGCAACCATGGGTACGAGGTCGTCCTCGTGAACTCGAACCCGGCCACGATCATGACGGACCCGCAGTTCGCCGACCGCACGTACGTCGAGCCGCTGGAGCCCGCGTCCGTGGCGCGGATCCTGGGGCGGGAGCGGCCCGACGCCCTCCTGCCCACCATCGGCGGCCAGACCGCGCTGAACGTTGCGGTGGCCCTCGCCGAGTCGGGCGAGCTCGACCGCCTGGGCATCCGGCTCATCGGTGCCTCGCTGGAGGCGATCCATCGCGCCGAGGACCGCAGCAGGTTCAAGGAGGCCATGGTCGAGGCTGGCCTCGACGTGCCCCGCGCCGGCGTGGCCCACACGCTGGAGGAGGCGCTCGCGCTCGGGGCGTCGATCGGCTATCCCGTCATCGTGCGGGCATCGTTCACCCTGGGTGGCGGCGGGAGCGGGTTCGCGCACGATCGGGACGAGCTCGCTTCCCTCGCCCGGCGGGCCCTCGAGATCAGCCCGGTCGCGGAGATCCTGGTCGAGGAATCCATCGCGGGCTGGAAGGAATTCGAGCTCGAGGTCATGCGCGACGCCGACGACAACGGTGTGGTCGTGTGCTCCATCGAGAACGTCGACCCGATGGGCATCCATACCGGCGACTCCGTCACGGTCGCCCCCCAGCAGACGCTCTCCGACCGCGAGTACCAGCAGATGCGCGACGCGGCCTTGAAGGTCCTGCGCGTCATCGGGGTCGAGACCGGCGGGTCCAACGTCCAGTTCGCGGTGGAACCGGCGACCGGACGCCAGGTGCTGATCGAGATGAACCCGCGCGTGTCCAGGTCGAGCGCGCTCGCGTCCAAGGCGACCGGGTTCCCCATCGCGAAGATCGCGGCGCTGCTCGCGGTCGGCTATCGGCTCGATGAGATCACGAACGACATCACGGGGAAGACCCCAGCATCGTTCGAGCCCACCCTCGACTACGTCGTGGTGAAGATCCCGCGGTTCGCGTTCGAGAAGTTCTCCGAGGCCGATCCCAGGCTGACGTCGACCATGAAGTCCGTTGGCGAGGTCATGGCCATCGGCCGCACCTTCAAGGAGGCGTTGGGCAAGGCCTGCCGCGGGGTGGAGAAGGCCGGCTACGACCTGGGCGCCGACTACGCGGCGGCGTCGTCGGAGGGCGACATCCTGGCGGGGCTCGCCGAGGGCACGCAGGAGCGCCTGCACCTCGTGGAGCGGGCCCTGGTCGGCGGATACGGCGTGGACGAGGTCGCCGCGGCTTCGGGGATCGACCCGTGGTTCATCGACCAGATCTCCGAGGTCGTCGAGCTGGCCGGGGCGCTGCGGGGCCGCGGGCTCTCGACGCTGAGCGCGCGAGAGGTGTGGGAGGCCAAGCGGGCGGGGATCTCCGACGCGCGGCTCGCGTACCTGTGCGGAACGACCGAGGCCTCGGTCAGGGGCCACCGCGACGCGCTCGGCGTCGCTCCCGTGTACAAGACGGTGGACACCTGCGGGGGAGAGTTCCCCGCCACCACGCCCTACCACTTCTCGTGCTACGAGGAGGAGACCGAGGTGAGCCCGGCCGCGCGGCCGCGCATCGTGATCTTGGGCGCAGGCCCCAACCGGATCGGGCAGGGGATCGAGTTCGACTACGCGTGCGTGCATGCGGCGTTCGCCCTCGAGGAGGCCGGATTCGAGTCGGTGATGGTGAACTCGAACCCGGAGACCGTCTCGACCGACTACGACACCTCGAGCCGCCTGTACTTCGAGTCGCTGTCGCCCGAAGACGTTCTGGCCGTCTGCCGCGCCGAGCGCCCCGTGGGGGTGATCGCGCAGCTCGGGGGGCAGACCCCGCTGGGGCTCGCCCGGACGCTCCAGGAAGAGGGCTTCGCGATCCTCGGCTCGTCGCCCGACGCGATCGATCTGGCCGAGGACCGCGGGAAGTTCGCGACGATCCTCCACGAGCTGGAGATCCCCGCCCCGCCGCACGGCGAGGCTCGCACGCGGGCGCAGGCGCGTGCGCTGGCCGCCCAGATCGGCTACCCGGTGATGGTGCGCCCGTCCTACGTCCTGGGCGGGCGCGCGATGGAGATCGTGTACGAGGAACGGGACCTCGACCGGTTCGTGCGAACGGCCGCCGAGGCCTCGCCCGATCACCCGGTGTTGATCGACCGGTTCCTGGAGGGCGCCATCGAGGTGGACGTGGACGCGGTCTGCGACGGGACCGACGTGTTCATCGGCGCCGTGATGGAGCACATCGAGGAGGCGGGGGTGCACTCGGGGGACTCGTCGTGTCAGATCCCGCCCGCCACGCTCGCCGACGAGGAGCTCGATGCGATCGAGGACATCACACGCCGTCTGGCGCGACGACTGGGCGTCGTCGGCCTGCTCAACCTCCAGCTCGCCGTCAAGGACGAACGGATCTGGGTCTTGGAAGCGAATCCTCGCGCCTCGCGCACCGTGCCCTTCGTGTCCAAGGTCATCGGCGTGTCCCTCGCCCGCGTGGCCACGCTGATCCTCGCCGGCCGCACCCTCGCGCAGCTGTCGGCCGAAGGCGTCGTCCCCAACGACGATCGCCACTATCGTCGTCTGCCGTACACCGCCGTCAAGGCCGCCGTCCTCCCCTTCGGCCGGTTCCCCGGCGTGGACACCGTACTCGGCCCCGAGATGAAGTCCACGGGCGAGGTGATGGGCATCGACGCGGACGCTGGGATGGCGCTCGCCAAGGCGATGGTGGCCGCAGGCCACGCCCTTCCCGCGGGCGGTACGGTCTTCGTGAGCGTCGCGAACCGCGACAAGCGCGCCGTGGTGTTCCCCGCCAAGCGCCTCGCGGACATGGGGTTCCGCTTGCTGGCCACCGGGGGAACCGCGGGGGTCCTGGAGCGCGCCGGGATCCGGGTCGAGCGCGTCGCGAAGGTGAGTGAGAGCCCGCAGAACGTCGCCGAGCTGATCCGGGGCGGGCATGTGGACCTCGTGATCAACACGCCGTTCGGGCGGGGAGCGCGCACCGACGGCTACTTCATCCGCACGGCGTCGGCCAGCGCGGGCGTGCCGTGCGTGACGACGCTCGCGGGGGTGCTCGCGGCCGTGCGAGGGATCGAGGCGCTCCGGGGTGACCTCACGGAGCCTCGCTCGATCCAAGAGCATCACGCCGACGCGGCCCGAGGGCCATCGCAGGCGCGGCTCACGTTCGATCAGGCGGCGGCGATCCCGGGGGAGCGCCGATGAAGCGCGTCCGCGCCGAGGTCTTGTCGACCCGCAAGCTCGGTTCCTACCACTCGCTCACCCTCGTGGCGCCCGAGATCGCGGAGAAGGCGCGCCCCGGGCAGTTCCTCGCCGTGAAGGTGCCCGAGGGCAGGGAGTTCCTGCTGCGCCGCCATTTCGCGATCCACCAGGCCTCCCGTCGCGGGGGGTGGGCGGGAACGCTCGAGTTCGTGGTCGATCCCGCGGGTCCCGGCACGAGCTGGCTCACCACCACGAAGGCGCACGAGTTCCTGGAGGTGATCGGTCCGCTGGGCAAGGGTTTCGCCTACCCGAAGAACCTCACGAACTGCCTGCTCGTCGCCGAGGGGCATGGCGCGGCGCCCATGTACTTCCTCGCCCAGGAGCTGCTGGCTCGCGGCAAGCGCGTGGACATGGTGGTGGGGGGCCAGACGCTCGAGCACGTCTTCAAGCCGATCGAGGGCAAGCGGCTCTCCCAGACCGTCACCATCGTGACGGCGGACGGCACCCTCGGCGAGCGGGGTTCGGTCATGGACGGCCTGGTGGAGGCGACCGAGCGCACGCAGGCGGGGGTGGTCTACGCGGCCGCCCCGGCGCGCACCCTCGAACGCATCGCGGCGTTCTGCCGGGAACGGAGCCTGCCCGCGCAGATCCTCATCGAGGAGCGCATGGGGTGTGGCTTCGGCCTGTGTCAGACCTGCGTCGTGCCCATCGCCCGAAAGGACGGCCGGGGCTACGACCATCTCCGGTCCTGCGTGGACGGGCCGGTGTTCAATCCGGCCCGCGTGGTGTGGGATCGATGGTTGAGCGAGGAGCCCGTGATGCTGCCTACGCCGCCCGAGGGCCTCCCGGTGGTGCGCTCGTGGCCGGGGTGAGACGCTCCCTCTCCGTGGATCTGGGCGCCGGCCTGATCCTGCCGACGCCGGTCATGATCGCCTCCGGGTGCGCGGGCACGGGCAAAGAGCTCGCGGGCCTCGTGGATCTTCGCAAGGTGGGCGCGGTGGTCTCCCGCAGCGTGACCCTGCGCCCGCAACGAGGGTCGCCTACGCCGCGCATCGCCGAGACGCCCGCCGGGATCGTGTGGTCCACGGGGCAGCAGAACCCGGGGATCGACGCGTTCCTGGCCGACGAGCTGCCCCGACTTGCGCGCGGCGCGCACGCCATCGTATCGATCGCCGGCTCCTCGCTCGAGGACTTCGTTCGCCTCACGAGCATCCTCCAGGGCCGGCCCGAGGTCGCCGCCATCGAGACGTGCCTGGCGGGCCCCGACGAGGAGCTCGGGCGCGACGAGTTCGGTGTGCATGCCGACCGGGCGGCGGAGATCGTCGGCGCGGTATCCCGGATGTCGCTCGTGCCGACGTTCGCGAAGCTGCCGATCCATGGCCCGGACCTGGGGGGCACGGCGCGGTCGGTCGTGCGTGCGGGCGCACACGGGCTCACGGTCGGGGGGCCGCCGCCGGCGCTGGGCGTCGGCGCCGAACGGCTTCGGCCCGCGCTCGGCGCCGTGACGGGGTGGCTCTCGGGTCCCGCCATCCGCCCGCTCATGCTGCGTGCGGTCTTCGAGGTGGCACGCGCCGTTCCCGAGACGCCGGTCGTGGCCGTGGGGGGCATCCGCACCGGAGAAGACGCCGTGGAGGCGATGCTCGCGGGGGCGTGGGCCGTGCAGGTCGGGACGGCGACGCTGGTCGACCCCGATGCGCCCGTCACGGTGGCGCAGGGCATCGTCCGCTACCTCAAGGCGAAGGGACTCGCGTCGCCGGCCGACGTGCGCGGCCGCCTCCGCGTGCCCCCCTCGTTCGGGAGGCCCGAGCCCGACGCGGCGCAGGAGCATCCGGCGTGATCCCGCGACCCCCCAACCCCCTCATCGTCGCGCTCGACGTCTCGGACCTGGATCGAGCCGGCGAGCTGGCGGCCCTGCTCGGCCCGGACGTGGCCATGCTGAAGGTTGGGTTCGAGCTGTTCTGGGCGCACGGCCCCGACGCGGTTCGCCACATCCGGTTGCACGCGCCCGTGTTCGTCGACGCGAAGCTCCACGACATCCCGGCCACGGTGGAGGGCGCCGCGGCGAACATCACGCGGCTCGGCGCGGCGATGTTCGACGTGCACGCCTTGGGGGGCGAGGCCATGATGCGCGCCGCTCTGCGCGGGGCGGAGCGGGCCTGCGAGGAGCGCGGCTCGGGGCTGCCGCTCGTGATCGCGGTGACCGTCCTCAGCTCCCAGAGCGGCGAGGATTTCGCGAGTGCGGCATCGCTCGCGTATGAGGCGAAGTCGGCCGGGCTGCACGGCGTCGTGGTGTCGGGAGACGATGTCGACGACGTTCGATCCGCCTGCGGGGAGGATTTCGTGCTGGTGGTGCCGGGGATCCGGCCGGAGGGATCCAACGGCGACGACCAGGTGCGGGTGCTGACACCGAACGCCGCCGTCGAGAAGGGCGCCGACTACCTCGTGGTCGGTCGGCCGATCACCGCGGCCGCCGACCCCGCCGGCGCGGCGCGGGGCATCCTGCGCATGATCCGCTGAGTTCCCAGAGGGCCTGCGGCCCACGAAGTCGCAGGTAGCGCGGCGGTTCCCGGATTGTCCGGCCTCTGCGCGACTGCGTATACTCGCGCGCGTTCACCACCCGACGGATATCAGCAAAGGAGCAGGCGATGGCGCTACCCACCCTCACGCCCGAGCAGCGTCAGCAGGCGCTCGCCAAGGCGGCCGTGGCTCGCAAGAAGCGGGCCGAGCTGAAGGGCGAGCTGAAGTCCGGCAAGAAGACCCTCAGGGACGTGCTGGAGACCTCGGGCGACGACACGGTGGGCAAGATGAAGGTGACGAACGTGCTCGAGTCGCTCCCGGGCGTCGGCAAGGTGCGCGCGCAGAAGATCATGGAGGAGCTCGACATCTCCGCCAGCCGCCGCGTGCGCGGCCTCGGGGCGAAGCAGCGCGAGCTGCTCCTCGGGAAGTTCGCGAAGTAACGTCCGCGGTGGCCTCACCGCGAGGCAGCCTCATCGTGATCGCAGGCCCCTCCGGCGTGGGCAAGGGAAGCGTGGTGAGGCAGGTGCTCGCGCGCGACCCCAGCCGCCTCGCCCTATCCGTGTCGGCCACCACCCGACCGCCTCGCGCGGCGGAGGTCGACGGCATCGACTACGCGTTCGTGTCCACCGATCGATTCGAGCAGATGGTGGACGAGGGCACGATGCTCGAGTGGGCCTCCGTCTTCGATCACTTCTACGGGACGCCCGCCGCCGACGTCGAGGCGGCGCGGGGGGAGGGCCGCGACGTGATCTTGGAGATCGACGTCGAGGGCGCGCGCCAGGTGCGCGGGCGCGTGGACGACGCGATCTTGATCCTGCTGGTTCCGCCCACCATGCAGGCGCTCGCCGACCGTCTGCGCACGCGCGGGACCGAGAACGAGGAGAAGATCGCCCGAAGGCTCGCGGAGGCGGAACGCGAGCTCGCACGGGAAGATCTGTTCGATCACACCGTGGTCAACGACGACCTCGAAGCGGCGTCGATGCAGGTCGCTGCTATCATCGAGGCATCCCGCTCCGACGCAAAGGACCCCTCTTCATGATCGAACCGAAGATCGATGACCTGCTCGCCGCCGTCGACTCCAAGTACTCGCTGGTCGTGTTGGCGGCCAAGCGCGCTCGGGAGATCAACAGCTATTACAGCCAGCTCGGCGAGGGGCGCGGCGAGTTCGTGCCACCACTGGTGGAGACCGGCTTCAGCAACAAGCCGCTGTCGATCGCCCTCGAGGAGATCGCCGAGGGCAAGATCGACTACGAGCGCGCCGAGGACGTCCCGGCCGAGTAGCCGATGGAAGACCGCCGGGTCCTGCTCGGCGTCACCGGCGGCGTGGCCGCCTACAAGGCCGCGGCCCTGGCTCGTCTCCTCGTCACCGCCGGCGCTCACGTGACCGTCGTCATGACGGCGTCCGCCACCCGGTTCGTCGGTGTCGACACCTTCGCCGCTCTCACCGGGAGGCCCGTGCACACCTCACTGTGGGAGCACCCCGGCGAGGTCCTCCACGTCCGGCTCGCCCATGAGGCGGACGTTGCCGTGGTGGCCCCCGCGACCGCCAACGTCCTGGCGAAGCTCGCGAACGGCCTCGCCGACGACCTCTTGAGCGCCACGCTGCTCGAGTTCGCCGGTCCCGTGGTGGTGGCGCCTGCCATGCACGCGGGGATGTGGGAGCACCCCGCCACCCGCGGCAACGTCGAGACCCTGACGGCGCGCGGCGTCCGATTCGCGGGGCCCGTGAGCGGTGCGCTCGCCCACGGCGACGAGGGGATCGGCCGGCTGGCCGAGCCCGAGATCATCGCGGAAGTCGTCGCGAGCTGCTTCGAGCTGGAGGGTGTCCGCGACCTGGAGGACACGACGATCCTGGTCACGGCGGGACCCACGCATGAACCCATCGATCCCGTCCGGTTCCTCGGGAACCGATCCAGCGGAAGGATGGGCGTGGCCATCGCCGCCGAGGCGGCCGCCCGAGGCGCGACGGTCCACCTCGTCCTCGGCCCCGGCTCGGTGCCTGCACCGACCGGCGTTCGCGTGACGCGCGTCGGAACGGCCGAGGAGATGCGCGGCGCGGTGCGTGCCGCCGCGGCGGAGTCCGACGTGATCGTGATGGCGGCGGCGGTGGCCGACTTCCGGCCCAAGTCCGCGGCCGAGGACAAGCTCAAGAAGGATCACGGCACGCCGGAGCTCATCCTGGAGCCCACGCCCGACATCCTGGCCGAGCTTGGGCAGGAACGACGCCCGCGCCAGATCCTGGTGGGCTTCGCGGCGGAGACCGACGACGTGGAGAACGCGGGACGCGCGAAGCTCGAGCGCAAGGGCCTCGACCTGCTGGTCGCGAACGAGGTCGGACGCGAGGGAACCGGCTTCGGGTCGGCGTCCAACCACGCCGCGATCGTGAGCGACGGCACGGACGGCGCCCCCATGCAGAACTGGACCAAGGCCGCCCTCGCCGAGGCGCTGGTCGACCGGATCGTCGCGAGGCTCCGACCCTGACGTGCGTCGCTCCGGCCGGATAGACTCACGCCGATGATGAGCCACCGGCACCAGTTCTCGTCGGAATCCGTTACCGAGGGGCACCCGGACAAGCTCGCGGATCAGATCTCCGACGCGATCTTGGACGCCCTGCTCGCCGAGGACCCCGACAGCCGGGTGGCGTGCGAGACGCTCGTGACCACCGGGCTGGCGTTCGTGAGCGGCGAGATCACCTCGAAGGCCTACGTGGACATCCCCTCGATCGTGCGCCGCACCATCACCGACGTCGGCTACACGGACGCCAAGTTCGGCCTGGACGGCGAGACCTGCGGGGTGATGACCGCCATCCAGGAGCAATCTCCCGACATCGCTCGAGGGGTGGACGACGCTCTCGAGCATCGCGAGGGCCACTCCTCGGACGGCCTGGACGCGCTGGGCGCCGGGGACCAGGGCATGATGTTCGGCTTCGCGTGCCGCGAGACGGACGAACTCATGCCGCTGCCCATCGCCCTGGCGCACCGGCTCTCCCGCCGCCTCGCCGACGTGCGCAAGGCGGGCGTCGTCCCGTACCTGCGCCCCGACGGCAAGTCCCAGGTCTCCATCGAGTACGAGGGCGACCGGCCCGTGCGCGTCGATACCGTGCTCATCAGCGCCCAGCACCGCGAGGAGGTGGACGTCGAGACACTCCTCGCGCCCGACGTCGCGGCGGAGGTCATCGATCCGGTGCTCCGGGAGTTCCCGGAGCTGGACGCGGCCACCACGCGCGTGCTCGTCAATCCCACGGGCCGGTTCGAGATCGGGGGGCCCAAGGCAGATACCGGGCTCACGGGGCGCAAGATCATCGTGGACACCTACGGGGGCTACGCCCCGCACGGCGGCGGCGCGTTCAGCGGCAAGGACCCCACCAAGGTCGATCGTTCTGCGGCCTACATGGTGCGCTACGTGGCCAAGAACATCGTGGCCGCGGGACTCGCCGACACCGCGCAGCTGCAGGTCGCCTACGCCATCGGCACCGCCCACCCCGTCTCGTTGATGCTGGAGACGTTCGGGACGGAGCAGGTGGACCCGGACAAACTCCAGGCCGCCCTGTGGGATCTGTTCGACTTCCGTCCGGCCGCCATCATCCGCGACCTGGACCTCTTGCGCCCCATCTACAACGAGACGGCCGCCTACGGCCACTTCGGGCGCAAGGAGTTTCCCTGGGAGGCGACCGACCGCGTCGAGGATCTCCGCGCAGCCCTCGGATAGCGCCGCCACCCTGGGCGGGCCCGTCGCGGTCTGCGTCGACCGGCCGATCCTCTCGCTCGACCGACCCTTCACCTATCGGCTCGATCCCGGGTTGGGGGCCGGGGTGGGCTCGCTGGTGCACGTGCCGTTCCACGGCAAGCTCGTGCGCGGCTGGGTGCTGGGACCTACGAGCGAGATCCCGCCCCGCACACTCGCCGTGAAGAAGTCGGTTTCGACGGTTCGCTACTTCGACGACGAGATGCTCCGGCTCGCTGGGTGGGTGAGCGAGCGCTACGTGGCCCCGCTCGCCGCCGTCCTCTCGAGGATCGCGCCGCCTCGCGTGGCCTCGGAGGAGCCGCTCGCCGCAGCGGGTCGTGCGGGTCGTGCGGGATGGGCGGATGCCGCGCCCGCGCCCGAACCCTCCGTGTTGGATGTCTACGACGGCGCACCCGGGTTGCTGTCCTCGCTCCGCAACCCGAACGCGGCGGGCGCGAGCTTCCTCCTGCGCCCGGCGCCCGACGAGGAACCCGCCACGGCCGTGGCCGCCGTGGCGGCGTGCCTTGACTCAGGGAGGCGCGCGCTGGTGATCGTCCCGGAGGCCGAGCCGCTGCCGGCCACCGCGGCGGCGGTGCGCGAGGCGTTCGGCGAGCGCGCCGCCGTGTTCGTGGGTGGATCCAAGCGCTCCCGCTTCCGCCTGTGGCTCGACGTCCAGGCCGGCACCTACGACGTCGTGGTGGGCACGCGTCCCGCCGTGTTCGCCCCCGCGTCCGGCCTCGGGCTGATCCTGGTCTCGCGCGAGTCGCATCCCGCCCACCGCGAGGACCGAGCGCCCTACTACCACGTGCGCGACGTTGGTATGGCGCGCGCCGGGCTGGCGGGCGCCGTGTGCGTGCTCTCGGCCCTCTGCGCGTCATCGGAGGCCGCGGCTCTGGGGTTGCCGGTCATAGAGCCCCCACGGCGGCGCTGGCCGCCGGTGGAGATCGTGCGCCCCGGCCCGGAAGGTCGCGCCCCGCGCCTGGTTCGGGCGCTCCGAGACGCCGGCCGCGGGTTCCTGTTCTCGCCGTTGCCGGGCTACGGCATCGCCGCCGTCTGCCGAACGTGCGGCGCGCCGGCAACGTGCGCGGCCTGCGGGGGCGTGCTTCGGTCCGAGGAGGGGTCGGTCCGCTGCGTGGTGTGCGAGGCGCTCGCTCGCTGCAAGACCTGCGGCGGGGTGCGGTTCGGCCTGCGTCGCGGAGGGGCGGAGCGGGTCGAAGAGTGGGCGGCGCGCGCGACGCGAACACCGGTACGCCGGCTCGGGAGCGGCGATGCGCCGCGCCTGCCGGAGGAGGGCGAGATCCTCGTGGGAGGGCCGGACGACGTGCGAGACCTCGGTCCGGGGCGGCTCGACCTGGTCGGTGTCCTCGACGCGGACCGCGCCGAGCGCCGACCGGGCATCTCGGCGCGCGAGCGCGCCTTGACCACGTGGATGGAGGCCGTGGCATGGGCGTATCCCGGCGGGAGGGCGATCGTGCAGGCAACGCGCGCGAACGACGCGGCCGTGCAGGCGTTGGTCCGCGGCAAGCCGGATCGTTTCCATGTCGAGGAGGCGGCCCGCCGCGCGGACGCCGGGTTCCCGGTCGGCGCGGCGGTGTTCCGCGTGGCGGGAACCGAGGAGCTGGAGCCGGCGCTGTCGGCCTTGGAGCCGCACACCCTGCTCGTGACGTCGGAGGGTGAGCGAACGGTATGCTTGCTCGCGCTCGACCCGACGGCGGTGCCCGCGTTCGGTGTGGCCATGCGTCGGCTGGCCGCTCGCGACGTCGTCGCACGGGTCGAGGCGGAGCCGCACCTGTGACCCGGAGCCCGGCATGATCCTCGACATCCGCACGCTCGGCGATCCCGTGCTGAAGGCGCCGTGCGCGCCGGTGACGGTCTTCGATGACAAGCTGCGCCGCCTCTTCGACGACATGGTGGAGACGATGTACGCCGCCCCCGGGGTGGGCCTCGCCGGCCCCCAGGTGGGGCTATCCAAGCGGCTGTTCGTCTTCGACGATGGCGAGACGGGGCCGCGGTTCATGGCCAACCCCGTGCTCTTCGATCTGCAGGGCGAGGCGGAGGAGGACGAGGGATGCCTTTCGATCCCCGGCCCGTTCCACCCGACCCGGCGCGCTGCGACCGTCACGTGCCGGGGTCAGGCCCTCGACGGTACCCACTACGCGATGGACGGCGCGGGGCTGCTCGCGCGGATCCTCCAACACGAGACGGACCACCTGAGCGGCACCCTGTTCATCGACCGCCTCGATGACGTGGGACGCAGGGCGGTGCTGGGGGAGCTGCGCCGCATCGAGCTCGGCCTGGAGGAGCCGCAGGGCAAGCGCCGCTTCCTTCGCAGGGGTCCCGACCCGGCCGATCGCGCCGACGCCTGATCCGCCGATTATCCTGCCCAGATGCGCATCGCCTTCCTGGGCAACGATCCGTGGTCTGTGCCGTCGCTGGAGGCGCTGGCCGGTGGGGACCACGACATCGCGTTGGTCGTGACGAACCCGCCACGTCCGGCGGGACGTGGCGCGCGGCTCACCGCGACGGCGGTCGCCGAGGTCGCGCGCACGCTCGGGCTGCCGCTGGAAGAAGCGGCAGGCGTGCAGGCGGGGCCCGGCCTCGCCGCGCTTCGGGCGGCCGCGCCCGATGTGCTCGTGGTGGTTGCCTACGGCGCGCTCCTCGGACCCCCCGTGTTGAGCCTCGCGCCGCAGGGCGCCGTCAACGTGCACTTCTCCCTGCTCCCGCGCTGGCGCGGGGCCGCCCCCGTCCAGCACGCCCTCCTGGAGGGCGACGCCACGACCGGCGTGAGCGTGATGCAGATGGACGCGGGCCTGGACACGGGCCCGATCTTGGCGCAGGCGGACGAACCGGTCCGCGAGCATGACGACGCGGGCTCCCTCGGCGCGCGCCTGGCCGCCGTCGGGGGCGCCTTGCTCGCGAGCGTGCTCGAGGACCTCGAGACGAGCCGCGCCGGGGCGCGCGACCAAGACGCCGGAGCCGCGACGCTCGCCCCAAAATTGGAGGCCGAAGATCGGGTGATCGACTGGTCCGAGGATGCGCGAACCGTGGTGCGACGGATCCGCGCGTTCGGCCCGGCCCCGGGGGCCACGACGTCGTTCCGCGGCGAACCGCTCAAGGTGCTCCGGGCCGAGGAGGGCCACGTCGATCTCGTCCCCGAGGCGGGCCGCTCCCCATCCGGCTCGCTCCTCGTGGGGGAGGATGGGACGCTCCTCGTTCGGACGACGGCGGGCGACGTGCTCCTCGGGGACCTGGCACCGGCCGGTCGTCGCCACATGGCGGCCGCCGACTGGGCCCGCGGCGTACGCATCCGGCCCGGCGAGCGACTCGGTTGAACCGTGGGCCCGTGCGCGGGACCGCGCCCGCTCCGCGTCCGGGCGCCAGGGCCGTGGCGCTCGCGGCCATCCGCCGTGTGGTCGAGGAGGACGGCTATTCGAACCTCGTGATCCCGGCCGCCCTGCGGCGCTCCGCCCTTGACCGGCGCGACCGAGCGTTCGCCGCCGAGCTCGCCTACGGGACCATCCGGCATCGGCGCTCGCTCGATTGGGCGATCGAGCAACGCGCGAACCGGCCGGTGGCGCGGATGAGCCCGGTGGCCAGGGACGTCCTGCGCCTGGGCGCGTATCAGCTCCTGTACCTGCACACGCCGGCGCACGCCGCGGTGGGGGAGACCGTCGAGCTTGCGGGGCCGCGCGAGCGAGGGTTCACGAACGCGGTGCTGCGCAAGCTCGCGGCGGACCCACCGCCGTGGCCCGCCGGGGCGGGGGACCGTGATGTTGCGGTGCGGACGGGGATGCAGCCGTGGGCCCTCGGCGAGCTCCGTCGTGTCCTCGAGGACGAGGATGAGGTCGAACCCGCTGCGGAGGCGTTCGCGGAGCGCGGGCTCCTATCCATCCGGACCAATCGATGCCGGATCGAGCCCGACGCCCTCCGCGGAGCCTTCCGTGAGGCGGGGCTCGACCCCGTCCCCTCCGCGCTGCATCCCGACTGCTTCTTGGTGGACGGCGGGGACCCGACGACGCTGCCCGGTTGGAAGAAGGGGTGGTTCGCGGTCCAGGACCAGGCCTCCGCCTTCGTGACGGCCTCGCTCGAGGTTCGTCCGGGCGATCACGTGCTCGACGCGTGCGCGGGCCCCGGCGGCAAGTCCGCGCACCTCGCCTGCCTGGTGGGAGAGGGAGGCCGGGTCGTCGCCGCCGAGCTCCGTCCTCGACGATCGGAGCTCGTGCGGCGCAGTGCCGCCCGGCTCGGAGTGCACCCGCTCGTGCTCACGCAGGATGCGACGGCGCCAGCGGTGCTCGGACCCTTCGATCGGATCCTCGTCGACGCCCCGTGCTCGGGGATCGGCTCCTCGCGGCGGCGGCCCGAGCTCCTGTGGCGGCCCCGCAAGGACGAGCTGAGCCGCTTTGCGAGGCTCCAGGTGGCCATCGTCTCCTCCGTCTCCGACGCGCTGAGACCGGGCGGGCGGCTCGTGTACTCGGTGTGCACGTTCCCCCGCGCGGAGACGGAGGCGGCGTGCGACGCGATCGTGCGTCATCGTCCCGACCTGGAGCCCGCCACGATCGAGGGGCCCCGCGGGCCGGCCGAGCGGATCCGGCTGTGGCCCCATCGCGATGGCTCCGACGGGATGTTCGTGGCCGCGTTCACCAAGCGTGCATAGCTCGGTGGCCCCGACGGGTGACGGGCGGCGGGTACCATACGCGCCGTGGGATCCCTCGCCGCCTCCATCCTGTCGGCCGACCTCGCCCAGCTCGCCGCCCAAGTCAAGCTCGTCGAAGGCCATGCCGACATCATCCACATCGACATCATGGATGGACATTTCGTGCCCCCCATCGCCCTGGGGACGGTGGTGGTTGCCTCGTTGCGGCCGTACACGGATCGGACCCTGCACGGTCACCTCATGGTCGATGCCCCCGAGGCGTTCTTCGACGAGCTCGCCGAAGCCGGGCTCGACGTCGTCTCCTTCCATCACGAGGCCGTGAGCGACCCGGAGCCAGTCATCGCCAAGGCACGCGCCGCAGGGATGCGCGTGGGGGCCACGATCAAACTGGAAACGCCCGTCGAGGACGTCTTCGGGTACCTGGACCAGGTCGATGACGTGATGCTCATGAGCATCGAGCCCGGCTGGTCTCACCAGCGCCTGAACCCGGCCGTGTATCCGCGGCTGGAGACGGTGCGAAAAGAGGCGGATCGGCGCGGCGTCCCCGTGGACGTCGAGATCGACGGCGGCGTGAAGATCGACAACGCTCGGCGCGCGATGGACGCGGGTGCGACGGTGCTGGTGAGCGCCTCGGGGATCTTCCAGGCCCCCGACCCCGCCGAGGCCGCCGCCGAGCTGGCGGCGATCGCGAAGGGAGGTGCCGCCGACCATGCCTGAGACGATCCTCGTGGTCGACGACGACCCGGACATCGCTCGCTTCGTCGAGGTGAACCTTCGCTCGGCCGGCTACGACGTCGCGGTCGCGGGGGACGGCGAGGAGGCGCTCGAGCGCGCCGGCGCGATCCGCCCCGACCTCGTGCTCTTGGACGTCATGATGCCCAGGATCGACGGGTTCGAAGTGGCGCAGCGGCTACGGAAGAATCCGCAGACGGCCAGCACCTCCATCATCATGCTGACGGCGAAGGCGCTGTCGGCGGACAAGGTGACGGGCCTGCAGTCCGGAGCGGATGACTACATCATCAAACCGTTCGACCCCATCGAGCTGCTCGCGCGCGTCAAGGGCACCCTGCGCCGTGCCAAGGAGATGCGGAACCTCTCGCCGCTCACGGGCCTGCCGGGCAACATCCGGATCCAGGAGGAGATCGAGCGGCAGGTGCGCGACGGCCGACCCTTCGCCGTGCTGTATTGCGACCTCGACAACTTCAAAACCTACAACGACCAGAAGGGGTTCGTGCGCGGCGATCGGCTGATCCAGGCGACCGCCCGGATCATCCAGGATGCCGTCGTGCACTCCGACGGCGCCGAGGGGTTCGTGGGCCACGTGGGTGGGGACGACTTCGTGGCCGTCGTGGACCCCGACATCGCCGAGCAGGTGGCACGGTCGATCGCGCAGCGATTCGACGAGAGCCGGCGCGAGTTCTACGAGGACGAGGATCTCGAGCGCGGGTTCGTGAAGATGGAAGATCGCAAGGGCGAATTGCAGGACATCCCCCTCGTGGGCATCTCCATCGGCATCGCGAGCACGCAGCAGCGGCCGTTCGCTCACTACGGCGAGGCCGTCGCGGTGGCCACCGAGATGAAGCAGTACGCGAAGCGGGAGCTGGGCTCGAGCTTCGCCATCGACCGGCGCACCCCCTGACGTCGCGCGCGGCGAGCGCGTTCTTCGGGAAGGCCCCTATACTGGCGGGCAGCAACAGCCTGTTTCCGGGGCGGGGTGCGATTCCCCACCGGCGGTGACAGTCCGCAACCCCGCGGCAGCCAGTCGAGGGTGGACCCGGTGGAACTCCGGGACCGACCGTACAGTCGGGATGGGAGGAGACGGGCGAGACGGCTCCGCCGCGTCCTGCGGCCTCGTGAGTCGCGCCGCCTGCGTCCGACACCACCCACCGCTCCGGCCGAGGCCGACGTGAACGGGGTCGTGGTGGAGCGGTACGAGTCGGAGATGGGGCGGGCCCTCGAGCTCGCCGAGCGTGGGTGGGGCCGTGTCTCTCCCAATCCGCTCGTCGGCGCCGTGATCGTGCGCGACGGGGCGGTCGTGGGCGAGGGCTGGCATGAAGGCCCCGGCACCGATCACGCGGAGGTCATGGCGTTGCGACGAGCGGGCGATCGCGCCCAGGGGGCGACCGTCGTCTGCACGCTGGAGCCCTGCAACCACGTCGGGCGAACCCCTCCCTGCACGCGCGCGCTCATCGACGCCGGCGTCGCGCGCGTGGTCGCGGCCACCACCGACCCCAACCTCGAGGGGGAGGCCCCAGGATTGCGGGAGCTCGCTGACGCCGGCATCGAGACCCGGGTGGGCCCCCTGCAGGATCGCTCCCGTCGCATGAACGAGGCCTTCGAGCGGCACGTGCGCACGGGGATGCCGTTCCTCGTCCTGAAGGTGGCGGCGAGCCTGGACGGGAAGACCGCGGCCGCCGACGGCACCTCGCGGTGGATCACCGGTGAGGAGGCCCGCGCCGACGTCCAGCGTCTGCGCGCAGGCGCGGACGCG
The DNA here is from genome assembly GCA_038249195.1 of Actinomycetota bacterium. Taxonomy (GTDB): domain Bacteria; phylum Actinomycetota; class UBA4738; order UBA4738; family HRBIN12; genus JAOUEA01. Next base: position 104,889 of record JBBRWM010000007.1, read on the forward strand.
GTCGTCGTGGGCGCCGCGACGGCGCTGGCGGACGACCCCTCCCTCACCGTTCGCGACCCCCGGTTCGGCGACGCTCGCCCTCCGCTGCGCGTGGTGGTGGATACGGCGGGGAGAGTCCCGGCCCGCGGACGCTTGTTCGACGGAGCCGCTCCCACCCTGGTGGCGACGACCGGTGCCGCGAGCGAGTCGAGCGTGCGAGCGTGGGGCGCGGCCGGCGCCGATGTGCTGATCCTCGATACGGACGCGCACGGCCGCGTCTCGCTCGTCGGACTCGGGGAGGCCCTCGGCAAACGCGACGTGCAGTCCGTGCTCGTCGAAGGTGGCGCGACGCTCGCGTGGAGCTACGTGCGCGAGGGTCTCGTGGACAAGGTCGTGCTGTATCTGGCCCCTGTCTTGATCGGGGGGACAGGAGCGCCCGGCGTCCTGGCGGGGGAGGGGTTCTCGCCCGTGACCTCGGCCCTGCGCCTCGATCTCGGAGCGGCCGAACGGTTCGGCCGCGACCTTCGATTGGAGGCCTATGTTCACGGGGATCGTTGAGGAGCGGGGCGAGGTGCTCGCGCTGAACGGCAGCAGGCTCTCGATCGGCTGCTCGGTGGTGCCCGTCGGCAGCGAGCCCGGCGCGTCCGTCGCGGTCAACGGCGCGTGCCTGACGGTCGTCGAGCACGGGGGGGACGTCCTCGGGTTCGACGTATCACCCGAAACCTTCGCACGCACGAGCCTGCGGCGGCTCGAGCCGGGACACCCCGTCAACCTCGAACGGCCCGTGACCCTGGCGGCGCGGCTGGGCGGCCACCTGGTGCAAGGTCACGTCGACGGTCTCGGCGAGGTGATGTCCGTGGAGCCCGAGGGCACCGGCGGGGCGATCCTGCGCATCCGCCTCCCGGCCGCGCTCCTGCGCTACGTGGTGGAGAAGGGGTCGCTCACGGTGGACGGCGTGAGCCTCACCGTGGCGGAGCTGCACCCCGACGGGGTGAGCATCGCGTTGGTCCCCCACACCCTGAAGGCGACGACCCTGGGGACGGCGAAGCCAGGCGACCCCGTGAACCTGGAGGTGGACGTGATCGCGAAGTACGTGGAACGACTCATGGAAGGGAACGCGTGATGAGAGAACGCCTGGACGAGATGGCGGATCACACGGTTTTCGCGACCGTGCCGGAGGCGGTGGAGGATATCCGCGCCGGGAAGATCGTCCTGGTGGTGGACGATGCCGACCGTGAGAACGAGGGAGACTTCATCATGGCCGCGGAGGCGGCAACGCCGGCGGCCGTGAACTTCATGGTGACGCACGGACGGGGGATCGTGTGCCTGCCCTGCGCCGCATGGCGCCTGGACGAGCTGGGGATCCCGCAGATGGTCACGGAGACCACCGACGCCAGGGAGGCCGCGTTCACGGTCTCGATCGACTTCCGCCACGGGACCACCACGGGTACGAGCGCCCACGATCGAGCCATCACCGCGCGCTCGGTGACGTCCACCGACGTCGCCCCGCGCGATTTCCAGAAGCCGGGGCACGTGTTCCCGCTCCGCGCGATGGACGGTGGCGTGCTCCGCCGCGCCGGGCACACGGAAGCCGCCGTGGACCTCGCCGAGATGGCGGGCATGTTCCCGGCCGGCGTGATCTGCGAGGTCATGAACGCCGATGGCACGATGGCGCGCCTGCCCGAACTCGTGCGCGTCGCGCGCGAGCACGACCTCAAGCTCATCTCCATCGCGGACATGATCGAGCATCGGCGTCATCGGGAAGTGCTCGTGTCCAAGGTGGCCGAGGCGACCATCCCGACGCCCTACGGAGAGTTCCGGTCCTTCGCCTACGAAAGCCTCGTGGACGGGCGCACGCACATCGCGCTCGTGATGGGCGAGATCGGCGGCGGTGAGAAGGTCCTCACGCGGGTGCACTCGGAGTGCCTCACCGGCGATGTCTTCTCGTCATTGCGCTGCGACTGCGGGTCCCAGCTCGATCGGGCGCTCGCCATGATCGGGGAGGAGGGACGCGGCATCGTCCTGTACGTGCGCGGTCACGAGGGACGGGCGATCGGCCTCACCCACAAGCTCCGAGCCTATGAGCTCCAGGACCAGGGGCGCGACACGGTCGAGGCGAACCTCGAGCTGGGGTTTCCCGCGGATCAACGCGACTACGGGATCGGAGCGCAGATCCTGAGCGACCTGGGCGTGCGCACCATGCGTTTGCTCACGAACAATCCGCACAAGCGCGCGGGCCTCGAGGGCTACGGGCTCGCCATCGACGAGCGCATCTCTCTGCAGGGGGATGCGACACCCCAGAACTACGAGTACCTGCGCACGAAGCGGGAGAAGATGGGTCACCTGCTCGACGACCCCGGCGCTCGGACGGAGCCGCCGGCGTGAGCGTCCGGACGTACGTCGGGATCCATGATGGCGCCCGGATGCGTATCGCCGTTGTCGCCGCGCGGTTCAACCAGGCCGTGACGTCCAGGCTCGTGGAGGGGGCCGTGTCCGCGCTATCCAAGCACGGCGTCGCCTCCGATCGCACCGAGGTCGCGTGGGTGCCGGGTGCCTTCGAGATCCCGCTCGTCGCCAAGCGCCTCGCGGGCACGGGCCGCTACGACGCCGTGATCGGCCTGGGTGCTGTCATCCGGGGAGACACCGCGCACTTCGACCTCGTCGCCGCCGAGGCCGCGCGCGGGATCATGGACGTCACCCTGGGAACGGGCGTGCCGGTGATCTTCGAGGTCCTCGCTACCGACGATCTCGCCCAGGCGGAGGCGCGCGCCGGGGGCGTGCACGGGAACAAGGGCTGGGAGGCGGCCGAATCGGCGATCGAGATGGCGTCACTCCTCGCAGGACTCCCCGCCCGGGAGCCGCGATGATCATCGACAAGCCCTGGGGCAAGGTGACTACCTACGCGCTGAACCAGCCCTCGTCGGTGCGTGTGATCACGGTGGAGCCGGGCCAGGAGACGAGCGTGCACTATCACCGGATGCGCGACGAGATGTGGGTCGTGCTCGACGTCGGCCTCACGATCGAGATCGGGAACAAGGTGCTCCAGGCCCAGCCGGGGGAGGAGTTCATGATCCCGGCCGAGGAGACCCATCGCATCCGCAACGAGGGGAGCAAGCGGGGCAGGATCCTCGAGATCGCCTACGGGTACACGACGGAGGACGACACCCAGCGCCTCGAGGACGTCTACGGGCGCTCCCTCGAGCCGGATTGGTGAGTGCGCAAGGCGTTCGGCGGTTGCGCGATCAGCCTGGCCCTATCCACACGATGATCTCCTCCAGCGGCTTGCGGGAGATGCGCGGCACCCTCGCCCCCTCGGCCGGATATCCCACCGGGACCACCACGAACGGACGTTCGTTCCTGGGCCGATCGAGGATGTCGTTCAGGAACCGCATCGGGCTGGGTGTATGCGTGAGCGTGGCGAGTCCCACGTGGTGCAGCGCCGCGAGCAGGAAGCCCACCGCGATGCCGACCGACTCCTTGGCGTAGTACGGCTTGGGCTCGATCGGGCTCTGATGCACCTCGAAGACGACGATCAGGACCGGCGCGTCCGTGAGCATCGGCTTGCGCCAGTCCGTTCCGAGCGGTCGGAGCGCACGATGCCACTCCTCGTGGTCGGCCTCGTAGAACTCGCGCTCCTCGGCCTCGGCTCCCCCGCGGATCTTCGCCTTGGCCTCGGGGTCGGTGACCACGACGAATCGCCAGGGCTGCACGTTGGCGCCGCTCGGTGCCGTGCCTGCGGTGGCGATGGCGTGGCGGATCGCGGAGGTCGGCACGGGCCGATCCGAGAAGTCGCGGATCGTTCGCCGGGTCGCCATCTCGTCGTGGAACGCGCGAGCCACGGTCGAAGCCTCGCCGGCGGGCACGATGTGGTCCGGAGCCGGCTCGGTCAGGTGGTCGGGGTTGCAGGGCACGCTGGCGTGACTCCTTTGCGCAGGCTCCGCGCGAGGCGGCGATCGACGCGATGATAGATGTCGCCCACGTCGTTCGGCCCAACTTCCAGTCGTGCATCGGGCAGTTCCTCAGATGCCTCCTCCTACCCGCGGCCTGGAGGCGCTCGGAAGACATCCGGCGAGTAGGCTCTCTTCGTCGACAGCCACCGACCGGGCCCCTATACTTCCTGGTCGTAGTGTTCGCATGGATGTCCACCCTGCGCCGGGCTGACCGGCGCTTGTTATTCGATGGAGGTGATGCGGGGTCTCAACCGATCCGCGCATAAACGACCGGATCCGCTCCGCCCAGATTCGCCTGGTAGGTGCCGACGGCGCACAGATCGGGGTGGTCGCCACCCAGGAAGCGTTGCGGCAGGCTCGCGAGCTGGATCTGGACCTCGTCGAAGTCGCTCCACAGGCCTCTCCTCCGGTCTGCAGGATCATGGACTACGGCAAGTTCAAGTACGAGCGAGACGTCCGTCAGAAGGAGGCGCGCAAGAAGCAGTCGCGCACCGGTCTGAAGGAGATCAAGTTCCGGCCCAAGATCGACCGCCACGACTACGCAACGAAGACGGGGCACGTGCGGCGGTTCCTGCGGGGCGGAAACAAGGTCAAGATCACCATCATGTTCCGGGGGCGCGAGATGGCGCACACGGAGCTCGGTCGCAAGATCCTCGACCGCGTGGTCGAGGACTTCGGCCCGAGCATCGTGGTGGAGTCCATGCCGAAGCAGGAGGGGCGGAACATGATCATGGTGATCGCCCCGAACAAGCGCTACCTGGAGGCCCAGGCCAAGGCGGAGCGCGCCGAGGAGCTGGCCTCCGCGGAGGATGCACCAGCCGACGGCTCTGGCGTCCAGGTCCCCGCCGACGTGATCGAGGCGGTGGGGTCCGCCGAGGAGACGCAGGACCCTGGGGAGCTCGATGAGGCGGGGGCCGAGCAGACCGTCCAGGCCGCGGCCGAAGACGAAGGGTGATCAGATGCCGAAGATGAAGACGCACAGCGCCACGGCCAAGCGGTTCCGGGTGACCCGCAAGGGCAAGGTGCTGCACCGCAAGGCCACGGGCAACCACATGCTCACCAAGAAGTCCGGCAGCCAACGCCGCCGGATCGAGGGCATGTCGCAGGCGCAGGGCCAAGAGGCCAAGAACATCAAGCGGCTGCTGGGGGAGGGCTGATGGCGCGCGTCAAGCGATCCGTGCATGCCAAGAAGAAGCGTCGCGAGATCCTCGAGAAGGCCAAGGGCTACACGGGCACGCGTCGCAAGCGCTACCGGGCCGCCAAGGAGCAGGTCCAGCACTCCGGCGTGTATCAGTTCCGTGATCGCCGCGACCGCAAGGGGCAGTTCCGCCGCCTGTGGATCACACGCATCAACGCGGCCTGCCGCCCGCACGACATCTCGTACTCGCGGTTCATCAACGGGCTGAAGGTCGCGGGCGTCGAGGTCGATCGCAAGATCCTCGCCGACATGGCGGTGCACGACCCCGCGGCGTTCGACTCCCTCGTCCAGAGGGCGAAGGCCGCGCTGGATGAGGCCGCCTGAGGCGACGGCCGCCGCCACGAACGAACCCTCGAAGTCTCCGCACGTCGGCTCGATGCGCGGGGGATCCTGGTGCTGACATCGCCCAAGAACCCGAGGATCGCCGCCGCGGCGCGCCTCAAGAAGCATGCCCATCGGGAAGCAGATCGTCGCTTCCTCGTGGAAGGCGCCCAGACGGTGGGCGAGGCGCTCGACCGGCTCGAGGTCCTCTTCGTGACGGACGAGCTCGATCCGCTCGTCGTGCGTGCTCGCGACTCGGGCGTGCCGATCCAACCCGTGAGCCTCGACGTCATGAGCCGGCTGACCTCGACGGTCACGCCCCAGGGGTTCGTAGGGGTGGCCCCCTTCCTCGACGTCGATCTCGAGACGTTGCCCGTGGGCGGGTGCCTCGCCATCCTGCACGAGGTACGCGATCCCGGGAACGCCGGTACCGTGCTGCGATCGGCGGACGCGAGCGGCGCCTCGGGCGTGGTGTTCACGGCCACGTCGGTGGACCTGTACAACCCCAAGACCGTGCGGGCCTCCGCAGGCTCCATCTTCCATCTGCCCGTGGCGCGTGGGGCGGCGACGGCCGACGCCGTGCAGACCGCTCGCGCCCGCGGGTACCGCATCCTGGCGATGGGGGTCGACGGCGCGAAGGACCTGTATCGCACCGACCTCGAGGGCCCGGTCGCGTTCGTGTTCGGCAACGAGGCTCGCGGCCTGCCGCAGGAGGTGAGCGCCCTCGCGGACGTGACCGTTCGCGTCCCGCAGGCCGGGCGCGCCGAGTCCCTGAACCTCGCGGCATCGGCCACCGTATGCCTGTTCGAGCGCGCGCGCCGCGAGTCGCACCGAGGGGAGGCCCTCGAGTCGATGATCGGCGCGGCCGCGCACGACATCCGTTCCCCGCTGACGGCGATGAAGGGATTCGGCTACGCGCTCGAGCAGCGCTGGGCGCAGATGACCGACGAACAGCGCGCCCTCATGCTGAGCGGCATCGTGCACGACGCCGATCGGATGGACACGATCCTGCGCCAGCTCGTGGACGCCGCTCGCGTGGTGGCCGGAAACCTCGAACCCTTACGCGAGCAGGTCGACGTCGGTGCGCTCGTCGCTTCGATCGCCCAGGCCCAGAGGCGCGACCCGGACCACCCGCCGATCGGCTGGGCAGGAGAGCTCGGGAACGTGTTCGCGGACCCGGCGCGGCTCAAGACCACCATCCTGGCGTTCATCGAATCGCTCGTGTGGTGGGCGCGCGAGGGGCCGCTCAGCGTGGAGGCCGAGCGGAGGGGGGATCTCCTGCATCTGTGGGCCTCCCGCGCGGGGACGGAGCTCACGAGCGAGGAAGCCTCGGCGCTCTTCCTGCCTCGGCGCCCCGGCGAGGGGGCCGGCAGCAAGATGGGGCTCTTCGTGGCCCGGGGCGTCGCGCAGGCGCAGGGCGGTAACGCGTGGGGCTCGGTGGCCGACGGGCGCCTCACGTTCCATCTCGATCTCCCCGTGGGGCCCGAAGCCGCCCACTAGCTTGGGGGTTCTCGTTCGCGCGCCGGCATGAGGACGGTCGGTCGCGCAGAGGCCCCTTGCTAGACTCGGCGGCCTGATGGAGGCCTCCCAGCTGCTGCGGACCTTCGAGACCGAGCTCGCCCGCGGGCGGGAGCGGATCGCGGCCGCGAACTCGTTGGAAGAACTCGATGCCGCGCGGGTCGAGGTGTTGGGCCGGCGCTCCGCGCTATCGGGCGCGCAGAAGGAGCTGGGTGGGCTTTCCGAGGATGACCGGCGCTCCGTCGGCAAGACGGCCAACGAGGTCCGCGCCGAGCTCAACGAGGCGCTGGCAGCACGACGCGAGATGCTCGAAGGGCAGGCGGAGGCGGCGCTGCTTGGGTCAGACGGCGTCGACCTCACCCTGCCGGGCAGACGTCCTCGGATCGGATCGTTGCATCCGCTCACCATCGTGGAGCGCCAGTTGGTGACGGTGTTTTCGAGCCTGGGGTTCCGCGTGGCCGAAGGCCCGGAGATCGAGGACGACTGGCACAATTTCCAGGCGCTCAACATCCCCCCCGAGCACCCCGCGCGCTCGATGAAGGACTCGCTGTACGTGAACGTGCCGGACCATCCCGAGCTGCTCTTGCGCACGGAGACCAGCGCCGTCCAGATCCGCACGATGCAGTCGCAGCCGCCCCCCGTGTACATCGTGGCGCCGGGCCGCGTCTTCCGGCGCGAGACGCCGGATGCCACGCACGCGCCCGCCTTCCATCAGCTGGAGGGCCTGGCGGTGGACGAAGGCATCACGTTCGCGGACCTGAAGGGCACGTTGGAGGAAGCGATCAAGGCCCTGTTCGGCGAGCGCAGGCGCGCGCGGCTGGACCCCGCGTACTTCCCGTTCGTGGAGCCGGGCTGCCAGGTGAGCGTCTCCTGCTTCAGATGCGATGGGGTCGGATGCCGGGTATGCGGCAACGGCTGGATCGAGTTGCTCGGCGCCGGCATGGTCCACCCCCAGGTGCTGGAGAACTGCGCCTACGACCCCGAGCGCTACACGGGGTTCGCGTTCGGGATGGGGATCGACCGGGTGGCGCTGCTGGAGTATGCGATCCCGGACATCCGGATGCTGTTCGATGGGGACGTGCGCTTCCTCGAGCAGTTCGCGGGGGTCGCGTGAAGGTCGTCTTGTCCTGGCTCCGCGAGTTCGCCCCCACGGACCTGGATGCCGAGGATCTCGCGGAGCTCATCACCCGGCGCGGTGTCAAGGTCGAGGAGATCCTGCGGCCGTGGGCCGGCCTAAAGGGCGTTGTCGCGGCTCGCGTCCTGGAGGTAGCCGACCATCCCGCTTCCGACAGGCTCTGCGTGGCGCGGGTGGACGACGGCTCGGGCGCGCAGGTCGTGTGCGCCGGCGTGCGGAACTTCGCGGCCGGCGACCTCGTCCCGTGGGCCAAGCCCGGGTCCCGCGTCCCCGTCCTGGCGGACCCGCTGGCCCCGCGGGAGCTGCGGGGAGTCATGTCCAACGGCATGCTCTGCTCCCCGAGGGAGCTCAACATCGCCGACACCCACGAGGGGATCCTCATCCTTCGCGAGGGCGACGGCCTGATCGCCGGCGACGACCTCAAGGAAACGCTCGATCTGGATGACGCCGTCCTGGACATCGAGGTCGAGCCGAACCGTCCCGACTTCCTCAGCGTCTTCGGCGTGGCGCGAGAGGTCGCGGCCGCCACGGCGGTGCCCCTCATGGAGCCCGATCTCTCGATCGATGAGAGCGGGGAGACCGCCGCGGATGTTGCTCCGATCCGGCTGGAGGCCCCCGACGCGTGCCCCGACTACTTGGCCCGGATCATCCGGGGCGTCGACGCCACCCGCGCGAGCCCGCTTCGCGTCCAGGCCCGTCTCAGTGCGGCGGGCATGCGGCCGGTGTCCAACGTGGTGGACGCCACCAACTACACCATGCTCGAACTCGGTCAGCCGCTGCATGGGTTCGATCTCAACCGGCTGTCGGGACCCGGCATCGTCGTGCGCCACGCGACCGACGCCGAGCGCCTGGTCACGCTCGACGATCAGGAGCGAACCCTCACGAGCGAGGACCTGTTGATCTGCGATCTCGCGGGGCCGGTCGCGCTCGGCGGCGTGATGGGAGGCGCCGCCTCCGAGGTCTCCGCCGCCACGACGTCGATCCTGCTCGAGAGCGCCTACTTCACCCGCGCCGGCGTGCTGCACACCGCTCGCCGGCTGGACCTGCACAGCGAGGCGGCGCACCGGTTCGAACGCGGGACGGATCCCGAGGGCCTCGCCCGCGCGGCGACCCGGGGCGCGAAGCTCATCACCGCGTGGGCCGGAGGGGAGGTCATGCGCGGCCACGCCCGAGCGGGCGAGGCGCCCGCGAGGCGGTGGGTCGCCATGCGCCCCGCACGGGCGGCGAAGATCCTGGACTACGAGGTCACGGCCGACGATGCCGCCGCCGTGTTCGACGCCCTGCGGATGACCCACCGCGGCGACGATGCGCGGATCGAGGTCGAGGTGCCGGGCTATCGGGTGGACATCGACCGCGAGGTGGACCTGATCGAGGAGGTCGCGAGGATGCAGGGGTATGACCGGATCGGCTCCTCGATCCCCTCATCGGGCCGGGCGGGAGGCGTCCCCGCCGCCTACGCGTTCCGGCTGCGCGTGCGCGAAGCGCTCGTGCGATCGGGCCTGAGCGAGGCGAGGCTCTCCTCGTTCGCCTCCGTGCGGGACCTGGCGCTCTTCGGGGATACCGACGCGATCGAGATCGCGAATCCCCTGCAGGCCGACGAGGGCTTCCTGCGCACCGGGCTCATCCCGGGCCTGTTGCACGCCGCGGCGCGCAACCAATCACGCGGGCCGCAGGCCGTGTCCCTGTTCGAGGCGGGGACGGTGTTCCGCCCGGGGACCCCGGTCCAGGAGCGGACCGCGGTCGCGTTCGTGCTCGCGGGCTCTGCCGCCCGGGACTGGTCATCGAAGGATCGTCCGTTCGACGTCCTCGACGCGAAGGGTCTCCTCGAGGCGCTCCTCGCCGAGCTCGGTGTTCGCGCATGGTCCCTGGGCGATGCGCTCGAGGGACCGTTCCATCCGGGGCGCTCGGCCACGGTGTCCGTGGGAGACCGGGAGGCGGGCGTGCTCGGGGAGCTGCTCCCTCGGGCGGCCGCCAACCTCGATCTGGAGGGCAGGATTGCGGTGGCGGAGCTCGACGTCGACGCGTTGATGGAAGCCTCCGAGGAGGTGTTCGCGTTCCTCGAGGGTCCGAGGTTCCCGCCGATCCATCGCGATCTGGCGTTCGTGATCCCCGAGGACGTGCCGGCGGGCTCCGTCCAGGCCGCGATCGAGTCGTCGGCGGGAGCGTTGCTGGAGACGAGCCGCCTCTTCGACGTGTTCCGAGGCGAGCCCCTCGCACCGGGGACGAAGAGCCTCGCCTTCGGGTTGGACCTTCGCGCGGAAGATCGGACCCTCACCCGCGAGGACTCCGAACCGGTCGTGGAAGGTATCGTGGCGCGGTTGCGGGAGAACTTCGGCGCGGAGCTGCGCGCCGAGTAGCCCGCTCGGCCCGGCCCCGATAGACTCCGCGCCGTGGACGGCGACTACCTTTCCGTGGACGATCTGTCCCCGGGTGAACTCGTGGACCTCCTCGCCCTATCGGCCCGGGTGAAGACCGATCCCGGTGCGTTCGTGAGGCACCTCGATCGGATGACGGTCGCGTTGATCTTCGAAAAGCCGTCCACGCGGACGCGCGTGTCCTTCGAGGTGGGGGTGGCGCAGCTGGGCGCTCATCCGCTCGTCATCGGCTCCGTCGATCTGCAGCTCGGCAGGGGTGAAACCATCGAGGACACCGGTCGGGTCCTGAGCCGCTACGTGGACGCGATCGTGCTTCGCACCTTCGAACAGGAGCGGCTCGAGGTGCTGGCCGGCGCGGCTTCGGTGCCCGTCGTGAACTCGCTGAGCGATTTCGAGCACCCGTGCCAGGCGCTGGCGGACCTCCTCACCATCCAGGAACGCATCGGGGCGCCCGCGGGGCGGGTGCTCACGTATCTGGGAGACGGGAACAACGTCGCCCACTCGCTCCTGCTCGCCGGGACCAAGATGGGTATGACGGTGCGCGTAGCCACGCCTCCCGGGTTCGAGCCGATCCCGCAGGTGGTGCACCGAGCCGAGGAGATCGCCGCGCAGACGGGCGGTTCGGTTGAGATCACGTACGACGCGGAGGCCGCCTCGGTGGGGGCGCACGTGCTCTACACCGACGTCTGGGCGTCGATGGGTCAGGAGGCGGAGTCCGACGAGCGGGCGCTCGTCTTCCCCGCGTACCAGCTGAACGAGAAACTCCTCGCGCTCGCGGATCCCGAGGTTTGGGTCTTTCACTGCCTTCCGGCGCACCGGGGCCAGGAGATCACCGCGAATGTGATGGACGGCTCGCGCTCCGTGGTATGGGATCAGGCCGAGAACCGGCTTCACACCCAGAAGGCCCTCCTGCTGCGGCTGCTCGACCGGGCGTAGGGAGCGCCGTGCCCCGCACCAACGACGACGTCGAGCAGATCCTCACGGAGTACGCGGACCTCCTTTCGATCCTGAGCGGCGACGCGTTCAAGGCGCGGGCTTACGAGAAGGCGGCGCGTGCCGTGGGCGGCTACCCTGCGGACCTCGCGGCCATGGACCTGAAGCAGATCCTGGGTATCCCCGGGGTCGGCAAGTCGATCGGGACGAAGATCCACGCGTACCTCACGACGGGTTCGATCCCCGAGCTCGAGGACATGCGCTCCGAGATCCCGGACGGCGTGCGCGCGATGACGCTCGTTCCCGGCCTCGGTCCTAAGAAGGCGATGCTCCTGTTCGAGGAGCTCGGGGTCGATTCCGTCGATGGCCTCGCGGCGGCGGTCCACGACGACCGGATCGCCGCCCTGAAGGGATTCGGCCCCAAGACGCAGGAGAACATCGCGCGTGGGCTGCGACAGCTGAGCGCGGCCGGGGGGCGTGTGCAGATCGGGGTCGCGATGCAGGTCGCCGAGGCGCTCCTCGCCGAGCTCGAAACGCTCCCTCAGATCAGCCGAGCCGCGTACGCGGGGTCGCTGCGCCGGATGGCCGAGACCATCGGCGACGTCGACCTCCTGGTGGCAGGGACGGATCCCACGCCGGTCATGGCTCGGTTCACGACGCTCCCGCTCGTCACCCGCGTCCTGGCGCACGGGGACACGAAGTCCTCCGTGGTGACCGACCGTGGACTGCAAGTGGATCTCCGCGTGATCCCCCCCCAGGCCTGGGGCGCGGCGATGATCTACTTCACCGGATCCAAGGCGCACAACATCCGGATCCGCGAGCGAGCCGTCCGCCAGGGCCTGAAGCTGAACGAGTACGGGCTCTACGGCGCCGCCTCGGGATCCCTCCTGGCGGCGGAAACCGAGACGGAGGTCTACGAGCGGCTCGGCCTGCCCTACATCGAACCCACGCTGCGCGAGGATCGGGGAGAGATCGAGGCCGCCTTGGCGGGCGATCTCCCGGATCTGATCCGGATCGATGAGCTCCGAGGCGACCTGCACACGCATACCGATCTCACCGACGGGGTGGCCTCCTTGAACGACATGGCGACGAGCGCTGCCTCGCGAGGCTATGCCTACTACGCCGTGACCGATCACGCCCCCGACCTTGCGATGCAGCGCATGACGGATGAGAAGATGCTGCAGCAGCGGGAAGAGGTGGCCGCATTGCAGGCCCGGTTCCCCAAGATGCGCCTCCTGCACGGGACGGAGCTGAACATCGACGCCGACGGGAGGGTCGACTGGGACGAGGAGTTTCTCGCCGGGTTCGACCTCACGGTGGCGTCCATGCATTCGTATTTCACGCTCCCGGTGCAGGAGCAGACCGCCCGCGTGATCAGGGCGATGGAGCACCCCAGCGTGAACGTCATCGGGCACCTCACGGGGCGGAAGATCGGGTCGCGGGCGCCGATCGAGCTGGACCTGGACGCTGTGTTCGCCGCGGCGGCGCGCACGGGAACGGCCCTGGAGATCAACGGTCATTTCGCCCGGTTGGACCTCAAGGACGAGCACGTCGCGTGGGCGAAGCGTCACGGCGTGCGGTTCGCGATCGATACCGACGCCCATTCGGTGGCGCATCTCGACCTGATGCGGTACGGCGTCGGCACCGCCCAGCGAGGGTGGTTGACCAAGGGCGATGTCATCAACGCGTGGCCGCTCGGGAAGTTGCAAAGGTTCCTGCGTAAGGGGCGGCCTGCCTGAGCAGACGCCGGCTGCCGCGCGCGTTCTTCGACCGGCCCGCGGTGGAGGTCGCGCCCGAGCTGTTGGGCCGCGTCCTGGTTCGGAGGCTTCCCGACGGCGAGCGACTCTCGGGCGCGATCGTGGAGGCGGAGGCCTACGAGCCCGGCGACCCGGCCAGCCACGGCTTCCGCGGGCCGACCCCGCGCAACGCCTCGATGTTCGGTCCGCCCGGCCGGCTCTATGTGTACTTCACCTACGGTCACCACTGGATGATGAACGTGGTGGCTCGCGAGCCGGGCGCGGGCAGCGCCGTGCTGCTCCGTGCGTTGGAGCCGTTGGAAGGCCGGGCACGCATGGCGGCGCATCGTGGTCGTGAGGATCTTCGGGACCTCTGCTCTGGGCCGGGCAAGCTCGCGCAGGCCCTCGCGGTCGACCGCGCCTGCGACGGAGCCGACCTGGTGCGAGGACTCGAAGTGTGGCTCGAGGACGGTGCCCAAGCCGCGTGTCGGGAGATCGTCGCGGGCACGCGGGTGGGGGTCAGTGTGGGGGTCGAGGAGGACTGGCGCTTCATGCTTCGCGACAACCCATGGGTGTCGCGAGGGCGGCCGGGGCCCCCTAGTGGGCGCCGGGGGAAGCCGGCTTCCCCGCCACGGTGATGGTGACGAGCGACGTCTGCTGCGCGCTCGTTCCGGCGGCGGGCGTCTGGGAGAGGACCGTTCCTCGCGGCTGGGTCGACGTCGTCACCGCGACGGCGACGTTGAACCCGGCTTGCTCGAGAGATGCCTGCGCGTCGGACTCCGGCATCCCGATGACCGAGGGGACCGTTACCACCTGAGAAGAGGTCGGGGTCTTGCACGCTTGGGACGGCTGGGTGCCATCGATGAACTGCAGGGTTTGGATGTTGCTCGGCAGCGTGTAGGCGTTGGGGAGGCAATAGGGATCCTGTGACGCGTCCACCGCGATCGACACGTAGCCCACCTGGGGCGTGGGGAACGCGCGCGCGACCATGCCGGCCGTGGCGCGCAGCATGTAGTTGCGCCAGATCTCCGCGGGCCACGTCCCGCCGAAGACCGTGATACGGGTGGTGGGCGGCTGCATCGGGATCGCTCCGCGGAGAAACCCCACCCAGACGGACGTCACCAGCTGCGGCACCGCGCCCACGAACCACGCGTTCGTATGCGTCTGGGCCGTTCCGGTCTTGCCGATCTGGGGTCGTCCGATGTTCGCCGACTTCCCCGTCCCATAGAGGACGACCTTCTGCAGGATGTCGTCGGCCACGGACGCGACCCGCGGATCGACGACCTGGCGAGGGTTCGGGTTCGCCCGCCAAACGACATTGCCTTGCGCGTCGGTGATGCTGATCGCCGGAATGGGGTTCACGTGCTGGCCGCCCGTCGCCAGGGTTCCGTAGCCGGAGGCCATCTCGAGCGGGTTGACCTCGTTCGTGCCGAGCACGGCCGAGTCGTACGGGAGCAGGGGGGTCTTGGGCTCGCCGACGCGGATGCAGCATCGCATGCCCATGCGTTTTGCGGTCTCCACCACGCGGTCGGCGCCGAGCCGGTGGATGACCTGGGCATAGACGGTGTTCACGGAATCGATGGTGGCGCTCTCCAGCGACATCGACCCGTACCCGCTGCCCTCCGCGTTGGTGACGTGCCAGATCGAACCGTCGGACTCGGGGATGTCGATCGAGGAAGGGGCGGAGAACACGGTCGATGGCGACATCCCGTTCTCGAGCGCCGCAACCAAGGCGAACGGTTTGAAGGCCGAGCCGGTTTGGCGCCCCGACCCGCCGGCTCCCGTCGCCAGGTTCACGCGCCCCCCGTTCGTGCCCGACCAGTACGCCTCGTCTTTGCCGCCCACCATGGCGCGCACGTACCCGGTTCGCGGGTCGAGAGAGGTCAGCGCGGCGTCCGGGTCGCTGCGATAGGGCAGGATCGCTCGGACGGAGCTCTGCGCCGCCCGTTGCAGGGCCGGGTCCAGGGTCGTCGTGATCCGCAACCCGCCGGTGAACAGCAGCTTCTTGCGATCGGCGTAGCTCGCGCCGAAGGTCGGGTTGGACAGGAACCACCGCTTGAAGTAATCGATGAAGTATGGGTAGGGGTAGCGCTCCTGCCCTGCTCCGGTGTTGTGGCGCACCTCGAGGGGCTCGGTGAGCGCGTTGCGGTAGGCGGAGCGATCCGAGATCATCCCCTGCTGGCGCATCAGCCGCAGGACCACGTCGCGACGGCCCCGCGCGGCGTCGGAGTTGATGTAGGGATCGAAGTGATTGGGCGCCGTGATGAGCCCAGCGAGCATCGCACTCTCGGCGAGGCTCAGGCGCCGGGCCGGCTCCGCGAAGTACGTCTGCGCCGCCGCCTCCACGCCGTAGGCGCCCTCCCCGAAGTAGACCGTGTTGAGATATCGAGTGAGGATCTCCTGTTTGGTCAGCCGGTTCTCGAGCTGCCAGGCCAGTGCGGCCTCGTCCACCTTGCGCCCGAAGGTGTTGGCGCCTCCAACGTAGAGGTTCTTCACGAGCTGCTGCGTGATCGTGGAGCCACCCTCGACCACGCGCCCTGCGGTGGCGTCCTCGTAGGCCGCCCGGATGATCGCCTGGACGTCGACGCCGTGGTGCCAGTAGAAGCGGCGATCCTCGATGGCGACCGCCGCATCGCGGACGGTCTGCGGCATCTGTGCGTAGCGCAGGACTACGCGGTCCTCGCGTGCGTGCAGGGATGTGATGAGGCTGCCGTCGGCCGCGTATACGAACGTCGTCTGGGCGAGCGGCCGCGTCTTGTAGTCCTCGAGGTGGGGCAGGCCGCAGGAGGCGGTCAGGGACGCGAGCACCACGATACCGGCGAAGAGGGGAAGAGCCCGTCGGTTCATCTGGGTCGCGAGTTTACCCCGGACCCTCCCCTGGCCCGGTAACGGCGTTGGTAGCATCGCGAACACATGGGCCCCGCCGACCTCACGATGCTTTCGAGCGACGCCGCCGAGATCGTGCCCCCCGAGGCCCTGCGCGAGAAGCTCGACCTCGGCCGCCCCCTGCGCGTGAAACTCGGTCTGGATCCGACGGCCCCGGCCGTGACCCTCGGGTGGGCCGTCGTCCTTCGCAAGCTGCGACAGTTCCAGGATGCGGGGCATACGGCCGTGTTGATCGTGGGGGACTTCACGGCACGGGTCGGCGATCCGTCGGGCCGCTCACACACGCGGCCCCGACTCACGAAAGGAGAGGTCGATCGCTTCGCGGAGCGCCTGCTCGAGCAGTTCCGCATGATCTTGTCCGAGCAACGCCTGGAGATACGCCACAACGCCGAGTGGCTGGAGCCGATGAACATGGAAGATGTGCTTGGCCTCACGGCCTCGGCCACCGTGGCCCGGATGCTGGAGCGCGATGACTTCGCGAAGCGATACGCCGGTGGGAAGCCCATCTCCTTGATGGAGTTCATGTACCCGCTCTTGCAGGGGTACGACTCGGTAGCGGTGGAGTCGGACATCGAACTGGGGGGCACCGATCAGCTGTTCAACCTCCTGGTGGGCCGCGACCTCCAGCGCGACCGGGGACAAGATCCCCAGCTGGCCCTCACGATGCCGCTCCTCGAGGGCTTGGACGGCGTGCAGAAGATGAGCCAATCGCTCGGCAACTACGTGGGCATCGCCGAGCCCGCGGGGGAGCAGTTCGGCAAGCTGATGTCGATCCCCGACCACCTCATCGTGAAGTACCTGCGCCTGGGCACGCCGGCCCAACCCGATGAGGTCGCGGCCGTGGAGGCCGGGCTCGCCGACGGCTCCCTGCATCCGAACGAGCAGAAGCGGCGGATGGCCCGCGAGGTCGTGGCGCTGTATCACGGCGTCGCGGCAGCCTCGGAGGCCGAGGCCCGCTTCGACGTGGTGCACAAGGAGCACGGCACACCGGCGGACGTCACCGAGGTCCCCGTCCCCGCCGAGGCGATCCGCTCCGGGCGCGTATGGCTCCCGCGGCTGCTGGTCGCCGTGGGGTTCGCGGCCTCGAACGCGGAGGCCCGGCGAGCGGTCGAGCAGGGAGGCGTGCGCCTCGACGGCAGGCGCCTCAACGATCCCGAGGCCGAGATCACGGCGGAGGGGTTGGTCGGCAGCGTTCTCCAGGTCGGGCGGCGGAACTTCGTCCGCTTCGTCTAGGCCTCGGCGCCGACGGGAGCCCACCCCTCTTGGCCTTTCGAAAGGCCAGGTCGCCACGGAGGATCGCCGAGTTGACGGCTCCCGTGAGACTGCTACCATGAGCGGTCGGCGCAGAAGCTACGCTGCGCGGTCTCGAGCCGAGGCCGAGTGCGTTGCGTCGTCTCTCGCACCTTGAGAACTGAACAGTGTGTAAGAAGCCAGTGCCTTTATCCCGTCAAGGGGCCGGGCGCGGTTCGCCGCGTCCACCCCACGACGAGTAGTACTGAATCCACCCACCCGTCCCTCGTGGACGGCGAAGGTGGGAGCAGATCAAGGCCGGTCCGGGCAGTGCCTGCCCACGGCCGGCGAACTCCAAACCAGATGATGAAACCCCGGGCCCTCGGGTTCCGGGATCTCAGAATCTCTACGGAGAGTTTGATCCTGGCTCAGGACGAACGCTGGCGGCGTGCTTAACACATGCAAGTCGAACGGTGACCAGGACTTCGGTCCTGCGATCAGTGGCGAACGGGTGCGTAACACGTGGGCAACCTGCCCCTCACTCTGGGATAACCCCGGGAAACCGGAGCTAATACCGGATACTCTCACCGACCCTCCTGGATCGGTGAGGAAAGGTCCGCCGGTGAGGGATGGGCCCGCGGCCTATCAGCTTGTTGGTGAGGTAACGGCTCACCAAGGCGACGACGGGTAGCTGGTCTGAGAGGACGACCAGCCACACTGGAACTGAGATACGGTCCAGACTCCTACGGGAGGCAGCAGTGGGGAATCTTGCGCAATGGGCGAAAGCCTGACGCAGCGACGCCGCGTGGGGGATGAATGCCTTCGGGTTGTAAACCCCTTTCGGCAGGGACGAAGCGAACGTGACGGTACCTGCAGAAGAAGCTCCGGCTAACTACGTGCCAGCAGCCGCGGTAAGACGTAGGGAGCGAGCGTTGTCCGGATTCATTGGGCGTAAAGAGCGCGTAGGCGGTTTGGTAAGTCGGACGTGAAAACACGAGGCTCAACCTCGTGCGTGCATCCGAAACTGCCCGACTAGAGGTAGGTAGGGGAGATCGGAATTCCTGGTGTAGCGGTGGAATGCGCAGATATCAGGAGGAACACCGGTGGCGAAGGCGGATCTCTGGGCCTTACCTGACGCTGAGGCGCGAAAGCTAGGGGAGCGAACAGGATTAGATACCCTGGTAGTCCTAGCCGTAAACGTTGGGTGCTAGGTGTGGGAGGACATTGACCCCTTCCGTGCCGAAGCTAACGCATTAAGCACCCCGCCTGGGGAGTACGGCCGCAAGGCTAAAACTCAAAGGAATTGACGGGGGCCCGCACAAGCGGCGGAGCATGCGGATTAATTCGATGCAACGCGAAGAACCTTACCATGGCTTGACATATACCGGAATAGTGCAGAGATGTGCTCCCCGCAAGGTCGGTATACAGGTGGTGCATGGTTGTCGTCAGCTCGTGTCGTGAGATGTTGGGTTAAGTCCCGCAACGAGCGCAACC
>JBBRWM010000008.1:0-100660 GCA_038249195.1 Actinomycetota bacterium
CGTAGCCGTGCCAGACTCGCTGCGGGAGCCATGGGCGTCGTCTCCTCCCCGTCGAGTTGTCGCTCTACGGGTGGAGCATCGCCCGGGCTCCCGTCCTTTTCGTGGAGGTTGAAGTGTCCGGCTCTATCGTGGGCAGCAAGCTCTAGGCGCCTGTGGTCGTCTCCAGCGCCGTGTGGCGGCCGTTCGTCATTCAGATCTTCGCGATCGTGCGGATCTCGGTGCGCGGCCCGAACTTCGGGGCCGTCGTGCCTCCCGCCTCCAGGAGCCGCTGCACGCGCCCGCGCTGACCCCGATACGGCTCGAGCAGCTCCAACATCCGCTCGTCCGTGCCGCGGGGCTCGCCCGCCATCATCCAACTCACAAGGTGGGGCAGGTGGTAGTCACCCACGCTCACGGCGTCGGCGTCGCCCAGGGCCAGCCGGGCGACCTCCGCGGCCGTCCACGGGCCGATGCCGCGGACGGCCTGCATCCGCCCCCGCGCCTCGCCGGGGGACAGGAGCGCGAGCGCCTCGAAGCGCGCGGCGCGCGCGCTCACGGCGCGCACCAGGTCGGCGCGCTTGCGTTCAACCCCGAAGCGATGGAACGCGAAGTAGGGCAGGGCGGCCACCCGCTTCGGGTCGGGTGGCAGCCACAGACCGCCGGGGCCGGGCGCGGGTTCCGACGTTGCCATGACGAGACCACGCCACGCATGGCGGGCCTCGGACCCGGTGACCTTCTGCTCGAAGATGGCGGCTACCAGCGCAGACATGACCATGCCCGTCCGCGTGAGCCGCACCCCTCGATGCCGGCGCCAGAGATCGGCGACGACGTCGTCGCGTGGCGCGAACCTCTCGGCGATGTCGGTGGCCCCCACCAGATCGGGCGCCGCATCGAGCGACCACGCGGCACCGGCCCCCCAAGCCTCCGCCCGCACGGTCTCACCCTCGACCATGACGTGCAGGGTGGACGGTCCCTGCGGGGTCCGCGCGGCGCACAGCGCCTCGGGCCCACGGATACGCCAAGTGGGGTCGCGATGCCCACGACGCAACGGGAAGAGCGTTCCGGCGAGATCCAGAGGCCCGCACTGCGTGGCGAAGGTTCGGCGCGGCACGCGCCCAGGGTACGTTGCGAAGGCGACGACCGCGTCACGACGCCCTGAGCGTCGTGGACGGGACGTTAGGCTGGGGTCGGTGTCCACCGCCTACGACCTCACGCGCGAGCAACTCGGTGAGCGGCTCGTGGCGTGGGGCGAGCCGGCCTTCCGCGCGAGGCAGATCCACGCGCAGCTCTGGAAGCGTTCGGCCTCCTACGACGAGATGACGGATATCGCGCCTTCGCTGCGCGCGCGCCTGGCGCGCGAGCTGCCGCTGGGGGTGGAGCAGCTCGACGATCGCACCGCGGACGACGGCACCACGCGCAAGTCGCTGCTGAAGCTCGGCACGAAGGGCCACATCGTCGAGGTCGTGCTGATGGGCTACCCCGAGCGCGTCACGGCCTGCATCTCCTCGCAGGTGGGTTGCGGCATGGACTGTGGCTTCTGCGCCACCGGACAGATGGGTCTGATGGCGAACCTTACGGCGGGAGAGATCGCCGCCCAGGTCGTGTGGGCCCGGCGGGAGGCCGCCCTGCTGCCCGCCACGACACCCCGGCGCCTCACGAACGTGGTCTTCATGGGGATGGGGGAGCCTATGGCCAACTACGGCCGGGTTCGCGACGCCATCGCGAGGCTGATGGACCCCGCGGGCATGCGACTCGGCGCTCGCCATGTGACGGTGTCCACCGTGGGCCTCGCGCCCGGCATCCGTCGCCTCGCGCAGGATTACCCGCAAGTGGGCTTAGCGGTCAGCCTGCACGCGGCCTCCGACGGGCTCCGCGACGAGCTCGTGCCGATCAACCGTACCTACCCTCTCGCCGAGGTGGAGGCCGCGATGGATGCGTGGCGATGGAGGACGCGGCGCCGGCCCTCCATCGAGTGGGCGATGATCGACGCGACGAACGACTCGGACGAGCAGGCACGGCTGCTCGCGCCCATAGCGGTTCGCCTCGGCGCGCACGTGAACCTGATCCCGTTGAACCCCACGCCGGGTTGGCCGACGAAGCCGAGTCCGCCTGAGCGGATCGCAGGGTTCGTGCGGGTGTTGCGGGATGCGGACGTGAACGTGACGGTGCGCGACACGCGGGGGAGCGACATCGATGCAGCATGCGGGCAGCTGCGATGGGAGTACGACCGCAGGGGGGCCTTGCGCGCCTGAGGTGGGATCAGCGCCGGTCGCGGCGTTTGGGGTTCATGGAGCGTCCGACGAGACCCACCGCCACGGCGATCAACACCACCAGCAGCGTCACGAGCAGCACCACGCCCGTCACGATCACGACGGGGTTCGGCCGCTCCGGCGCCGAGCCCACCCATTTCACGATGGCGTAGACGGACACCAGGCCCCACACGGCTACGGCGAGCAGCGCGGGCAGGAGCGCGTACAGGAGCGCGTTCGCGGCGCCGATGCCGAGCCCGAGCCCGCCGCTCTGCAGGCTCGTGTCGGTTGTGCCTAGGGGTTCGATCCGGTCGTCCTGGCTCATGGTCGACAGTATCCATGAACGCTCGCGCGGTGCGCTCGCCGGATCTCGCCGGAGACCGAGCCCGTGACCAGGGCGGACGGCTCACCGGTGCCCGGTTCGCAGTGATACGGTCGGCGCTCCGTGCAGCTCCCGAATCCTCCTCGGCCGGCCACTCGTGCCGTGGTCGTGTCCGCGTTCGCCGTGATGCTGTTCGCCGCGTTCGCCGCAACGCCGGGCTCGACCTTCCAGCCGGTGCTGCCCGAGGGGGCGCGATCGGGCGGTCCGTTCCGCTGGCTCGGATCGCTGTTGCGGTTCGATCGCCTCTCCGGGAGCTGGCTCGTGACCATGGGGGTGCTGCTCACGGTGTTCTGCGTGGGCACGTTCCTCCTCGTCCTTCGCGAATGTTGGCGCGGGAACGTCACTCCGCGGACGGTGGTGATCCTCGGTGTCGCGTATCAGGCCGTGGTGCTCCTGCTTCCACTGCTGTTCTCCCGCGACGTCTACAGCTATGCGTTCTACGGTCGGATCGCGGGCGTCTACCACGCGAACCCCTACATGCACACCCCCGTGGAGTTCGCGAGCGACCCGCTCTGGTCATTCGTGGGACCGCGCTGGGTGAACACGCCCGCCGTCTACGGGCCGCTGTGGACGGGCCTCTCATCGCTGTTGGCCCGGGTGGTCCGCACCCCTGCCGGGTTGGTGAACGCCTTCCGGCTGATCGCGGTGGCTGCCGCGCTCGCCACGATGTGGGTGATCCGCGACACCACCCGGCGGATCTGGCCCGAGCGCGCCGCGTTCGGCCTGGCGGCGTTCGCGCTGAATCCGGTGGTCGTGTTCCACTCGGTCGCGAGCGGGCACAACGACGTGCTCGTCGGCCTTGCGGTGGCGGGAGCGTTCGCGTTCCTGCTGCGCTCTCGCGAGCTGCCGGCCATCGCGTTGCTCGCGGTGGGCACGCTCGTGAAGGCCACCGGCGCGATCCCGCTCGCGCTCGTCTTGGTGTGGTGCGTCGCGCGGACCCCCCGTGGCCGGCGGCTCCACGCCGCCCTCACGCACGTGGGTCTGGCCGCCGGCATCGGCCTCGTGTTCGCGCTGCCGTTCATGACCTCGCACGACCCCACGCTCGGGATGCTCGAGCTGGCGGGGCACGAGGGGTGGCTCGCCGCGTCCCCATCGGCGCGCAGGCTCGTGGAGACGATCAGCTTCGGCACGCTCGGCTGGGTCGCGCGCGTCGCGTTCGCGCTGGTCCTCGTGCTGGCGGTCCTCGGCCTCGCGCGAGACGTGGCGCGCCGGGCCACGGAGCGAACCCCACGCGACCTGGGTGCGGCCATGGGGTGGGGGCTGATCTTGATCATGCTCCTTGGCCCGGTCCTGCTGCCCTGGTACGTGATGTGGGCGCTGCCGCTCGCCTGGCTGCTCCCGCGCGCGCCGCGTACGGCGCTCATCGCGACGGGCGTGGGCCTCGCGCTCGCACAGTGGTCCACCGAACCCCTGCGGTTCCCCGGGACGTTCGGCGCGAACCTACGCTTCGGACACTGGGTGGTGGTGCCGACCGTGTTCGTCCTGCTGGTCTGGACCCTCGTCGATCTCCGACGGCGGCTCCGCCTGGGGCTGCCCCTGGAGGACCAGGAGGAGATAGCCGAGCCCGCCGCCGAGCGCTGAGATGAGGGTCGGCCCCCAGGCGCCCGCGAGCGACAGGCCGGCTCGCTCGAGCGTGAGCCCGACGATCCCGAGCACCGCCACGCCGAATCCCGGAGCGGTCGCCGCTGCGGCGACCCGGTCCCCGAGCGCCCATCGCGCCCATCCGAACCCCACTGCCCACAACAAGAGCGCGACGAGGATGGCGGCCGCGGCGATGCCACGCGGGCTCGATGCCCTCAGTTCGCCGGGGGCCTCGGCGAGCGGACGCGGGTCGGCGACGTTGCTGGCCACGGCGTCGGACCACACCACGAGTTCGGGGTCGGCTCGGTCAGCGGCCCGGTCGAATCCTCGCAGAACGAAGACCGCGCGCGGGCCCTCGGGCAGCGCCTCGAGCGAACGGCGTGAGAGCGTGTCGAACCCCTCGCTCGTCCCGGTGGTCGGCTCGCCCGCGAAGTAATGCCCGGCATCGCCCACGTAGACGTAGACGTCGTCCGCCCGTTCGGGGGGAAGCGCGGCGCGGACGAGGTTCGCGGCGAGGGTGGCCACGAAGGCCGATTCGGATCCTGCCTCGCTCACGATGAACACGAGCGGTGTCCCATCCGGGACCGTTGCGGCGATCCGCCCCGCGGCGGTCGCATCGCCGATATTGTCGGGCGACAGGAAGGTCTGCTGCGCGTCCCATGCGTTGAGGGCCGCGCCTGCCATGAGGGCGACGAGGACGAGCGAGACCGGCCACGCGAGCCACGGGGACGTTCGGCGCGCGATCGCGTCCCATGCCCAGGTGACCCCGAGCGCGGCGAGCATCGGCAGGGCGAATGCGAACGTCACGATCCGATCGGGCGGGAACGCACGGGTGAGGATCCCCAGCGGCACGCCTACCACCGTGATGACCCCCCACGCCGCGAGGAACCGCCGGGTGAACCCGCCGTGTACGCGCCCGACGCCGATCGCGGCGAGGGGCAGGATGAGCCAGGGCACGTAACGGCCCACGTTGCCCCGGAACCGCGCCAGGTAGTCGGCGCGGAGCTGGCCCGTGAGCCCGGTCCGCCGGAGCAGGGCGTCCTTCGAGGTGTCGACGGTGAGTTTGGCGGGCCCCATCTGGGTGGCGAGGAGCCCCACCCCCCCGAGGGCTGCGGCGCCCCCGACGGCCCCGATCACCCGTCCCCCAACGGAGTCCCATCCCCGCTCGGCGTCGCGCCACCACGACCACGCCGCGACGACCGCCAAGATCGCGGCCCCCACCAGGAAGAACTGGGGGTGCATGAGCCCGCCGCCGCCCAGGAGGAGGGCCGCGGCCAGGGCGCCGCGGCGCGTGCGCGTCGCGAGCGCGGCCGCGGCCGTCAGGAAGGTCAGCGCGAAGGCGAGGTTCGCGACGTACCCGCCCCCCAGGTGCACCGCGAACAGTCCGCTCAGCAATCCCGCCAATGCCCAGCCCCAGCGTCCCCCGCGCGCGTGACCGCGGAGCACGGCCGTGGCGCTCACGCCAACGAGCGTCGCCGTCGCGTACTGGAGCCCGGCCTCGGCGGCGACCAGGGGCAGGTGTAGCGTCCCCGCGACCGTCGCGAGCGATGCCGCGATCCCGGGCCGATCCCCAACCAGGGAGATGCCGCCGGCGGCGCCCACGCGAGCCCACCAGAGGTAGACGGCGACATCCGGCCCTACCCCGATCTGCCAGTCGTGCCGGAAGGTGGGGCGGAGGAAGACGACCAACAGGACGAGTCCGAGCCCGGCGAGGATGGCGAGATCCAGGCGGACGCGAGTCCCAACCCTCGTGTCCGCCCTCACCCCGACGCGCTGAAGCTGCCCTGTGCGTTCACGACGATCGTTCCCTCGCCGTTCTTCACGCCGGTGCATTGGAACTGACCGGCCAGGCTCGAGACGTCGGCGAGCGTGATCGTGATCAGACATTCGCCGGCGGTCGACCGGAACTCGACCTTCGAGTTGTCGATCCGTATCACGAAGGAGAGGGAGAGGGCCGAGGACGTTGGCTGCTGGCCCGCGAACGACGATCCACCCATGCCGAACGACTGTCCGTTGGGGCCACCCCACCGCAACGCCATGGATCCCGGGGGCGGTGACCACAGCGCCGGCGTGACCAGGGTCGCGAACGAAACCGACGCAGTCGTCGATCCCGTGACGCTCATGGTGGCCGTGCCGTCGGTGACGGCTCCCGTGATGCCCGGAGAGGAGCTCGGCGGGAGGCTTCCGCTCGGGTTGATGGTGGTGCCCGTGCTGCCGGTGACGCCGCTCGAACTGCTGCTGGGCGGCAGCGGGGAGAAGGAGAAGGTCGGACCCGAGTCTCCCGAGCACGCCGCGCCCAGGAGCGTGGCGACCGCCACCGCGGCGAAGGTGAGGCTCCTGCGCATCGATCAACCCTCCTGAGGCCGTCGGGCGAGACGTCGGGCCCATGGTCGAGCGGCCGTCCGAGCGGCCATCCGGTCGCGCGTGACTGTACCCCAACGCCTTCGCATGGCGTGGACGGGTGCCCTGCTAGCATCTCCCCGCCATGCTGGAGCGGGAGCTTGCCGACGAGGTGCTTCGGGCGGCCCGCCGGCACGGAGGGTCGTTCGCCGAGCTGTTCGTGGAAGAGCGCTCGTCGACCTCGGTTCGACTCGACGACGGGAAGGTGGAGGAGCTCACCACCGGCCTCGATCGCGGCGCCGGCGTGCGGGTCGCGGCGGGCGCATCCTACGGGTACGCCTACTCGAACCGTCTGGACCGCGAGGCCCTCTTGGAGGCGTCGGCGGCCGCCTCGGCGGCGCTTCGTTCCGGCGAGCCCGGCGCCACCGTCGATCTGCGCACGCTGGAGGGGCCGGGCACCAACCGCGTGGAGCGACCGGCCGCGGAGGTGGCCGCCGCGGCGAAGGTCGGGTGGCTCCAGGAGCTGAACGAGGCCGCCCGAACCTTCAGCCCCGAGGTGGTGCAAGTGGTCGGCGTCTACGGCGATTCCGTGCAGCGGCGCCTGATCGCAACGTCGGACGGGCGATGGGTGCAGGAGGACCGGCCCCGGATCCGCCTGGTCGCACAAGTCGTGGCCAAGCGCGGCGACAACATCCAGACCGGGTTCCACGGCCCGGCGGCGTGCTCGGGCGTGGAGTTCCTGGACAGCCATACCCCCCAGGCCACCGCTGAGGTGGCGGCGCGCAGGGCGGTGAGGATGCTCGACTCGATCCCGGCGCCGGCGGGAGAGATGACGGTGGTGCTCGCCCCGGGCATGGGCGGGGTCCTGTTCCACGAGGCGGTGGGCCACCCGCTCGAATCCGACGCCGTGGACAAGGAGGCCAGCGTGTACCGCGGCCTGGTCGGCACCAAGTGCGCGAGCGAGCTGATCAACGGCGTGGACGATGCCACGGTCGCCAACGGCTGGGGCTCCTACGACTTCGACGACGAGGGGGCGCCCGGTGAACGCACCGTGCTCTTCACCGACGGCGTCCTGCAGGGGTTCCTGTTCGACCGGCTGCGCGCGGACAAGGCGTCGACGACCTCCACCGGCAACGGGCGACGCGAGTCCTACGCGCACCCTCCGGTGCCCCGCATGACCAATACCTACATCCTCAGCGGGTCTTCGGACGCTGCCGAGATCCTCGCCTCCACGCACAGCGGCGTGTACGTGACCTCGCTGGGCGGCGGTCAGGTGAACCCCGCCTCCGGCGACTTCGTCTTCGGCGTCAGCGAGGGATCACTGATCGAGGGGGGCGCGGTCACCACCCCGGTGCGGGGCGCCAACCTGATCGGTCGGGCCATCGACGTGATGAGCGCCGTGGACGCCGTGGCCGACGACTTCGATACCTGGGAGGGCGTCTGCGGCAAGGACGGCCAATCCGCCCCCGTGGGCAGCGGCTCGCCCACGCTCCGGATCTCGCGCATCACGGTCGGGGGCACCGGTGCCTGACCTGAACGACCTCGTGCGGCTCGCGGTGGATGCAGCCGTCGGCGACGAGGCCGTGGAGGCCTACGCGGAGGAGTCGCGCCAGACCGAGGCGAGTGCGCTGCGTGGTGAGGTGGAGGGGCTGACCTTCGCCGAGTCGCGGGGCGTGGGCGTGCGCGTGGTCCGCGATCAGCGCCAGGGCTACGCGTGGGCGTCGGACCCCAGCGAGGATGAGGTCCGTGAGACGGTCCGGCGAGCGCGCGAGAACGCGGCGCTCGGCGAACCGGACGAGTTCAACGGGATCCCGGGGTTCGAGCCCGCCGATCCCATGCCCGAGCTGTTCCGTTCCGACACCGCCGACGTGACGGCCGACGCCAAGGTCCAGATGGCGCTCGACCTGGAGCAGCGCGCGATCTCGTTGGATCCCCGCGTCACCAAGATCGACGCCGCCCAGGTGGGCGACGCCGTCGGTCGGGTGGCGATCGCCTCCACCGCGGGGGTGGCTGCAGAGTATCGACGCACCGACGCGTGGTGTGTGGTGGTGACGCTCGCCGTGGAGGGCGACGAGACCCAGACCGGCTACTCCTACAAGATCGCGCGCGGCCTCGACGAGCTCAACCGCCAGGCGATCGCCGACGAGGCGGTCGAGCGCGCCGTGCGGATGCTCGGCGCGGTGAAACCGCCGTCGTCGAAGGTCCCCGTGGTCCTGGACCAGTTCGCGGCCACGTCGTTCCTGGGCGTGCTCGCGGGGGCGCTCAACGCGGAAGCGGTCTTGAAGGGTCGCTCCCTCTTCGCCGACATGGTCGGCCAGCAGGTGGGATCCGAGCTGTTCACCCTGGTGGACGACGGGCGTGTGACCGACGGCCCGGGGGCCTGCCCGTTCGACGACGAGGGCGTGCCCAGCGGCCGATCCGAGCTGTTCACCGGCGGCACGCTCAACGGGTTCTTGCACGACTCGTACACGGCTCGTCGGGCGGGCGGCGGACAGCGCTCCACCGGCAACGCCAAGCGCGGCTACAAGAGCGCGCCGGGGGTGGGGACGTCGAACTTCTATCTGGATGCCGGCACGTCGTCGTTCGAGGACCTGCTGCTCGCCGCCGACGGCGGGGTGTTGGTCATGGACGTCTCCGGCGTGCACAGCGGCGCGAATCCCATCAGCGGCGAGTTCAGCGTCGGCGCCACGGGCCTCCGCGTCGCCGATGGCGCGCTCGGCGAGCCGCTGCGCGAGATGACGATCGCCTCCACGCTCCCCGAGATGCTGGCGGGTGTTTCCGGCGTCGGCAGCGATCTCCGGTTCTTCTCGAGCGTGGGGACGCCTTCGATCCTCATCGGCGAGATGACCCTCGCGGGCGTCTAGGGGACGCACGGGGCCGTTCCTCGTCCCGTGCGGCACCGTTTCTCGTCCTGTAAGGAGGTTCTGCAAGGATGGTGGGTCCGCACCCCTCGAGGAGGAACGCATGAGTTCGCCCACCCACCTGAAGGACCTGGCCCCGATCGTCGACCAGATCATCGAGCCGTCGGCCATCGCGATCGACCGGGACGCGAAGTTCCCGCGGGAGGCGCTAGATGCGATGGGGCGCGCGGGGCTCCTAGGTCTCGTGAGCGACGAGTCCATGGGCGGGCGGGGAGGCGGCATCCCCGAGGCGGCGGACGTCATCCGAGAGATCGCCAAGCACTGTGGATCCACCGCCATGGTCGTGACCATGCACTACGCGGGCGCGCTCGTGATCGAGGCGCACGGGTCAGATGAGCTGCGCGCCCGTGTCGCGCGCGGGGAGGCCGTGGCCACCCTCGCGTTCAGCGAAGCCGGGTCTCGTTCGCACTTCTGGGCCCCGGTCTCCACGGCCACCGCCAGCGACGACGGGCGCGTTCGCCTCGATGCGATGAAGTCCTGGGTCACCTCGGCGGAGGAGGCCGATGTCTACGTGTGGTCCTCCCTCCCCGTGGCTGCCGAAGGGCCCTCCACGATCTGGTCGGTGTCCGCGTCCGCCGAGGGGCTCACGACCCCGGCGCCATTCGATGGGCTGGGCCTGCGCGGCAACGCATCGTCCCCGGTCAAGGCGGAGGGCGTTCTCGTGGATGTCGCCGACCGCCTCGGGGAGGACGGCGGCGGGTTCGACCTCATGATGAGCACGGTGCTCCCTGCGTTCTCCGTGTTCAGCGGCGCCTGTTGCACGGGGGCGATGGAGGCGACGACCGGCCTCGCGGCAACCCACGTGGCCGCCACCACCTTCCAGCACCTCGACGGCAGCTCGCTCGCCGATCTCCCCACGATCCGCGCATACATCGCCCGGATGCAGATCAAGACCGACCAGGTGGCCGCGATCCTCGCCGACACGATCGCCGCGCTGGGCGCGGGCCGCGAGGACGCGATGCTTCGCGTGCTCGAGTGCAAGGCGGCTGCCGGCGAGGCGTCCACCGAGGTCACCGACCTCGGCATGCGCGTGTGCGGCGGTGCGGCGTTCCGCAAGGAGGTCGGCGTGGAACGACGGTTCCGCGACGCTCGGGCCGCCTCAGTGATGGCGCCGACCACCGACGTCCTCTACGACTTCATCGGACGGGCCGTCTGCGGCCTGCCGCTGTTCTGATCCCCGCCGACAGGAGGCCCGCTCGATGTCCGACGCACCGCTCACCCTGGGAGCCGTCGCTTACGACCCCAAGGTCGTGACGATCTGGGAGGGGTTCAAGGCCTACCTCGCCGATGAAGGACTGCCGATCGATTACGTCTTGTACTCCAACTACGAACGGCAGGTGGAGGACCATCTCGCCGGACGCCTCGATCTGGCGTGGAACTCCCCCCTGGCCTGGGTGCGGTCGCGCCGCCTCGCGGCGGCGAACGGCGCCTCCGTACGGCCCCTGCTGATGCGCGATGCCGACCGCGACCTCACGTCATCCATCCTCGTGCGCGCTCACGACGACGCGCGCGAACCGGCGGACCTGCGGGGCCGGCGGGTGGGCGTCGGCGCGGTCGACTCCCCGCAAGCGACCCTGATCCCGCTGCTGTTCCTCATGGACGGAGGCCTCGATCCCGTGGCCGACGTCGAGATCGTCACGCACGATGTGTTCGCGGGCAAGCACGGCGATCACGGCACGGCCGAACGGATGTCCCAGCGGGCGCTGGCCGAGGGATCGGTCGACGCAGCGTGCGTGCTCACGGGCAACGAGGTCGCCGCCGTGACCGAAGGGGTCGTGCCGGAGGGCTCGCTGCGGACCCTCGCTGTCACCGGCCCGTTCGACCACTGCAACTTCACCGTCACACCGTCCGCGCCGCAGGACCGTGTGGACCGGTTCGCGGAGCTGCTGCTCGCCATGTCCTACGACGACCCCGAGCTCCGACCGCTCTGCGACCTGGAGGGCCTCAAACGATGGGAGGCCGGGCGCTCCGGGGGCTACGAGCTGCTCGAGCGGGCCGTGGACGCGTTCGGGTTCTACGACGATCGGGGAGCGATCACGGCCCCCGACTACCGGTACTGATGCCCCAGGTCATCCTGCCCGTCCTGAACGAGGCCGGCGCCCTGCCGTGGGTGATCGGGCGCATGCCTGAAGGATTCCGCCCGCTCGTCGTGGACAACGGCTCCGTGGACGGGTCGGGGGCGCTCGCCCTCGACCTGGGGGCCGAGGTCGTGCACGAGGGGCGCGCCGGGTTCGGTGCCGCGTGCTGGGCCGGACTGCAGGCGGCCACCGACGAGATCGTGTGCTTCATGGATTGCGACGCGTCCCTCGACCCGGCGGACCTGTCGCTGGTCGCCGATCCCGTTCGCGCGGATAACGCCGACCTCGTGCTGGGCGCGCGTGTGGCGGAGCCCGGGGCCTGGCCGGTGCACGCCCGGTGGGGCAATCGGGCGATCGCCTGGGAGGTGCGACGCCGCACGCAGGTCCGTCTGCGAGACCTCGGGCCGATGCGAGCGGCGCGGCGTTCGGCGTTGCTGGACCTGGGCTTGCTCGACCGGCGGTTCGGATGGCCCTTCGAGATGGTGCTGCGCGCGGCGGACGCGGGCTGGAGGATCCGCGAGGTGCCGGTGCCCTACCGTGCCCGCACGGGGCGCAGCAAGGTGACGGGGACGGTCAAGGGCACCGCGCGCGCGTTCGCCGACATGGTGCGGGTGATGCGGTGAAGATCCTCGTCATCGCGAAATCCCCCGTGGCCGGTTCGGTCAAGACCCGGCTCTGCCCGCCGTGCACGCCCGGTGAGGCTGCGGCGCTGGCGCTGGCCGCCCTGCAGGACACCCTGGAGACCGTCGCCGCGGTGCCGAAGGTGCATCCGATCCTCGTGCTCGACGGGCCGCGGGGCCCCTGGGTGCCCGATGGGTTCGAGATCATCCCCCAGCGGGGGAGCGGACTCGCCGAGCGCCTCGCTGCCGCGTTCGAGGATGCGGGCGCGCCGGCCTTCCTCGTGGGGATGGACACGCCCCAGCTCACCCCGCCGTTGATCTCGGCCGCCGTCGAACGCCTGGGCGCGCCCGGCGTCGACGCCGTCCTCGGCGTCGCGCTCGACGGAGGGTGGTGGGGGATCGGCCTTCGCTCCGGCGACACCCGTGTGTTCGAGGCCGTGCCGATGAGCACCCCAAGGACGGGCGCCGCGCAGCTCGCGCGGCTCCAGGAGCTGGGATTGGTGACCGACGAGACGCTGCCGGTCCTGCGCGACGTGGATGGGTACGAGGACGCCGTGGCGGTGGCCCACGAGGCTCCGCACACGCGCTTCGTGGCCGCCGTCGCCGCCCTCGCGCTCGATGCGTCCGTCGGCGAGGTGGCCCGGTGAACGTGGTGGACGCCTCCCCTCGCGCGCCTTTCCAGGACCACGAGGGGGCGCGTCCGCCGGGCGTCCGCACGCCTCGGTGGGTGACGGCGGCGATCTTCGCCGCGGGCGCAGCGCTCATCGTGGCCGCCGCCATCCGCGGGCAGTGGCTGCGAACCAATGGCTCCTTCGGCATCCTCGTGAACGCCCCTCCGCTCACCGGTGTGTTCCGGCCGCTGTTCACGCCCCGCTCACTCGTGGCGATCGCGGTGGGCGGCGTCGGGATCTGGGGGGCGGACAGATCGGCGCGCAGGGCCTCGTGGCGCACCCTCCTCGCGTGGGCCTTCGTCGTCGCCCTCATCTGGGCCTTCGCCCTCGCGTTGTGGGACGGCGTGCCCGGCTTCGTGCGCGCCGCTCGCTCAGCGGATGGCTATGCCACCGCGCTCGGGGCCGTGGGCGACGCGCCGGGGTCGTTCGTGCGCGGCTTCGTGGCGCACGTCCGCGACTACTCCGCGCACGTGCAGGCGCACCCGCCCGGCCTGGTGCTGGTCTTGTGGGTCATGGATCGGGTCGGTCTGTCCGGCCCCTGGTGGGAGTCGGCGCTGCAGCTCTCGGCCGCCGCGGCGTCCGTCCCCGCCGTGCTGCTGAGCGTGCGCGAGGTCGCGGGGGAGGATCGGGCCCGTGCGGCGGCGCCGTTCCTCGTGCTCACGCCGGCCGCCGTCGCGTGGTCCTCGGGCGACGCGGTCTTCCTCGGTGTGGCCTCGTGGGCGGTGGCGTCCGTCGTGCTGGCCTCCGGGGCCTGTGGGCGTCGATCGGATCTCCTCGCCCTCGGCGGCGGTCTCCTCGGCGGCTGCGCCCTGATGCTCTCGTATGGGCTGGTGCTCGTGGGACTCGTGCCGCTCGCGGTCGTGGTGTCGCGCCGGCGGTGGCGGGTGATGGCCGTCGCCGCGGCGGGCGTCGCCCTGGTGCTCGCCGGAGCCGCGGCCGCGGGGTTCTCGTGGCTCGCGGGATTTCGGGCCACGCGCAAGCTCTACCGGGAGGGGATCTCGAGCATCCGCCCGTACGGCTATTTCGTCTGGGCCAACATCGCGGCGTTCTCACTCGCCATCGGTCCGGCCGTGTGGGTGGGTCTCACGCGTCTTCGCGACCGCCGGATGTGGCTGCTCGCCGGCGCGGCCTTGGTCGCCGTCGCGATCGCCGACGTCTCCGGGATGTCGAAGGCGGAGGTGGAGCGCATCTGGCTGCCCTTCGTCCCCTGGCTCGCCGCCGCCGCGGGCGTCGCGTTCGTCTCGGCTCGTGAGCGGCGCGGCTGGCTCGGCGTCCAGGTGGCGTGTGCCCTCGTGGTGCAATGGCTGGTGCGTGCGTCGTGGTGACCGGGGGGCGGCCGTGAGGGTCCTCGTGACGGGGGGAGCGGGCTTCATCGGCTCGCACGTCGTGGAACGGCTCGCGGATCGCGGCCACGAGGTCGTTGCGTTCGACGTGCTCCATCCAGGGGCCCACGACGGACGCCCCCCCTACCTCGACGCGCGCGCGGACTGGCGCTTCGACGATGTGCGCGATCGCGTTGCCGTGGCCGCTGCACTCCCCGGCGTGGAGGCTGTCTGTCATCAGGCGTCCATGGTGGGCCTCGGGCTGGACATGACGGACATCGACGCTTACGCGGCGCACAACGATCTGGGCACGGCCGTCCTCTTGCGCGCGATGCACGACGCGGGGTTCGCCGGTCCCCTCGTCCTGGCGAGCAGCATGGTCGTCTACGGCGAGGGCCGCTACCGATGCCCGGAGCACGGCATCGTGCGACCGGGGCCGAGGACCGCGGCGGCCTTGGCCGCCGGCCGGTTCGAGCCGCCGTGTCCGCGGTGCGGCGTGGCGCTCGAGCCCGAGGCCGTCGATGAGGACGCCCCCCTCGACCCCCGCAACGTGTATGCCGCCACCAAGGTGCATCAGGAGCATCTATGCGCCGCCTACGTGCGCGAGCACGCGAACCCCGTGACCGCCCTGCGCTACCACAACGTGTACGGCCCGAGGATGCCCCGCGACACGCCTTACGCGGGGGTGGCGAGCATCTTCCGGAGCGCGCTCGCCCGCGGCGCTGCGCCCCAGGTCTTCGAGGACGGAGGGCAGATCCGGAACTTCGTCCACGTGGACGACGTGGCGCGAGCGAACGTGCTTGCGCTGGAGACCGGGGCGAGCGGCGCCTTCAACGTGGCGAGCGCCCAACCGCATACGGTGGGCGAGATGGCCACGGCGCTCGCCGACGCGTTCGGCGGTGCGCCGCGGCCGCAGGTCGTGGGGGGAGGAAGGCTCGGGGACGTCCGCCACGTCTTCGGGTCTCCGGCGCGGGCCGAGCGCGAGCTGGGGTTCCGCGCGGAGATCGCGTTCGCCGAGGGCATGGAGGCCTTCGCGCGCGCCCCGCTTCGGGACTCCGCACCCGGCGTCCGCGAGAACGTCGAGACGGAGGCAAGATGACACCGGATAGCGAGGCGACGGCGGAGCCCCGGGTGGCGTTGCTGAGCGCCGAGCGCGCCCCGCTCACGACCCGGTCGTACTTCGAGGCCGGAGACCCCGGCCCCATCACGGCCTCGCTCGCGCACGTGCCGGAGCTGCTCGAGGTCGCCCTGCCGTTCTTCGGGCGGGCCCTCGCGGGCGTCACCGTCGATCCTCGGACCGCGGAGCTGGTGATCGTGCGCGCGTCGGCCGTGCTGGGCTGCTCATACTGCACGCTCACGCACGCGGCAGTGGCGCTGGGCTCGGGCGTGACGCCCGAGGAGATCCGATCCCTGTGCGACCCCGATGCCGCGCCCCAAGAGGCCGCGGCGGATGAACGCGAGCGCGCGCTGCTGGCGTGGGTCGACGTGGTCGCGGCCGGGCACGGCGAGGTGCCCGACGACGTCGCCGGACCGCTCATGGCGGCCTACGATGAGGCCACCACGGTGGAGCTGCTGACCATGGTCGGCTGCACGATCCTCCTCAACCGGTACTGCACGACGCTCCGCCTGCCCACGGGGGCCGCGAGCCTCGCGACGCTCGCCGCCTCTGGCCTGCAACCGAGCGAGCTCGCACCATGAGCGCGGTCGCCGAGGCGATCGAGGCGGGGAGCATCGGGGGCCGGCTGTGGCTGTACTCGAACTACCACTGCAACCTCGCCTGCAGCTACTGCCTCACGGAGTCCGCGCCCGGGGTCGAACGCAGGGAGCTGAGCCCCGATCGCATGCTGGATCTCGTGCGCGAGGCGAGGGACCTGGGCTTTACCGGCATCGGGATCACGGGCGGGGAGCCCTTCCTCATGCCTCGGATGCCCGAGCTGCTGGCAGAGCTCTCGGAGATCCTCCCGGTGGTGGTCCTCAGCAACGGGACGCTCTTCACGGGCGCCCGCCTCGTGCGGATGAGCGCGCTCGGGTCGCGGGACGTGCAGATCCAGATATCGCTCGACCGCTCCGAGCCCGTGGCGAACGACGAGATGCGGGGCCCGGAGAACTTCGCGAAGGTCGTCGAGGCCATCCCCCGACTCGTGGCGGCGGGCATCGGGGTGCGCATCGGCTCCACCTTGGCGTGGGTGGACGAGGCGGACATGGCGCGCCTGTGCGCGCTGCATCGCTCGCTCGGCGTCGGCGACGAGGACCACGTCGTGCGCGGGATCGTGCGTCGAGGGCGGGCCAAGGTCGAGGGGCTCGGCGAGGACGCCGGGATCGCGGAGCTCGGGCCGGAGCTCACGATCACGGCGGACGGGGCGTTCTGGAGCCCGTTCGGTCCCACGGTCACGGGGGGCCGGCTCGACACGGACCTGATGGTGACGCGCGGGACGCGGCCGCTGGCCATGGCGGCGGACGCGCTCGTGGGGCTCGTCGACGGCTCGAGCTACGCCGGTCCCACGGACGACCGCTTCACCTGAGTCTGAACGCTGCCGCGCCCCGTGCGGGCGCCCGGACACGCCCGCTCGCGCGGACGGGAGAGGAAGGACGATGGAGACGGACACGGTGAACCGGGCGGGTGTGGGCCCCCCGATGGACACGCGGCTCGGGCGCTCGGGGGTGGCGTTCCTCAGGATCGTGTTCGGCCTCCTGTGGCTCACGAACGCTTCGTGGAAGGTACCGCCGGACTTCGATGGTCTGCGGCACTTCACCAGCTTCGCGGTGAGCCACCCGGTATTCGGCCCCTACAAGGTGATCGTGGAGCACGTCGTGCTTCCGCACATGACGTTCTTCGGGTACCTCACGCTGGTGACCGAGGCGGCGCTGGGCGCATTCCTCCTGCTCGGCCTCGTCACTCGTTTCTGGGCCGTGGTCGGCATCGTGCAGGCGGGGGCCATCGGCCTGTCCGTGTTGAACGCGCCCGGGGAATGGAGCTGGTCCTACTACATGATGATCGCGGGTATGGTCGCGATCTGGGCGACGGCGGCCGGGCGCGCGTACGGGCTCGACGCCGTGCTCCGGCCGGGCTGGCTGTCCTCGGACAGCCCCTGGCTGCGATTCCTCGGGAGGCTCTCATGATGCAGGCACGCACACGCGCCGTCGTCACGCTGGGGATCGTGGCGATCGTGGCCGGGATCGCCGCCGCCGTCAATGCGCGGGACCAGTCGCTGTTCGCGAACGCCGGCCAGCAGCTCGGGGGCCTCTTCGCGTTCAACCTGTTCGGCGGGATCCTCACCGCGGTCCTGGGCGTCGCCGCGATCCTCGGAGCCCGCGCCGGGAGGCGAGAGGTCGTCACGATCGCCGGCGCGATCTTCTTGCTCGGGGCGGCGATCACGCTGCTGCGCACGGCCACCACGCTGAACTTCCTGGGCGGGCACGGGGCCACGCTGTCGTTCCTGTTGATGATGGGCGTGGGGCTCGTGGCCCTGGCGATCTCGCCGGAGGCGAAGGCCGGGTCCGCGTGAGCCCCGGTTAGATCGTGGCTGAGCGCGTCCCCGTGACGATCAACAGGAAAATGAGCGCCGCGACGCCGATCCGGTACCACATGAAGACGGCGAAGCCATGGGTACGCAGGTACTTGAGGAGACCCCAGATCACGATGAACCCGCTCACGGCGGAGGCCAGGAAGCCCCAGAGGAACTGGGGGCCATAGCCCTGGAATCCCTCTTGTGCGAGCCCCACCCCCTTGAGCAGGCCGGCCCCGGCGATGATGGGCATGGCCAGGAGGAAGGATGCGCGCGCCGCGCTCTCGCGGTCGATCCCCAGCAGGCGGGCGGCGGTGATCGTGACGCCGGATCGAGAGACCCCCGGCTGCAGGGCGAGCCCCTGGGCGAACCCGAGGAAGATGCCCGTCCGCGGCCCGATCGTCTCGAACCCGCGGTCCGAGCGCATCTGCTTGTCCACGGCCCACAGGATCACCCCGAAGACGGCGAGCATGACGGCGATGAGCCACGGCTCGCCGAGCCGGTCCTGGATGGGCTGCTCGAAGGCCGCCCCGAGCAGCGCGCCCGGGATGGTGCCCAGCACGAGGGCCCACGCGAATCGCTGGTCGGTCGTGGTGATGGAGCGGGCCGCGAGCGAGGCGAACCACGCCTTGATGTAGCGCCACACGTCGTGACGGAAGTAGGCGAGCGCGCCCACGAGCGTGCCCACGTGCAGCGCGACGTCGAAGGTCTTGTTGAGGGCGGGGTCGTTCACGATCGACCAGTTGAAGAGCCACGGCACGATGATGAGGTGCCCCGAACTGGAAACCGGTGCGAACTCCGTCACGCCCTGGGTGAGGCCCAGGATGATCGCCTGCAAGATGCTCAGGGGTGGTGCTCCCTTCCGGGTGGTGGCGGCGGGGCGGAACGCCCGCGCCATGCTAACGGGTCGCTGCGGCCGAGGATGTGGAGAAGTCGTTGCGGTGCAAGCGCCCGGCGAGGCCCTACGGGGTGGCGCTGGGGACGAGGGCCGTGGCGACGACGGGCGGCGGGGTGGAGGCCGGCGACGCCGATGCCGCGTTCTGCGGCGGTGCGTCGACCGTGACCGTGATCGTCGCGAATGCCAGCGCGAAGGCCAGGTCCTCCGAGGTGGCGGGGTCCGCGAGCAGGATCAGCGACGGACCGCCCGTCCCCGTCGTGCCCGGCGTGCGTGCGGCCGCTTCCTCGGGCGAGAGCACGCGTGCGACTTCCAGATCCTGCCCCACGGTCTCCACGTGACTCTGCGGTCCTCCGAAGGCCGCGAGCACGTCGACGAGGTCCCCCGGCCGAACGGGATCGGAGGGCAGGGCCGTGGGGACGACGACGGCCCGCATCCCGGGGGGAACGAGGGCCGCGATCGGGCCCGAGGACGAACCGGCCAAGCGCGTGCCGGTGAGGACCTCGCCGCCCGCGACGTCGGCGGCGAGGACGCGTCCCAGGGCGTCGTGCGCGGAGCCCACCGCGGCGGGTGGCGCGAACGCCTCCGGCACCGTGGTGTCGCGCATCATGTCGGCGGTGAGCGTGATGCCGCGCGGCAGGTCGCGAGTGAGGACCGCCACGCGCACGGGCGGCCCGCCGTCGGGCCGCGTGGTGTTGACGCGCTGGGCCCAGGCCTGCATCAGCGCGAAGGCCGCGACCCCGCACGCGAGGGCGAGGGCCCCGAACACGACGGAGGAGACGGGCAGTTTGCGGCGCAACATGTGCGAACGCTACGCCGGGCGAAGACGAGGAACCGTGACCGACGTCACGGCACCACCTACTCCACGGGGCGCGGGCCCTCGCGCTGTGTCAGGGGCAGCGTGCGCACGCGGAACTCCTCGAGCGCCGGCCTCCCGACGATCATGCTGACGGCTTCGTGGATGCGATCGCCGAGCTCCTGGACGCTCTGGTCCTGGGTGGAGCGGAACGCGAGTTCGACGCGGATCAGGACGGGATCGTTGGACATGGGTCGGAGGATATCTGCCCCTACGCTGTGGACCCTGCCAGCCCTGGCCAGGGCCTCGGCCTGCGCTCGGTCGTACCCCGCCGACGCGGGCAAGCCGAGTGCCCGCACGCGATCACGCCTCGAATCGGGCGCCGGTCAAGGCGGTGGCACACGCACAGGAGCGCTCCGGCGGCAGGGACGGGATCACGGAGAACAGCAGGGTTCGGAGCTTGTCGTTGTTCTGCGTGAAGACGCGTACCACCTCGTCGTGAGAGACCGGCGGCACTCCCTCCACGCCCACGTCGTAGTCGGTGATGAGCGAGATGTTCGCGTAGCAGAGCTCTTGCTCGCGGGCCAAGATCGCCTCGGGGTACTGGGTCATGTTGATGACCTCCCACCCCGCGCTCGCGAACCAGGCGGACTCGGCGCGCGTGGAGAAGCGCGGCCCCTCGACGACCACGACCGTGCCGCGGTCGTGCAGCGGGATGGCGAGCTCGCGTCCACGGTCCACGATCACCCCGCGCATCCCCTCGCAGTACGGATCGGCGAACGAGATGTGGGTGGTGACGGGCCCGTCGTAGAAGGTGTTCACCCGGTCGTGCGTGCGGTCGACGAGCTGGTCGCAGATCACGAAGTCGCCCGGCTTCACGCCCGGCTGGAGCGACCCGCACGCGTTGGGTCCGAGGATGCGGCTCACGCCCAGCTCCTTCATCGCCCACACGTTGGCGCGGTAGGGGACGCGGTGCGGCGGAAACTCGTGGTGGACGCCGTGGCGGGGGATGAACGCCACCCGAACGCCGTCCACCGCCCCGAGCACGGGCGGGGCGCTCGGCTTCCCGTAGGGCGTGTCGATGTCGACGGTCTCGGTCCCCTCGAGGAACGCGTAGAAGCCCGAACCCCCGAACACGCCGATATCGGCCTTCATCCGCTCGTCCTTCCGTGGTGGGTCGATGGTCATGCCGCCCCGAGGATCGGTCCTGGCTGTCGATCAGCTGCGCGGGAGGTCGCGGGCCAACGGGTGGGCGAAGGCATCGTTGTCGATCCCCCAGGAGATCACGCGGCTCGGGTGGATCCTGATGAGTCCGCGACCGAAGCCCGGGCGCGGCGGGTCGGCGTCGCCGATAGCGTCGGCGTCGCCGCGCATCTCGATGCCGCGAGGTGCCCATGGGTCGATGGATGCGAGGTCGTCGACCACGAACGAGATCCGGCCGTCGCGCTGGACGTTGCGGAACTTCTGGGTTCGTCCCATATCGCGCCCACCGATGTCGATCGTGCCGAGTTCCTCGTTGAGGAAGAACCCGACCGGCCTGGTCTGTGGCGATCCGTCGGCAGCCAACGTCGACAGGCGACCAAGGGGCTGACCCTGGAGGTAGCTCCGTTCGTTCTCACTGAGGTCCACCGCACCGTCTCCGCATCTTGTTGATCGGTCATGGTATCTGAGCGTCGTGGTCCCGTTTGCCGTCGGGCGCCGGCGCCGGGCGATAGTCTCGGACATCATGAACACCTTCCCGCTGGCGGGGCGCCCCGTGAAGCGCGTCGGGTTCGGCGCGATGCAGCTGGCCGGACCCGGCGTCATGGGACCGCCCCGGGATCACGACGAGGCCGTGGCCGTGCTGCGTCGTGCGGTTGAGCTGGGTGTGAATCACATCGACACGGCCCAGTACTACGGCCCCGACGTCGCCAACGAGCTGATCCGAGAGGCCCTGCATCCCTACCCGGACGATCTCGCGCTGGTATCCAAGGTTGGCGTGGTCCGCGACGCTCAGGGCGGATGGCTGCAGGCTCGACGGCCCGAAGAACTGCGGGCCGCAGTGGAGGACAACCTGCGCTCGCTCGGCGCGGAACGACTCACCGCGGTCAACCTCAGGTTGAGCGATCATGAGCCGCCCGCCGGGGCGCCGTCGGTTCCCCTCGAGGATCAGCTGCACGAGATGGTCGCCTTACGCGAGGAAGGCAAGATCGCCGGGGTCGGCCTTTCGAACGGGACCCTCGATCAGGTGGAGACCGCGATCGAGATGGCGGACATCGTGTGTGTCCAGAACCCGTTCAGCCTCCTCGATCGGCACGATCACGCGGTGCTCGACCGCTGTCACGAGGCGGGCATCGCCTACGTTCCGTTCTTCCCCCTCGGTTCGGCGTTCCCGGGGATGCCCAAGGTGAGCGAGCACCCGGCCGTAGGCCTCGTCGCGCAGCGACTGGGAGCCACGCCGGCTCAGGTCGGTTTGGCTTGGTTGCTCAGCCAACGCGAGAACATCCTGCTGATCCCAGGAACCTCGCGCGTCGCGCATCTGGAGGAGAACCTGCGGGTCTCCGCGATCGAGCTTTCGCCACACGACCTCGACGACCTGGAGTCCGCTCGTCCGGCGTGACGCTCCGGGAGAACTCCGATGTCCACGAGGTCGCCGCGCCGGTGCCGCAAGGTCGGGGTTCGTTCACACGTCCACCGGCATCGCGGATGCGCTACTCGGGTCGGGTCGCCTTGCCGTCGAGCCAGAGCGTGTCGGACTCATCCCGGTGGGCGCCCTCGGAGCCGACATGCTTGGCATCGATCTTGGGGCCTTGTTGGATGACGTGCACGATCGCCATCGCATGGCCTCGACCCAGGCCGTAGTCGGCCTTCAGCCAGTCCACGATCGTGCCGGCCTTCACCTCTGGATCGTCGTACCCCTTCTCCTTTGCCAGATCGATGAACTGACGAGGGGTGAGTCCGGTCTTGTCTTCGACGTTGTCGAGGTAGGCCTGGAAGGACATGTGAGTCGCTCCTTGGAGATGGTCGGGAGATGGTCGGCGCTCTTGCTTCAAAGCTACCCATGACGGTCTGATGTGTAAACCAGCCGGGCCCGAGCCGAGCCGACCCGACCTCGGTCCCTCGGGTCATGGATCTGAAGAACCAGGCCCCGATCCCGATCCAGAGGACGAGCCGCCTTTGCCACCCGAGGCGCCGGGCGTGGACACCTTGTCAGAGGAGCCAGAGCCGGCGCCGGACTCCTTCTTCTTATCCGGCTTCTTATCCGGGCTCTTCTCCCCGCGGTCCCCGGTACCGTCCCCCGTGCGGTCGGAGGACGACGCTGCCTTCTTCCTATGGTCGGTGGCATAGAATCCCGAGCCCTTGAACGAGATGGCCGGCGGCGCGAACACCTTGCGGAGCTCCCCCCCGCATTCGAGGCACTCGGTGAGCGGGTCGTCCTTCATCGACTGCACGATCTCGAAGAGGTGACCGCAGCTCTTACACACGTACTCGTAGGTGGGCATGGCGGAGCGAGTGTAGCCGAGCGCCCCTTCCCACCCGGGCAAGATCGGTTGAACGCTGGGCCGTTCCGCGTAGGGACCCGCGGCGCGAACGCCGACGGGCCGACTGGCGCCGCTCGCACGCCGCGCGTACACTCGCGCCCTCTCGAATAGGGCCGTACTCGACGGGTCGGAGGGGGGGAGCGCGTTGAAGGTGCGGAAGGCGGTGATCCCCGCGGCGGGCCTCGGCACGCGATTCCTGCCCGCCACCAAGGCCCAACCCAAGGAGATGCTGCCCGTCGTCGACACGCCGGCGATCCAGCTGGTCGTCGAGGAGGCGGTGCGCGCCGGACTCACGGACATCCTCATCATCACCGGGCGCAACAAACGCTCCATCGAGGACCACTTCGATCGCGCGGTGGAGCTCGAGGTCTTCTTGGAGGAGAAGGGGAAGTTCGACGAGCTCAAGCAGGTGCGCGCGCTCTCGGAGATGGCGGACATCCATTTCATCCGGCAGGGCGAGGCGTTGGGGCTGGGGCACGCGGTGAGCGTCGCCGAGCCGCACGTGGGAGGTGAGCCGTTCGCGGTGTTGCTGGGCGACGACCTGATCCATCCCTCGATGCCACTGTTGCCCGAGATGCTGCGGGTGCACGAGCGGTATGGGCGCAGCGTGCTGGGCGCGCAGGAGGTCTCCCGCGAGGAGATCGCCTTCTACGGCTGCATCACGCCGGAGTTCGTGGACGAGAACCTCGCGCGCGTCGTGAGCGTGGTGGAGAAGCCCGACCCCGCCGAAGCTCCCTCGAACCTCGCCGCCATCGGCCGCTACGTCTTCACGCCCGAGATATTCGCGTCGATCCGCCAAACGAAGCCCGGCCGCGGCGACGAGATCCAGCTCACCGACGCCATCAACCTGCTCGCGCGCGAGCAGGCGGTGTACGCCTACACCTTCGAGACCGGACGCTTCGACGTGGGCAACAAGCTCGACTACCTCAAGGCCACCGTGGAGTTCGCGCTGGAGCGCGAGGACGTCGGTCCGGCCTTTCGCGCGTACCTCGCCGAGGTGGTCCAGCGCAAGAAGTTGGTCTGAGCCCCCCGGGTAGACTCGACAGCATGAGCGAGGCCCCCCGGCTCCACGACCACGACGCGCCCGAGGGCCTGGTCCCCGTGGAAGAGGCGCGCGAGCGCGTGCTCGCCTCCGTGGACCCGCTTGCGCCCCTGCAGCTCCCGCTCACCGATGCGTACGGGTGCGTGGCCGCGAAGGACATCATTGCCGCTTTCGATCTGCCGGAGTTCGCGTCCTCCGCCATGGACGGCTTCGCGGTGCGGGCCGCCGACGTCGAGGACGCCACGCCGTCGTCGCCGGCCGAGCTCTCCCTCGTGGGACGCTCCATGATCGGGCATCGCCCCGAGGTCACGGTGGGCATGGGAGAGGCCGTGCAGATCGCGACCGGAGCCCCGATCCCCTCGGGGGCCGACTGCGTCGTCCCGGTCGAGAACAGCAGGACGCAGGACGTCACCGTGCGATTGTTCGAGGGCCCGCCCGCGGGCCGGCACGTGCGTCCCGCCGGCGAGGACGTGGCCGAGGGGCAGGTTTTGGTGAACGGGGGCAAGCGGCTGGGACCCCCGGAGCTGGGTCTCCTGGCGAACTCGGGGCACGCCACGCCCCTGGTGCACCCGCGCCCGCGCGTGGTGGTCCTATCCACCGGCGACGAGCTCATCCCTCCCACGGAGACGCCGGACTTCGGGCAGGTGCGCGACTCCAACGCCTACACGATCTTCGGCGCCCTTCGCGACGCGGGGGCGATGCCCGTGCTCGCCGGCATCGTCGCCGACGACGTAGAGCGGCTGAAGGAGGCCGTGTTCGCCTACGAGATCCAGGCGGACGCGTTCATCTCCTCGGGCGGCGTGAGCGTCGGGGAGCGCGACGTGGTGAAGGCAGCCTTCTACCGGCGCGGCGACGTGGACTTCTATAAGGTCGCGATGCAGCCGGGCATGCCGCAGGGCTTCGGCCAGGTCGAGGGCAAGCCCTACTGGGGCCTGCCCGGGAACCCGGTGAGCGTGTTCGTGAGCTTCGAGCAGTTCGTACGCCCCGCGATCTTGAAGATGATGGGCCGCACCAGGCTCAAGCGGCCGGAGATCACGGCCACGCTCACGCAGGACGTATCCGGGCCCAAGGGCAAGCTGCAGTTCGCCCGCGTGGTGGTCGAACGCTCCCGGGACGGTTGGCAGGCCACGCCCACCGGCGCGCGAGGCTCCAACCTCATCTCCACCGTGGTCCGTGCGAACGGGCTGGCCATGGTCCCCGTGGGCATCGAGGTGGCGCCCTCCGGCTCTCAGGTCCGCGTCCAGGTGTTCCGCTCGTCCGAGGACTGAGCGCTGTGGCATCCGATCAGGCGGGCGCCGACGGCATCACCCGGATCGTGGACGTGGGCGCGAAACCCGAGACGGAGCGGGAGGCCGTGGCGGAGTGTTGGGTGTACCTCCTGCCGGAGGCTGTCGCGCACCTCGTCGCCGGAACGAGGAAGGGCGACCCGATCCAGACGGCGAAGATCGCAGGGGTGATCGGGGTGAAGGAGACGCCGCGTCTGCTGCCGCATTGTCATCCGATCCGCGTGACGGGCGCCGAGGTCGAGATCGAGCCCGACGAGGCGGCGGGGGCGATCCATGTGCGCACGACGGTCCGCGCCCTCGACCGCACCGGCGTGGAGATGGAGGCGCTCACCGCAGCGGCCGCTGCCGCGCTCTCCCTCTATGACACGGCCAAGGCGTTCGACCGCGCGGCCCACATCGAGGGGCTGCGGCTGTTGGCCAAGTCCGGGGGCAAGTCGGGCGACTACCACGCCTGAGGGTCACGCGAGGCCGGATCCGGGCTTGTGAAAAAGTTCCCACGATCACCACGATGTGATTGTGAGCCCCTAGATGTGGTGCTAGCTTCCCGACCCAGCCTAGATGTTGTGCGCTAGACGGCGACCAGGTGACGGGAGGCTGTCG
This sequence comes from Actinomycetota bacterium, assembly GCA_038249195.1. GTDB lineage: Bacteria > Actinomycetota > UBA4738 > UBA4738 > HRBIN12 > JAOUEA01. Next base: position 25,790 of record JBBRWM010000008.1, read on the forward strand.
GTTGGGTTGGTGGCTCCTCGCCGGGTTAGGCATCATGTGGGCGGCGTTCCTGGCACCGAGGGGTCGACGCCGGCACACGCCGCAGGCGAGCGTCGATGATTTCGAACACAGGATGGAGCTGTTGGCACAGGCCGAGGCACAGGGGGGAAGCGGTCGCTGGATCGTGACGCCGCGTAAGGGCGTCCGGTTCGTCGGCACCGCGGAACGCAAGCGAGCCCGGGCCCGCGGGCGTCGGCGACAGGTGTTCTCGTTCCTCCTCGAGTCCATCGCCATCACGTTCCTCATCGGGCTGGTCCCTCCGCTGCGCGCGCTGTGGAGCGCCACCGCGGTGCTCGGCGTGCTGCTCGCGATGTACGTCTGGCTCTTGCTCGCGATGAAGCAACAGCATCCCGGGGCACATCCGCACGAGCAAGCCAGGGCGGTGAACCAACGGCCCGCCGCGCGCTCCCGCCCTGCCGTGGCGCGTCACGCGGCCGAGGGCCGCAGCGCCTGGGCGCGTCCCACGTTCAACGGCATGGGCACGCTCGGCGAGGGCGACCGCGTGCACGTCGTGGTGCACGCCGCCGGTCCCGCCAACGCCTGATCCTCGATCCTCGCGGTCGCGTCGTGGGCCTCTGCTAGGCTCCTATCGGTTCCGGGGGGTGTAGCTCAGTCCGGTAGAGCACTGCCCTCGCACGGCAGGGGCCAGGGGTTCAAATCCCCTCACCTCCACGTCCCCCGACCAGGTGCGTTGCGCACGTGGTGCAGGAGGGAACCCGGCGATGCCTGAGCCCGCCGTCTCATGCCGGCGGACGCTTCACGACGGAGATGAAACCGTCCACCCGAGGCTTCTCGCCGCGTCGGCCATCCGCTCGTCGTAGGTGATGATCTTCGACAGATCCGCCCCCAATTGAACCGCAGACGCGAGGTGAATGGCGTCGAGCGATCGGAGGTCCCGGGGGAGCATGCCGCCTGCTGCGTTCAAGACTCGATCGCTGACGCGAAGCAGGTCGACGCGGGTAAGGACCTCTCCTCCCCGCCGGACCGCGTCGGGTCCGAGGGGAAGGAGCGCTCTCGACACTTCGGTTCTGGCCAGTGCGCTCGAGACGAGTGGGCGCCTGCGCCGGATAGAGCGGCGGAGTGCGTCCGACTCCGGCTCCCGGACGGCCAGTTTCAGCAGCGCCGAAGAGTCCAGATAGATGGCTCGTTCACCGCTCATCGTCGCGGAGTCGATCGAGGATCCTCGAGGGCGGTCCCTGGCCTTCCTCCAGAGGCAGTGGTTCGGGCAGGTCGTCGAGGTCGCGGCGGCTCGGGATCACGTCGCCGGTGGCCCTCAGCCTGTCGAGCGGACGTTCGTTGGGCACCGGAGAGAGAACCGCGACGGGTCGGCCTCGATCCGTGACCTCGATCGTCTCCCCAGCTTCGACGCGCCGAAGGAGTTCACTCGCCCGCTGTCTCAACTCGCGGATCCCGACCGATGCCATGTGTCACTTGTAGCACATTCAGTATCTCGGCGTCGAGGGAAAGTCAACGACACGGGAGCTGACAGCGCCTCGTCAGGAAGACGTGACCACCAACCGATAGCCCGCATCCAAGGTGTCCAGGTCGCGCAGCCCCTCATGACGGGCCGCCCAGGCCCCGCTCGCCAGATCGTCCGCAAGTCGGCGGAGTCCTCGTTCTCGTTCGCGCGCTCCGATCGAGGAGAATGTCGAGATGCCGGCTCGGACGTTTGGATCCAGATATGACTCCGGCCGTCGCCAGAACGCGGCCAAGAATCCGTCACGGCAGTCGTGCGGTACGCGGACCGGATGTACCGCCGCCCCGCCGAGCACCGCGCCGACCGCCTCGATACGCATCAGGTGGGCAGCGTCCCAGTCGCCGATCTCGGGGAAGTACTCGGCCGTGAGCCAGAACGATCGTGCGACCTCGGGGTCGATGGTGAGGATCACCACGCGCCGCGCGACGCGCTTGAGTTCAGCCAGGCCGCGAGGTGGGTCTGACCAGTGATGGATGGTCAGCACGGCCAGGGCCGCGTCGAAGCTGTGACTCGTGAACGGCAGGTGCTCGGCGACCCCTTGAACGGCGGGGGAGGATCCGAGAGGCCGTTGGGCGATCATCACGCGTGACGGTTCGACGGCGACGACTCTGCGCTCCGTCGGTTCATACGAGCCCGTTCCTGCGCCCGCGTTCACGATGGACAGGGCGTCTCCCAAGGCTTCCTGGATGTGCGCTGAGATACGGGGATCGGCGCGGCGAGAATACCCATAGTTGATCCCGATCTCGTCGTAGGGGACGGTCGCTCGGGACATCCGAACCATGGTTTCACACCGAGCATGGCGGCGTTCGGCACGCCGGTGCGCGGTAGCCTGTCCGCCATGCGTGAGTCCTCCGTCGACGAGCGAACGTGGTGGTCGCGGCCCGGTCTCGAGGTCCGGGACGGCCGGCTGAGGATCGCCGGTCGTGACGCAGAGACGCTTGCTCGGACGCACGGCACGCCCCTCTACGTGCACGACCTCGCGCGCGTCCGGGAGCAGGCGCGCGCCCTGCAGGGGGCGCTGGCCGGTGCCGGCGTGCGGGGTCGCGTTCGATTGGCCCTCAAGGCGCAGCGCGAACCCGAGCTCCTGCGGTTCGTGCGCGCGCTCGGCCCAGCCGGCTCCCCCGAGTCCGTGGCCATGGATGTGTGCTCGCCGGGCGAGGTCGATCGGGCGCTCCAGATGGGCTGGGAGCCGTCCGAGATCAGTTACACCGGAACGAACGTGTCCGAACGAGATCTGGCTAGGATCCTCGGCGCGGGCGTGCACGTGAACGCGGATCTGCTCTCGCAGCTGCGGCGTGTGGGGCGACGCGCGCCCGGCTCCACGGTCGGCATCCGCGTGGACCCGGGGATCGGCGCATCACGAGCGAACAGCGGCGAGACCCTCTATACGGGCTCGCGACCCACCAAGTTCGGCATCTTGCCGGATCAGCTGGACGAAGCCGTGGCGATCGCGCACGAGCACGACCTCTCGATCGACACCGTGCACGTCCACGTGGGCGACGGGTATCTCAGCGACGGCCTTGACGTCTTCGATGAGACGATGCGGCGGGTGGCCGTCATGGCGGAGGCGCTGCTGGAGGCGGGATGCCCGATCGAAGAGATCAACACCGGTGGCGGGCTCGGCGTGCCGCAGGCCCCGGGCGACACACCGCTCGACGTGGAGGCGTGGGCAGCCGTCCTCGCTCGGCGCCTGGGATCCCTCGACGTCACGGTCTCCACGGAGCCGGGCGATTTTCTCGTGAAGGAGTGCGCGGTGCATCTCGCCGAGGTCGTCACCGTAGAGGACCGGGCGGGCTTCACGTTCGTCGGACTCGACACGGGATGGAACATCATGTGCGAGCGCTTCGTCTACAAGGGCCTGCTCGACCTGGTGCTCTGTCGCGCTGTCGACGCGGAACCCGTCGCAGCGGTCATCATGGCGGGCAACATCAACGAAGGCGACGACCTGTTCGCCGAGGACTATCCGTTCCCCGAGGTGCACGAGGGGGACATCGTGGCCGCGATGAACGTCGGGAGCTATAACGCCTCGATGACGTCCGAGCATTGCCTGCGTGAGCCCGCGGGCGCGATCTGCTTCGCGGACCGCATATGAGCGGCCATGCCTGGCGCCCGCCCGTGGCTTCGGAGTGGCTCACGGCGACGCAGCTCGAGGAAGGCATCACGCGGTTCACCGAGTCCCACGTCGACCCCATGCTCGAATCGAACGCGTGGCTCGTGCGCGGGCGCGACGCCGATCTCCTGGTGGACACCATGAACGGCATCGGGCCGCTGCGTGTGGCCGTGGACGATCGCACGGGGGGACGCCCCGTCGTGGCCGTGGTCACGCACGGCCACTTCGATCACGTGGGCGGCCTGCGGGAGTTCGATGACCGGCGGGGGCACGCGGCGGACGCCGACGAGATCCGCTCCCCGTTCCCCATGCGCCTGCACGTCGATGACTACCCTGAGGGCACCGCCGAGATGTTCGCCTACTACGGGTTCCCGGTGCCCCGCATGGCGGTGTCTGCCCTCCCCTCCGAGGACTTCGACGACGTCGGCTGGGCGAGTCCGGGCGCGGAGCTGACCGAGACGGTGGCCGATGGCGACGTCATCGACCTCGGTGATCGCCGCTTCGAGGTGCTGCACGTCCCGGGCCACTCGGCGGGCTCGATCGCGCTGTGGGAACCGGAGGCGGGGCTCCTGTGCAGCGGGGACACCCTCTACCTCGACGACCGGCTGTCCTGGGACGATCCCGCGGCGGGCGTGGCCTCGCTCCGTCGGCTCGCCGAGCTTCCGGTCCGCCGAGTGCTGCCGGGCCACGGCGGGTCGTTCTTCGCCGACCGGATGGCGCCGGCTATCGACGCCGAGCTCGCGCTCTTGGAGGGGTCCTCGCCGGGCTGAGGCCGCGCCCTCGTGAGGGCTGCGCGTGTCTTCGTGCGGAAGCTATGCTCCGCGCCATGCCCGAGGCCGAGTCCACCACCGTCGTCCTCGCCGGGCGCCTCGTCGACGTGGAGGCGGGCGAGGTGCTCGCCGATCGCGCGCTCGTGGTCAAGGGGGCCCGCATCGAGCGGATCCTGGGCCCCGGTGACGACGTCCCGCCCGCCGACCGCGAGATCGATCTGAGCGCGCACACGGTGATGCCAGGGCTCATGGATATGCACGCGCACATGATCGGCGAGATCGAGGGCAACGAGACCTACGCCGCGCTCGTGGTGCGCACGCCAGCGCAGGAGGCCCTCACCGGCGTTCGCAACGCCCGCGACACCGTGATGGCGGGGTTCACCACCGTGCGGGACGTGGGCACGTTCCGGGCGTTCGTGGACGTGGCCCTGCGCGACGCGATCGACGCCGGCTGGACGCCCGGTCCCCGGATGCGGTGCGCCGGCCCGTTCGTGACGTCGTCCGCGGGCGGCGGCGACGTGCCGGGACTCGCGGTGGACGTGGACGAACGCCTGCCGCGGGACCTCCGCTTCGGGGTGGCGAACTCGGTGGACGAGGTGCGCAAGGTGGTGCGCGAGATCCTGCACCGCGCCGACTTCATCAAGGTGATCGCCACGGGCGCCGTCCTGACAGAGGGCACGAACCCCGGCGCTCCCGAGTTCAGCGAGGCCGAGATCCGCGCGGCGGTCGACGAGGCCGCTCTCTACGGGAGCTTCGTGGCCGCGCACGCGCACGGTGCCGAGGGCATCAAGCGCGCGGTGCGCGCGGGGGTGCGCTCGGTGGAGCACGGCTCGCTGATGGACGACGAGTGCATCGACCTCATGCTCGAGCACGGGACCTACCTGGTTGCCGACATCTACTGCGGCGATTGGATCGAGGAGATCGGTCGCGCGGAGGATTGGCCGGCCAGCAAGCTGCGCAAGAACGAGGAGACCACCGATGCGCAGCGCGAGGGCTTCACCAAGGCGGTGAAGGCCGGGGTGAAGGTGGCGTACGGCACCGACAGCGGGGTCTACCCGCATCGGTTCGTCGCGCGACAGTTCGCCTACATGGTGCGCCACGGGATGACGCCGATGCAGGCGATCCAGAGCGCGACGCTCGTCGGTGCCGAGCTGCTGAGCTGGGACGAGGTCGGATCGATAGCGCCCGGGCGGTTCGCGGACGTGGTGGCGGTGGCCGGTGACCCGATCGAGGACATCGCGCTGCTCGAGGACGTCGCCTTCGTCATGAAGGGCGGCGAGGTGCTCAAGGGCGCCTGAGACCGGGCCCGAAGCTAGACTGGGGGCCATGACCGAGTACGTTGCCCTGTCCGGCGAGGAGATCGTTGCGCTCTCCAAGCGGCACACGCTGTACGACTGGCAGGCACAGGCGAAGGTGATGCCGCTGCCGGTCGAGCGGGCCGAGGGCGTCTACTTCTTCACCACGGACGGCACCCGCTACCTCGACTTCAACTCCCAGCTGATGGGCGTGAACATCGGGCACGGCGACAAGCGTGTGATCGACGCCGTTGCGAAGCAGGGCGAGACGCTTGCCTACATCTCCCCGTTCATGGCGTACGAGACGCGGGCGCGGCTGGGGCAGAAACTCGCCGAGCTGTGGCCCGGGCCCATGGAGAAGACCTTCTTCACGCTGGGCGGCGCCGAGTGCAACGAGAACGCGATCCGCATCGCGAAGGCGTTCACGGGGCGGCAGAAGGTGCTCGCGCGTTACCGGTCCTATCACGGCGCCACGTACGCCACGATCAACCTCTCGGGCGAACCTCGGCGGTGGGCGAACGAGAACCCGCCGATGCCCGGCGTGGTCCGCGTGATGGAGCCCTACCACGGCACCCAGCGAGGCTTCGACGATGCGCAGACCGCGCTCGCGCTCCTCCGCGAGACGGTCGAGCTCGAGGGACCGGAGACGATCGCGGCCTTCATCCTCGAGACCGTGACCGGGACCAACGGCATCCTCATCCCGCCCGACGGCTATCTGCAGGGCGTGCGAGACCTGTGCACCGAGTTCGGCATCGTGATGATCGCCGACGAGGTCATGTGCGGCTTCGGGCGCACAGGGGCGTGGTTCGCCGTCGATCACTGGAACGTCCAGCCCGACCTGATGTCGACGGCCAAGGGCCTCACGTCGTGCTACCTGCCCCTCGGCGCGCTCGCCATAGCACCGGAGATCGCGGAGCACTTCGACGAGCACGTGTTCTGGGGCGGTCTCACCTACAACTCGCATCCGCTCGGGTGCGCGGCGGCGCTCGCGACGATCCAGGTGATGCAGGCCGATGACCTCGTGGGCAACGCCGAGCGGCTCGGCGTGAAGATGCAACGCCACCACGCGAACCTCGCCGCCCGGCACCCGAGCATCGGCCGCTATCGCAACCTCGGGTTGTTCGGGATCTTGGAGCTCGTGAAGGACCGCGTGACGATGGAGCCGCTCAGCCCCTTCAACGTCTTGAACGACACGATGACCTCGATCAACCGTGGACTACTGGATCGGGGCCTCTTCACCATGGTGCGAAGCAACGGGATCATGACGAACCCTCCACTGAGCATCACGGCCGAGCAACTCGACGAGGGGTTCGCCATCATCGACGACGTGCTGGAGATAGCGGATCGCGCCGCCGAGGCCTAGGGTTCAGGCGGGGGCGCCGGCCCAGCGCTCCGCCCATGCCGCCAGCTCCCCCATCACCTTCGACAGATCGCGCCCGCGCCCGGTGAGGCCGTACGCGATCCGCACGGGTGTCTGCGGTGTCACGGTACGGGTCACGATCCCCGCCGCCTCGAGCTCCTTGAGACGATCCGAAAGCAGCGCGTCGGAGATGTTCGGGATGCCTGATCTCAGGTCGGAGAACCGAGTTGCGCCCGACAGCAGCACGCGGACGATCTGCGGATTCCATCGCTTCGCCACCAGGTCGGCGGCTTCTTGGAAGTGCGCACAGATCGGGGCTTCCTCGGGCATCGGCCTCCCATCCTAGCCGGGGGATCCGCCCCGGGTCGTTCCGACGTGCCTGACTCTGGAATACAGAGTACCTAGGGTTTCGTTAGCACCCTTGAGAGCTGTCGCGAGGGGCGGCGGCCATCGCACGAAGGGGGAACTCATGGCCGACCAAGTCCGCGAGATCGACGGGGTCTCGCTCCCACCCGCGGGGAAGTACGAGCTCGACCTCGCTCACACGCAGGTCGAGTTCGTGGCTCGCCACATGCTGACGCGGGTGCGCGGGCGGTTCGTGGAGTTCGAGGGATCCATCGTCGTCGGTGACGGCCCGCAGGACTCCAGCGTGGAGGTCGAGATCAAGACCGGGAGCGTGCAGACGAACCAGGAGCAGCGCGACGAGCACCTGAAGAGCCCCGACTTCTTCGAGGTGGACAAGTATCCGGTCATCGCGTTCAAGGGCACGGCCGTGCGCCACACGGGCGGGACCGCGTTCGAGCTCGACGGCGACCTCACGATCAAGGAGGTCACCAAGCCGGTCACCCTCACCGGTGAGTTCCTCGGCTGGGGTCAGAACCCGTACGGCAAGACGTTCTTCTCCGTGTCCGCCACGACCGAGGTAAACCGGGAGGACTGGGGTCTCACGTGGAACATGGCCGTGGAGACCGGCGGGTTCCTCGTGAGCAAGAAGATCACCCTCGATATCGAGGTCGAGGCGCTCCAGGTCGGCTGAGCAGATGGGCATCCACGGATGGGGCCGGCCAGCGGGCCGGCCCTGTTCGTTTCACGGCTCCAACGGCCGGGGGCCGCTCGCCCCGGGTTCGTAGGCGGCGAGCTCGAAGAGGCCGTCGTAGCGCACCACCACGTCGCCCGCGACCCACAGGTCCGCGCTCCATCCATCGGACGGCGACGTGAACGCCCACCGATCGGCTTCGAAGGTTCCCACGGGCGTCGCCACCTCCTCGCGGCCCCGCAGCTCGTAGCGCTGCCGGACGTGCGTGGGCTCCAGCGTGACCAGCTCGAGGGAGACGACGTCGATCTCCGTGGTGCCCTCGAGCCGCCGGGCGGTGATCGCGTTCGTGGCGGGCGTGAAGTAGTCGAGGTGTGCCGTCGCTTCGAAGGGGATCTCGATCGGCAGCCGGTCCCGGTAGCCGACCAGGGCGGCGTCGCGCGCCTCGAGGAGGAGGTCGTGCGGTCCCGTGTCGATGCGCACGCGCGCGATCCGCCAGTCGCGGTCCACGGCGACATCCATCACCTCGGTGTGGTCGGTGACGATCTCGCTGAAGTACCGCCAGCCCATCGGCCCCGGGGCGCACCGGAACGCCTCGGTCCCAGCGGGCCTTCCGTCGTCTCCCAACACGTCGTAGCGTCCGGTCGGCATCTGCGCGCAGACTATCGGCGCCGTCCGCGAACCATGGGATAGGGTGCGGAGCGATGGCCGATCAGCCGCCTCCGGCAGACTCGCGGGAGCGCCAGAACCGAGAGCTCCTCGAGGTTCTGAACGAGCTACGCATCGTGCTGCCCGGCGCGCTCATGCTCTTCTCGTTCCTCCTTTCCCTGCCGTTCTCCTCGCGGTTCGACGAGATCAGTGGCCTCGAAACCGTCACCTACTTCGTGGCGTTCCTCTCAAGCGGAGCCGCGGCGATCTTCCTGATGACGCCGACCGCGTATCACCGGCTGCGCTGGCGCCGGCCGGACAAGGAGCCGCTCCTGCGCGTGACGAACCGGCTGTCCCTGGCGGGCATCGCGTGCCTCGCGGTCGCGATCGTGGCGGTGGTGGGTCTCGTCGTGGACCTCGTCGTCTCCCAGTCGGCTGGGGTGATCGTCTCCGTGGCGGCCGGCTGCCTGATCGCCGCCCTTTGGTTCGGCCTGCCGCTGGAGCGCACGGCGCGCGGGGGCTGAGCGCGTCCGCCCGCTAGCATCAGGGCCATGCGCGTCGCCGTCTGCCAACTGCGCTCCGGCTCGGACGCCGTGGCGAACCTCGGTGCCGTGGAGGGCTCGCTTCGCGAGGCGGCCGCCGGCGGCGCCGACCTGGCCGCGCTGCCCGAATACTTCGCCTATCTCGGTGACCCTCGGCGACGCGCCGAGCTGGCCGAACCGGTGCCCGGCCGGCTGACCGACCGCGTGGGGAGCCTCGCCGGCGAGCTCGGGATCTGGGTGCTCGGCGGGTCCGTGCTCGAGGCGGACGACGGACGCGTCTACGACACATCGGTCCTGTTCGACCGGACCGGCGAGGTGGTCGCGCGCTACCGCAAGATCCACCTCTATGACGTCGATCTCCCGGGACAGCCACCCATGCGCGAGTCGGCAACGATCTCGGCGGGTGAGGCGCTCGTCACGCACGAGACCGAGTTCGCCCGCGTGGGGCTGTCCGTCTGCTACGACGTTCGGTTCCCGGAGCTCTATCGCGGGCTCATGGCGATGGGTGCCGAGGTGCTATTCGTGCCCGCCCAGTTCCAGCACGAAACGGGAAAGGATCACTGGCACGCTCTGCTGCGCGCGCGAGCCATCGAGGAACAGTGCTTCGTGGTTGCCGCAGCCCAGTGCGGAACGTTCGGCGACCCCGCGAAGGGCAGGCGGTCCTACGGACATAGCCTCGTCGTCGACCCGTGGGGGCGGATCCTCGCCGAGGGATCGGAGGATGCGCCGGGGGTGTGGTTCGCCGACCTGGACTTCGCGGAGTTGCGCCGGATCCGCCAGGCGCTTCCCGCCCTGCAGCACCGCCGCCTGGGCAGCACCTGCTGATGCCCCGTCCAGATGGTTCGATCGGGCGTGAAGCGACGCTAGGCCGGGGGGCCGGGGGTCTTCAGAAGGTCCTCGGGAGTATCGATGTCCCGAGGAGCCTCCGCGTCGACCGCCACGTCCTCCACCCACTCGGGGTGGCTCGCCATCAGGATCCGCGCGCCCACGTCGCCATGAAGATGCCCGGCCTCGGCGAAGATCTCCCGCGAAAGCAGGGCGGGACCCGGCCCGTCGCGGAAGGTCGCACGCACGATCTGCTTGCGTGTCTGGAGGAAGCGCCTGATGAGCGCCCGCACCACGTCCGCGCCGATCCCCGGTTGATCGGCCATCAGGATCACCGCGGCCTGACTCTCGTCGTCGACCTCGTGGAAGGCGGCTCCCAACGAGGTCGACATCCCCTTCGCGTACTCGGGGTTGCGCACGAATCGGCCGCGATCGGGTAGCGCGAGCGCCGCTTCCACCTCCTCGGCGTCGTGGCCCGTGATCACCAAAAGCTCCTCCACGCCGGCTTCTGCGAGGGCGTCCACGGCGTGCTGGGCGAGCGGGCGGCCCGCGAACGGGGCCACCTGCTTGGTCCCGCCGAACCGCGATCCCGTTCCCGCGGCGAGCACGACGCCGGAGATCACGCTCACGCCTTGGGTGCGCGCCCGAACAGCCGGGCGAAGAACGCTTTGACCACGGCCCACAGGGCCGACAGTCCCAGGCCGATCCCGCCCACCGGCTTGGCGGCTGCGGCCGGGCCCGGCGCGGGCGTCGCCGCGGCCGACGCGTCGGATGCCTCGGGAGGGGAACCCGACGCCGCCGCCTCGGCGGCCATGTTGGTCTGCAGGCAATCCGCGAACTGCTGCGTGAGCTTCTTGGAGATCTCGGGCAGCAACCCACGCGAGAGCTGTGCGGCCGCGCCCGTCAGCGTGATCTCGGCCTCCATCTTGATCGTGGTCTCGTCGGAGGTAGGGCCGGGCTCGAGCCACGAGGTCACGTTGGCGTTGGCGGCGCCCTTGCCCTTCTGCTCCATGCCCTTGGCCGTGAGGCTCACGCGGTGAGCGGCGTCGTCGCGCTCGGTCATCTCCACGGCTCCGGCGAACGAGAGCGCGACTGGCCCGAACTTCGCCTTGAGCGTTCCCTTCCAGTGGCGGTCGTCCACGATCTCGGTGAGCTCGGCACCCGGCATGCACGGAGCGATCTTCTCCACGTCGAGCAGGTACCGCCACAGCGGGTCGACCGGCGACGTCACCGTGAACGTGTTCTCGATCAGCATCTGGATCCAGCCTCCCAGGTTCCTGACCGGTTCCGCCGGCCCTTCGCCGGCCGGGTTGCGAACCGGGTCACGGTGTGGCCGTCTCGAAGTCGGCGGGCGAGGCGGCGAAGCGTTCCCTGCATCCGGCCGAGCAGAAGTAGTAAGTCCGGCCCGCGTGCGTCGCCACGTAGCGGGCCGACGCGATGTCGACCGTCATCCCGCAGACTGGGTCGAGGGCCTCGTGTCGCGCGGGCGCGACCGCGTGCGGACCGCCGGGAAGGGCGCCGGCGGCGCGCAGCTGGACGAGCTCGGCGAGGATCGCCACGGCGATCTCCTGGTTGGGTAGGTGCCCGAGGTCGAGGCCGGCCGGCGCGTGCACGCGATCGAGGTCCTCCTGCGGCACGCCGCGGTCGCGCAGGTACCCGAGCACCGACGCCGCGCGCTTGCGCGACGCGATCAGTCCCACGTAGGCGGCCGGCGTGGCGAGGGCACGTTGCAGCGCGTCCTCGTCGTAGTGCCCTTGGGTCGCCACCACGATGAACGATCCTTCGTCGACGCCGGCAGCGCTCAGATCCATCGATCCCGCGGCCCCCGCGTCGGCCTCCTCATCCAGGACCGCGACGCGCCACCCCAGGGCGCGCCCCAGTCCGGCGAGCACGTCGACGGCGGGCGAGCGCCCGATCACAGCGAGGTGGGGAGACGGCAGGACGGGTTCCACGTACACCTCCAGTGCGCCTTCGCTCTGACACGCGATGGGGATGTTCACGACCCCGTCTCGCCCGCCGCGTTCGAGGTCCTCCGGAATGCCGAGGAAGAGCAGCCGCGGCGTGCCCTCCTCGAGCGCGCGCAAGCCCTCGCGGATCACGGTGGGCTCGGCGCAGGCCCCCCCGAGCCAGCCATCGATCGCGCCGTCCGGCGTGATCAGCGCGGTCGAGCCGGGCTTGCCCGAGGAGGGCGCCCGACTCCACACGACGGTGGCCACGACGAAGGGCTGACCATCGCGCGCAAGCGTCGCGGCCCGTTCGAGGATGTCGGGACGCACCTCAGCCGCTCGCCGCCTTCGCGGACTCGATGGCCTCCCAGACCTTGGCGGAGGTGACCGGCATGTCGATGTTCGTGATCCCGAACGGCTGCAGCGCGTCGATGACGGCGTTCACGTAGGCGGCGGGGGAGCCCACCGTGGCGGATTCGCCCACGCCCTTGGCGCCGATGGGGTGGTGCGGCGAAGGCGTGACCGTCTCCCCGAGCTCGAAGCGCGGCGTCTCCCACGCCGTCGGCAGGAGGTAGTCCATGAAGTTCGACCCGATGCAGTTGCCGCTCTCGTCGAACGTGATCAGCTGCATCGCCGCGATCCCGAAGCCCTCGGTCAGGCCCCCGTGGATCTGGCCCTCCACGATCATCGGGTTGATGCGCACGCCGCAGTCGTCGACCGCCACCATCCGCCGCACCTTCCACACGCCCGTGTCCGGATCGACCTCGACCGCAACCGCGTACGTGCCGAACGGGAACGTGAGGTTGGGAGGGTCGTAGTAGTAGTTGGCCTCGAGCCCGGCCTCCATCCCGTCGGGGAAGTCGGTGTAGGCCGCGAACGCGACCTCCTGGATCGTCTTGACCTTGTCGGGGGCGCCCTTCACGAAGAAGTTCCCGGCCTCGAACTCGATGTCCTCCTCGGCGACCTCCAGCAGGTGTGCGGCGAGCTTGCGCGCTTTCTCGCGGACCCGGCGCGTGACCATCGCGGTGGCCGCGCCGGACACGGGCGTGGAGCGTGACGCGTACGTGCCGAGGCCGTAGGGCGTGTTGTCCGTGTCGCCGTGCATGACCTTGATGTCCTCGGGCTGGATACCGATCTCCTCGGCGACGATCTGCGCGAACGTGGTCTCGTGGCCTTGTCCCTGCGTCTGGACGCTGATCTTCAGCACGGCCTTGCCGGTCGGGTGGATCCGCAGCTCGGCCCCGTCGTTCATCTTCAACCCGAGGATGTCGTAGTCCTTGTGCGGTCCGGCACCCACGACCTCCGTGAACGACGCGAGCCCGATGCCGTAGAGCTTGCCCTCGGCGCGCGCGGTCTCCTGCTCCGCCCGCAGCTCCGCGTACCCGATCTTCTTTTGCGCGAGCTTCATGGCGGCCACGTAGTCACCGGAGTCGTAGACGAAGCCGGTAGCCGATGCGTACGGGAACTGGTCCTTCTGGATGAAGTTCTTCAGCCGCAGGTCCGCCGGGTCCATGCCGAGCTCGTAGGCGGCGTTCTGCACCAGCCGCTCGATCAGGTAGGACGCCTCCGTCACGCGGAACGAGCATCGATAGGCGACGCCACCGGGGGCCTTGTTCGTGTATGCGCCGTCCGCCGCGACGTGGACGGCCGGCAGGTCGTAGGAGCCGCTCACGATGTGGAAGAGCCCCACCTTGAACTTCGACGGCTGGGCGTCGGCGTGGAACGCGCCCTCGTCGGCGAGGAGGGAAGCGCGCAGGCCGAGCATCGTGCCGTCCGCCTTGAGCGCCAGCTCTCCGTGCATGTGGAAGTCGCGGGCGAACCCGGTCGAGATCAGGTTGTCCGTGCGCTCCTCGATCCACTTCACGGGCCGACCGATCAGGAGCGAGGCCGCCGTTGCGATCACGTAGCCGGGGTACACCGGCACCTTGTTGCCGAAGCCGCCGCCGATATCGGGCGAGACGATGCGGATCTTCTCCTCGGGCAGGCCGGCCACCAGCGCGAACACCGTGCGGACCGCGTGGGGCGCCTGCGACGTCATGTAGATCGTGGCCTGGCCCGTCGCGGGATTCACGTCGGCCACGCAGCCACAGGTTTCCAGCGGCGCCGGGTGGCAGCGCGGGTAGAAGGTGTCGAGCGACACCACCTTGTCCGCCTCGACGAACGCCCTGTCCGTGGCCTCCTTGTCGCCCGTCTCCCAATGGTAGATGTGGTTGCCGGTCTGATCCTCCTTGTCCGTGCGGATCACCGGAGCGTCGGGCTCGAGCGCGCGCTGGGGCGTCACGACCGGCTCCAACGGGTCGTAGTCGACCTCGATCAACTCAAGGGCGTCCTTGGCGACGTACGGGTCCTCCGCGACCACCGCCGCCACCTCCTGCCCCTGGAAGCGAACCTTGTCGGTGACGAGCACCGCCTGCGTGTCGCTGGAGAGGGTGGGCATCCACGCGAGGTTGTGTTGGGCCATGAGCTCGCCCGTGACCACGGCGACAACTCCGGGGAGGGCCTGCGCGGCGCTCGCATCGATTCCGTTCAGGGTCGCGTGTGCGTAGGGGCTGCGCAGGATCGCCATGTACAACATCTTGGGAAGGTGGACGTCGTCGATGTAGTTGCCGGCGCCGCGGATGAACCGGTCGTCTTCCACCCGGCGGACGTTGTGTCCGATCCCGCGGATCGCTTCGGTCTCGGTTGCCATCGGTGAGTGCGCTCCCTTCGAGATCTGGGTCGAGGTTCAGGCGTTGGCGGGCTCGGAGACGGACTCGGCGGCGCTCGCCTTCTCGCGGGCCGCGGCCTGGATCGCCTTGACGATGTTCATGTACCCCGTGCAGCGGCAGATGTTGCCCGAGATCGCCCAGCGAACGTCGTCGTCGCTCGGTTCCGGGTTCCGCTCGATGAGCGCGGCACCCACCAACATCATGCCGGGCGTGCAGTAGCCGCACTGCAGGCCGTGCTCTTCCTTGAACGCCGCCTGGATCGGGTTCAGTGCGGCCCCGTCCATGAGGCCCTCGACGGTCGTGACCTCCCGGCCGTCGGCCTGGACGCCGAACAGAGTGCAGGACTTCACGGGCTCGCCGTCGAGCAGGACGGTGCACGCACCGCAGTTGGAGGTGTCGCAGCCCACGTGGGTGCCGGTGAGCTCGAAGACCTCCCGGATGAGGTGCACGAGCAACAGCCGGTCTTCGACGTCCGCCGAGCGTTCGGTGCCGTTGACGCCGACCTTGATCTCCATCGTCATCGCTCTCCGTTCCTCGATCGCTAGGCCGCGTTGGCGGTCTCGAGCGCGTGGGCGAGCCCGCGGCGCACGTAGATATCCACCATGTGTCGCTTGTATCCCTGCGGTCCCCGCACATCGGAGACCGGGTTCGATGCCGCGGCCGCCAACCGCCCCGCTTCCGCGAACGCCTCGTCCGTGGGCGCGGCGCCTGCGAGCGATGCCTCGGCGTCGGTCGCCTCGAGGTTCTTCAGCCCGACGCCGGTCATCGCGATCCCCGCGCGGCCGATCGAGCCGTTCGACAGCGTGAGCGCGACGGCCACGCCGACCGTGGCCCAATCGCCCACCTTGCGCTCGAGCTTGAGGTAGTCACCGCCGGAACGCGCCGCGGCCTCGGGCACGCGGATCGCGGTGAGCACCTCGTTGGGCTCGATGGATGTGGTGAACGTGTCCACGAGGAAGTCGGCGATGGGGACCTCGCGCTCCCCGCCCGCGCTCGTGAGGACGACGCTCGCACCGAGGGCGAGCATGACCGAGCCCATGTCCCCGGCAGGGTCGGCATGGGCGAGGGAGCCTCCCACCGTGCCGAGGTTGCGGATCAACGGGTCGGCGATCTGCGGGACCGCGCGCGCGATGGTGGGGTACCGCGAGGAGATCAGGTCCGACGCGATCACGTCGCGGTAGCGCGCGAGCGCCCCGATGTGCAGGTGACCGTCGCGCTCCGCGATCTCCGCGAGCCCCTCCACGTGATTGATGTCCACGAGGTGCTCGGGGTTCGCGAAGCGGAGCTTCATCATGGGGATCAGGCTCTGCCCGCCGGCCAGGACCTTGGCGTCCTCGCCGTGGGTGCCGAGGAGCTGCAGCGCCTCCTCGAGCGTGGCGGCCCGGTGGTACTGGAACCGTGAGGGCAGCACGTGGTTCTCCCTTCATGCGGTGTTGGCCGGCGGCCACCGAGGTCGGGCGGCCCCCTCAACGCATATCAACACGACCGTTGAGTTCGGGCAACTCGGACGGGAGCCGGGCGTCGCGGCCCTACCGGGCCTCGGCGCCGGGGCGGGGACGATCGTGGATGGGGCCGGGGCGCTCCTTGAGGAACCCGCCGTGGCGCCCGCGGCGAACGGCCACGATCTCCGCGGCGATGGACTGCGCGATCTCCTCCGGGCCCTCGCCTCCCAGGTCCAGGCCGGCGGGACCGTGGATGCGCGCCCGCACCTCCTCGGGGATCGCCACGCCTTCTTCGCGCAGCTCCATCAGCAGGCGCTCGGTGCGGGCGGCCGGCCCCAGCATGGCGATGTACGGCGCGGGCGAGCCCACCAGAGCGCGCAGGTACTCCTTGTCGCGCAGGAAGTTGTGCGTCATCACCACGGCGTAGGTGTGGTCGTCGATCGCGGCGGCCTCGGCCGCCCGTTCCGGAGCCTCCACCGGCACGAAGCCGGCGGCCTCCGGGTAGCGCTCATGGGTGAGGAACCCGGGACGATCGTCCACCACGAACGCGTTCCACCCCAGCCCGGCCGCGGCGCGCACCATCGGGATGGCGTCGTGTCCGGCCCCACACACGACCAGGCGCAACGGCGGCTCGAGCACCTCAACGAACGCCCGCACGCCGCCCGGCAGGTTCCTGATCTCCGACCTCCCCAGCGCGAGTTGTTCGCCCCCCACCGCGAGCGCCTCCACATCGACCGCGGCGTCGCCCAGCGAGCCCTCCCCATCGCTCGATGGACCTACCACGAGCCGCGCCCCGGGCTCCACGCCGGCGCGCCCGGACTCCAACACGGTCACCAGGCAGATCGGGCGCGCCTCCTCCAGCGCCATCCGCAGCGCCCCGGCCACCTCGGCGGCCTGTTCGGCCGGCTCGATGAAGACCTCGATCGCGCCGTTGCATCCAAGGCCCAGGCCCCACACGGCGTCGTCGTCCGCCGTGAGGTCCCATCCCGCGAGGCGGGCCGTGCCCTCGTCCATCACCACGCGCGCCAGGTCAGCCACGTCCCCCTCGAGGCACCCGCCGCTGATGTTGCCGATCGGGGCGCCCTCCTCGGGGACCAGGAGGCGCGCTCCCGGGCGCCGATAGGTGGACCCGCGCACCGCGACGATCGTGGCGAGCGCCATGCGCTCCCCGCGCGCGGACAGCGACTCGATCGCCGCGAGCACGTCGCCGATCTCGCTCATGCCCCGATGGTAGCCGGGCCCGCGAGGTCGGTACGCCCTCGGGCTAACGCCCGGGGTCCCGGCGGCCGATAGGGGAGCGGGATGAGCGACACCTTCGAGTTCCGCATGGTTCCGATTCCGCTGCGTCGCCGCGTGCGTCCGCGCACCCTCGTGATCGTGTTCGTCGTGCTGGTGGTGGGCTTCGCCGTGGGTTGGTTCGGCCGCTGGGTGAGCGCGAGTGAGCGGGCGAGCTTCCTCCTCGCGCCGGCGCCCGCCCAATCGAACTTCGTCGACACGCTCGACGGCGTGGTGGCCCCCGAGGTCGCGGGCAACACGGTGGCGGCGCCCGAAGACCGCCTGGCGCGCTCGACGGCGAGGCGCGCCGTGGCGGCCGCCCGGCGGATCGCACACGGGCCGACGTCCTTCGTCGAGGCGGGGCCGGCCCAGCTCGCGAAGCGGATGCGCTCGGTGACGTTCTCCGACGGCCCGTCCGCCGCTCCTGCGGTGGCGAGTGTGGCCGCCACCGGCCACGCCTGGGCCGTCGCCGTGATGTCGACGAGCGGCCGATGCTTCTACCTCCGCCTCGACGACGGCGGGCGCATCGACCGGGGCTCGTCGCTCACCGATTGCACCGGAGCGGCCGCGCTCGGCGCGAGCGGCGGCTGGTAGGGCGACCCACCCTTCCCGGCTCGCGGCGCGGCTTACGTCGGTTCGCGCGAGCGAAGGGTCCCGGCTAGACTCCCTCGCTATCACCAACCGACCGATCCGGGTCCGTCGAAGAGGGGGTCGCCAGTGACGCATGTCTCCGTATCCGTGAACGGGGAGGCGCGCGAGGCCGATGTCGAGCCGCGCACGCTCCTCGTGTACTTCCTGCGGGAGACCCTCGGTCTCACCGGCACGAACGTGGGGTGCGACACGTCGAGCTGCGGGGCGTGCACCGTGCTGCTCGACGGGGAGTCCGTGAAGTCCTGCACGCTCCTGGCGGCCCAGGTCGACGGGCGCGAGGTCACCACCATCGAGGCCCTCGCCGATGGCGAGCGACTCAACCCGCTCCAGGAGGCCTTCCATCGCAACCACGGCCTGCAGTGCGGGTTCTGCACGCCGGGCATGGTGATGGCGGCAACGAGCTTCCTCAAGGAGAACCCCGCGCCGACGCAGGAGGAGGTCCGCGAGGCCCTCGAGGGCAACCTCTGTCGCTGCACCGGGTACCAGAACATCGTGAAGTCGATCCTCGATGCCGCCGGTTCGATGAGCGGCGCGACGACCTAAGGAGGACCGATGGTTGCCACGGAACCGTTCATCGGGCAGGAGGTGCTCCGCAAGGAGGACCCCGAGCTGCTGACCGGGCAGGCTCGGTATATCGACAACTGGACGATGCCCGGCATGGTCTGGATGGCGATGGTGCGCCCACCGTACGTCCACGCCACGATCGACGGGATCGACACATCGGCGGCGGCGGCCATGCCCGGCGTCGTGGGCGTGTTCACCGCCGCGGACCTCGACGTCGGCGCGCTGCCGTTCGTGTGGCCCATCACCGAGGACATCAAGGTGCCCGTGCACCACCCGCTCGCCAAGGACAAGATCCGCTTCAACGGCGACGCGGTGGCGGTGGTGGTCGCCTCGTCGCGCGAGGCTGCCCTCGACGCCGCCGAGCTCGTGACCGTCGAGGTCACGGAGCTGCGCGCCGTCACAGACATGGAGTCCGCGATGGCCGAGGGCGCGCCGTTGATCCACGAGGAACTCGGGTCCAACGTCACGGTCCATTGGGATCACGGCAGCGTGGGCGACATGACCGTGTTCGAGACCGCGCCCGTGGTCGTGCACGAGGCCTACCACCAGCCACGGCTGATCCCGAACGCCATCGAGCCGCGGGGGTGCCTCGCCTACGGCGTGACGTCCATGGACGAGTACACGCTCGTGTCCTCCACGCAGATCCCACACATCGCCAAGGTCACGTTGTCCGGGGTCTGCGGCATCCCGGAGTCGAAGTTCCGCGTCATCGCCCCCGACGTGGGCGGCGGGTTCGGATCCAAACTGAACGTGTATGCGGAGGAGGCCCTCGCGGTCGCTCTGGCGAAGGAACTCGGCATGCCCGTGAAGTGGATCGAGGAGCGCAGCGAGAACTACGTGGCCACGACGCACGGCCGCGGCGTTACGCACGATTGCACCATCGCGGGAACCGAGGACGGCAAGATCCTCGGCGTGAAGTTCGTGGAGATCGCCGACATGGGCGCCTACTACCAGCTGCTCACGCCCGGCATCCCCGAGCTCGGCGGCTGGGTCTACATGGGTCCGTACGTGCCCGAGACCTATCACTTCGAGTTCCGAGGGATCCTCACGAACTGCACGCCCACGGACGCCTACCGGGGCGCGGGCCGCCCCGAGGCCACCTACGTGCTCGAGCGGATCGTGGATGCGTTCGCGCGACGGGTCGGTAAGGACCCCGCCGAGGTGCGCCGCATGAACCTGCACCCGCCGTTCCACGAGTCCACCACGTCCGTATGCGGGCTCAACGTGGATTCGGGCAACTACGAGCCGTTGCTGGACAAGGCGCTCGAGCTCAGCGGCTACGAGGAGCTACGCAAGGACCAGGCCGCCCGCCGCGACCGGAATGACACCGTCCAGCTCGGGATCGGGCTGTGCACCTACATCGAGATGTGCGGCCTCGCGCCGTCGAACATCCTGGGCGCGCTGCGCTACGCGGCCGGCGGCTGGGACGGAGCCACGATCGAGTGCCTGCCTACCGGGAAGGTGATCGTGAAGACCGGCACGTCGCCCCACGGGCAAGGGCACGAGACCAGCTGGTCGCAGATCGTGGCCGACGGCCTGGGCGTGACGCCCGACGACGTCGAGGTCCTGCACGGCGACACCACGATCTCACCCCTCGGCATGGACACCTACGGCTCGCGCTCGGTGAGCGTGGGGGGGGCCGCGCTGCACTTCGCCGTGGAAAAGATCAAGGCGAAGGCGCGCACCATCGCCGCCCACGAGCTGGAGGTGAGCGAGGAGGACCTCCAATGGGCCGAGCACGGCTGGCGGGTACAGGGCGCGCCCGACAAGGCCAAGACCATCCCGGAGATCGCGATGTCCGCGTGGCACGCGCACGACCTGCCTGAAGGGACCGAGCCTCACCTGAACGCCACCGCCGTCTACGATCCGCCGAACTTCACGTGGCCGGCGGGTGCGCACGTCTGCGTCGTGGAGGTCGACACGGAGACGGGCAAGACGGAGATCGTGAAGTACGTGGCCGTCGACGACTGCGGCACGGTCATCAACCCGATGATCGTGGAGGGTCAGGTGCACGGGGGGGTGGCGCAGGGCATCGCCGAAGCGCTCTACGAGGAGGCCATCTACGACGAGAGCGGCAACCTCATCACGTCTTCCATGACGCAGTACCTCGTGCCGTCGGCCACCGAGATCCCGAGGCTCGTCACGGACAACAGCCAAGAGACGCCGTCCACGACCAATCCGCTGGGGGTCAAGGGCATCGGTGAGGCAGGGACGATCGCCGCCCCGCCCGCGGTCGTGAACGCGGTCGTCGACGCCCTCGGCCACCTCGGCGTCACGGAGATGGGCAAGCCCGCGTCGCCCGAACGCGTCTGGCGAGCCATCCAGGACGCGAAGGGAGGTGCCGCGTGATCCCCGCGCCGTTCGAGTACGCCCGAGCAGAGAGCATCGATCATGCCATCGAGCTGCTGGGCACCAGCGAGGACGCCAAGATCCTCGCTGGCGGACATTCGCTGCTTCCGCTGATGCGCTTCCGCCTGGCGCGGCCCGACCTGCTGGTGGACATCGGCCGGCTCTCCGATCTGTCGTACATCCGCGAGGACGGCGACGTCGTGGCGATCGGCGCGTTGACGCGCCACCACGACGTGGCGAACAGCGAGCTCATCCAGACCGCCTGCCCCATCGTGGCCGACACGGCCGCGCAGATCGGAGATCCGCAGGTCCGTCACATGGGCACGATCGGCGGTTCGGTGGCCCACGCTGACCCGGCCTCCGACCTGCCCACCGTGCTCGTCGCCCTCGGGGCGGACCTGGCGATCACCGCCGCAGGCGGCGCCTCGCGCACGGTGAACGCGCGCGACTTCTTCCAGGGCCTGTTCACGGCCGACCTCGCGGCGAACGAAGTGCTGACCGAGGTGCGGATCCCCAAGACGACCGCCGGCTGGAGCTACCTGAAGTTCCACCGGCGCGCACAGGACTGGGCGCTGGTGGGCGTGGCCGCGATCCAGCGGAACGGCGGCGCCACCGTGGCGCTCACGAACATGGGCGAGACCCCGCTGCGAGCGGCCGGCGTGGAGGAGGCGCTCGCCGGCGGTGCGGACCCGGCCACCGCCTCCCTGCGGGCGGACGAGGGGGCGGCCCCTCCGTCCGACGCGTTCGGGAGCGCGGAGTATCGCCGGGAGCTTTCCCGTGTGCTCGTGCGCCGAGCCCTGGAGGAGGCGATGGGAGGCTGAGCGAGCGTGCTGTCGCGACCGCGGCCCTGATCGGCCCTACGTGCGCCATCTGTTCCCCGCGTCGAGCCTGATCGCGGAGCCCGGCGGCACGACGCATGCCGCCCCGGAGTCCGAGCGAGCGCTGCGATCCGGCCCGCGGACGCGGACACCCCTGCTCCCGATCTACGGACCCTGAAGGGGCACGGACCGGCCCGGTCGCGGTAGGCGCCTCGGGTCGGTCCGAAGGCCCTAGGATCGGTCGGATATCGGTCGATCCGTTGCCCCCCAAGCGTCCCTTGCGGAATCGGATACCTGATGCGACGGTGCAGGGGTGCCACCTGGCTTCCCCCAGTTCGCAGGTTCGGCACCGGCGCTTCGGGTGGACGACGGCGTGGTGGTCGCGCCGCGCGTGCCGCGGCACCGGTGGTCCGTCAGGCTGGGCGCGGCCGGACGTGCGTGGTGCGTCTTCGGCGGTGCGGCAGCGGCTTCGTTCCTGCTCTACGCCGTGCCGATCCTGGGGCGCTTCTCCACTTCGTTCGTGGGGCAGGGGAGCGCCGACGCGAAGCTCTACGTCTGGGATCTGGCGTGGTGGCCCCACGCCATCGCCGCGGGACTGAACCCGTTCCACCCCACGCTCGTGTGGGCGCCCAGCGGCGTGAACATGGCCTGGGTCACCGGACTGCCCGGCCCCGCGCTCGCGGCGTGGCCGCTCACGGCGACGTTCGGAGCGGTGGCCGCCTCCAATGCGATCGCCGTGGCCTCGCCGGCGCTCGCCACCTGGGCCGCGTACCTCCTGTGTCACGAGGTCACGCGGCGCTTCTGGCCCGCCGTCATGGGCGGCGTCGTGTTCGGCTTCTCCACGTACCAGTTCGCGGAGATGCGCGGACACATGAACCTGTTCCTGGTGTTCCCCGTGCCGCTGGCCGCCTATCTCCTGCTGAGATACGTCCACGGCCGTCTCTCGAGGCGATCGTACGTGGTGCTGCTCGCCGGCGTCCTCATCGCGGAGTTCTCCATCTCCACGGAGGTCTTCGCGAGCATGACGCTGTTCGCGTGCATCGCGGCGCTCACGGCCTACCTCGCGCTGCCCGCCGCGCGACCGCTGCTGCGGGCCGTCGCCGGGCCTACCGCCGTGGCCTGCTTGGCGGCCGCCGTGGTGCTCGCGCCCTACCTCTGGTATGCGGCCGCGGGACTGCCCTCGGGGCCGATCCGCGGGATCGACGGGTCCTCAAGCGACCTGCTCAGCTTCCTGATCCCGCGCCACGGCACCCTGGCGGGCGGCGCCGCGTTCGCGCGGCTCACCGACAGCTTCCCCACCAACGTCAGCGAGGACGGCGCCTACCTCGGGCCCGTGTTGCTCCTCGTCTTGGTGGCGGCGTTCGTCGCGGGGCGGCGCGAGCGGGTCACCCGGTGGCTGTTCGCGTTCGTCGCCCTGGCGGCCGTCCTCTCGATGGGGGCCGTCCTCTTCGTGGGCTCACAACGGACCATCCCCATGCCGTGGTCGGTGCTGACCCGCGCGCCCCTCCTGATGAATGCCTTGCCGACCGGTTCACGATGTACATGTGGCTGGGGGTGTCGGTGATCGTGGCTCGATGGCTGTCAAGGCTGCGGCCATCACAGAGCGCGTTCGGCACGACGGTGCGATGGGGCTCGGTGGGGCTCGGCGTCCTGCTGCTGATCCCGAACGTGCACGAGGCCGGCCTGCACCGATCCATCGACGTGCCGCGGTTCTTCTCGGCGGGCCTGTACCGCCGGGCGCTGACGCCGCACGAGACGATCCTCATCGTGCACGATCGCAGGAGTCGTGGCCTGGAGATGGTGCTCCAGGAGCAGAGCGGATTTGCCTTCTCGATGCCCCAGGGCCACACGGGCCCGGAGCCGGAGGCCTTCGAGGCCGACCGCAACTGGCAGGGCGTGCAGACGGGCCGCCTGCCCCACGGCGCCGGCCGGTTCCGGCTGTGGCTCCGGCAGCATCGCGTGGGGGCGATCGTGGTGATGACGGGATCCGTGCGCACCTGGGAGCCGTTCCTCGACGCCGCCATCGGAGCACATCCGCAGCGGATCGGCGGCGTCCTGCTCTACCGAACCGCCGCGAGGAGCCCGTAGACCCCGCGCGCGGGAGCGCTCAGGCGAGCCCGAGGAATCGACGAACGTCTCGACCGTCACGATCGAGCGCTTCGCGCTCGTCGGCCGTGAGGTCGCGCAAGGGGTCGAGTGCGACCTCGCCGCCCGGGAGCGTCCAGGTGGCCGCGGCCCTTCCCTCGATCATGGCGAAGGGATGGAACATGCCGTTGTTCGTGACGATGTGCGTGGCCGCCCCGAGGATGGGTTCGCGCGACGTCCAGCCCAGCAGCACCGGATCGAACGAGCCCAGCAGCGTGGGCGCGGGAAGGCGCGCCGTCCGTGGCCGCCTCGTGAGCTGCACGAGGCCGTCGGGCCGCTCTTTCAGCTCGGTGGAGATCGCGCGCAGGCCGGCCCGCGCCCTTCCCAGGGTGATCCCGGACCACCGCGCGAGGTCGCGCTCGTCGGCGGGCCCGTGGCCGGCCAGGAACCGGCGGGCGAGCTCCGCGACGGCCCGTTCGCGGTCCACCGCGGGCGCCGGGCCCAGCCAGTCGGCGGTGAGCGCGTACGCGTGGTGGGCGCCCACCATGGGGCCGCGCACGATCAGGCCCCGCAGGCTCGCGAGCACGAGGATGTGGATCAGCGCCTGGCCCCGGGTGCGCACGCCCGTGGCACCAACGCGCTCCCTGAGGTCGGACCGCGTGAGCGGTCCGTCGGCCTCGAGCGCCCTGACGATCGTCCGGACGGCGCGGTCGGCGTCGCGCTCGAAGACGCCCTCCTGACGCAGGCGCCTGGCGTTCCCGGCGGCGAGCTGGGGGGTGGTGAGCGCGTGCAGCCAGTGGTAGTCCTCGCTGCGCACCAGGTGCAGGGTGCCGCGGTTCAGCCACGTGATCAGCAGGGATCGATCCTGCGTGAGCGCACGGTCCACGTCGGCGGCGGTGAGCCCCCGCGAGCTGGCCCGGATCCCCAGCCGCGCCCCGCGGGCGTCCTGACCCTGCACCGCCAGGAGCCGCTCGACGACGTCGAGGGGGTCGCGCGCTCGAGTACCCGACAGCATCTGACTCGTCAGGCGTTGCCGCAGGAGGAGGACGGAGTCGGGAGGGCGCTGGGTCACGTCGCCATGCTCTCAGGCCGCCGAGCGCGCCGGGCGGCTCGTGGCTTGTGAGGGAGGGGACGGTGAGCTACGGTCTCGCCATGGAGATCCGTGCTCGCCGGGCAGTCGTGATCTGCGTGACGCTCGCCGTGGTGCTCGGCTCCGCCGAGGCGGGGATCGCGGCGCCCCGGACCTCCGCCATCCACTGGGTGGCGCGGCACGGCCGGGCCCTCCCGCTGAACCCTCTGCGCTTGTTCCGGCCCTCGTCCCGCGGCAAGGCGATCACGCAGGTTGGGGTCGGAGGCATGTTCAAGGTGTCGGGTTCCCCATATCGGTGGCAGGTGGGCGCCGGCCACGTCCGCGGGGGCACGATCGTCCTCGTGTCCGGCTTCCGGCAGGCGACCAACGGGTATCAGTCCCACACGTGGTTCTTCCGCCTCGCGACGAGCGCCCTCCGCGTGGGGGCTCGTCTGCGCAAGGCGCGGCTCAGCACCGGCTCGGGGCTCGGCCCGTTCGGGCAGATCGATCTCACCTTCGCCGGGAACCAGCCGGCCCGAACGCACGCGTACCGCTGCCCCAAAACGCACGAGGTGCTCCAGTCCACCACGGTTCGCCGGGGCACCCTCACGGGCACCCTGTCGTTCACGCCGAACGAGGGGACCCTGCCCGATCTGGCCGCAACCTCCATGAAGGCGCAGGCCGGCCGGTTCGTCTCGTCGGGCAAGCGATGCCCGAACGGCTCGCCGCGGCCCCACGGATGCTTCCGAGGTTCGACCTTCCGGGCGCAGGATCCGGCGCTCGGCGCCACCGTCTTCGCCCCCCTGGACGCCGATTTCGTCGGGTTCGAGCAGGTTGAGCGGATCGCCCCGGCGCTCGTGGATCACAGCTTGACCGCCTCCGCGGTCCACCACCCCGCGCGGAAGACGCCCACGGGCTTCCTCGTGCGGGCCACCGACATGTCGCCGCTCGCATCGGGGAGCCTGCGGTTCACCGACGGGCCCTCGTCCGTTCACCACGGACGTCATTGCATCAAGACGAAGATCCCCGAGGCATGGTCGGCGGGGACGGTGACAGTGAACTTCGACTCCGGCGCGCTCGCGCTCACGGGCTCGCAGCTGAAGGCGAGCCTTCGCGTGTTCGCCGAGCCGGCCTGAGGATGGCCTTCGGGGGCTGGCCCGCGGAGGCGCTCGAGTTCTTCGAGGGTCTCGAGGCCGACAACTCGAAGTCCTACTGGCAACGGCACAAGGACGTCTACGAGGCCGCCGTGCGTGCGACGATGGAAGCCTTGCTCGCCGATCTGGAACCGGACTGGGGCGAGGGCCGGATCTTCCGCCCCTACCGGGACCTGCGCTTCAGCCGAGACAAGTCTCCCTATAAGACGAACATCGCGGCCTCCCTCGGCGAGGGCTACGTCCAGCTCGACGCGCGCGGGCTGGCGGCGGGATGCGGCATGTGGGAGATGGCCTCGGACCAGCTCGAGCGCTACCGGGAGGCGGTTGATGACGATCGATCCGGCAAGAAGCTCGCGTCCTTGGTCGCGAAGGCGCGTGACGCGGACATGGAGGTCATGGCGCACGGCGAGCTGAAGACCGCCCCGCGCGGCTACCCGAAGGACCATCCGCGTGTCGAGCTGCTGCGGTACAAGGGCATCGTCGCGTGGCGTTCGTGGCCCGTCGGCGCCTGGCTCGGCACCGCCCGCGCCAAGGACCGGGTGGTCGAGTTCCTCCGCGAGTCCCGCCCGCTCCGAACGTGGCTGGACACCAACGTCGGCGCATCGACGCTGCCCGAGCGACCGCGGTAGGAGGGGCGTTCGCCGACTCGGTGACGCCAGGCCCAGAGGAGGGCTAGGACATATGCACGTCGGGCGTGACCTCGATGGCCTCCAGATCTGAACCGAGCACGGCGTCGACGGCCGCCCGGCTCCCGCCCACGTACGTGCAGACCCCGTCGATCTCCGTCGCTACCGTCCACGCGCGGTCATCCGGCCACCAGAGGCTCGGAGTCACGTAGTCCTCGAACGCGCATGCGGCTCCGATGGGTCCCTTGAACAGGACGTGGTCGCGCCCGTGCCCGCATCGCACCTTCGGGATCGCGTCGAGCGCGGCCTCGGATTCCTCCTGGCGCGTGCGAAGAGCCTTGCGTTCGGCGCGCGAGGGCGGCCTCGAGGTCAAGGGCGTCCCCACCTGGAACGCACCGCGTCCGTGCCACACGCAGAACCAACACACCTCGGGAGTGGTCGTGTGCGGCGTGAGGAGGTCGACGAGGAGGTGACAGATCTCGTTCGGAAGCTCGCCATCCGCGGGGCTTCCCTGCGGCCGCACATAGGTGCCGGTCTCGAAGGAGTCGACGCCGAGAACGTCGTCGAGGGAGACGTCGGCTGAGAGTTCAACGCCGCGCCCGGCCCCAATTTCAGCCCAGCTCTTCGGCACCTCCTCGCCGTCGCCATCACCGTAGTCGAGCGGGTGGAACACGCGAACGTAGGCTTCGAACACCTCTGGCATGAAGCTCCACAGGCGGATGCGGTCGCGATCCCAAGGCCTGAGGCCGGACACGATCCAGTCGGCGACGCTCACGTCGTGAACCAGCTCGGCCTCCGGGGCGATGGACTCGAACATGCGACGGACTCTAGCGCGACGTCGCGACAGGATCGTCACGCCTTCAGCCGCAGTGTCCGTTGTGGCGCTCGCCGATGTCCCCCTTCCCCTCAGGCGAGACCCAAGGCGCTGCCGCAAATCCAGGCGTGTAAACGTTTGCACCATCCGGGCCGTCTATGAACTGCGACGGAGGAGAGGCACGATGGGACCGCGATGGACGAAGGCAAGACGATCGATTTCCGGGCGGCGCCGGACCTGGGGAAGATCTATCTCCAGGAACGCGACCACCTCTTCCGAACCCTGCTCGCCTACACGGGCGGTCGAGTGGACATCGCCGAGGAGGCTGGAGCTGAGGCATTCGCTCGGGCGCTCGCGCACGAGAAGACCCTGCGAGACCCTGTGGCCTGGATATACCGCGTCGCGTTCAATGCCGCAAACGACGAGTTGCGACGGGAGCGCTGGTTGGCGCCCGCCTCAGATCGCACCGTCGTTGCGCACGAGCCGGAGGGGTTGATGGACGCCTTGAAGCAACTATCACCAAACCAGCGCGGCGCACTCGTGCTGCGGTTTGTGCTCGACCTCGACGTGGCAGAAGTCGCCAAGCGCATGGGGATGGCGCCGCCCACCGTGCGGGTCCATCTGCACCGAGGTCGGCGCCGATTGCGTGAACTCCTCGGTTCCGACGACGAGGACTGAACATGGAACGTTGGGAACGCAAGCTCCGCGAGCTGACCGAGGTCAGTGCTCCCAGCTCGATGGACGCGCGGGTCGAGGACGGCCCACATGGCACACAGTCCGACCTCCCCTCAACCTCCCGCCGCGTCCTCGTCGGAGTGGTTGCGTTCGCGCTGTTCCTTCCCGTCGTGGCGTTCGGTTGGCGGGCATTTCAGACCAGCCCGTCTCCCGACGGAGATCCCACTGATCAGGGCACGCCAGGTCACAGTCCGACATCCACGCACGTCGATGCTGCGCCGCGGATCGCTTTCACGGATGCCCAGGGGCGGATCGCACTCATGCGTCCCGACGGCTCGGGGGTCCGCGAGATCACGACGGGTCGGGAGCCTGATGCTTACCACTCGCGATATGGGTTGCCCCAGGACATCGATCCCCAGTGGGGAGTTGCCGGCTCAGCGGCGGATCAGTCCGTGCATCAGCGGATCTACTTCGTCCGACGCTACACCAAGTCGCTGTACTCGCTGTGCTCGGTCTCGCCCTCAGGGACCGGGTTCCGTGTGGTGATCCGTCGGTTCCCCGCGAGCTCGTTCGCCCTCTCCCCGGATGGCTTCCGCATCGCCTACGGCTCCGGCGACGGCATCTATGTCGCGGGGAACGAGGGATCTGATCTGCATCGCATCGCCCGGATCCTCCTTCCTGCGGGTGTGCCGATCACATGGTCTCCACGGGAGCAACTCATCGCATTCGCGTCGGAAAGCCAGGAGCTCTGGACCGTCGACACCCGCACGGGTGAACTCACGCGGGTGACCCCGCCCGGGCTTCATGTGGACGCCGTTGCCTGGGATCCCGTAGACCCTTCGACGATCGCGATCGGCGTCCTGAGCGACTTCAGCGCCGATGCGGCCTCATCGCAGGTATGGACGATCCGACCCGACGGGACAGGGATGCGTCGAGTCACGACAGATGGAAACAACTTGACGGTCGCAGCATGGTCACCTGGGGGCGCTCGGCTCCTTCTGGGCAGGGTGGATCTCCACCTGCGCGACGACGGGCTGGCGGTGATCGATGCTGATGGGAGTGGGTTGGAAATCGTGAACGCGACGGCGTGGTCGGGGTTCGGTTCCTGGGGCGCCTGAGCGAGGGCATCCGAACGCGGGGAGGGTCACGTCGCCCTGACAAGGAAGCTCCTTGGTTCCCGCGGTCCAGCTAGTCGTCGCGCTGTGACCGAAGCAACGCGGAGATGACAAAGATGAGTGCCCCGACGGCTACGACAACCAATGCAGGAAACGCTAGGCCAGGGGGATCATGGGCGGGGGGATCCATCGTATGAGAGGCAGCCTGGCCGGCGTAGAACGCTAACTCGAACATCGATCTCATCCCCTCCCAGACCGTCAGCTACTCCTCAGGCTGGCTTTACTGATCCTAGAGTCTGTCGGAACACGACCGACACCAAAGCCGACTCGTCCAGAGAGTTTCGAGGTCACATCGTTGGCATCGCACTGCTCATGTGGAGGCCGGGCAGAAGCCATGGATGCCACGGAGCGAAGGCGGCGGCGATGAGGAGCACGCCTCCAACCGCCAGCGAGAACGGACGTCCGTACCTCCAGACCTTCTCGATCAAGATGACAACGGCGAGCGCAGCCATCACCGCGATGTTCATGGCACCGACCGCGATCAGCACGATCATCAGCCCCCAGCAACACGCGACGCAGTAGGCACCGTGATGGATACCGACGCGGAGGTCTCGAGCTGGACCTCGGAAGCTGGCGTAGTGGAACAGCGACCCGATGGGCGAGCGACAGTGGCGCAAGCACGCCCCTTTCAGTGGAGTGAGCTGATAGACACCCGCCATGGCGAAGATGGCTGCGCCTACCCACTTCGCGGCGTCGGGCGACCGGTCGACCAGGCGTCCTGAGGCGACGAACGCCGCATAGGCCACGATGCCGAACCCCGCCCACACGATCAGGTAGCCCGCAAGGAACTGCGCGACGCCGTTGATCCGCGCCCAGGACGTCGGACGGGCGGAGACGGACCGGACCCAGACGACGACCATCGGTGCGACCGAGGGAAGCATCATGGCAGCCATCATCACGACCCAGAGCGCGAGGAACGCGAGGAACGTGAGCCCCATCGTGCCCGGGCCGTTGCCCATGCCGTTGGCTTGGTCGACCGTGACGAGCCATGCGAGCGCGGCCACAACGCACAACCCAAGCCACCATGGCAGCAGCTGCTTCAGCGGGAGGCCGAGCGACGGCGCGTTCGCCGCGTCCGTGTCAGCCCTCGTATCTGAAGTCGGTCACGAAGCTGTTCGTGCCCGAATACTCCACGTCCCAGTGCCCGTGGTAGCTGACGTCCCCGGCCTTGGCCTGCATGACGGGTTGCGCGACCGCACCCAGGAGTGGGTTTGTGATGACCGACGGGTTCTCCCCGTCCATGCCCTTGACTTCCTCCGCCGACATCGTCAGGACCCCCGCGACCTCGGCGTGGAGCGAGCCCTCGTTCCGGTCGAACGTGATCGCGGCGGGTGTCACCCCTGCGACCTCGCCGATCAGCGGTCCGAGCGCCGCCAGGTGGCCACCTGCACCGCCGGAGAAGACGGCGCCCAGCGCCTCGGACTGCTCCGGTGTGGCTCGGTCGTCGAGGTAGAGCGCAACCTTCCATCCGCCGTCGGTCATCTGCTTGGGGGAGTGCACCGCCATGGCGGCGTTCATGCCGGAGAGGTCCACGCCATCCTTCTCGCCGTTGGTGACGTGCCAGGCGAGCATGAGGTCGCAAGCGTCTCTGTCGGCCGGCTTCAGCCAGATGCAGGGGCAGCTCACATCGCATTGGCACGTCTCGAAGTAGTCACCCTCGACCGAGAAGCTCATACGAACCTCCTTCACCGATCCGCCGGGGTAGGCGATCTCTTCATCGAGCCTATGCCCGAGGCGTGATGAGCGCAATCGCTCGAGTCGGCTCACCGGAGATGTCTACGCAGCGGGTCTCTTGCCCCATCTGAGGATGTCCGCGCGTTGCGTCGCCCGCGAGATCTTCATCCTTCTGTCATGGACTCGATCGAGTGGCCAGGGCCATGAGGGACGCCGAGGATGGCCCCGGAATCAGCCACACGATGACCGCAACAAGGAAGGTGTGGTTCCGGACCGTTCGCCTGACGGCGGTGAGCGTCTTGCGCTCAGACGCTCGGCTCCTGATGGGGCGCGGGCGTGGAAGGTTCACGCTGTCACAATCCGAGCTGGTGAGGGCACGATGGAGACGGAGGGCGGGCCTATGCGGGCGAACGTCGCTGCACTGTTGGTTCCGGCGGTGCTGCTCACCGCTTCTTGCACGGGGAACGAGTCGACGCCGGTTTCGCCGTCTACCTACAATGCATCGACGTCATTGTCCTCCGGCGTGAAGGGAGACCTGTCATTCGTTGGTGGGCCACTCGTCGCGTCGCCCACTGCACGGCTCTTGCGGCCCGGCGATGTTGTGGCCTTCGCCGAGGACGGGACCGAAGCCGGGGCGATTCACTTTTCCGAGGGACAGGGTTTTTCGTTGTCGCTGCCGCCCGGAAGATACCGGCTTGTGGCGACGAGCGGCGATGCTCGATGTCCTGACGGGATCAAGGTGACTGTGCTACCGAACGATTACAAGATCGTTCGCATTCGCTGCGACGTGGTGTGACCGAACCACGCCGGCGGGGAAGACTGCGTCCCCACGCAACCTCGCTACAAGGCCCGGAAATAGTTCACGCCGGGGAACGGTGTGTACCCGGCCTTTTCATAGGTGCGCCGAGCAGGGGCATGACCCTGGTCACCGCCTGTGGATATGAGGGCGTGGGTCATGCCCGCTTCCCGCATCCAGTTCGTCGCAACGTTGGTCAGTTCGGTTCCGAGCCCGTGGTTCTGGTGATCGGGGTCGACGGCGAACCTCCCAAACCTCACCCATCGATTCGTCGGGGGGAAGGATCGCTGCCGCGAACCCGACGATCGCGCCTGCCTCCTCGGCGGCCCAGATCGTTGCTTTCTCGTCGGCCAGGACGGTCTCTACATCTCTCCGCTGGCTGGTGCGCCAGTCGGGGCGGTAGTGCCGGTCGAAGATCCCACCGCCCATCACCTGACGCATCGAGTCGAACACCGGAGCCCAGGCTCGGAGCGATAGCTCGACTATGGCTGACCGGTCGCCTTGCTCGTAGGCTCGGATGGTCGGCGTCACGACCCCGAAGTCTGGCAGCAGTCGGCTCGCGGCCGCAATGTGGACAACAGACGTGGCGGTGGATCGGGTACACACCCGGCTGCTCGACGGTCGACGGGCAGCATTCGGCCAAGCGCTCGGAGGCGTCTACCTGTTCGGGTCGGCCGTCACGGGTCGTTCGAACCTGGGTCGGGCGAAGTCGATACCGTCGTGCTGCTGCGATGTCCGGTCCCCCGTTTCGTGGCCGCCGTGGCCCATCCCCTCAGCGTGGGGGAGGGAACACGACGGAGTCCGCTGGATGCTGACCCCGCCGTCCGACCGTCAGTCGCAGCACGGATAGTCCATAATCCAGATGCGGTCAACGCCGCGGCGATGGAGCTCGCCGAACGCCTCGAAGGCTGATGGCTCCTACCGGATGGGGGTAGGAGCGGATGCGCACTGAGGCAAACTCGATCTTCGGGAATCTGACGCAGGATGCGATCGCCCGTGCCGTGAGCGTCGCGACCGCCCGTGGCGAGACGATCGCGGTCGAACGATTGGGCGAGCTCGGAAAGCGCCTTCGCTCCTCCTCCTTCCATGTGGCGATCCTTGGAGAGTTCAAACGTGGCAAGAGCACGCTGGTGAACGCGCTCATCGGTCACGAGCTGTTGCCTACCGGCGTACTTCCCCTCACTTCGGTCGTGACGCGCGTCCGCTGGGGGACCGAGCCCGGCGCCTGGATCGCCTTCGAGTCGGGCGAACGGCTCAAGGTGTCACTCGATCGGCTGGCCGACTTCGTTACCGAGTCGGCCAACCCCGCCAACCGCGCGGGTGTCGCCGAGGTTGACGTCCGGGTCCCGTCGGACCTGCTTCGAACAGGGGTCGTCGTGATGGACACGCCCGGGGTCGGAAGCACCCTCGCCCACAACACCGAGGAGACGATGCGGCTGTTGCCGGATGTGGACGCCGCGATCTTCGTGACGGCCACCGACCCGCCGATCTCCGACAGCGAGATCGGCTTCCTGCACGCAGTACGCGACCACGCCCACAAGATGTTCTTCGTGCTGAACAAGGCCGATGCGGTGCAGCCCCAGGAGTTGGACGACGTCATTCGATTCACACGAGGCGCCATCGCGGACGCACTTGGTTATCCGGTCGATGTGAGCGCGCTGTCGGCCCGGCGATCGCTCGCCGCAGGCGACGCCGGGCTCGAGACGTTCAAGGCACTGCTGTACGAGTTCCTTGCGCGTGACATGGCACGGACCGGTGTCGATTCGATCGCCACGAAGACACGAGAGGTCGTGGCGCGGCTCCATGCCGGGGTCGTGTTGGAGCTCGAAGCGATGCGATTGTCGTCTGAGGAGCTTGCGGCTCGCCACGACCAGATCGAGGCGGTCCGCAGCGACGTCGACCGCGCCGGAGTCGGCATCAAGGCGCTGCTCCACAGCGATGTCGCCGCGCTCGTGGCCTCCATCGAGGGCGAGCTCGCCGAATGGCGGACATGCGAAACGCGGTCCCTCCGCGCGGCGGCGCGCGACGCTTTGGGTGAACCTACGTCGCTGGCGCCCGCCGACCTTGACGGATTCGTGAAGATGCGGCTGCGCGCCGACATCGACGCATGGCGTCCGTCGATCGAGGCGAGAGTGGCGGCGGCGTGGCACGACCTGTTCGCCCTTTCGATCGCCGAGGTTGACGGGGTGGCCGCGCGTGCTGTGGACGTCTCCTCGCAGGTCCTTGCGATGCCGCTACCGCCGGCACCTGCGATGGATGAGGTCATCGCCCATAGCCGCTTCTCGTTTTCCTTCTTCGAGGTCCCGACTCTGGCCGAGAGCCTCCTTCCCGACCTCACCGCCGCTCTGCCAACTCGATCGGGAGGCAAGCTTGCCCTGCGGCGCGTCGATCCCAAGATCCCTCTCATGGTGGACCGACACTCCGGGCGGGTTCGGCATGACTGGGTGAGCCGTCTCAACGAGGCCAAGGACCACCTCGAGCGATCGATCGACGGTCACCTCGACGGCCTGACACAGGGTCTGGCTGCGGCGCTTGACCGCGCGAGAGTCAACCTAGAGTCGGCCACCGCGTCACAAGGAAAAGCGACACCGGCGTTGGTACGACTCGCCGACGAGCTTGCCCGGCTCTCGTTGCAGCTCGAGGGGGAGGCACGATGACAGACCCCTTCCACGACTTCGAACTCGACCTTGACCCCGAGCGCCTGTCCGGCGCGGTCGAGCGGTTCGACCTCCCCATCGCGGCGGCCGAGGGGTACGTCGCCTATCTCGGCCTCTTCGATCTGCTAGCGCGACGCACACAGGAGACCCTCGGCACGGATGCGCGTGGGCGGCTCTCGGGGCTCGCCCTGCGGCTCCAGGGTCTCGAGGGCCCGATGCGCTTCGCGCTCTACGACCGGTCCCGGCAGACGGAGACCCTGACGCGCGTGGCGCGCATCACCGCGGGGGAGTCGCGGCTGAAGCGAGAGTGGCTCATCCCCAAGCTGGAGGAAGACGTGGCGCGGTACCGGGCCCGCATCGCCGCGCTCACAGAAGCGTTGGAGGCAGTGTGACGGAGATCGCGTTACTAGCCGAAGACGTAGCCCGGCTCCGGGCGGCGTATCCGGAGGCCGACGATGGACAACTCGAGTCGCTGCTCGTGGAGGCCGCCGTTCGCCACCGAGCGCACGAACCAGACCCATACGACATGGCCGAAGTCTTCATCCACGAGGCGGCCGCGATCGCGGTGTACCGCCAGCAGCTTGCCGTCGCGAAGCACCGGCTGCCGGACGCGGTCGCGCGAGAGTCCGCTTCCTACGCCGAGCAGCTCGAGTTGGATCGCGAGGTCATCCCACGGCTCAAGCAGGAGGCGCAGCGGCTGCGCGCCCAGGTCCGCGACCTTGAGGAGCGCCTTCGGTCCAAGGGTCTCGTCCCCGATGCGATCGAGCCGCAGATCGGCGCCGGCTCGATCGCCGTGGACGACTACGAACCACCCCGATTCACGAACGTCGACGAGCGACGTGCCGCCACCGTGGAGTTCTTCCGACGCGTTGGGGGCGAACGATGAGCGTTCCTCCCTCCCGCGCGGATCCTGAGCAGCGACGTGGGCGGCCCGTGGGCTTCTTCGACCTGCTGCACGACCTTCCACTCGACGGATGCGCCGTCTGCCGTGGTGAACAGCGCACGGCATGGCGCTACTTAGACGGCTTGCTGTGGGAGGGCGTCATGAACCCCTGGATCCGGGCGGCCACGAAGCGATCGCACGGCTTCTGCCGCGACCACGCGATGCTGGCGGTGACCGTGGCTGGCAAAGAGTCCGGTCAGCTCGGGATGGCGATCCTGTTCGAGGACCTCCTGCGTCACGTGGAGCAGGAGGCGGTGGACTCGACCAAGGTGGCTACCCGCCGACGCCGGCGGCAGCCCGACCCGCTCGCCGCGCATCAGCGTTGTCAGGTGTGTGAGAGCGCCAACCGCACCGCGGCGAACTATCTTTCGGTCCTCGCCGCGGCTGAGCCCGCGTCCGAGATCGGGGTTGCTGCCCGGCGGGAGGCCCATCCGGTGCTCTGCCTGCCCCATCTTCAGATGGGCGTACGCGTCGTGGGGTCCGAGGAGGAACGCCGGCGCCTGCTGGAGCTCTTCACGGGCGGTGCGCAGGAGCTAAGGGGTGAGCTGCTCGAGTTCACCCGCAAGCGCGACTACCGATTCTCCGACGAGGTGCTCACCAAGGGTGAGGCGACCGCTTGGATGCGGGCGGTGTTCGCCATGGTGGGAGAGCCGCGCCGCCAGCCCGAGCCGCGACGGTAGCTCGCTGCCCTCAGCCGCCGTGACGTTCCAAGATCTCAGATACAGATGGGTCACACGAGTGCTCGCTAAGGGCATGATGTCCATATGGGGCGCACAACGATGGTCCTCGTCTTCTCCCTCCTGGTCGGCTGCGGGAACGCAGCGACGCCGCACGCATCCGGACCCGCCGCCGCGGATGCGCTGCATGTCACATGCGACGGCTCGACCACCGAGGTGCTCACGCCCACCGTGCAGGCGCAGCCCGACGGCTTGCATGTCCGAATCGAGAACACGAGCACCGGACAGGTACTCATGGAATGGGATGGTGGTGGCGACGGTGCCGACCCGGGCATCTCGAACAAGGTGATTCCGATCCCACCCGGCAACGCAAGGTTTCGCTGCCAAGCCTCGACGCCCGACGTCGATCCCGGCGCCCTAGGAGGTTGGGCGACCCTCGAGGTGCTCGCGACACCAAACTGGCGCTCGCTTGAGCTCGATTGCAATGGCGGCATCGTGAGCGGAAACCTCGACTACGCAGCCGGCGCCGACGGCGTGCCAGATCCGCTGGCCGATGCCCGGCGGCGCGCTCACACGAGCGACGTGCGCCCCGCGGGCTACATGACAGACCAGGGACGCACGTTCGAGGCCCTGCAGGGGGCGGCGGCCGTAGAGAGCTTCGACTACGCTTCCGATGGGCACGGCGGATGGCTGCTGACCACCACGGAGCGCTGCAGCTGAGGTTTCGTGACACGCTCGACTCGCCTAGTCCGTGGTTCGATCGGGCGAGCGGGTGACGGGCGACACAGGGTCTTCCCCGGATCAAGGACGTGGTTGCTGCCCTTAGTCCCGGGTTCCCGCTCGTTTCACCCTTTGTCCTTCTCCCGTCGCCGTCGGTCTTTGACGCGGGGTGGTTCCCCTAGTTGGATGGGCCGATGACGCGCGTCCTCGCAGCGTTCCTTCCCGATCGGACCGGCACGGAGTGGTTCCGATTCGGTCTGGCGTGCCTGGCCCTCATCGCGCTCGGCCTGCTCGTGTCGGTCGTTGGCAGGCGCTACGCGCGCCGCTTGCGTCGACGGGCCAAGTCCGCTGGCGACCTGGAGGGGCGCAAGGCGCGGCGCTCGGCCACCGTCGCGAGCCTCGTCGTCGCCACCATCGCGGTGATCGTCTGGTTCACGGTGGCGATCACGATCCTGCAGGGATTCGGGGTGAGCGTCGGGGCGCTGATCGCGAGCGCCGGGATCGCGGGCGTTGCGCTGGGCTTCGGCGCTCAGTCCCTGGTGCGCGACACCATCACCGGCCTCTTCATCCTGCTGGAGGGCCAGTTCGACGTGGGCGACCTCGTGGACCTGGAGACCGAGGGCGGTCAGGTGTCGGGCATGATCGAGGGCCTGACGTTGCGCGTGACCTCGGTGCGCCACTTCGACGGCACGCTGAGCGTGGTCCCCAACGGGCTGATCCAGATCACGAGCAACCGAACCCGCGGGTGGGGGCGGGCGATCGTGGACGTGCGCGTGGCCATCGACGAGGACCCGGAGAAGGTGCGGGAGGCGCTGCAGGAGGTCTTCGCATCCGTCGTGGACCAGGAGCCGTTCCACACGGGATTGCGCAAGGAGCCCGAGATCCTCGGCGTGACGCAGACGACCGACACCGCGCAGGTGATCCGCGTCATCGCCGAGACGCAGCCGGCGCAGCGCAGCGAGATCGAACGGCTGCTGCGCGAGCGCATCGGCGCCGCCATCACGGCGCGAGGGATCCGCATCCCGCCCGTCACGGTCGCCCCCGCTATCCAGCGCGAACAGGGCCTCTGAGCCCGCTCCCGCCGCCCCGCTCAGATACGCTGTGCGCCATGTCCGGGTTCGCATACACGTCCGTCGACGACCTCGGAGCCGCCCTCGGCGACCATGCCTACCTCGCCGACCGGGGCCTGGCCACCGCGATCTTCCTCTCGCTCTCCCTCGGAAAGCCTTTGTTGCTGGAAGGGGAGGCCGGCGTGGGCAAGACCGAGGTGGCCAAGGTGCTGTCCACGCTGTTGGATCGCGAGCTGATCCGGCTCCAGTGCTACGAGGGAATCGACGCGTCGCAGGCCCTGTACGAGTGGAACTACTCGCGGCAGCTGATCGCCGTGCGGGCCATGGACGCGGCCGACGCCGCTACGCATGTGGAGGATCTCTTCGGCGAGGACTTCCTCGTGGAGCGGCCGCTGCTGGCCGCCCTGAAGGCGGGGGATCGAGCCGTCCTGCTCGTGGACGAGCTCGACCGCGCCGACGACGAGTTCGAGGCGTTCCTGTTGGAGATCCTGTCCGAGTTCGCCGTATCGATCCCCGAGGTGGGGCGCGTCGCCGCAGAGACACCGCCGGCGGTGATCGTCACGTCCAACCGCACGCGCGAGCTGCACGACGCGCTGAAGCGGCGGTGCCTCTACCACTGGATCGATCATCCCGCCCTCGACCGCGAGATCCAGATCGTGCGTGCCCGCGCCCCGCACGTGGACGAGACCCTCGCGCGCGACGTGGCCTCGGCGGTCGCCCGGCTGCGCGCGATGGACCTCGCGAAGCTCCCGGGTGTGGCCGAGACGATCGACTGGGCCAACGCCCTGGCCTTCCTGGGGGCCGCCCGGCTCGAGCCCGCCGTGGCCGCCGACACGCTCGGGGCCGTGGTGAAGGATCACGAGGACCAGGAGCTCGTGCTCGCCCGTCTCGCCGACGTGGTCGGCGGAGATGCCTGAGCCGAGCGGCCCGGGTGCGGTCGCGGGGCCGATCTTCCCGCTCGTCGGGCTCGGCCGCGACCTTCGCGCGCGCGGGCTCGCGGTGGGCACGGGCCGGATCCTCACCTTCGTGCGCGCGGTGGCGGCCTTGGGGTTCGTGGATCGCGACGCGCTCTACTGGGCCGCGCGGACAACGCTCATCGGCCGCCGCGAGGACCTCGAGCCGTTCGACGAAGCGTTCGCGCGATGGTGGGAGTCGCTGCGCGAGACCGAGGACCTCACCGTCGAGCTCACGATCCCCGGCGTGGGCGCGTCGCCGCCGGCGCCCGACGGGGCGGCCGCGCTCGCGCAGCTGGAGGTCGACATGGGCACCGTGGCGGCGGAGTGGCACGGCCTCGACGACGAGGACGAGGAGGGTGAACAGGAGGAGGCGGAGGAGCTCACCGCGATCAGGATCGTGGCGAGCGGGTCCGAGGTCCTTCGGCACAAGTCCTTCGGCGACCTCACCGACGACGAGCGACGACGGGTGGCGGCCCTGATCCGCCGCCTCAGCATCAGCGTCCCGGTGGAGCGGACGCGACGCACGCGTCCCGGCTCCAAGGGCGCCACGTTCGATCTGCGGCGCACGCTCCGGCGGTCCCTGCGGACCCAGGGCGAACCGTTCGAGCGAGCCTGGCGCACGCGCGGGACGCGCCGCCGCCCGCTGGTGCTCATCCTCGACATCAGCGGCTCCATGGCCCCGTACTCGCGGGCGCTGATGCAGTTCGCGTACGCCGCGATGCTCGCGGGACGCCGCGTGGAGACCTTCTGCTTCGGGACGCGGCTCACGCGCGTCACGCGGATCCTGCGCACGCGCGATCCCGACCGCGCGCTGCGTGAGATCGGCGAGCGCGTGCAGGACTGGGAGGGCGGAACCCGGATCGGGGAATCGCTGAAGGAGCTCATCGACGGGTGGAGCCAGCGCGCGGCGCTCCGCGGCGCCGTGGTGGTGCTCTGCTCCGACGGCCTGGAGCGGGGCGACCCGGAGCAGCTGCGCGTGCAGATGGCGCGTCTGCGCAGGATCGCCTACCGCGTCGTGTGGGTGAACCCGCTCAAGGGTTCGCCGCGCTACGAGCCGCTCGCGCGCGGGATGGCGGCCGCGCTCCCCAACGTGGACGTGTTCCTCTCGGGCCACAACCTGGAGAGTCTCGAGCACCTCGGACACGTGCTCGGCGCCTGAGCGGGGTCGCGAGTAGGCTGGCAGGGTGCAGGACGACGACGAGATCCTCGAGGCGTACGAGCGGGAGCTTGACGGGATCCCGCAGCCGCGTCGCAAGCACGGGTTCGGCCTCGTGATCGGCGTGCTCGGGCTCTCGTGCGTCTTCTTGTTGGTCG
Organism: Actinomycetota bacterium; assembly: GCA_038249195.1. Taxonomy (GTDB): domain Bacteria; phylum Actinomycetota; class UBA4738; order UBA4738; family HRBIN12; genus JAOUEA01. Next base: position 66,047 of record JBBRWM010000008.1, read on the forward strand.
AGATCTTCGCGAACCGGTCGATCCCCAATGACATCGGCAACGCTCAGCACGACCTCCGGGTGGCGCAGGCGGCGTCCGAACAGGTCTTCGCGGAGACGGGCTCGTTCGCCGCCGCCGACGCCACAGGGCTCGCCGGATCGTCGGAGCCCGGCGCCGGCGTGACCTACGTAGATGCGGACACGTCGTCCTCGAGGCTCGGCGAGGTGAGCGTGTACGCCAACGGCGTCACGTGGGCCGCGGCGGTTCAGGTGCGCGAGGGTGCGTGCTTCTACCTGAAGCTCGTCGCCGGCGAGCAGGACCCGCTCTACGGGGTCGGCACCGCATGCACGGCGAGGCAGGCGCTCACATCCAAGGACGATCGCTGGTAGCAGGGTTGGGGTCCTCAGGACCGGGCGGCGGTGGCGGCAAGGGGGGCGGGGCGTGCGATGCCAGCGGCGCGGCAGGGACGGAAGACGTCGGCGTCGTCGCCGGAGGTCCGTTACTGCGGACCACCACCGTGTCGGCGGCGCGATCTCCGATGCGTTGCTTCTGGGTGCCGCCCGTCCAGATCATCACCGACCCCAGCAGGTACGGGATGAAGAACGGGAACAGGTCCACCACGCGCAGGACGTTGCGGATGACCGAGCCTCCCCATCCCATCTTGGTCCCGTCTGCGCGAACCACGCGCACGCCCAGGAGGAACTTGCCGACCGTCGCGCCGAGGAGTCCTTCGAGCAACACGTAATAGAAGAGCGTGATGAGCGCCGCCGCCACGGATCGCCATCCGGTGAGCTCGAACCGGTAGCTCGTGAACGTGGTGCCGAACGAGTCGTGCGTGACGACCTTGGTGATCTGGTTGAGGGGGATGATCCACAGCAACGCGAAGATCCAGTCGATCACCGTCGCGAAGAAGCGACGACCGACGCCGACGTAGCGCAACCGAGAACCTCCGTTCGAGGGTGAGGGGTCCGACCGTAGGGGGGCGAGAGCCCGACGTCAAGGAATGGCCGGAACACCCTACTGTACAAGGGGTATGGGCCGTTCAAGGAACGGCGGACTCCAACCGATGACTAGTCCATGCGAGGCATGCGACGGACGGCCACTTGGAGCCTGATGCTCGCTGCCGCCGTTCTGGCCTCCGTGGCCGTGTCGCCGGCGACCGGCAGGGCCGGTCCCGCCGCGGTTCGCAGCTCCACGACCCAGAAGATCGCACCCGGCCTCAAGCTCACGCGCATCGTGGACCCGGCGGGGCCGAACCGCGCGTACGTCTTGACGGTCGACCCCTCGAAGCCCGTGACCATCGACGTCGCGACCGCGGCGGGGGCGATGGGGAACTATGCGCGCACCAGCGCGATCGGGGCCGCGCACCAGGCGATCGCCGCGATCAACGGTGACTTCACCATCTCGCCCGGCCGCCCGCTGCATCCGTTTGCCGAGGACGGCACCCTGCGTCAGCTCGGCATGCAGAACGGCGCGAGCTTCGCCATCTCCCACGACGAGTCCTCGGAGTACGTGGGCGCGCAGCAGGCACGGGTCTCGGGCAGGAATCTCGACACGAAGGCGCGGTTCGTCGTCTCGGAGTTCAACACGGGCCATCCGGCTGGCTGGGACATCGTGGGGTACACCTCCTACGGCGGCTCGGCCGAACATCCGCCGCGCGATGCGTGCTCGGTGCGGCTGAAGGTCGCCGGTTCGCTCCTGTGGACCGCGAACGGCCAGGGCGTGAGCCGGGACTACATCGTGGATCGTGCTCGCTGCGCCGCGAGCGTCCTGAAGGTCCGACCCGGCACGGTGGTGTTGTCCGCCGGCCTCAAGGGGCTGGGCGCCAGGGCGATGCAGGGCGTGCACCGGCGAGAGACGGTCCGTCTCACGTGGTCGTTCGGCTGGACCGGGGTCATGGACTCCGTGGGCGGGATGCCGTTGCTGGTGGACAAGGGAAGGGCCGTCGCTCCGTCCAGGTGCCACTCGTACTTCTGCTCCAGGAACCCGCGCACGGGCATCGGCATCACGGCGGACGGCAGGGTCATCCTGGCGGTCGTGGACGGGCGGTCGCACAGCTCGGCGGGCATGACGCTCAGCGGCTTCGCGCACTTCATGGTGAGCCGGGGCGCGACGTACGCGGTCAACCTCGACGGCGGCGGCGGAGCCACGATGTGGGTGCAGGGTCAGGGGATCGTGTCCCATCCCTCGGACCGCTCCGGCGAGCGGCCCGTCACGAACGCCGTCCTGGTCCTCCCCGGCCCGGACCCGGGCGAGGTCGATCCGTCTCCGTACGGGAAGCGGCCGGCGTTCGGCGTGGGGCCGTTGGCGGCCGCGGCTCCGACGGGATTCGGAACCATCGTGTCGGGGCTGCAGGCTCGTCGGGCCATGGACGCATCTCTGGGCGACCCCGGCTCCACGGGCGGGTTGATGGCGGCCATGGCCTCCGGCGCGTTCGGGGGCGTCGGCCCCGTGCCTGCGAGCGTCCTGCGGATGGCGCGTTCGTTCCACGCCCGCTCTCGCTGACGTTCCCGGCGGCCGCGGCGGGTGGTCGCGCAACGCGGAGTGCTCCCGAGCGTCAGCCGCCCTTGTTGACGGTGCCGGGCGATGGACCCTACCGTCCCGCCATGGCGGAGGACGCGGGGGCGCAGGAACGACGGTTCGGGCGCCTCGCGGACGTCGCCGAGAGCGACGTCACGTACGCCTCGTACCTCCAGATCCCGGGGCTGCTCGGGCTCCAGCAGCTGCGGTCCGAGCCGCCGGTGCACGACGAGCTGCTGTTCATCGTGGTGCACCAGGCGTACGAGCTGTGGTTCAAGCAGGTGCTGTTCGAGCTGGGCTCCGTGCGCGACCTCATGACGGAGGGCGAGGCCGAGCGCGCTCGCCACTACCTCGTGCGCGTGCGCGCGATCGAGCGCGTGTTGATCGAGCACATCCAGGTCTTGGAGACGATGACCCCGCAGGACTTCCTGGAGTTCCGAGCGTTGCTCACCCCGGCGAGCGGGTTCCAGTCCGCGCAGTTCCGCGAGATGGAGTTCATCAGCGGGCTGAAGGACCCTCGGTTCCTGGAGGACCTCGCCGCGGCGCCCGAGGAGCGGGAGCGGCTGCGGCACCGGCTGGACGAGCCCACGCTGTGGGACGGCTTCCGGGCTCTGCTCGAGCGCGCCGGGCTGCCCATGCCCGCCGACGACGAGGGGGTGCGAGAAGACTCGCTCGTCGCGATCGCGCGCGAGCACCCGGCGCTCTTCGCCGTGAGCGAGGGTCTGCTCGATCACGACGAGGCGGTGGCGCAATGGCGCTCCCTGCACGTCTTGATGGTCGAGCGCGAGATCGGGGCGAAGCGCGGGACCGGGGGAAGCAGCGGCGTGGGCTACCTGCGCTCCACGCTCGACAAGCGGTTCTTCCCGGAGCTGTGGGGTCTGCGCAGCCGTCTATAGTCGCGGTCGGTATCATCCGCGGCACATGGACGTCTCAAAGCTGCGGACCTCGGCGAAGGCATCGTCGTTCACCGAATCCGTGATCCGTGACATGACGCGGCTCGCCGACGAGCACGGCGCGATCAATCTGGGCCAGGGGTTCCCCGACTTCCCGGCGCCCCAGGCCATCAAGGACGCGGCCGCGCAGGCCATCGCGGAGGACCACAACCAGTACCCGGTGACCTGGGGCGTGCCGGCGTTCCGCCGCGCGATCGCCGCCGCCTACGCGCGCGACTACGGCATGGTCGTGGATCCCGACGCCGAGGTCTGCGTCACGTGCGGGTCCACCGAGGCCATGATCGCCGCGTTCCTGGGTGTGCTCGACCCCGGCGACGAGGTCGTGCTGTTCGAGCCTTTCTACGAGAACTACGGGCCCGACGCGATCCTCGCCGGCGCCGTCCCGCGCTACGTGAGGTTGCGCGCCCCCGACTGGTCCTTCGACGAGGCGGAGCTGCGCGCGGCGTTCAACGAGCGCACGCGCGCGGTCGTCATCAACACGCCCAACAACCCCACGGGCAAGGTGTTCACGCGCGCCGAGCTCGAAGCGATCGCCGTGTTGTGCGGGCGGTTCGACGTGGTCGCCATCACCGACGAGATCTACGAGCACATCCGCTACGACGGCGCGGCGCACGTGCCCATCGCCACGATCCCGGGGATGGAGGAGCGGACGATCACGATCAGCGCCCTCTCGAAGACGTACGCGGTCACGGGCTGGCGCGTGGGGTGGGCCGTGGCCCCGGCCCCGTTGATGGCGGGGATCCGATCGGTCCACGACTTCCTCACCGTGGCGGCCGCCGCGCCCCTGCAGATGGCGGGGATCGACGCCCTCGAGCTGCCGCCCGCCTACTTCTTGGCCATGGCGGCGAGCTACGCGGAGCGACGCGACGTCATGATGCGGATCCTCGAGGAGACCGGGTTCGCGGCGCGGCCGCCGGCGGGCGCGTACTACGTGATGGCGGACTGCGCCCACCTGGGGCTCGGCGACGACGTGCAGACCGCGCACCGGCTCGTGGAGCGCGTGGGGGTCGCCACCGTGCCCGGCTCGTCCTTCGTCTCACGACCCCAGGACGGTTCGCACCTCGTGCGGTTCGCGTTCTGCAAGCGGTTGGAGACCCTCGAGGCCGCGGGCGAACGCCTGCGCTCGCTGGTTCAGTAGGCGAGCTCGAGCGCGCCCGCGGCGAACACGCGGAACCCATGGGGCTCGGATCCCGGGAGCGGGGTGACCGCGTACGGGTGCGAGCGGAGGTTCACGAGCGAGACGGCGCCGCCTCGGAGGCGGATCGCCACCTTCCCCAGGGCGCGCGAGACGCTGTAGTCCATGACCTTGCCCTTGACGAGCGGGGCGACGGCACCCGAGGGCACGTCGACCGTCACGAGTCCCTTCACGCCGCGCCGGCCCCAGCTCCATGCGACGAGCGTCTTCGGATCCAGCCACACGGGGCGCAGCAGCGTTCGCGTGCACGTGCCGGGCACGATCCTCCGCGCGTGCCCACCGTCCGACGCCATCACCCAGACGGAACCGCTGCAGGGCTTCTGACCGTCCTTCCTCGTGAAGGCGATCTTCGTCCCCGAGGGGGCGAACGATGGGTAGAGGGAGTTGCCGTCGTGGGTGAGGCGCCGCACGCGGTGCCGGTCTGTGCGCGCGGTCCAGATGTCCCACGAGAACAGGTCCTGATCGTTGCCGTGCGTGATCGCGACGACGCGCCCCGAGGGGGAGATGGCGAGGTTCAGCGGGACGCGGTCGGAGTCCTTGAAGCGGATCAGCCGGCGATCGGTGCCGGCGGCGACGTCGCGCAGCCAGACGGAGTTGAGCGCGTTGTCGCGGTCGCCCGGCCCCGAGGCGTTCGCGTCGGGCAGGAACACCACGCGAGACCCGTGGCGGGTGATGAGCGGGAAGAACGCGTCGCGGATCGTGAAGGTGGTTGCGCCCGTCACGGCGTCCGAGCCGATCACCTTGCTCCCGCCGTGCGCCCCAGGTCGAGCGGCCGCGATCGTCCCGCCGCTCAGGGACTGGTAGGTCGACCGGTTCATCCACGTGGCGGTCACGACGCCGTCGAGCGCGGCCGCCCGGAGCGAGCCCGCGTTCGTGTCGTAGGAGATGCGCGGCGGCGTCGCGGCCCCCGCGACCCGTGTGCCGGCCCCGAGGGCGACGGCGAACACCAGGGCGACCACAGCGGCCACGATGCCGGCGGAGGCGGGGCGCGGGCGGCGCATGCGTGCAGTATGCGCCCGATCGGCGTGCGGCCGAGACGAGGCCGCGCGGGCGTGGACGTAGGCTCTGCGCCGATGGGGATGACGTGGGCGGCGTTCGAGGCGGCCGAACCCGAGCTGGCGGAGTTCGGTCGCGACCGGATCGGGGGGGCGGTCGTCTTCCATGCGACGCTGCGGGGCGACGGCGCCCCTCGGGTGCATCCCGTGTCGCCGTGGTTCGGCGGCGCGCAGCTCGCCTTGTGCTGCCGGGCCGGCAGTCCCAAGGTCGCCGAGTTCGCGCGCGACGGGCGGTACGCGCTGCACACGCCCATGGACAACCACGAGGGCATCGGGGGCGAGTTCATGGTGCGGGGGACGATGCGACGTATCCAGCCGGACGAGCCGGCGGCGCAGGCACGTCCGTTCTCGGCCTCCTACCCGCTGGCCTTCTACGCGTGCGACGTGGCGGAGGCGGTGGCCACGACGTACGAGGGGGACACACCCGTCTACCGGCGGTTCCGCGCCTGAGGAGTGTTCAGGCCACGGTTCCCGGCGAGCCGTCCGCGGCCTCGAACGGCAGGCCTTCTGCGGCCCACGCCTCCATCCCGCCTTCGACGTTGTGCGCCTCGAACCCGCGCGCCTGGAGCATCATCGAGGCGAGCTCGCTGCGGTTGCCGGAACGGCAGATCACGGCCACGGACCTGTTCTTGTCCAGGTCCTGCCCGGCCCCCGCCATGATGTCGTTGAGGGGGATGTGGATCGCGCCTTTCACGCGCCCCGCCTCCCATTCGTAGGCCTCGCGACAGTCCACCAGCTGGATCTGACCCAGCCGGTCGTAGACGCCCTTGACGCTGGTGAGTTCGTCGCCCATCGCAGTTTTGGATGCTACCAGCGAGGTTCGAAACGCCTCCAGGGCGACCGTGTCGAACAGGACGAAGCGGACCTGCCGAACCGCGGTCTCGGCATCGAGCACGGCGCCGATCGCGACCGGCGCGGCAAGCTCGAGCGGGTAGCCGTAGACGCCCGTCGAGATGGCGGGGAAGGCGACGACCCGGGCGCCCAGTTCATCCGCCACGCGCAGGCAGGACCGGTGACATTCCGCGAGCAAGGCTCGATCGCGGTCGGTTCCGGAGAAGAGCGGGCCGGCGGTGTGGATGATCCAGCGGGCGGGGAGATCGCCCCCGCCGGTAGCGACGGCATCGCCGGTGACGAGCGGCGGGTCGCCGCGCTCCTGTGCGATGGCCCGACGCTCGGCGAGGGCCCCCGGGCCGGCCGCGCGCGTGATGGCCCCGTCGACGCCACGGCCCGGCACGAGCCCGGTGTTCGCCGCGTTCACGATCGCGTCCGCGTCCTGTGCGGTGATGTCGCCGTGGGCGAGCACGATCTCGGGTGGCCCTGCCATCCCTCGATGGTAGCCACGGCCCGGGCGATCTGCCGCTCGCACGTGCCTGCGCCGCCGATCGGATCTCGCGGGTAGGCTCGGAACGTGGTGGATTTCGACCTGCTGGTCCTGGGCGACGCGAACCCGGACCTGGTGCTGCGCGGCGGCGACGTCGTGCCCGCGTTCGGTCAGGCCGAGCGCATCGTGGAGGAGGCCACTCTCACCGTGGGCGGCTCCGGGGCCATCCTCGCGTGCGGCGCCGCGAGACTGGGCCTGCGCGTGGCGATCTGCGGGGTGGTCGGCGACGACCTCTTCGGCCGGTACCTCCGCGAGGAGCTCACGCGCCACGGCGTGAACACCCGCGGGCTCATCACGGACCCCGTGCGACCGTCGGGGCTCACCGTGGTCTTCTCCGTTCCCGGCGACCGGGCCATGCTCACGGCGATCGGCACCGCGGCGGACCTCCGTGCCGAGCTCATCGACCCGGAGCTGTTGGCGTGCGCCCGCCACGTGCACGTCAGCTCGTACTTCCTCCAGCGGGCGCTCCAGGCGGATCTCCCGGAGATCTTCGACGCCGTGCACGCGGGCGGCGGGAGCACATCGTTGGATCCGAACTGGGATCCCGACGGTGGGTGGGACGCCGGGTTGAACGCCCTGCTCCCGCGGGTCGACGTGTTCCTGCCGAACGCGATGGAGGCGATGAGCATCGCGCACATCTCGGATCTCGACGACGCCATGGGGCGGCTGCGCGCGATGGCGTCGATGGTGGTGGTGAAGCGGGGGGCGGATGGCGCGGTGGCATCCACGACGGGTGAGACGGCGGTCGGCCGCGCGATGCCGGGCCGGGTCCTCGACACGACCGGGGCGGGTGATGCGTTCGACGCCGCCTTCCTGGCCGCGTGGCTCGCCGATATGCCGCTGCGGCGCTGCTTGGAGATCGGCAACGCCTGCGGCGTGCTCTCGACCCGCAGCCCGGGGGGCACCGATGGACAGCCGTCCATGGACGAAGTCCTGGAGACGCTCGAGCGGGGATCCGCCGCGTGATCGTCTGCCTCGCGGCGAACCCGTCCGTCGACAAGCTCTTCGAGATCGACAGGCTGGTTCGGGGGGACATCCACCGTCCCTCGGGCTTCGTGGAGGTTGCGGGCGGCAAGGGGCTGAACGTGGCACGAGCCGCGAGCGCCCTCGGTGCCGAGGTCCGGGCGGTGGCCCTCATGCGCGGGCACACGGGCCAGTGGCTCATGGACATGTTGAGCGCGGAGGGAGTCCCGTGCGACTGCGTGTGGACCCACGGGGAGAACCGGTCGTCGCTGAGCGTGGCCGACCGAGAGACGGGAGGGCTCACCGAGTTCTACGAGCACGGGTCGGAGGTTCCTGAGGCCGCGTGGGTGGAGCTCGTCGACGCCACCGCGAACGCATGGGTTCCCGAGGGGTGGCTCACCATCAGCGGATCGACGCCGCGCGGCACGCCGGGCGACGGGTACCGCTCGTTGGTCGCCGAGGCCCGCGCCGCGGGCGTGCGCGTGGCGCTCGACTCGGAGGGCGACCGACTCCGCCTCGCCCTTGAGGCGGGCCCGGACGTCGTGAAGGTCAACGCCGCCGAAGCGGGTGAGCTGCTCGGTGTTCCAACCGCGCACCGCGACGACGCGCTCGCGGCGGCGCAGAAGCTGCGCGCCCTCGCGGGTGGCGAGGGCCATGCTGGCATCGTCACGCGCGGGGCGGACGGCGTCGTCGTCATCACGCCCGACGGAACGCTCTACGAGGCAACGCTCTACGTGCGCGGACGTTACCCCGTGGGAAGCGGCGACGCCTTTCTCGCAGGGCTCGCCGACGGGCTCGACGCAGGGCTCGACGCAGGGCTCGCCGACAGGCTGGATGCCGATTGGGAACGCGCGCTCCGGCGCGCGCTGGGGGCCGCAACCGCGAACGCCGAGGTGCCGGGCGCCGGGCGTCTGGATCGGGCTCGCGCCCAGGCCTTGGCCGCACAGGCCGAGGTCCGGATCGTCTCGTGACGCTGCGCGCGGTCCTCCCGCAGGATTGGGAGCGATTGCGCGACGTCCGCCTTGCCGCCCTCCGCGACGCGCCCGACGCGTTCGCATCCACGCTCGAGGCCACCGAGGGACAGCCGCGATGGCGCTGGGAAGGCTGGGCCACGGGAGAAGGGTGGGGTGCCGACGTCGCGACGTTCGTGATCGAGCCGGATCCGGAGGCGGCGTTCACCGGCCTCGCCACGGGCGCAATCTTCCCCGAGGACCCGCCTGCGGCCAATCTCTTCGCGATGTGGGTGGCACCCCGGGCGAGGGGCGCCGGTCACGGGCGCGCGCTCGTGGGGTCCGTGGTGGACTGGGCGCGGGCGCGCGGCGCCTCGCGCGTGATCCTTCGCATCGCCGAGGGGAACACAGCGGCGCGTCGCCTCTACGGATCGGCTGGATTCGTCCTCGACGAGGACGACCGCGAGCCGCTCCGGGAGGGATCCGAGATCCTTACCGTGGGCATGCACCTCGACCTCTAGCCCGACGATCAGCTCAGGCGGACGCCACGTTCCACATCGAAGAGGTGGATGGCGGAGGGCTCGGCCACGAGCGGCATGCGCTCGCCAGGCTCGGGTCGCATGCCCGGATCCAGCCGCACCGTCACCGCCGCCCGGGTGCCGGTGTCGGCGAGCAACATCGCGTCCTCCTCCTCGGCGCCGCTCTGCGCCGCGCGAGCATCCACGGTCCCGTGCACCAGGACCTCGTCGCCCAACGGTTCCACGACGTCGATCAGCGCCTCGATCCGCGGTCGCCCGTCAGCGTCGTCGGCGGCCGGGCGGAAGGCCTCCGGCCGCACGCCCACGGTGACGGGGCCGTCCCTCACGCCCGTGCGCGCGAACGCGAAGGATCCCACGCGCACGGTGCCCTCGGCCGCCGAACCCTGGAACAGGTTCATGGGAGGCGAGCCGATGAAGCCCGCCACGAACACGTTGGCCGGCCGGTCGTAGACGTCCTGGGGAACGCCGATCTGCTGCAGCCTTCCCGCGCTCATGACCGCGATGCGTTCCCCGAGCGTCATGGCCTCGACCTGGTCGTGCGTGACGTAGATCGTGGTGACGCCCAGCCGGTGGTGCAGCTTCTTCAGCTCGGCCCGCATCTGAACCCGGAGCTTGGCGTCGAGGTTGGACAAGGGCTCGTCGAGCAGGAACGCCTTCGGCTCTCGCACGAGGGCTCGGCCCATCGCCACGCGCTGGCGCTGCCCACCCGAGAGCTGGCCGGGCCGGCGCTTCATCAACTCCTCGAGCCCGAGCGTGGCGCTCACCTCGCCGACCCGTCGAGCGATCTCTGCGCGCGGCGTCTTGCGCTGCCGCAATCCGAAGGCGAGGTTCCGCTCCACCGTCATGTGGGGGTAGAGGGCGTAGTTCTGGAACACCATCGCGATGTCGCGGTCTTTGGGGGGCACGTCGTTGATCGGGCGGCCGTCCACGCAGACGGTGCCGCTCGAGATCTTCTCCAGGCCGGCGACCATGCGAAGCGCCGTCGACTTGCCGCACCCCGAGGGTCCGACCAGGATCAGGAACTCCCCGTCGCCGACGTCGAGCGTGAGGTCCTCCACGGCCACCGTGGGCCCTGGATAGACCTTGTGCACGTGATCGAACGCTACGTTCGCCACGACCGCGTCCCTCGCATCCTCATCGGCGCGTCATCCCTTCAGGCCCTGGGTCGCGATCCCGCGAACGAACCAACGCTGCGCCACGACGAAGAGCACGAGCATCGGGATCATGCTCATCACGTTGCCGGCCATCAGCAGGTTCCACTCGGTGGTGTGCGATCCCTGGAAGCTCTGCAACCCTAGCTGCAGGGTGTAGGCCTGCTCATTGAAGATCGTCACGAGCGGCCACAGGAAGTCGTTCCAGGTCCACATGAACTGGATCACGGCGAGCGTCGCGAGCGCCGCGGTGGATAGCGGCACCACGATCGTGAAGAAGATCTTGAGCCGCCCGGCGCCGTCGATCCGCGCGGCCTCCTCCAGCTCGATAGGAAGGGTCCGGAAGAACTGCGTGAGCATGAAGATGCCGAAGACGTTCGCGAGGTTGGGCACGATCAGCGCGCCGAGGTGGTTGACCAGGCCGAGCTGCTTCACGATCAGGAACGTCGGGATCAAGATCACCTGTAAGGGCACCATCAGCGTGGCCAGCAGCAGGAAGTACACGACCTTCTTGCCGAGGAACTCCATGCGTGCGAAGGCGTACGCGGCCAGCGAGCACAGCAGGAGGTTGCTCGCGACCACCACGCACGTCACCACGGTGGTGTTCCAGAACCACCTGCCGAACGGGGCGGAGCGCAGCGCGGCCGGGTAGTTCGACCACTGGAACGCGCCCGGCCACAGGATCGGCGGGAAATGGCGCGTCTGGTTCAGGGTCTCGAGCGAGGTCACCACCATCCACACGAGGGGCACGAGCATCACCAACGCCATGGGGAACAGCAGGAGATGCCACGGGCTGAACGGCAGCCACGCGAGGCGACGCGGCTCCACCATGCCGGTCTCGCCGGGGAGGGTGCGAGGGTCGATCGCCGTGGCGCTCATGCCTGGTAGTGCACCACCCGGTTGCCCATCCAGAACTGGCCCAGCGTGAGCACGAAGATGGCCACGAACAGGAGGTACGCGAGCGCCGCGCCTCGTCCGGCGAGCGGCAGTCCGCTCTGGAAGGCCATGATGAAGATCCGGTACACGACGACGTCGGTGGCGTGCAGCGGCCCACCCTTGGTCACGAAATACACCTCGTCGAACAGTTGGAGCGCGGAGATCGTGGACCACACGATGAGCAGGAGCGAGGCCGGCCCGAGCAGCGGAAGCGTCACGTTGCGGAACGTGCTCCAGCGGCCCGCGCCGTCGATGGCCGCGGCCTCCAAGAGCTCGGCGGGAACGCCCTGCAGCGCCGCGAGGTACACGATCGTGTCGAACCCCAGCCAGCCCCACACCGTCATCACGACGAGCGAGGGCAGCGCCTGGGACGGCGAGGAGAAGAACCCGAAGGGTCCGAGGCCGACCTTGCCGAGCGCCCAGTTCGCGAGGCCGAAGTCCTTGTCCAGGAGCCACAGGAACATGATGCCGGTCGCGATCGTGGACGCGACCACGGGCACGAACACCGCGAGGCGGTAGAAGCGGATGAACCGGATCCTGCGGTTCAGGGCGGAGGCCACGCCGAGCGCGAGGATCAATGAGCTCGGCACGAACAGCGCCGTGTAGATCAGCGTGTTCGTCACGGCCTTCTTGACGAAGGGGTCCGTGAACAGCTTGCGGTAGTTCTCCGTGCCCACGAACGGACGCACGGGATTCAGCAGCGAGGCCTTCTGGAACGACAGCACGAATCCCCAGCCGATGGGGAACAGGGCGAACAGCAAGATCAGGACGACCGACGGCAGGATGAACGCCCAGCCCGCCGCGTGGTCGGACGCCAGGAACCGCCGGAAGGTCCCGATCTCCGCTCCTTCCTCAGTCGCCCCGCCTAGGACGAGGCCAGGATGTCGTTCACCTGCTGGGCCGCCTCGTTCAGCGCCTGCTGTGGATCCTTATCGTCGATCAGCACCGAGACGACCGCGTCCGCCATGGCCCGGGAGATCTGGTCGTACGAGGCGAGCACGGGTCGCGCCTTCAACACGTTGTTCAGGTTCTCCGCGAACAAGCCGTTGCCGGGGTACTTGTCGTTGAACGCCTTGGTGAAGCCGGGGATATCCAACACGGAGGCCTTGGTGGGCAGGTGACCCGACGTCATGGCGTCCTGTTGGATCTGCTGCTTCTGGGTCAACCAGCTGATGAACTCCCAGGACGCGTCCGCGCGCTGTTGCCCGTTGTCGAAGAGCACCCACATGTCCGGGCCGCTGATCGTTTGGTGGTTCCCACCCGGGAACGAGGGCATGATCTGCACGCCGTAGTTGACGTCGGGATAGGCCGAGAGCGCCCACGGCCCGGTGACGAGCATGCCGATCGAGCCGGTGTTGAAGAGGTCGTCGATCTTGCCGGTGTTCTGCGGGTCGAGGTAGACGCTCTTGTCCGTGACCGCCATGTCCCGCAGCATCGTGAGCGCGGTCACGCCCGGGGCCTGGTTGAAGACCGCCTGCGTGTTGTCGGCGTTGAGGATGTCGCCGCCGGCCTCCCACAACATGGCGTCGAAATGCCACGTGGTGTCCTCCGACGCGTCGATCGGGAACGCCCAGCCGAACCGCTTCTGGGCCGGGTCGGTGAGCGCCTTCGCGGCCGCCCGGAAGTCGTCCCAGGTCCAGTCCGCCGTCGGCGCGGCGATGCCCGCATCCGCGAAGAGCTTCTTGTTGTACACGATGGCGAGGTCGTCGATGAGCGCCGGGACGCCGAGCACACGACCGTCCACCGTGGAGGACTCCCGGGCGCCGGGGAAGAAGTCGTCCCATCCGAACGCGGGGTCGGTGACGCGGTCGGTGAGGTCCATGACGTTGGGGGCGTTGGCGATCTGCGGGAGCGAGGTCCCGTACTGGTAGGTGATGTCCGGCTGTTGGCCGCCCTGGAGCGCGACGGTGAGCTTGTCGAGCGCCTTGTCGTTGCTGCAGCAGTAGACGTTGTTCACCTTGATGTCCGGGTGCGTCGAGTTGAACTCCGTGATCAGGTCGTCCATCGACTTGGCCTCGTAGTTCACGACGCCGCCGGGCAGGGGCTTGCCGGCGATGCCGTACCCGTGCCACAGCGTGATCTCCGTGGGCGCCGTCGAAGCGCCGCCGGACGGCTCGTCGGAGCCTCCGCTCGTGCATGCCGCCGCGAGCATCGCGAACGTTGCGAAGAGGGCGAACACCGTGCGCTTCATCGAGAACCTCCAGGTCGTCGTGGCGGTCACGAGAGCACCACCGATCGGGTCAGGTTGCGAGGATGGTCGGGGTCGAGCCCACGGGCCGCGGCGAGCGCCACCGCCACGCGTTGGATCAGGATGAGTTCGGCCATGGGATCGAGCTCGGCCTCGCGCACCGTGGCCCCGGCGGCGCGCACGTCGGCGGCCACCGTCGGGTCGGGCGTGCCGAGGAGCCAGACGAGGCTGTGGGGTCCCGCCAGGCTGATGGGGCCGTGGCGATACTCCATGGCCGGGTAGGACTCGGTGTGGGCCTGGGCCGCCTCCAGGAGCTTCAGGGCCGCCTCGTTGGCGAGTCCATTCGTCCAACCGTGCCCGAGGAAGACGAAGTGGTCGAGCCCGTCGACGTCCACGGGCAACGGCGTCGTCAGCGCTCGCTCGGCGTCCGCGACGGCCGCTCCGAGGTCCTCGCCCAGGTGCGCCCGCAGCAGGGCGAGCGCGGTGGTCGCGAACCGCGTCTGCACGACCGAGCGCTCGTCCGCGAACGCGAGGGAAACGAGCTCGTCTGCCGCATCGGGGACCGGGGCCTCCGTTGCCGCGCAGAGCGCCGCCGTGGGCGTGCGCCCGCGCAGGTCCTCGGCGAGCCTTGCGGTCTCGGTGGTCGTGCCGCTGCGCGAGATCAGCACCGCGCGATCGTAGGTCCGCCCCGCGGGATACTCCGAGGCCGCCACGGCGTCGGTCTCGCCGAGGCCGCGCGACTCGCGCAGCGCCGCGTACGCCTGCGCCATGAACAACGACGTCCCGCAACCCGCGGCGATCACGCGCTCGCCCGGAGCGGGCAGCGAGGCCGATGTGATCGTGGCGGCGCGCGCCCAGCACGACGGCTGGCTCGCGATCTCCCGCTCGGTCTCGTTCATGCGGTCCGGTTCGCTCGCAAGGTTTCCGCCCCTCCCCGCGCGTTTACGCTCGGAAATGCGCACGATAGAGCAAGAACGAGCATGCGCGCAACCCAGAACGATCACGCGGCCTATACTCCTGCGCATGCGACAGGCCGAGCGGCTGAGCGCGATCCTCGAGGAACTCTCCGCCGACGGCACGGTAGGGGTCGCGGAGCTCGTGGCCACGCTGTGCGTGAGCGCGGCCACCGTCCGCCGGGACCTCGAGCTGTTGGAGCAACAGAAGCTCCTGGCTCGCACGCACGGCGGCGCGGTGGCCCAGGGCGTCCTCTACGAGCTTCCGCTCCGCTACAAGTCCGCGCGGCACCAAGACGAGAAGCGCCGCATCGCGTCGGCCGCCGCCCGCCTGGTACCCGACGGGGGAGCCATCGGCCTCACCGGCGGCACCACCACCACCGAGGTCGCGCGCGCCGTGATCGAACGTGAACGGCTCACCGTGGTGACGAACGCGCTGAACATCGCGAGCGAGCTGGCGATCAGGCCGAACCTGAAGCTCGTGGTGACGGGCGGCTACGCGCGGCCGGAGTCCTACGAGCTCGTCGGCCCGCTCGCCGAGCGATCCCTCGCGGGCCTGAACCTCGACGTGGTCTTCCTCGGGACCGATGGCATCTCCGCCGGGGCCGGGCTCACGACCCACCACGAGGTGGAGGCGCACACCGATCTCGCCCTGATCGAGCGCGCGCGCCGCGTCGTCGTCGTGGCGGATTCGTCCAAGATCGGCCGGGTGGCGTTCGCGCAGATCTGCGGCGTCGATCGCGTGCACGAATTGATCACCGACGTGGACGCCGACCCGAGCGGCGTGGCCGGCCTGCGCGACGCCGGGGTCGAGGTCTCGACGGTCTGAGGCCGTGTCGATGGATCGCGACGACCCGTCGTTCCCGCAACGCCTGCGCGATCTCCCGCTGCGGGACTACCGCCCGCGATCGACGCTCCGGCTCCCGACGCAGCGGGTGGAGCGGGCGGCGTTCCCGGTCGTGGACGCGCACAACCACCTGGGGCGCTGGCTGAGCGAGGGGTGGAGCGCGCCCGACGTGGGGGCCCTTGTCGGCTTGATGGATGCCTGCGGGGTGCGAAGCATCGTGAATCTCGACGGTCGCGCCGGGGAGCTGGAGGCGAACCTCGCGCGGTACGACCGGGCTCATCCCGGGCGGTTCGTCACCTTCTGCCAGGTGGATTGGGACGAGCCTGCTCGCGGCGGCGCCTTCGCGTCGCGGATGGCCGCGCAGCTCCGCGAGGCCGTGCACCGCGGTGGCCGAGGGATGAAGGTGTGGAAGATCCTCGGCCTGCAGGTGCGCGACGACGCCGGCGCCCTGGTCATGCCCGACGACGAGCGTCTCGACCCCCTGTGGCTCGCGGCGGCCGAGGCCGCGGTGCCGGTCTTGATCCACGTGGGCGACCCGGTGGCGTTCTTCCAGCCGCTCGACGAGACGAACGAGCGACTCGAGGAACTCGCGGAGCATCCCGACTGGTGGTTCGGTGACCGGAGCCGGTTCCCGGCCTTCCAGACGATCGTGGACGCGCTGGAATCCCTCGTTGCGCGCCACCCCGGCACCACGTTCATCGGCGCGCACGTCGGAGGATACGCGGAGGATCTTGCGTGGGTCGCGCGCATGCTCGACGCCTACCCGAACTTCCACGTCGACATCGCCGCGCGCATCGCGGAGCTCGGTCGGCAGCCGCGCGCCGCTCGCCGGCTCTTCGAGCGCCACCCCGACCGTATCCTGTTCGGCACGGACGCATCCCCCCCAGACCGGGAGACCTACATCACGCACTTCCGCTTCCTCGAGACCGACGACGAACACTTCGCGTACGCGTCCGACGACGTCCCGCCCCAGGGCCGATGGACGATCTCGGGGCTCGACCTGCCCGATGCGGTGTTGCGGAAGGTCTACGCGGAGAACGCGCTCCGGCTGGTGCCGGGGCTCGGCCGGTGAACGCGCGCGTCGACCGGCGCCCGTCGCCTCCGGTGGCGGTGCAGGGCCTCTTCCTGACGTCGGGGTTCGTGATCGCCGCCTTCTTCCCGTTCCTCGCGCTCTACCTGGATCAGAGCAAGGGCTTGAGCGAGAGCGAAATCGGCCTCGTCATCGCGGCGATGGCGCTCGCGCGCGTGCTGCTCAACCCCCTGTGGGGCCAGCTCGCGGACACCACCCTCGGCCGCAGGACCACCCTGCAGATCGGGGTGGCGGGAGCGTGCCTGTTCTCGCTCGTCATGGCGTCGGCCCACGGCGTGATGTCGGTGGCTGTGGTGGGCTTCCTGCTGGCCGGGAGCATGGTGACGTTCGGACCGAACGTGGACGCCATCGCCCTCGAGCACCTCGGCGACGCGCGCATGTCGGACTACGGCCGCATCCGAGCCTGGGAGAGCCTGAGCTACGCGGTCGGCTGCCTCGCGTTCGGCGCGTTGCTGCGCGCGTGGGGCGTGAGCTGGGCGATGCCGTTCTTCGCGATGTCGAGCGCCGTGGTGCTCGCGTGGTCCTTCACCGTGCGCCGGGACCTCCCGCGCCACGTGAGCTCGGGCGACGGGCGGCTCGGCGCCGTAGGCGCGGCCTTCCGCGAGGCGCCGCGGCTGTGGGGCTACCTCGCGGCGCTGTTCCTCGTATGGACCGGCTTCAACGCTGCGTGGAACTTCATCGCGCTCAAGATCGTGAGCGAGGGCGGCGGCCCGCTGCTCGTGGGCATCGGCACCGCGGCCGGCGGCCTCGTCGAGGTCCCGATGATGCGGTACAGCTCCCGGCTGCACGCGCGCTTCGGCCTTCGGAAGGTGTACGTGCTCGGCGCCCTGATCTACGCGACGGGCTTCCTCCTCTGGGGGCTCATCGACAACCCCACCATCGTCTCGATGCTTTCGGTCTTCGAGGGGTTGGCGTTCAGCCTCTTGTTCACGACCGGCGTGATAGTGGTGGGCAGGCTCCTGCCGTCCTCGCTCTACTCCACCGGGAACTCCATCGCTCAGGCGGTGGGGTTCGGGCTCGGTCCCATCCTCGGCGCCGGGGTCGGCGGCTACGTGTACGAGCACGCGGGTCCCGTGGTCCTGTACACGGGGGCCTCGGCGCTCGCGCTGGCCGGGGCCGTGGTCGCCTGGTTCGCGCTCGCCGTCCCCGAGCTCGATCGCCCCGGTGCCGACGACGTCCCGGCCGATCCCGCGTTCTCCCCGCCGGAGCCGCTGGGATGAGCGAGGCTGAGCGCGTGGCCGAGCACCGGGCGTTCGCGGCGGATCGGTTCCCGCAGCTCGGGACGATCGTGAACTTCGCGCCGCTCGGCGAGGGCTGGACCTGCTCCACGTATGAGATCAACGGGGCCTGGATCCTGCAGTTCCCGCGGGGGGAGGTCGCCGAGGCGACGCTGCGCGGGCAGATCGCGATGCTCCCGGAGATCGCCGCGGAGGTGAGCGGCGCGGTGCCCGAACCCGAGCTCGTGTCGCTCGATCCGGTGGTCATGGGGTACCGCAAGCTCGAGGGACGCTCCGTCGCCGACGCGAGCGACGTGGGCGTGTGGCCCGAGCGGCTGGGTCGCTTCCTCTACGACCTTCACCTGGTTCCTCCGGAGTACCTGGGACTGCGCGCCCGGCCGGCGGAGTCGCTGCGCGAGGAGCGGCGCGCAGAGCTGGCGATGATGGGCGAGCGGATCTTCCCCATGCTGCGCCCGGACGAGCGTTCGTCGTTCGCGCGCCGCTTCGCCGCCTACCTCGGCGACGATGCGCTGTGGCGGTTCGCGACGTGCGTGACGCACAGTGACCTCGGCCCCGAGCACGTGCTCGTGAGCCCGTCGGGCGATCTTGCGGGCGTGATCGATTGGGAGGAGGCCGGGATCGGGGATCCCGCGTGGGACTTCGCCTGGTTCCTCGGCGCGCACCCCGGCGCCGGGGAACGCGCCCTCGCTGCGTACGGCGGGCCGCCCGATGCGGGCTTCCGCGGCCGGGCGCGTTTCTCGTTCCTCTTCATGCCCTGGCACGAGGCGGCCTACGGCCTCGACACCGGGCAGGATCGGTTCGTCGCCTCGGGCCTCGCCGGCATCCGCGAACGTGCCGCGGCGGATCGCTAGCCTTTGGCGATGCCTTCGGGCATGAGGTCGCCGTGAGCCGCGATCAGGTCGTCACACATCGCCACGATCTGGCCCGAGGTGAGGGTCGCCGCCGTGTTCGGATCCAGGAGCGCGGCCGCGTAGACCAGGTCGCGGCGCTGTTCCAGCGCCGCGTGCACCGTGAGCTCCACCACGTTCAAGAAGGTGCGGTTGAGCGCGAGCGTCTGGATCGGCAGGCGCCCCACGCGGGTGGGCAGAACGCCGTTCTTGTCGGCGACGCACGGGACCTCGACGCACGCGTCCTCCGGGAGGCCTTCGATCAGGCCCACGTTGCGTACGTTCCCGTAGACCTCGCGCGCCACTCCCGTCTCCACGGCGCGCACGATCTCGGAGGCGAGCTCGCTGTTGAGCTCGATGTCGAGCTCTTCTCCCGCATCGAGCCTGGCTCGCAGCTCGTCGAACTCGCGGAGGTTCTCTTCGCTGCGTCGCAGGTACTCGTCGATCTCGCTCCGGAAGTGCGTCACCTGGTCGTCGTGGTGCAGGAGCCACGGGACGTATTCCGCGGAGTGCTCGGAGGACTCGGTCGGGAAGAAGCCGAACCGCCGGAACAGCTCGACGCGGACGCGACGTCCGAGCCCTTCCGGGTCCGCATCGATCTGCGCCCGCAGCCGCGGGTAGAGATCCTCGCCCGTGTGGCGATCCTCGAACCGGTACACGAAGCACTGGTGGTTGAAGCCGGCGGTGATGAACGAGATGTCCTCCTCCGCGACGCCCACGGTCTCGGCCAAGAACCGATGCGTGTCGCGCACGCTGTGGCACACGCCGATCGTGCGCTCGGCTGGGAACGCCGATCCCGCCCAGATCCCCCACGGGACCATCGCCATGGGGTTGGTGTAGTTGAGCAGGAGGCCGTGCGGGCAGAGCGCCGCCATGTCGTCGCCCATCGCCGCCATGACCGGGATGGTCCGCAGCCCGCGCATGATGCCGCCGATCCCGATGGTGTCCGCGATCGTTTGCCGCACGCCGTAGGCCTTGGGCACCTCGAAGTCGGTCAGGGTCGCCGAGAAGCCGCCCACCTGGATCTCGTTGATCAGGAAGTCGGCGCCGTCGAAGGCGGCGCGACGGTCGGGGAACGCCGCCACGTCGTACCCGGCGCCAACCCGCTCGACGAGACGCCGTGCCGCTCGCTCGGCCGTGGCGAGGCGTTCCGCATCGATGTCGTGAAGCGCGATCTCCAGGGTCCCGTGCAGATCCTCGTAGGAGGCGAGATCCGCCACGATGTTGCGAGTGAACTCGACGCTGCCGGCGCCGATGATGGTGACTTTGGCCATGCGCGGAAGTGTTGCAGAGCGATCATAAACGGACAACTTCGCGCAATCCCGGGGACCCGCTCGATCGCCGTGCCCGTCCGGGTCTTCGGACAAGGGCCCTGACCTGCGGGTTTGCCGTTATCCACCGGCCCCGGAACGATGGGGGGTCCCACGACTCGTGAAGGAGCAACGATGAGCGACGAACAGAGCGCCGCCGACAAGGCGAAGGACGCCGCCCAGGGCGCCGCGGACAAGGCGAAGGACGCCGCCCAGGGCGCCGCGGACAAGGCGAAGGACGCCGCCCAGGGCGCCGCGGACACGGCGAACGACGCGGCGCAGGCGGCGGCCGACAAGACGGGGGACGGCGCGCAGACCGCGGCCGACAAGGCCAAGGACGCGGCGGGGACCCTGGCCGACAAGGCCGCGCCCGTGGTGGAGAAAGCGAAGGGAACGGCCAGCGGCCTGGTGGACAAGGCGGCTCCGATCACGAGCAAGGCCGTGGACACGGCGGGCGGGCTCGCGAGCAAGGCGCTCGGCGCTACCGGCGACGCCGCGCTCAAGGCCAAGGACGCGGTTGGTCCGGCGACCGACAAGGCGAAGGACGCGACGGGGGGCTTCTTCGAGAAGGTCAAGGCCATCTTGAGCGGGAAGGCGAAGAGCTAGGCCGGCGCGGATGCCGGCGACCGGGGCATGACCTGGCGACCGTAGCCAGCTGAAGGAGGGAGCGGGAGATGGTGAACGCCTACATCCTCATCCAGACCGAAGTGGGCAAGGCGGCGCAGGTCACGGAACAGATCCGGGGGATCGACGGCGTCGTCGCGGTCGATCCGGTCACCGGTCCGTACGACGTCGTGGCGCGCGTGGAGGCGGCCGACCTCGACATCCTCGCGAAGGCCACCGTGATGCCCATGCAGGGGCTCGAGGGCATCACCCGCACGCTTACCTGCCCCGTGCTGCTCCTCTAGAGGACACGGAACCCCCTACAGCTGCCCCGGCGACGCGCCGATGGCCTCTGCATGGAACGCCCGATCAGGTTCCGTGGCGAGGTCGGCGACCTGAGCATGCTCGGCTGGGTCGTGATCCTGGTCGTGGTGGGCGCTCTCGCCGCGATCCCCTACGTGTTCATGTCCCGCAAGGAAGCCGATTCCGCGCAGACCGGCATCGACGCGATCGGGAGGACCGACGACGTGTCGGCCGAGCTTTCGCTCAAGAACGCGCTGGTGGGCGCCCAGACCTGGTACGCGGAACAGGGCACGCTCCTGGGCTACGGGGCCGCCCAAGCCGCGCAGTTCGACCCACAGGCGCGGTTCGATACGGCCGGCGTCGCGACCACAGGGAGCGTCAGCATCCGCGGCGTCGGACCGGCGACGGTGGTCTTCGTGACCAAGGGCGGCACTGGCCCGCTGTGCGCCGCGCTGAACGCCGGATCGGTGACCTACGGCAAGGTCGACGCTGCCTCGGCCACCCAGTGCGCCGGCACGGGCTGGTGACCAGCTAGCGACCGGTCGCCTCAGACGCCTGCGACCTGGACCGGGAACGGGAGCGCCACCGGATCGATGAGCGGCGAGCGGCCGTGCTCGTCGAACCGATCCATGCGGAAGTGCTCCGCGTGCTGGACGACGTCCGTCGCCACGCCCATCGCTTGGTCCACGGCGATGCGAGCCACCGCCGGCCCCCACATCATGCCGTGTCCGCACGCGCTCGCGATCGTGACGCCACCGAGCTCGTTCCCGTCGCGGAGCACGAGCGGACCCAGGAGCGGCAGGTGATCGGGCGTGTACTCGATGGTGGCGGCCCACACCTTCTTGATCCCCACGGCCGCGGTGAGCGGGACGAGTCGATTCAGCCGGCGCCGCATCTTCCGCAGGTAGTCCCAATCGATCGCGCGGCCCGGGCCGGGCAACTCGCGCGGGTTCGACATGCCCCAGAGGATGCCGCCTTCCTCCGGCCGCCAGTAGATGCCCGCATGGATGTCGAAGACCATGGCGCCGAACCGATCGATCGCGAACGCCTCGTGCGGCTCGGTCACCACCACCTGATGGCGGGCGTACCCAACGAGGGCGCGGGCCCCCGCGGCGTCGGCGACGGCCTGGAGCGCCGGTCCGCCCGTCAGGATCACGCGTGAGGTGCTCACCGTTCCGGCGCTCGTCACCACGCCGGTGACCGCGCGGCCGCCCCCTCGAACGGCGCGCGTGCGCAGCCCGAGGAACGTCACCCCTTCGCGCAGCACGACGGAGGCGTCGTGCATCGCTCGCAGGTACGCGCGGACGTTGCGCGGCGGATCGATCCAACCGTCCGTGGCGACGTAGGAACCGCCCCGGTAGCCGTCCTGCCCGAGCGAGGGGCTGAGCGCGCGGGCCTCCTCGGCATCGACCCAGCGGGCGTCGAGGCCGATCTCGCGCTGCATCGAGATCCGCTCGCGTGCCGCGCGCTCGTCGGCGGCCGTCGAGGCGAGGATCACGTACCCCGCGCTTTCGAACCCCGAGGTCCCGGCGTAGCGTTGCGGCTGTTTGCGGTAGAAGTCGATCGACCACGCGCCTAGTCGCACGGTGTCGGGCGAGCCGCCCTGTGAGCGGACCATGCCGGCCGCCCTGCCCGAGGCGCCGAGCCCGGCCGTCTCGCGTTCGATCACCATCACGTCGCCGACGCCGGCCTCTGTGGCGAAGACCGAGGACCAGCCGCCGAGCGTGCCCGCCCCCACGATCACCAGATCTGCCCGCTCCCGCATCCCTAGTCGGACTCCTCGTCGAGGCTCTGCACGTCCACCACGGCGCCGGGGTCGACGTTCTGCACGGACGACCGGCCGAAGCGGGGCTTCACCTCGAGCCGAAGGACACGCACCGGCGTTCCGTCTTCGGCCTTGCCGTCGCCGGTGCCGAGGTAGGTGCCCTCGGTGCGGAACGTACGGCGCAGCCGTTCGTGGCGATGGTCCACCCGATACCGGCCACCGACCTCGAGGGTCTCTGGATCGAAGGGGTCGTTCCCGGCGGTCATCGCGCACTCACGATACCGACGTGACGTACCGTTGCGGGATGCGTCTGTCCGACCGCAGCGCCATGCCTCCCGTACCGCGGGCGCCCGCCGATCCGCGCACCCTCGCCGAAGAGGTGCTCGTCGTGCTCATGCTCTCAGTGCTGGCGAGCGCGGTATACGCGATCCTCGACCTGCTCTCCGCACCCTTGCGCGGGGTCTACGTGGCGGCGGGGAACCAGAGCAACGAGTTCCTCAAGCAGATCCTGGGCTTCGTGTTCGGCCTCGCCCCCATCTATCTGGTGCTGCATATCGTCCGGCGCGACGGCGAGGGGATCGGCGCCATCGGCCTCGCACCGGATCGACCCCGCCAGGACGTCGGGCGCGGACTGATCTTGTTCGCCGTCGTGGCCGCGGGCGGGATCGCGATCTACCTCGGGGCGGTGGCGCTCGGCGTGAATCGGTTCGTGGTGCCCGTGCCGCCATTGGGGCACTGGTGGACCGTTCCCGCGCTGCTGCTCAACGCAGCCGCAGCCGCCCTGCTCGAAGAGATCATCGTGCTCGGCTACCTCGTGACGCGCTTGCAGCAGCTCCGGTGGTCCGCCCTGGCCGCCGTGACGGGGGCGGCCCTCCTGCGGGGGAGCTACCACCTGTACCAGGGGTGGGGCGGGTTCATGGGGAACCTCCTGATGGGTCTGCTCTTCGGGTTCCTCTTCCTGCGCTGGCGCCGCACCTGGCCCTTCGTGGTCGCGCATTTCCTGCTCGACGTCGGCGCCGGCGTCGGGTTCCTGCTGTTCCGCCACCACCTGCCGGGGTTCTCGTAGTTGTGAACGTTCGGTGACGCTCGGCGCCGCGGCCTTGCCATGTGGGCGCGCGAAGGTATCCTTGTATGCGGGATATCCCATCAAGACCGAGCCCCGGCGAGCGCCGGGGTTTCGCGTATCCGGGGTCCGTTCGCCCGCCCCCGCGGTTCGTTCAGATCCACCCGCGGAACCACACGCGGGCGCGCCACAGCGTGTTGGGGAGCCTGCCCGCCGTGAGCACCGGCCAGAACCACACGAACAGGCCCACGGCGCCCAGCACGATGGCCCACGCGACCCAACGGTAGGGACGGCGAGCTGAGATCGCCGGCTCGCCCGTGTCCGGGTTCGTCGCCACCGCCCCCGTCTCCTTGTCGCGAACGACGATCCGCGCCCCGGCCAGGTCGCGCGCCACCATCGTCACCGCGAGCACCATGAACGGCGTGCAGGGCAAGACGTAGAAGAAGAACTGGGGGCGACTCACGGCGAACCAGGACAGGTATTGCGCCAGGAACGGGACGAGGACGTAGCCCGCACGCCAGTCGCGCCTGCGGCGCCAGCGGAACGCCGCGTAGGGAAGCGCGAGGATGCTGCCCCAGAAGATGACTGGGCTCCCGATCGCGATGATCTGCGAGACGTCGTTGCCGGCGTTCTGCACGTAGAAGCTGACCGGCCGGGTCATGGGCAGCCAGGTCCAGGGCCGCGAGTAGTAGGGGTGGGTCGGCGTGTAGGTGTGCGTGGCGCTGTCCAGGGCGGTCGCCTTGAGCCCGGCGTGGTATCGCCACATCTCCAGATGGTGTTGCCAGAAGCCCGAGAGACTCCAGCCGAAGTGGTGGAACCAGGGGAGCCACGTGAGCACGTATACGGCAACGGGCACCACCAAGAAGGCGAGCACGATCCCGAACGTCTCCAACGCGAACGCCTTCGCGAGGGCGCGCGGGAGCGACGTGTCGTCGCGGTGCCTGCGCGTGGTCTCCCAGATGTAGGTGAGCAGGACGGCGCCCGCGAGCGCGGCGATCCCCGACCACTTCACGGCGCAGGCCGCGCCGAACGCCGCGCCGGCGGCGAAGCGCCAGGGCCGCCACAAAGGGGAGGGCACCTTCGTCCAGCGCGGCATCACCATCGTCGTGACGCCGCCGGCGTCCGTGACGGCGAGCGGGACCCGTTGTGGGGGCGTCTCGCGCCCCATCCACCGTCGGTCCAAGAGCACGCACAGGAACCCCAGGACGATCCAGAACTCGAGGTGGATGTCGAGCAGGCCCGTGCGCGACATCACGACGTTGAGGTGCTCGATGGACATCAGGAGTCCGGCCACGAACGTCCATACGGGTCGGCGCCACAGCAACTGCGCCATGAGCGCCACCACCACGGCGACGAGCGTGCCCGCCAGCGCCGACATGGATCGGTAGCCGAACTCGTTCATCCCGAACGCCTTGATCCCCATCGCGATGGTCCACTTGCCCAACGGCGGATGAACCCACGACCCCACGTCCCATTGGTTCGTGCGCCAGTACTTTTCGTCGCTCGAGGTGACGTGGCACGTGGCGTTAGCGGACCCGACGTAGATGCAGGCCGCCTTCGGGTAGTAGATCTCGTCGAACACGAAGCCCGGCGGGTGCGTCAGATGGAAGAAGCGGATGCCACCAGCGATGGCGGCAACCGCGAGGATCGCGAAGATCGGGCGGTTGAGACGCGCCAGGACCGGGGACACCGCCAGATGGTAGCGGGGCGAGGCCACGCCGAAGGCTCGTCGGCCGCGGCCTGAACGCGCGCGACGCGTGGGACCATCGGGGGATGGCGGGCATCCTTTGGCTGGTCGGGACCCCGATCGGGAACCTCGGCGACCTCACCGATCGTGCCCGTGCGACGCTCGCGTCCGCGGACGTGATCGCGGCCGAGGACACGCGGCGGACCGGCCGCCTCTTGGCGTCCATCGGCCTGCAGCCACGGCCGCCGCTCGTCTCCTACTTCGAAGGCAACGAACGCGAGCGAACCGTGGAGTTGGTGGAGCGTCTTCGCGGGGGAGCCCAGGTGGTGCTGGTGACCGACGGCGGCATGCCCGGCGTGTCCGACCCTGGATACCGGATCGTGCGGGCCGCGGCGGAGCACGACATCGAGGTCCGGGTCGTGCCGGGTCCCTCGGCGGCGCTGGCGGCGCTCGTCGTCTCGGGCCTGCCCACCGATCGCTTCGCCTTCGAGGGGTTCGTGTCCAAGAAGCCCGGTGAGCGGGCGCGGCGCCTGGCGGATCTGCGCCACGACGATCGCACGTTGGTGTTCTTCGAGTCGCCCCGACGCGTGCTCGCCCTCCTCGATGCCGTCCTTGACGCGATGGGAGACCGCCGCGTGGCCCTCGCGCGCGAGCTCACCAAGCGCCACGAGGAGGTGCTGCGCGGCCGCGTGTCCGAGGTGCTCGGCCGGCTCGGCGACGCGACCCTCAAGGGCGAAGTGGTTCTAGTGGTGGAGGGCGCCAACGAGACAGCCGGCGTCGACCTCGAGGCGTCGTTGGCCGAGGCGCGATCGCTCGTCGCCGCAGGCGTGCGCAAACGCGACGCGGCCCGCACGGTGGCCGAGCGGCGCGGTGTGTCCGCGAACGATCTGTATACGCGCCTCATCGGTTGAGCCTGCCTTCCGAAGCCAGGGCGTTTCGTATCTAGTCTGATATAGACTAGTGAGCCGGAGGGTCACGCCCGGGCGTCGGTAAGATGCCGGTCATGGGTCGCGACGTCTTCTACATCACCACCCCCATCTACTACGTGAACGACGCGCCTCACATCGGGCACGCGTACAACGCCGTGGCAACGGACTTCGTGGCTCGCTACCACCGGCTCCGAGGCGAGGAGGTGTTCCATCTCACGGGGACCGACGAACACGGCCTGAAGATCCAGCGCGCGGCGGAGGCGGCAGGCACGGATCCTCGCGCCTGGGTGGACGCCATGGAATCGCAGTGGCGCGACGTCTGGGCGCGCCTCGACATCGGCTTCGACGACTACATCCGCACCACGGAGCCGCGTCACTACACGGCGGTAGCCAAGCTCCTAGAGGCCGTCCACGGCAACGGGCAGGACGACATCTACCTCGGTTCCTACGAGGGGCTCTATTGCGTGTCGTGCGAGGCCTACTACACCGAGGGAGACCTGCTGGAGGGCGGGCTCTGCCCGATCCACGAGCGTCCGGTGGAACACGTCACGGAGGAGAACTACTTCTTCCGCTTGTCGGCCTACCGCGACCGGCTGCTCGCCCACTACACGGAGCACCCCGGGGCCATCGAGCCCGGGACCCGGCGCAACGAGATCCTCAGCCTCCTCGAGGGCGGCCTCCAGGACTTCTCGATCAGCCGGACGACCCTGAGCTGGGGCGTGCCGCTCCCGTGGGACGACGCGCACGTGACCTACGTCTGGTTCGACGCCCTCACGAACTACATCACGGCGGCGGGTTACGCCTCGGACCCGGAGCGCTTCGACCGGATGTGGCCCGTGGACATCCACATGATCGGCAAAGACATCATCCGGTTCCACGCGGTCTACTGGCCCGCGATGCTCATGGCCGCCGGGGTCCCGCTGCCCAAGCAGGTATGGGCGCACGGCTACCTCACGGTCGGTGGCAAGAAGATGTCGAAGACGAACCTCACGGGGATCCACCCAGCCGACCTGCTCGAGCGCTTCGGCGTGGATTCCTACCGCTACTACTTCATGCGCGAGATGCGCTTCGGCGAGGACGGGAACTTCAGTTGGGAGTCCATGGTCGATCGTCACAACGCCGACCTCGCCAACGGGCTCGGCAACCTTGCCGCCCGGGTGCTCGCCATGCTCTCGTCGAACTACGACGGCGCGGTGCCCGATCCCGGAGACGATCGCGCGGAGGCCGCCGATCTGCCCGCGGTGATCGCGGACGTGACGGTCCGCTACGAAGAGGCGATGCTCGCCGTGCAACTGCAACCGGCCCTTCAGGCCGTGTGGGAGATCGTCGGCCGCGCGAACCAGTACCTGGTGGAGCACGCTCCCTGGGCCGTGGCCAAGGACCCCGATCGGGGCGGGGAGCTCGCGGGGATCCTCTACGCCGCCGCGGAGACGCTGCGCTGCCTCGCGGTCCTGATCCAACCGGTCATGCCCTCCGCCGCGGCGCGCCTGTGGGAGCAACTGGGCCAGCCGGGCTCCGTCGAGGAACAGCATCTGCCCGCCTCGACGGCGTGGGGCGGGCTGCGTCCCGGGACGCTCACGACCAAGGGAGCGTCCCTGTTCCCGCGCGTCGACGCGGACTAGCCTGCGTTCGGCGTTTTCCACCGCGCCTTCACTCGGGGGTGAGGCTTCCCGGATCCATGTTTCACGTGAAGCTCCCCCGGTCGACCCCATGTGGAGACCCCTGTAAGCTCGCCGATCGTGAGCGACCAGAACCCTGAAGTGTCGGTGCAGAGCGGGGCGGTGGACACCCACTGCCACCTGTTCCTCCTCGAGCACGAACCTGCAGATGTGGTCGAGGCCGCGAACGAGGCGGGCGTCGACCGGATCATCTGCGTGGGGGTGGACCCCTCCACGAGTGCCCGATCGCTCGGGTTGGCCGAGCGCCTGGAGGGCGTGTTCGCCACGGCCGGCATGCACCCGCACGATGCCGCAACCTTTGATCGGGAGGCCGCCGCTCGGATCGAAGAGCTGCTGAGCGACCCGCGCGTGATCGCCGTGGGGGAGTGCGGTCTGGACTTCTTCCGGATGCGTTCGCCCGTCGAGGATCAGCTGCGGTGCCTGAAGACCCACATCGCGTTGTCGAACGAGACGGCGAAACCCATGGTGGTGCATATCCGCGATGCGTGGCCGCAGACCCTGCGGGTGCTGGAAGAGGGCTCGGCCGAACGCGTGGTGATCCACTGCTTCAGCGGCGACGTCGCGTTGGCGCGCGAGTGTGCCGAGCGCGGCTACTGGGTGAGTTTCGCCGGCAACATCACGTACCCGAAGAACGAGCATTTCCGACAGGCCGCCGCCGCCCTGCCCCTGGACCGCATCCTCACCGAGACCGACTCGCCGTTCCTCGCCCCGCAGAAACTTCGCGGCAGCGATAACGAGCCGGCGAACATCGCGATCATCGCCGAGGCGATCGCACGCGCGCGCGATATCCGCGTCGATGAGCTCGTCGCGGCCAGCGCCGCGAACGCACGCGACGCGTTCCCGGGGCTCCGTTAGCGCTCGAACACGTGTTCGGCCTCAAGGTTGCAGTGAGGGTTGAGGGTTTGCTAAGGTTCGGCCCCCGTGCGCTTGAAGGCTTCGATCCGGTTCAAGCCGCTTCCCCGCGAAGCCTTCCTCGAGAACTTGGAGGAAGGTTGGCACCACGTCCCAGGCGGCTCCGCAGATTGCGGATGCGCCGCGCTGTGCAGTCCACGACCCTCGCGATCGGCCTGCTGCTCGTTGCGGGCGTCGTGCAGTTGGCCTTGGTCAAGCACGTCACGCTCGTGGTCGACGGCAAGCCGGAGGCCGTGCGCACGACGTCGACCAACGTCGGGGAGCTGCTCACGGGCGAGGGCATCTCGCTCGATGCGGCGATCCTCGTCGAGCCGTCCCCAGCGACGGCGCTGGCCGACGGCATGACCGTGGTGGTGAGTCCGGCGCCCGAGGGTCCGTTCTCCTATCGCCCCACGGTCGAGCCCGATCCTGAAGGTGTGGGGGTCTGGGTGGTGGACGGGACGAGCCCGAGGTCGGTGTCTCCCGACGCGGACCGTCTCGTCGAGTCTTCGGGTTCCGCATCGAGCGCCGGTACGTCTCCGGCCGTGTCCGTGCAGGCCGTCGTGTCGGGGAAGGTACACGACGTCCTGACCAACGCGGACACGGTCGGAGCACTCCTTACGGCCATGGGGATCACGCCGGATGCGAACGACCGCGTCGAGCCATCACCCAGCACCCCCCTTCACGACGGCTCCATCGTGCACGTGGATCGCGTGGAGGTCCTCACGCGACTCGAGGCGACGACGGTGCCCTTCCACACGCTCACCACCTTCAAGGACACCATGACGCCCGGGCGCAGCCGGCTGCTGTCCGAGGGGCGTGACGGTGTGGGCCGCGCCACGTACCGGATCACCGAGATCAACGGCGAGGTCACGCAGCGCGAGCTCATCGGCCGGTGGGTCGAGCGGGCGCCGGAGCCGCGTCGCATCGTCTCGGGCCCCGAGTCGATGTACGGGGGCACGACCCGCGTGCCGGGCGCCAACGGCAGCATGCAGGCGGGGCTGGCCACCTGGTACGACCCGCCGTGGAGCGGCCTCACCGCGGCACACCCGAGCCTCCCCTTCGGCACCCGCGTCACCGTCACGGACGTGGCGAGCGGGCGCTCCGTTACCGTGGTCATCGATGACCGTGGACCGTTCGCCCCCGGCAAGATCATCGACCTCTCACCCGAGGCCTTCGCCGCACTCTCCCCCCTCGGCGCCGGCGTCCTCCACGTCCGCCTCAGCTGGTGACCCATCGCCCCCGAGGGGGCTCGGGGCCACCGACATCAGGGAGCTCGCCCGGCGCTACGGCATCCGCCCCTCCAAGGCGCTCGGCCAGAACTTCCTGATCGATCCCAACCTCGCCCGGGCCATCGCGGCCGACGCGGACGTGGCGCCCGGCTCACTCGTGCTCGAGGTGGGCGCCGGCTTCGGGTCGCTCACGCTCGCGCTGGTCGCGGCACGGGCCTCCCGCGTGCTCGCGGTGGAGTTCGACCGGGCGCTGATCCCGGCGCTGAACGAGGTGCTGGCCGCTCACCCGAGCGTGACGGTGCGCCACGGCGATGCGTTGCGGATGGACCTCGGCGGCGAACTGGAGGGGGGGCCGTGGACGCTCTGCGCGAACCTCCCCTACAACATCTCGGTTCCTCTGGTGCTGACGGTGCTCGCGTCCCTTCCCGCGGTGACCCGCCTGGTGGTGATGGTGCAGCGTGAGGTGGGCGATCGCCTCGTAGCCGGACCCGGAGAGGACGCCTACGGGGCGGTGAGCGTGCGCGTGGCGTACCGCTCGACAGCGACCAAGCTGCGCAAGGTTCCTCCCAGCGTCTTCTGGCCGCGCCCGCGCGTGGGGTCGGTGGTGGTGCGTCTGGACCGTCTCTCGTCGCCGCCCGTCGATGTAGCCGAGGATCGTCTGTGGCGCGTCGTGGACGCGGGGTTCGCGGAGCGACGCAAGACGATGCGCAACGCGCTGCGGCGGCTCGGTCTCGGCGCCGCGGACGCAGATGCGGTCCTGGCTTCATGCGGCGTGGCCTCGTCGGCGCGGGCGGAGGAACTCTCGCTGGCGACCTTCGCGGCGATCGCCCGGCGGATGCCGGCGTGAGCGGGGCCGGCCACGGGTCGGTGACCGCGCGCGCCCATGCGAAGCTGAACGTCTTCCTGCGCGTCCTCGGGCCCCTCGACGATGGCTATCACGAGGTCGAGAGCTTGGTGCTTCCGCTCGAGCTCGCGGATATCGTCACGGTCGATCGCGCCGACGACTTGTCCATGACGGTGGGCGGCGCCAAGTCGGCCGGCGTGCCCGATGGACCGGACAACCTCGCGATGCGCGCGGCCATCGCGCTCGCAGACGCGGCGGGTCTTGCGAACCCCGGCGCGGCCATCGCCATCGACAAACGGATCCCGGTCGCCGCGGGCATGGGCGGAGGTAGCGCCGACGCCGCCGCGGTGCTCCGGGCGTTGAACGGGCTGTGGGCGTGCGGCCTCGACGCCGCCGCGCTGCTCGAGGTGGCCGCGGCCACGGGCTCCGACGTTCCGGCCCTCACGCATGGGGGCGCGGTCTTCCTGCGCGGCAGGGGCGAGCGCGTCGAGCCCGTTCACGCCGTCACGACATGGTGGGTGGTGCGCCCGTTCCCGTTCGCGGTGCGCACGCCCGACGCGTACGACTGGTGGGACGAGACGGGGAGCACGGGTCCTGACGGCGGGGCCGTGATCGCGGCGGTGGAGACCGGCAACGACGTCCTGCTCGGGAGCGCACTCTTCAACGATCTCCAGGCCTCCGTCGCCGCCCGGCATCCGGAGATCACCCGCACGATCGACGCGTTCGTCGAGGCCGGCGCCCTCGGTGCCGTGATGACGGGCAGCGGTCCCACGGTGGTGGCGCTCGCGCGCCACCTGGGCCACGCGGACGAGCTGGCGGTGGTGGTCGAGGGGTCCTTCGTCACGAGCGGGCCGCCGACCGCCATAATCGATCGGTAGTCCGGGGTGGTCTAACGGCAAGACACGGGCCTTTGGAGCCTGGGATGGAGGTTCGACCCCTCCCCCCGGAACCATCCTGAGACGCGGGGTACGGCTGCCCACGCTTGTCGGACAGCCCGAGACTCTCGGTCTCGCCCCTTGCGTCATAGTTGGCGACGATGACCACGCTTCCCGTCGGCACGGTGACCCTGCTCTTCACGGACATCGAGGGCTCAACCGGGCTGCTCGAGCGGACCGGCGACAAGTATTCCGACCTCCTCGCCGAGCACCGGCGGGTGTTGCGCGCGGCGTTCAACCGACATGGCGGTGTCCAGATCGGCACCGAGGGCGACTCGTTCTTCGTCGCGTTCGCATCGGCGGTGGACGCACTCGCGGCCGCTCACGAGGGGCAGGAAGTGCTCGCCTCGGGTGAGGTGCGTGTGCGGATGGGCATGCACACGGGAGAGCCGCAGATCCACGAGCGTAACTACGTCGGGATGGACGTGCACCGTGCCGCTCGCGTCGCGGCCGCCGGCCACGGCGGTCAGGTCCTGCTGACGGAGGCGACCCGAGTGCTCGTCGGAAGCGAGGGCGTCCGCGACCTCGGTATCCACCGGCTGAAAGACATCGGAGAGCTGAGGCTGTACCAATCCGGGGACGACGATTTCCCACCGCTTCGAAGCGTCGGGGTCGGAAGCCTGCCATCGCCGGCCACGGCGCTCGTCGGGAGTCAAGCGGAGCTGGCGGCGGTCGTCTCGATCGTACGGGACGACGCCACGCGCCTCGTCACGATCGTCGGCCCCGGCGGGATCGGGAAGACACGGCTCGCACTCGAGATCGGGCGCGAGCTCCTGGGGTCATTCATCGACGGCGTTTGGTTCATCGATCTCGGGACGGTCACCGATCCCGAGTGGTTCGAGGCGTCCGTGGCTGCTGCTGTCGGCGCGACCGATGAGCTCGTCGCCCAGCTGCGCGATCGTCACTCGCTCCTGATCCTCGACAACTTCGAGCAGCTCGCTGGCGCAGCCGACCGCTTGGCGCAGCTGATCGAGTCGTGCGCCGGGATCGCGTGCATCGTCACAAGCCGCGAGGCGCTCCATCTCCGGGGTGAGCGCGAGTTCCCGCTCGAACCGCTCACCGAGGACGCCTCGATCGAACTGTTCAGACAGCGTGCGCGAGCGGTCTCACCCTCGTTCGACGCGAACCGCGAGCTCCTCGCGCGCGTTTCCGACCGGCTCGACCACCTACCGCTCGCGATCGAGCTCGCTGCCGCTCGGACTCGAGTGCTCGATGCGTCGCAGCTGCTCGAGAGGCTCGACGAACGATTGCCGTTGCTCACCGGCGGCCCTCGCGACGCGCCCGAGTGTCAGCGCACGCTCCGCTCGACGATCGATTGGAGCCACGACCACCTCGACGAGCCCGAGAAGAGGTTGTTCGCTCGGCTCGGCGTCTTTTGTGGGTAGTTGGTCGCTCGAAGCGGCAGAGGAAGTGGCCGAGGCAGACCTCGACACGCTCCAAGCGCTCGGCGACAAGAGTCTCATCTCGTTCGACGAGGGGCGGTTCCGCATGCTCGGAACGATCCGAGAGTTCGCGGTGGGCCGACTGGAGTCATCGAGCGGAGCCGACGAGATCCGCGGGCGGCACGCGCGGTACTTCTCGGATCTCGCGGCTCGCGCCGAGCCACAACTCGTCAGCCCTGAGCAGCATCTGTGGCTCGACCGGATCGGGGTCGACATCGACAACCTTCTCGCAGCGTTCGAGTGGCTCTCGAGAGCGGACGCCGAAGAAGCCGTGGCGCTCGCCGGCAACCTG
Source organism: Actinomycetota bacterium (assembly GCA_038249195.1). Classification (GTDB taxonomy): domain Bacteria; phylum Actinomycetota; class UBA4738; order UBA4738; family HRBIN12; genus JAOUEA01. Next base: position 99,847 of record JBBRWM010000008.1, read on the forward strand.
ACGTTCTTCTGGTTCATCCGAGGCCGGTACGCAAGCGGCACAGAGTGGCTCGAGCGTGACGTCTCGCTGAGCGAGGGCTGGTCCTCACTCGTTCGGGTACAAGCCGGCGTGGGGCCTGGGGTTCCTGTACGCGCTCGTCGGCGATGGCGAGCGAGCGGGCGCGCTGTTGCGCGAGAGCCTTGAGCTTGCGCGAGAGGTGGGCAGTACCTCGATGATCGCCCGCTCCCTTGACGTGCTGGCGCTCATCGCCTTCTTCGAGAACGACCTCTCACAGGCGCGAGAGATCTTCGAGGAAGCTATCGGATACGCGCGGACGGCTGACGATCGCTGGTGTCTCGCCGACTGTCTGGGGAGATGAGTTCGATCTGCCCACTGATCGGTGAGTTCGACGAGGCGATGGAGTCCGGAACGGAGGCGCTTGCTATCGCGAAGCGCGAGAACGACCGTCAGGGGATAGTAGCGTCCGTTCCCGTGGTGTACGAACGACGACCTGAGGGTCGTTGAACGAGAAGACCACCGCGTCATCCTCAACGAGATCTGTTGAAGGAACTCGGAGAGGAGGAACACGGTGGTCGATCCAACGATGGAGGCTGTCGAGGCGTTCTGCAAGCAGCTCGACGGCCCGGACATGGACGTGTTGCGGGAGCTGGTGAAGGTCTTCGTCGAACGGCTGATGGCCGAACAGGCCGACGCGATCTGCGGTGCCGGCTACGGAGAACGTTCCGAGACGCGGGTGAACAAGCGAAACGGCTACCGGCCACGGGCTGTGGACACCCGCGTGGGCACGATCGAGGTGGGGATCCCGAAGCTGCGC
>JBBRWM010000009.1:0-96344 GCA_038249195.1 Actinomycetota bacterium
CCCATTGCGACGGGTGTTCGGGCTCGTGCTCGAACACCATCCGGGTCGCTCGCTCGCGGATCTCAGGCGGGTACTTGGTTGATCTGGTCATGGCTCCATCCTCTCAAGGGTTGGAGCCTCCAAGAAACCCGGCGCGCTTCAGTGCGTCAGGCGGGCAATGGCTTGGTTGAGCCAGCCGAGGAGGCAGACGACAACACGGGATAGCAGACGCCACCACGCCGCGGCGGGTGTTTCTTCCTGCTGAGCAGGCGTTTGAGCCCACAGCGGCCCTCGTAATCGACAAGGCGGCTCGCGGCTACTACGGTGCGGCCCAGAGGGAATCCCCCAAAGGAGGCCGCCTTGCCGTTCCAGACGCCCATCCCGATCGCGAAGGCCCTTGAGAGGATCCACACTCACGAGTACGTCCTCCCCGCGATCCAGCGGGAGTTCGTTTGGGACACGGTTCAGATCTGCGCGCTCTTCGACAGCCTGATGCGCGGTTACCCGATCGGCTCCTTCCTGTTCTGGAAGGTAGAGGGCAACAACTCTGATCGCTTCGTCTTCTACGACTTCATACGTAACTACCACCAGCTGACGGCGCCCCATTGCCCGCAGCTCGCGGTGACGCCTGGCCAGTCGGTCGTCGCCATCCTCGATGGGCAACAGCGCCTTACAGCCCTCAACATCGCCTTGCGGGGAAGCCACGCAGAAAAGACTCCGTGGCGGCGCATCAAGGATCCCAGCGCCTACCCGGTGAGGTACTTGCATCTGGATCTTCGGCATCACGGAACGAACGACGACCTGAGCCTGGAGTACAAGTTCGCGTTCTTGACCGACGAAGAGGCGGGGGCAGCGAGCCACGCAGGTGACGATCCTTCCCGGTGGTTCCGCGTCCGAGACATCCTCGAGATGAAGCCAGGGCCGAGGATGTTCGCCTGGTTGCTCAACGCCGGCCTGAATGACAGCGAATTGGCCTTCGAGCTCTTGGATCGGCTGCACGAGGTGACGAGTCGGGATGCCCTTATCAGCTTCTACGAGGAGGAGTCACAGGATCTAGATCGAGTCCTAAACATCTTCATCCGTGTCAACTCGGGAGGGACGGTTCTGTCCTACTCGGACCTGCTTCTGAGCATCGCGACTGCTCAGTGGAAGGACAGAGATGCAAGGGAGGCGATCCACGGACTGGTCGACGACCTGAACGCGACGGGCCAGGGCTTCGCCTTCTCGAAGGACCTGATCCTCAAAGCCGGGCTCGTTCTGATGGACCAAGGGGATATCAGGTTCAAGGTCGACAACTTCGACAAAGAGACCATGCAGTCGATGGAGGCCAGTTGGGACGCGATCGCGAAATCGCTCCGAGTTACAGTTCAGCTGCTGTCAGACTTCGGCTTCTCCGATCGGACCCTCACCGCCACGAGCGTCTTGATCCCTCTCGCCTACTACGTTCACTCGCGAGGGCTCAGGGAGACCTATCTGAGCCGAACCGCCGACTCGGAGGATCGACGGGCGATTCGCGCTTGGGTGATCCGATCCCTCCTCAAGGGAGGCGTCTGGGGAAGCGGTCTCGACACGCTTCTGTCGCGGCTCCGCCAAGCGATCCGGGATCACGGTCAGGACGGATTCCCCGAGCGTGCGCTCGAAACGGAGATGACGCGTCTCGCTAAGCCTCTTCGCTTCGAAGAAGCGGAAATCGAGGACCTGTTGGACTCGAAGTACGGGAGCAAGCGCCTATTCCCCCTGTTGGCCCTGTTGTATCCCGGCGTTGACGTAAGGAGAGAGTTCCACGAGGACCACGTGTTCCCGAGATCTCGCTTCACAAAGCGCGCCTTGGTCGAGGAGCAGGTGCCCGAGCAGGCGCTGCCAGACTACCTGGACAGCGTGGACCGGTTGCCCAACCTCCAACTACTCGAGGGGCCTGTCAACATCGACAAGAGCGCCGAGATGCCGCTCGTCTGGATCTCGGCGCAGTATCCGGAGAAGGGTCCGAGGGAGTCTTGGCTTGCGGCGAACGATCTCTCCGGCCTCCCCGCGTCCATCCTCGACTTCCCGGAATTTTTCGCCAAACGCCGCGAACGGATGAGGACGAAGCTCGTCCGGCTGCTTGCCAGCGACCCTTTCCCTTCGGAAGACGCGGTCGCTCTGCAACCGCAGAAGTAGATGCCGCGTCTGCTGCCCTTGGCCAGCCGTTTCGCTGGCGCGACACTCTCGCCGGTCGATTCCGCGTGCGCTCTGGCTAGCTCGTGCCTGTCGTGACCCGACGCCTACGGTGGCCTCACTGGACCGGCTCGCTCGCGACTCGGCTGGGTCGCTCACCTCCGCCAACTTCGACTCCCCGATGCTCCAGCTGACGTGAACGGAGCGAACGCTCCGAGGATCACCCTGGCCGATAGGGCGGGGGCGCAGTGGTCGCCGGCCGCACCATGGTCCGCACGTCTGAGCTTAACGAAGGGCTCCTTCGAGTAGTCTCGATGCCGCCTTTCAAATGGGCCTCGATCGCCGCGTTTCCGAAGGGAGACATGATTGAGAATGCACCCTCGCCGGCCGAGGCGCTGCCGGTCACCTCGACGTCGAAAACGATTCCTCTTCCACGAGGCCACACAGCGAGGGGTTGAGGCCGAGAAGCCGTCCATGCCAAGCCGAAGCCGGAGCGCCGTTCTCGACCTTCTCGGTGTCCGGCATCCTCGCCTTGCCACCTTTTGCTCAACGTAAGGCCGGAGCATCTCCATCGAGGTCAAGTCATCTCCCCTCTTCTCCGGGCGTCCTAACGTTGCCTCGGCCGGGATCACCCGACACGCGGCGCAGGTAGACGTGGTTCAGGTACCAACGTATCGCGAACCACACGCCGGCCCCGAGCAGCACCATCCCGACGAGCGACCCCCAGAATCCGATCTTGAGACCAGCTCCCGGCAAGTGCACGAAGTTCATCCCGAAGATGCCCGCCACCAGCGTCGGCACGAGCAGGACGGTGGCGACGATAGTGAGCAGGTATAGCGTGTCGTTCAACCGATCCGCCTTCATGGTGTTGCTGAGCTCGACCGTCTGCTGCAGCTGGTCCAACACGTCCCGGACCATGTCGACCGCCCGATCTGCCTCCCTGCCCAAGTCGTTGATTCGGAGACGGAGTTCCGGATCCTCGACATCGATGAACGGGCCAGCGAGCAACTCGCTGATCTCATCCGACGGGAGGAAGGCCCACCGAACGTGGCGGAGCAACCTCCTCATACCCAGTGTCCGCTCCGGCAGGGTCGCCGATCCCTTATCCCGCCGGTTCAGCCACCGCCCTTCTACGACCTGCTCCTCCATGGTGTCCACGCGTTCGCGGAGGACGTTGAGCAGTCGCAATGCCGAGTCCACGACCTGATCTAGGACCGAGGCCGCCACCTCGAGCCCGAATGTGTCATCGCCGTCTTCGCGGTTCGTTCGCTCTCGGAGCTCGACGACATCGCTCCGGGCGAGCTGGAGATCGAACCTGCCGGCAGGGAGCGCGGGATGGCCCACCCCAAGCGCGGTGCCGTTACGATCCCAGCCTTGTCGGAAGTAGCGCATCGTGATCGCGAAGGTATGCCCAGCGAGCACATGTACCTCTTGGGCAGCGACGGAGGCACCCTCCGTCTCCTCGGTTCCCATCCAGTAGGCACGAGCGAACATCGCATTGCGAAACGCCTTCGCTTTGGGCGGTTGGCGCGGCGGCTCTGCGCCCCCGTCGGCAGCCAACTTGGGATCGACGCGATGGAGAGCCTGCCGATGCCCCGTGATCTGGCGGAGAACGTTCTCGATCGCGGTCGGGTCGCCGAGGATGTCCACCCACACTAGCACCGGACCGTCGATCAAGGCTGAGATGTCCTGTGTCCCTGTCGGGAGTAGCTCCCAGCGGGCTCCCCGAAGAACATGGACGGTGACTTCGGCCTCGGCGCTCGAATCCTGCATAGGTCTCTCCTCGGTGGGAACGGACGTTATGTTGCGCATCATGACACCTGGCCCGCCCCTGGATGGGATACTTCGCCTACTGGATCGAGGGGGAGACTGGGTGCCGAAGAAGATGGATACGACAGAAGACGACTTAGGCAAAGCCCTCGCGGGTCAGCTCCGCGATCTCGGCGTCCGCGGAATCCTCGTACAGATGGCCGAGCAAGGCCAGCTGCTGGAGCTCCGCTGCGAGATGCCAACGTGCTATTGCCCGAAGGGGCGGGCACACTTCGATGCCCGCGGCGTCGTCCTCTCCGACTGGATGCCGACAGAGGATCATTATCCCGTTCTCAAGTCGAACGGCGGCCAGCGGGTCCCGTGGAACATCCGCCTCGGTCACCGCCGGTGCAACAACGCCGACTTCGCGTGGCGCTCGCGCATCAACGCGTTGTTGAAGAAGAACAGATCCCTCGTCCAGATCGCCGAGGAATTGAGCCGCAAGAAGGTTCCTCGGCCGCACGGCACCAGTACGTGGACAGCCAAGAACGTGCGAAAGGCATTCGTCAGCTAGCTCTCCTGTAGGCGTCGACCGAGCTGAGACGGACCGCCTGACGCTAGTGTTGGCCGATGGTCGCCTGGAACGGCACGGTCGTCCTCGCCACGCCCCGGCTGACGCTGCGCACGTTCGGCCGCGACGACCTCCCCCACTACGCGGCACTCAACGCCGACCCCGAGGTGGTGCGCTACCTCGGTGGCGAGCCGCTCTCGCGCACGTATTCCGACGAGATCGCCGAGTGGGCAAACGAGCTCCACGAGGAGGAGGGCATCGGCCTGCTGGCGGTGGAACGCACCGACGACGGGGCATTCCTGGGCATGTGCGGCCTGCACCACCAGGAGTCCTACCCGGACGAGCTCGAGGTGGGCTGGCGGCTGGCGCACGAACACTGGGGCCACGGCTATGCCACCGAGGCCGCCACGGCGTGGCTCGATCACGCCTTCGATGCGCTTGCCGCTCCGCGCGTGATCTCGATCGCCGACGTGCCCAATGAACGCAGCATCGCCGTGATGCGGCGCCTGGGCATGGTCCTCGACCACGAGGGCAGGGTGCAGGACGACGGGGAGGTCTTCGACGCGGTGATCTACGCGATCTCGGCGGACCGATGGCGGGCCAGAAGGGAGGGGTCCTAGTCCTGCGTTCGACGCTCCGCGATCAGCTCGTCGATGGTGCGCTGGCCCGTCTTGCGCCTGAGCGCCGGCTGATCTCCGCCAAGGCCCAAACGGGCCGCTCGCTCAAGGAATCGACCCTCTCCTGACGACACCTCCTGGGAGAGGTGATCGTGAGCGCGTCCCCCCGGCGCCGTCAACGCACGCATACGAGCATGGTCGCGGCCGCCGCCGTGCTCTTCGTCGTGCTCGCATCCGTCCAGCCCGCGTCCGCCGGTGCGCACCGCATCCGCCTCACGGGGACCTACCGCGAGATGGCGGTCGACGGGATCGGGTGGGGTCGCACCGACCACTACCTGACCTCGGGCGGGCAGACCTACCTGCTGCAGCGCGGCGGCGACTTCCCGGACTTCGACTCCGGTGCGCGCGTCGAGGTCGACGGCACGCTGGACGGCACCAAGCTCCACCCCGACGCGATCGACCAGGTGCCCGGCGCCCCGGTGGCGGCCGCGAAGATCCGGAGCACGCCCCGCCTGCCCACCGACACGCGCTCGGTGCTGGCGATCCTCGTGAACTGGACGGCCCCGGACGCCGTGACGCCGACCAAGGCCATCGACCAGCTGGAAAACACGAACGACGCCTGGTACGACGACGCGTCCTACGGCCAGGTACGGATGACCGCGGAGGCCACCGACTGGCTCACGATCCCGGCCCCGGACGGCTGCGCTTCCTCCGTCATCATGGACAACGCCCTCGCGGCGGCGAAAAGTGCTGGATGGGACCTGAACAGCTACGACCACCTCCTCGTGTACTTCCCCTACGTGGCGTCGTGCGGCTATGCCGGGATGGCCTACGTCGGCTGGGGACGACTCTGGATCAACGGTTACATGAACACGCGGGTGACCGTGCACGAGCTCGGCCACAACCTCGGGCTCTCGCATGCGCATTCGGTCACGTGCGCCGCATCAGGGAAGGCCGTTCCCTGGTCCGAGGGCTGCACCCGAAGCGAGTACGGGGACCCCTTCGACGCGATGGGTGGGTCGTTCGGGGGCGGCGTGGGCAGGTTCAACGCCTCGCAGGCCGCCCAGCTTGGGTGGATGGGGGGCCGCAAGAAGACCGTCAAACCCAAGGGCGGCACCTTCAAGCTCGCGGCGATCGGGCGGCGCCGCGCGGGCCTGCAGGCCTTGCGATTGCCCGACGCCAACCACACGGTGTGGGTCGAGTACCGCAGACCCACGGGCGTAGACTCCTGGCTCCCGTCGGGGGCCACCAACGGCGTCCTGCTCCACGTGTCGACGACCGCGGTGCCCGGGTCCGATCTCATCGACCTCACGCCCCAAGACGACTTCACGAACAGCGTCCTGCGGCCCGGGCGCTCGTGGACGGATCCCCTCACGGGATGGCGGGTCCGCGTGAAGGCAGCCAAACCCAAGCGCGCCGTCGTCGTTGTGACCAGACCTCACCACAAGGCCGCGCACGCATCGCCGTGACCCTCAGTCGATGCTCCAGATCACCGCAATGGAAACCTTGGTCTGGATGGCGTGCGGGGGGACGACCCTGAGGGTCGGCGCGGCTGCCGCGAAAGCCTGATCGCGGACGGCGTAGGGCCGCAGAACCGCGGGCGCGCCCGTCTCGCGGATCTGCACGACGCCCGTGACCTGGGCACCCGCCGCACCCGCGAGGGCGTCGGCCTTCGCGCGCGCGCTCTCCACCGCGGCCGCGAGCGCCCGTTCCTTGGCTCCCACAGGATCGGCGACCTGGAAGCGAACGCCGCGCACGCTCGTGGCCCCGGCCTGAACGCCCTTCTGGATCGCCGTGCCGATGACATCGAGATCGTGGATCTTCACCGTCAGGGAGGTCGACGCGCTGTAGACCGTCGACGCGTGCGAGGTTCCGCGGTCGATCGTCTTCGGCCCGATGCCGACGTTCGTGGTCTGCAGGTCCGCCTGCTTGATGCCGAGGCCCTTCATCGCGGCGATGACCTGGTTCATGGTCCGCGCGTTCTCGTTCAGCGCGACCGTGCTCACGGCGTTCTCCGTATGGACGCTGAACGTGATGACCGCCTCGTCGGGCTGCATGCTGATCGTGGCCGTCGACGAGACCGTGATGGTGTGCGGCGATCCGCCGGCGGGGGTGGCGTCTTGCCCTGAGGCCGCGGTCATCCAGACGACGGTGACGGCGACCGCCAGCGCGGCGACCACGCCGCCGCCGGTCCAGGCACGCTTGCTCATCGGATCCTCCTTGAACGAACGGACATAGACCCATGCCCGATGCCCGCCGTCGTGTGACGGGTAGCCAGGCGCCGTCCTATCGTTGTCCGCTTTCGCGGGGGAGGAGTCCCAGCACGTTCGACCGCGCGACCGCCCACGTCACCGTCGTCGCGCGCGTAACGGTCCGGACCATGGTGATCGAGGATCCGCAGAGCGGAACGAAGGTCGAACTCGAGGGCGACCGGGTCTGGTCGAAGCACTCCAAAGAGGTGATCCACGCCCTCGTGGGCGACAGCGAGGTCGAGGAGTCCGAGGAGCCCGAGGAGGCCGAAGACGCCAACGCGTGATCAGGCAACGTGCGGGACGCGGTGGCTACGCTCTGCGGATGCGCCTGCGCGCGGTCCTCAGCGGCGCCGTAAGCCGCCACGACGTGGAGCCGTGGATGAGATCGAGCTCGGCGCGGAGGTCGGCCGCCTCGGCGCACGACGCTTCGACCTCCGCGCGCAAAGCGGTCGTCTCCCGCGCCGACTCCTTCGCCGCGGCATCCAGCTCATCCATCCGGGCCACCAGCTCCCGTTCGCGAGCCTGTTCCGACCACCGGCGCGGCTTCCCATCGATGAGCGGGTTGATCTCGGGCGAGAGCGTCGCGCCCACCGCCGCGTCCTCCGAGCGCACGTACCAACGGTTGAGCCCGTCGTCGGCCGCGAACGCGTAGCCGGCCTCCAACAGGATCGCCTCGCTTCGCTCGTACACGTCTTCGGCGCGGCGGGGAGCGCGCGCCTCCACGAGCACGACGAGCGGACGGAAGCTGGCGAGGTCGGCGCCGGCGAGCACGGCGGCCTCGTGGCCCTCGACGTCCACCTTGAGGAAGTGGAAGGCGGCGGCTTCCTCGGCGGGCGTGCCTCCCATCAGCTCGGCGAGCGGGATCACCTCTACCTCCACGTCCTCGACGCGACCGCCCTCGGCCGCGTGCCGCGCCGCGATCGCGGGCTCGAGCGTTGTGAGGCCGGTCTGTTCACCGTCGCCGTCGAGCACCACGTGCAGCGACAGTCGGCTCCGATCGGCCCCGGCCGCCGCCTCGACCACCACGTCGCGCGGGCGCTCCTCACGCAGGCGGGCGGCGTAGTACGGGTTCGGCTCCACGTCGATCCCGCACCATCCGAGCGCGTAGAAACCCTTGGTGACCGAGTCCACCGAGGGATCCATGGCGCCGACGTCCACGTAGAACCCCGGACCGAGGTCGCGCAGGACCCGCCATAACCGCACGTCCTCCCAGTGATCGGCCCACGAGACTTCGAGGTGATCGCCGGGGGACATGCGCCATGCTAGCGCGCGGGACGGAGCTACACCCGGGGGTAGATGTACCCGTAGCCCTTGACGCCCTGCGCCTTGGTGGACGTGCTGTAGAGGCGGGTGCGCGGTATCGACACGCGCTCGTCGCACTTGCCGCAGGTGAACGCGCTGGTCCAGCGCTTCGGGATCGCCTGCTGGAAGCGGCACTGTGGACAGGTCTCGAACACGAGCTCGGCGAAGCATGCGAAACACCTCGTCGTTACGGCTTCATCGCCGACGGGGTTCGCCATCATGCAATCTGGACAGGTGAGATACGCCATGGTTACTGGGCACTCAATCGTCAATCAGGGACCGTACCTGAAGCAACGGGCCCTCTAAGGCCGAAACTTCGTCGGACCGCACGGTGATGTGGCCGAGTTTGCGGCCCGGCCTCGGCGTCTTCCCGTAGGTGTGGAGGTGGGCGCCCGGGATCGCCGCGACGGCCTCGGCGGCCGGTTCCGCGCCGATCAGGTTCACCATCGCCGCGACCCCGAGCATCGAAACGGGACCGAGCGCGCGACCGGTCACCGCGCGCAGGTGCTGCTCGAACTGCGAGGTCTCTGCGCCCTCGATCGTCCAGTGGCCGGAATTGTGGACCCGAGGCGCGAACTCGTTGCCCAGCAGCATCTCTCCCACCTGGAACAGCTCGATGGCGAGCACCCCAACGTACCCGAGATCCTCCAGAAGGGCGCGGGCGTGCGCTTCGGCGGCGCCCTGCAGGTCGGGAGAGAGGTCCGGAGCGGGCGCGAGGGTGAGCCGCAGGATCCCGTCGCGATGACGGTTCTGCACCACCGGATAGCAGGCGATGGTCCCATCGAGGCCCCGGGCCGCCACGATCGAGACCTCGGCGTCGAAGTCCACCAGCGACTCGACCAGCGACGGGACCTCGCCAACGGCCCGCCATGCGTCCTCGGCACCGTCCCGGTGGTGGATCACCGCCTGGCCCTTGCCGTCGTAGCCCAGCCGCCGGGTCTTCAAGACAGCGGGGACGCCGAGCTCGTCGAGGGCGCCCGCCAGATCCGCCGGCGTGTCCACGGCGCGGTAGGGCGGGACCGCGAGCCCGACGGCCTCGAACCGCCGTTTCTCCGTGAGGCGGTCCTGGGCAACGTCGAGGGCTTCGGAAGATGGATGCACGCTCACGCGCTCCGCGACATGGCGAGCGGCGGCCACCGGCACGTTCTCGAACTCGTAGGTCACCACGTCGGCGTCGGCGGTGAGGCGATCGAGGGCGTCGACGTCGTCGTAGGCCCCCACGAGCGCCGGCGCCACCTGGGACGCGGGCGAGTCGGGCGCGGGGTCGAGCGTCGTGCACGCGATGCCGATGGGGTAGCCCGCCAGCGCGAGCATGCGGCCGAGCTGGCCACCGCCCACGATCCCCACACGCGTCATCGCGGCTACGCGTCGGGGTCGGGGTGCGCCAGCACGTCCTCGGTCTGGGCCTCGCGGAACGCGACGAGCCGAGCCCGTACGTCCTCGTCTCCCAAGGCGACGACGGCGGCAGCCAGCAGGGCGGCGTTGATTGCGCCCGAGCGCCCGATCGCGAGCGTGCCCACGGGCACGCCGGCCGGCATCTGCGCGATGGACAGCAGCGAGTCCATCCCCTTGAGGGCCTTCGACTCGACCGGCACGCCGAACACGGGCAGATGGGTCTTGGCCGCCGCCATCCCGGGCAGGTGCGCGGCCCCGCCCGCCCCCGCAACGATCACCTGGATGCCGCGCTCCGCGGCGGTGGATGCGTACTCGAACAGCAGGTCGGGCGTGCGATGTGCGCTCACCACCCGCGTTTCGAACCCGATCTGGAGCTCCTCGAGCGTGGACGCGGCGTGCTTCATCGTCTCCCAGTCCGACCGGGATCCCATGATCACGCCCACCCGAGGTTCGCCGCCTCCGTCCATCCGGCCCGAGTCTAGCGGGGCTCGGGGTTCAGCCGATAAGCGCGCCGCGCCAACGCTGCGGCACGCGTCGCGTGAACGCGATGTCGCCGGCTCCCAGCCAGCTCGCCAGCTCCCGGATCGCCTTCGCCACCGCGGGGCCCGCGCTCGCGGGCGCCTCATCCTCCGCGAAGACCGCGTTCACGTGCAGCACGCGGGTCTCGCGATCGAACCTCGGATCGATCCGGCCGATCAGGCGGTCGCCGTGGAGGATCGGCAGCACGAAGTATCCCCATCGCCGCTTCGCCTTCGGGACGTAGATCTCCAGGCGGAAGAAGAAATCGAAGAGCGCCTGCGTGTGATCGCGGTCGGACACGAGGTCGTCGAACGGCGAAAGCAGCACGGTGCGCGGACGGAAGGGTCGATCGAGCAACTCCGCGTGGGCGAACCACGCGCCCGGCACGCCCTCGATCGTCGCGGGGATCGCGACGCCCTCGCGGACGAGCTGCCGCAGTGCCCGCTCCCAACCCGGCGGCCGTCCGTCGTAGGCCCAGCCGAACTGCGTGATCGTGGCGACGCCGCGCGCGTGCAGTTGGCGCTCCAGGATCTCGCGCGCCACGGCCGCCTGGGGGAGGCGGGGCACATCCACCGGGACGCTCCGTTCCGCCAGGTCCCACAATCGCTGCTGACCGTCGCGGCCCACGATCATGATCTCGCCGCCGCTCCACATCAGGTCCAGCAACATGGACACGCTGCGGCCGCGCTCGTCGTTCCACCCGCCCGAGCGCCACGGGATCGCCGCCCGGTCCTCGAGGTCGCGCGCGCGAAGCGGCCCGCGCGCGCGCAGCTCGCGCAGGACGTAGCGCCGGAACGCCGCGTTCGCGCGCAGCCATTCGCCCACGTACCGGCGCCGCGCCCGTTCGCTGTTCGCGCCCCGGTCCGGGTACCGGCGCATGGACTCGCGATGGATCGCGTAGTCCGCCGTGGGCACGATGTGCACCCAGTATTCGAACAGGGAGCGCTCCTGCCAGAGCAGCCGCTCCAGCTCCGCCACGCGGAAGGAGCGACCCAGCCGCGAGAACAGCACGAGGTGCTCGGTGCGCGCCACGGCCGAGGTGGGATCCATCTGCACCTCACACAGGTCGTGGACGGCCTCGTGGATCGACGTCGGGCGCGGCCCACTCAGCCGCTGGCCCAGCACGCTCAGACGACGCGCGGCCCTGCGATCGAGGACCAGCGCGGTAGGAGCCAATCTCGTATGAGCCGGACTACTCGGTGATCGCCACGGCGAACGACGCGAAGTTGTCCACGTAGCGCCGGGCATCCTCGTCGGACATCACGATGGAGGTCGTCCAGCTCTCCCACTTCGAGCCGGGGCTCTTGAACACGCCGCGGTTCAGCTGCCAGAGCCACGCGAGCTGCGGGACGCGGTCGTCGATCTCCCAGAGGTCGCGGTACTCGTGGATCGGCTCGCGGCGCCAGTCGATCGAGCCCTTCGCCGACAGCGTCTTCATCGAAGCCGGCAGGCGATGGCGTTCGATCGCCTCGTCGCATCCGTGCAGGATGTCGTTGATCTCGTCGAGGCGCACGTAGGCCTCCTTGGTGAGCACCTCGGTGAGGTTGACCTTGGCCGCAGCCATCGTGAGCGGGTTCCCGTTGAAGGTCCCCACCTGCTCGAGGTCGCCGGACAGGATCATCCGCATCCCCTCGGCGCTCCCGCCGATGGCCCCGCACGGCAGGCCGGCGCCCAGGGCCTTGGCGAACGCCACAAGGTCGGGCTGCACGCCGAACACCTCGACGGCGCCGCCCCAGCCCACCGTGAAGCCGGTCTTCACCTCGTCGTATGCGAACAGCGCGCCGTTGCGGTGGCAGATCTCCTTCAGCCGGGCGAGGTAGCCGGGATCGGGCAGCACCACGCCGCAGTTCGTCATCACCGGCTCGATGATCATGCCGGCGATCCGGCCCGCGTGCTCCGCGAAGGCACGCTCCGCGGCGTCGGCGTCGTTGAACGGCACGCTCACCACCGACTCCGCCGCGCCCGGGATCAAGCCCACCGTCTGGGGAACCGAGTTGGGGTGATCGCGCGGCCCCGCCGCCTCCTGGGACGGGAAGACGCTCACCATCAAGGCATCGTGGTGGCCGTGGTACGTTCCCTCGATCTTGAGGATCAGCGGGCGCCCGGTGGTGGCGCGCATGATGCGCACCGCGTCCAGCGTGGCTTCGGTACCAGAGTTCCCGAAGCGCCAGTACGGGAGACCGGTGCGCTCCGCAAGGTTTTCGGCCACGACCAGCGCGTCCTCCGTGGGCTGGGCGAAGTGCGTGCCGAGCTCCACGCGCCGCTGGACGGCCTCCACGATCTTGGGGTGTGCGTGGCCCATCACCATCACGCCGTAGCCGTTGTGGAAGTCGACGTACTCGTTCTGATCGATGTCCCAGACGTGCGCGCCCGTGCCGCGATCCACGTAGATGGGGTGCGGCGGCCAGCTCTGCCAGCTGGACGACACCCCGCCGGGCAGATGGGCCTTGGCCTCCTCGCGGTAGCTGAGGCTGCGAGCGTGCTTAGCATCGAGCGCCGCGGTCTCCTCGGCGATCAGGCGCTCGACGCGCTCCATATCGATGTCGACGGTGGCTCGTTCGGTGGTGCTCATGCTTCCCCCTCCTCGGGAGGTGCTCAGTTGCCGGTTGCCGCGGCCGCGAACTCGTCGAAGTTCGCGACGTAGCGGGCGACGTCATCGGGCGTGTGCCACACCGACAGCGTCCAGGTCTCCTGCTTGGTCCACGGGGACTTGAAGACGCCTCGGTTCTGCTGGAAGAGCCACGCCGCGTAGCTGATCCGCTCGTCGATGCCCATCGCGTCGCGATACTCGCGCACGGGGGTGGCGGAGTAGATGATCGAGCCCTTGGCGCCGATCCCCGAGACGTAGGCGGGCAGGGCGTAGCGCTCGATCACCTCCGAGAGCCCGTCCTTCATGGCCCGGTCCACGCGGTTGAGCTGCTCGTACGCGTCGGGCGTGAGGACTTCGAGGAGCGTGGCGCGAGCGGCGGCGAGCGTGAGCGGGTTCCCGTTGAACGTGCCTGCCATGTCGTACTCGTCTTCGAGCACGGGGCGATACAGTTCGCGCGTGGCGCCGATGGCACCGCACGGCAGCCCTCCGCCGATGGCCTTGGCGAGGCACACGACGTCGGGCACCACACCGAACGCTTCCACGGCCCCGCCGTAGGCCACCGTGGCGCCGGTCTTCACCTCGTCGAAGACGAGGTACGCGCCGTTGGAGTGGCAGATGTCCTTGAGCCCCTGGAGGTAGCCGTCGTCGGGCAGGATGACGCCGCAGTTCATCATCGCGGGCTCCACGAACATGCCCGCGATCTGCCCTTCGTTCTCCGCGAAGGCGCGGCGTACGGCGTCGAGGTCGTTGAAGGGCACCACCTCAACCAGCTCCGCGAACGCGTCGGGGATGCCGAGGGCCTGCGGGACGGTGTTGGGGTGCTCGCGGGGGCCGATGAGCGCCGGATCCGGCGCGACCGAGAACATCAGCGCGTCGTGATGACCGTGGTACGTCCCCTCGATCTTGACGATCTTGTCCCGGCCCGTGTTCGCTCGAACGAGCCTCGCACCCTCGAGCGTGGCCTCGGTGCCGGAGTTGCAGAAGCGCCACAAGGGCAGCTTGAATCGGTCGACGAGGTTCTCCCCCACGACGTCCAATCCCTTCGTCGGCTGCGCGAAGTGCGTCCCGCGCGGCGCCTGCTCCGCGATGGCCGCCACGACGAGCGGATGGGCGTGGCCGACCACCATGGCGCCGTAGCCGAGGTGGAAGTCGATGTACTCGTTGCCGTCGATGTCCCAGAGCCTGTTGCCGTGGCCGTGATCGATGTAGATGGCGTGGGGCGGCGACGCCTGCCAGCTGGAGGCGACGCCCCCGGCGACGGACCGGCCGGCCACCTCCCGGTAGGCGATGGATGCCTGCCGCTTGGGGACGAGTGCCGCTTCCTCGCGCTCGATGAGCCCGTCGATCAGGTCGAGGTCGAACTGAGTCGTCTCCCTCGTGGCCATGGTGGTTCCTCCTTCGCGAACCACCCAACCCCCAGCATGGAAGTTTGAACGGTGATTCAAACGTGCGCCGATGATACCCCAGACGTCCGCGCCCGGGAAAGCCCGGCCCCCGCGTTGGTATCGCGTTGGTATCGTGGGGATCGCACATGGTGGGTGTAGCTCAGCTCGGTTAGAGCGCCTGGTTGTGGTCCAGGAGGCCGCGGGTTCAAATCCCGTCACTCACCCTCGCCGCCGGGTCGATCCGCCGTTTGGCGCACAGTCCCGTGGATGCTTTACTGCGTGCGGGCCTCTAGCTCAATTCGGCAGAGCAACGGACTCTTAATCCGCAGGTTCGGGGTTCAAGTCCCCGGGGGCCCACCACCTAGATGTGTGGGTTCGCCTGAGGCGTGACACATCGGCTCCGGCTGATGGGTGACGCCGGCTACGTCTGATCCGCGACACACTCCCGGGCATGTTGGTGGAGCTCGGTGTCGTGGAGGAGGTATGAGGCGGTGCTCGCGGTGATCCGCGATGGGGTCCCCGATCGGATCGCGCGCCATTTCTCACCGGTCGGGGATCCGCCCCCGCCGCGTCCGCGAGTCCGCTCTCGGCGATGATCTCGATGACGTTTTCGGATGGGAGCGCGACCAAGGTCATCCCTGCATGTCGTCACATAGCGAGTGACCGGTCTGACGATCGGCGCGCAGATCGGCCCTGAAGCCCGGGATGCCGAGCCGGCCAGATGGCGGGGGCTCGTATAGTGAGGTCAGCCACAGGAGGAGGCTGCCATGTCAAGGTTGTTCTCGGTGCGGCCCGCGCTCTCGCTGAGGGGTCGAGCCTTCCACGGGGTCCGTGGATGGGCCGGAAAGCCAACGCATCCTCCGCTGACCGACATCCCCGTCGCTTGCTATGTACTTGCTGCAGCGTTCGACGTCATCTCCTTCGCGGGTCATGGCGGGACCGGGGACAGCGTGCGTCCGTTCGCGCGCGACTTCTTCGTTGCGGGCACCTACGTGATCATCGCCGGTGCCATCGTCTCGCTCGGCACGATCACGACCGGATTCTGGGACTGGTGGAGGGGGATCACTCGAGACGGGAGTGGCCCGCTCGGAAGGGCGAGCCACACCCAAGTATGGAGGACGATCAACACCCACATGACCGTCATGATGACGGTCACGGCCGTCGTCATCGCTGACATCGTCGTCCGAACGGCGCAGTACGACCGCCATTTCTCGACGGTTGGCGTGATGATCCTGTCCCTCCTCGCTGGTCTTCTCGTGGCGATCGGCGCGACCTACGGTGGTTCCCTCGTCTTCGACTACCAGTTCAATGTAGAAGGCCTTGCTGACAGCACGGTCTGGGATGAGACCGAAGTCGACCAGACTCATGCCGATGGGCGAACGTCCAAGTCCCCAGCGGGAGAGGAACAGGGATCATGACCGCACGTGCTGTCGAGCCGGCCGACCGGATCATCGAGACAACCCACCTACCGCTCGACCCCGAGGAGGAGGTGCGGTGGGAGGTCGACCGTCCCCGAAGCATCACGCTCGAACAGTGGGCGCGCTTCGAGGGTTACGTCGCCGAGATCCTCGGCGCATTCGGTATGGATCTTGACACCCCCAGCACAGCCCGTACACCGGAACGCTTCTTGAAGGCCCTCCTCGACTCAACGGCCGGCTACGAGGGAGACCCCAAGCTGCTGACGGCGTTCCCGACGGAGTGTCGTGGGGGTCCGGACTGTCGGATCAGCCAGATCATCGAAGGGCCCATCTCGTTCTTCTCCCTATGCGAGCACCACGCGCTACCCTTCCACGGGGTCGCGCACGTGGGCTACATCGCCCACGAGAACATCATCGGGATCTCGAAGCTCACGAGATTGGTCCGGGTCTTTGCCCGCCGCTTCACCGTACAAGAGCGCATCGGCCAGCAGGTTGCCGATGCGCTCGTCGAGCTGATGCAGCCCCACGGGGTCGCCGTGCATCTCGAGGCAACGCATCTGTGCACACAGATGCGTGGCGTACGCGAAGAGGGGTCGAGCACGTGGACGTCATTCTGGCGCGGCACCTACGAAGACGACCCCGAGCTACGGCGGTCCTTCCTTCAGGCCGTAACGCGACCCGTCTGAGTCGCCGGACGGTGACCGTACGCAGGAGGGGCCCGTGATCCCGCTGGATCGAGTCTTCGAAGAGGACGGCCCGAAGCAGGACATCCCGCAACGACTGGAAACGCTGTACGGCGGAGGCCTGGGTTTCACTTCGTCTCGTCTGTACGCGAACTTCGTCTCGTCGCTGGATGGGGTCGTAGCGCTCGAGGGGATGGCGAACTCCAGCCAGGTGATCAGCGCCAAGAGCGAGGCCGATCGTTTCGTCATGGGACTGCTCCGTTCCTTCGCCGATGTCGTGCTGATCGGGGCGGGCACGCTGCGCGCGGCGCCGACGTCGCACTGGACCCCGGCATGGATCTACCCGGACGCCGCGGCCGAGTTCGCCGAACTCCGGAGGACACTTGGACGCACCGTCGAGCCCCAGCTTGCCGTGCTGACCGCAAGTGGCGATCTTGACCCTCAGCATCCTGCGTTGCAGGCCGGAGCTCTGGTCTTCACGACGAACCTCGGCGCGGCGAAGTTGAAGGGTAGGGTCTCCGATCCCTTGAGGATCGTCGTGTTGGGAGACGCACGGACCGTCGACCTCCCCGACGTGATCGCCACCCTTCGGAGTGAGGATCATCAGGTGATCCTTACCGAAGGAGGCCCGACCCTGATCGGCGGCATCCTGAACGTGGGACTACTCGACGAGCTCTTCCTGACCTTGTCCCCGATACTCGCCGGCCGATCGGAAGCCAAGCGCCGACCCGGCTTCGTTGAGGGGACAGAACTCTTGCCTTCCCTATCGATCCTTGGAGACCTACGCAGCATCCGCAAGCACGGATCTCACCTGTTCCTGCGGTACGCCATGTCGAGGTGAGTCTCCTCGAGGAGCATCACTCTCAGTCGGGTCGCCTGGACGTACCGCCCGTCGCGTCAATCCCCGGTATCGTTCGTGCCCCGAGGCTCGTCGAGGTCCCCTGCTGCAACCAGGCCATCGAGCAGCAGGTGGAAATAGATCATCCCGGCGTAGGGGTCCCAGCGGGAAACGGCCTTGCCCACAGCCTGGTAGTCGAGCGATGGCTCGAGGTCGAGCCACCGTGCCAGGTTGTTGCGTGCGCCGACGTCGTCGCCGGGGAAGATGTGGAGGCGTCCGAGGCCACGCAGGAGCACGTACTCTGCACTCCACCGGCCGATGCCGCGAAGGGCTGTCAACGTTGAGACGGCCTCGTCGTCGCCAAAGCCCGCGAGGTTGTCGAGGTCGAGGCTTCCTCCCGCGACCGCCCGAGACGCCTCGATGATGGTCGATGCCTTGCGGAGGCTGAAGCCCAGCGTACGCAGGGATGCCGGCTCGAGGCGGGCGAGGTCATCAGGGCCGGGGAAGGCGTGAACCCGGGTCCCGTCCTTCGAAAGGATCGCCGCTCCATGAGCGTCGGCCAGGCGGTTGAGGAGGCTCAGCCCGGCTTCGAGCGACAGCTGCTGGCAGGCCACGGCATTGACCAGGCCCTCGAAGACGCTCGGGAAGCGAGGTGGCTTCAGGCCTCGGAACCTGGCAACGAGCTCCTCGATCAGGCGGTCCGCGGAGGCCATCCGGTAGAAGCCCATCAGGTCGATCCCCAGACCGAGCAGGCGCTCGATGCTCGTTCTCAGACGCTCCTCGGCCGGCCGTCGGAGGCGATCGCCCGTGAGGACGACCCTCAGGGAGGGGGTGTTCACCTCGCTTGCCTGGGTGATGGAGACCCCGACGGGCCCGTCTGGGAGCGCGTGGACGCGTCGGTACGTGGTCTCGTCCCAGCGGTCGACCGCATTCCCAGGGCGCCTCCGCAACGCCCAAGCGGTGAGGTCGAGCCGGAAGGGCTCCTCAGGCTCCATCCTGAACGAGCGGCGGTGCAGAGGCATCGCTCCGCCATCCTTCGGTGCGCCGCCCTCTTTCTCCCAGCGCTCCTCAGCCGAACTGAGGTCGTGGGCCCGCCCTCGGTCTGAGCGACGCGGCAACCGCGTGATCATCCGGAGGCGCCCTCCCTAGGCAACCCGCGGCGCAGGACTTCGGCGAGGACGACGGCGTCGTTGTTCTCGGTATCCCGGGCGGAGTACACGAGGGTCAATGTGTCGCGCGCGCGCCGCCGGAGTTCGGTGAGCTTCACGCGGTGCAGGCGAAGCTCCTCGACATAGCGGCTACGGAACTCCTCGAAGCGATCGGGATCGTGACCGAACCATTCCCGAAGCTCCGTACTCGGGGCTAGATCCCGCTCCCACGCATCGAGTTCGGCTCGCTCGTGAGACACGCCGCGCGGCCAAAGCCGGTCGATCAGGACGCGGTAGCCGTCCGAAGGTGCTGCCGGCTCGTAGACGCGCTTCTTACGGACGTCCACTCCGATCCCTCCTCTATCACCGTATCTGTTCGTCTATGCCCGACTCGTCGGCGCCGTGTTCCGGGACGGTCGAAATCGGTGAAGAGCTGATCCACGGGTCCGCCCTCGACGGTGAGTTGCTGGTCGTTCGGCTAGCTGTCGCGAGGCCGGGTATCGCATCGACGTCGAGGCGACGCTCAGCACAGGCAAGTCCACTGAGCAACTCTGGTCTCTGCGGTGCCCGATGTCACACGACCCAGCTTATCGCTCACTCTCGTGTCGGATCTCGTGAGTCATTGCTGAGGACCTTCCGGAGGTGGCCCCAGCGCCTTCCCGGCAGCGCGTTCGGGGAGCAGCACTTGGCGCCGTCCTCATCGAGATCCTTCGCCGGGTCAGCCCGCCGCGGCCAACGTCTGAGCCTTCGTTTCGATGCAGCCCAATAGGTTCCTCCAAGACGCGTCGAAGGCCTCGGCCCCCTCACGTTGTAGCTGATGCGCGAGCGCGACGCGATCGAAGCCCGCATCAGCGAACGCCCGCGCAAGGTGCTCGGCATCGCCACCGTCTGGGGCCATCAACCTGCCCACCTTCCCGTGTTCTGCGAACGACACGAGGGTCGCGTCGGGAACCGTGTTGATGGTCAGTGGAGCGGCCAGGGCCTCCACGTAGAGCGTGTTCGGTACATCGGGATCCTTGGTGCTGGTGCTGGCCCAGAGCAAGCGCTGCGTCCGAGCCCCCTCGTTCTCCAAGCGTTGCCAGCGAGGGGAGTCCAGCAACTCGCGGTAGGCCCGATATGCAAGCATGGCCTCGGTGATGCCTAGTCGGTTCCGAAGTTCGGCGGGCACATCATCGGCGATCGCCCTGTCCCATCGACTAACGAACACCGAGGCGACCGAGGCGACATCTGGATCCAGCCCCGCCTCCACACGCCGCTCGATGCCGCGCATGAACGCCTCGGCAGCACGCAGGTACTGTTCCCACGAGAAGAGCAACGTGACGTTGATCGGTACGCCGGCGTAGATGCTCTCCTCGATCGCCGGAGCGCCCTCTTCGTTCCCCGGGATCTTGATGAAGATGTTGTCGCGCCCGGATCGTGCGTGCAGGGCCTTTGCGCTCTCGATCGCGCCTTCGGTGTTGTAGGCCAACAGGGGCGAGAGCTCGAGCGACGCCCAACCGTCCACGCCGCTGGTTCGGCCATGGACCTGATTGAAGAGGTCAGCGGCGCGCTGGAGATCTGCGATCGCCAGCTCGTAGAACAGCTCTTCCCCGCTGATGCCTCGGGCGGACGACCGGATCTGATCGTCGTAGGCGTCGCTTCCCTCGATGGCCTTGTCGAAGATCGAAGGGTTGGATGTGAGACCGGTGATCGAGTAGTCGCGCACGTAGGTCGCGAGCGTCCCGTCGTTCAAGATCCCCCTCGTGATGTTGTCCAGCCACAGGCTCTGGCCCGCATCATGCAGATACTGGGTGGGTTTCATCGTTCCTCCCTGTTCCTCGAGGTAGCGTCAGAAGTGGTGGACTCTCAAGGTGAACTTCCTGATGTGGAGATCCTCGTGACCTTCGTCGGCCGACGCCGGCTCGTACGCACGTTTCCGGAGGACGTCCATGCCGCTATCTTGCCCCACCCCTGCCACAAGGGTGGTTTTCGTCCTCAGTCCTGAACGCCGATCCGGTAGGTGCGTACGTCCGGACGAGACCGGTTCGCCCCGGCCTCAGTGGCAGGCGGCGCTTCCGGTATCCGTGAAACTGCCGGAGCCGTCCTTCAGGAACTGCCAGTCGTAGCTCCCCGGATGCAACGTCAGCTTCAGCACACCGAACGTCGCATCCGAGGCCGTCACGCTGTTCGGCGCGCGAGCGGATGAGGGCGCGGTCTTCATGAGGCTCTTGCCGCCCACCCCGACGACCCATTGGACCATGCCCGCGGGGTCGTAGTTCCCCGAGGCATCCTGGGGCGCGAACCGCTCGTAGAAGTGGGAGTCGCCCCCCAGGATCATCTCGACGCCCGCCGGCACCAGATCGTCCCAGAAGGGTTTCATCGCGCCGGTGACCTGAGATCCCTTCGCCTTGGAACGGAAGCGCGGCTTATGCAGCATCGCGATCGTGCACCCCGCGGGGTGCGCGGCGAGGTCCTGTTCGAGCCAGTCGTTCTGCGGGGATCCCTCCTTGCATCCGCCCGGAACGTCGGAGCATTCGGAGTTGAGGGCGATGAAGTGCCAACCAGCGAAGTCCCAGCTGTGGTAGCCGTAAGGATCCGGACCGCCCCGCGCCCCCCAATAGGCGAAGTAGCCGTCGGGGCCCGCGGCACCGCAATCGGTGCCCTCGGTGTCGTAATCCTCGTCGGACAGGATGGAGTGGGTGATGTCCTTGTATTGCCCCCAGGTCGGATCGTAGGCCTGCTGACGAGCGGCGAGACCACCGCAGCTGTACTGCGTGTCGCCGAGGGCGAGGACCTGATCGGCGCCGCTCAAGAGCTGCGCCGTGTACTTCTGCCTGCAACCCTTGGCCGTCCCGTCGCCGCCCGCGTAGTTCGCGTCCGTCGGATCGCACGCGATGTCCCCGGCCGCCATCACCACGTTCCCACCGCCGCCGTTCTCGGCCGGGGTGTGGACGCTCACGGGCGCCGATGGCCCCGAGGAACCGGCGCCGTTCGTGGCCGCCACCGTGTAGCTGTACGTGCTCGCCGGCTGGACCGAGGTGTCCGAGTAGCTGGTGGAAGCGGGGGTGGCGAGCATGAGGCCGTCGCGAGCGACCACGTAGCCCGTCGCGCCCGCCGAGGCGTTCCAGGTCAGGTCGACCCGGTGCGACGAGGGCGCCGAGCCGCTCAGACCGGTCGGCGTGGGCGGCGGCGACCCGCCTCCCCCGCCGCCCGACGGGGTCGTCGAGATCACCGCGTCGTCGAATACCACGTCCATCGCCGTCGATCCGGCGTTGTTCCGTCCGAGGACGACGCGTCCGACCGGATCGGACCCGAAGTCCTGGGCGCCGCTGATGTCGTTCACCCTCGCGCCGTTCGCCCACACCTCCCCGAGGCCGGACGCGCCGTTCACGAGGACGTGAAGCTGCAACTCGACGAACGCGCCCGGCGTAAGCTCGAGTGAGCTGACGAGCGTCGTTCCGCGGTGGACGTTCTTCAACACGAGCTTGTTCTTGGCGTTGACGTTGATGGAGGCCATCACCTTGCCGGCGGCGGCCCGCATCCGGAGCAACGGCGTCGAGCCCGAGTGGCTCACGACATCGACGAACGCGCTGGCGTAGAGGTCGGACTCCGCCTGGGCAAGGACATCCGTGACGTGCGCGGACCCCGACGTGACGCTGGCGCGTCCGGCCCACGCGCCGCTGTGAACGATCGCCTGTTCCGCGCCAAAGTTCGCGCTCGTGGTCCATCGCGAGAGGGTCCCGGACTCGAACCCGTCGGAAAGGAGTTCGGCGGCGGACCCGGGGCCCATCGGGAGGAGCACACCGGCGACGATGGCCGATGCGAGGACCAAGCTCCGATAGCGCCGTCGTCCCGGCACGTGCGCCTCCCATCTGCCCGTCGCTACGCCCGAGTCGGGTCCGGGCGAGGTCACCGGCGATGCTACCGTCACCGGGCATCGGAAGTAAACCGAAGGCTGTAGGTCCAACGACGGGGCCCGCGGCCTCGATTTCCTGCTCTCAGGCCCCGGAGGCACGGGCGAGAAGATCGTGCAGGATCTCCTGACCTCGGTGGAACGGAAGGAAGTGCCCCTCTCCCGGCACCATGTGCAGGATCGCTCGCGGCATCGCCTCGGACAGCCGGGATGCCCACGATGGCGGAACCAGCTCGTCGTCGGCACCATGCCAAACGGCCACCGGACCGGTCACCTCCTCGGGCCGGAAGCCCCAGGGGCGGACCCAGGCCCGGTATTCC
The DNA here is from genome assembly GCA_038249195.1 of Actinomycetota bacterium. GTDB lineage: Bacteria > Actinomycetota > UBA4738 > UBA4738 > HRBIN12 > JAOUEA01. Next base: position 22,813 of record JBBRWM010000009.1, read on the forward strand.
TCGACCATGCCTCCCGCAGGTCGCAGCGCGACGGCCATGGCCGTTGCGAGTCCCTCGGGAGGGTCGTCGCGGAGCAGGACGCGGGGGGCGCGCCGCGCGACGGTCCCCATGACCGCGAACGCGCATCGCGCCAGCGCGGGGCGGCGTTGGGACAGGCGCGTCAGCCGGCGGTCCGTCCGGTTCAGCTCCGCGAAGGTGGCGGGGTCCTCGAGCGGGAGCGCCCCAGCGACGACCGCGGTCCGCGTCACCCGGTCGCCGAGCGCGTACGAGCATGCCAGCGCGTACTGGCCCCCCATCGACCAGCCCATCACGGCGAATCGCGACAGCTCAAGCCGGTCGGCCAGTTCCCGCACGTCCTCCGCCCACGCCGACGTGGTGCGGCCCTCCTTCGGGTCGGAGGACGCGATCCCGGGTCGGTCCGGAGAGACGAGCCGCACGCCCGAACGCGCGGCGACGTCGTCGAGCGATGCGACGTCGAGGCGGCAGACGAGACCCCCGTGACAGTTGATCACGGGGAAGGCACCCGGATCGCCATACTCGCTGTAGCCCAGGTATCGGCCGTCCGAGAGGCGGATGCGCGTGACGCTCATGATTCGTGGCGATGCTACCGGCATGGGCATCGGACGTGAACCGAGGCGGGAGTCAGACGACGGGGCCGGCGGCGGCGGCCACTATGCTCGAGTGATATGAGCGCCCGATGACCGTTGCGATCGAGACCATCGGCTTGACCAAGACCTACGGCGCGACGCGCGCCGTCGCCGACCTCGACCTCGAGGTCGAGCGGGGAGAGGTCTTCGGCTTCCTGGGGCCCAATGGGGCGGGGAAGACCACGACGATCCGGATGCTCCTGGCACTTCAGCGGCCGACCGCCGGACGCGCGAGGATCCTCGGTCTCGACCCCATCGGCCACGATGTCGAGATCCACCGTCGCGTCGGCTACCTCCCGGGCGACCTGGAGTTGTTCCCCCGCATGACCGGGCAACACCACCTCGACCGGTTCGCGCGGGCCCGCGGCAACGTGGACGGCACGTTGGTCGCGGATCTGGTCGATCGGTTCCAGGTCGTGCTCGACAGACCGATCCGAGAGCTCTCGAAAGGGAACCGACAGAAGATCGGGTTGGTCATGGCGCTCATGCACGAGCCGGAGCTGCTGGTCCTCGACGAGCCCACGTCGGGCCTGGACCCCCTCATGCAGGACGCCTTCGAGGAGCTCGTCCGCGAGGCCGCCGCCGCCGGGAGGACGGTGTTCCTGTCCTCGCACGAACTTGACGAGGTCCAACGCCTCGCCCACAGAGTGGCGATCATCAGAGCGGGGAACCTCGTCGCGACGGACTCGGTCGAGGACCTCCGTCGCGGCACGCCGCTCAAGGTGGAGATCCGGTTCCGGGGTCCCGTCGATCCCGCCGCCTTCGCCTCGCTCGCCGGCGTGGTCGTTTCCGGGGCAGACGGTGAGAGCGTGTCGCTCGAGGTCACGGGAGAGATCGGGCCCGCGTTGGAGGCGATCGCGGCGCGCGACCCGGTCGATCTGGTTTCGCGACACGCCGACCTCGACGAGCTGTTCAAGGGCTACTATCGTGGGTCCGTCGGGCCGGAGGCGATCGATGCGCCTTGACGTCGCGCAGCTCGATCTGTCCATCCGGCGCCGGAGCCTCTTGTGGTACGCCGGGGGACTGTCGCTCTACACCCTGATCGTCGTCGCGATCTACCCAGCGTTGAAGAACTCCGCCTCCTTGGACTCGATCGCCACGACCGATCCCACGGCTGCCGCGCTCTTCGGCATCACCGGCTCGATCACCTCGCCCGTCGGCTGGCTGAACGCGAACATCTACGCGAACTTCTTCCCATTGGTGATGCTGTTCCTCACGGTCGGGTACGGCGCAGCTGCGATGGCCGGGCAGGATGAGGACGGAACGCTCTGCCTCGTCGCGGTGCTCCCCCTACGCCGCAGGGCGATCGCGCTGCAGAAGGCGGGCGTGATGCTCTTGCAGGCCTCGGTGCTCGCGGCCGGCGTCGCCGCCCTCGTGATCGTCGGTCGATCGTTCGATGTCGATGTCCCCGCCTCCACGGTGATCTCGGTCTCCGTTGCCGTCGCGCTGATGGGGGTCGATCTCGGCCTCGTTGCCATGGCGGTGGGAGCCCGCACCGGCAAGCGCGGAACGGCGATCGGGGTCGGGTCGGCCATCGCCGCCGTTTCGTATCTCATCAGTTCCCTTGCGCCGGTGGCGTCCTGGATCAAGCCCGCTCGGTACGTGTCGCTCTTCTACTGGTCCGTCGGCAACGACCAACTGGCGAAGGGTGTCCGGCCCGCCGACTGGGGGGTTTTGATCGTCGTGGGGCTGTGCGCCGCGTACGCGGTGATCATCGCCTTCCGGTATCTCGATCTCCGCTGATGCGGCCGAGGTGCCTGCCTCGAGGTCGCCTGAGCGGCCTTGAGACCGAGCCGCTGGGACGCGCTCAGGAAGCCGTGAAGGCGACCCGCATGCCCGCCTGGTAGTGCCCGGGGTTGTTGCAGATCAGCACGTAGTTGCCCGCATCCATGTTGAGGGATAGGGCGCTCGTGCATCCGGTGCCGATGCCGCCGATCCCGTCGACGCGCGTCACGCCGGCACCTTCCTCATCGACGTTCCCCTCGGAGTTGAGCGGGAGGTCGGTTGGGGCGAGGTCCGTCTTGAACACCAAGAACTCGTGCTCCGAGGGGCCTTGATTGCTCACGGTGAACGTGGTGCTGCCCGCGGGTGCCGAGGTCGCGTCGAGGGAAATCTTGAAGTCCTTCTCGCTCGCCGTGATGGCCGTTCCGGGGGGGGCGGCCGGGCTCTCGCACGGCGCCTGGGAGACGGTGGAGGTGGGGACGGATGCCGTGGCACTCGATCCCGAGTCGTTGTTGCTGCTGCAGGCGCCGACGAAGATCCCCAACGCCATCACCGCGAACACCCGGCCGGCCGTGCGAACTACATGCATCTGACCCCCTCGTTCCCCTGATGCGCCCCGACGGGAGGTGATGGGACGGATACTACGCCTTCCAGGGGAACCCAAACCACCCATGCGCGCCGCGGGCCCCGAGATCGAAACACGGGTTCAGCTGAGCGCGTTGAGGAACGCTTCCCCGTTGGGGGTCCCCACGCCGGTCACGTTGTCGTACCCCACTTTGGTGTGCAGCGTTCCGGTCTGGTTCAGCAACCGCAGCGAGTAGTACTTGCCCGCGCTCCCGTTCTCGTTGTTGAGGAAGTTCACGCGGACCGTGGCCACCGTCGTGGACGGGTTGACGATGTCGCGGACCGCCGAGGTGCCCTCGAGCGCGTAGAAGGCGGGGTTCGCGAACCCATGCGCGGTGCCCGCGGCCTGATCGGCCAGGGCCATCACGCCGGCCAGCAGGGGCGACGAAAGGCTCGTGCCGCCGATCCGATACTCCCCGTACTTCTCGGTCCCGTTCAGGAACGTCTGCGTCTCCCCCACCAGGAACCCCGTGGTCGGGTCGCCGTCCATCGCGATGTCCGGCACGACGCGGGCCGCTCCCCCGTAGACCCCCGCCATCTTCGCCGGCACCACGCCGTGCTGGTACCAGGGCTCGGCGAACACGCGGCTGGTACCGCCCCCACCGCCGTAGACGAACGAACGGCCGCCCCACGTGTGGTGCTTGGTCTCATACGCCGTGGTGGTGCCCCAGCCCGTCTCGAACAGGTACTGGTTGAACGCGCCCACGCCCAGGCTCGTGCCGCCCACCGCGATCGCGAGGGGATCGGACGCCGGCGTGGAGACGGTCCGGTAGCCGACGGCCGCGATCTCGTCGCCGTCGTCGCCCGAGGAGAAGTACATCCCGATGCCCTCGGCGCCGCCCTGGATCATGAGGTCGTGCCAGGCGTCGATCTCTGACTGGCTCTGCTGCTCGCCCTTCACGCTGCCGTAGGAGTTCGTGATGATGTCGGCGCTGTGGTGGTCCAAGATGTCGGCCAGCGCGTTGCGCAGGTGGTAGTTCTTCGCGCTCGCGCCGCCCCAGTACAGGATGTCCGCTCCGGGCGCCATGGAGTGGACCGCCTCGACGTCGAGCGTCTGCTCGCCCCACCATCCCTGCTGCAGGCCGGGCCGGCTGTTCGGTGCGGTGGGCGCCGACCGGTTGTCGATCGTGGTCTGCGGCAGGCCGTGCCTCGAGGAGTAGGTGTCGAGGTCCGCCTGGATGGTGGGCGCGTTGAAGGCGTCCACGATGGCCACGGTCACGCCGGATCCGTCGAGGCCGCCGCCGATCGCGTCGGCCACACCGTAGGCGCCCTGCATCTGCTCAGGCGTGTAGCCGCATACCGCCAGCGACTGCGTCTTGCCCAGCATCTTCGGTGCGCCGGTGGCCATCTGCTGCGCCCAGAACGAGGAGCAGGGGCGCCCGACGCGGTACGCGGCGGGCGGTGGCGGCACCTTGGCGTGCTGCATCTTCAGCGGCGTGAGCCCGAGCACGCCGCGGACCACGCCGGCGAGCGACGACGGCACGGAGGGGGCCCGGTCGGGCGCACGGAGGACGCGCCCGCCCGTGCGGTAGTAGCCGAGCGAGACGTCGAACGCGCGGTTCACCTGGGCCACGCTGCCCGTGGCGCCTACCACCGTGTGGTTCGCGGGGACGTAGGTCACGACGATCCCCCGCGAGCGGAGCCAGGTGCTCACGGCGTCGACGTCGGCCTGTGACCGCGCGTAGCGCGCACGGAACGCCGCGGGCGCGAGGTACCGCCCGTAGCCCGCCGACGCGGGGTCGGAGACCCGGCGCACCGTGGCCTCGGCGCCCGCCATGTCGGCCAGGCCGAGGTAGACCTCGAAGTCGAGGTGTGAGGAACCCGAGGCCCTGCGCACGAGGTTCTGCGGCCGAGCGAACCTCGCGCGGCTACCGCGCAGCCGCGCTCGTGCGGGCGACGCGCCCGCACCCGGCGCCAGCAGCGCCGCCACGAGCACCAGGGTCGTCGTCGCACCCGCGGCTCGCGCGATGGACCGTCGCTCGATCATGGATCCCCTCTCCTCGCGAGTCATGCCGCGCGCACTATCCGCGTTGGAACCGCGGCCGTCAACCTCTCGGGCCGCGCTCAGGCTCGGATCGTCACGCGGGTCCCCATGGGGACGTCGCGCAGGTGCCGCAGCTGGTCGTTGAGGACGCGTACGCAACCGTGCGAGATCGCCCGGCCGAGATCGCCCGGGTCATCCGTGCCGTGGATCGCGAGCCGAGCATCGCCCGTGGCTCTCGCGCCGGCCGGAGGGTATCCGGACAGACCCAGCACGAACGTCCCGTAGGGGCCGGAGGCCCACGCGTCCAGCCTGGCCCAGACGAAGAACCTGCCCGGCGGGGTGGGCGTGGACGCGGACCCGACCGCCACGGAGAACTCCTGGGTCAGGCGACCGCGGTGCCATCGCCGCAGCGTGCGCCCGGACACGTCGACCACGATCCGGTCGGTGGCCCGGGCCACATCCACGCGGTCGACGCGGACCCACCCCGCGACCCCGTTGGGCCGCACGCCCAGGAGCACCTTCAGCCACTGACCGCCGGCACGATCCGTTCGACGGCCGACCACGGGGAAGGAAAGGGGCTGCTCCCACGGGTTCCTCGCGGGGACGGACCTGATCGCACCCCCGACCCGCGACCGCACAGACAGCCGCGCCGCGTGTGTGGAGACCACGAGGGGCCCCGACGGAGCCCGGGCGCTCTGGACGCCGTCAGATGCCGCCATCGGTTCGGCGGCGGGATCGGGGGCCGTGCGCGTCACGGCGGAGGCGCGCGGCGCCTCCGCCCGTTGGATCGCGACCAGGGTGAGGAAGAGCCCCACGCCCACGAGGACGCCGAGGACGCGTCGAAGGGGCATCCGAGAGTCTTACCAGAGGCGACGCCGAGGGTCGACCCGGCCGAGCCGAAGGCGGACGCGCCCGCGACTACACTCGCCGGAGCAGGAGCCGGAGCACGCGCAGAGCACGCGCCAAGGAACGCGCCAAAGAACGCGCCAAAGAACGCGAGAGTGGCGGAACCAGGCAGACGCGCTGGGTTTAGGTCCCAGTGCCCGCAAGGGCGTGGGGGTTCGAATCCCCCCTCTCGCACCACCTCGACGAAGTATCGCGAGGATGTGATCCGTCCACAGCCCGAGGCTGAGTGGAAGCGGGCTACGCATTCCTTCCGCTTCCAGCTTACGGCACACGAGGGGCTTGATGTCAGCCCCCGGTCGTCCCTCATGATCGCCGGCGGAAGCCAGACCCTAGGGGATAGGAGTGATGGGTCGGTGTTGCTGTCGAGGGATGGGTCGCACCAGGCCGCGACGAAGGACTGCAATGGGCGTGGACAGTGATGGACGCCGACGTGATCATCGTGGGGGCCGGCCCGACCGGCCTGATGCTGGCCGTTGAACTGAGCCTGGCGGGAGTGCGGACGCTCGTACTGGAGCGACGGTCGGAGCCCAGCGACACCCCGAAAGCCGGCGGTCTCAGCGGACAGATCTTGCAACTGCTGCGCTACCGAGGCCTGCTGAGGCGATTCGAAGCGGCCGGCACCGGTCCCATCCCGCCGCTCCGACTGCCGTTCGGCGGTCTGCATGTGGACTTCACGCACCTGGCAGATCCCCCGATGCAGATCTTCCGGATCCCACAACCGCGACTCGAGCGCCTGCTCGAGGAGCTCGCCGGTGAGCTGGGTGCCGAGATCCGACGCGGCTACGAGGTGGTCGGGCTGAGCCGGGATGACGACGCGGCGATCGTGGACGTACGTGGGTCGGACGGGTCGAGCCGGGTGACCGCCCGATACCTCGTGGGGTGCGACGGCGCGAGCAGCCGGGTGCGCGACCTGGCCCGCATCCCGTTCCCCGGCATCACGTATCCAGAGGTTCAGCGGCTGGCCACGACCACCGTGCCCGAGTCGGTGAGCGTACTCGACAACGGTGACATCGAGGTCGCGGGGGTGGGAAGGATCCCCTTCGGTTTCACTCCCACCGAGCGCGGCATCTTCGCCGTCGGCTCAACCACCCCTGGGGCGCTGGGGGTCTTCACAAGTGAAGACGAGTCCGCCCCTACGACGACGAGGAACCGATGACCGTGACCGAACTCCGGGACAGCATCCGCCGTGTGCTCGGCGTGGATCTGCCCCTGGGAGAACCGACTCGACCGACGCGTTTCACCTTTCACGCTCGTCAGGTCGAGCGATACCGCGACGGGCGGATCCTGCTGGCCGGCGACGCGGCCCACCTGTTCCCCGCCCCCGGCGTCGCGCTCAACGCCGGCCTGATGGACAGCGTCAACCTTGCCTGGAAGCTCGCCGCCGCCATCCACGGCTGGGCGCCGGATGGCCTGCTGGACACGTATCACGAAGAACGCCACCTCGCCGGCACACGCACGATGCTGCACACCCAGGCACAGGTGGCCTTGCGGCGCGGCCACGACGAGGCCGCCGATGCCCTCCGGGACCTGTTCCTGGAGCTGCTGGTGGACGAGGCACCGTTGCGCCGAATCGGCGCCCTCACGGCCGACAGCGACATCCGCTACCCGCTGCCCAACCCCAACCAGCATGCCTTGACCGGCACCTTCGCACCCGATCTCGCCCTGGGCGCCGAGCAGGCACGACAAGCGTGGCGGAGCTCATGCTACACGGCACGGCCCGTCTTCCTCGAGCTCGCCGAGCGCCCAGGCCTCCGTGGGATCGCCAGAGACTGGGGCCATCGGATCGACATCCACACCTCCGAAGCCGATGACCGACCAGCCGACGCCCTCCTGATCCGCCCGGACGCCTACATCGCCTGGGCCGCAACCGTCGACGAGCCCACCGCCACGGCCGCGCCCTCCCTGCGAGAAGCGCTCTCCGGCTGGTTCGGCGCACCCCTGGCAACGACCTCGCCCAACGAAGGCTGTTGCCCCAATAGACCTCTGTTTCTCGATCCGCAACGCCGATGGGTGCTAGGTTGAGCGTCCTGCGACCGCCGTTGTCCGGCCTGTGCTGGTGGTTGCGTATCGGCCACGTCGTGGTCGCCATCCCAGATCGGAGCACTGGACGCTTCCATATCGGATCCAGCATCGACGAGCCACGGTCCACGGACATCGGTGGATCGTCGCTCGGGCGTTCGGCCTCGTGGCGTTGGCGAGCGTGCTGGTGCCGGCCGGCGACGGACTGACCTCGGCCTCCTCGTCCGTCGTCACCACCGTCCAGCCACGGAAGGTGGCGTTGATCGTCCTCGAGAACGCCTCGTTCCACGCATACCTGGGCTGCGGCGCGGGAGCGGTGGACCCGTTCATCTGCGCGAGCCTCGCCGTCGACACGGCGCCCCTGCACGCCACGGTGATCAGGGGCGGGGGCGCCGATCATGCCGGCTATCACGCGGGCGTGAGCGGATCGGGCGGGTTCGGCACGCCGCGGCAGTGCGGAGACGGCACGTCGGGCTGCTTCGCGAGCTCGGCCCAGCAATACGCGTTCTTGACCTCGGGGGACAACTGTCACGCAGGAGCCAACGACGGGGCATTCAACCGCGGCGGGCCCTCCCTGGCCGCCGGGGCTCCCGACTACTGCGGCACCGACATCTACCGCCAGCTCGAGACGGCCGGTCTCAGCTGGACCGACTACTACGAGGGGTTCGCCTCCAGCTCCCAGATGCAGGCCAACGGCGCCTGCCGCTCGGGGTTCTCCGATTCTCCCAACGAGCCCACCCAGGCCGGGCACCAGCAGTACGCGCGGCGCCACGCGCCCGCCACCTTCTACGCGGACATCGCCGGCGATTGCAACATCCAGGGGACGGGCAACGTCCGCGACTTCTCCCTCCCCGTGGGCGACACCGGAAGCTCGAGCACGAGCCTCGATGAGAACCGGGGCGCCTTCGCAGGGATGTCCGACGGCTGGCCCTCGTTCTCCGTGATCGTGCCCGACCTGTGTCACGACGGACACAACGCGATCCACGCCTGCGACAACCACGACTTCCATGCCCTCGCCGACACGGGTGGAACGCCCGCGTGCCGCCACCTAGCCGGGGAACCGCCGGGGACCGGGTCCGAGGACGTGGCGAAGCACGGGACCGTGGACTGCTGGCTCCAGGAGAACCTGCGCGACATCGCCATGGATGTCGGACCGGCCGGGGTCGTGATCATCACCACCGACGAGGGTTCCGGCGACCCGCAGCTGCCGATGATCATCGTGCCGGGTGAGGACGCGACCGGGAGGGCCTCCGCGCTGGCCTGCAAGGGGAGCGTCCCCTGCGCGACCTCGACCTTCTATGACCACGGCTCTACCATCCGGGCGCTTGAGGACGCCTTCGCCGCTCAGGCCCCGACGGGGAGCATCGGCTGCTGGCAACTGTCCGGACCGCTGAACGGCAGCGGCGACACGGGCTTCGGCTACGACAACTGCATCCACGCGACGCCCTTGCCCATCTTGCTTGACCACGGATCGGTCGTGGCCGGAGCGGAGCGTTAGTCGGGACGCGCCAGAGGCTCCCGTCCTACACCGCGTGCAGGGCTGGCGCTTCGGCCTCGGCGACGAGGTCCTCCAGGCGCACGATCGCGCCCGGGAGCTTCACCACGAACCGCGCGCCGCCGCCATCGCGATCTTCGATGGCCGCGGTCCCGCCGTGGAGTTCTGCGAAGCTCCGCACGAGCGAAAGACCGATCCCCACGCCCCGCCCGCTCGAGCCGTCCCCTTGGCGGAAGGCCTCGAAGAGCACGTCCTTCAGCTCGTCGGGCACGCCGGGGCCCTCGTCCTCGACGACCAGGGTGGCTTCCCCGGGCTCGGTGCTGACCCGCACGTGGACCGGCGTGCCTGCCGGGGTGTGCCGCGCCGCGTTCATGAGGAGGTTCTCGATGATGCGGTCCACCTTGGTGGGGTCGATGTCCACGTGCACGTCCTCGGCCTCGATGCGCACGGGGTGCGAGGCGAGCGCCGCGTTCTCGCTCACGATGCGCCGGGCGAGCTCTCCGAGGTCCGTGGGTCTGCGCTTGGGATGCAGCTTCCCCCGGTCGATCCTGTCGAGATCGAGGAGGTCGTCGATCAAGCGGTTCATCTTGCGACCGCTCTGCTCGATCACCTCGTAGAGGCTCTCGCGCTCGTCCGGGGACAGATGGAGCTCGGGATCGCGCCGGATGGTCTGCATCGCGCCGAGGATCCCCGCGAGCGGGCTCTTGAGGTCGTGGGAGACAGCGTGCAGGAGCGTGTCCTTGGCGTCGTTCATGTCCCGAAGGTCGCTGGAGCGCTCCTCCTCTCGCTCCACGCGCGACCACTGATCGTCGATGAACGAGCGCAGGGTGTCGAGCAGGATCGCGAAGGCGAGGAACACGGCGAACTGCACCAGGGCGTTCCAGTACGTGTCGGGGTTGGTGGGGCCGACCGTGGGGTGAGCCGTGACGTCGGCCACGATGGCGGCCACCGTCGCCACGACCACGGTGAGGGCGCCCCAGCGCCCGCCGAGGTTCCACGTGACCAAGCCGATCGGCATGAGGTACAGGAGCGAGAGGGACAGGTGAGGCGTGAGGTAGTCCAAGACGGCGACCACGCCGACGAAGGCGAACCCAACCACCGCCACCAGGAAGGTCGATTTCCCGTCGAAGAACCCGCGCGTGGCGCGCAGTGTCCGACGGTCGGCCTCCGAACGAGTCCCCGCCTGCGTTCGATCCACGACACAAGCGTCGGCCGCGGGAGCCCCTACCTTGAGCCGGGTAGCCCCGACGCGATGAGCCGACCGAGGCTCCGGAAGGCCCGTCCGCGATGGCTGATGCGATCCTTCTGCTCCGCCGAGAGCTCGGCCATCGTCTCCTCCCACCCCTCCGGGACGAAGACCGGGTCATAGCCGAACCCGCCCGTGCCGCGTCGTTTGGGGACGAGCGTACCTTCGCACGTCCCCTCGGCGTGCTGCTCCCGGCCGTCGGGGAAGGCCACGGCCGCCACGCAGCGGTAGCGCGCCGTGCGCCCGCTGCCGGGGATGCCGCGGAGCGCCTGCATCAGCCGCTCGAGGTTCTCCTCGTCGGTGGCGTGCTCTCCGGCGTACCGCGCGCTCCTGGGGCCGGGTTTGCCGCCCAAGGCGTCCACCTCGATGCCCGAGTCGTCGGCGATGGCCGGGATGCCGACCGCTACCGCCACCGCGCGCGCCTTCAGCAGGGCGTTCTCCAGATAGGTCTCCCCCGTCTCCTCGACGTCGGGGAAGGCAGCCAAATCGTCGGTCTGCACGCTCACCCACACCGTGGGCCAGTCGGCGCAGATGCGGCCGAGCTCGCGGAGCTTGTGGACGTTGTGCGAGGCGATCGCGGTGCGTTCGGGGAACGCCACGGGCTAGCCGTCGCCCAGGGCCCGGTGCTGCATGGCCGTGAGATCCGCGACGCCGGCCGCGCCCAGTTCGAGCAGGGCGTCGAGCTGCGTGCGGCCGAAGTGGAGGCCCTCCGCCGTGCCCTGGACCTCCACGAACGTGCCCACCCCGGTCATGACCACGTTGAAGTCCACGTCGGCGCCGGCGTCTTCCTCGTAACACAGGTCCAGGCGCGCCTCCCCGTCGACGATGCCGACGCTCACCGCGGCCACGCTGTCGGTGAGGAGGTCGCCCGGGACCTTGCCGTCGCGCTCGAGGCCGCGCAGGGCCAGGGCGAGCGCGATGTAGCCGCCCGTGATCGAGGCGGTGCGCGTCCCGGCGTCCGCCTGCAGCACGTCGCAGTCGACGGTGATGGTGCGCTCGCCCAGGCGCGAAAGGTCGGTGATGCTGCGGAGCGAGCGCCCGATCAGGCGTTGGATCTCCTGGGTGCGGCCCCCCGGGCGGCCGCGGTTCACCTCGCGGGAGGACCGCTCGTTCGTGCTGGCGGGGAGCATGGAGTACTCGCCAGTCACCCACCCCTTGCCGGTGCCCTTCAGCCAGCGCGGGGCGTCCTCGGACACCGACGCCGCCACGAGGACGCGCGTGCGCCCCATCGAGAACAAGACGGATCCGGCCGCCCACTCCTGGAACCCCAGCTCCCACGCGACGGGCCTGAGCTCCTCGGGCGCTCGGCCGTCGGGACGCGTCACGGTCGGACCTCGAGCATCATGTCGTGGGTGGCGACGTCCACCGGGCCCGCGAACGTCTCGGCGGCCTCGGCGATCGAGCGCGCGGGGTCGAGCCCCGGAAGCAGGTGGGTGAGCACGAGGCGCGCGACGCCGGCCTTGGTGGCCACGTCGCCCGCCTGCGCCGCGCTCAGGTGGAACGGGTAGAGCACGCTGTCGTTCTGATAGGTGGCCTCCGCGAGCAGGATGCCGGCGTCGCGCGACATCTCGACCACCTCGTCGCAGGGGCCGGTGTCGCCCGTGTAGGCGAGCACGGCGCCGCCGGCCTCCACCCTGAATCCCACCGCGTTCACCCCGATGTGGGCCATCTCGAACACCGAGAACGTGAGTGAGCCGACAGTGAACGAGTCGCCGCCCACCACGGTTCGGAAGTCGTAGGCCTCCCCCATCACGTCGCGCCCGCCCTCGGTCACCAGGAGGCTCGCCAGCTCCGTGAACCCCTCGGGCGAGTAGAACGGAAGACCCGGCTCCCCCATGTGGCCGTAGTGCCGCGCGTAGAACGCGGGGATCACGTCCACGAAATGGTCCGGGTGGCCGTGCGTGACCACGATCGCGTCGAGGTCGCCCACACCGACGTGCTGTTGGAGGTTCGCGAACGTCCCGGTGCCGGCATCCATCCACACGTGCGTGCCTTCGTGACGAAGGAGGTAGCCGCAGTTGGCCCCTCCCGCCGGCGGCCACGTGCCCGCCGCGCCCAGGACGATCAACTCCACGAGCCACCGCCCGCCGGTTGCGCCCGGGCGGCGCGGACCTCGCCGAGCTCGGGCCCCAGGAAGACCTCCGCCACCCGTTGGAACCGAGCCGGGTCGCCGGTGACGAGGAACTCGTGGCGGGGATGGCCGGGAGTCGCGCGTTCCAGGTCTTCGCGAACGAGCGTCGCGTACACGTCCTTGGCGGTCTCCTCGGCGGAGGAGACCAGGACGACGTCGGGTCCGAGCTCGAGCTGCAGCATCCCCGACAGGAGCGGGTAGTGGGTGCACCCGAGGATGAGCGTATCGATGCCTTCAGCCACTAGCGGCCCAAGATACCCGCGCGCGGCCCCCCGCAACCCGCTCGAGGTGGTGTCCCCGCGTTCCACGTGCTCCACGAACACCGGAGCGGCCCTCGCGTGAAGTGCGATCCCGGGCGCCGCCGCGGCCATGGAACGCTCGTAGGCACCGGACGCGACGGTGGCCTGCGTCCCGATCATCCCCACGACGCGGTTGCGCGTGGCACGTGCGGCGGCGCGCGTTCCCGGGTCCACCACACCCACGACGGGGATGCCCGCTTGCTCCGCGATCTCCTCGATGGCGCTCACCTCCACCGAGTTGCAGGCCACGACGAGCATCTTGACGTCGCGCGAGACCAGGTAGCCCGCGATCTGCATGCCGAAGCGTCGGATCTCCTCCACCGAGCGCGGGCCGTACGGCGAGCGCGCCGTGTCTCCGACGTAGACCTGGGGCTCGTGCGGCAGCAGGTCCATGATGCCGCGCGCCACCGTGAGGCCGCCCACACCCGAGTCGAACACGCCGATCGGCCGATCGTCAGGCACGCGCTACCACCAAAGCGATCCGGCGACGCCCTGCTCGGCGACCTCGATGTCGGATGCCCACGCCTGCGTCGAGAGGTATTTCCATCCGCCGTCGGGCAGCAGGCACACGATGTCGCCCTCGTCGATCTCCTGGGCGATGCGCCGGGCGACGTAGACGACCGCGCCGCTCGAGATGCCCGCGAAGATCCCCTCCCGCGCCGTCAGCTCGCGGTTGGTCCGCAGCGAGTTGGAGGAATCGACCAGGAACTTCCGGTCCACCTGTCCCGGATCGAAGATGGGCGGGACGAAACCGGCGTCCAGCGAGCGCAGGCCGTAGACGAGGTCGCCGAGCTCGGGCTCCGCCGCGATCACCCGGATCTCGGGGTTGTGGGCGTGCAACGCTCGGCCGGTGCCGGTGAGCGTTCCTCCCGTGCCCATGCCGGCGACGAAATGGGTGAGCTGGGGCAGGTCACGCACGATCTCCCGCGCGGTGCCCTCCTCGTGTGCGAGCGGGTTGGCCGGATTCCCGTACTGGAACGGCATGTAGTACTTCGGGTCGGCGGCGAGCGCCCGAGCCACTTCGATCGAGCCGTTCGTGCCCTTGTCGCCGTCGCTGAACACGATGTCGGCGCCGAAGAGGCGCAGCAGCCCGATGCGCTCCTCGCTCGCGTTGTCGGGGATCACCACCGTGAGCGGGTAGCCCTTGCGCGCGCAGACCATCGCCAGCGCGATGCCGGTGTTGCCGGACGTGGGCTCCAACACGACCTTCGCGGCCGTGAGCTCCCCGGAGGCCTCCGCCATCTCGATCATCTTCTTGGCGATGCGGTCCTTGGTGGAGCCGGTGGGGTTGGTGCCTTCGAGCTTCGCCCACAGGCGCACGCCGGGGTTCGGCGACATGCGGGGCATGCCGACCAGAGGCGTGTTGCCCACCGCCTCGAGGATGTCGTCATAACGCACGGCTGGTAATTGTCCCAGCCGAGGACGTCGCTACGCGGCCGGGAGCCGACGCGAAGAGCGCAAGACGGATCGGCCGGCGCTCGGCTCCCGGCCTAACCGCCGGCGACCGCCGGCAGGATGCTCACCGTGTCGCCTTCGCCCACGGGGGTCTCCAGCGATCCGAGGTAGCGCACGTCCTCGTCGTTCACGTACACGTTGATGAAGCGATGCAGCCCGCCGCCCTCGGCCAGGACGTTCTTCGTGATGCCGGGATAGTGGGTCTCGAGGTCGGCGAGCACCTCAAAGAGGGTGGCGCCGTCGGCGCCCACGCGCGCCTCGCCGGCGGCGTGCTTGCGCAGGATCGTGGGGAGCTTGACGGTGACGGCCATAGCTTCGGGTCTCCTGTGCTCGGTCGGGGCTACTCGCGTGCCGGGACGCCGCAGAACTGCTCGTAGTCGATGAGCTCGGTGATGGTGGGCTCCTTGCCGCACACCGGGCAGTCCGCGTCCCAGCGGATCTTCACTTCCTGGAACTCCATGTTGAGGGCGTCGTAGAGCAACAAGCGCCCGATCAAGGGGTCGCCCTCGCCCGTGATGATCTTGATGGCCTCCGTGGCCTGGATGGCGCCGATCACCCCGGGCAGCACTCCGAACACACCGCCCTCGGCGCAGCTCGGTACGGTCCCGGGCGGGGGCGGCGCCGGGAACAGGCAGCGGTAGCAGGGGGCTTCTTTGCCCGGCATGAACACCGTGGCCTGTCCCTCGAACTGGTAGATGGACCCGTAGACGAGCGGCTTTCCAAGGAACTGGGCGGCGTCGTTGACGAGGTAGCGAACGGGGAAGTTGTCCGTTCCGTCGATCACGACGTCGTAGGGCTCCATGATCTGCATGACGTTGTCGGAGGACAACACCGTGTCGTGGCCGATCAGTTCGATGGTCGGGTTGAGCGCGCGCAGGTGCTCGAGGGCGGAGGCCACCTTAGGACGGTCCACGTCGGCGTCGGTGTGCAGGATCTGGCGCTGCAGGTTGGAGGTGTCGACGACGTCGAAGTCCACGATGCCGAGGGTGCCGATGCCCGCCGCGGCGAGGTAGAGCAGGATCGGCGACCCGAGCCCGCCCGCGCCGATCACGAGCACCTTGGAATCCAGCAACCGGCGCTGGCCTGCCCCGCCGATGTTGGGCAGGATGATGTGGCGGGAGTAGCGCTGGACCTGGTCCTCGCTGAAGAGCCTCTGGGGGGCGCCGGCGCCGCTCATGTCACGGTCAACTCCTCTTCGGTCACGGCGCCCTCGCGGATCCAGAACGATCGCAGGACCGGAACCTCACGATCCTGCAAGGACAGCAGCAGATAGCGCGCCTCGGGGTAGAACGCAAGGCGTCGATCGGTCTGCGACGGGTAGGCCTCCGAGTGCGTGTGCGAGTGGTAGATCGCCCACAGCTCCCAGCCCTCGTCGTCGAGCTCGTTGAAGACGCGGAGCTGTTCCTTGCCGTCCAGCCGGTACGTGACCGGGCTCGCGTCGGCGTTCTTCATGGCGAACACCTTCACGGGCACGCCCTCGGCGGCCGCGATCACGCCACAGCATTCGTTCGGGAATTCGCGGAGCCCCTGCTCCTCGATCTCCTTGAGATAGACGCCGTCCAACTCGCTCAACGGGACCCCTTGTGCTCGGCAGACTCGGCCACGCCTGTTGCAGGTGCAAATGCTATCAGCAGGGTCGGTTATTCCAAGAGCCGGCCGAGGACCCGCATCCGTCCCGCCGGACCCGCCTCAACCACGCCGATCACAGCGACGGGGACGTCGCGCTCCCGCAGGGCGGACTCGAGCGCCTCGGGATCCTCGGTGCAGATCAGCATGCCGCCGCTGGTCTGAGCGTCGGCCAGCAGGAGGCGCTCGGGCATCGCGAGGTCGCCCCATCGCGTCGCGGCATCGACGAAGTCGAGGTTGCGCCGCGTTCCCCCCGGCACCACGCCCGCGCGGGCGAGGTCGAGGACCTCGGGGATCAAGGGCACCTGCGCCGCGTCCACCCGAGCCGAACAACCCGAGGCGAGGAGCAGCTTGTGGAGATGGCCCAACAGGCCGAAGCCGGTGATGTCGGTGGCGGCGTTCGCGCCCGCGATCACCATGGCCTGGGCCGCCGCGGCGTTCGTGGTGGTCATGAGCTCGACCGCCACGGCTAGGTGCTCGGGGGAGGCGACGCCGCGTTTCACCGCGGTGGAGATCATGCCGAGGCCCAGGGGCTTGGTGAGGTAGAGGCTGTCGCCCGCACGCGCGGCGGCGTTCGTCATCATGCGATCGGGATCGACGAAGCCCAGGACGACCATCCCGTACTTGGGCTCGGGGTCGGTGATGGAATGCCCGCCCAGGACGGCGACCCCCGCCGCGGCGGCGGCGTCGATCCCCCCCTGAAGCACGCGGCCCAGCATCTCCATCGGCAGATCGTCCGCGGGCCAGTTCGCGATGTTCAGGCCCAGGAACGGCGTGCCCCCCATGGCGTAGACGTCCGACATCGCGTTGGTGGCCGCGATCCGGCCCCAGTCGTAGGGGTCGTCGACGATGGGGGTGAAGTAGTCGAGCGTGGCCACCAAGGCCCGCCCGTCGCCGAGGCGCCACACGGCGGCGTCGTCGCCGGTGTCGGCGGAGACCAGCACGTCGGTGGGTACCTCCGGCAAAAACAGACCGGACAGCACGCCGGCCAGATCGTCGGGCCCGAGCTTGCAGCCGCACCCCGCGCCGTGGCTGAAGCTCGTGAGGCGCACGTCGTCGGCCATCACCCGAGGATACGGGCACGCGGGCACGAGGCATGGGCATACTCGCTCCGATGGACATCGCAGGGTTTTTGGGCCGTTTCCCGCCCTTCGACGAGCTCTCCCCCGACCGGCTCGCCGCCGTCGCGAACGAGGTCGAGATCGAGCATCTTCCGGAAGGTACCGTGGTACTGCAGCAGGGCGGTGCGCCCGTGGCACATCTGTACGTGGTGCGCAAGGGCGCCGTGGAGCTCGTGGCCGACGGACGGCTGCTCGACCTGCTCGGCGAGGGCGAGGTCTTCGGCCAGTTCTCCCTGCTGGCACAGCAGGGGCCGACGCTCACCGTGCGCGCGCACGAGGACACCCTTGCCTACCTCCTTCCGGCATCCGTCGCCGACGAGGTCCTGGGGACCTCCGCGGGGCGGGCGTTCGTGATCGGATCCATGCGGCGGCGGATCCGCGCGACGGTCGAGACCGCGCCGGATGGGCCTGATCCGCAGCTCGCGACCGTCGGGGCCCTCGTGCGACGCCCGCCCGTGACCGCCGAGCCGGACCTCCCCGTGGCCGAGGGCGCCGCGCGCATGGCCGCACAACGCGTTTCCTCGCTGCTGATCGAGATGGACGGGGACTGGGGCATCCTCACGGATCGCGACCTCCGCTCGCGGGTTCTCGCCGTGCACGGCGATCCCGACGGCCCGGTCGGCGGGGTGGCCACGTTCCCTGCGCTTCGTCTGGATGCGGACACCACCGCCGGCGAGGCCCTGCTGCGCATGTTCGCCGAGGGCGTTCATCACTTCCCCGTCGTGGACGGCGACGGCACGATCACCGGCGTCGTCACCGACACCGACCTCATGGGACTCACGCGTCACACGCCGTTCGCGATCAAGAGCGCGATCGAGCGGGCGGACTCGGCGCGGGAGGTGGCCGTGGCGGGACACGACCTCCCCCGGGTGGTGACGGCACTGGTCGCGGCGAGCGCCGACCCCACAGACGTCGGCCGCGTGGTGGCCGTGACCGTGGACGCGATGACCGAGCGCCTGCTTCGGATGGGCGTGGCTGCACAGGGCGATCCGCCGTGCGCGTGGGCCTGGCTCGCGCTCGGCAGCGCCGCGCGCCACGAGCAGGCCCTCAAGACCGACCAGGATCACGCGCTCGCGTTCGAACCGCGCCCCGGCGAGCAGGCGGCGGCCGACGCGTACTTCGCCCGGCTGGCGGAGTTCGTCACGGCGGGGCTGGAGGCGGCCGGGATCCCGCGGTGCGAGGGTGGCGCGATGGCCACCGACCCGGCGCTGCGCAAGCCGATCGGTGCCTGGGTGGAGACGTTCCTCGGCTGGATCGATGATCCGCATCCCACGAGCAGCATCCTGGCCTCGATCGGCTACGACTTCCGACAGGTGGCGGGGCCGCTTCACGCGGAACCCGTGCTGGACGACGCGATCCGCCATGCCCGCACGCATCCGCGGTTCCTGCATCACCTGAGCCGCCGTGCGCTGGACCTGCGCCCGCCCACGGGGTTCTTCCGCGACCTCGTGGTGGTCCACGGGGGTGAGCACGCCGGGCGCCTGGACGTGAAGCACGGGGGCATCACCATCGTGAACAATCTCGCCCGGACCTACGCAGTGCGCGCGGGGCTCACGTCGAAGGGAACGCTCGCGCGGCTCGAGAGCGCGGCGGCCGCCGGTGCGCTGGATCCGTCGGTCGCGCGTGAGCTCGCGGAGGCCTTCTCGTTCCTGTGGGAGGTCCGCCTGCGGCACCAGGCCGATCAGGTGGCGGCGGACGCCGCACCCGACGATTTCGTGGACCCCGCCACGCTCGGGCCGCTCGCGCGCAGGGGCCTGAAGGAGGCGTTCCGGGCGATCGCTCGCGCGCAGCGGCTGCTGGCGAGCGAACTGGGCCTCACGAGGCGCTGAGCGACCGGGAGCTCAGATCCCCATGGCGTGGAAGCCGCCGTCGACGTGGAGCAGTTCACCGCTGATGCCCGAGGAGAGGTCCGAGAGCAGGAAGGCCACCGCGTTGCCCACGGGGGTGGGGTCGGTCGTGTCCCACCCCAACGGAGCCCGCTCGGACCACCGGTCGGTGATGCTCTCGAAGCCGGGGATGCCTTTGCCCGCCATGGTCTTCAGCGGTCCGGCGCTCACCGTGTTCACCCGGATGTTCTTGGGACCGAGGTCACGCGCGAGGTAGCGCGTCACGGACTCGAGCCCCGCCTTCGCCACCCCCATCCAGTCGTAGATCGGCCACGCCACGCGCGCGTCGAAGCCCAGCGAAACGATGGCACCGCCCTCGGCCTCCATCAGCGGGAGCAGCCCCGTCGCGATGGCCTTCAGCGAGAACGCGCTCGTCTGCACGGCGGTCGCGACGCTCTCCCACGGCGTCTGGAGGAAGTTGCCGCCCAGGGCATCCTGGGGCGCGAACGCGATCGCGTGCAGGAATCCATCGAGGGTGCCCCATCGGCTCGCGAGTTCGTCGCGCACGGCCTCGATCTGCGCGGGATCGTTCGCATCCATCTCCAGTACGTCGGGCGGGCTCGGCAGGCGCCTCGCGCACTTCTGCGTGAGCCCCATACCGCGGCCCACGCCCGTGAGGACGATCTCGGCGCCCTGCTCCTGGGCAACCTGGGCGGCCGAGAAAGCGATCGACGCCGGCGTGAGCACCCCGGTGATGAGCAGGCGCTTGTTCTCGAGCAGCACGCGAGCTCCTTTCAGGCCGAGGGCGAGGCGGAGGGAGCGGCCGGCGACGGGGTGGCGCCGGAGAACTTCCACCCGACGTTGCCTTGATCGTCGTCCTGGGTGACGGTGATCTCGAAGGCGGAGTCGGGCCCCTTCGCGGTGCACGTGAAGGAGGTACCGGCCTGCACCTTCAGGCTGTCCGGGCAGGAGACCTGAACGCTCGTGAGCCCGAGATCGCTCTCGAGCTGATGCGCGAGATCGGTCTCCAGGCTCGAGGTGTCCAGGGTCTTCGTGCACGCCACGGCGAACACCACCACCGCGGTGAGCGCGGCAACGCGGGCGATCCGGGCCTGCATGGGGCGGAGTCCTCCTGGTTCGGGCGCCTGAGCGTATCGGCGCCTTCCCGGAGGGTCAACGTCGCGCAGGCCGCAGCCCGCAGCCCGCGGACGGAGCGGTTCGCGAGGAGCGGCTCGCTAGGAGCGGCGCAGCGTGAGGTTGCGCACGCCCCAGGCTGGAAGATCGCCCGTCGCGACGAAGGCCACGACGTTGGGCGCGTCGTCGTTGAACACGGCGTCGGGAACGACGACGCTCCGCGACGCCCACACGCCGGGGCTCGGGGCCACCGTCGCGAGCGTCGAGCCGTTCACCACGACGGACACCGTGCCCGTGCTCGGGCCGTAGGCGTCGAAGCCGAGCAGGCGAGCTCCCGAGCGCCCGCTCACGCGATAGACCACCCCCCACGGGTGCGTGGTGTCGGATCCCGGGATGTTGCCCAGCTCCCGCGGGCCGGGGGGCACCGGGAGGGCGGGGTCGCCGACCGGATCCGGTGTGACCGCGGCCAGGGCCGACCATTGTTCCTCGGTGATGCCGGGCCACGTGTAATAGCTGGCCCCGATCAACCCGTATCCGCCGACCGCCTGCACGAAGCCCGTGGTCTCCTGCGCGGTGGCGTCCTGCGCGATGCCGCCGATCATGTGGATGGGGACGAGATCGTTGCCCACCCAGGTGCGCAGCAGCCGGATGCAGGTGGCCGCGTACGCGCGCGCGTCCTCGAGCCCGTGCACGCGGAACGTGAAGTACGTCATGGGAAGGATGGCGTCGTAGGTCTGCGCTACTTGCGCCCACGGGAATCCAGGCCAGTTGTGGTTCGTCTTCAGCCCCTTGGGCGAGGGCACGATCGCCCCCAGCGGATAGGTCGCGCCCGCCGACGACCGCAGGGCGTCGGAGAGCTCGATCAACCGCTGCGAGCGCGCCGAGACGTCCTTGACCGCCAACGACTCGATATCCAGCGCGAACCCCGCGAAGCGGTTGCCCCCGGGCGTGACGAACGCCACGGCGGCCTGCGAGCGGGCGGCGTCCGCGGCGACGTCGACGAAGCCGGGCAGGTACCACGCCACCACCTGGACGCCCAGCGCCGCCCCCGCGTCGAGGAACGCCGTCACGGCCGCCTCGTGCACGATGGCGACGTCGCGGTTGAAGTTCGAGGTCTCGAGATAGAGCGTGCGCACGCCGTGTGCGGCCATGTCGGCCACGGCGGTCTCCGGGTCCGCCCACGCCGGGGCGTCGTACAGATCCACCCACGCACCCAAGCCCTGGAACGGGCCGATGACGGGGTTCGCGCGGATCGGCGTGGGCATGGCAGCTCGCGAGAGGTCGTCGCCACCGCGGGTGAGCACGAGGGCGGCGGCGAGGGCCACGACCAAGCCGGCGGCGGCGAGGACCAAGGTGCGACGAGGCGGCATCGACCCAGCGTACCGACGGTCCCACACACCTCGAGGCCCGTAGCATGAACGTCATGGAACTGGGACTTCGCGGCAAGGTCGCCCTGGTCTCGGCCGCATCGAAGGGACTGGGCCGGGGCGCCGCGTTGGCCCTCGCTCGCGAGGGGGCGCGGGTGACGATCTGCGCGCGCGATCCGGGCCCCCTCGCGGCAACCGTCGACGAGCTGGGCGCCGACGCACTCGGCATCGCGGCCGACGTCACGGAACCTGACGCCCCTCGTCGTCTGGTGGCCGAGACGATCGAGCGGTTCGGTCGCCTCGACATCCTCGTCGGCAACGCCGGCGGGCCGCCGCGAGCGCGGGCTCTGGACGTCGAGGACCAGGCGCTGTCGGCGGCGTTGAACGCGAACCTCCAGACCTCGATCCGCCTGGCGCTCGCGGCCGTCCCGACCATGCGTGAGGCAGGGTGGGGCCGCATCTGTTTCATCACTTCGAACGCCGTGAAGCAGCCGATCCCCGAGCTCGCGTACTCCAACGTGGCCCGCACCGGGCTGTGGGCCTGGGCCAAGACGGCGGCCAGAGACCTGAGCGCGGACGGCATCACCGTGAACCTCGTCTGTCCGGGGCTGCACGCGACGGACCGCGTCAAGGAGCTGGCGTTCGACGGGCCCGTCGGCGACCCAGAAGACTTCGGACGCGTCGTCGCGTTCCTGTGCTCGGAGCCCGCGGGGTTCGTGAGCGGCGTCGCCCTGCAGATCGACGGCGCCGCTACCCTAGGGCTGCTCTGAGCCACCTTTTCGGAATGGAGAACCCGTGAACGAGAGCAAACGCACGTGGGCACTCGCGGAGCGCTACTGGGACGAACTGCTGGAGCTCGAGCCGCTCCTGGGCACCTCGACGGGCGACGAGCGCTACGACGACCGCCTCCCCGACCCAAGCGAGGCGGGAAGGGGGGCGAACGAGACCGTGCAACGCGCGGCGCTCGCCGACGCCGCGCAGATCGATCGCGACGCCCTGGACGATGCCGATCGCGCCACGCTCGACGTGTTGGAGGCCATCGCCAGGCGCTACCTGGCCGGCCTGGAGCGCCGCACGGACCGGCTGGCCGTTGCGAACCATCTGTTCGGTCCGGGACAGCTCCCTGGCGAGCTTGCCTCCATGCAGCGGACCGACACGCCCGAGCGGCTGGATCGCTACGAGGCACGTCTGCGGGCGATCCCCGTCTTCCTGGACGCCTCCGCCGAGGTCGCGCGCGACGGCGTGGCGGCCGGCGTGACGTCGCCGCGTGTGGTGGCCGAACGCGCGCTCACCCAGGTCGAGCGGCTCCTCGACCTGGGCGCCGACGCATCGCCGATCCTCGCGCCGCTCGGCGAGGACGTCGAGGCGCGCGCACGCTTCGCCGCCGTCGTGGGCGACGTGGTGAACCCTGCGTACGCTCGCTTCCTGGCGTCGTTGCGCGAGTACCTCCCCCACGCCACGGAGACGATCGGGCTGAACGCCGTCCCCGACGGCGAGGCGATGTACGAGGCGGAGGTCCTGTCCTGGACGTCGCTGCCGCTGGACGCCGACGAGGTCCACGCGCTGGGGGTCGAGCGCTTCGACGCGCTGCAGGCGGAGCGGGCCGACGTGGTGGCCCGCATGGGCCATGCCTCGGCAGCCGAGGCCCTGGCGGCGCTGCGCGCCGACGGTGCCGATACCCCCGCCTCGGCCGAGGCGTTCCTCCAGGTGGTGCAGGATCAGGTCGCCCGGGGCTGGGACGCCGCGCCCGCGTGGTTCGGGCGGCTGCCGCGCGACAATTGCGAGGTCCGCCCGGTGGAGGCGTTCCGCGAGGCGGACCTGCCGGCCGCCTTCTACAACCCGCCCACGGAGGACGGGTCGCGCCGAGGCGTCTACTACCTCAACACGTACGACCTTCCCAGCCGCGAGGTGCATTCCATCGCGGCGGTGACGTTCCACGAGGCCAACCCGGGCCACCATTTCCAGGTCTCCTTGGAGCAGGAGATGCCCGAGCAGCCTCGGCTGCGACGGTTCGGCGGCATCCTGGCGGGCAGCGCCTTCTGCGAGGGCTGGGGCCTCTATAGCGAACGCCTCGCCGATGAGATGGGCCTGTACCTCGACGACGGCGAGCGGCTGGGCATGCTGGAGGGTCAGCTCCTTCGCGCCGGCCGGCTCATCACGGACACCGGGATCCACGCGATGGGATGGGAGCGCGAGGCGGCGGTCGCCAAGCTCGAGGAGGGCGGCGTGCCCCACACCGAGTCCGTGATCGAGGTCGATCGCTACATCGCGATGCCGGCGCAGGCGTTGAGCTACATGATCGGGATGATGCGCATCCAGGACGCCCGTGTGGCGGCCGAGGCCCGCGAGGGCTCGGCGTTCTCGATCCGCGACTTCCACGATCGGCTGCTCGCGCTCGGCACGGTGCCGCTCCCCTCGCTCGCGCGCGCGTTCGCCTGACCCGCTAACGCGGTTTCGAGCCGCACAGGAGCAGGTAGTCGATCATGCCGCGCTCCCAGATCAGGTCCACCTGAGCGAGCATGAACCGCGCGGCCTGTTCGAGGCTCCAGGACGCGCTCCTCCCACCGGCGTCGAGCCGGTCGCGCACGAACCGCAGGGCCGGAGCGATCACCCGGTCTCCCACGCGTTCGGCGCGAAGGTCCGTGAACCCGGCCGCCTCGGCCTTGCGCAGGATCACGCCAGGCGAGGCAGCCGCGTGCACGCCGAGGCCCCACGCCCGCAGCTGCGTGAGGGCAGCGAACGCCTCGCGGGGCCCCCGCGGGTACCGCACGGCCGGGATATCCGACATCGTGAGCACGCCGGCCGGGCGCAGCACCCGGAACGCCTCGGCGAAGAACGCGTCCCGCGAGGGGAAGTGGAAGGCGGCCTCCACGCTGATCACGCCGTCGAAGGTCGCGTCGCCGAAGGGCATGCGGGTCGCATCGCCGTTCACCCCGTGCGCGCCGGCCGCGCGCAGGCGCTCAACCCCACTGCGCAGCTGCGAATGCGTGATATTGAGCGCGGTGAGGCTCTTCGTTCGGGCCACGTCGGCGATCACGGGGTCCTGTTCGGCGAGGCCGTTGCCCACGTCCAGGACGTGGCCCCGGGGTGGCAGGTCACCGGCGAGGCGCGTGACCAGTCTGCGGACGGCCACGGCCGCCTCGGCCGGATCGCTTCCGTCCCCCTCCCACAGCCCGAGGTTCAGCCAGCCCGGCGCGAGCGCGAGGAAGAAATCCTCGCCGAGCGAGTCGTAGACCGTGGCGGCCGGGTTGCCTCCGTACCGGAACATCGCGGAGGCGTGGCGCAGGTTGGGACGGGTCCAGGCAGCGGGCACGCATCAACCTTAGCCATGCGGCCGTCTCACCTCGCGGCGCGCCAGGCGTCCCGGAGCTTGACGCGGGCGCCCGTGCGCAGCACGGCGCCCGCGTAGATCCTCCCGGCCAGCGGGATCAGTAGCGCCGTCGAACCCACGAGGATCAGCACCGAGGCCACGATCTGAGGCGCGCTGGCGGCGCCGACCACGATCCGAACGGGCATCGCCAGCGCCGCGGAGAAGGGCAAGAGCGAGGCCAGGACCACGATGGGGGCGTCGGGCCTCTGCACCGCACCCACCGAGATGAAGAACGACACCAAGATGACGATGTTGATCGGCACGGTCGCGTTCTGGAGCTCCTCCATGCGCGAAACGAGCGCTCCGCTCACGGCG
This sequence comes from Actinomycetota bacterium, assembly GCA_038249195.1. Lineage (GTDB taxonomy): Bacteria > Actinomycetota > UBA4738 > UBA4738 > HRBIN12 > JAOUEA01. The sequence continues at coordinate 48,100 of JBBRWM010000009.1, forward strand.
AACAGGCCCGCGTAGAACGCGAACCCCAGCACGAACCAGGCCAGGACCAGCACCGCGACGCCGACCGCGCTCGCCGGGATCGAGAGCGCGCCGGTGATCTTGGCCAACACGATCGCGAACGTCGCGATGAACGCGAGCTGCACGACACCGAGCGACCCGATGCCGACCACCTTGCCCGTGAGCAGCTGCCGCGGGCTGATCGCGGACAGCAGCACCTCCACGACCCTCGAGGCCTTCTCCTCGATCACGCCTGTCGCCACCCACACCCCGTAGCCGAACAGCTGCCCGTAGAGCAAGAACACACCGATGAACGCCACCCCCGCGTTGGCGTCGCGGTGCGCATCGGCCGGTTCCACCGTCTGCACCTGGAGCGGGTGGGGGTCGAGCAGCCGAGCGATCTCGGCCGACGACGCACCCGCGTCGGCGAGGGCGGACCCGATGCGCCCGGCCGCCGCGGACGTCTGCAGCACGTCGCGGAGCTGCTGGGGAACGTCACGTTGGCCGATCAGGCCATCCCCCTCGAGCAGCGCGTCGATCGCACCGTCACTGAGCGCGTGGCGCCCGGCGGCATCGTCGGGGAACGAGCGAACGCTGACCTGGATGCCTTGCTGCTCCGCCACGGCCGCCACGGGCATGCCCGCCGCGGCCGTCCCCACGACCCCCAGCTCGTAGGACGGTGTGCCGCCGCCGGCGTACGCCCTCACGAAGATGAAGATCGAGAGCACGGTCAAGGTGATAGCGGTGGAGATCGCGAATCCCTTGTCCCGCAACCGCACCCGGAAGTCGCGACGAGCCACGAGCAGCCATGCGCCGCGGTCGGTGGGAGCGGGCCGTGGCGCGCTCATGCCTGCACGACCTCCCGGAACAGCTCGGCGAGCGAGGGGCGAACCCGGCTGAAATGCGTGACGTCTCCAGAGCCGCGCGCGAGATCCAGCACGCGCTGCTCGTCCAGCGAGGCGTCGAGCTCCAAGATCACCCCGCCGGGCACGAGGGCGTCGAGGCGGGCGCCCGGCAGCGACGCGAACCACTCCTCGTCCGCGCCCGCCACCTCCACACGGACGAGGCGACGGGCCCGGGCGGCCCGGAGTTCGTCGATCGTGCCCGAGGCAACGATGCGGCCGTGATCGATCAGCACCACCGCGTCGCAGATGCGTTCGACCAGGTCCAGCTGATGGCTGGAGAACACCACCGGCACCCCGTGGTTATCGCTCTGCCGGCGCAGGACACCCGCGAGTGCGTCCACGCCCACGGGGTCCAGGCCGCTGAACGGCTCGTCGAGGACCAGAACGTCGGGCTCATGCACGAGCGCCGCCGCGAGCTGCACGCGTTGCTGGTTGCCCAAGGAGAGCGCCTCAACACGGTCGCCCGTGCGCGACTCGACGCCGAGGGTCTGCGCGATCTCATCGGCGCGCCCTGCGGCCTCGGTCCGGGCCACCCCGTGCAGCCGCGCGAGATAGATCAGCTGGTCGCGCACCTTCATCCGCGGATACAGGCCGCGTTCCTCGGGCATGTAGCCGAATCGGCGACGTGCGGCGGCGTCCACGGGGGCGCCGTTCCAGCGAACCTCGCCGGCATCGGGCGCCAGCACCCCGAGGGCGATGCGCATGGCGGTGGTCTTGCCCGCGCCGTTGGGTCCAACGAATCCCACGATGCTGCCGGCCGGAACCACGAAAGAGACCCCGTCGAGGGCGACGACGTCGCCGAAGCGGCGGGACAGGTCGATCAGCTCGAGCATGCGGTCTTCCGGGAAGGCATCGTGCCCAGGATACGGGGGCGTCCGCGGAGCCTCGCCGCCGCGAGGGGACGGCGAGGGCCCCCTCAGGCCGGGATCAGGGGTCGCTGCGCGGCGGGGCGGATACGCCCACGGCGTGGCCCACGAACGCGTCGCCCTCGACCGCGTCGATCAGGAAGTCCGCCAGATCGAAGCGCGAGATCTTCGAGGCGGATGCCGGCCCGTCGAGCACGGCCTCGTAGGATCCGGTGCCCGGTTCGTCCTCGATGTTCGTCGGGCACGCCCCGACCCACGCGAGCGTGCTCGCCTGCAGGGCCGCGAGGTTGCGCTTGTGCTCCTCGGCGATGTTCTGGAACGGAGGCCGCGCCGTGGCCGAGAACACGGCTCGAGACAGCGTGGCGGAGAGCCTGCGCACGCCGTGGGCCCTGGCGCCCGCGATCACGTTGGCGGTGGTGCTCGACAGGTCGGTGGTGGGCTCGAGCGTTCCGGCACCGAGCGCGGAGATCGCGGCATCGGCTCCGTCGCAGGCCGCGCTCACGGCCACCGGGTCGAACGCGTCGCCGGTCACCACCCGCAGGCCAGCGTGTTCGAGGTCCAGCTTGCGCGGCGACCGAGCGAAGGCCGTGACGTGATGGCCACGATCGAGCGCGTGCGCGACCACGGCGATGCCCGTGCGTCCCGTCGAACCGAAGACCACGACCTCCACGGGGACGGCCCTCAGACGGCCACGTCAACGGCCGCGTCAGCGTCGGCGTCGGCGTCCGCGTCGGAGGAGCGCAGGGCTACCGCCAGCACGTCGCGCACATCCTCGGCGACGTGGAAGGTCATCTGCTCGCGAACCGCATCCGGCACGTCGTCGAGGTCCCCCTCGTTGCGCTTGGGCAGGATCACCTCGGTGAGTCCGGCGCGGTGCGCCGCGAGCACCTTCTGCTTGAGCCCGCCGATCGGCAACACCCGACCCTGCAGCGTGACCTCGCCCGTCATCCCCACCACCGGGCGCACGGGGACGTCGGTCAGCAACGAGACCAGCGCGGTCGCCATGGTCACGCCGGCGCTGGGGCCGTCCTTGGGAACGGCGCCCGCGGGGACGTGGACGTGGAACCGGCCACGGAGCTTGTCGGGCTCGATCCTGAGCGCCTCGTGATGCGAGCGGATGTAGCTGAGCGCGATCTGCGCGGATTCCTTCATCACGTCGCCCAGCTGACCGGTGAGGGTGAGCCCGTCGCTCTCGGCGTCCTCACGCGTCGCCTCGATGAAGAGCACGTCGCCCCCGATGCCGGTGACGGCGAGTCCCGTGGCCACACCCGGGACGGCCGTGCGCTCGGCCGCCTCGAAGAAGAACCGCTGGCGACCGAGGTAGGTACGCACGTCCTCCGCGTCGATGCGCACGGGGGTCGCGACGTCTTCGGACGCGATCCGTGTGGCGACCTTGCGCAGCGCCTTGCCGATCTCGCGCTCGAGGTTCCGCACGCCCGCCTCGCGGGTGTAGTCGGAAACGACCGCGCGCAGGGCATCGTCCGACAACGTCACCTCGTCCTCACGCAGACCGTTGCGCTCGAGCTGGCGCGCCACCAGGTGGTGCTTGGCGATGGCGAGCTTCTCGTCCTCGGTGTAGCCGTCGATCCGGATGACCTCCATGCGGTCGAACAGCGGCCCCGGGATGGTCTCGGCCACGTTCGCCGTCGTCACGAACAGGACCTCGGACAGATCCAGGTCGACGTCGAGGTAGTGGTCGCGGAAGGTGTGGTTCTGGGCCGGGTCCAGTACCTCCAGTAGCGCGCTGGAGGGGTCGCCGCGCCAGTCCGCGCCGACCTTGTCGACCTCGTCCAGCATCATCACCGGGTTCTTGGTGCCGGCGTCCTTCAACGCACGGACGATCCGTCCCGGCAAGGCGCCCACGTACGTACGACGGTGGCCGCGGATCTCGGCCTCGTCGTGGATGCCTCCCAGCGAGACGCGCACGAACCTGCGGCCGAGCGCACGGGCCACCGATTCGCCCAGCGAGGTCTTGCCCACGCCGGGGGGACCCACGAGCGTCAAGATCGCACCCGATCCGCGGCCTCCGGCCTCGCCCAGGCCGCGCTCCGCTCGGAGCTTGCGCACGGCGAGGTACTCGAGGATCCGATCCTTCACGTCGTCGAGGCCCTCATGGTCCTCGTCGAGCACCCCGCGCGCCTGTGCGATGTCGAGATTGTCTTCGGATCGCGTGGACCACGGAAGCTCCGTCATCCAGTCCAGGTAGGTCCGGATCCAGCCGTATTCGGGCGACTGCTCGGACGTGCGTTCGAGGCGGCCCAGCTCGCGCGCGGCCTCCTCCTGGACGTCCTCGGGCATGCCCGCCTCGGCGATCTTGCGCCGGTACTCGGCGACCACGTCCTCTTCGCCGTCCTCGCCGAGCTCCTTGCGGATGGCGCTCATCTGCTCGCGCAGGAGGAACTCCCGCTGGCGCTTCTCCATGCCGTCGCTCACCTCGGTGCGGATCTTGTCCTTCAGCTCGAGGTCGGCAAGGACATCCTTGGCCCAGGCCAGCACGAGCTCCAGGCGGGCCTCGACGTCGACGGTCTCGAGCACCTGGACCTTCTGCTCCAGGCTGAGGTCGGGCGAATAGCCGGATGTGTCCGCCATCTGCCCGGGGTCGGCGATGCCGCGGAGGAACTCGGCCACCTGCGGGACGCCGCGGGCCTCCACCACGTTCTCGATCACGGCGCGGTATTCCCGCGCGAGCTGCCTCGCGCGCTCGGAGGGCTCGACCTCGGCCACTGGATCGGCCTGGATCCAGATCGCCTCGCCGGTGCCAGCCACGCCGGCGCCCAGCACCGCGCGCGACAGGCCGCGGATCACGAGCGCCTCGGTGCCTCCCCGCAGGGCGCCCACGTCCTCGATCTTGCCGATGGTTCCCACGCGCGCGTATCGGTCGTCGACGCGCGGGACGAGGAGCAGCAGGCGCTCTTCGTCGTCGGAGGCGGCGTCGATGGCGGCGCGGGCCTCATCGGATTCGATGGTGAGCGTCACCACCATGCCGGGCAGCACCACGCCGGTGGTGAGCGGCAAGAGCGGCAGGGTGTGGGTTTGCGTCTCTGGGGTGTCGATATCGGGCATCGAGGGTCTCCATTCGTTCGGGTCGTGCACCTGCAAGAACGGTCGCCGGGAGGCTCCTATTCCCAGTTGTAATCGCGATTACCTCCAGCGACAACGGCGGGATCCCGCGGCTGTCGATGTCGCCGAACGCCGGTAGATTGAACGATCTATGGCCGAGCCCATCGTGATCACCGAAGGCATCGTCCGCAACTTCGGCGACGTCGAGGCCCTCAAGGGCATCGACCTCGAGGTCGAGCAGGGCAGCGTCTTCGGCCTGCTCGGTCCCAACGGGGCCGGCAAGACGACGATGATCCGCATCCTCGCCACGCTCCTGCTCCCGAGCGGCGGGCGCGCCACGGTCAACGGGCTCGACGTCGTGCGCGACGCGGAGGAGCTCCGGTTCCGCATCGGGCTCGCCGGGCAGAGCGCCGCGATCGACGAGAACCTCACCGGCCTCGAGAACCTCGAGATGGTGGGGCGCCTCTACCACTTGGCGCGCGAGGAGGCCCGCCGGCGCAGCGTCGATGTCCTCGAGCGCTTCGACCTCGCAGACGCCATGGACCGGCCCGCCAACACCTACTCCGGCGGCATGCGGCGGCGGCTGGACCTCGCCGCCAGCCTGGTGGGCCGTCCCGACGTGCTCTTCCTCGACGAACCGACCACGGGGCTGGACCCGCGCAGCCGCGTCGACGTGTGGGAGTTCATCCGGGAGCTGCAGCAGGAGGGCACCACGCTCCTGCTCACCACGCAGTACCTCGAGGAGGCCGATCAGCTCGCTGACCGGATCGCCGTCATCGACCACGGTTCGCTCATCGCCGAGGGCACGTCCGACGAGCTGAAGGACCAGATCGGCGGCGAGGTGTTGGAGCTGCACGTGGAGCGGCAGGGCGACCTCGGGCGCGTCACGGAATCGCTCGCTGGCATCGGCACCGGCGAGCCCAATGTCGACGAAGACGCGCGCTCGTTGCGGATCCCCGTGGGCACCCAGGGCCCCGCCGCCCTGCTGGACAGCGTCCGTCGGCTGGGCGAGACCGACATCCAACTCGCCGACATCGCCCTGCACCGGCCCACGCTCGACGACGTGTTCCTCTCGCTCACCGGGAAGAGCGCGGAGGACGGCCAGGACCCGCAGAGCGGCGACGGTAAGGCGAAGCGGCGAGGGAGGAGGAACCGTTGAGCACGGTCACCGTGGGATCGAAGCAACGGCGGGCACCGAGCGGCGTGATCGCGCGATCGTCGCTGGCCCTCAGCGACGGCATGGTGGTGGCGCGGCGCAACCTGCTGACCATCACGCGGGTCCCCACCGTGTTCATCTTCGAGCTGGTGCAGCCCATCATGTTCGTGTTGCTGTTCCGCTTCATCTACGCGAACAACATCGCGAACCTCGCACCCGGCCTCGACTACGTGCAGTTCCTGATGCCCGGCATCTTCATCCAGAACGCCATCTTCGGCTCCACCACCACCGCCGTGGGCCTGGCCGAGGACATGAAGACGGGCATCGTCGACCGCTTCCGGTCGTTGCCGATGGGGCGCTCTTCCGTCCTGCTGGGCCGCGCCGCCTCCGACCTGGCGAAGAACTTCCTCCTCGTCCTGATCGTGGTGGGCGTCGGCTACCTCGTGGGCTTCCGCTTCCACAAGGGCCTGCTCGACGCCCTGGGCGTGGTGCTGCTCACCTTGGCGGTGGGGTTCACGTTCTCCTGGATGATGGCGTGCATCGGGCTGTCTCTGAAGAAGGTCGAGGCGGTGCAGGCGGCATCGTTCACCCTGATCTTCCCGGTCGTGTTCGTGAGCTCGGCGTTCGTGCCCGTGCCGGGGATGGCGCCCTTCCTGCAGGTCGTGGCGCGCAACAACCCCGTCACGATCTGGTGCAACCTCGCGCGCTACCTGTCCGTGGGCAACGTCGGCATCATCGATTTCAACACGAAGCTGCCGGTCGACACGTTCGAGGGCCTGCTCGTGAAGTCCGTCGTGTGGATCCTCGTCTTGCTCGCGATCTTCGTGCCGGTCGCGATCCGCCTGTACCGCAAGCTGGACTGAGCTCCCGCTTCGCCGGGCCTTCAGCCGGCGCGAGGTGGGGCCGAAGCCACCTGAGATGGCGCACTCGCTCCTGCCTGCCCTGCGCACCCCTCACCCCGTTCGCGCGGCCGTGGCGCGGCCGAACACCCGGCCGAGCCTGGACGACGTCTGGGCCTCGCTCGCGGTCCTCGTGCCGGTCATCGTCTCGCTCGCCACGACGCTGGTGGCGACCGACCTCGCGTACCACATCCGGGCGGGCGAACAGGTGCTGGGCGGGTCCGTCCCGCGCACGGAGACCTGGACGTTCACCATCCGGGGCGTGGCCTGGGTGGACCAGCAATGGGGGGCGCAGGCGTTGCTCGCCCTGGCCCACCGCGGCGGAGGCTTCGCGACGATCGCGGTGCTCCGGGCCTCCCTGATCGGGGCCACCTTCTGCCTGGTGTATCTCGCGTGCCGAGCCAAGGGCGCCGAGCCTCGGTCGGCGTCGCTGCTGTCGCTCGGGGGGTTCCTGGTGTGCCTGCAGACGCTCTCCATGCGACCCCAGCTGTTCGGGGTCGCCTCGTTCGCGGCCTCGTTGTGGGTCCTCGCCGGACGCCGCGACCGCCCCGCTCGCCTCTGGGCATTACCGTTCATCGCCCTCGCGTGGGCGAACCTGCACGGCAGCTTCGTCCTCGCGCCTTTGCTGGTGCTCCTCGCCCTGGGCGAAGATCTGATCGACCGGGACCCCGGGTGGCGACGGCTCGCGGCGGTGGGCGCGATCACCGCCCTCGCGACGCTCGTGAACCCGTTCGGGTTCGGCGCCTGGATGTATGCGTGGCGCCTCGGCACGAACCCCCTGATCCGCGCGACCGTGACCGAGTGGGCGCCGACGTCGCTCGCCACGTTCTCCGAGGTCGCGTTCTTCGCGACGGCGGCCGGCATCGCGGCGTGGCTCGTGCGACGCCGCGGTGCCATCCCCTGGGGCGCGCTCCTGTGGCTGGTCACGTTCTTCCTGCTGGCCCTCCCGGCCCGCCGCGGCGTGGTCTGGTGGGCGCTCGTGACCCCGGTCGCGGTGGCGAGCATCGTGGATCGTGGGAAGGAGCGCGCCCCGCGTGAGGGCTCGCGCCGGGCGAACGCCGCGGTCATCGGAGCGATCGTCGCCGTCGCGCTCCTCCTGCTCCCCTGGTGGCGCTCGCCCTCGGTGCCCACGCTCATGGACGAGGCCCCCGCCGGGCTGTCCGAGGCCACGGCCACGCTCCCTGCGGGCTCCCGCCTCCTCGTCTCGGAGCCCTGGGGATCGTGGTTCGCCTTCGCTTCGCCATCCACGCCCCTGTTCGTGGACCCGCGGCTCGAGCTGTATCCGCGGGGGGTCTGGGACGACTACGTCACCGTGGCGACGGGGAGCGAGGGCTGGGCCGAGATCCTCGATCGCTATCGCGTCGACGCCGTCGTCTTGGATCGGCGGACCTGGGGTTCGCTGCTTGCCCAGATGCGGGCCGACCCCCGGTGGCGCGAGACCTTCGCGGACGCCGACGGCGAGCTGCTCGTGCGAGCGCAGCCCTAGAGGCCCCGCGGACTCCGGCGGCCGAGGCGCAGCGTCGGCGGCACCGTCTGGCAGGATGGACGGATGCTCGTCGTGTTCCGCGTGCTGGCCGTGATCGCGGGGGTGACGATGCTCGTGGCCACGCTCGGCTCCGCCATCAAGACCGTGATCTTGCCGCGCGCCGTCGTCTCCACCATCACGCGCGTGGTCTTCCTGTCGCTGCGGGGGCTGTTCCTCCTACTGGCGCGGCCGTCCATGTCGTTCGAGCGCCGGGACCGGATCCTCGCGATGTACGCGCCGTTGGGGCTCATCGCTACCCTCGCCGCCTGGCTGAGCCTCACGCTGGTGGCCTACATGCTGATCTTCTGGGGCCTCGACCTCGTGAGCTGGCGGGAGGCCTTCGAGATCTCCGGATCGTCGCTGTTCACCCTTGGGAGCGCTCGCCCCGAGCACCTCGGGAGCGTCGCGCTCGTCTTCACCGAGGCCGCGATCGGGCTGTTCCTGCTTGCGCTCATGATCACGTACCTCCCCAGCATCTACTCGTCGTTTTCGCGCCGCGAGCTCGGCGTGACCGCGCTCGCGGTGCGCGCCGGCGAGCCGGCATGGGGCGTCACGATGATCGAGCGCTTCTGGCGACTGGAGCGCATCGGGATGCTCCACGACGTCTGGGTTGAGTGGGAGCGCTGGTTCGTCGACGTGGAGGAGAGCCATTCGTCCCTGCCGGTGTTGTGCTTCTTCCGCTCTCCCCAGCCCGATCACTCCTGGGTGACCGCGGCGGGGGCCATCCTCGATGCGGCGGCGCTCTCCGTCTCGCTCGTGGACATCGACCACGACGTCCAGGCCGACATCTGCCTGCGCGCGGGCTACCTTTCGCTGCGCCGTATCACGGACTTCTTCGGCGTGGCCTACGACCCGGACCCTCGCGCCGACGACCCCATCTCGATCCGCCGCGAGGAGTTCGATGCCGCCGTGCATCAGCTCGCCGAAGCGGGCGTTCCGTTGAAGGCGGACCTCGAAGCGGCGTGGGTCGCCTTCGCGGGCTGGCGCGTGACCTACGACACCGTGCTCCTCGCGCTCAGCAACATCACGAGCGCCCCGCCGGCCCCATGGTCATCGGATCGATCCGGCGAACGCACGGTGCACGCCCGCGTCTTCGGAGACCTCCGTGGCTCCAGACGCTCGGCCGGTTGAGCCGCGATCAGGCCTTCGGGTGGCGAGCGTCGTAGCGCGAGAACGACGGCACGAGCAGGCGCAGCACGCCGACGCCCGCCACGCACAGCACCCCGCCGAGCATCGCTGAGATCGGGACGCTGGTGAGATGCGCGACCACACCCGACTCGAGCTCCCCCAGCGACGGACCGGTGGCCCACACCGCCATGCCGATGCCGTCGAGGCGGCCGCGCATCGGATCGGTGACCGCAGTCTGCAGGATCGTCATGCGGAAGATCCCGCTCACCATGTCGCCCATCCCGGCGATCGCGAGCATGAGGAGTGACAGCCAGAGCCAGGTCGAGAGACCGAACACGACGATGGCCGCGCCCCATACCACGACGGCCACCATGATCACGCGTCCCTGGCGGCGCACGTGTTTCGCACGGCCCGAGAACGCCGACGCCAGGAACGCACCCGCCGCCGGCGCGGCGTAGAGCAAGCCGAGGACCCCCGCGCCGGACCCGCCGCCGAGGCGGACCGCCATGGCGGGGAACAGGGCCTCGGGGAATCCGAAGATCATGGCGTTCAGGTCGATCGCGAAGACCGACTGGATCGTGCGCTTGCCCCGCAGGAACCGGAATCCGTCCGCCACCGCGCTCCAGCTCACCTCGGGTGCGTCGTGCGCCGGAGGTGAGGGGGCCATGCGCCACACGAAGACGATGGCCACGAGGAACGTCACGACGTCGAACGCGTACGCGCCCGCCGGATGGATCAGCAGGAGCAGGAACCCGCCCGCAACCGGCCCCACCATGCCCACGGCGGTCCCGAACCCGGCCTCGAGGGCATTGGAGGACGGCAGCAGCTCGAGACCGAGGAGCCGCGCCGGCCACGTGGAGGTGGCCGGCCGGCCGAACGTGTACATGCCGGCCGAGAGCGTGGCGAAGACATAGACCGGCCACAGGCGCGGGCGATCCAGCGACGCGTTGACGGCCATCAGCAGCGACATCCCGGCGAGGAACGCGTTGCTCCCTATCACGAGGCGCCGGCGTTCGAGCGCGTCGGCGAGCGCCCCACCCACGATCGGGAAGACGAACACGGGAACCAGGGCGCACAGACCCAGCAGCCCCACCGCAAGCGCCGAGCCGGTCATCGCGTAAACCTGGAACGGCACGACCACGCCCACGATGGCATCGCCGAACTCGGAGATCGAGCGTCCGATGAAGAGGCGCCGGAAATCGCGCGAGGTCCGCAGCGGCGTGAGGTCCGCCAGGTGGCCACGCAGGCGCGCGCGCCGTTCTGCAGCATCGTCCTGCGGCGCGTCGGGGCCGTGCGGTGGGCGCTCGTCGGTGGGCATCGCGACTCGACGCTATCGCCGATGCCGCTAGGTGCCTAGCGGATCAACCGGCTCATCCGCCGATCCGCCAGCACCTTCCCGCCGGTTTGGCAGGCGGGGCAGTAGGTGACCTCGTGCGACTCGTAGCTCACGCGCCGGAGGTCCTCGCCGCACGCCGGGCACGGCTCGCCGGCCCGGTTGTGCACGGTGAAGTGGTCGCCGAGCTTGGTCGGGAGGCCGCCGGTGCGCTTGCGCTCCTGCGCCAGCGCGGCGTCGAGGACGATATGGAGCGAGGCGACCAACCGCTCGCGATCAGGGCGGTCCAGCTTGTTGAAGGAGGCGTACGGCGAGAGCCTCGCGTGGTGCAGGACGTCGTCGCTGTACCCGCGGCCGACGCCGGAGATCGTGCGCTGGTCGCGCAGGATCGTGTGCACGCGGCGAGCATCCTCCGCCTGGAGGAACCAGACGTCGGCCGCGGGCGAGAGCACCTCGGGTCCGAGCTTGGCGAGCGGCCCGTCGTCGCCGTCCGCGAGCACCCACCAGCCGGCCTTGCGCTGGGTGCCGAACTCCTTGATCAACACGCTCGGACGATCGCGGACCCGGATGCGGAGGACACACCCGCGTGGTTTCGTGGACTTCGGGGGGTACTCCACGTCGACGCGCCCCCCCTGGGACAGATGGAAGAGCAGGCGCGGCCCGCCGAGCTCGATCACCGCGAACTTGCCACGGTTCGCCACGCGCCCCACCGTGCGCCCGAGCAGCTCGTCGGGGCGGGGCGCGTAGGTCTTCAACGAGGAGAACTGCAGCAGATCGAGACCCTCGAGCTCCGCGCCGGTCAGCACCTCATCGAGCCGCTCGGCCATGGCACGGACCTCCGGGAGCTCGGGCACGGTGGGCTACTCGCCGGGTTCCGCCGCGGCCCGCCGCACGATCTCCACGCATTCGTCGATCCTATCCTTGTGCGTGCGGTGCGACACGATGCACGCCCGCAGCGTGTAGGCGCCGTGGATCATGGTGGAGGACAGGAACACCCGTTTGCTCGCGTTGATGCTGGCGAGGAAGGCCCGCTGCCCGTCGTCGTCGGCGCCCGCGAGGCGGAACGGAACCACCGAGAGCTGCGGCGCCCCCCACGGCAGCTCGATGGCCGGGTCCGCGGCCAGGGCCTCATACAGATACGTGGTGAGATCGAGCTTCTCGTCCAGCGCCTCGCGGAAGGCACCCACGCCGTGGAGCTTGAGCGGCATCCACACGCGCAGCCCTCGCCAGTCGCGCGAGAGCTCGGCGGAGTATTCGCTGTAGTTGGGCAGCTCGCCGGTGGGCGGCAGGTCCTGCAGGTACGCCGCGCCCTCGTAGTGCGCGTCGCGCAAAGCCTCGCCGTCGCGCACGACGAGGCCGCCCGTGCCGTAGGGCAGGAACAGCCCCTTGTGCGGATCCAGGGTCACGGAGTCGCTGCGTTCCACCCCGCGGAACCAGTCGCGGCCGCGATCGGTGAGCTGGAAGAAGCCGCCGTACGCACCGTCCACGTGCAGCCAGAGCCCCTCCTCCTGCGCCACGTCCGCGAGCGCATCGATCGGATCGATGGCGCCCGTGTTCGTGGTGCCGGCGCTCGCGCCCACCAGGAACGGACGAAAGCCGGCCGCGCGGTCCGCGCGGATCTGTGCGCGCAGCGCCTCGGGATCCATCCGCAGCCGGTCGTCGGTGGCCACGATCCGCACGTTCCGTTTCGAGAAGCCGGCGATGGTGGCTGCTTTGGTCACGCTCGCGTGCGCCTGTTCGCTCACGTAGTACGTGCCGTCGGTGAAGTCCTCACCGAGCCGATCATGACGGGCCGTCACCATGGCGGAGAGGTTCGCCATCGACCCACCGGAGAGCAGGAGCCCCTGCGATCCGGCAGGGTAGTCGAACAGGTCGCAGAGCCAGCGCGTGACATTCTCCTCGATCTGCACCACCGCCGGGCTCGGCTGCCAGAGCCCGGCGAAGCGATTCACGCCCTGGGCGAGGAACTCCCCGAGGGCAGCGGTGTAGAGCCCTCCCCCCGGCACGTAGGCCAGGTAGCCGGGTCCGGCGTACTCGAAGGTTCGAGCGACCGCGTCCTTGACGTCCTCCATCAACGGCGCGAACTCGCCGCCCTTCTCAGGAGGCCCATCTCGCATCGCGCGCGCGAGCTCGAGCGCGCCCTCGGTGGCCTCCGCTGGGGCGTCCTCGAGCCCCTGGATGAATCCGATGAGGTAGGCGAGGGCCGCCTCCCCCATCGCGCGCATGTCCTCGGGCGCCGGATCCAACGGATACATGGCGGCAATCGTACCGACGCTCCGCGCGATCGGGCGGCGCGAGGGGTTGGGTCTCAGGCGTCGACGGGCGGCGCCACGGCGTTCAGCAAGGACCGCGAGGCGTCCGCGATGCGGTCCACGGCGGCCTCGAAGGCGTCGTGGTTCTTCTTCGAGGGCTCGCGGTAACCGCTCACCTTGCGGACGTACTGACGCGCGGCGGCGCGGATCTCTTCCTCGGTGGCGGGCTCATCGGGTCGACGCAGGGTCTTGATGCTTCGGCACATGCCCCTCACGCTACCGCGGCCCGACCTTCCCGCGCACCTGAGCGACGAGCATGCGGGCCAAGATCACGTCCTCCCGGCTCGGCCGGGAGGCGAGCGGAGCGAACCGGGACCGTTCGAAGGTGGCAACGATCGTATCGGCGGCCTCCACGACCTCGGAAGCGAGGGCGGGATCGCCCTGGAGCTCCCGGAGGTATTCCCCCGGTGTGGTGTGTTCCCCCCGGGCGTGGCCGGCCGGGGCCAGGGCCGCGGCGAGGTCGAGGAACGCCGCCTCGGCGGCGTCGGCCGGCCGCGTCGAGTCGGCTCGGCCCCTGTGCCGTCGGCGCCACGCCACCGCCGCCAGGCCAACGAGCGCGATGACCACCGCCGCCTGCGGCCACTCGTGGAGGGCGGCTCGCGCCACGTCGCGGACCGCGCCCGCCACCACGCCGGCAGCGCGTTTGACCGGCTCCGGCACGGCGTCTTGGGCGAAGCGCCCGATCGCAGCGAACACCGGACCGGCCATGAAGCGCCCCCCGAGGCCCGGCGCCGCCTCGGGCACTCCGAACGTCGGGTCGTACTGCACCCACCCGCTGCCGGGGTAGTAGACCTCCAGCCAGGCGTGCGCGTCAGACTGCTTGACCTCGAAGTAGCCCGTGAACGGATTCCGGCTCCCGGGCCCGTAGCCCGTGACGAGGCGGGTGGGGATCCCGAGGGTGCGGAGCATCACCGCCATCGAGCTCGCGATCTGCTCGCAGAAGCCCTGGCGCGTCACGAAGAGGAACTCGTCGACCGCGTCCACACCCGGTGGGTCGGCCGGAACGTCGAGGTTGTATCGGGTGTGCTGCTGGATCCACGATTGCACCGCGAGCACCCGGTCGTACTCGGAGGCCGAACCCCGGGTGATGTCGCCGGCCAGGTCTCCGACCCGGCTCGGGAGCTCCCCCGGCACCTGCAGGTAGCGCTCCATCCCGCGCGGCATCGTGGTCCCCGCCCGGCGCAGCCGGTCCGGATCGGGCACCGGCACGTCGGAGATGACGGAGTACACCAAGCCGGCGTCGAGCAGGATCGGCGTGCGCACGGAGCCGTACCGATCGACGCGCGCGCCCGCCGCGGGGAAATAGACGGTGGAGGGGGTCGCCGCCGCGAACAAGACGTTAGGCTGCGGCGTATCCACGTAGAACGTCTGCGTGAGGCGCACCGTCTCGGGGCCGGCGAACGCCTCGGCGCTCCCCTGCGTGCCCGGCATGTCGAAGGAGCCGGGTGCCGCTCCCGCCAGCAGGGTCTGCGTCTGGGGGTCCCCGAGGCTCCACGTCGTTCCGTCGTACGTGTCGAACGCCTCAGCCCGCCACAGCGCCGCCTGCGGCGCACGCACGCGGAAGGCGATGGAATCCGACAGGTGGCCGCGAGCGCGTAGGTCGACGTGGTCCGAGAGCCCCGGGTAGGCCCCGGGCGCGAAGTCCACCACCCCGTCGGGGTTGGCGGCGGGCAGGTTCGGGTTCGCGACGCCGCCGTCGAACGAGGAGAGCTGCGTGGGCGGGTGCGAGAAGGAGAAGGGCGGCGCCTTGACGAATGAGCCGGGGACGCGCGGCATCGCGAGGAACAGCACGAACGCCGCCACGGTGACCGCGGCCACCGGCATGGCCGCCGCGCGCGCGGGCGCGTACACGCACGCCCGCCGCGAGGCGTCTGCCGGCTCGATGCGCCGGACGGACACGGGAGGGGCGACCTGGTCGGGGCGGGGGCGGCTCGACAGGGAGAGCCACACGCCGCAGAGCCCCATCCATGGGACCAGGAGCAGCGCGAATCCCGTCGTGAGGGAGAGCGCCCCGGCCTCGGCTATCAGGATCGTGCTCGAGATCATCGAGAACGCGAGGTCACGCCGGCGCGGCACGTCGAACGCGTGGAGCACCTGCACCCAAAGGAACAGCGAGGCGAGCGGGAGACGCGCCTGGTCCACCGAGCCCGCCGATCCCACGGCCTGCAGGAACTGACCCAGGGCGGCAAGCAACCCCACCGACAGCAGCAGCTTCACGGCCAAGCTCGTGTGGGCGCGGCGCCGATACGAGAACCAGTACCCGAGGGGGGCCAGCAGGAGGGCGGCCGCGGCCGTGAAGACGTCCACGGCGTGCTGGGCCACGACGGCCATGATCGCGAGCTCGACCGCCAGCATCACGACCACACGCAGCGCCACGGAGTCCTCGGGCGGACCGGGGGTCCGCTTCAGCTCGAACGTCACGCCGCGGCCTCCCCATCCGGGCCGGGGCTGAGCAAGACGGCGAGGTCGTCGCCCGAGCGCCAAGGGAAGACCTCGGCTCCCACGCGACGCAGCCCCTCCTCGAGGGCCGTCCACGACCCCGGAGCCATGACCTCGGAGGCGGCTTCCTCCTCGGTCACCTCGACCGCGATCACGACAACGTGCGGCACCAGATCCCTCAGGTGCGCGACGGCCCGCTCGATGGCCGCCCGGTCGTGGCCCCGGCGTGCCGGGAAGACCAACACCGCGGTCTCGACGCCGCGGACCTCGGACCCGAGACCCTCGAGCAGTTCCGCGAACCCGCGCGCAGGGTCGGGCACGACGTGCGCCAGGCGGCGATGGAGCTCGGAAGCGTCGGCGCGCGCGAGGACCTCGACGCCGGTCGCGTGCGGCAGGACGAGCCGCGCGCCGTGCCCCTGGGCGAGCGCCGCCGAGGCCACCGAGGCGGCGGTCGCGCAGACCCGATCGAGCGGCGTCCATCCGTCGGCGCCCGCGTCCCAGGAGGCGTCCCAGGAGGCGTCCCAAGAGGCGTCGATGACGATCGCGATGCGCCGCGTCTGCTCCAGCTCGAACTCGCGGACCATCACGGTGCCGGTGCGAGCCGTGGAGGGCCAATGCACACGCCGCATCGAATCGCCCGCCCGGTATTCGCGGATGCCCAGGTACTCGGGCCCCAGGCCGCGACGCGGAGCCGAGCGGATGGCATGCTCGGCGGTGTCCGCCGGGCGGACGAACGAAAGAGGTCCGAGCGCCACGACCGCCGGGAGCACCAACGTCTCGGTATCGACGCGGCGCCGACGCTGGAGTTCGGCGACGCCGAACGGCGCGCAGGAACGCAGCGTGACGGTGGTGGCGGCCTGAGGACCTCGCCGGCGCGCCTGCCGGCTGGTCGTGAGCTCCACCCGTTCGCCCGGACGCAGGCGCGGCACAAGGAACCGCTTCGGCTGCACGAACGCATCGCTCACCACGAGCCCCGAGCGCATCCCGCGGGAGCGGTTCGTGACGCCGATCTCGACGAGGACGGTCTCGAGTTGATGCACCTCCGCAGGCGCTCGTCGATCGAGCTGCACCCCGCGCAGCATCAGCGCCGGCAGGATCGCTCCGGCCATCGCGGCGCCGAGCACACACGCCGCCATCACGAGCAGCCAGCCCGCTTGGACGTTGGTGCCGAGGAAGAACAGGAGCCCCGCGGCCACGACGAGGCCGGCCGCCCGCTTACGCGGCCGCGGCATGCGTGTCACCGCATCCCGGCGACGTGCAGCGGAACCGGGACCTGATCGAGGATGCGGCGAACCACCTCGCGCCCGAGACCTGCGCCGGCCCGGGCCTGGCGCGGGATGAGTCGGTGGGCGAGCGCGGCGGAGGCGAGCGCCTTCACGTCATCGGGCAGGACATAGTCGCGGTACTGGGCCACCGCGCGCGCCTGGGCACATCTCGTGAGCGCGACCGTCGAGCGCGGCGAGGCACCCAGCGCGATCTCCGGCGCGGCGCGCGTGGCCTGGATGAGCGAGACGACGTATTCGAGGATCGTGTCGTCCACGTGCACCGCGCGCACCACCGACTGCGCCCGCATCACCTCGTGTGGGCCGAGGACCGACTTCAGGTCCGCGATGGGATGTCGCAGCAGTTGCCGGCGCACGATCTCCGCGGCCGCTCCGGCGGCGTCGGGGTAGCCGACCTGGACGGTGAGGGCGAAGCGGTCGAGCTGCCCCTCGGGGAGCGGGTACGTGCCGTGCTGCTCTACGGGGTTCTCGGTCGCGATCACGAGATACGGCTCGGGCAGC
This sequence comes from Actinomycetota bacterium, assembly GCA_038249195.1. Classification (GTDB taxonomy): domain Bacteria; phylum Actinomycetota; class UBA4738; order UBA4738; family HRBIN12; genus JAOUEA01. Next base: position 65,504 of record JBBRWM010000009.1, read on the forward strand.
GCGTGCGTAACCCCCTCCACGGTGACCTGTCGCTCCTCCATCGGTTCCAGCAGCGCCGACTGCGTCCGCGGTGTCGTTCGGTTGATCTCGTCCACCAGCACGACGTTCGCGAATATCGGACCGGGAACGAAGTGGAACGAGCCTTTCTGCTGGTCGTAGACGCTGATGCCCGTCAGGTCGCTCGGCAGGAGGTCGGGCGTGGCCTGGATCCTGTTGAACCGGCCCCCGATCGAGACCGCGAGCGCCCTCGCGAGCGTGGTTTTCCCGGTGCCGGGCACGCCCTCCAGCAGGAGATTGCCCTCGGCGAACAGGCACAGGGCGGCCATCCTGATGGCCTCCGAGTTGCCGGCGATCACCACCCGAACGTTGTCCACCAGGCGGCGGTAGGCGTCGGTGGCCTCGCCCAGGGCAGGCTGCGGCTCCATCACGCGTACGGAATCGACGCGGAACCGTGCGGCCTTGAGCGCCGCGGCGCCTGCGCGCTCAGCCGTCCTTGCGTGCGCGCAGGGAGAAGGTGAGTGGGAGCGTCCCCTCCTGCTCGGCGGGGAACCCCCACGCGCCCGGCTCGCGCTCGACGAGCCACGGCACGGGCCAATACACGCGTGGCTTCTCCTCGACGTACTCGACGCGCAGCCCGCGCCGCGCGAGCGCTGTGATCGTCTCGCCCAGCGAGTGGTTCCATCCGTGCTCAACCTCGGCGTCGACGTCGGCCTCGGGGTCGGCGTAGGAGCCCTGCACGGGGAACGAGTAGGTCTTGCCTCCCCAGTAGTCGAATCCGAGATGCAGGTCGTTCGGCGCCGCCTGCTCTTCCGCGATGGTCCACAGGGCCGGATGCGCCTCGTTGATGAAGAAGGTCCCGCCGGGGGCGAGGCACGCGACGACCACGTCGGCCCAACGCTCGATGTCGGGGAGCCAACCCAGGACGCCGCGCGAGGTGTACACGACGTCGAAGGTCTCCCCCGCCAAGGCGCTCGGAGCGTCGTAGACGTTCGAGACGACGAAGCGCGCACGATCGGCGAGCCCCACCTCGCGTGCCAGCTCGCGCGCGAACGCGACGGCGGGCTCGCTGAAGTCGACACCCGTCATCCGACTCGCACCGATCCGCGCCCACGAGAGCGTGTCCAACCCGAAGTGGCACTGGAGGTGCAGGAGCGACTTCCCGGCGACGTCGCCGACCTCGTCACGCTCCCACATCGGGATGCGGACATCGTCGGGATCCTCGCGGAAGCGCCCGACGTCGTAGAACGTGCCCGCGATATGCACGTGAGTCCAGGCGTCCCAGAGCCTGCGGTTGTCCTGGAGCTCGGCCCGATGATCGTGCGACATCGGTTTCAGCCGTTCCGCTTCTTGCCGAGCGCGCTGATGGCCTCCATCACGGTGCGGTGCGCGAGGATCGCCGTGACCTCCGCGTGGTCGTACGGCGGCGAGAGCTCGACGACGTCCATCCCCACCAGCTCCACCGCCCCCACGATCTGGCGCACCGCGCGCAGCAGCTCGCGCGCGAGCAGCCCTCCCGATTCGGGCGTGCCCGTCGCCGGCGCCATCCCCGGGTCCACGACGTCGATGTCGACGGAGAGGTAGATGCACTCCGGTCCGTCGAGGGCCTCGGCGATGGCGTCGGCGATCACCGCCTCCGCGCCGCGCTCCTCGATCTCGACCATGGTGTGCCAGCGCAGTCCCTGTTCGCGCATCCACTCGAAGGTCTCCCGCTCGGGCCAGTAGCCGCGGAGCCCCACCTGCACGAAATTGGGACCGGCCACCCACCCCTCCTCGATGAGCCGTCGCATCGGCTCGCCGTGCCCATAGAGGTTCCCCCATTGATCGGCACCCGTGTCGGCGTGCGCGTCGAAGTGCACGATGCCGACCTTGCGCGGCCAGGCGTGGCGGGCCACGGCCGCGGCGCTCGGGTACGTGATCGAGTGGTCGCCGCCCAGCACGATGGGGATCGCACCGGATGCGGCGACCCGGAAGACCTTCTCGTGGATGACGCGGAGGCCTCGCTTGAACCGCGTGGGCACGACGGGCGCGTCCCCGGCGTCGACCACCTTCAGGTTGGCGTAGGGCTCCGTGTCCAGCTGGATCGACCACGCGTACTCACGGCCCCACGCGGTCGGCGCCATCCGGATGGCGCGGGGCCCGAACCGAGCGCCGGGGCGGGAGGAGACCCCTTCGTCCAGCGGCGCCCCGACGATGGCGACGTCGGCTCGAGCCGCGCGAAGGGCCTCGTCGTCGACGGCCCAGGGCAGCTTCTCGAAGGAGCCGTGCCAATCGGCGTAGTAGGGCAGGTCGGTGTTCGAGAACTCCGAGAACTCGTCGTCCCCGCGCAGCGCGGAACCCTCGAGGCGGAAATCGGGGGCGTCCGTCATGGCGAGAGCTTGCCATACGGCCGATGGTGGCGCCCGTCGCCCCCTCGATAGGGTGGGCGGCCCATGGCGAACCCTTCCCACGCCGGGGCGTCGACGAGTGCCCGCCCCCGGCGCCGCGTGCCCCCGGCCCTCGCCGTAGCGGTCATCGCCGCACCCTGGCTGTGGTTCGTGCTGCGCGACCACGACGGCGAGCTGGTGGACACCTTGGCGGTGGGCTTGCCGACCGTTGGCGTGGCTGCGTTGTTGATCCTCGGGCCGCTCGCGCTCACCCGCAGACGCTGGCTGCCCCTGCTCGCGGGCATCTCGATCTTCCTCGCGTGCCTCACGGCGACCGTCGAGCCGCGGGTACCACGTTCGGGACCAGCTCCCACGCTGCCGGTCGTGATCGCGATGGCGAATGTCTACGACGCGAACCCCGAGCCTGATGCGGCCGTCGCCGCACTCGAGGCGCGTTCCGTCGACGTCCTGGCCACCGTCGAGATGGGCGAGGGGTTCTGGACGCGGCTCGACGGCGTCGGCGAGCTTCCCTACACCGTCGTGGACGGCGGGATCGGTGTGCACGCCCGCTGGCCGATGGCGTTGCTGCGCCCCGCCGGCCTCCCGCGCTCGCGCATCCTGCGGATCGGCGTGGACGCGCCCGGTCGCCCGTTCGTGCTCTACGTCGCCCACGCGCTGAACCCTCTGCACGACTCCAGCACGTTCGCCGACCAGCAGGCGTTGGCCCGTTCGATCGTCGACGCGGCGGCCCGAGAGCGACGCCCGGTGGTCGTGGTCGGCGACTTCAACGCGTCGGACCGGGCGCTCGCGTACCGGATCTTCGATCGTTCGCTGCGCGACGCGATGCGCGAGGGTGGGTGGGCGGCATCCACGTACTTCGGCGGGTGGTGGCCGGCCCTGTTCCTGCGGATCGACCATGCGTTCGTCTCGGCGGATTGGTGCGCCACCGACGGATCTACCTTCGCCGTGCCCGGGTCGGATCACCACGGGATCCAGGTGAGCGTGGGTCCCTGTCCCTGAGGGTGCCGCTAACGCCTCTTGGCGTCGGCAAGGAGCTGGCGCGCGGCGTTGGCTCCCGGGCCGCCCGTGATGCCGCCGCCGGGGTGGGCTCCCGAACCGGCCAGGTACAGGCCACGCAGGGGCATCTCGTAGCGGGCGTAGCCGTTCAGGGGTCGCCACGCGAAGAACTGATCCAGCCCGGGCTCCGCGTGGTAGACGTGGCCTCCGCTGAGGGCGTAGTCCGACTCCATATCCGCGGGCGTGATGACCTGGCGAGCCTCCACCAGCTCGCCTAGACCCGGAGCGAACCGCTCGAGAGACGCCACCGCGATGTCGCCGAGGCGGTCACGCTCGCTGGACCAATCGCCGTCGCGCAGGCACCGCGGCGCCGCCTGGAACACGATCGACATCACGTGCTTGCCCTCGGGAGCGAGCGAGGGGTCGACGAGCGATGGGATCGTTGCCTCCAGGATGGGATCGGCGGCCACGTGCCCATACTTGTGCGCGTCCATGGCCTTCTCGACGTGGTCGATGGACAGCCCGACCACGATCCGGCCCTTCAGGCGCTCCTCGGAGTCGACGCCCGCGAACGCGGGAAGGGCCGAGAGGGCGAGGTTGACCTTGGCCGTCGCCCCCGGCTGCCGGATGTTGTCCGCCCGCCACCTCAGGTGCGGTCCGAGCTCCACGGGATCGCAGAGGTCGAGGGTCGTCTTGGGGTCCGCGCCGGAGACCACCAGGGCGGCGTCGAGCGTGTCGCCCGTCGCCGTGCTCACCCCGATCACCCGGCCGTCGACGGAGCGCACGGCGGTGACCTCGACGTCGGTGCGGATGTCGACGCCGAGGCTCCGCGCCGCGGAGGCCAGGGCGTCGGCGAGCGCGCCCGTCCCTCCTGCCGCGAACGTGGCCGTCCCGGCCGCCCCGCCGTCGTTGCCGGCGGAGTCGTTGATGAACACGGCGGCGGTCCCCGTGGCCCACGCGCCCATAGAGGTGTAGAGCACTCCCCGGGTCGCGAGCGCGCCTCGGACCGCCTCCTGCTCGAACGTCTCCTGCACGAGGTCTGCCACCGCCATGGGGAGCGCGCGGACGGTCTCGCGGCCGGTCTTGGCGCCGAGGTCGTGGAAGGCTTTGCCGAGTTTCAACCCCATGATGGCGTCGCCGAGCGAGGGGCTCTTGGGATCCGGCGGCGTGACGGCGTTCAGGTAGGCCATGAAGCTCGCGAACGCCCGGATCTTCTTGTCGAAGAGCCGGTAGGCGTCGGCATCTGCGCCCTCACCGCCTGCCAGCTCGGTCGCCGTGCGCTCGGGGTCACCCCAGAACGTCACCCCGGGGCCCTCGAGCCGCGGGGCGAACATCCGCACAGCTGGCGTGATCGTGCTCAGCCCGTGCGCCGAGAGCTTCAGGTCCCTCGCGACGGAGACGCGCAACCGCCCCACGGTGTGCACGAGGCCCGGCGCGGTGAAGCCGGGGGCCACCTCCGTGTTGCGCAAGATGCCACCGACCGCCTCGGCGCGCTCCAGCACCACGACCTTGCGGCCCGCCCGAGCGAGGTAGGCGGCGGCCACGAGGCCGTTGTGTCCACCGCCGATCACCACGACGTCGGTCCGGGCCATCAGGCGACCCTACGCCCGCGCTTCTTCTCCTTCAGGTATTCGAGCGCCGCGATCCGCCCCGGAGCACCCATGATGCCGCCCCCGGGGTGCGTGGCCGACCCGCACATCCACAGGTTGGCGACCGGCGTGCGGTAGCGAGCCCAACCGGGCACCGGCCGGTTGAAGAACAGCTGCTCCAGGCTCAGCTCCCCCGCGAAGATGTTGCCCTCCGACAGCCCCGTGATGTCCTCGATGTCCTTGGGCGTCACGAACTGGTAGCCCTCGATCATCGAGCGGATCGCAGGGAAGCGCTCCTCGAGCGTGTCGATCACGTTCTGGCCGAAGGCCTCGCGCTTGGCGTCGTCCCACGGCTCGCCGTCGGCGAGATGGTAGGGCGCGTACTGCACGAAGCAGCTCATCACGTGCTTCCCGGGGGGCGCCATGGTCGGGTCGACCAGGGTGGGCATGATGCAGTCGATGTACGGGCGCGAGGATGCACGGCCGTACTTCGCATCGTCGTAGGCGCGCTCCATGTAGTCGAGCGAGGGTGAGAACGAGATCGCGCCGCGCAGCCACTCCCCCGCGCCGGGCTTGCAAGCCAGCTCGGGGAGGCCGCTCAGCGCGAGGTTCACCTTGCCCGAGGAGCCGCGATACTTGAAGCGCATCACCTCCTGACGGAAGGTCGGGTCGAGGGCGCTCTCCGGCAGCAGGTTGATGAACGTCTGGCGGGAATCGAGCGAGGACATGATCACGTCGGCCTCGATCTCCTCGCCCGAGGACAGGACGAGGCCCACGGCGCGCCCTCCCTGCGTCTTGATCTCCTCTACCCCCGCCTTCGTGCGGATCTCGACCCCTTCCGCCAAGGCGGCGCTCGCGATGGCATAGGCCACCGAGCCCGTGCCGCCGCGCGGCACCCCCCACGCGCGGAAGGCCCCGTCGATCTCGCCCATGTAGTGATGCAACAACACGTAGGCGGTGCCGGGCGACCGCGGGCCCTGGAACGTGCCGATGATGCCCGAGGCGCTCATCGTGGCCTTCAACGGCTCGGTCTCGAACCATTGCTCCAGGAAGTCGGCGGCGCTCATCGTCATGAGCTGGATGAACGTGGTCTGCATCTTCTGCGGCAGATCCTTGAAGTCCTTCGCGAGGCCGGCCAGAGGCAACCATTCCCGTGGATTGATCTTGCCGGGGTCGGGGGGCGGCACGGAAAGGATGGGCTTGATGAACCGCCCCATCTCGGCCATCAACGTGCCGTACTCCTCGTAGACCTCCGCGTCGTTGAGGCTCCATCGGCGGAGCTCGCGCACGGTCTTGCCATGATCGTTCACACGCCAGAGGTAGTCGTCGTCGAGGGGCGTGATCGTGCCGTCGAGCGGGAGGATCTCGAGGCCGTGCTTGGGGAGCTCGAGCTCGCGGATGATCTCGGGCCGCAGCAGGGACACGACGTAGCTGAACACGCTGAACTTGAAACCGGGGACGATCTCCTCGGTGAGCGTTGCCCCGCCCAGGATGTGGCGGCGTTCCAGCACCAAGACCTTGAGCCCGGCCTTGGCCAGGTACGCCGAGTTCACGAGCCCGTTATGCCCGCCGCCGATCACGACCGCGTCGTAGCGCTTGGCCATCAGAGGTGTTCCTCCCGACGAGTGACGAGGGGTCGAACGAGGTCAGGCGGCTGATGTGCCGCGCCGACGGCCCATGCTAGCCGTGGGTCCCTGGGGGCACCAACGGCCTCGTGACCTGCAGTCAGCCGGGGCGACGCCGGGGGTCAACGGGGCTGGGCTACCCTACGCAAGCGTTCACGCGCAGCTGTTGGCGGACCAAGACCCGAGTAAGCAGGAGGATCGAGCATGAGCATCGGCACCGCGTTCTTCGATCGGGAACGGGAGCTGAACCAGAAGCTCGCCTGGGGTGAGTGGGCGGGGTACTTCTCCGCCGCGGTCTATGGCGACTTCCACGACATCGAATACAACGCGGTGCGCGAGGCCGCCGCGGTGTTCGACATCAGCCCGTTGTACAAGTACGAGGTCTCCGGGCCCGACGCCTGCCGGCTCCTGGATCGCGTGATGACGCGTGACGTCTCCAAGCTCGCGCTCGACCGGGTCCTCTACACGCCGTGGTGCGACGAGCAGGGCAAGGTGCTCGACGACGGGACGGTGGCGCGCATCGGCGAGGATCGCTACCGCGTGACCGCCGCCGACGCCTGCTACCGGTGGTTCGGGCTGAACGCGTCGCTCCTGGACGTGAAGATCGACGACGTCAGCGACGCCACCGCGGCGCTGGCGCTGCAGGGTCGCCTCAGCCGAGACGTGTTGGAACGGGCCACGGGCAAGGACTGGTCGGACCTGCGCTACTTCGGCCGCAGGATGACCCAGATCGCCGGGGTCCCGGTGGACGTGACCCGCACCGGCTACATGGGCGACCTCGGCTATGAGCTGTGGATGGACAACATCGGGGCCCTCCCGGTGTGGGATCACCTCTTCGACGTGGGCCGCGCCTACGGGATCCGGGCCGCGGGCATCCGGGCGCTCGACGTCTGCCGCGTCGAGGCGGGCCTGATCCTCATCGACGCCGAGTACACGAGCGCGCGCCACGCGGTGGCCCCCGAACAGCAGTACTCCCCGTTCGAGCTGGGCCTCGGCCGGCTCGTGGACTTCAACAAGGCGGCGGACTTCAATGGGAGGCGCACGCTCTTGGCGGAGCAGCAGGCTGGCGGCCCCGCGCGCCGGCTCGTCGGCGTGGCGCTGGACTGGGCCGGGATCGAGGGCATGTACGCCAAGCACGGGCTCGCGCCCGCCATCAGCCCCTTCACGCAGCGCGATCCGGTGCCGATCTACCGAGACAACCGACAGGTGGGCCGGGCCACGTCCATCACCTGGGGGCCCACGATCAAGAAGATGGTCGGGTTCGGCTCGGTGGACAAGGCGCAGGAGCGAGTCGGAACGCGGCTCAGCGTGGAGTTCTCGGTCGAGGGCGAGCGCGGCAAGGTGGGTGCAACCGTGGTCCCGCTCCCCTTCTTCGACCCCGCGCGCAAGCGGGGCTGACCCCCCACCACGGGAACGCAACACCGCCCTGCGTCGTCGCGCCGGAGGACTCTGGGAGAATGGAACCATGCGCGGTTCCCGCCTTCCCACGCCTGCCCTGGTCGTGCTCGCGACCCTCGGCGGGCTCGCCGGGCTCGTCGTGGGGTTCGCGGGATCCGTCGTCCTCGGCGCAGTCACCGGGGTCGTCGTCTTGGCGGTGGGACTGTTCTTGCTGTGGTGGATCTCCCGGCCCGAGGGTGACGGGGCCGCGGATCCGGGTCGGCGTCGGTTCCTCATGCTCGCCGGCGCCGGGGGGCTCGTGTGGGCCCTCGCGGGACCGGCGATCGGGTGGGGCGCTCGCAAGCTCGCCCGACCCGCGGCGCGTCCCGTCCAGGACGCCATGGCGCAGGGGCTCGGTTCGGAATACATGGAGCTCGTGCGCCGCGCCTTCCACGACGGCCGCTCGGGCGACCTCCAACTCCTGCTCGCTCCGTTCAACAGCGCGAACTACGAGAACGAATCCCTGAGCCTCGTGACCCAGGATCCCCGCACGAGCCATGCGAGCGTCTGGATGTATCTGGAGCGGATCCCGCTCGTCGTGTACGCACCCGGACGGATCGATCCGAAGGACAGCACGGAACGCGTGAGCCTGGCCGACATCGCGCCCACCACCGCGGCGTTCGTGGGCATGGACGACTGGCCGGCCGATCGCGACGGTCGCGTCCTGCCGGGGCTCCCGCAGGTGGCTCCCGGGATCGGCGCCACGAAGCCCCCCAAGGTCGTGGTGACGTTCGTCTTCGACGGCGGCGGTTGGAACGTCCTCGACCATTTCCGTGGCCAGTGGCCCAACCTCAAGCGGTTGATGGGCGAGGGGGCGAACTATCGCAACGCGCTCATGGGTTCGTTCCCGGCCGTGACGGCGTGCGCGCACGCGACCATCGGCACGGGCACCTTCCCATCGCAGCACGGCATCACCGGACACAACATCCGCGCCGGCGCCGGCCCGCGCAAGGCCTACAAGGAGCCGGGCCGTGCGGACCCGGGCGACATCTTGGTCCCGACCCTCGCGGACCTCTGGTACGAGCGGACGGGCGGCCGGGCGTGGGTGGGCGAGATCGGCTACCAGGTCTGGCACATGGGCATGATCGGCTACGGCGGCAAGGACCGCGCGGACGGGAGCAGGCCGGTCGGCGTGTATTGGGACGACGGGGTGGGCGAATGGGCCTGTCACAACCCCGCGCTGTACCGGCTCCCCTCGAGGGTTCCGGGCCTGGACGTCTTCGAGCGACACCAGGCCGCGTTCACCCCGCCGAACTGGGACGAGGAGTTCACCCCCACCGGCCCGGCGGAGCCGTGCTGCAGCCCGCCCATCGTGCGGTACCAGGGCGACCTGATCGAGGCCACCTTCGATTCGGAGCCCATCGGAGGGGGCGGCACGAGCGATCTCCTCTACATCAACTACAAGTCGCCCGACTACACGGGGCACGTCTACGGCATGGCGTCGAAGTGGACGGGGTTGCAGCTGCAGGCCGTGGACGAGCAACTGGGGCGGCTCGTGGCCATGCTCGACGAGCGCTACCCCAACGACTACGTGCTGTTCGTGACGGCCGATCACGGGCAGTGCCCGCTGCCTGATTCCGAAGGCGGCGTTCGCCTGGATCCGATCCAGCTCGACGCGCACATCGAGGAGCACTTCGCGGGCGTGAAGGGCGTCGTCCAGGAGGTCGTTCCGCACGAGGTCTACCTCGACACCGCACGGCTGTGGGACAACGGAGGGGCGACCGTCGAGGACGTCGCCGCCTCGCTGAAGGATTACCGCTACCGCCAGAACATCGGGCCCTACGTCGCCCGCGACGCCGTCGAGCAGGCGCACCTGCAGGACAGGGAGTTCGCCGCGGTGTTCGGCACGACCTACCTTGCCACGCTGGCCCGCACCGACCTGGCGGCGTTCGGCTCCACCAGCTTCCCGCAGGCCGACTTCGCCATGCCGGGCCGGCCCGAGGCCTACTGAACGAGGGCGGCACCCACCGCCGGTTCGACCTCCGTCCATGAGAACGATCGTCGCTCATGCGCCGCAGCATGGCGTGCCATGATGCGCCCCGATGGCGCTGGCACTCACCGACGAAGATCGCGCCGCGCTGGGCGGCGAGCGCGGCGAGGCTCGACGGCTCGCCATGCGGCTCGTGTGCACGCTCGCCGAGGTGATGGACGCCGACGGGCTGCTCGACGTGGTCGGCGCCCACATCGACGGCTGCCTCTACCACGGCCCCACCGGCCTGGATTTCGCCCGACGTCTCGCGGACGCGGGCGGACGCGTCGTCGTCCCGACCACGCTCAACGTGTCCTCGCTGGATCTGCTCCACCCCGAACTCGTCCACCTCGACCCCGGCACCTCGAACGAGGCGCGGATGCTGATGGACACGTACGTAGCGATGGGGTGCCGCCCCACGTGGACCTGCGCCCCCTACCAGCTCGCGGAGCGACCGGCGTTCGGTACGCAGGTTGCGTGGTCTGAGTCCAACGCCATCGTGTTCTGCAACTCGGTTCTGGGCGCGCGCACGGAACGCTACGGGGACTTTATCGACATCTGCTGCGCGCTCACGGGACGCGCGCCTGCGGCCGGTCTGCACCTCGACGCGGGACGGCGTGCGCGCGCCGTGTTCCGCACCGACCGCGCGCCCGCCCGCCTCCTGGAGGACCCGGTCGGCTTCGCCGCCGTGGGCCACGTCGTTGGCGCCACCACGGGGACCCTCGTGCCCGCGATCACGGGCCTCCCGCTCGACGCGACGGAGGACCACCTCAAGGCGCTCGGGGCCGCGGCCGCCTCCTCGGGTTCGGTCGCCATGTTCCACGCCGTGGGGATCACACCCGAGGCGCCCACGCTGGGGGCCGCGACGGGCGGACTCGCGCCGCAGATCGACGCAAGCCTCGTCGCCGAGGACCTGCGGGGCGCCCGGGATGCGCTGGGGTCCGTGCCCGCAGGCGCCGCCATCGGTTCCGTGAGCGTTGGGACCCCGCACTGTTCGGTCGCGGAGCTCGAACATCTCGCGGGGCTCCTCCGCGGCTCCGCACCGAAGATCCCGTTCTTCGTCAACACGGGGCGCGACGTGCTCGCTGCCGCCGGCGAGCGCGGTGTCATGGCGGCCCTGGACGCGGCGGGGGTGACGGTCGTCACCGACACGTGCACCTACATCACACCCGTGATCATGGATCCGGGCGGAACCGTCATGACGAACTCCGCGAAGTGGGCCTGGTACGCGCCCGCCAACCTCGGGTTCTCCGTGGCCTTCGGCTCGCTGGCCGAGTGTGTCGCGAGCGCGGCCGCGGGCCGGGTCGTTCGGGACGAGGCGCGATGGCGTGACTGAGATCAGAACGCTCGCCCCCGGCCGGGGCCGAGGCCGAGCCCTGGTGCTGGACGATCCGCTGAGCATGTGGGGCGGCCTCGACCCGGCCGACGGGCACATCATCGACGTGCACCACCCGCAGGTGGGCTCGGTGGTCACCGGCTGCGTGCTGCTGATGCCGACGGGCCGCGGGTCGTGTTCAAGCTCGTACGTCCTTGCCGAGTCGATCCGGAGCGGGACCGGGCCGGCCGCGATCGTCCTGCTTGAGGCCGACCCCATCGTGGTGCTGGGCGCCCTGGTGGCCGACGAGCTCTACGGGCGCGCCGTCCCCGTGGTGGTGGCCGACGCCGACACCTATTCGCGGCTGCTCCCGGGGCGGGAGGTACGGGTCGTGGCCAACGCGGATGGCGCTTCGATCACGTGGGGATAGCAGCCTCGCGACGGCGTGCATGGTTTCGGGCACCTTCCTGATCGACGACGAAGTGCTCCGCTCGACGGAGGCCCCCTCGTTCGCTCATGGCGACGCCTGCGGCGCCCTCGACGCGCAGGCGCAGCCCCTCAACTACGTCGATCAGCGAGGAAGTCGATGAGCTCCCCGGGACTCTGGCGGCGGGACGATTTCCCAACCGCCACGTCTCCACATCCAAGCGTGAGCGAACCGGTCGATGAATGGCGTGTGGTACCAGACACCCACCGTGGGATGAGGTCCACCCGAGGCACCGCTCCCCCCGGCGGCACCCAGTTCCATCCCGGTTGCACGCCTGAAGGGGAAACCCATCCTCCGGGTGAGGGAACGCGTTCTGACTCCGGCGGAGAGGACCCCCACAGATCTGGGTGGGCGTTGCGGCCCTGGGAGAGGATGTTCGACAAGAGGGTCCGCTCGAGGCCGACAGGGGGCATCTGCTTCAGTTCCCGTCGATCGACCAGCGTAAAGGCTCGACCGTTCATGTCCCCAATCGCAGGGAGCTGGCAATCGAGCACAGCCGTGCCGGTCCAGAAGCGGACGAGCCTGGCCTGAAGGTTGCCGAAGGAGGTCGGGATCACGGTCATTCCTGAGCCTAGGAGATCCCTCGCTGCCTCCTCAACCGCTTCGCAGATTCCTCGCCTCGAGCTCGCGCGTCCGCTCTTCCCAGTGGGAAGGACCCCCCTCCTGCACGCGCTCGGGGAGGGGCCGACGTCGCGGCGCCCATCCGGGAGGCGGCTTCGACCCGGCAGGCCCAAATGCGACCCAGCCGGGACCCTTGGCCCAAAACGCACCGCGCTTCGTCCGAGGTCGGCTCTTCTCCTGGTTCTGTCGAACGTAGGCCTCTGCGGGCCGAACGAGCTTGAGCAAGAGCAACCGGGCCATCTCCTCGAGGATAGAGGCAGATCGGCGTCGCCGGAAGACGGCCAAGAGCAGGAGGTCCGCCGCCGTCCAGGAGGCAACGTGCGCATGACTCGCGCACCATCTGCGCATGGCGGCGTGCTTCTTCTGAGGATCCTTACCAGGCCTTGTCCCATTCTCGACCTCTACCGACTCCGATACCCGGTGCTTGATAGGTCTCAGTGAGCTCGGTCAGGCGACAGTCTGCTCGGATTCCATCTCGGGCGTGTAACGACCTTGTCGGGCGGCGGCATTGTTCTGCGCCCGTTGAAGGAACTGAGCTTGACCCGTCGCCACCCCATCGGGCGAGCCTCCCCAACTTCGCAACGCCGAATCCAACAGCGCGCGTCCGAAGGAGAAGGTCAGCTGCCACGGCAGGTCGCCACGGGTGTTCATTGCGTTCAGATTCGTCGTCGCCTCCAATTCTGACTGTCCTCCCGAAAGGAACGCTACCCCCGGAACCGCGGGTGGAAGGACCTGCTCGAGGCACTCGATTGTCGCGGCGGCAACGTCGTCAGGCGAATACCCCACCGAGGATCGCTTCCCAGGCATGACCATGTTCGTCTTCAACACGAGGCAATCGAGTTGCACACGATGAGTGGAGAGTTCACGCATGAGCGAGCCGAGGGTCCTCCTCGTGGCCTCGAACGACTCGTCGAACCCGTGTTCCCCGTCCATCAGGACCTCAGGCTCCACCAACGGAACCAGTCCTGCCTGCTGAGACAGCGCCGCGACGCGGGCGAGCAACTGGGTGTTGATCTCGATTGCTACGTCCGTCGGAAGTCCCGGGCCGATCGCGATTACGGCTCGCCACTTCGTGAACGCAACCCCTTGCTCCTTGAACGTTGGCAGCGACTGCTGCAGCCCATCGAGGCCCTCTGTGTAAACCTCATCCGGGAAGAAAGGGATCTGCTTGTTGCCAGTCCCTACCTTCACACCTGGCAAGATGCCGCGATCCGTCAAGAGGCGCAGGAATGGCTCCCGTGCAGACGTCGCGTGTCGAGTGCTCTCCTCGAACAGGATTACGCCACTGATATATCGTTCGATATCGGGAGTCGTGAAGAGCATCTCCCGATAGGCCCGCCGAAGCTCCTCCGTGGATTCAAGGCCGATGGCTTCGAAGCGCTTCTTCATGGTGGGCAGGCTTTCGTCGGCGGCCAGCACGCCGCCCGTGGCCCCGACCAGTCTCTTCGCCACATCCGCAAGGTCAGATTGCGTCACTGTTGCCTCCGTCGCCTGAGGGCCTGCTCACTCTACCAATGCCTCTCCTGCGGATGACGCTCGGCGCATCGGCGCCACGCGCCACGAGGATCGACAGGCAGCGGCCCTTCGTGGCGTCGGGGAAGAGAGCGCCGAGCAGGACCGTTCTCCCTTCACCAAGATCGCCCCGGGCCGTCGGGTGGTCGAAGAGCTCGCGTCCGCCAAGTTGCGCCTGCAAGCTGTCCTCATGACGGATGAGGATCTTCCGGAGGTCGACGTTCCCTGTGGCGAAGCCCGCTCTCAGACCAAACCGGCTCGCAGGAGAACGCGCCCATAGAAGCGGCGACAAGCAGGAGGTTCGGACATGGTCGTGCCCGACGCCGACTTCGTGCGGGTCTCAGCGAACGAGACGGCACCACCGAAACGACAGCGGGAAGGGAGCACGTGCACGCTCGCCCAAGAGAAGACAGCGGCCGAAGATGGGTCTGCAGGCGACCGCGCTCGACCCGCGCCGGAGCAGTTTCTGTGACCAGATTGTGACCACATCGTCGTTCGCGGCGCTCTCATGGATGTTCGTGGTGGAGGTGGCGGGAATCGAACCCGCGTCCCTAGGCGACCGACTGGGGCTTCTCCGGGCGCAGCCAGGTGGAGAGATCTCGGCTCGGGGCTCCCACCGGCAGAGGACCCTTCGCCCAGCCCGGGTGCGATGTCCCTGCGCGGCCCCCGGACGGAGCCGTGCAGGTGAGCCTGCTCACGACGCCCATCCCTCGGTCACAGGCGGCCCGAGGGGGGCGGCTACCTAACTAGTTAGGCAGCGAGCGCGTAGTTGTCGTTGGCGCTTGTGTTTGGTCCGGCGTTTAACGTGACATCCGGGATCACGGCCCGCTTCCCCCAGACGATGAACGTCCAGGTCGAAGCCAGTACACCCCCATATGCAGTTGTCCACCGAAGTATACGGTCTGCCCCCGACGCGCCTTGAGGGGGGTACGCCGCGACCCGCGGCCCGCGTGGCTCCCCCGGATCAGCGCCGGCGGTTCGCCGCCTGCAGCATCTCCCGCTCGGCGTCGCGTTTGGCGATCGATTGCCGCTTCTCGAACTGCCGCTTGCCCTTTCCCACACCGAGCTCGACCTTGGCCATCCCGTGCGTGAAGTACACCCGAAGCGGGATCAGGGCCAGCCGCTGCTCGTCCTGCAGCTCCGCCAGATGCGCGATCTCGCGCCGATGCAAGAGCAGCTTCCGCGGGCGCATGGGGAGGTGCTTCTTGGTGTCGCCCTGCTCGTAGGGCGGGACGTGCATGCCCTCGAGCCAGATCTCGCCACCGCGCGTCCGCGCGTAGGCCTCAGTGAGGCTCGCGCGACCTCCCCGCAGCGATTTCACCTCGTCGCCGGTGAGGACGATGCCGCACTCCAGCGTCTCGGCGATGGCGTAGTCGTGACGCGCCTTTCGATTCGACGCCACCACCCGCTCGCCGTCGTCGCTCCGCGGACTCATGCGGTTCGCGCCTAGACGTCGAGGAAGCGTCGCATCCCGACCGTGCCCGCAACGACGGCCACGAAGGCCGCCGCGATGGCGACCCACGGGATGATGACGAGGAGGTCGGTGTTCTTCACGAGCGGCACGAACGCGATATCGCCGCGCAGGCTGTCGATGCCCCACACCTTGACGAGGAACAGCGCGAGCGTGGCGAGGAACGCTCCCGCGAGCGCTTCGACGAGGCCCTCGATCAGGAAGGGCACCCGGATGCGCCAGTTGGTGGCCCCCACGAGCCGCATGACGCCGATCTCCCGCCGTCGCGCGAACATCCCCATCCGCAGGGTGTTCGCCACGAGCACGATGGCGAAGACGAGCATCACGACGGCGAGCGCCCCCAGCACGATCTTGAGCACGCTCGTGATGGCGTTGAGTCGGTTCAGGACCTGCCGGTAATCGGCCACGTTCTTCACGCCGGCTTCCGCGCACACGATCTGGTTCTGGGCGTTCGGCTCGCACGAGAGCGCGGCCGTGACCTGGTCGTAGAGCGCCGGATCCGACAGCTTCACCCGCAGCGATGTGGGGATCACCTTCTCGCAGTCGACGTTCTCCGTGAACGTGGGCTGGTTCGCGAACAGCGTTTCGAACTGTGAGCACGTCTTGGTCTTGTCCCAGTACTCCACGGCGTCGACGGCCGCGAGGCCGGTGAGCTTGTCCTGGATGTGCGCGACCGTGTCGGGCTTGGCAGGATCGTTGAGGTAGACGGCCACTTGCACGTTGCCCGTCCACGCCTCGATGACGAGGTTGAACTCGCGCGTGATCAACAGGGCCAGACCGAAGAGGAAGAGCGCGATGAAGGCCGTCACCACCGCGGCGAAGGCCACGACGGGATTCCGGCGCAGCCCCGTCGCCGTCTCGCGGAAGTAGTAGTCGATCCGGGCCATCAGCTGTAAACCCCGCGGGATTGGTCCCGGATGACGTGGCCCTTGTCGAGCTCCACCACGCGCTTGCGCATCGCGTCGACGATGGCCTGGTCATGCGTCGCCATCACGACGGTGGTGCCGATCCGGTTGACCTTGTCCAGCAACCGCATGATGTCGACGGAGGTGTTCGGGTCGAGGTTGCCGGTGGGCTCGTCTGCGAGCAGGACCAGCGGCCGATTCACGCACGCCCGCGCGATGGACACGCGCTGCTGCTCACCGCCCGAGAGCTCGTCGGGATAGTTCTGGAGCTTGTCGCCCAGGCCCACGTAGTCGAGGATCTCGGGCACGCGCTGGTCGATCACGTTCCGCGGCTTCCCGATGACCTCGAGCGCGAAGGCCACGTTCTCGAACACGGTCTTGTCGGTGAGGAGCTTGTAGTCCTGGAAGACGGTGCCGACGTTGCGACGGAGCTTCGGGACGTCCCAGCTGGACATCTTCCCGAGGTTCTTGCCGCCCACGTAGATGCTGCCCTTGGTGGATTCCTCCTCCTTGATCAGGAGCCGGATCATGGTCGACTTGCCGGATCCCGATTGGCCGACGATGAAGACGAACTCGCCCTTCTCCACCTCGACGTCGACGTCCTCGAGAGCCGTGACGCCGTTCTTGTAGGTTTTCGATACGCGCTGAAGACTGATCATGGACGGCCTTGGGAGTCGGGGAGGGGGACCGTCAGCACCCTACCAGAGACCTTTCGAGAACTCGTGAAGGTTCGCCGCGAACTGCGGACAGGCCGCTCAGGCCCCCACCGAGGCGCGTTCGGGCGGCCCGATCTCCATCGCCTGCGGGCTCAGGTGGCCCCGCCCCAGCAGGTACGCCACCCCGTAGAGGATCGCCACCACGACGAGCAGGAAGCGGTAGCCCGTGGCGATGGCGAGGTATTCCAGGACGCCGCCGAGCATGGCTCCCAGCAGGTTCGCCCCGAAGGCCACGGTGGAGGCCCCGACGTCGCGGAACCGCTGGGCGAAGATGAGGTTCGCGAGGAACACGGGGGCGAATGCCAGGGCCACCCCGCCGACGAACCGCGGCACGGGGGCGAGCGACAGGAGCGCGCTCGGGGGAACGAACCACGCCACCACGAGCGAGACGAGCAACGCCCCGAACAGGAGGTCCCGCCGAGGCAGCGTGAAGCGGCGCGTGACCTCCACGGCGGCGAGCACCGCCAGCAAGATCCCCCCGAACACCAACGAGTTCACGAGCCAGGTCGTCCCGAACAGCAGCGCGAACTGCACGACGCTCTTGGTCTCCAGCAGAAGGAAGGCGGCCCCCATGGCGAACAGATCGCCGTAACCGCGCATGGCGGAGATCGGTTCACCGGATGCCAGACGGATGACCACGACGGACACGAGCACGATCATCAGCAGCGCCCAGACGTAGAACATCGGGACCGTGCCGGGCTTGACGTAGGGGAAGGGGCGGTCGTCGGTGGCGGGGGCGGGTGCGGTCGCGGGAGCGACGTAGGTCTTCGCGCACACGACGTCCCCCGGTTCCCGGCCGACGGTGAGGACGGACTGGTGCTGGGCTCCGAAGGCAAGCCTGCCGGCATCGAAGCACGGCGCCTGGCCGAAGACCTCGGCCATGGTGCGCGCGTACCGCTCGAAGATGAACGGGCGATAGAAGTTGTACATCGAGAACACGCCGCCGGGCTTCAGGTGGTCGCGAACCGTCTGCATCGCCTCCTCGGTGAACAGGTAGCTCTCGAGGCGCAGCGACCCCTGACCCGTCACGAGCGTAAGAGAATCCGGCAGCGCGAACAGGATGAGGTCGTACCGCGACTGCGTGCGTTCCAGGAACGCGCGTCCGTCGTCCACGTGCGCGCTCACACGCGCGTCCTGGTATGGACGCTCGGGGTGCCGGAGCTCACCGTTGGCCAGCAACACCGGATCGATCTCAACGGCGTCGACGCGCCCGACGCCCTTGGACAGCGCCACCGCCACGTCGTTCCCGCTCCCGGCTCCGACCACCAAGACGTCCTGCGGCGTGGACTTCAGGTGCGTGTAGGGCGCCAGGTAGAAGGGGTCGTCCGTCTTGAGCTTGGCCAACGGCAGGATCGACTGGTGCGGCAGGCCGTTGACCATGACGTCGATGCGCCCGTCCGCCGGTGGATACACCGTCACGCGGTAGTACGGCGACCAGGTATCACCGGCGGAGAACGATCCCACGGCGAAGACGCCGAGCAAGACCACGGCGGGCATCCATCGCAGCGCGGGCAGGCGACGCGGTGACAGGCACACGAACGCCGCCACGATCACGACGCCCCACACGAGCGGACCGGTCCGCACGAAGGCGAGACCCGAGAACGCCACGATCCCCGTGATGCTGCCCACGACATCCAGTCGGTAGGCATCCAGCGGTTCGAACCGGACGAAGATGCGCGCCACGCCCTCGGCGATGCACGCCATCACCGCCGTCACGCCGAGGAACAACACGGGCAGCGAGATCCAGATCGGAAGGGCCGGCGTGCCCCAGAGCCCGGCCAGATCGCCCTGGGAGTTGCGGACCCATTCCACGGAGAACACCCGGACGTACACCACGAGTCCTGCCAGCGCCGCCGGGGCCCAGCCCGACAGATCGCGCGCCCGGCGGGCTCGCAGGAACCCCACGCCCACCCCCAGGAAGCTCGAGAGCAGCACGAAGTTGGTGAAGTACGCGACGTATACGACGTGCGCGGCGCTCCACCGGATCAGGGTCAGCTCGACGAAGAGCATCAGGAACGAGGCGATCCCCAGGCGCCACCGGTCGCCGAGCCGGTAGTCGGGCGCGGCGGGCGCCTCGGTGGTCTGCATGAGGCCGGAGTATGGGCGCCGGCCGGCGTCGCGACAACCGCGGGAGGGCCGCCGCCGCGGGAAGCCGAGGACCCTACGAGCCGTGCTCGCCGGCGGCCCGCCTCCGCAGTTCGGCCTCGATGAAGGGGGCGATCTCCCCGTCGAGGACGCGCTGGGGGTCGCCCACCTCCGCGTCGGTCCGGTGGTCCTTCACCATCTGGTACGGGGCCAGCACATAGGATCGGATCTGCGATCCGAAGTCCACCGCTTTGCGCTCGCCCCGGATCGACGTGAGCTCGTCGTCCCGCCGTTGGCGCTCGAACTCCGCCAGCCGTGCCTTGAGGATCCGCATCGCCACCGCCTTATTCTGCAGCTGGGAGCGCTCGTTCTGACACGCGGCGACGAGGCCCGTGGGAAGGTGCGTGATGCGCACGGCGGAGTCCGTGGTGTTGACCGATTGGCCGCCCGGGCCGGAGGAGCGGTACACGTCGATCCTCAGTTCGTCCGCGGGGATCTCGATCTCCTCCTCGTGGGCGGCCTCGAGCATGGGGATCACGTCCAGCGACGCGAAGGAGGTGTGTCGCCGCTTCTGCGAATCGAACGGCGATATCCGCACGAGCCGATGGACGCCGCGCTCCGCGGACAGCAGGCCGTACACGTTGGTCCCGCGCACCGTGAAGGTCGCCGACTTGATCCCCGCCTCGTCTCCGTACTGGATGTCGTCGACCTCGCTGTCGAAGCCCTCCTGCTCGGCCCAGCGCGCGTACATCCGCAGCAGCATCTCGGCCCAGTCTTGGGACTCCGTGCCGCCCGCCCCCGCGTTCACCGTGGCGATGGCGTCCGCGGCGTCGTAAGGGCCGGAGAGCAGGGCGGCGAGCTCGAGCTTCTCGACGTCGACGCCGAGCGCGTTCACCGCGGCGATGAACTCCCGCCTGAGCTCGGGGTCGTCTTCTTCGGCCAGGAGCTCTGCCATGGCCTGGGCATCGTCCACCCGGGCCATCAGCCGGTCGTAGCGCTCGACCTCGCCTCGCAGCCGCGCGAGCTTTGACGTGATCTCCTGAGCCCGCCCTGAGTCGTCCCACAGCGAGGGGTCCGACGCCTGGCGTTCGAGCTCCGCGCTCCGCGAGCGCTTGCCCTCGACGTCAAAGGAACTCCTTGGCGGCCAGCACGCGGTCGCGCAGGTGGTGGAGGTCCTCGGTCGATCCGCTCATCGAGCGAATGCTAGCAGCGCGCGTTCACACGGCGGCGCCGTGGCACTTCTTGTACTTCTTGCCGCTTCCGCACGGGCAGGGGGCGTTCCTCGGGGTCTTGTCGCTCACGGCCTGGTTCGCGTTCGCGGTCTCCTTGCCCTGGCTCTCGACCTCGGTTCGGTTGTCCCGGACCCGCGTGGGCTGCTGCGCCTGCGCCTCGGGTCGCACGAACTCCACGCGGTAGATGTAGCGGACGAAATCCGATCGGATCGACGCCTTGAGCTCCTCGAACATGTCGTAGGCCTCGCGCTGGTACTCGGTGAGTGGGTCCTGCTGCGCGTAGGCCCGAAGGTGGATCCCCTCTTGGAGATAGTCCATCTCGTAGAGGTGCTCGCGCCACTTGGTGTCGGTGATGTTCAGCAGCACGACGCGCTCGAGCTCGCGCATGGTCTCCGCCGTCACCGACGCCTCCTTCGCGTCGTACATCGCCAGGGCGTCCTCCACGAACAGCGCCTGGACCTCCGGCTGGTCGCGCACCGACTCGACCTGCTCGCGGGGGACCTGCACGGGGTAGATCTCCGCCATGACGGTGTAGAGCGCATCGAGGTCCCAATCCTCGGGGAAGACGTCCTCGGGGCACTGGGCATCCACGACGTCGCCCACGGTGTCCTCGACCATCTGCACGACCTGGTCCTTGAGGTCGCGTCCTTGGAGGATCTCGTGGCGCTGCCCGTAGATCGCCGCGCGCTGGGCGTTCATGACGTCGTCGTACTTCAGGACGTTCTTGCGGCGCTCGTAGTTGAGCTCTTCGATCTGGCGCTGCGCGTTCTCCACGGCGCGCGAGACCATCTTGGCCTGGATCGCTTCGTCGTCGGGCCACTTCAGCCGCTCCATGATGGAGGCGACGCGGTCGCTCGCGAACATCCGCATGAGGTCGTCCTCGAGCGAGAGGAAGAACCGTGAATCACCCGGGTCCCCCTGACGGCCCGATCGTCCCCGGAGCTGGTTGTCGATCCGGCGCGACTCGTGCCGCTCCGTCCCAAGGACGAACAGCCCCCCCAGCCCGACCACCTCGTTGTGCTCGTCGTCCGTCTGGTGCTTGAACTTCTGATAGATGGGCTCGTACTCGGCCTCGTAGGCGGCGCGCTCCTCCTCGGTCATCTCGAAGAGCAGGTAGGCGTCGTTGTCCCAGTCGCGCGCCGCCATCTCGTTGCGCGCGAGGTACTCCGCGTTGCCCCCCAGCAGGATGTCGACGCCGCGACCGGCCATGTTGGTGGCCACCGTCACCGACCCCTTGCGCCCCGCCTGGGCCACGATCACGGCCTCCTTCTCGTGGTTCTTGGCGTTGAGGACGTTGTGCGGGATCCCGCGACGGTTCATGAGCGTGGATAGCAGCTCGGACTTCTCGATCGACACCGTGCCCACCAGCGTGGGCTGGCCCGCGGTGCTGCGCTCCTCGATCTCGTCGGTGACCGCGTCCCACTTGGCGTCGCCCGACTTATAGATCAGGTCCTGTTCGTCCTGGCGCACGTTCTGCCGATTCGTGGGGATCTCCACGACCGAGATCTTGTATGTCTCCTCGAACTCGGTCATCTGCGTCTTGGCGGTCCCGGTCATGCCGGAGAGCTTGTCGTACATCTTGAAGTAGTTCTGGATCGTGATGGTGGCGAGGGTCTGGTTCTCCTCCTTGATCTTCACGCCCTCCTTGGCCTCGATGGCCTGGTGCAGGCCCTCGGAGTAGCGCCGACCCTCCAGCACGCGTCCGGTGAACTCGTCGACGATCTTGACCTCGCCGCCTTGCACCACGTACTGGACGTCGCGCTTGTAAAGCTCCTTGGCTCGCAGCGCGTTCTGGAGGTGATGCACGAGGGGCGTGTTCACGTGCTCGTAGAGGTTCTCGACCCCCAGGATCTCCTCTACCTTGGCCACGCCCGACTCCGTGATGGCCACCTGATGCTTGGACTCCTCCACCTCGTAGTCCTCTTCGGCCACGAGCCGCGGCGCCACACGGGCGAAGGTCTGATACCACTTCGCGCTGTCCTGGACCATGCCGCTGATGATCAGCGGGGTGCGCGCCTCGTCGATCAAGATGGAGTCGACCTCGTCCACGATGGCGAAGCTGTAGCCGCGGTGGACGCAGTCCTCGATGCGCATGGCCATGTTGTCGCGTAGGTAGTCGAAGCCGAACTCGTTGTTCGTGCCGTAGGTGATGTCGGCCGCGTAGGCGGGGCGGCGCTGTTCGGGCGACATCGCGGCCTGGATCAGGCCCACCCGGAGCCCGAGGAAGCGGTAGATCCCCCCCATCCACTCCGAGTCGCGTTTGGACAGGTAGTCGTTCACGGTAACGAGGTGCACCCCGCGGCCCCCCATCGCGTTGAGGTACCCGGGCAACGTGGAAACGAGCGTCTTGCCCTCACCGGTCTTCATCTCCGCGATGTTGCCCTGGTGCAGGGCCACGCCGCCCATGAGCTGCACGTCGAAATGGCGCTGACCGATGGTGCGGCGTGCGCCTTCGCGTACCACGGCGAACGCCTCGGGCATCAGCTCGTCGAGCGACTCGCCGTTCGTCCTGCGCTGTTGGAACTCCGCGGTCTTCCCCCGCAGCTCATCGTCGTCGAGCTCCTCGATCTCCGGCTCGAAGGTGTTCACGAGCTTGGCGATCGATCCGAGGTTCTTGAGTTTGCGACCCTCGCCGAGGTTCGCGATCTTGTCCAATACCAAGGGGTCGGGCCCTTTCCGGGGGGAGTCCGAGACGATCGAGCGGAGGACTCGATTCTAGCGGCTGCGCGATCTTGGGCCGCCGATCGGGCGCGCACGATCCGTCAGATCGACTCCGTGAGGGCTCCAAGACGCTCGATCAGCCGCGCGTTCTCCGCATAGTCGACCGGGCACGCGATGATGGACACGGCCTCATCGCCCAACGCCTTCTCGAGCGTGGGCAGCAGCTCGCCCGCGGCCCCGATCTCATATCCCTTGGCACCGAAGCTCTCCGCCAGCTGGACGAAATCGGGGTTGTCGAACGAGACGGCGGCCGTCCTGCCCAGGTGGATCTCTTCCTTCCATCGGATCAACCCGTAGCCGCCGTCCACCCACACCAAGATCACGAAGTGCACGCCCTCGCGCACGGCGGTCTCCACCTCCGACACGCTCATCATGAAGGCGCCGTCGCCCATCGCCGCCACGACGCGGCGCCGCGGGTTGATCAGCTTGGCCGCGAACGCCCCCGGGAGGGAGAACGCCATGGTGGCCAGGCCGTTTGAGATCAGGCACGTGCCGGGTTCGTACGTGGGATACAGGCGCGCCATCCACATCTTCACGGCTCCGGTGTCCGCGAGCACGATGTCGTCGCGATCGAGCACCGATCGCAGGTCCGCGACGATGCGCGCCGGAGCCACCGGGAAGCGATCGTCGGCCGCCCCGCGCTCGAGCTCCTCGCGGACGAGATCCCGCACGGGAGGCACCTCGCCACGGATGGCGTGGATGTAGGACGACGCGCCGATCGCGTCGAGCGTCTCGGAGATGCTCCCCTGTACCCCGACCGCCAGCGTGTAGTTCGCGTCCACCTCGGCCACGGTCCGGTGGACGTGGATGATCTGCTTGTCCGCGCCCGGGTTCCACCTCGCGGGGGAGTACTCGACGAGGTCGTAGCCGACGGCGACCACGACATCGGCGCGGTCGAACCCGAAGTTCGCGTAATCCTTGACCATGAACCCGAGGGTGCCCAGCGCGTTGACGTGATCGTCGGGGAACACGCCCTTGCCCAGGAACGTGGTGGCCACGGGGATGTTGAGGCGCTCGGAGAACCGCACCAAGGCGCCGGTGGCGTCGTCGCGCGCGACGCCGGGGCCGGCGAGCACCACGGGGTGCCGTGCCTCGGACAGGACGTGTGCTGCCCGATGCACCTGGTTCTCATCGGGGGCGGTGTCCACGGGTGTGTTCACCCTGAGCGGCTGCCCCTCGCACGCGAGCTCCGCTACGTCCTCCGGCAGGATCAGGAACGTGGCGCCCGGGCGCTCCGTAGTTGCCTGCTTGAACGCCTTGCGGACCATCTCCGGCGCCGCGGCCCGCACCGTCACCATGTCCCCCCACTTCGTGATGGGTCGGTACAACGACACCAGGTCCACGAACTGATGGGACTCCTTGTAGATCCTGTCGAGGCCGGCCTGCGCCGCGATGGCCACCAGCGGGTGCGAGTCGAGCTGCGCGTTCGCGATACCGAGCATCAGGTTGATGGCGCCGGGCCCGAGCGTCGCGAGACAGACACCGGGCTTGCCGGTGAGCGCCCCGTAGCTATCAGCCATGAACGCCGCGCCGCGCTCGTCGCGCGTGGTGATGAACCGGATCGAGGAGTCCACGAGGGCGTCGATCATGTGGAGGTTCTCTTCCCCCGGGAGTCCGAACACGTACTCCACGCCCTCGTGCTCGAGGCAATCGACGATCACCTGCGCCACGTTGCGGGGTTTCGGGGCCGCCATGGCACGAGCGTATCGGACCGCGGAGAAGCGGGCCCGCGCCGGACGCCTCTACCCGCGCAGGAGCTGGCGTGTGAGCTGGGCGTGGCCGACGTGCTCCCGCAGGTGCTCGAGCGCATGCAGCAAGGCCCAGGCCGCCGTGACCGGCTCGTCACCGCCGTACGTGCGCCACGGCGCCGTGCCCATACGAGCGGGTTCGAAGACGGCGTCCGTCCTCAGCAGCACCCTGCAGTCCTCGGCGACGGCGTCGAGCCGCTCCATGAAGGTCGCCGGATCTTCCACCACCACCCGGAACTCCTCGTCCCGGTCGCGTTCCGGCGCCGTGGCGCCGGCGGCGAGGCTGAGCCACGCCCGCGTGCTCGCCAAGGCGTGCGTGGCGATCACCGCGAGGCCGTTGCTGTCCTCCCCCGCCGGCCGCCGGTTCAGCTGCTCCGCCGAGCAGCCGTCGAGGGCCTTGCGGAGTTCATCGAGGGAATGGCCGAGGATGTCGCGCGCTGCGGTGAGGGTGGGGTCCGCCACGATCAGTTGATCTCGATCA
Organism: Actinomycetota bacterium; assembly: GCA_038249195.1. GTDB lineage: Bacteria > Actinomycetota > UBA4738 > UBA4738 > HRBIN12 > JAOUEA01. The sequence continues at coordinate 90,798 of JBBRWM010000009.1, forward strand.
TCTTCTCGCGCACGGCATAGACGACGGCCTCCATGCGCGAGTGCAGATGCAACTTCTCGAGGATGTTGCGGATGTGATTCTTCACCGTGTTCTCCGAGATGAACAGCTCCTTCGCGATGTCCCGGTTGTTGAGTCCCTGTGCGACGAGCCGCAGGACCTCCATCTCCCGGTCGGTGAGCCGGGGCGGAGGCATCTGCGGACGCTCCTGCGCGGACTTCGACATCGCGGCGAACTCGGTCAAGAGCTTCGAGGCCATCGACGGGCTGATGCGGGACTGGCCCGCCCACACGCTGCGGATGGCGTCGGCGACCTCCTCGATGGGGATCTCCTTGAGGAGGTAGCCGCTGGCCCCCGCCTTGATAGCGTCGTAGAGATCGGCCTCCTCGTCGCTGATGGTGAGCATCAGGATCTTGCAGTGCGGCAGGAGCTCGCGGATCTGGCCCGTGGCCTCGATCCCGGAGAACTTCGGCATGCGCACGTCCATCAACACGACGTCGGGGACGAGCGTCTCGGCCTTCTCGACCGCTTCTGCACCGTCGGAGGCCTCTCCGACGAGCTCGATGTCGGCCTCCTGCTGCAGCACCATCTCGAGGCCCCGGCGGAACAGCGCGTGGTCGTCGACGACCATCACGCGCAGGCGCTCGACCTCGATCGATCCATCCGTGTCCTTCCCGTCCTTCGCCCTCACCGATCTCCCTCGCTCGCGCCCGGCTCATCGTGGGTATCGGCAGGCCCTGGGTTCACGTGAGCGGATTCTAGCCCCCGATGCTTGCGACCGCGACGCTTGCCGTGGTGATCGCGCAGCTGCCGCTCAAGCTTCTCGGCCACGTCGTCGAGCGCCGAGGGCACGTCGGGGGCCTCCGCGTGGGCGAAGAACGTCTTGCGTGGGATCCGCAGCGCCGCCTCGACGCGCTTGAGACCGTCGGGCTTGGGATGATGCTCGTTGATGAACTCGAGGTCGATCCGCGTGGTGCGCGGCTCCATGCGTCCGAGGCGCGCGAGCTTGTGTTCCGCCGTCTCGCGGATCTCCTCGGTCACCTGCACGCCTCGGCCGGTGTAGGTCAGGTCCATCCTCCGGCGTCCCCCCTCGTGCTCGTTCGCTGGTGAGCCCCCGTCCGGCTGACCTGGTCTTTGACCCCACACCCGCCTGCGGGGGCGATGGCCGGCGGTCTCCGACCGCCGACGCCCGCCCTCTCCCACGTGATCCGCGGGGCAGGACTTACCTCTAAACCGCGCCATGCTCAGCGACCAAGGGTCGCCTTACGTGGGTCGTTTCGCCCGCGGCTGGCGTCGACTACCGGAGGATGTCTCCGGGCAACCACAGACCCGGACGAGGGCCCGCCCGAGTATAGGCCGAGCCTGCGAACGACCGCGCGGCCGCGAGCAGGTGCACCTCGCGCGCGCCCGCCACCTGGAGCGCCTCGGCGCAGGCGGCAGCGGTGGCGCCGGTGGTGAGGACGTCGTCGACGAGCAGGACCCGCTCCGGCACGGTGCGGCGTCCGGCTTCGAACGCGCCCTGCAGGGCCGTGCGTCGCTCGGCACCGGAGCGCTTGGCCTGCGGCGCGGTGCTCACGCGGCGCCGCAACAGCCCGGTGACCGGCCGCTCCAGCTGTCGGCCCGCCTCCCTTGCCAGCAGCCGCGCCTGGTCGTAGCCCCGTTCGGCGAGGCGACGCCGTGCGAGCGGCACCCAGGTGATCACGTCCGTGTGCGGCAGCGGGCCGCCGAGGACCATCGCGGCGGCCAGCGCGGCGCCGACCCCGCGCCACCCCCGGTATTTCAAGCGGTGGATGGCCCGCCTCGCCGGCCCCGTGAACACGAAGGCCGCCCGAGCCGACGCCAGCGCCGGCGGGCAGTCTGGGCAGGACGACACGGGGAGCGGCCACGGCCGTCCGCAGCGCGCGCACCAGGGCGGGGCGAGGACCTCGAGCCCGAGTCGGCACTCCTCGCAGAACGGCCAGGGGCCGTCGCCGCATCCCGCGCACGTCCGCGGGAACAGCGTGTCGAGGACCTGCCCGAGCATCGCCCGACCCTAGCGCCGGGTACCGACAGGCCTGCGGCGACTACGGGAGCCGGACCTCGAGAGGGCCGGCCGAGCCCAACACGTCGATCTCGAGCCGCTCGTGAGCCTTGAGGACCGGGTACGCTGTGACCCTGCCCCGCCCCGCGGCTTCGTCGTAGGCCTCCGCGATCTGTGCCACGGCGATGCCGTCGGCGCGCAGGCGCAGCGAGATGCGCGTCGGCGCCGCGTAGACGACCCTGATCGAGTCCCCTCCGCACTCCACCTGTTCGATCCGGACCTTGGCGCTCTTACCGCCGACGGCCTTGCCCACCGCGATGGTGCCGCGGCGGACGCTGGCCCTGGGCCATGCGACGGCGAAGGGATCGCCCGTGGGCACCTCCGTGGGCACGCCGTCGACGAGCACGTCGCACGCGAGCCCGTACCACCCTGCCCCGAGCTCGGTGACGGGGAACTCGAAGGGCACGAACAGGTCGAGGTTGGGGGCGACGTCGAGGGTGGCCGGCTGGAGGTCGATGGATCGCGACCCCGCCCCCGCCAGCTCGACGAGCCGGGCGCTCTCGATCCGGACCTGATGGGGATCGCCGTCGGCCGCCCGCAGCACGAACGCGCCCTTCACCGTTGCCGGGAAGCGCTCGTAGTGCGCGCGGATCGAGATGCGGTCGTCCATGCGCTAGGTGCCTTGCTCCCACGAGTGCAGGTAGTGATCCTGCTCGGGCGTCAACTCGTCGATCTCCACGCCCATCGCGTGGAGCTTCAGCCGCGCCACGTCCTTGTCGATCGCTTCGGGCACGGGGTACACGCGAGGCTCCAGCCTCCCGCGGTTCTGCACCACCCATTCCGCCGCGAGCGCCTGGTTGGCGAACGACATGTCCATCACGGCGGCGGGATGGCCCTCCGCCGCCGAGAGGTTCACCAGCCGGCCCTCGCCCAGCAGGTACAGGCGGCGGCCGTCCGCCAGCGTGAACTCGTCCACGAACTGGCGGACCCGGCGCGGGGGCCCGCCCAGCTCGGCGAGGGCGGCCTTGTCGATCTCCACGTCGAAGTGCCCGGAGTTCGCGAGCATCGCCCCGTCCTTCATGCGTTCCATGTGATCGCGGCCGATGACGGTGGTGTCGCCCGTCACGGTGATGAAGATGTCGCCCACACGCGCCGCCTCGAGGAGCGGCATGACGCTGAACCCCTCCATGACCGCCTCGATCGCCGCGGTCGGGTCGACCTCGGTGACGACCACGTGTGCGCCCATCCCCCGCGCGCGAGAGGACACGCCGCGCCCGCACATCCCGTAGCCGCAGACCACGATGGTCCGTCCGGCGAGGAGCCGGTTCGTGGCCCGCATGATGGCGTCGATCGTGGATTGCCCCGTCCCGAAGCGGTTGTCGAACAGATGCTTCGTGTCGGCGTCGTTCACACTCACGATGGGGTACTTCAGCGCGTCGTCGGCCGCCATGGCCCGCAGCCGGATCACGCCCGTGGTGGTCTCCTCGGTGCCCCCGATGATCTCCGCGAGCTGGTCGACGCGCTCCTTGTGGAGCACGCTGACCATGTCCGCCCCGTCGTCCATCGTGATGTTCGGCCGCACGTCCAGCACGGCACCGATGTGCTTGAAGAAGGTGTCCGTGTCCTCTCCCTTGATGGCGTACGTATCGATGCCGGCCTCCACCAACGCCGCCGCCACGTCGTCCTGCGTCGAGAGCGGGTTGGATGCGCACAGGACCACCTCGGCCCCGCCCGCGGCGAGCGTGATCATCAGGTTCGCCGTCTCGGTGGTCACGTGCAGACACGCCGCGATCCGGATCCCCGCGAGCGGCTGCTCCTTCTCGAACCGCTCCTTGATGAGCCCGAGGACCGGCATCTCGGCCCCCGCCCATTCGATCCGCTCCCGACCATCCGGTGCGAGTCCCAGGTCACGTACGTCGTTCGCCATCGGATCTCCTCCTCCCGTCACAACCGTGGGAACAGGTCGAGCAGCAGCCTGCCCACGGCGATCGCGGTCTCGTTCGAGACGCGGACCACCTCATCGTGCTCGACGTCCTCGCCGAGCGCGTTCGTCACCGAGCACAGGCCCAGGACGCGCAGCCCGAGCGCCCGCGCCGGGAGCGCCTCGGGCACCATCGACATGCCGACGACCGTGGCACCCCCTAGTCGCAGGAACCCCACCTCGGCGGGCGTCTCATAGGCTGGACCGCTCATCGCCGCGTACACGCCGCGGGCGCTGCGGATCCCCAGCGCCTCGGCCCGCTCGAGGGCCACCTCCCCCAGAGCCCGGTCGTAGACCCCTTGCATCGGAACGAACGCCGGCATCCCGCCCGGGTAGCGCCACCCGCGCAGGGGTGTCGAACCCATCTGGTTCATGTGGTCGGTGAGCACGACCACCGTGCCCGCCCTCAGGTCTTCGACGAGGGCGCCCACCGCGGCGGTGAGCACCATCGTGTCGGCTCCCAGTGCGTGAACGAGCCGCGGGAGTAGCGCCGGCACGTCCATGCCGTAGCCCTCGTAGAAGTGCACGCGACCGAAGAACGCGGCGACGGGCACGCCGGCGAGCCGGCCGAGCGCGAGTCGCCCCGCGTGGCCGGGCACCCCCGGCGGGGGAAGGCCGGGCAGATCCTCGAACGAGAACGACGCCGTCTCCTCGAGCACGTCGCCCAGGGCCGGCCCCAAACCCGAGCCGAGGATCACCCCCGCCCGCGGCACGAGGTCCGAGGTGGCTCGGATCAGCGCGGCGCCCCGGGCGGCGAGGTCGTCGCCCGGGCTCGGGAGGCCGACCTCCATCTCAGCTCGCCGCCAGCGCGGTCTTGAGGCGGTCGATGGCGACGACCGGGGTGGGATCCACGCCCCGGCGCAGGCCGAGGTAGACGCTGGTGAAGTCCCCCACCAGGATCAACGACATCAAGCGCGCGAGCGGCGAGTGGCCGGCCGCGCGGATCTCGGCGTTCTCCATCCCCGCGGCGCGTGCGATCTCGTAGGACAGGGGAAAGCGCCGGGCGGCCTCCCGGTGTTCGCCGTCGTGGCGCAGCGCGACGAGCGAGAAGTCGTGGCCGTGCGGTTGGATCCAGCCGACCACCTCGTTGTGATCGAGCTCAGACATCGATGAGCAGAACGCGGGGACCTTCGCGTTCTCGTTGAGCTGTGTCTTCCAGCGCATCGCCGCCACGGCGCCGATGCCCTCGGCTCCCCAGACCACGGGGACCTTGTCCCCGATCCTCACAGCGAGGGCCTTGGCGGGGTTCGCCTCCTCGGGTGCGTTCGGACCGAGCCGCTCGCTCAGGGTGGACAACTCCGCCACGGTCTCCTCGACCTCCCCCACGAGTGGCGGCAGCAGGCCCATGGCCTCGAGCGCCCCGATGGCCGAGAACCCCAAGTACCCCAGGGCCGCCCGCGGCTGGAACCCCCCCGGCACGCGTACCACGGGCAGACCGGCCTCCGCGGCCTCGGCCCCGAGCTCGCCGCCCGAGGTGACCGCCACGATCCGGCATCCACGCGCGAGCGCCTCGCGGAAGCACGCGAGCGTCTCGGATGTGTTCCCGGAG
>JBBRWM010000010.1:0-82778 GCA_038249195.1 Actinomycetota bacterium
CGGCCCGTGGAAGGGGCTCGATGACGTCGAATACTCGACGCTCGAGTGGGTCGACTGGTTCAACCACCGCCGGCTGCTCGAGCCCATCGGCTACGTGCCGCCCGCTGAGTTCGAGGCCGCCTACTGGAAGGAGGTCGACACCGACGACCCTGCGATACTCAGAGATCCGAGCCTCCGGTAAACCCGGCGCGGTTCACTGGTTCGACGCCGAGGTCCCTGCGCAAATCATCAACTGAGCCGCATTCGGATCATACATTCAGTCGGGGACCAACCTCGGCCCGGTCGGACCGATCGGTTGGCGCCAGTCGAGCTCCACCGAGACCGTGTGGTGCACCTTCCCTGTGAAGACGAACGGCTCGCGTCTGCCCCTCAGCTCGTCGTAGATGTCGTCCGCGAGGGTCTCGGCCCATTCCTCCGGGTCCTCGCCCGGGGCCACCGCGACCCGCGCACTCAACGTCATCCAGTCTTAAGCGTTGAAGAAATCGATCATCGCCGGCGGAACCCGGACGCAGGCGCGTAAGCGGGGTTCCCTTCTGCTTCCCCGAAGACGGCTGCTCTAGGACCCAATCTGGCGGACCCGTAAACTCGGGGATGACTCGAGGTGCTGTGCTCGCCGTTCGATACGTTGCAGTGCAGAGGGTCCCCCGCCACCTCCCTGGCCGTGATTCACGCGGCGGTGCGCGTGGATCGCCCTTGATCGCGACCGTCGTCGTGCTCGCCCAGCTGTCGTTGATTCGCAGCGCGTTGCTCGGCGTTCCGTTGGCGTTGCTCGCGGGTCGCCGCCATGAGCTCGCGCCAGCGCCGGCCGTACACCGGGCCGTCGTGCTCCGCGCAGTGCACGGGGTTGCCATGTGAGCACGTCATCGGGACTGCCGCTCGACGTCGCTCCGACTTCGGACGTGCGCAACGCCGGCCACCGTGCCACGCATAACCCAGACGATCATCTCGCCGGGGTGCACTTCGCAGCGGCAAGCCGTACACGGCGGGCGGTACATGGCGCGGCGTGGTCGTCCCGTACGGCGCACGCTCAGCCCGTCGGCATCGCTGCCCGGCTGTGCGCCGTTCATCGATCCTCCACCGGGATCGCGGCGACCCAGGCAGGAACGCCGTCGAGCTCCTCGAGCCACGTGCGGAGCTTGTGGCCGAGCCTGGGTTGCAGTGCGTTGAGCGCGGCGATCGTCGCGGCATCACCGTCGAGCTCCATCAGCTCGAACATCAGCGCCTCTGCGGCGGCGTTCGTTGAGCAAAGCCCATCGCGGTGATTGTCCTCGTGCATCGTCCTCGTCCCTTTCGTCGTCAGTGATCGTCGATCGTCGGGTAGGTCAAGAGCAAGATCGAGGGCGCGTACCAGTCAAGCCCTTACGCGCTAGGTGTTCTTAGCTGGCTAGCCGCTCTTGACCTTGTAGTTGCTCTTGTCTCTACAGCGCAGCCACGACATCGTCGGCGTTGGCGATGTATCTCCTGACAGCGATGCATCGCTCGCGTTGGCGTAGTGAATCTCTACGAACAACCCAGCAGCGCAGCCACGACATCGTTGCTTCCGACGCCCCACGATCCACGTCGATGCCCACGATCCACGTCGATGCCCTCGATCCACGCCGACGATCCACGTCGACGAGCACCGATTCGAGGTCAGTGGCGACGCCGTGGGCGCCGATTGGCACCTCCTGTGACGTCCACTAGTGAGAATGGGGTGAGAATGGCTACTACGCGTATACGGTGTGCGGTGCAGCAGTTCTTATCGTCTCTAGGTGTTCGTTTCAAGAGCACTGTGTGACAAAATGCTAGTCGGCCGCCGCATCCCGAGCTCGTTGGGCACGCTTCCGCAGCGCCGCTGGTGAGGGGTTGTCGGAACGCGGCCGGCCACGGCGCGCAGGCTCACACCGACGCCCGGCGATGTACTCGCCCAACGGGATCAGCGCCCGTGCCGGTCGGTATTTCGGCGCGAGACGTACCGCGGTGACCGGCGGCTTCCCGAGTTTGGCCGGCGGCGTCCACCACGTCGAGTCCTCGAACCGGAGCACACCGGCACGCTCGAGGGAGCGCAGCGCGTTCCCTGCGCCGTCGCGCGTGGAGCCAGCGCCAGCGGCCATGCCCCGCCGGGTGGCGATCACGAGCCCATCGACGCCGGCCGATTCGCGCAGGTACTCGAGGATCGCGGCATCCCGCGCGTGCTGGTCGCTACGGCGCCACGGCACCGCCGGTGCGTTGTCGACGTTGCGGGCGACGACCAACATGTCCCGGAGCGCGCCGCCGTCGCCGAGGAAATCGTCGACGCCACGCTTGTGCTCGGACGCCGGTAGATCGCCGTGCCGGGTCAGGTGCTGGCAGACGGTACGCGAGCACGTCGGCGGCGGCGCCGCCACGATCGAGGTCACACCGTACCGGCGGAGCGTGCCCGAGAGCCCGTCAGCCTGTGTCGACACCGCGGAGTTGCCGGACCAGTCAGAATCAGGGACGACCACGACGAGTTCGAACCCCTTGAGGTAGCGGTCACAGAGCTCAGGCAGAACGGGGTCGTGCCACAACGTGACCGACCCGACGTTCAGGACCGGCGCGCCCGTGCTCAGGATGCTGTCGTTCTTCAACAAGCCCTCGAGGGCGAAGTAGCACACCTCCCCGCCGGCGCTCAGCAACGGCCACGCATCCGGATGGACATCGACGCGCGGCTTTTCCCCGGCGGGGTACAGGTACTTGGCACGGTGCTCATGCTTGTGTTTGCCGCGCACATTGGCGCCGCCGTGGGTGTCGCCGGCCACGTGATCCGTGTAGTCGCGCGGGTGGGCGTGGGCACCGTCGACGTTCGCGCCGCTATGTTCGAGGCGTACGTGATCCTCGATGTCGCGCCGCACGCCGGCGGGACCGTGGCGGGTCGAACCGTTCAGCGTGGTGATCTGCCACGCTCCCGATTCGGGGTGCCGGTGCGTGTGGATTTCTGGTTCGGCGTGGTCGTGGTATTCGTTCGCGAGCCACACGCCGTCGTCGCCGCCGTCGGTCCAGGGTGCCAGGTCAAGCTCGGGGTCGAGCTCCTTGAACTTGAACGGCCGTAGCTGCGCGAGCTGCGTTGAGCTCTTGCCATAGCCGGCGCGGTTCATCACGATACCTGGTCGTTGATTGATTTTCCGGCGCGTCCCGATCGCCTGCGCGGCGAACCCTGGATCGGCGGCGAGCACGGTCGCCCAGTCGCCGGCGTGATACGGCGTGTACGGCCGGGCGTCCCGCACGTCGTCGCTGATGCCGCGCTCCGTGAAGATGCGGCGGACCGCGTCGGGCGTGTAGCTGAGGAGATCGGGCCGGGCCTCGGTCAGGCGCTCGTCCCAACGCGACGGCCTGCGGCGTCGCTTGGTCATGTTGGTACCTCCACTCATAGATACAAGGTGATGGTGCGACGGCTTCTTCCACGGGAAGCCGCTTGGCTTCATAGTGCACTCGTGGCTTCGCCCTCGAAGAACAAGTCCTACAACACCGCTCTAGTTTGGCTCATCGTTATCGGGGTCGGGGTCGGCCTCATCTGGCTAAACAACCGCTCGAGCGCCAGCACGCCATCACAACGACCCGCCTACACCGAGCCCATCTACAACCCTGACATTGGACCGTCGACGCACGGAGGCTACGAGAACCCGGCGCCTGGAGACGACGGGACCGCGGACTGCCCGCCGGGCGGGGATCCGGTGTGGGTGGGTTCCTACGACCCCAAAGGCCTCGACGGGGACGGCGACGGCTGGGGCTGCGAGTAGCGCTTCGCTCAAGCGCTGTACGCATCGTCCTGCAGGTCTGCGAGGCGCTCGTCGCGCGAGGCGAGCAGGTGCATGTAGACCCTCTGCGTCACGCTGGCGTTCGCGTGCCCGAGGCGCCCCGCGATCTCAGTCGCAGATGCGCCCTGCGCCGCGAGCGTCGAGGCCGCGGTGTGCCGAAGATCGTGCAGCCGGAGGCCGTCGAGCCCCGCACTCTTGACCGCCGGATCGTAGACGCGACGCCGGAAGTTGCCCTGCCGGAGCTGCCCGCCGTCGGGCGCTGAGAACACGAGCCCGGTGTCCGTGGGATATCGCTCGACGTGCTCAGTCAACGCGTCCGCGAGGAACCGCGGCGCGGTGAAGGTGCGCGTCCCGGCGCCGGTCTTGGTCGGGCCGGTCACGAGCTTGCCGCCAACCTCTGACGCGCTCGCGTCGATGGTGATGCGCCGCCGGTCGAAGTCGATGCGGTCGGCGCGGAGGGCAACCGCCTCGCCGATCCGCAGGCCACCGTAGGCGAGCAGCAGCACGAGCGCGGAGTACCGCTCCCCGACCTCGGCCGCGAGCGTCGCCACCTGCTCTCGGGACGGCACCTCGTCGGGCGAGAGCGAGCGCACGGCGTTCTGCGCGACGCTGAGTGCCCGCGCAGGGTCGCTCGCGATGAGCCCGCGCCGCAGCGCGTAGGACGTCATCGCCTTGAGGACCTGGACGGCGGCGCGCTTCGCCGAGGGCGTCGCCTCAAGCGCCGCGTGCCAGTCCTCGATGGCGGCGACGTCCAGGGTCTTGACGAGCCGCGGCCCGAGTGCCGGCGCGATGTGCTTCCTATAGATGCCCTCGTAGTACGAGACGGTGGTCGGGCGCCGATCTTTCGCCGCGAGGAACAGCTCGAACAGCTCGCCGAGCGTGACGTCGTCGTCGCGCGGCGCGGTCTTACCGGCGCGCGCAGCCGCATCCATCTTGAGCTTGAAGCCGTACGCCGCCTCGAGGGACGTGGGATGCTCCCGCCGGCCGAAGTCGGGCAGCTCGACCGCGCGATAGATGCCCTGGCGCGGGAAGTTGCGGGAACGCCACCGCCGATGGGCGACGCCGCGGCGGTCGTGTTCGACGGCCGTCCACGTCACCTTGTAGCTCGTCCCAGTGTCGCTGACGTACACGCCCGGTATGTCAAGGGATCCGGTGCCCTCGTCGCGGAGCTCGTTGGCCTCGCGTCGGACTGCGGCGCTCGTGCATCTGCTGAGCTTCACCCATCGCATCGAGCTGAGCTTGCCACGGATTTGCCACTCCGACAAGCCTTCGAGGCTTCACCCTTCTGACCTGCGGTTTCGGTGGACCCAGGGGGACTCGAACCCCCGGCCTCTTGGCTGCCAGCCAAGCGCTCTACCAGCTGAGCTATGGGCCCGCTCTCGACCGTTGAGTCTAGGGGACGTCGGCGGCATCGGCCACGATCGATTTCCTCCGCCGATTCCGAACCGGTGAGATCTTCGCCAGAGTGTGACGGGGCTCACAGTAGGAAGTGAGCGCGGCTGCCACTATCGAACACATGTTCGGACGGGTTAGGAATGGACCAACGCGCGGGACCGCGGGGGACGTTTCGTGAGCGAGCTCCGCTCCGTTGTGGAGTCGTTGCGGGCAGAAGTGCTGGGCGAGCTGCCCGATTCCCGAGTCGAGGACGATCTCTGCGAGCTCCAGCGGAGCTGCGAGGCCCTGGAGGTCGAGCGGGCTCGCCGCGTCCGCGAGGTCGAGCGCCGGGGCTTGTTCGCACGCGACGGGCATCTGTCGGTGACGTCCTGGCTCGTGGATCGTTTCCGCATGGGGTGGAGCTCCGCCCGGGCGCTGGTGCGCCTGGGGCGGGGTCTTGAGGAGATGCCGCGGACGTGCCGCGCATTGGAGGACGACGAGATCTCTCTTGCTGGGGCTCAGGTCCTGGTCGCGGCACGGTCGGAGGACCCGGATGCCTTCGCCGAAGCGGAGCAAGTGCTCGTGGAGGTCGCCGGGCTGCACCCGGTCGACCAGCTCCGCCGCGTCGTGAGCCATTGGCGGGAGGTGATCGGCGGGGGAGCGGGCTCGGAGAGGCGCCATGCGCGCCGCTACCTGCACGCGTCCACGACGCTGGGAGGCATGGTGCGGGTCGATGGTGACCTGGACCCCGAGACGGGTGAGAGCGTCTTGGTCGCGATCGGCGCGGTGCTCGATGCGGAGGCACGTTCCGGCTCCCAGGCAGACGACCGCACACCGGGCCAGCGCAGGGCCGATGCCCTGGGGGAGGTGTGCCGCGGGTGGCTGGGGCGCGTCGATCGTCCCTCGGTGGGCGGCGAGCGTCCTCACGTGACCGTCACGGTGCCGCTCGAGGTCCTGCGCTCTACCGGCACGGGCGAGTTCGATCGCGCGGGCGTCACGAGCGCCGAGGGGGCGCGGCGCCTCGCGTGTGATGCATCCGTGAGGCGCGTCGTGCTCGGGCCGCGCTCCGAGCCGCTCGACATCGGACGGCGCAGCCCGGTCGTGACGCCATCGATGCGGCGGGCGCTCTACGTGCGCGACGGTTCCTGCCGATTCCCGGGATGTGGGCGTCCCAAGACCTGGTGTGACGCCCACCACGTGCGCCACTGGGCCCACGGCGGTGCTACCTCGCTCGGCAACCTCGTGTTGCTGTGCCGGCGCCACCACCGGTTGATCCACGAGGGCGGGTTTTCCGTGGCGATCTCGGAAGATCGGTGCGTGTTCGCCCGTCCCGATGGGTCCGCCCTCGTTGACCGATCCCCACCGATATCGTCCTCCGCCTAGCCGCCAGACGCTGTGTGCGCCACATCCGGCCGCGTCGTGACGCTTCAGTTCCTGACGTGGATCTTCCCGAAGAGGCCGTGGCTCTCGTCCTGCGGGCCCGCCGTGAAGAACAGGGCGTTCGTGGGCCCCGCGGGGCCTCCGTTTCCGAACGCGAGGGCCCACAGGCCGTCGATCCAGATGGGCTCGCCGCCGGGCCGCCTCAGCACACCGTCGTGGCTGAACCCGCTGCCGTCCCACGCGTACGCGTTGATCCGACCGTCGCCGAAGTTGCCCACGAGCAGGTCGCCACCGAAGCGGCCAAAGTCATCCGGCGCCCAGGCCATGCCCCACGGCGCGTCGAGCGGTCCGCGGCTGGCCACGCGACCCAACAAGACCCCATGGGTGCTGTACATGTCGACATAGCCGAGCCCCCTGCCGTGCAGGTCGTCCTCGCCGGCGGGATCCTGCTTCGCGTAGCTCACGAAGATGTGGCCGCCGAGCTCCTGGATCCCGAACGGTGCAAAGCGAGCCGACAGCGACGGGTCCCGGAAGGCGCCCCGAAGCACCTGGTGGAACCGGGCGTCGAACACGTCGACGCGACCGTTGTGGAAGTCGGTGGCGTAGAGCAGATCACCCGTCGGGGCGATGGCGAGGCCCTTGAAGATCGAACAGGAAGAGCGATGGGCCTGAGCTTGCCGAGCGCTGTACGACGAAGCCCGAGCCGCCGTTGAACACGGTCCCGGTGGGCGCGCCGCCGACCCGAACCACCAGCGGTATCGCACCCCCCCTGCCGTCGTACAGGGTTGAGCGATCGGTCCCGTTATCCGCGACCCACCAAGGACCGGCGGGTCCCGCCGCAAGGCCCCAGGCGTTTACCAGATGCCGGTCGACGTGATTCGCGAGCCCCGGAACATCGGAGACCAGCCTGGCCACGCCGTACGCGTTCGCACGCGCTGCGGCCCCTGACGCCGCAGATGACGCGGGGGACGCGGCGAGCAGGAGCAGCGGCACGACGAACAGCAACGAACAAGCTCTCTTGAGCATGTGATCCTCCCCAAGCAGACGGTTGGCAAACTGATCGATCCCACGTGGGATCGGTTCGACGTCGGACGTAGGTACTACGGGCGGAGGGACGCGGGGGTTCGCTCGATCACGATCGGCGCGGCTCCGCCAACCCGGAAGGCTGCGTCTACCGGGTACCCGTCGCCGCGTCCGGCTCGTCCACCGCGAGCTTCGGGGCGTCGCGCCACAGGCGGGCCAGGTCGTAGTAGGCGTGCTCCTGTTCTCCGAACACGTGCACGACCACGTCGACGAAGTCCAGGAGCCACCAGCCGCCCTCGGGCTCGCCCTCGCGACGCGCCGGCTTCACGCCGAGCTCCCGCCCGGCGGCCTCGACCGCATCGATCACGCTGCGGATCTGACGCTGCGTTCCAGCAGAGCAAATCACGAAGTAGTCCGTGATCACAATCAGGCGGCTGACGTCGAGGACGACGATGTCGGCGGCCTGCTTGTCGGCTGCTGCCCTGGCGGCGGCCAGGGCGACCTCACGGCTGGACGGCAGGTCCTCGTGGGCCTGCGTTCCGGTCGTCGCCTCGGTCAAGCCGTGAAGTCCTTCCCCACCACGATGGTGATGTCGCCGATGCCCGATGGTACCTGGGATGCCTGAACCCGGCCGATCCCCAGCGCCTGGCGCGCGCGGCGCGCGGCCGCCACGTGCTCGTCGCCGTTCGCGATCACCTCGGTTGTGGGCTGGTCGAACGACTGCGCGTTCTGGGACAACGCGACGCGGAACCCCGCGGGGACGACGGCACGCGCCACCGCCTCTCCCACGCCGGGGGCGCCGTTTGCATTCTGCACGATGGCCGGCGTGGGAGCCGTCGTGCCCCACGTGCTCGTCATGAGCTCGTCGAGGGCGGGCTGCTGGGACACCACCACCGACGCGCCGACATCCTCGACGGGCATCGGCAGGATCTGCGCGCCCTTGGCCGCGTCGAGGGTTGCCTGCACGGAAGGCAAGGCGCTCGAGCCCACCACATCGGAGGGCTGCAGCTTGGGCGGATCCGCGAGCAGGGCGGAGACCATGAGATCCCAGCGCGCCGCGGGGTCGGCGCCCTTGGCCCGCATGAGCGCCGAAGCCTGGATCCCCTTGAGTCGGATCGAGCCCGGCCCGAGCACCCCCGCGGAGCTCACGACGGGCTCGGGCAGATCGACCGTCAGGCCGCCCGAGCGATCCACCATGCGCGCGAAGCCGTCGAGGTTCATGACGAGCCAGTTCTCGTTCCACACGCCCACCTCGTTGGAGAGCGCCACCTGGATGCTGGGACCCGGAAGCCTGGCGATGTCGGTCACCGGCGTCTCCCCCTGCCCAGGCGCCACGATCGTGAGGTCGGCCGGGATGGGGATCGCCCCCGCCTCGGGACCGCCCCCGACCACGGCGAGGTACGGGAGCGCCCCGCCCGTGACGGACAGCGACAGGAACGTGGCGGGTCCCGCCTTCCCCTTCGGTGGCGCTGATCCCGAGGCCTCCGGCGGGGCTCCATCCCCGCCGCTCGCGATCGCCCAGATCCCGCCCGTCACCAGGATGATGGCTGCCCCCACGGCCGTCGCGCGGACGAACCGGCGGCGCGACCCCCGCCTCGCGCGCGTGGGCCGGACGACCGTCTGAGGATCGTCCTGTGGCCTCACCGGTACAGCTCGGCCTTCTCGATGTAGGACTTCACGCCCTCGGGCACGAGGTAGCGGATGGGGCCGCCCGCGGACACGCGGGAGCGCACGTCCGTGGACGAGATGGCCAGCGCAGGGATGTTCATCACCGAGATATCGGGGTTCGCCCGCGGCGCGTGCGCCTCGAAGGCGGCGATGTCGTAGCCCGGGCGTGTGGCCGCGATGAAGTGCGCCAACGCGAAGAGCTCGTTCTGCTGCTTCCACTGCACGATCTCCATGACGGCGTCGGCGCCGGTCACGAAGAAGAGGTCTGCGTCCAGTTCGGCCTTCAGCCCTCGGAGCGTGTCCACGGTGTACGTGGGACCGTCGCGGTCGACCTCCATCCGCGAGACCTGGAACAAGGGGTTGGAGGCCGTCGCGATCACGGTCATGAGATACCGGTCCTCGGGGGGCGAGACGTCGGTGCGCTCCTTCAACCAGGGGCGCCCGGTGGGCACGAAGATGACGCCCTCCAACCCGAACTGGTGGAGGGCTTCCTCGGCCGTGACGAGGTGGCCGTAGTGGATGGGGTCGAAGGTGCCACCCATGACCCCCAGGCGTCTTCCCACGGCGCCTATCCTAGCCACGCCTCCAGGTCGTTCCCGTGTTCGCGGTAATGGATCGACCCGCTTTCCTCGAACCACTCCCGTGCGTCCGCGGTGACCTCCGGCAGCGAGGCGAGGCACTCCCGGGCCTTCAGCCGTGCGCCTTCCAGCTGGGCGCGGACCGACGGTGGGTCCATGGTCCGGGACAGCTCGAACCAGGCGGTGTTGACGTCCGCCATCACCCGAGCGTCCTCCGCCGCGCGGTCGAACGTGCCCGCGCGGATCTGCTCCAGGACGCGCGCGCAGTCCGCCAGCCAGCCCGCCACGTGGAACATCGCGTCGTTCGGCGACCACCCCTCCGGGGTCAGGGTGGGCTCCCGGATCCGATCCGCCGGGATCCGCTCGAACGTTGCGTGGAGGAGCACCCAGGCCTCCTCCTCCTCGCCGAGGAGTCGATCGCTCGTCGTCACGGCGCTTCCTCGGGCACCTCGTCGGGCAGGAACTCGAAGACCTTCTCGTTGATCACGACCTCGTCGCCGTGACGAGCGCCCAGGCTGGCGAGCTTGCGCTCGACGCCTTCCTTCTTCAGGCGGCGGCCCAGCTCGGCGGCCTCTGCCTCGTCGAACAGGTCGGCCTCCATCACCCATCGCTCCACGCCCCGCCCCGCCACGTGCCAGCGGCCGGCATCGTCCCGGGAGACGGTGAACCGGGGGCGGCCGGGACGCAACACCACGTGCGACCGACGATCGGGCGCAGCCGCATCCGCCTCGCGCGCGAGCAGCCCGAGCCGGGTGAGCAGGTCGTCGATGCCCTCGCCCGTCATCGCCGAGACGATCAGGACGTCGGCTCCCAAAGCGCCTGCCGCCGACGCCGGATCTTCGACGAGGTCCGCCTTGGTCGCCACGACCTGGGACGGTCGCCGGGCCAACGTCTGATCATAGGCGGCAAGCTCCTCGTCGAGCGTGGCCAGGTCGGCGGCGGGATCGTCCGCGGCGAGGTCCACGACGCGGAGCAGGGCGCGGCAGCGCACAACGTGACGCAGGAACCGGTGGCCGAGCCCCCGGCCCTCGCTCGCGCCTTCCACCAGGCCCGGGATATCCGCGAGCACGAACCGGTCCGCGTCGCTGCCGGCGACGCCGAGGCTCGGCGTGAGGGTCGTGAAGGGGTACGCGGCGACCTTGGGCCGCGCCGCGCTCAGGCGCCCGAGCAGAGTGGACTTCCCCGCATTCGGCAGACCCACCAGCCCGACGTCGGCGACGGTCCGCAGCTCCACGCGCAGGGTCTTGGTCTCCCCCGCCTCGCCCGGCTCGGCCGTGCGCGGCACCCGGTTGCGCGGCCCCGCGAACGCCACGTTGCCGCGCCCGCCGCGCCCACCCCGCGCCACGACGGCCCGCGCCTTCTGGCCCACCAGGTCGGCGACCAGGCCGTCCTCGTCGAAGACGACCGTGCCGTCGGGCACGGCCACAACGAGGTCCTTGCCCGATCCCCCGTCCCGCTTGGTGCTGCGGCCGCCGCCGCCGTGCGTCGCTCGTCGGTGCGGGTGCTCAGCGAGCCAGCTGAGGTCGCGCAGCCCCGGATCCACCTCGAACACCACGGAACCGCCGTCGCCCCCGGACCCGCCGTCGGGGCCGCCGCGCGGCTTGTACGGCTCGCTGTGCAAGTGGGCGGAGCCGTTGCCACCGCGCCCCGCCTCCGCGTAGACCGTGCACTCGTCGACGAAGGCCATCTGCCCAGCTTAGGGGGTGCGGCGCCCGGCGGCCCCACGTCCGTCATGATGTCGGGCATCATGTCTGCCATGGACGAACCGGTATCCGTGACCGTCTGGATGGTCCACCTCGAGAAGGGCAGCGTGGACAAGGACGTGAAGGGCAAGATCGAGCTCGCCGAGGGCGCCCTGGTCTTCGCCGGCGCGCGGCCGCCCACCGAGATCGCATTCCCGTACGCCGCGATCCGCCGCGTCCGGCGCTTGCGGGGATCGCCCGTCCTGCTCGTGGAGTGGGGCCGCGAGGGCGACCTGCGCAAGACCGCGTTCTACTTCACCGAACCCCCTCCCCTGTATCCGGCGGCGGGCGACTCGAGCCTGCACGGCGCGCCCGTGCAGCGCGTGAGCGCGATGAACGCATTCAGGCGTAGCGGCAAGCGTCGCGCGCAGCGCGGCAACGCGCGCTACCTGCAGACGATGGGCATGGGCCTGAAGGACCTGATCCAGCTGTGGGCCGACGCCGTCGACGAGCGGGTCGCCGCCGGGCGCTGAGGTCGGCCGCTCAGTCGGAGGCCACGGCTATCCGGCCGGGACGACCGAGGCGATCTTGCGCCCGCGGGAGCTGTGGTACTGGATGGAGCCATCGCGCAGGGCGAACAGGGTGTCGTCGCTGCCCTTGCCCACGCCGTCGCCGGGGTGGATCCGGGTGCCGCGCTGCCGCACGATGACGGAACCCGCGGTGACGCTCTGGCCGCCGTAGGTCTTCACGCCCAGGTACTGGGGATTGGAATCGCGGCCGTTTCGGGACGAGCCGCCACCCTTCTTGTGTGCCATCAGGCCCTCAGGGTAGCAAACGCCTCGACGCGGGCTACTCGGCTTTGGCCTTCGGCTCCGGCTTCGGCTCGGCCTTCGCCTCCGCAGCCTTCTTGGCGCCGCCCATCGCCACGTCCTGGATCTCCAGCAGGGTGACGAGCTGCCGGTGGCCGCCGCGCTTCGCGTAGCCGGTCTTGGGCCGGTACTTGAAGATCTTGACCTTCTCGCCCTTCTTCTCGCCCAGGGGCTGGGCCGTCACGGTGGCTTTGGCGGCCTCGGCTCCCACGTGCGTGGCGCCGTCATCGTCGACGACGAGGATGGGATGGAAGGTGATGATCTCTCCCGCGTGCACGAGCTTCTCCACCTCGATGACATCGCCGGCCGAGACCTTGTGTTGCTTGCCGCCCGTCTTGATCACCGCGTACATGTGCCGTCCTCTCAGGATCTTCGTCGTGCTCAGGCTTCGTAATTGAGCAGGATGCCCCGGCCCTCGCAGGTGGGGCAGGTCTCGGAGAACGATTCCACCAGTCCGCCGGAGACCCGCTTGCGCGTGACCTGCAACAGCCCAAGCGGGCCGATCTCGAACACCTGCGAACGCGTCTTATCGATGGCGAGGGCGTCGCGCATGATGTCCTCGACCTGCTTCTTGTTCTTCTCCAGCAGCATATCGATGAAGTCGATGACGATGATCCCCCCGATGTCCCGCAGCCGGAGCTGTCGCGCCACCTCCGCCGCCGCCTCGAGGTTCGTGTTCACGACGGTCTCCTCGAGGTTCGTCTTGCCGACCGACTTGCCTGTGTTGACGTCGATGATGGTCATGGCTTCCGTGCGCTCGATGATCAGGTAGCCCCCGGACGGCAGCCAGACCTTGCGGTCGAGCGCCTTATGGATCTGCTCGACGATCCGGTGCTCCTCGAACGCAGAGAGCTTGCCCTGATGCAGCCGGACCTTGGGCTCGAGGTCCGGCGCCACATCCCTCACGTACCCCATGATCTTGTCGTAGACGCGCGGGGAATCGGTGACGAGCTCTCGGTACTCCTCGTCGGTGAAGAGATCGCGGAACACCCGCACCGTCAGCTCCGGCTCCTCGGAGAGCACCTCGGGAGCCTTCACCTTCTTGGCCCGGCGGCCGATCTCCTCCCACTGGCGGACCAGCCGCTGAAGGTCGTGCGTGAGGTTCTCCTCCGGCGCCCCCTCCGCCGCCGTGCGCACGATCACGCCGTCGCCGTCGGGCTTGATCGCGCGCATGATCGACTTCAGCCGCTTGCGCTCCTCATCGGGCAGCCGGCGGCTGATGCCGGAGAGGCTCTGCTCGGGCGCGAAGACGAGGTAGCGGCCGGGCAGCGAGATCTGAGCGGTGAGGCGCGCCCCCTTGCCGCCCATCGGGTCCTTCGTCACCTGGACAACCACGGCCTGTCCCGCCTTCAAGACCTGCTCGATGCGCGGCGCCGGGCCCTCGAGGTCTTCGGGCGTGTAGTTCACCTCACCCGCGTACAGGACGCCGTTGCGTCCCCGGCCGATATCGACGAACGCCGCCTCCATGCCTGGGAGCACGTTCTGCACGCGACCCAGGTAGACGTTGCCCACCATGGATGTGGCGCCGGTGCGCGTGACGTAGTGCTGGACCAGGGTGTCCTGCTCCATGACCGCGATCTGATCGCGATCGCCGTGCTCCGTGATGACCATGAGCTTGTCGGTGATGCGCGGGGGAAGCACCACCGGATCGCGGCGCCGGCGCCGGTCGCCCGTGCGACCGCTCGTGCCGCCGCCCGTGCGGCTTCGGGTGCTGCGGATGCCGCGCGTGGGACCCCCCGAGGCGACCTGCTCCTCGACGGTCAACGGCTTCGCCTTCGCGCGCGAACCCTTGGGCTTCGCCTCGGCGGGCTTCGCCCGGGCGGACCGCTTGGAGCCGTCACCGCCCGACGGCTCGGCATCGGCGGGGCGCTTGGTGACCCCGCTTCCGCGCGAACCGCGGCGCCGGCGGCTCCCCGAGCG
The DNA here is from genome assembly GCA_038249195.1 of Actinomycetota bacterium. GTDB lineage: Bacteria > Actinomycetota > UBA4738 > UBA4738 > HRBIN12 > JAOUEA01. Next base: position 14,250 of record JBBRWM010000010.1, read on the forward strand.
CGCCGGGGCCGATCCGTCTACGTCCTCCCCCACGGTGCGGGCGGCCGTGGGCGTCGCCGCGTCGGGCAGGGCGTCGTCACGCTGCGTGTCGGCAGTCTCCCCGACGATCGGCTCGTCCTCGGGTGCCCCGGGGTCGCGTTCGGGGCGAGCGGTACCGGATGCCGATCCACGGCCGCGTCCGCGGCCACCGCGACGGCTTCGCTTCCGCGGCGCACCGTCTGCTTCCGGTTGCGAAGAGGGCGCGCCTTCGTCGGTACCGGCCGGGGCGGCGTCGAGAACCGGGGTCTCGGTGGGGACGGTCTGCGTGGTCTTGGCCGCGGCCTCGGGGGCGCGCCGCCGCGGTTGGCGCGGACGAGGGGCCCGAGGGGTCTCGACGGGGGTGTCCTCGGCCGGGGCAGATCTCGGCTCCGGGGCAGATCTCGCCTCCGGCTCGGACTCGTGCTTCGCCTCGGGCTTCTGCCGGGACGGGGCCGCTTGCTTCGGCTTCGGCTTCGGCTTCGGCTTCGGCTTGGCTTTCGGCTTCTGTACTACGGGTGCGGCCGTGCGGGGGGTGGGCGCGCCGCGCCTGAAGGCGGCCGCGCGCTCGGCGGCGGCCGCATCGCGGGCGGTGTCGTGCGCAGGCGGTGTCGCCGGCGCCGCGACGTCGGTGTCGTGTTCCAAAGAGGGTTACTCCCTTCGCTCGTCGCGAGGGGGCGGGCCGGAAGGGGCGAGCAACTCAACGGGGGTGCGGGGCACCCCGGCTCGTGAGCTGTGCGGTTCGTTGAGCGGCCCCGCACAGCGGTGGAAGGTTCCCCCGCGCGCCGAGCCGCGCGCGTGATCGCGCACCCGATCGTCCTTGTCCGGCGCTCGCGTCCCGCGCCGGCGACCGGTGAGTTCCGGTCGCCAGGGCGGCGGTCGCGCGCCACCTCGACGTCGTACCAGGTCCCGCTGAAACCGCCGAACGATTCGGTGGCCCGCGGGCACATCTGTGGTGGAGCATAGCAGCCGAACCACGCCCGGCCGGGACCCGCCGCGCCCGCTCGGGAGCGGACCTAGGTCGCCCGAGGGGTCGCGGCACCGGCGGCTGACTAGTCCCTACGGGGCATATTGGGGAGCCCATGTCCCCCGAAGCGAACCCCGCAGGGGGCTGATGCGCGAGGTAGGTCCGAACTCCGACACTGAACCTATGGCAATCGACGCAACCGCGCCGTCCTTGGCCCCGTCCCTTGCTCCGTCCCTAGCTGGGTCCTTGGCGCTGTCCAGGGCAACTCGGTCGGTACGGGTCTTGGTGGTGGATGACAACGCCGGGTTCCGCGAATCGCTCGTCATGCTGCTCGACGCCGACGAGCTCGACGTGGTGGGCCAGGGCAGCGACGGGGACCAGGTGATGGATCTCGTGGGCGCGCTCGCGCCCGACGTGGTGCTGATGGACGTCCGGATGCCGCACATCGACGGGATCGAGGCCACGAGGCGCCTCAAGTCCGAGTACCCACACATCGGGATCGTGGCCCTCACAGGGTCCGAGGACCAGCGCGCCGTGCGGGAGATGCTCGTGGCCGGCGCGAGCGGATACGTCCTGAAGGACTCCGACGGCGACGAGATCCTGCACGCCGTGCACCAAGCCGCCGTGGGCGGCGGCGTCATCTCCCCCGAGGTCACCCCCACCGTGATCGATGAGCTCACGGAGGCGTTGAGCCGCGAGCGCAGCCGCACCCGCCAGCTCGAGATCGCGCAGGAGGCGCTGTTGGAGCGCGCAGCCCGGCGCCATGAGCTCATCTCGAGGCTGGGGCACGAGCTGCGCACACCGGTCACGGTGATCCTCGGCATGGCGCAGACCCTCAACAAGGGAACCGCGCCCGTCGACCAGCGGGCCGCGCTCCTGGAGACCCTCGTGGAGCGAGCCGGGGCCTTGGCGCGACTCGTCCAGCGCTTCGAGGCCGCGGTCGAGGCCGGCCTCACGGAGTGGGCCGACGTGAGTCAGGTCGCGCGCGAGGTCGCCCAGGCGCACGATCGCGTTCGCGTGGATGCCCCCTACGGGCCGGCCATGGCGAGCCTGAATCGGACCGCGGCGCGGCGCATCCTCGACGAGCTGGTGGAGAACGCGCTCGCCTTCTCCCCCGAGGACACGCCCGTGGTCATCACGATCACGTCACGCGATGGGATGCCGGAGATCCGCGTCGTGGATCACGGCGGCGGCGTGCGGGCCGAGATCCTCACCCGCATGTTCGACCCGCTCGAACAGGGCGAGGATCTCAACACCCGCGTGCACCAAGGCGTGGGGCTCGGACTCACGCTCGCGCGGATGTCCGCCCGAGCCATGGACGGAGACGTGGTCCTGGAATCGACCGGCCCGCAGGGCTCGACGTTCCTGTGGACCGTGTCGCGCCCGGCCGGGCTCACTTGAACCGGCGCATGTGCACGTTCAGCAAGATCCCGATCGCGACGAAGTTCGCGAGCATCTGCGACCCCCCGTAGCTCACGAACGGCAACGGGATCCCGGTGATCGGCATGATGCCGATCACCATCCCCACGTTCACGAACATCTGGATCGCGAACATCGAGGCGACGCCCGTGGCCAGGTACGTCCCGAACGGATCCTTCGACAGATACGCGATGCGGATCGCCCGCCAGAGCAAGATCGCGTAGAACCCGAGGAAGATCGCGGAGCCCACGAACCCGAACTCCTCCCCCGCCACCGTGAAGATGAAGTCGGTGTGCTGTTCGGGTACGAAGTCCAGGTTCGTCTGGGTCCCGGCGCCGTAGCCCCGCCCGAGCACTCCTCCCGATCCCACCGCGATCTCCGCCTGATTGCGGTTGTAGTTCGTCGTCTGCGTGTCGGCCGTCGGATCGAGGAACCCCGTGAGCCGGGCAAGCTGATAGTCCTTGATCACGCCGAGCTGGAACGCGAGGGCGAGGGCGACGATCGTCGCGACGGCGAGTGCCGCGAGCTGCCGCGGCCGGGTCCCGGCCACGACCAGCATCCCCCCCACGATCGCCAGCAACACGATCGTGGTGCCGATGTCCGGCTGGAGGAACACGAGCCCCATCGGGACGGCGGCGATGGCGCACACGCGCAGCACGTCGTTCAGGGTGGGGATGGGCGACCTGAGCTCCGAGAGGACGGCCGCGAGCATCACGATCAGCCCGACCTTCACGAACTCCGAGGGCGTGACCTGGAACCCGCCGAAGGCGAACCAGCGCTGCGCCGCCGAGGCGTCCCCGATGGCCGTGGACCCAATACCGGGGATGCGCACCAGGAGCAACGTCACGATCATGCCCGCGTAGATGAATCCCGCGTACACCTTCAGGAAGCGGTAGTCGAAGCTCATCACCAGCAGCATGAGCACCAGCCCGATGGCGGCCGTCACGATCTGCTTCTGCACCCGCGCGAACTGGCCCTGGTTCTCTCCGATCAACGTGGTCTTGGTGGCCGAGTACAGGAGGAAGAAGCCCGCGACCACGATCGCGGCCGTCACGAGGACGAGCATCAGGTCCAGGTGACGGATCGGACGGCGTTCCTGCGACGTGTAGCGTCCGGCGACGAGATCCATCAGTCCGCCGCCCCCCCGTACACGTTCCCGGAGACGCTGAGGCCGAAGAGGTGCTCGTAGATGTGCCGAGCGATGGGCGCGGCCGTCTGCGATCCGTACCCACCCTGCTCCACCATCACCACCACCGCGTACCGCGGATCGTTCGCGGGCGCGAACGACGAGAACCACGAGGTGGACTGGAACGGCGGCCGCTCGGCCGTGCCGGTCTTGCCCGCGACCGGGTACGTGCTCAGCGGGAATCCCGCGAACGCGGATGAAGCGGTCCCAGACGTGGTGACGGTCTGCAGCGCGGCGTCGACGTAGTTGAGCTGGGCGGGCGTGTAGGGAAGCTGCGTGTCGCAGTGACCGCCGACGGTCTTCACCACGCTTCCGTGGTCGTCCACGATCTTGTCGACCACGTGGGGACGGCAGACGTGACCGCCGTTGGCGAGCGCCGAGTAGGCCGAGGCCATCTGCAAGGGGGTCACGAGCGTATCCCCGGATCCGATCGAGAGCAGGACGTCACCGCCCGGGATCCAGCCGTCCGGATAGATGTCGGGGTGATCGGCCGCGAACTTCGCGTCCGGGATCACGCCCGCCTGCGATCCCGGAAGGTCGACCGGCGCAGGGGTGGCGAACCCCCACTGCCGCAGGTCCCGCTGGAAGGGCTCGTTGTTGGTGCCGAACGAGTCGCGGCGCCAGCCGTTCCAGAAGTCGTAGCCGAACTGGTAGTACACGGTGTCGCAGGACGTGCGCAGCGACTCCGCGACGTTCATGGGCGCGAGGTCCGTCGAGGACCAGTTCGTGAATACGGCCCCCGATGTGTCGCCGGGGGCGATCCACTCCGCGGGGCAGGCGTAGTAGCCGCTCGTCGACGCGTAGCCCTCCTTCAGGGCGGCCAGCGCCACCAGCGGCTTGAAGATCGACCCCGGCTTGTACGTCAGTCCGATCGCGCGATCCACGGACGGGGCCTGCGCGCTCTTGTAGAGATAGCGAGCCTGATCCGGGGTGATGCCCTTCACGAACCAACGAGGGTCGAAGCTCGGGTAGGAGGCCATGGCCACGATGCCCCCAGTCTTCACGTCCATGACGACGGCCGCGCCGGCCGGAGCCTTCAACAGCAACCCCTTGCCGCCCGCCTCGTCCACCTGGGTGCGCGCGTTCTGCAGACCCCGGTACAGCTCCCCCTCCACGGCGTGCTGGATCTTCGAGTCGACCGTGAGGATGAGGTCGTTCCCCGGCTTCGGCGGCGCGGCGCCGAGGGTCTTCACCGTATCGCCGGCCGCGTTCACGATGACCTTCTGCTGGCCCTTGGTCCCCCGCAGGTACTTCTCGTACTGCAGCTCGAGCCCGGTACGCCCCACGAGGTCGCTCTGGCCGTAGCCGCGGTAGTGCGGGTCCGCGAGCTGCTCCTTCTGGATCAGGCCCACGTTGCCGACGATGTGCGCCGCCTCGCGGCCCTGGGGGTAGTCGCGTACGCTCGTGGGGACGACCTCGACGCCGGGGAACTGGTCCTTGCGTTCGGAGATGTACTTGTCCACGTTCTCCTTGACGAACTCCGCTACGGGCTTGGGCTGATAGTCGAAGTACTTCGGGTCGTTCATGCTCGCGCGGAGGTTCTTGACGGGGATCTGCAGCAGGTTCGACAGGTCCAACAGCACGCGGTCGGCCTCGCCACTGGCCTCCAACACCTGTTTGTCCACCCGGACCTCGAGGCTGGGGGCGTTGTCCACGAGGACCTTTCCATCGGCGGTCTTGATGCGCCCGCGCAGGGCATCGGTCTCGGCAACGCGCGTCTGGTTGTTGTCGGCCTCCACCCGGAATTGCTCGGACGCGAGGACCTGCAGGAACCACAGGCGCGTGCCGAGCGCCGCGAACATCAGCGCCACGAACAGCGCGAGGACCTTCAGGCGGGAGGAGGCCTTCTCCATCTAGTAGCGCACCACCCGTTGAGGGCGCGACCCCTCGAAGAGCCGGCGCAGCAGGGGGTAGAGGATCGGCGTCAGCACCGCGCCGTAGACCGCGGTGAGCAGGCTCACCTTGATGGCATAGCCGAGCGGTTCGTCGAGCTGCCCGAGCAGGGTCGCCACCAGCTGGTAGAAGGCGGTGCCGGCGGCGGTGCCGGCGGCCACCAACGCGGTGGGCAGCAGCGGCGACGGACTCACGATGTACTGGCGTGCCAGGCCCATGGTGTAGCCCAGCAGCGTGAGCGTGAGCGCCGTGATGCCCTTGCCGGGCTCGTTGAGCATGAAGTCCTGCGCCATGCCCCCCGCGAACCCCACGATGGCGCCCTCCTGCGGACCCTCCAAGATCGCGACCACGATCGTGACGAGGTACATGAGCTCGGGCTTCACCCCCAAGAGCCGGACCTGGGAGAACACTGTGGACTGCAGCAGCAGCGCGCTGAGGATCACCACCACCACGGAGACCGTCCGCCGGATCACGTGCAGTCCGTCCGAGCCTTGAGCACGAGCACGAACTCGAGCGTGGCGAAGTCGGCGGCGGGCCGCACGCTCACGCGTTCCTCGATGTCGCTGCCGGCCGGCACCGTGCGCGACACCTGGCCGATCAGCAGCCCCGGCGGGTAGAGGCCCGGCAGGTTCGCCACGCAGTAGCCCTGCGTGAAGACCGACTCGTTCCCGGCGATCGTCGTGCCCTTCTCGATCTGTCCCATCTGAAGGTCTTCGTCACCCTGCCCCGTCACGATGCCGTTGGCCCGCGAGCCGCTCAGGACGCCCGCCACCGCGAAGTTGCGATCGATGAGCAGCTGCACCGTCGCGGCGTTGGACGACACGGTCGTCACGCGGCCGACCAGCATGGCGCCGTCGGCCGTACCGGTGACCACGGGCATGTTCTCCGCGATGCCCGCCTCGCTGCCCTTGTCGATGGTGACCGACCACTCGAAGTTGGACACCCCGTTGCCGGTGACGAGCGCGGCGACGCTCTGCGGATCGAGGCTCGTCTTCAACTGCAGCACCCCGAACAGATCCTCGTACTGCTGACGAGTGAACTCGCGGCTCGCCGCCACGGCCTGCAGGGAGCGGACCTCGTCCTCGAGCTGCTGGTTCCGCCGCGCGAGGGAGGGGAGGTGCGCGAGCCCGGAGAAGAAGTTGCCCACGGGCCGCGTCACGGTCACCACGGCGCGCTGCATGGGAACCACGATGGACAGCGTGGCGCGGCCGAGGCCGGCGAGCGGGCCGTCCTGGCCGCCGCGGTAGTCCAGCGTGATCACGGCCAAGGAGATCGCGACGAGCGTGACGACGAGCAGCCGCGTGGCGCGGGGACGGTTGCGGACGGCCACGACGAGGGCTACCGCCGCGACGGAGACACCAAGACCCGCTGCAGCACCTCGAACTCCTCCAGGCATTTGCCCGAGCCCAGGACGACCGCTTGCAGCGGCGCGTCGGCGATGTGCACCGGCATGCCGGTCTCGTGACGCAGGCGTTTGTCGAGGCCGCGGAGCAGGGCGCCGCCCCCCGTGAGCACCATGCCGCGGTCCATGATGTCCGCGGAAAGCTCCGGCGGGGTGCGATCGAGCGTGGTCTTGATGGCGTCGATGACGGCGTTGACCGGTTCCTCGATGGCGCGGCGGATCTCCTCCGCGGTGATCGTGATGGTCTTGGGCAGCCCGCTCACGAGGTCGCGGCCCTTGATCTCGGCCACCAGTTCCTCGGGCATGGGGAACACGCTCGCGATGGCGAGCTTGATGGCCTCGGACGTCCGCTCGCCCAACAGCAGCGCGTACTCCTTCTTGACGTGCTGGATGATGGCCTCGTCGAGCTCGTCGCCGCCGATCCGCACGGAGGTGCTGGTCACGATCCCGCCGAGGGAGATCACGGCCACCTCCGTCGTGCCGCCGCCGATGTCCACGACCATGTTCCCGGTGGGCTCGTGGATCGGCAGGCCGGCGCCGATGGCGGCAGCCATGGGCTCCTCGATGATGTAGGCGCGGCGCGAGCCGGCCGCGATGGTGGCCTCCTCGACCGCGCGCTGCTCCACCCCGGTGATGCCCGAGGGAACGCAGATGACCACGCGCGGCTTTGCCAGCAGGCGACGCTTGTGCACCTTCTGGATGAAGTAGCGCAGCATCTTCTCCGTGACGTCGAAGTCGGCGATGACGCCGTCCTTGAGGGGGCGGACGGCCTGGATGTGCGACGGCGTGCGACCGATCATCCGCTTGGCCTCCGCACCCACGGCAAGGATGGCTCCAGTGAGGGTGTTGATCGCGACGACGCTCGGCTCGTTGAGCACGACACCGCGCCCACGCACGTACACCAGCGTGTTCGCGGTACCGAGGTCGACCGCCATGTCGCGACCAAGGAACCCCAGAACCCCTTCCGTCCCTTGGTTCCGGGGCGTAGGGGAAGAAGAACGTTGAATCCTCTCGGCCATGATGGATCCTGCGGTTCATTCAACAGGACCGCCCGGGGGGTGGCAACTTAGGCGCCCCGAAACCACAGCCCCGACACATCGGACCTCGCGGGACGCTACCGTGGCCCCTCGGCGGATCGTAAGGGGGCGGCGTGGCGTTCGCGGTGGTGTTCCCGGGGCAGGGGTCGCAGTTCGCCGGCATGGCCGATCCCTGGGCCACGCACCCCTCGGGTATGGGCGTCCTCGAGGAAGCCTCCGAGGCGATGGGCCGCGACGTGGCGGCCGGCTGTCATGAGGAGTCCGCGCTCGCCACCACCGAGTTCGTCCAGCCGGCGCTGCTGGCGTGCGGCGTGGCGGCCTTCCGCGTCCTGGAGACCGAGCTCGGCGAACCCTCGTTCGTGGGTTCCGCGGGGCATTCGCTCGGGGAGTTCGCGGCGCTCGTGGCCGCCGACGCGCTCACGCTCCCCGAGGCGCTCGGGGTCGTGCTGGTGCGCGGGGCCGCCATGCAGCGCGCCGGCGAGGAGCGACCCGGCACCATGTCGGCGTTGATCGGGGTGGGCCCGCAGGACGCGGCCGAGCTGTGCGACGAGGCCCGCGGCGGCGACGTGCTTCTGGTGGCCAACGAGAACTCCCCCGCCCAGGTGGTGATCAGCGGCAGCGTCGCCGCCATCGAACGCGCGGAGGGGCTCTGCAAGGAGCGGCGGATCCGCGCGATCCGACTCAACGTGGCGGGCGCGTTCCACTCGCCGCTGATGCAACCGGCCGTGGGGCCGATCGTGGACGAGCTGCGGCGCGTGCACCTGGCGCCCCCCCGGTTCCCCGTCGCCGAGAACGTGACGGGCACGCTCGTGCGCGACCCCGAGGAGCTTCGCGACCTGCTCGGGCGCCACGTGGTCTCTCCGGTTCGCTGGCAACGATGCGCGCAGGCCCTCGCCGACGCGGGGGCGACGACGTTCCTCGAGGCCGGACCCGGCGACGTCCTCACGAAGCTCGCGAAGCGGGCCGTCCCCGGTGCCGCTGCGATCTCGGTCAACACCCCGGAGGATGCCGCGGCGCTCGGCGCGCGCTGAACGCCGCCAAAGCCCTCGGAGGTCGCGGGTGGGGTCAGGGTCCGATATCCTCGCGCGGTGACCCGCTACGCCACCATCACCGGGGTGGGGTCCTACCTTCCGCCCCGCCTCGTCCCCAATCGATGGTTCGAGTCCCTGGTGGACACGAACGACGTCTGGATCCGGGACCGCACCGGGATCGAGGCGCGTCATTTCGCCGATGACGGGGTCGTGACGTCCGACCTGGCGCTGGAGGCCACGCGCGCGGCGATGGCCGCCGCCGGGATCGAGGCGCATCAGATCGACATGATCGTGGTCGCCACCATCACCGGCGACACGATCTTCCCCGCCACCGCCGTGTGGCTGCAGGACAAGCTCGGCGTCCGGTGCCCCTCCTTCGACCTGAACGCGGCGTGCGCGGGCTTCTCCTACGGCCTGTCCACGGCGAACGCCTTCATCACGAGCGGGATGGCCGACACCATCGTGGTGATCGGGGCCGAGATCTTCAGCCGCATCCTCGACTACACGGATCGCGGCACGTGCGTGCTGTTCGGCGACGGCGCGGGGGCCGTGGTGGTGCAGGCCTCCGAGGCGCCGGGCTTCGAGGGGGCGGTGCTGGGCGCAGACGGCGGAGCGGCCGAGATCCTGTGGATGCCCGCGGGAGGTGTGCGCACGCCGGCCTCGGCCGCCACCGTCGAGGCGAACGATCACACGGTGCGCATGCCCAACGGCCGCGAGGTGTTCAAACGGGCCGTCACGGAGATGGCCGCCGCGTGCCGGGAGCTGCTGGAGAAATCCGGCCTCTCCGTGGACGACGTCGACGTACTCATCCCGCACCAGGCCAACGCCCGCATCATGGGGGCGGTCGTGGATCGCCTCGGCATCGACCCGGCGAAGGCGATCGTGGACGTCGCCGAGGTGGGGAACACGTCGGCCGCCTCGATCCCCGTCGCGCTCGACCGCGCCTGGGCCGACGGACGGATCCACCAAGGCGACCGGGTGCTGTTCGCCTCGTTCGGAGCGGGGCTCACGTGGGGCGCGACGCTCCTGCGCTGGACCATGGCGGAGCCGGCGGCGTGAGCGCCAAGGTCGCCGTGGTCACGGGGGGTTCCAGGGGGATCGGCCGCGCGTGCGCGGTCGCGCTCGCCGAGGGCGGGTGGACCGTCGCCGTGGGCTACCGCACCGACGAGGCCGCCGCGAAGGAGGTTCTCGATGCGCTGGAGGCCGCGGGGACACCGGGACTCGCCGTCTACCTCGACGCCACCGACGAGGCCGGGGTCGCCGAGGCGTTCCGCCGCGTGGGCGAGGAGGCGGGCGGCAACGTCACCGGACTGGTGAACAACGCCGGACTCAGCCAGGACGGCCTGCTCCTGAAGTACCCCATGGACACCTACGACCGGGTGATGGAGACGAACGTCAAAGGGGCGTTCTTGTGCTGCCGCGCGGGGATGCGCGGCATGCTCCGGGAGAAGTGGGGCCGCATCGTGAACCTCTCGAGCGCCGTGGCGCTGCGCGGCAACGCCGGCCAGACGGTCTACGCCGCGTCCAAGACCGCGCTCGTCGGGCTCACGAAATCGCTCGCGCGAGAGGTCGGCGCGAAGGGGATCACCGTGAACGCGGTGTGTCCGGGGCTCGTGGACACGGACATGACCTCGCACCTGGACGACCGCGCCCGGGCCTACTACCTCGATCAGACGCCCGCGGGGCGGACCGCGACGCTTCCGGAAGTGGCCTCGGTCGTTCGCTTCTTGATGTCGCGGGAGGCGTCGTACGTGAACGGGGCCGTCGTCCCCGTGGATGGAGGCTTGACGGCCTAGTCGGGAAGGCGCTCCGCCCACTAGCCTGTGGCGGACCGAAGGGACCAACAGGAGGAAACCAGATGACGGATCGTTCGGACATCGAGACGCGCGTACGCAAGGTGTTGGCCGAACAGCTCGCGGTGGACGAGGCTCAGGTCGTGCCCGACGCGCGGTTCGCCGAAGACCTCAACGCCGACTCGCTCGACCTCGTTGAGGCCGTGCTCGCCCTCGAGGAAGAGTGGAGCATCGAGATCCCCGAGGAAGAGATGGAGTCCGTCAAGACCGTCGGTCAGGCCGTGGACCTCGTCGCCGGCAAGATCGGGGCCTGAGCCCGGCAGATCGATCCCGGAAGGAACGCGTGAGCGATCGGCGCAAGGTCCTCATCACCGGCATCGGGCCGGTGACTCCCGTCGGGATCGGCGTCGACGCGTTCTGGGAGGGACTACGGACCGGCCGCAACGGCGTGGTGGAGATCAGCGCGTTCGATCACGCGGATCTGCCCGTCAGCGTCGCTGCCGAGGTCCTCGACTTCGTCCCCACGGATCACCTGGAGGCGAAGGAGGCCCGTCGCACCGACCCCTTCGCGCAGTACGCCATCGCCTCGGCGAAGCTCGCGTGGGCCGACGCCGGCGATCCGGAGGTCGTCTCCGAGCGCGGCGGCTCGATCTACGCCACGGGCATCGGAGGCGTGCAGACGCTCCTGAACCAGCACGACGTGCTCCGCGAGAAGGGCCCCGGGCGCGTCTCCCCGTTCATGGTGCCCATGCTGATGGCCAACGCGGGCGCCGGGCACATCGCCATGAACTTCGGGCTCACGGGCCCCAACTACTGCACCGTCTCGGCGTGCGCCTCGTCCAACCACGCCATCGGGGAAGGGATGCGCCTGATCCGCGACGGCTACCTCGATCTGTGTGTGGTGGGCGGGGCCGAGGCCGCCACCGTCCCGCTCACCGTGGCGGCCTTCGCCCAGATGACCGCGCTCACCAAGAACCCCGACCCCGAGACCGCCTCCCGCCCTTTCGATGCCGACCGCAACGGGTTCGTGCTGGGCGAGGGCGGGTGCGCGCTGATCCTCGAGTCCGAGGAGCACGCGGCCGCGCGCGGAGCCCGCGTGTACGCGGAGGTCGCCGGGTACGGCGCGTCCGACGACGCCCATCACATCACCGCGCCCGACCCCAAGGGCTCGGGCGCGGCCCTGGCCATGCGGTGGGCTCTGCTCGACGCCGGCGAGGAGCCCTCCGCCGTGTCCTACGTGAACGCGCACGGCACCTCGACGCCGCTGAACGACGCCGCAGAGACCGCCGCGATCAAGACCGTCATGGGCGAGCACGCGCCCATGGTGGCCGTGTCCTCCACCAAGTCCATGACGGGCCACATGCTCGGCGCCGCGGGCGCCGTGGAGGGGGCGGCATCCGCTCTGGCCATCACGCACGGCCTGGTGCCGCCCACGATCCACTACGCCACACCCGATCCCGATTGCGACCTGGATGTCACGCCGAACGAGGCGCGTTCGATGGAGGTCACGTTGGCGCTGTCGAACTCGTTCGGCTTCGGCGGTCAGAACGCCTGCGTGGCGTTCCGCGCGTTCCCCGCACCCGCCGCGGATCAGCCCGCCGCGTAGCTGGTCCTCACAGCATCAGTCCTCGAACGAGCGGTACCACCTGCCTCCGTTGTACGCAGCGACCGCCGCTTTGCCGTCGAGGAGCTCTTCGAACCGGAGCCGGCGCGGCCTCCAGGCCTCACCAACCGCGAACGATCCGTCGGGCTGCGGGTTGAGGTCGCCGCCCTCGTCAGAGTCGGAGGGCCACCCCAGATGCAGGGCGCCTCTGCGCTGCGTCACCCACAGGACGGGAGCCCAGGGGTCGTTGCTCCGGTACAACCCCGGATAGGCCGCGAGATCGTCTGGGAGCGAGAGCGGCTCGCCCCCGACCCAGCGTTCGCCGCGGAACCATTCGTCGCCGTGGAAGGCCTCCACCACCTCGCCCCGCGGATCGCGACCGAACGCGAGCGCGAACCGGTCGAGGGACGGGTGCGGGACGAGGAAGGTGTCGCCGGGCGGCGAGAGCGGATCTTGCTCCAACACCACCCCGAGCGGCCCGATCCTGAGGCGCAGCCGGTCCTCGCCCTCCCGCGCGACCTCGAACGCCCGGCGCTCGCCGGTGTAGGTCCCCACGAAGCCCGCGGCCCCGGGGTGGCTCTGCGGATCGCGCGTGATAGGAACGGGAGGCGGGGCCGCCCCCGCCAGGGACGCGCCCACGGCGGCGAGCCCGAACTCCACCACCGCGCGCAGGTTCCCGAACCCGTTCTGCAGCACCACGCAGCCCAGCCCTTCGTCGGGCAGCGTCAGCAGATGGGCCGTGTATCCCACCATCCCTCCGGTATGCCCGATGAGCCGCCTCGCTGCCCCCGGCTTCTCGACGCTGAGGCCGTAGGCGTAGTCGGCGTATGGGTGGTCCGGCTCCGCGATCCTGCGGGCCGTGAGCTCGGCGAATCCCGCCTCGGACAGGACGCGGCCACTCGGTCCGTCGCCGGCGTTCAGGAGGAACCGCGCGTAGGCGCTCATGTCCACGACGTCGGACACGATGCTGCCATCGGCCGTGTTGGACTCGATCCACGTGGCGGGCACGAGCGGGTGGGTCAGCTGGGGTGGCCGGTCCGAATACAGCGGTTGGTAGCCGGTGGCGAGGTTCGACCGCGTCTCGTCCACGATGATGGCCTCCGACGCGGCCATCTGCAGCGGCGCAAGGATCCGGGCGCGCAGGAGGTCCTGGATGGCCAGGCCCGTGACGTGTTCGAGCACGAGTCCCACGAGCTTGTAACCGTCGTTGGAGTACCAGAACCGCTCCCCCGGAGGGAAGCTCGGTTGGATCCGGCGCAGGTTCGCCACCGCTCCCCACACGGTGGGCGCGTCCTCCGTGCCCATGATCAGCCCCGCGGAATGCGTCAGGAGGTGGTGGGTGGTGATCGGCCCGAAGGGCTCCGGGAGCTCGAGCCATGGCAGCAGCTCGTTCACGCTCGCGTGCAGGTCCAACCGGCCCTCCTCCGCCTCCTGCATGGCGACCGCGGCGGCGAACGACTTCGAGATGGAGCCGATCTGGAACCGTGTCTCGGGCTTGATGGCGAGGCCGGCCGCGGCGTCTGAGAACCCGCGCACCGCCACGCCCAAGATCTCCTCGCGGTCGGTGACGGCGAGCGCGATGCCGCCCGCGTGCGAGACCGGCAGGTGGTGCTCGAGAGCCGCGCCGATCCGCTCGAACGCCTCGCTCAGCCCGGGCATCCGCCGCGCCCGACCTAGGCGAAGAACAGCTTGAGCTCGCGCGCGGCCGACTCCGGCGAGTCCGACCCGTGCACGATGTTCTCGCCGATCTGCGTCGCGAAGTCCCCGCGGATGGAACCGGGCGGCGCGTCCACCGGGTTCGTCGGACCCATGAGGCTGCGCCAGCACGCGATGGCGTCCTCCCCGCCGATGCGCCCCACCACGACCGGCCCGCTCGTGATGAAGTCCACGAGCTCGCCGAAGAACGGCTTGTCCCGGTGCTCGCCGTAGTGCTCCTCGGCCGTAGCTCGAGGGATCGTGAGCGACTTCAGCTCCTCGAGGGCGAGGCCTTTGGCCTCGATGCGGCGCAGGACCTCCCCCACGAGACCCCGCTGCACCCCGTCGGGCTTCACGATGAGCAGGGTGGATTCGGTGGCCATCTCACGTATCTCCCAAGGCGCGTCCGACGCCGGACCCGAGCGCCCGGCGGGCATCCGCGACAGTGTACAGAGAGCCCGTCACGAGGATGAGGTCCAAGGGGTCGGCGGCCTCGCGAGCCGCGCCGAGCGCCATCGCGACGTCGTCGTAGGTCTCGGCCGCCACGCCATCGGCGGCGAAACGCTCGGCGATCCGCACGGCATCGCCGCTGCGCTCGCTGGCGTTGCGCGTGGCGTAGACCCGGTCCGCGAGGGGCGCGAGCTCCCGCACGATGCCGCCCAGATCCTTGTTCGCGCTCACCGAGATCACCAGGTGCAGGCGCTCCCAGAGGAAGGACTCGCGCAGGGCCATCGCGAGCGCCTCCGCCGCCGCCGGGTTGTGTGCCCCGTCCAGCAGCACGGTGGGCCGCCGCATGAGCACCTCCATGCGGCCGGGCCACGTCACCGCCCCCAGCGCCTCCCGAACCCTCGCCTCGTTGGCAGGCTCTCCCACGAGCGCCTCGTACGCGACGACCGCCGCCCCCGCATTGCGCGCCGCCTGTTCGCCGAACAACGACAGGAACAGATCGTCGTAGGTCCCGAACAGGCCCCGGATCCGCAGCGACTGTCCGCCCGCGGCGAGGAGCCGCTCCTCGACCTCCCAGTCGCGGAACTCCAGCTTGAGGTCGGCGCCCATCGCCGCGCACCGCGCCTCGATGACCATGAGCACCTCGTCGTCCTGCTCGCGGGCCACGGCGATCTTGCCCTCCTTGATGATGCCGGCCTTCTCGCCGGCGACCTGCGCGAGCGTCGATCCGAGCTCCGGGTGATCCAGGGCGACGGGAGTGATGACGGCGACGTCCCCCGCCACGAGGTTCGTGGCGTCCCAGGTCCCGCCCATCCCCACCTCGAAGACCCCGAGGCCCACGGGCTTGTCCGCGAGCCACAGGTACGCGAGCGCGGTGAGGCCCTCGAAGTACGTGACGCGCTCGTCTGCCTCGTCGTCGACGAGCAGGAGGAACGGCAGCAGGTGCTCGTATTCCTCGCCGAACTCCTCGGGCGTCATGTCGACCCCGCACACGCTGAAGCGCTCGGTCACCGCCAGCAGGTGCGGCGACGTGTACAACCCCGTGCTGATGCCGTGCGCACACGCGAGCCCGGCGGCCACGACGGCGGCGGTACCCTTGCCGTTCGTTCCCGTGACGTGGATCGTGGGATAGGCGAGCTGCGGGTCGTCGAGCAGCGTGGCGAGCCGCAGGATCCGCGAGAGGTCCGGGACCATGCGCGTCTCGCGACGTCCCTCCAGCTCGGCGAGCGCCTCCGCGTAGCGCACGTTCAGTCCAGTTCGACGAGCTGGGCGTCGATGGCGGCGAGCTGCTCCTCGAGCCGCTCGTGCTTCGTCCGCTCCTGCGCCACGACCCCGGCCGCCGCCTTGGCGATGAACCCGTCGTTCGCGAGCTTGGCCGCCGATCGTCGCAGGTCCGCGTCGATCGACGCCCGCTGCTTGGCGAGGCGCCCACGCTCCGCACCCGTGTCGAACAGCCCGGGCGGGAGCTGCACGTATCCGTCGGGCAGGGGCAGCGTGGTCCAGCCCGCGCGCCGATCGGCGCCCGCATCGACCACGCTCAACGTCACGCCCGCCAGGCGGACGGCGGCCTCGGACTGCGCGATCACCGCGTCCAGGACATCGGCCGCCACGCCGGCCACGGCATCGAACCGCTCCTTGGGCGAGATGCCGTGCTGGGAACGGAACTGACGCAAGGCGGTGACGACGTCTTGCACCACGCCCATCGCCCGCTCGGCCTCGGGGTCGACGAGGGCCGGCTGCGGCGAAGGCCAGTCGGCCACCGCCACGACCTCCGGCTCGGGGATCTCGAAGCGCCGCCACAGCTCCTCGGTGACGAACGGCATGGTGGGATGCAGGAGGCGCAGGGTGCGCTCGAGCACCCAGGCCAGGACCTGGGTCGCGTCCTCGCGCTCCCCGGCGTCCGCGTCGAGGCGGTCCTTCTCGACCTCGAGACCCCAGTCGCAGAACTCCGACCAGACGAACCGGTAGAGGGTCTGGGTGGCGTCAGCGAACCGATACGCATCCAGGGCCGCCTCCACCTCCGCCCGGCACGCCTCGTGCCGGGACAGGAGCCAACGCTCGGCCGGAGTCCGGCGCTCGGCCGGGGGTAGCGCGGGGGGGCCGCCGGGGAACATGCGCAGGGCCAGACGGGCCGCGTTCCAGAGCTTGTTCGCGAAGTTCCGCCCGCCCTCGATCGCTTCCTCGGACAGCGTGATGTCCTGCTGGCCACCCGTCGCCGCGCGCGCGAGCGAGAAGCGCAGCGCGTCGGCACCGTACCGATCGATCATGGCGATCGGATCGATGACGTTGCCGAGCGACTTGGACATCTTGCGGCCCTGCTGGTCACGCACGAGGCCGTGGATCACGACGTGGCGGAACGGCACGTCGCCCATCAGGAACATGCCGGCCATGATCATCCGCGCGACCCACAGGTAGAGGATCTCGTAGCCCGTGACGAGGACGGCGTTGGGGTAGAAGGTGCGCAGGTCGGGCGTGTCCTCCGGCCACCCCAGGGTGGAGAACGGCCACAGCTGCGACGAGAACCACGTGTCGAGGACGTCATCGTCCTGGCGGATTTCGGCCCCGCACGTGGAGCAGCCGCTCGGATCGTCCAAGGCGACCGTGACGTGGCCGTCCGGGCAGTACCAGGCCGGGATCCGGTGTCCCCACCAGAGCTGGCGCGAGATGTTCCAGTCGCGGAGGCCGTCCAGCCACGAGACGTAGGGGCGCTCCCAGCGGGGAGGCGCGAACGACACGCGTGTGTCCTCGGCCGCCTGCTTCGCCGGGCCCGTCAGGCCACTCACCTTCACGAACCACTGGAGCCCCGCGATCCACGGCTCGATCTCCGTGTGGCAGCGGTAGCAGTGGCCCACCGAGTGAACGTACGGACGCTCCTGCGCCACGATGACCCCAAGGCCCTCGAGCGCGTCGCGCACCGCCCCGCGCGCCGCGTAGCGATCCAGGCCGCGGAAGGCCTCGGGCACGGCGTCGTTGAGGGACGCGTCGGGCCCGAAGATGTTCATCAGGGGCAGGCCCGCGCGCTGCGCGATCTCGAAGTCGTTGGGGTCGTGCGCGGGCGTGACCTTCACGGCGCCCGTGCCGAAGTCGCGGTCGACGTGGTGATCGGCCACGATCGGGATCGCCCGGCCGTCGAAGGGGTGGGTCACGGTCGTGCCCACCAGTGCGGCGTAGCGCTCGTCGCCCGGGTGCACCGCGATCCCCGTGTCGCCCAACATCGTCTCGACGCGCGTCGTGGCGACGTCGATGCCCCCGCTTCCGTCGGTGAGCGGGTAGCGGAACGTGACGAGCTCCCCCTCGACGTCCTCGTGCTCGACCTCGGAGTCGCTCAGCCCCGTCCGGTCCTCGGGACACCAGTTCACCAACCGCTCGCCGCGGTAGATGAGCCCGGCGTCGTACATGCGCACGAACGCCACGCGCACGGCGCGGGAGAGCCCCTCGTCCATCGTGAACCGCTGCCGACTCCAGTCGCAGGAGGCGCCGAGCCGTTGCATCTGCCCGACGATCTCGCCGCCGTAGCGCTCCTTCCACGCCCAGACGCGTTCCACGAACGCCTCCCGGCCCAACTCGCGACGCTCGATGCCTTCCGCACGCAGGTGACGCTCCACGACCACCTGCGTGGCGATGCCCGCGTGGTCGGTCCCGGGGAGCCACAGTGTCTCGTACCCCTGCATCCGCGCGCGGCGGATCAGGACGTCGTGCAGGGTGTCGCCCAGCGCGTGGCCCACGTGCAGGCGGCCCGTGACGTTGGGCGGCGGCAGGACCATGCAGTACGGCTCCTTGCCGGACTCGGGGTCGGCCACGAAGTAGCCGCCCTCCACCCAGCGCGCGGCCCACCCGGGCTCGACGGCTTGCGGGTCGTAGCGCGTGGCCATGGCATCGGCGGCGCGTTCCCCTTGCGACATGGCGCCGAGTCTACGAAACGCTCCCGCAGGCCAAGCGTCGAGATGCTCAGGGTGCGACGTCGACGCCCGGTTCCGGCTCGGGTTCCGGCTCGGGTCCCCGCTCCGTGCTCGCGACCCGCCAGACCCCGAAGCCGTAGGCCGCGCCGATCGCGACCAGGAGGAGGAACCCGAGCCAGCCGACGTTCAGCACGAGGAGCAGGAGCACGAAGACCGCGGCGCCGACCAGCAGGAGCGGATCGCGGTGGGCGGCCACCCATCCGGCGGCCTCGCTGCGATCGCCGCCTCGGGCCGCCCCCACGATGGCCCCGAACAGGTCGCGCACCCAACCGCGGAACGTCACGGCCCAGGGGTATGGCCCGGTGATGAGGGCGATCAGCAGGGTCACCAGGGCCAGGGCCAGCAGCCAGCCCGTGTAGCGCAACGCGCTCCCCTTCAGCGCGTTCACGACCGCCTGTGCGGCCGACTGGTTCTCCGGCTTTGCGCGGCTGACGATGTCAACGGCCTCGTGGATGAAGAGCCGGCGTTGCACGACCAGCACGAGCGCCGATGCGGACAGGATCTGGATCAGCGTCCGGCGCCGACGCGCCGATACCCACATCGCCGCGATGAAGAACAGGACGAACAGGATCAGGGTCGCGTAGACGAGACGATTGACGAGGGTGAACCCATCCTGCGCGGCGGCGAGCTGCTGGGATTCCAAGACCACGATCTGCCCGAAGTCGGACGGGAGCTGGACGCCCGTGGCCGCCTCGATCTTCGCGATCGCCTCGGAGGGCACCTCGCCGGTCGTGATCGTGGGCAGCGTGATCGTGCGCCCGAGCAGGTCGGATGCCACCTGCGAGATCTGCGTCAGCGCCTGGTTCACGATCGGCAAGAGGTTCAGGACCACCTGCCCGTTGCTGCTGCTGATGATGTCGCTGCCCTTCCCGTGCAAGATCGCCACGATCTGGGTCTGCGCAAAGCGATTCGCCTCGACCCAGAGCGTCTGGAACCCCTGCGTCTGGGTGAGCTTCATCACCTGGTCCTGCACGAATCCCTGTACCGACGTGGTGATGGGCGCCGCCAGGAACCCGAGCTGGGGCGCCCGTTCCTGGATCACGGTCGCGAGCTTCTCCTGCACGCCGAGCGCCATGAACACCTCGTTGGCGATGGTCCGGGCCAGGTATTCCTGCACCGCCGGATCCTGGGCGAGCGGTCCCACCGTGGCCACCCAGCGGTCCGTGTTCTCCGTGGTGCGCCGCACCCAGGTCCCGGGGACGGCGAGCGCCAGCGAGACGACCGTGAGGATGACGAGGATCACCGCCACGACCCTTCGCGTGCGGTGACGGCGCGCGGGCCGGTCGGCGAGCTTGTCGACCTGCTGATGAAGCTCGTCGACCTCGCCGCGGAGCCGTTCGACCTCTTCCGGGTCTACTGCGGGATCGACGGTGCCGCCACCATCCGTGCTGGACATCGGGTACCTCCTCGGCGTTCGCGTGGGCTCGGGTCAAGGCGCCGCCCGCGGGCGACGGAGGGCTGCATCATGGCGCACACACGCGATGCTTGTCCTGGATGTGGGTGGCGGCAGGCCTACGCAGACTTCTCTTCGCGCTTGGACCGCTTTGAAGGCGCTTCGCGCGGGACCAGGGTGGGGTTCACGCCCGTCAGCACGACGTCCTTGTCCACGAGGCACTTGTGGACGTCGTCGCGCGAGGGGAGCTCGTACATCACGTTCAGAAGCACCTCTTCCATGATCGCGCGCAGCCCGCGCGCGCCCGTGCCTCGCATGATGGCCTGCTCTGCGATGGCCACCATGGCGTCGTCGGTGAACTCCAGCTCCACGCCGTCGAACTCGAAGAACCGCGCGTACTGCTTCACCAGCGCGTTCTTGGGCTTGGTGAGGATGTCTACGAGCGAGGACTCGTCGAGGTTGTCCACGCTCGTGAGGACGGGAAGCCGGCCCACGAACTCGGGGATCAGGCCGTACTTCAGCAGGTCCTCGGGCAAGACCTTGCCGAGCACCTCGCCGATCTCCTTCTCGCTGCTGCGCCGGATGTCGGCGCCGAAGCCTACGCCCTTGTTCCCGATGCGGCTCTCGATGATCTTGTCCAGCCCCGCGAAGGCCCCGCCGCAGATGAACAGCACGTTCGTAGTGTCGATCTGGATGAACTCCTGGTGCGGGTGCTTGCGCCCCCCCTGGGGCGGGACACTCGCCTGGGTGCCTTCCAGGATCTTCAGCAGGGCCTGCTGCACGCCCTCGCCGCTCACGTCGCGCGTGATGGAGGGGTTCTCGCTCTTGCGCGCGATCTTGTCGATCTCGTCGATGTAGATGATCCCGGTCTCGGCCTTCTTGACGTCGTAGTCGGCCGCCTGGATCAGCTTCAGCAGGATGTTCTCGACGTCCTCACCCACGTAGCCGGCCTCCGTGAGCGCGGTGGCGTCGGCGATGGCGAAGGGGACGTTCAGCATCCGCGCGAGCGTCTGGGCGAGGTAGGTCTTGCCGCACCACGTCGGGCCGAGGATCATGATGTTCGATTTCTGGAGCTCGACCTCGTCGTTCTTGGCGCCCACCTGGATGCGCTTGTAGTGGTTGTAGACCGCCACGGACAGGACCTTCTTGGCCCGGTCCTGGCCAACCACGTACTCGTCGAGGAAGTCGTAGATCTCGGCGGGCTTCGGCAGCTCGTCGAGCTTCAGCTCCGTGGTCTCGGAGAGCTCCTCCTCGATGATCTCGTTGCAGAGGTCGATGCACTCATCGCAGATGTACACGCCGGGACCCGCGATGAGCTTCTTGACCTGCTTCTGGCTCTTCCCGCAGAACGAGCACTTCAGCAGGTCCGACTCTCCGAACTTCGCCAACGCACCGGCCTCTCTGTAAGGTCGACTCGGATACTACGCCCCCGAGGCCGCGGCGGCTGCAAGCTCCGGCGTGATCCCGCGACTCGTGATGATCTCGTCCACCGCGCCGTAGGCCTTGGCCTCGTCGGCGGTGAGGATGAAGTCACGGTCCGTGTCCTTCGAGACCTTCTCGATGCTCTGGCCCGTGTGGTGAGAGATGAGCTGCTCGAGCAGCTGGCGCGAACGCGTGATCTCCTTGGCCTGGATCTCGATGTCGACGGCCTGGCCCTCGGCGCCGCCGTGTGGCTGGTGCAGCAGCACGCGTGAGTTCGGCAGCGCGAACCGCTTGCCGGCGGCCCCGGCCAGCAGGAGCACCGCCGCCGCGGAAGCGGCCTGGCCCATCACCGTGGTAGCCACGTCGCACTTGATGAACTGCATCGTGTCGTAGATCGCGAACAACGAGGTGATCACGCCGCCGGGCGAGTTGATGTAGAGGTTGATGTCCTTGTCCGGGTCCTCGGACTCCAGGTGGAGCAGCTGGGCCATGATGAGGTTGCCCACGTTGTCGTCGATGGGCGTGCCGAGGAACACGATGCGCTCCTTCAGCAGCCGGGAGTAGATGTCGAACGAGCGCTCGCCGCGGCTCGTCTGCTCCACCACCACCGGGACGAGGTAGTCGTTCGCGTTGATGTCGCTGCGCATGTTGGTCATGAGGTCTCCTCCGCGGGCTCGTCGGGCCCGGTCTCGGGCTCGGTCTCGATATCGGCTCGTTCGACCAGAAGGTCGAGGGCCTTGGTTCTGATGATATCCCCGGCCAGGGTTACGATCTGCCCGCTCTTGTCCAGTTGCTTGGCGAGTTCCTTCGGATCGCGGTCGTACGCCTGGGCGAGGCCGCCGATCTCCGTGCCGATGTCGTCTGCCGTGACCTCGAGCTCGGCCACGCGCGCCACGCCCTCCAGCACGAGGTCGGCCTTGATGCCGCGGATGGCGTGGTCGCGGGAGTCCTCGCGAAGGCGCGCCTCGTCCCAGCCCTGGCCCTCCAGCACCTGGTCGATGGTCGTGCCGGCGCGCTCCGCCCGCTGGGCGGCGTGCTGGACGCGGTGCTCGGTCTCGTCGTCCACGAGCGTGTCGGGCAGCTCGACGTCGACGGTATCGATCATGGCCTGCAGCGCGCGGTCGCGGATCACACCCTCAGCCTCGCGCTCCTTCAGCTCGTGCAGCCGGGTCCGCAGGTCCTCGCGGAGCTCCTCCAGGGTGTCGAACTCCGAGGCGGTCTTGGCGAACTCGTCGTCCACCGCGGGCAGCTTGCGGGCCTTCACGTCCTTGATCAGCACCCGGTAGGTAACCTGCGTGCCGGCGAGCTCCTCCCCGAAGCGCGCGGGCACCTCGTCGGCGATGTCGATGATCTCCCCCGCCTTCTTGCCCTTCAGCTCGATGTCCACCACGGGGCCGAACTCGCCCGACCCCACGTAATAGAGGTAGTCGGTGCGTTCGAGGTCCTCGATGTCGGCGCCGCCGGTTGCGGTCGCCTTCAGGTCGATCGTGACGAAGTCGTGCTCGATGATGGGCCGGTCGGCGGGCTCCAGCTCGGAGAACCGCTCCCGCAGGCGTTCGATCCAGTCCTCGATCTCGTCCTCGGAGACCTGCGTGTCGGGCTTCAGGACCTTCAGACCGGTGTAGTCGGCCTCGGTGAGCTCGAGCCGCGGACGGACCTCGACCACGGCCGTGAAGATCAGCGGCGCGGTGTCTTCGAAGGCCTCGAGGTCGATCTCAGGATCGGCGATGGGCGCGAGGTCCTCGTCCGTGACCGCCTGGCGGTAGTACTGCGGCACGGCGGCGCTCAGGAACTCCTCGTGCACGACGTCGCGGCCAACCTGCCGGTCGATGATGGGCTTCGGCACCTTCCCCTTGCGGAAACCGGGGATCTTCACCTGGTTCGAGATGCTCCGGTACGCCGAATCGAGCTCCTTCGAGTACTCCTCCACGGGGACCTCGACGGTGAGCTTCACGGTGTGCTTCGCGGTGTTCTCGACGGTGGTCTGCATCCTGCGTCCAGGCTACCCGACATCCGCGGTGTAGCGGCACCTGCATCTCCAGCGTCAGATCGCGATGCGAGCCGTGATCCACCGCAAAGCGACGAGCCATCCGGTCGTCGGAAGACCGGGAGTGCGCGGTCCATCTCCAAGCGGGCTCGACCGGCGTGGATCGCTCGGTGGTGCTGACGGCAGAGCAGGATCAGGTTCGACAACCCGGTGGGGCCGCCGTCGGCCCAGTGGACGATGTGGTGAGCGTCGCACCAGGTGTGTGGCCGGTCGCAACCGGGGAATCGGCAGCGTCGGTCGCGGACGATCACGGCGCGCCTCAGCGGCGACGGCACGACCTTGGAGCGACGACCGACATCGAGCGGTTCCGAGCGCCCGGAGAGCACGACGCGCATCACCGACGCATCGCACGCGAGTCGCCGGGCAGTGCCGACGGAGATGGCACCGACGTGATCCATCTCGCGCGTTCCTTCTCCGCCGGTGAACGCGTCGGCCGAAACGGTGACCGTGATATGCGGGAGCTCGCCGCCGACCCTGGGCCGGTCCGATCGATCGAGCCACTGACGGCAGACCTCGCCGAGCGCATCCGCACGGCGTTGGGCCGGTGAGCGATCGTCGATGTCCTCGTTCGGGCGGCCGCGGGTCTCCGCGTCCGTGACCGCACGCAGCGCCGTCATCACCGTCTCACCCGTTTCGGGATCCAGCATGCCGTCGACGCGCACCATGCCTTGCAGCGTCACGGACGCGTGCAGCCGCCGTTGCGCCCGGAGCGCTTCGTCGCGATCAACGCCGCGTTCGCGCTCGACGGCGTCGCACCAGTAGGCGACGACGCGTCCGAGGTCGCCAACCGAGTGGATGCGCGCGGCTTCCACGAGCTGCCCTTCCGCCGTCGCGAACGCGGCGGGATCCGCGTCTCGGGCCGCGACCAGCCTGCGCACGGAACACATCGAGACGTCGCCCGCATCAACGGCGGCGCGCGTGGCGGGCATCTCGTCCAACGCCCGCGCGGTGCGCACGTGCTCGCGCGCAACACCCCACGAGGTCTTGAACACGTTTGCGAGCCACGCGGCGGCCGAGAGGTGTCCGTCGCGTTCGAACAGCCGTCGTCGATCGATCTCGGCGAGCCGTCGAAGCGCCTCCACCTGGAGTTGGTCGACGATGTGCCGGATCTCGGCGAAATCCTCCTCGATGCGCGCGTCGGGCAGCGAGGCGAGCGTCTCGCCGCGCAGGGACCCGACCGCCGAACGGAGCTCGCTCATGGCGTGGGCCACGGCGTCGTTCCCGAAGCATCGAACATACGTTCGACTCTAGAGGCACCCAGAACGGGCCCCCGTGATGCCGGTCACGTTCAGCAGGAAGTCGCGTGCGCCTACCCGACCGGGACGGGCTCTTCCTCCTCGACCTCGGGATCTGATGCGGTTTCCAGGCTCATCTTCGGCAGGATGCGGTCGAGCCAGCCAGGGAGCCACCAGTTCGCGTCGCCGAGCAGCACCATGGTGGCCGGCACGAGCACGATCCGCACGACCGTCGCGTCGATGAACACGGCGACCGCCAGGCCGATGCCGAACATCTTCGCGATCGGGTCCGGCTGGGTCACGAAGCTCAGGAACACGGCGATCATGATGAGCGCGGCGCTGGTGATCACGCGGGCCGTGGTGGAGATGCCGCTCACCACGCTCTCGACATTATTCCCGGTCTTCAGGTACTCCTCGCGGATGCGCGAGAGCAGGAAGACCTCGTAGTCCATCGAGAGCCCGAACAAGACGGCGAACATCATCATCGGCACGAAGCTGACGATCGGGATCAGCTGGTCGATACCGAGCAGGCTGCGGCCCCATCCCCACTGGAAGATCGCGACGATCACGCCGTACGCGGCGCCGATCGACAGCAGGTTGAGCACCGCGGCCTTGAGCGGCACCAGGATCGAGCGGAACACGACCATCAGCAACAGGAACGACAGCAGGACGACCGCGCCGATGAACCACGGAAGGGCGTTCGTGATGCGGTCGGAGAGGTCGATGAACGTCGCCGTGCCTCCGCCCACGTGCGCCACCGCACCCTCCGGTGTGGCGCCCGGGATGACGTCGGCGCGCAGACGCCGCACCAGCTCGGTGGTGGCTTGATCCTGCGGCGACGTGGTGGGGATGACTTGGATGATCGCGGCATCGCCCGCCTCGTTCGGCTGGGGCGGCGTGACGGCCGCCACGCCGGGGGTCGCCGCGATCGCCGACGTCAGCTGATCGAGCCCTTGGAGCGCGGCCGGGTCGTCGATCTCGACCGCCAGCAGCAGCGGACCGTTGAACCCCGGTCCGAACCCCTCGGCGAGAAGGTCGTACGCCAGACGGCGGGTCTCGGACGTGGGCGCGGTCCCGTCGTCGGGGAACCCGAGCTTCATCGAAAAGAGCGGGATCGCGAGGGTGAGCAGCACCGCGACCGCCCCCACGAAGTAGCGCCACGGGTGCCGCTCCACCTCGTGGCCCCACCGGGACCACATGCTCGGCCTACCGTCCGACGTGTCCGAGGACTTGCGCTTGCGGTGGACGCTCAGCTTGTCGATCGCGTTGCCGGCGAAGCCGAGGAAGGCGGGCAGGAGCGTGACGGCGGCGACGACCGCCACCAGGACGACGATCGCGGCGGCGGTCGCCATCATGCCGACGAACGCGATCCCCGAGATCCACAGACCGAGCAGGGCGATCGAAACCATCATGCCGGAGAACACCACGGCCTGGCCCGCCGTGGCGCTCGACAGCCCGATCGCGTGCAGCGGTTCCATGCCTTCGGCCAGGTTCTGCCGGTAGCGCGTGACGATGAACAGGGCGTAGTCGATCCCGACGCCCAGACCGATCATGGAGGACAGGATCGTGGCGAACTGTGGCACGCTCGCGAACGACGCGAGGATCAGCGTGAGGCCGGTCCCCGTCGCCAGGCCGATCACCGCCGTCCCGATCGGCAGGCCCATCGCCACCACGGAGCCGAACGCGATCAGCAGGATGATCATCGCTGCCAGCAGGCCGATCAGCTCGGACGAGCCCGTACTGGGCTGCGCGCCCCACGATGCGTACTCGCCGCCGATCTCCGCGTCGAGGGCGCCCGAGCGGACCCCGTCGAGGGTGTTCTGGAGCGCGTCGAACGGCTCCACGCCCAGATCGACAGCCGGTTCGTCGTAGGCGACCCGCGCGTATCCGATCGTGCCATCGGGCGACAGGGCGCCCTGGGTCTTGAACGGGTCCGATACCGCAACCACGTGCGGCTGGCCCCCGATGGCGTCCAACGCGGAGGTCACGGCGTCGGCTTGACCCTCGAGCGGGCCGCTCGTCGAGTGGAAGACGATGAAGGCAGAGGTGCCGGACGCGGCCGGGTAGCGCTCAGCAAGCAGGTTGTAGGCGCTTTGCGATTCGGAGTTCGGCAGGTTGAAGTCGTCGGTGAACTTGCCGCCGAGCGCGCCTCCTACGGCGAAGATCGCGACCACAGCGGCGATCCAGATCCCGAGGGTGCGCCAACGATGGCGCGCTGCTGCTTGGCCGAGCCGATAGAGGAACGAACTCATAGAGGTTGACCTTTCAGGGCGGCGGGCGACGGACAGGATAAGGGAAATCCTTTCGTGCGCGTGAGGAGACAGCCCACGATATGGAGAGCCGGCGATCGAAATGCCCCAGGTAAGCTCCGGCGCGTGTACGACGACGAGCTGTCGTTCGCGCTGGAGCTGGCCGACCGGGCGGCTGAGATCGGGACGAGCGTCTTCCGCGGCGACGTCCGGGTCACCATCAAGGCGGATCTGAGCCCCGTCACGCAGGCCGATAGGGCGATCGAATCGATGGTGCGCGAGCAGATCGCTGCTGCCTTCCCCGAGGACCGCGTGCTGGGCGAGGAGGGGGGCGGTGACGCCTCGGGCGCCGGGCGCGTGTGGATCGTCGATCCCATCGACGCCACCGCGAACTTCGCGCGGGCGATCCCGGTCTGGGCCACGATGATCGCGCTGCAGGTGGACGGCGAGCACGTCCTGGGCGTGGTGAACGCGCCCATGCTGCACGAGCGCTTCGAGGCCGTACGAGGCGAGGGCGCGAGGTGCAACGGCCGGACCATCCACGTAAGCGAGACGGCCGACCTCGCCGCCTCGCAGCTGCTGTTCTCGGGCGTGCGGTGGCTGACGAAGCCCGAGCGTGCCGGGGTCCTCGATACGTTGCGCCTGGCCAAACGCACGCGCGGGTTCGGCGACTTCTGGGGTCACCTCCTGGTCGCCCAGGGCAGCGCCGAGGCCATGGTGGAGGAGAGCCTGTCGCTGTGGGACTACGCCCCCCTGGCGCCCATCGTCGAGGAGGCAGGCGGCCGGATCACGCGCCTCGACGGCGGTCCGCTCCACCCCGAGGGGAGCGTGCTCACCTCCAACGGCGTGCTGCACGACGAGCTCGTGCGCCGCTTCGCCGCCCCCTGAGGTTTCAGGATCACGCGATCCAGACTCACAGCTCGAGTCTGTCCCGGCGGTCGCCGGCGCGCTGCATCACCACGTTCGCCGCCGCCACGTCCTGAACGCCGAGGCCGGTGAGGTCGCACACCGTGAGCTGGCTCGCGTCGGTGCGGCCCAACGCCGTGCCGGCGCAGATCGTGCCGAGCTCCACCGCGCGATCCGCCTGCCCCGGCGCGTGCTGCAGCTCCCCCAGGCGCAGGCACTGGTCGCGCGAGTCCACCACCAAGATGTCGGCGGCCTCGAGGATCGCGGGGTCGAGCTCCTGCTTGTCCTGGCCGTCGGAGCCCACCGCGGTGACGTGCGCACCGGGCTTCAGCCATGCGAGCTGCACGAGTGGCTCCCGGGCCGCCGTGCACGTGATCACCACGTCCGCGTCGCGGACGGCCTCCTGCGCGCTCGCCACCACGCGGATGCCGGGGTACGAGGCCACCAGTTCGCCTACGGACCGTGCGGCATGATCCGGGTTCCGGCCCCATAAACGCACGTCGACGAAGCCCGCCCGCACCACCGCGAGGGCGTCGAGCTGCTGCCGCACCTGTCCCCCGGTCCCGAGCACCCCGACCGTGGCCACCCGTTCGGGCGCGAGGTGCTTCGCGGCCACACCACCCGCGGCGCCCGTTCGCAGGTCGGTGATGAACCCGTTGTCGAGCAGGAAGGCGGCCGGCGCCCCGCTGTGCGCATCGAAGACCAGCACGAGGCCGTCGATCGCCGGGGGGTCCTGCGCAAAGAACCCGCTCGCCACCTTCACGGCGTAGTAGCGCGCGCCGTGCAGGTGACCGGCCTTGACGTGGATCTCGCCCTCGGACTCGGGCACGTTCAGATGGATCACGTCGGGGAGCTCGGCTCCACCGGTGGAGTACGCCGCGAAGGCGTCGGCGCACTTGTCGATGCAGGAGCCCATGTCCAGGGCGGCGCGCACGTCGGCCTCGCGCAGGATCCGAACGCTCGTTGCCACGCCGCGAGGGTACCTCCGAGCCGGCCTCGGCGATCCGCAGGGCTCCGCGAGACCCCCTCAGGCGTCGAGGAGGAGGGCCAGCACGGCGTCGTGCAGGATGCCGGCCGCCGCGGATCCACTCCTCGAGTCCGGAGTGCAACACGAAGGCGTCGGCCACCGCAGTCGTGCTCGACACGGCGAGCCTGCGCTCCCCCGACCACGCCCCTTCCGGTGCGTCCGGGCCCACCGTGGCCCTCCTCTTCGCCGAGCATGTCGTCGCCCGGGAACCGGGCCGCGACCGCCGAGCGAAGGGCCCGTTCGACGTGCAGGTCCACCTCGTCACAGGGGTGCGATCCCTTTTGAGCGAGAGCGTGACCTTGCCCCCGAACGCCGGCAACGTGATCGCGGCCGCGGTCTCGGCCAGCTCGAACGCGAAGGAGAGGTCGGGGCCGAGCACGGGTCAGACGGGGTTCGTCCAGGCGGTCCTGCCGGCGGCGTCGCGCGCCACGACCCGTACGTACGGGAGGTCGGGCGTGCCGGGCGGCGGCTCGAAGCGCGCGCGCACCACCAGGCCTCGGTCGTTGCGCTCTAGAACGCGCGCCCCCTCCTCGCGGTTGCGGTGGTCCCCGCGCACGCCCCAGCCCAGCTCCCAGCGCGACTGGAAGATCACCGACATGCACGGGCTGCAACGGACCTCGAGGGCGTCACCGTCGCGTCGGACGTCGTGCAGGGTCGGCCCCGAGGACGCGTACGTGTGGCCCGAGCGCAGGGCGGCGATGACCGCGTCGCGCGAACGCTCCAGCGCCCGGATCATCGTCCAGGCGTCGCCGATGTCGTAGCCCGGGTAGTGGCAATCGTCAGCCGCGATCGCGAACATCGGCTTGCCGGTCTCGAGCGCGAGGTCCCAGACGTAGGAGGAGTCGCCGCGGCCGTTCTCCCGCTCGGCGCCGGCGTTGAAGAGCTCGAGCCCGGTGAGCCCCTGGGCATCCACCACGACCTGCGGAGGAAGGCCGCTCCAATACGGGTGGGCCACGTAGGAGGCGCCGCCCTGATCGGCGATGAACGCGGCCGCCGCGCCTAGATCCGCGAAGGTGCGGAAGTGGTAGTTCTCGTCGTGGTTCCAGTGCACGCGATCTCCGCCCGGGTCCTCGGGGATGTCATCGATGCCGATCGC
This sequence comes from Actinomycetota bacterium, assembly GCA_038249195.1. GTDB lineage: Bacteria > Actinomycetota > UBA4738 > UBA4738 > HRBIN12 > JAOUEA01. The sequence goes on from JBBRWM010000010.1 coordinate 44,072, forward strand.
GAGGATCTCCGTGTAGCGGCCCGGTGCGAGCGGGTCAGCCGCGAGCTCCGCACCCGGGATGACCAGCAGGCGGTCCGTCGACGGCGCGGCGGTGAGCGTCCAGTGGTCGGTGATGGCGACGACGTCGAACCCCGCCCACTCGTGATGCAGGACGTGCGCTTCGGGGCTGAGCTCGCCGTCGGTGGCCGAGGTATGGGTGTGCAGCGCGGCCTTCAGCCACGCGCCCTCGGCCTCGAACGGGTTCGATGCGGGCATGCAGGACTCCTCGTGGACATATGGACGGTCTCACGCTACCCGCAGCGAGGGCCGGGAACCTAGGCCCGGTCCTCGTCGGCGACTCGGTGCTAGGTTCGAGGCCGAGAGCACGACCGCCCACCGGGCGCCGGAGGACCCCAGGAGGTACTCCATGAACATCGAACGGTTCGAGATGGAGCGGTACCAGTCTCGCTACTGGCATCTCGTCGACTACGACCTGTCGGAGTCGGGCGTCCTGCCCATGACGATCCGAGAGCTGCTCGGGCCCGCCGCCGACGCCGAGGCGTTCATCTCCGGCCTGTCGCTCGGCTACCCGCTGTCGGAGGGATCGCACGAGACCCGGGCGAACATCGCCGCGTGGTATCCGAACGCGACCGCCGAGAACGTCACGGTCATGAACGGTGGGTCCGAGGCCAACTTCCTGACCTTATGGTCGCTGCTGTCGGCGGGCGATCGGCTCGCGTTCATGATCCCGAACTACCTCCAGGGCCGCGGGCTGGGCCGGCACTTCGGCGGCAGCACGGACACGTTCCGGCTACGACCGGGCACCGGACGCTGGGTCCTCGACCTCGACGAGCTGAACGCATCCGTGGGCAAGAAGACCAAGGCCATCATGGTGTGCAACCCGAACAACCCAGTCGGCTCCGTCCTCAGCGAGGAGGAGATGGACGCGGTGGTCGCCGCCGCCGAGCGCGTGGGCGCCTGGATCGTGGCCGACGAGATCTACCGCGGCGCGGAGCTGGACACCGACCTCGCCTCTCCCACCTTCTACGGGCGCTCCCGCAAGGTCATCATCACGAGCGGGCTCTCGAAGGCGTTCGCGATGCCGGGCCTGCGCCTCGGCTGGGTGGTCGCGCCTCCCAAGGTCATCCGCAGGATCTGGGATCACCACGACTACACGACGCTCGCTCCCTCCATGGTCTCCGACCGACTCGGCGCCCTCGCGATGCTGCCCGACGTGCGCGAGTCCATCCTGGCGCGCACACGCACGATCGTGCGGGCGAACTACCCTGCGCTCGACGCGTGGCTGCGCACGCACGAGGGCCTCTTCAGGTGGGCCCGTCCGATGGCCGGCGCGATCCAGTACGCGGGCTATGACCTGCCGATCCGCTCCGAGGCGCTCGCGGAGCGACTGCGCGAGGAGCGCAGCGTCCTCGTCGTCCCTGCCGAGCACTTCGGCTTGAAACGAGGACTGCGGTTGGGATTCGGCTACGACATCGAGCACACGCTGAAGGGCCTCAGCCTCGTCGACGAGGTGCTCGCGGACCTGACACGCGGGTAACGATCGGCAGATCCTCACGCGCTTCGCCGCCAGAGACGAACCTATGCAAGGCCTCCCCAGCGTTGCCGCGCGCCGCCACGTCATGTCAGATGGAGCGATGGGAACATCGGAGCGCGAGGCGGGGGTGACGCGGCTTCCCATCGCGTCCGTGAGCTCGCTCCTGGGCATCCCCGTCCCCACCATCCGCTCGTGGGAACGACGCTATGGCTTCCCGGTTCCGGACCGCACCCGGGGGCAGCACCGTCGCTATTCCCTGGGAGAGATCGACCAGCTCCGCAAGCTGCGTGACGAGATCACGCGGGGGCGTCCCGCGCGGGAGGCCGTCGCCATCGTCCGGCGCGAGACCGCCGACGGGCGTCCCCGGCTCGAGCTGTTGGACCGCTTCCTCCAGGGAGCCATGCGCCTGGACCCCGTAGCGCTGCGTGAGGTCCTTACCGAGGGCGCGGATACGGTCGGCGTGGAGGCAACCATCGCGGACGTGGCGTTGCCGGCGATGCGGGAGATGGGCAGCCGCTGGGAGGCGGGCGTCTGCGACACCGCCAACGAGCGCCTGGCCACCGAGGCCGTGCGGGTTTGGCTGGCGCGCCAGTCCGTCATGGCGCCGGCGCCGTCCCGTCCGTTCCCGCTGGTGCTGGCCTGCGGTCCCAAGGACCTGCACACCATCGGCCTGGAGGCGTTCGGCGTGATCCTCGCGCGGCGCGGATGGTCGGCGCGCACCCTGGGGCCGCTCACGCCCGTCTCCTCGCTGGTGGCCGCCGTCCGGGCGGCCGAGGCGCGAGGAGCCGTGGTGACGAGCCAGCGCAGCGCGACCCGGCGTCCGGCGCTCGAGGCGATCCGGGCGGCCGACTCCCTCCCCGGCGTGAAGGCGTTCTACGCGGGCGCGGGGTTCGATCCCGCGAGCGCCCGCAAGGACGTGCCCGGCACCTACCTCGGCGACGACGCGATCGAGGCCGCCGCGATCCTCGAGCGCGAGCTCCTGCCCTGATCCAGGCTCAATCCTCGTCGAACAGATCGGGGGCGTCGCGGCGCGAGGCGATGTACGCCTGGAGCTCCTCGTCGATCGTGGGATCGAGTCCCGGGTCCTCGTAGGAATCGAGCAGCTGCTTCCAGGCGCGGTTGGCGGCGACCTCCGTGGTCTCCGCGCCGGACATCTCCCACGTGGCGAAGTCGGGCGTCTGGAACAGCGGGCTCATGTACAGCCACTCCTTGAAGTGGGCGCGCGTGTGCGGGGACGAAAGGAACAATCCGCCGGGGCCGACCTCGTTGAGGGCGTCGAAGGCGAGCTCTTCCTCCGTGAACGCGATGCCTTGCATCTGTCGCTTGAACTGGCGCAGCAGCTCCACGTCGAGCGCGAACTTCTCGAACGACGCTGTGAGGCCGCCCTCGAGCCAGCCCGCGGCGTGCAGCACCACGTCCGTGCCGGCGAGCATGGTGGCCCAGAGCATCATCTGGGTCTCGGCCGCGGCCTGCGCGTCCACCGCGGGGGACGAGGCCAGGCCGCCGCCGCCGCGGAACGGCAGCCCATAGCGGCGCGCCATCTGCGCGCCGGCCAGCACGCCGAACACCGACTCAGGGGTGCCGAAGGCCGGCGACCCCGTGCGCATGTCCGTGACGGTGAAGAACGATCCGTAGAGACACGGAGCGCCCGCGCGCGCGACCTGGGCAAGCGCCACGCCCGAGAGGGCCTCGGCGACCTGCTGGGTGAGCCCGCCCGCCACGCTCACTGCCGACGTCGCGCCGGCGAGCAGGAACGGGGTCACGACGACCGGCTGCTTCGCCTCGGCCCAGGCCAGCAGCGCGTCCGTCATGCGGAAATCCCAGATCAGCGGCGAGTTCGGGTTCACGATGCCCAGGAGCGCGGGTTCGGCCTCGATGGCCTCGCGACCGCCGTGCACGATCTCGGCCATGGCGATGCCGTCTCGCGCGCGCGGGCCGCTCGTGCCGTACGTCGTGTAGGGCTTGTCGGACCATCGGATCGTCGAGTACTCCTGGTCCATGTGACGCGACTCCATCTGGAGGTCGGTGGCCTCGGTCGCGCCGGTCTGGACGCAGTTCAGCACGTCGGTCGCCTGGGTGAGCTTCACGAACGTGTCGTGATCCTGGATCCGTCCGCTGCGCCGTCCTTCGTCGAGGTCGCTCGCGAACGGCGGGCCCCCCACGTTCATCCACACCGGCGTGCCGCCCTCCCCCACGGTGAGCGAGCGCTCGGGGTTCCGCGCGCGAAGACGGAAGCTCCGGGGGACCTTGGCCACCTGCTCCATCACGAACCCGCGGTCCCAGTAGACACGCGTCCCGTCGATCTTCACGCCGGCGTCCGCGAGCATCGTGCGCGCCCCCTCGTGCAGGACATCCGTGCCGATCTCCTCGAGGATCCGCATCGCCCGTTCGTGGATGATCTCCTCCTGCTCGGCGGACAGGATCTTCAGGGCGCCTTCACGTTCGAACATCGTCGGGCTCCTCCATCAGGGGGGTGAGCAGGTCGTCCAGCGGCGCGACGCCGAGGTCGTGGATCTCCAGCGGCAGTTCCATGTACTCCGCGATCTCCCGCGCGCGCTCCTCGCGTTCGGGATCGGGGTGCTGACGCACGAAGAGCACGCGGCTCAGGTTCCCGAAATACGTCTGTTTCAGCCAGGGGAAACGGTCCAGGCCGAGCCCCTTGATCACCGCGCGGTCCCAGTTCGTGACGAGCCAGTCCGTGAGGAAATAGATCCCGATGTCCTGGGCGAAGCGCTCGTACAGCTCGCCCGCGTACCACTGGAAGCAGTGCACGCCGGCCGGGCGCACCGCGGGATACCGCTCCAGGACGGCGTCGAGGCGCCCGCCCGTGCCGCAATCGCCGTAGACGACGATCACCCGTTCGTACTTTGGCAGCAACACCTTCAGCTTCTCCTCGACGGCCGGCGCGATGTCGAGCGGGGTCATGTGCAGGTCGCTGGAGATCCCGTGCACGTCGGCGTCCCAGCCGTGCGCCGCGATCAGCGCCGCCGTGTCCTGCGCGACGGAACCGCACGCGAGGAAGGCGACCTTGGCGCCCGTGGCCGTCATGGGGTCGCGTCCCCCGCCACGCGCGCGGCGTGATCGGCCTCGGCCCGCTCGAGCTCCGCCGCCGTGGGGAACCCGAGGTTCCCGATGAACCGGTCGTTGAAGTCCGCCTCGCCCGAGAGCTCGATGTACGTGACGATGGCGGGGATCTCGAAGGCGACCTCGCGTTCGCGGAACGACATGAGGGCCATCTTCGCGCCCTCGCTCGCCGTATTGCCCACGGCCTTGATCCGGCCGACGGGCACCGGCGGGACCAGGCCGATCACGCGCGCGCTCGCCGGGTTGATGTAGGAGCCGAAGGAACCCGCGAGCAAGACCTCGTCGAGGTCGGCCGCGCGCAGGCCGAGCGCGCGCATCGCGGTCTCGATCCCGGTTGAGATCGCCCCCTTCGCGAACTGCAGCGCGCGGACGTCGGTCTGCGTGAGCACCACGTCTTCATGCAGCACGAACGCCTTGACGTCCTCGCGCATGACGAGCCGGTCCGCGAGCGGATGCCCGGTTGCCTCCGCTTCCTCGCGGGAGCTCATCTTGCCACCGTCGTCCAACAGGCCGGCGAGGCGGAGCTGCGCCACCACATCGATCAAGCCCGATCCGCAGATGCCGCGCGGAACCACGTCGTCCCCGATCACCTGCAACTCGATTGTGCCTCCCGCGAGCGACGCGCCTTCGATGGCGCCCTCGGTGGCGCGCATCCCGCAGAGGATCTCCCCGCCCTCGAATGCGGGGCCGGCGGGCGCCGCCGTGGCCACCGAGCGCTCGGCCGAACCGCACGCGATCTCCCCGTTCGTTCCCACGTCCACGAGCAGCCGGACCTCGGGATCGCGCACGAGCCCGGTCGCCACGATGTCGGCCACGATATCGGCGCCCACGTAGGCGCCGATGGAAGGGAACAACGACACCCGGCCGAGCGGATGCATCGCGAAGCCGATCTGGTCGGCGCGCAGCTCCTGCGGTTCCACGAACGTGGCCACGTACGGCGCGAGCGCGATGGACTCCGGGCTCACACCGCACAGCAGGTGGAGCATGGTGGCGTTGCCGGCCATCACCACCTCGTAGATCTCGTCGGCGGCCACCGCCGCCTCGCGCTGCACGCGCGCGAGCAGGTCGTTCACGGTGGCGACCGCGGCCGCCTGCAGCTCCGCGACGTCGCCGGGGTCCTGCATCGCGCGCGCCATCCGCGCGATCACGTCGGCCCCGAACGGCGCCTGCCGGTTGATGGCGGATGCCACCGCGGCCGCCGCGCCCGTGCGCAGATCCACGAGCGTGCATACGCACGTGGTGGTGCCGATGTCGAACGACGCGCCGAACGCTCGCTCCGTGGTGTCACCCGGCTCCACGTCCACCAGGTGCTCCCCCACGAGGGTCACCGTGACCTCGGTGCCGTGGCGCAGCGCCTCCGCGATGCGCGGCAGCACCTGCCAGTCGTGGCGCGCTGTGTAGCCGGCGTCATCGATCGCGTCGAGGATGCGCGCGAGGTGCGAGCGATGGTCCTCGAGCGACGGCTCCGGGAGGTCGAATCGCTGTTTCACGACGTTGGGCTCGAGCAGGACGAAGCGCCCCACGCCCATCGTGGCGGCCTTCGGCATCTTCATGAGCCGGGGGACCTCGACGGTCATCGGCCCGGTGACGGGGCACTGGCACGAGAGCCGCCACCCGTCGTCGAGCCGTTCCGGCAGGTGGCGGTAGTCGGCGAGCGACAGCTCGGCCTCCCCCGAGAGCACCTGCACGCCGCACTTGCCGCAGGTCCCCCGCCCGCCGCACGTGGACTCGATGGGCAGGCCCGCCCAGTGCGCGGCGTTGAACAACGTCGTGCCCTCGGGGACACGGACCGACGTGCCACTGGGGAGGTAGGTGACCTCGACCTTGGCGGGCACTAACCCTCCGTCTGCGCGCCGGCGAGCTGTCGGCGGTGCTCCGCGATCCATGCGGCGCCGTACGCGTCGCGCCCCAGCAGCAGGTCGGCCGCCATCGTCGCCGTGCGACCCTGCTCGTGCAGAGGGTTCGTGATGGCCGCGTTCATGCCCGCCATGATCGACATGCCCAGGAACGTCGCGTCGATGCCGCCCCGGTCCGGCATGCCGAAGGAGATGTTGGAGGCGCCGCAACTCACGTTCACGCCGAGCTCCTCGCGGATGAGCGCGATCGTGCGGAACATCGAGCTCGCGGCGTCGGGCGCCGCGCCGATCGGCATCGTGAGGGGGTCGATGATCACGTCCTCTCGCGCGATGCCGTGATCCGCGGCGGCGTCCACGATCTTGCGCGCGGCGACCAGGCGCACCTGCGGGTCCATCGAGATCCCCTCGGCATCGTTCGCCATGCCGATCACCGCTGCGCCGAACCGCTTCACGAGCGGCAGCAGGCGCTCCAAGGCATGATCCTCCGCCGTGACCGAGTTGATGAGGACCTTGCCCCTCGCGAGGGGGACGGCAGCTTCCAGGGCCTCGGGCGTCGAGGAGTCGATGCACAGCGGCACGCCCACGACCTCGTGCACGGCACGCACGACCGCGGAGAGCATCGCGGGTTCGTCGAAGCCGGGGATGCCCGCGTTGAGGTCCAAGATGGCTGCGCCGGCGGCGACCTGCGCCGCGGCGTCGCGTTGGACCGTCGTCATGTCCATCGCCGTGAGCTCTTCGGTGAGCCGGCTGCGGCCCGTGGGGTTGATGCGCTCGCCGATGATCCGGAAGGGGTGCGGGTCGCCTATGGCGACCTCCCCGCCGGGGCCGGTAAGGACGGTGACGGCGACTTCCCGCGTCACTGGGCGGCCCCGGAAAGCTTCTTCGCGATCTCGACGGCCTCGGGAGCGTTGTTCGCGTATCCGTCGGCGCCGATCTTCTCGGCCCACTCCGGGGTGACCGGGGCGCCCCCCACCATGATCTTGATCCGCTCACGCATGCCGGCCGCCTCCAGCCGCTTGATCACGGTCTCCTGGTACGGGACCGTGGTGGTGAGCAGGGCGCTCATCCCCAGGATCTGCGGATGCAGCTCGTCGATGGCCTCGATGATGCGGTCCGCGCCCACGTCCTTGCCCATGTCGTGCACGTCGAACCCGCTCGTGCGCAGCATCGCGCCCACCATGTTCTTCCCCAGGTCGTGCAGGTCGCCCTTGACGGTGCACAGCAAGATCAGGACGTTCGCGGCGGCGTCGGGATCCTTCTGCGCGAGCAGCGCCGGCTCGATGATCGCGTTGGCCGCCTTGAAGACCTCGGCGCTCGCGACGACCTCGGGCAGGAAGACCTCGCCCCGCTTCCACATCTCGCCCAGGTCGAACATGGCCACGGCCATGCCCTGCTCCAGCACCCACTTGGGGTCGGCCTCGGCTGCCATCAACCGCTCGGCCGCACCCACGCCGAGGTCCATGTCGGCAACGATCAAGGCCTGCTTCAAGATCTCGAGGTCCTCGTGCACACCGCCTCCTCACGTCGCCGGCATGGGTTCCGCAGACGCTGTGACTTCGAGTCACCGGACCGATCGCTCGGCTCGGGGTAAGGATAGGAACCGCAGGCAGATGTGGGAACGGCCGGGCCACCGAAATGCTGACCTGAGGTCACACGAACGAGGGCGCAGCCCCTAGGCTGGGGGCGTGGTGACCCGGACCCCCACGAGCAGGAACGAGACCGCGCGCGCCGCCCGCACCGAGGCCAAGCGCGAGCGCATCGTTGCGTGCGCGATGCGCCGGTTCGCGGACCACGGGTACCAGGGGGCGAAGATCGAGGAGATCGCCACCGAGCTCGGCATCGCCAAGGGCTCGGTGTTCCAGCACTTCGGGTCCAAGGCCGGGCTCTTCTTCGAGGCGTACAAGCGGGCCACGTTGCAGATGCCGGCCTGGCTCGACGCCCCCGAGGACGTGCGCTCGCAAGGCTTCTTCGCCACCGTCACCTACTGGCTGGAGCGGACCGAGCACCTCGTGCGCGAGGACTACGTCCCCTATCGCGTCTCGCTGATCGGCACGTACAGCACCGACCTCGCGCTCAAGCGCGACATCAACCGCTTCCTGGTGAGCGAGGATCCCTACGGGACGCTGGACTTCGTGGAGTTCGGCATCGCGCGGGGCGAGGTGCGCGACGACGTGGACCTGGAGATGATCGTGTCCATGGTGGATTGGCTCTCGGGATCCATCCAGGACGCGCTCGTCACGGAGGAGCTCGACCCCGGCTTGTTCCACCGCGGCGGCGGCAACGCCGAGCGGCAGAGGCTCCGCGTCGAGCACTTCACGATCCTGCTGCGGAGCGCGATCGGCAAGGGGACCGCGACGCCCACGACATAGGATGCTGAGCATGAGCGTCCGGGCCACCGCCTCCCCCGCCAGGTCCCTGCGGCCCGAGACCGTGAAGCACTACCTCGAGACGATCTACTACATCCAGTTCGAGGAGCCGCAGGTGCGGCCGGGGCGGATCGCCGAGTGGGTCGGCGTGAGCGCCCCCACGATCAGCGTCACCCTCAAGCGTTTGGCGGCGGACGGCTGGATCGACGTGGCCTCGGATCGCACGGTGCGGCTCTCGCCCAAGGGGCGTGAGCTCGCCGAGACGATCGTGCGCACGCACCGGCTGCTGGAGCGCTGGCTCACCGACGCCCTCGGGATGGACTGGGCCTCCGCGGACCTCGCCGCCCAGGAGATCGCCCCTGGGGTCTCCCAGAGCGTCGCCGACCGCCTCGACGAGCACCTGGGTCGCCCGAGCACGTGCCCGCACGGCAACCTGATCCCGGGTCGCAAGGCGCCCTACGGCACGCTCTCCTCGCTCGCCGAGCTGCCCGTGGGGACGCCCGCGGCCGTCCGCCGCATCTCCGAGGTCGCCGAGCACGACGCGCCCGACCTGCTGCGGCGGCTCAACGACTACGGCCTCACCATGGGCGCCCCAGTCGAGGTCGTCGAACGCATGCCGGGCGCCGACGCCGTGGCGGTCCGGGTCGCCGGCCACGACCTCGCGCTCGCCCAGGAGGTCGCCGGACTGATCTGGGTCGAACCGAGCGACACCTGAGCGTCGCCGCTCACAGCGTGTGTTCCCCTTGACCCGTTCGGCCCGACGTTCGTGCTGTGATCGAGACCGAGGACGGATCGAGCATCATGTTCGAGTGGCACGGGTACGGACGCGTCTACCCGCCCGGGCGTCGGCAGATCGTGGGCGCCATCTTCCATCTCAGCGACGCCGTCTGCGTGTGTGTGGGCGAGGTACGGGCGCCGGCCGATCCTGCGCAGCCGGAGCCCGATCTCGTACTCGACGTCGCCGAGCTGATCTGGGAACCGATCGCGGACTGAGCCGCCTCTGGCCCGATGGTTCACCTGGTTCCGTCGCGGCCGCGGCGAAGCCCGCTCCGCGTCGCCGCCGTCGCCGCTGATCGCCTTGAGCAGGGTGTCGGTGCGGTCCTCGATCGTGAACACCCTCTGCTCGACGCTGGGCGTAAGGCCGTGTTCGGCCGGCATGATCCAGCTCTGGATGAACCGCATCGGCTGGGTCTCGGACGCGTTCTGTTCCGAGTGGTAGGCGCCGCTCCCGAGGGTCATCCGCTGCACCGAACCCGCCGGCAGGGGCCCGGGTGAGCCACCAACGTTGTCTTCGTGCCGGAACTGCCCCTCGACCACGTACGTTAGGCCCTCGATGTCTCGGTGCGGATGCATGGGCCAGACCGCGCCGGGGATCAGTCGGTCGTCGTTGAACACCCGCATCGTGCCGAAGGAGGTGTACTCGGGGTCCTGGTACATGTCGAATGAGTAGTGCCAGCGAGCGCGGAACCACCCGCCCTCCACATCGAAGATCTGGTCGTTGGTTCGGATCTTCAGCACGCCGGCGCTCGCCGGTTCTAATCGCTGAGCTTGCTCGCGAGGATGTCGATCTTCTCGATCGTCGGAGGCTCGGACAAGAGCTCGGCCGCATTCTGCATCAGGGCGCTGGCGATCGGCCCCGCGAGGTGAGCCTCGCGCCCCGACTCGTCGGGGAACACATCGAAGATGCCGAACGTGGATGGGCCGAGCCGGGTGGCGAACCACGCCGTGGTCTTCTCCTCCTGCTGAGCGAGCGGCAGCGCTCCTGCGAGGAAGCTCGCGACCTCCTCTTCCTTCCCCGGTTTCGCCTCGAGCCGCGCGAGGACCCCGACGGTCACCATGGCACTCCCTCCTGTCGACCGATCTGACCACCGTACCGCGGATCGGACCGCCGCGAGACCGCGAGGCGCCGGCCTGGCCGCAGGAGTCGGTAGCCTGGCCTTATGCCCGCCGCGTTCCCGGGTCAGACTTGCTCTGGCGGTTCTCGAGCGATCTCCGACTACCCGGCCCACGGGGCAGGACCACGGCCCTGCCCCGGGACGAGGCGTGTCGATGGGTCAGTAGCCGAAGCCGCCGCCTCCTCCCCCTCCGTGGTGGAGGAACAAGAGGTAGACGACTAGATACGCGGCCGTGCCCACCGCTAGGTAGATCCCTAGCCACTTCTTCCATCGCCGGCCATAGCCGGAAGTGTTCTGTGCCATGATTCGGCCTCCTTACCTCGCGTGACATCCTTCATGGGTACTACCGACGAAAGGGCCAGCAGGTTTGCCAAAATCCCTGAGGACTTGCTGAGAAAGCAGATCCTCCGGTTAGGCGAACGGAAGGCCATCCTGCGACGGTCGTTTCCGGCGGCGGCGGAGCGCGCGCTCCGCGTCGTCCACGCTGACGGAGCCCCGCAGGTAGTTGGCAAGGGCGAACCGGTCGCACGTGGTTTCGGCCGCGGCCTTGCGGTGGAGGCACTCGCGCAGGTACCAATGCATCCACTCGTGGCAGTACAGGAAGCGCAGGACCTCTCGCGGCTCGCGGAACGTCACACCCTCGGTGAGCCAGATGAACCGCATCTGGCCACCTCCCGGCCGGCGCTTGGCGCCATAGGGCACGACCTCGCCGAAGGGGAGGAACGGCTCGGGCACCTGCAGGGTGATCGATCGCTCGGTGAAGTCGGTCCACGCCGAGAGGTGGGGCTTCTGCCGGTAGCGCAGGTACTTCACGTGCACGAGGTAGCCGCCGGGTTCCGGCAGTCCGGCGAGCAGCGCTCCGACCTCGTGGGGCGGTAGCTCCGGGACGGCCGACGTGATGCGCACGCTCGGCAGGCTACCGAGGAGCGCCCGCTAGCATGGGCCGTCATGGCCGAGGGGGGCACACCACGGCCGCGCGACCACCGCGACGGCGTCCGCCAAACCCTCTCGCTCGGTGTGGCCGTGCTGGGGTTCGGGATCTCCTTCGGCGTGCTGGCCCGTGCCTCGGGGATGGGCGTGCTCGCCCCCGTGGTGATGTCGGCCACCACGTTCGCGGGGTCGGCGCAGTTCGCCGCGGTGTCGGTGCTGGGCGCGGGTGGCAGCGTTGCCGCGGCGGTGGCGGCCGCGGTCTTGCTGAACGCCCGGTACGCGCCGATCGGCGTCAGCGTCGCCCCCTATCTGACGGGTCCCTGGTGGTCCCGCTTCCTCCACGGTCAGTTGGTGGTGGACGAATCCTGGGCCATCGCCGCCGAGGGCGAGGGGCGCTTCAATACCAAGGTCCTGGTGGGGGCGGGGCTCACGATCTACGTGGCCTGGGTGGTGGGCACGGTCGTCGGCGTGGCGTTCGGTAACCTGATCGGCGACCCCGCGCGGCTCGGACTCGACGCCGCCTTCCCCGCGCTCTTCCTGGCCCTGCTGGTGCCTCAGCTCCGATCGCGTTCCGCGCGGCAGGCGGCGCTCCTGGGCGCCGCGATCGCGCTGGCGCTGACGCCGTTCACGCCGGCCGGCGTCCCGATCGTGGCGGCGAGCGCCGCGTGCCTGTTGGGCCTCAGATCCTTCCCGAACCATTCGGGAACACCCGCGCCGGAGGCGGAGGGATGAGCCTGGCTAGCACGTGGGCCGTCGTGGTCCTGGTGGGGGCCGCCACGATCGCGATCAAGTCGCTCGGCCCGATCCTGCTGGGGGGACGGCCTCTGCCTTCCCGCGTCGGCGGGGTCGTCGCGCTGCTGGCGCCGGCCTTGCTCGCGGCGCTGGTGGCCATCAACACCTTCGCGATGGGTCAGCGGCTCGTGGTGGACGCGCGCCTCCTTGGGGTCGGCGCGGCGGCGGTGGCGATCCGGTTGAAGGCGCCGATCCTTGTAGTGGTGGTGGTCGCCGCGGTGGTCACGGCCTCCGTCCGGGCGCTCGCCGCTTGACCGCAGGCCGCGGTCGCGATCAGCCCCTGAGCGACGCCTTCGCGGCCTGCGCCTCGTGCCAGACGCGCGCCGCAGACGCCCGAGCGTGCTTCGGCCGCTCGCACGACTTCCGGGGACCCGAGCCCTGGTTCTGCAGGCACGTGTCCAGGCCCGGACCGCCGTTGAGGGAGTCGTTGTCGTCGCCACCCCTCAGCGTGTCGTTCCCGGGACCGCCGGCGATCCGGTCGTTGCCGGACACGCCGGAGAGCTTGTCGTTCCCGCCCCCGCCTCGGATCACGTCGTTGCCGTTGTTGCCCACCAGGACGTTCGCGTGCGCATCGCCTACGAGCACGTCGCGCTGTGAGTTCCCCTCCACGATCTCGATGCCCGAGAGCTTGTCCTTCCCCTCCCCGGTCGCCGTCCCCTTCTGCAGGTTCACGTTCACGCCGGAAGCGGCGCCGTAGTTCACGCTGTCCTTGCCCGCGCCGCCGCCCATGGTGTCGTTCCCGTTCAGCCCCGTAAGCCTGTCGTTCCCGCCCGCTCCCAGGAGTGTGTCGTTCAGGTTCCCACCGCGCAACGTGTCGTTCTTGGCGGAGCCCACGACCTTCTCGATCCCGCCGAGCGTGTCGGAGCCCTCGCCCGTCGCGGTGCCGGCCAGCAACGACACAACCACCGCCTTCTTCGAACCCCCGTAGCTCACGGTGTCGACGCCCGGCCCGCCCTCGAACCCATCGTTGCCGCTCCTGCCCACCAGGATGTCGTTGCCGGGGCCGCCGCTCAGGCGGTCGGAGCCCGCCAACCCGTCAAGCACGTCGGCACCGGGGCCGCCGCTCAGATGATCGTTCTTCTTGGACCCGACCAGCCGCTCGAAGCCGCTCAGCGAGTCCGTCCCCTGTCCGGTGGCCGTGCCGTTGATCGTTGCCACGACCGCCTTGCCCGCGGTCGAGTAGTCGACCGTATCCCTCCCCGGACCCCCGACGAGGATGTCGTTGCCGCGCCCGCCGACGATGGTGTCGTTGCCCTCGCCGCCGATGAGCGTCTCGGCGGCTCCCGAGCCGAGAAGGGTGTCGTTCTGCGCGGATCCGACCACGCGCTGAGTCGACGCCAGCGTATCCACGCCCTGCCCGGTGGCGTGCCCGGTGCCCAGCAGAACCTTGACCGGACCGGCGATCGCCGAGAAGTCTGCCGTGTTGGTCCCAGCACCGCCCTGCAGGACGTCGTTGCCGCCCAGGCCCGCCAGCGTGTCGTCCCCGCCCGCCCCCTGCAGCGTGTTCGCCCCGGCGTTGCCAGTGAGCGTGTCCGGACCTGAAGACCCAGTGAGGTTCTCGATGTTCTTGAGGGTGTCCGTCCCTTCCCCCGTGGCCGTCCCCGTGGCCAACGAGGCGGTCACGGAGCTCGAGAACGCGGCCGTGTCGATCCCGGCCCCGCCCTGGAAATCGTCGTCTCCGCCGCCTCCCGCGAGCGTGTCGTTTCCACCCGCCCCCTGCAGCACGTTGCCGCTCCCATCCCCGGTGAGCGTGTCGTTGGCGGAGGTACCGATCACGTTCTCCACGGTGGTGAAGGTGTCGTTGCCCTCGCCGAATCCGGTCCCGGCTTGAAGGTTCACATCGACGGCGCCGCCTGCGCCGGAAAGATCGGCCGTGTCTTTCCCTCCCCCGCCGATGTAGTCGTCGTTGCCCGGCCCGCCGATGATCGTGTCGTCGTTGGGCCCTCCGGTCAGCTGGTCGTTGCCACTGAGCCCCTTGAGCGTGAGGGCCGCACTCGTGTAGATGACGTCATCGTCGCCGTCGCCGTTTCCGTCGACGCCACTCCCATCGGCAGTGAGCGCATCCCCACCCGTCGTACCCGCCACGATCATCGAGTCGCTCCCGGCATTGAAGTCCACCGTGATCTCGATCTCGGATGTGCCAGCGACCTCGGGAGTGGCACCGGGGGCGAACGAAGCGGGATCGAAGACAGTGAGCGTGTTTGCTCCCGAGCCGCCCAACACAGAGAGCGTGTCGGTGTTCCCGATGTCCGCGGCGCCGCATGGGCTGCCGTTGAACTCTATGGCGTGGGTCGCCGGCGAGACGCTCAGCGCGTCGGTGGCACCTGCGCCCAGCGTCACCGTGACGAGGTCGATGTTGTCATAGCTGCATGCTGAAGCTAAGGCGGGCGGCATCAACCATGGGATCAGGCCGACAGTTAGCGCGAAGCTGGATACGACCGCGATGCGCCTGATCATGATCTTCCTTTTCCGGGTGCGGTAGGACGCGGACGCACGGAGCATCCCACGATTGGCCTACAACGTCGAGATGGAATTCGCGGCCGCCGTCCGGCATCCGGACCCCGCCCAGAAGGGAACCCTATCGATCGCCTCCCCATGGCTGGTGGGAGGCGCAGACGACCAAATCAGGCGGCGCCGGAGACGCGGCCCTGGTCGAGGCTTTCGACGTCGCCCGCCGGGATCTGCTGCTTGGACGACAGCACTTGGCTGCGCGCGCGGCTCCACCACTTCGCAATCTGGTCGAACCGTTCGCGCCCGGCCCTCGCGCCCACCACGTAGGCCGCGCCGGCGGCGACGGCAACCACGGCTACTCGCCGCATGCGGCTCGGTCGCTTGCCGCTGGTGCTGAGGCGCTCGATGGCGTCGAGCGCCCGGTCGAGCTCCCCACGCTCGCGCCGGTTCTCCTCCTGGAGCGCGTGGTTCTCGGTCTGCAAGCGGTCGCGGTCCTCCCGGGTGTCCTGCAGCTTGTGCTCGAGCCGCTTGCGGTGCGCGGTCTCACGGATGTCCATGGCTCGCTCTCTGATCTCCATGCGCGTCCTTCCCTTCCGCTCGATCGATGTTTCTTCCCCTTGCTCTTCCCGTTTGGACCGGTTCTGACACATCGCCGTGGAGGTGTGTACGGCGGGCTCGCGGGGTACGAAAGCATCCATGACCACCGAGGCCGAAACGACGTGTCCTATCTGCGGAGAGGGGACGCTCGTCGATCTGACGTTCGACGAGCGCGGGGCCGGCGAACCATCACGCCAATCGCCGGACAGCGTCGAGGTGCAGAGCTACGACTGCGGTCACGAGGTTGCTGGCCCCGCGCTTCGGACCGCCGATCCCGAGCAGCTCGACGTCGAACGCCGCAGCTCGGAGGACACGGTCGAACCGCCCGGGGTGGGCGGAGGCGGCCGATGAGGATCGGCTCAACTCCGTCGCGGGCCGGCCGATCGCTGCGGCCCAGCAGGTTTCAGCAGGCCCGCCCTCGGGTAGCATCCGGGAGGCACAGAAGCTGGGACGGAGGCGAGAGATCTATGGTCGAGATGGTCCTTGACGTCTCCTCCAACGCCAGGGCCCCGGGGATCGCCCGCGAAGCGCTCCGCGACATGCTCGATGAGTCGATCCCCCGGGCGTTCTCCTTGGACGCGCAACTTGCCATCACGGAGTTGGTGACCAACAGCGTGCGCCACGTGAGGGCGCCGAGCACCATCGAGGTTCGAGCGGACCTCTCCACCGAGCGGCTCCGGGTGGAGATCAGGGACCGAGGAGCCGGGTTCACCTACCTGGACACGGCGCCGGCCGCCGAGGCGGAAGGTGGGTGGGGTCTTCTGATCGTGGATCGGGTCGCGGATCGCTGGGGCTTCAGCGAGAAGCCCGGCACCGCTTGGTTCGAGCTGGACCGCTAGTCCAGCCGCCGCCATCCGGGCGGGTGACCCGGGTTGTGGTGCACCGTCTCCTCTTCGGCCATCGGCCAGTTCTTGCTCAGGCCGTCGTAGAAGTAGCCTTTGGCCTGCCACGGGTTCCCCCCGTCCCCGATCAGACGCGTGAGGAGCCGCTGCCCGTCCGGCTGTTGCCATTCCGCGATCATCGCGAAACCCACCAGACGAAGGTCGGCGGCAGGAACTATCGATTCAAGGGCGGTAGCGATCGCCATCTGTTCGATCGAGCCCGGCATAACTCGTCCTTCCGAAGTGAACCGAGAAGAAAGGCGAGGCCACAACCCGTCCGGGCGGCTCTGAGCATCCAGCATACGCCCTTGGTCGGCAGGCACGTCGCCGTCCCAAGCTTCGCGCCCTCGGAGGTTTGGAACCCGCGCGGGGGGGTGGATATCTTCCGTGCACCGATCGATCCATCCCGGTCGCCCCGACCGCACAGCCCAGGAAGATCCAGAGCAAGGGACGCAGCGGCGCCCACGAGGACGCTATCGAGGTCGGGTCCGTCTCCTGAGACTCCTGAGACTCCTGAGGCGAGGGTCCCCTCTTGATATCGTGCCCGGGCCGATGAGCCCAAGGGGTTTCCGCCGATGCCGAACTCGCCCAGCGGCGATCGAACGATGAAGGACATGGTGCGGGTGCCAGGGAGCGCCTTCACGATGGGCTCGGACGACTTCTATCCGGAGGAGCGGCCCGCCCGCTCGGTCGACGTGGACGGGTTCTTGATCGATGAGCATCCCGTCACCGTGGCGGAATTCCGCCGGTTCGTGAAGGGCACGGGCTACGTAACGGTCGCCGAGCGGGCGCCGGAGGCATCGGAATACCCCGGAGCCGACCCAGACCTCCTCGTGCCCGGCTCCCTCGTCTTCGATCCCCCCGACCATCCGGTGGACCTCCGCGTGCCGTCGAAGTGGTGGACCTATCTGCCGGGCGCCCAGTGGCGACATCCGCAGGGCCATCAGAGCACGCTGCACGGACGGGAGCGCCATCCGGTCACCCATGTGACCTCGCAGGACGCCGAGGCGTACGCGACGTGGATCGGGAAGGAGTTGCCAACCGAGGCCGAGTGGGAGCTCGCCGCCCGGGGCGGCCTGTCGGGCGCGACCTTCGTCTGGGGCGAGGAGTTCGCTCCCAAGGGCAAGATGATGGCCAACACCTGGCAGGGCGAGTTCCCGTGGCAGAACCTCGTGACGGACGGGTTCGAAGGCACGTCGCCGGTGAAGAGCTTCCCCCCCAACGGCTACGGCCTGTTCGACATGGCGGGCAACGTCTGGGAGTGGACGAGCGACTACTACGCCACGACCCCCACATCCGAACACGCCTGCTGCGTGCCCAGGAACCCGCGCTCGGCCTCGCCGGAGGCGAGCCTCGTTACCGATCAGCCGGGCGCTCACATCCCGCGGAAGGTGATCAAGGGCGGCTCGCACCTGTGCGCCCCCAACTACTGCCTGCGCTACCGGCCCGCGGCCCGTCAGAGCGAGGCGATCGACACCTCGACGAGTCACATCGGGTTCCGCTGCATCCTCCGCTGAGGCCGCTGCGCGACCACATCGGTTTGGATCCTCGAACGCGGGGTAGGGGCCCTCCTTGCCCCGGTCAACCGGGGACCGATAACGAGGGGGAGAACGTGCTAGCGATCGATTTCCAGCAAGGATTCCAGCAGGCGTGGGAGAGGATCGCGACCTTCGTCCCGAAGCTCATCGGGTTCGCGTTGATCATCCTCATCGGCTACATCATCGCCAAGGTGCTCGCGCGGATCGTGGACAAGCTCCTGGAACGCGTGGGGTTCGACCGGTGGGTCGAGCGCGGCTCGCTCAAGGCGGCTCTCGATCGGAGCAAGTTCGACGCCTCCGACATCCTCGGCGTCATCGTCTTCTGGTCCGTGTTCCTGCTCGCGTTGCAGCTGGCCTTCGGCGTCTTCGGCCCCAACCCCGTGAGCGACCTGCTGCAGGGACTGATCGCCTACCTGCCCAACGTCTTCGTGGCCGTCGTGATCCTGGTGATCGCGGCGGCGCTCGCGAAGGTCGTGACCGACGTCCTCGTCGCGGTGCTGTCCGCCGTCTCCGGCGGCGTGTGGATCGCCCGCGGGGCCGGTCTCGCGGTCTTGGTGATCGGGATCTTCGCCGCCCTCGACCAGTTGCGCATCGCCCCGGCCATCGTGAACGGCCTGTACTTCGCGATCCTCGCCATCATCGTTGGATCGGCGATCGTGGCGATCGGCGGCGGCGGCATCCAGACCATGCGGGGCTATTGGGAGCGCACGAGCCAGAACCTCGAGGGCAAGGCCGCCGAAATCAAGGCCAACGCCGACGTCGGCGCGGCAGGGCAAGGGATGGGTGCATCGGTCGCCGACGGCGACCCCCAGGCGAACATGCCCCCCGCTCCCGAGGTGCGGACCTGAGGACCCACGGGCTGGGCTCCCCGACCGCCCATCGGATCATGGCCTCCTACTCGGTGAATCCTCAGGCGGTAGCCAAGGCCCGAAGCATGATCGAGTCGCGACATTAAGTGCTCGACAGCGACTGGGGTGAGGTTCAGCCGACGGCGGATACCGAGAACGCGTTCCTGGAGTCGCACTCCTGGAGCGAATACGCGGCGTGGCATCTCGGCTTGACGGAGGGCGCGTCCGATGACACCAAGGGCCGGTACGCGTTCGTCTACGGCGACCTCCGCCGGGTCCACCGGAGCGCGCTGATCGCCTGCGTCTACCGCGCCGGCGAGTGGCGGCATAAGGAGATCGAGCTGGCCGCCCATGACCTGCTCCAGCGGCGCGACGAGACGAGCGCATAGCCGGCCCCGGCGGCGTCGGGGCGGCGGGACTCGAACCCGCGACCTCGTGCTCCCAAAGCACGCGCGCTACCAGGCTGCGCTACGCCCCGCGGAGGTGAGTCTACGCGGGACGAACGGTCCCCCAACCGTAGCCGCTCGGGCTCGGGCCTTCGGCAAAAACCTCCACCGTTCGACCGTATCCGGCATCCCCCGAGGGAGCTACGCTCCCCCACCATGGAACGCGGACGTGGAGATGCGGGCTTCACCATGATGGCGGGCGTGCTCTTCGCGCTCGTCGCGCTCGCCGTGATGCTCTCGGTCAAGCTCGTGCGCGCGCCGTCGGGCACCGCGCTTCCGCTGCTGAGCCTGCCCAGCAGCGAACCGTGTCCGGACGGCGTCGAGGCCACCGAGTGCTATTCCAGCACCGTCACCAACGCCGGGTCGAGTGCGGGCCAGATCGTGTGCAACGTGTTCCCCGCCACGGGCTCGACCGCAGTCTTCGGCAACCGCACGAGCGTGTACGCCACGCCGGCCGACGCTCCCGTCGAGGCCAACGGCTCGTTCACGCTCACGGTGCTCGTGACGGCGGAGGACAACAAGCAGGCCCAGGGCACGCCCACCGTGGCCTGCGGGGGCGCGCAGTAGAGGGACCCGGCGTTCGGTCAGACCTCGAAGGCACCGTCGCCCATCATCCGGACGCCTCCGCCCACGCGGATCGTCCACGAGTCCTCGGCGGGCTCCGTCTGCACGTGCAGAAAGCTCGGCCGGTTCACCGCCTCACCCTGGGCGACCGTCACGCGGCCCGGCATGGCCGCCAAACCGTGCGTCGAGAGATACGCGCCCAACGGACCCGCGGCTGATCCCGTCGCGGGATCCTCGCCGATGCTGGGGAACCGGTCGAACATCCGCGCCATGACGTCGTGGTCGCCGCGCACGGCGAACAGGTACAGCGATTCGGCATCCTCGGCGTCCGCGCACACCGGTCCGCAGAGCCGATCGACCCGCTCCGCGCGCCGCAAAGCCGACTCGTCGCGGACCGGAACCATCAGGTGAGGTATGCCCGTGCTCACGGAAACGATCGGCAGGTCATCCGCGAGATCCTCCGGCTCCAGCCCCGCCGCGCGAGCGACCCCCGCGCGATCGGCGACCTCTCGGCCGAACACCGGCGGCAACATCTGCATCCAGGCGGACGCCGCTCGCACGTCGACCTCGACGGGCACCTCGCCCGCGCCGCAGGTCTGCACAGGCGATGGACCGCACCTTCCCTCGGACACCAGCGCGAACGCGGTTCCGAGGGTTGGATGACCCGCGAAGGGCAGCTCTTTGTCGGGGGTGAAGATGCGGACGTCGTAGCCGTCGGGTCGCACCGCCGTCACGAACGTGGTCTCCGAGAAGTTGATCTCCCGGGTGATGGAGAGCAGTAGGTCATCGCCGAAGCCCGCCGGCGTCTCGGGGATCACACACAACTGGTTCCCCGCGAACGTGACATCCGTGAAGACGTCCAACAAACGGAACGCGATCCTCATGCCGGCAGTATCGCAGCCACCTCATCGGCTACCCTGGGGCCGACGCGCGGGTGTAACTCAATGGCAGAGTTCCAGCCTTCCAAGCTGGCTATGGGGGTTCGATTCCCCTCACCCGCTCCGAAGCTCAGGGCCTGTTTCCGCAGGTCAGTGCACGTAGGGGCCTCTGGCCGGACCCCCGTGTCTCCCCGACGTTACCCGCCGTTTCGCACCGTTTACCGGCCTGGAACCGGCCTGGCACCCCGGGCTCATCGGATCACGTCTCGGTCCGTCGCGCAGCCCGTGCTGCGCATCTCGCCGGCGTGGACGTCCTTCGCGGGTGCTGATACCCGGGAGCGCGGTTGCGAGGCGCAGCGACGCTCACACGGGCAAATTCGGCAACGGCACGCGCCGACGTACGTTGCCGTGTCGTGCGCTCTGCAGCTATCGGGTCGTCGTGCTCGATCACGACGCGTTGCATTGCAGGCCGCCGCCGGAACGTCGGCCCGGTGTGCAGGGCGACGTGGTGTTTAGACTGAACTACCGAAGCCCTTCCCAGGTCCACTCGACGTAAGACCAGGCCTCGCCGGTGTGGGAATTCCGACCGACCCGATACAGCGGCTTGCTCTGGCAGTTGGGGACTCCGAGCTTCTGAGCGGCTTTGCGTGCGAGCGCGATCTGCTCGTCCTTCGTCGCTGGCGTCTCCGGGTCGTCACGAGCGAAGCGCACGACATACTTGTGCTCCATGCGGGAAGGTTAGCCGGCGTCCTCCTCGAAAGGGCCCCCGGGCCTTGGGCGTGCGCTCCCCCGGTCCGTGTGTTCCGAAAGAGGCTCCTCGATGTGGCGCAGTTCCTCGCCGGTCTCCTGATCGACCACGCGCTCGTAGTAGATGTTTCCCCGGCGGTCGATGATCCGATGCTTGCCGACCCAGTGCCCCAACTCCGCCGACATCTCCTGGGTTCGGGCGCTCTCCACGTGGTTCTTCCTCCGGCCGGATCGACCGGGCGTCATCTGCCGCATCTCGATCCGATATCGAGCGTTGTAACTGGCCCTCGCCGCAACGCGGACACACGTTCGGACGACCTTCGTAAGGGCCGACGTTAAGCCCGCACATCATGCACACGAACGTGTCCTCATCCGGCCCACCATGGTAGCTGCCTCCACTGACCATCTGGACCTTTCGTCGCCTTAGGCCCCCCCTCAAGCTGTCGGTGAGGGAGTCTTCCGAAATCGTTTCGCAGGACGAGCAGGGCGGGGCCTCGGAGCGCACCGTTTCAGGCCGCCCGACGTCGCCGGCGGAACGCTCGCGATCGGCAGGTGCCGCTGCAGTACGTGCCGGCGCCGACAACGAACTGCCCGCAGACGGTGCACGGGTGCGGCTCGGCTCGGGCCCGCCGTCGCGCGTCGCGCTCAGCCAGCAGATCGAGCTGGCAGGGTTCGCACGGTCCCACGGTCCCGACGACCAGGGCGAACGTTACGCCGCAGCGCGGGCACCTCGGAGGTTCGCGAGCCATCGGCCGATGCTCGCACGAATCGGAGTAGCCCGGCCGCAACCTGCTCAGCGCCACGAGCGTAGGACGGCGCTATTGTTCGGCCGCGTCGCACGTTAAGGTCACGCCACGATGTGGGACCATCCGGTTTTCACCACCCTGCTGGCCGTCGTCGTTGGCGCCGTCACCGGCGCCGCTGGCACGTACTGGAGCCAGAGCGTCCTGGCAAAGCGGACCCGGAGGGCGAACTGGTCTGACCACTCGGCAAGCGCGCTCGCCGACGTCAACATGCTCCTTACCGACATGAAGCCCGACTCCCTACTGTCGACCTATCCTCACGAGCCCGTGGTCAACGACACAGAGAGCCGTCGTATCAGCGTCGCGATAAAGGCAGTTGAGAACGCTGAGCGCGCGGCCCAGGTGAGGCGAGAGGTTGCCGTTCTGGCGGCAGGGCATCCGGACTCTCAAGTCCGTGAGGACGCGGAGACGCTGGAGGCTAGGATCGCGGAAGCTTTCGAGGGCATGGGTCGCCTACTCGATGAACTCCGCGAGGAGGGGGGAGAGGCCTCCGAATCAAGCATCCGCGAGGCCCGTCGCGTTTGGGATGCGGCGCAGGAAGGAAGGCGCTCGATAACCAGGCGCCTGCACCAGTAGCCCACGGCAGTCCGCCGCCCTTCATGTAGCCCACGGCAGCTCCGCCGACCCTCATGACGCAACGCGCCTTTACAACAGGGCCTTTTGCGACGGTGCACCCTGTCGCTCGGCCCGCTTCCAAAAAATGGAGGCAATCCTGGGTGAGCTACCCCAGCTCCTCTGCAAAGAAGTCTTCGTCGATCTCCTGCACCGCGAAGGTCTCGCGCGTCGATACCCCCACGCCGAATCGGAGCATGAGATCGGCGAGCCTCTCACCGTCGATCAGCACGACCTTGAAGTTCTTGACCTCCTTGGCCACGTAGGTCTCGGCATCTGGGCTGAAATGGCTTGAAGTGATGAACACACCCTTCTTCGCGCCACGACCCTCGAGAGCCCCGACGAAGCCATTCACCTCGGGTCGTCCCACGCTCCCCTCAGCCCTTCGCTTCGCCTGAACGTAAACCTGGTCAAGGCCCAACCGATCTTCATTGATCACGCCGTCCACGCCTCCATCACGGCTTTTCCCTAGGTGCTCGCTCGCTTCCTCCTCGGAGCCGCCGTATCCCATCGCTACCAGGACACGCAGAACCAGATGCTCGAAGAACGTCGGATCGCACGTCCTGATTCGTTCTAGCAAGACCGCTATTAGCTCGTCGCGATGGTCGGCGTGCGCCTCCGCGAGCCGCTCGGTCGGTGACTTGTCATCGTCTAGACCAGCGGCAGCGGTGGCAACCTCCGCCTGCTTTTCCTTGCCTTTCCTGCCCTTCCGGAACGCGACCAGCTCAGGGAACTGACTGAGCACCTTCCCGTCGATCACATCTGGATTCTCAGCGAGGAGCTTCGTGCCTCGTGGCGTGATCCGGTAGTTGGCTCGGACGACTCGCTCGATGGCACCCGCGTGCTGGAGGTGAACGTATGCCCATGCAACACGGTTGTCGAAGAGCTTCCCCGTCCCGCTGGGGAGAAGCTCGGTTCGCTCTTCGGGCGTCACGTCGAACCGCCTCGCGATCTCATCACGAAGCCAGACGGTGTCCCGTACTGACCCATCCGAGAGCGCGTCAAGCATCGGACGCATGATGTCGTTGAAGTGCGGAATCATGCGACGGAGCCTACCCGTGCCGCTGAATCGCCGCTGCCGACGCGGAGTCGTCTCAGCCGCTCGTCGAGCACCTCGTCGCGCAAGTTCCCGAGCTCGCGCCGAATCGACCGGCGGCGTCTAGGCGTGCTGTCCGGCGTCAAGCTCACCTGAGTCAACGCTGCGATCCCAGAGTCCAACCTTAGCGTCCGGTTGCTCGGGAGCTGCAACATCAGCGTAGTGGAGGCTGGGATTCTCAAAGGACTTGAACTGGTAAATCGCGGCGTCCATGTGCTGGGCGTTGAATAGGCCCAACTCGCTAAGCAACTTAAAGTCGTCGACGGTCAGCCCAGTCACCCGCTCAAACAAGAGGGAGTCGAGTGACTCGATGACATGCTTCAGGGCCTCCTCGCGGAAGTCCGTGGCGTACATGAATACTGGAATCTTGGCCAGGAACTTCTGAAGCTTCTCCCGAATCTCCTTGCGCTGCTTGGCCGTCTCGGCCTGCTGCTTCTTCTGACTCGGGTCGAGCTCCCCTCCCTGCTCACGCTTCGCCTTCTTCAATAGTTTCGTGGAGGTCACGACCTGCTCGCCGTTGTTCACGAGCGCCCGGAAATCCTCGATCTGCTCCAGGGTCTCCAACAGTCCGGGATGGGCAAGTACAGCGGCCAGAGTGCGCTCATTGACCTCGACCAACAGCGGAGAATTCCATCGTTGCGCCAGAGCCGTTGCACCTATGCCCGCTGTCGCCCAGTCGAGGACGTCCGATGCGTCTAGCTGAGACATCGCTCCGCCAGCGAAACCATAGATAGGCAGGTAGTTGAGCAACTGGCCGATGACTTCCGACGGCGTAGCCTCCCCTGAGCTGGCGAGGCGGATGCCGTACTCGGCCACGAGGGAGAGTGCTCGGTTCGGGTCGAATTCGAACACGTAGCAAGTGTTCTTCCGAACATCCAGGTTGCCCTCAGCGTCCCGGTAGGCCCACGGCGACTGAACCCGGAAGGCGGCTTGGAAGTACGATTCGGGCGATCTCAGCGACCGCAACATGAAGATGGCGCCCCACTCTCTTACAGTCACGCCGGTCATCAGCTTCCCGCACGAGAGCGTGATCGAACCTGTCCCCCCGGTCTTCGTCGCGTTGCCGATCGCGGCCTCGACCGGAGGCTTGGCCGCAGCACCTTGGGGGGTCTTGGCGCCGGCGGCGACCACAACCTCGAAGGCGGCGAAGAAGGGGTCCGAGTTCAACATGTCGCGCATCGCGAAGCACGAGGCCACGTCTGGCAGGTACCAGACGGAGTGCCGCACCGCTTCCTTGAAATCAGTGGACTCGTAGGGGAAGGGCGGCTTCTGCCCGGCGACGATGAGCAACTTCATCTGGTCGGCCAGTTTCCCTCTAAGCATGGCTAGGAACTCCGACACCTCGGTTGGGTCGTTGAAGGCGAATGCGCCGGGTCCGGTGGCACTGCTGCCCGGGTTCGTCTTCTGGGCCTTGAAGAACTCGTTGAGCGAGAAGCCGTTGAATTCGGCGTCGTCCGCCCAGGCGGTTGCCCCCTCGCCCATCTCGTAGGCGTACATCTCCATTCGCGGGAGCTCGGCGTACGGGTTCGGCGCGTCGCTCTCCCACCCTTCCTTCTCCGCCTGTTCGTCTACGTAGGTCCAGTTGAAGATGGCGTCCTCGGTGAACTCGCCGTTGGTGATCGCCCGGAACGGCGTGCCCGACAAGTACAGGAAGTGGGCACCGTTCAAACCAAGGTCTTCGTCAGTCACCCAGTCGTCGGGTTCCTCTTCCTCCGCGATGGCCTTATCAGTGGGGTCGTAGAGGTCGCGGGCTGATTCCCGCCATGCCCCGAAGTGGTACTCGTCGAGGACTATGCAGTCCCAGTCGATCAGGTGAATCGTCTCGTTATGAGCCTTGATCTTCCCGGCGGACGTCTTGCCTTTGAGGTCCTGGAAGGAGGCGAACCAGGCGAGCGGGTCAGGTGTGCTCGCCAAGTGGTCCTGGTCGGTGATGTCGGTGTCGCGGTCGATGAACCGCCAGCCGTCGAAGTCGATGTGGGTTAGCAGGTCGTCGCGCCACTGGGTCTGCACGGCAGGCTTATAGGTCAGGATCAGGACGCGCTTCCAACCCATCTTGAGGGCCAGCTGGTAGGTCGTGAACGTCTTGCCGAAACGCATCTTGGCATTCCACAAGAACTTCGGAGCCTGATGACCGTCGGACGAGGGCTTGTGGTTGTCGAAGTAGGCGGAGGTAACTTCGACGGCCTTCCGCTGCTCGGGGCGCATGCAGAAAGACTCGGTGCGCTTCGGATCGAAGGTCTTGCTGGTCGCGACGGTGTTGATGGCCGCCTTAACCTCGTCCAGCGTGGCTTCGAACCACTCACCTCCGGGCCGCTTGATCCCTGCCGCCACCAGAGCGTGATGAACATCATGGTCAGTGAACTCGGTCCCGTTGTCGCGAACAGCTGGCTGATCGAGAAGAATCCTCACGCCCTCCAGGTTCGGATAGGCGGTGCCGAGCTGCTGCTTGATTCGCGCGCGAGCCGTGGACTTCGTCGTTTGCCCGACCTTGATGAGACCGGCGCCAGTGGTGTGCGTCTGCCCTACCGTGCGCTCCCACGGCTCCGCATCTCTACCGACAACGGTGTAGGCGTAGATTCGACTGGCCATGTCGATCAGCCTTTACTGGGCGGGTGCAGGCATCTCCCTAACCTGAGACTCGATGAAGGCAACCTCGACGTCAGTGAGGCCGTACCGCTTAAAGAGAGTCTTGTCGGTCCACTCCCTGTCCATCGACAAGTCCGGGACGAATGCATAGACACGTCGGGCGGCATCCTGGGTGGACTTTCTCAGTGAGACCAGGAATCGAACGAACCGGGTGCGGAGATATGTCGCGTACCTCTCCGCTTCCCCTTCGGTCGAGAACCGGCCCGCGACGAGATAGGTCTCGGTGCATGCGGTGTCGGGGCCAGCCACGATCGGTTGGCCCAGGAACTGCCTCTCCACAGCAGAGCTGGTTCCTTGAACTCGGCTCATCAGCACCTTCCAGTCGTCAATCCAGGACTCGTTAATCTTGATGTCATCGCGGTCAATCCATGACTCTCGCTGAGAGCCATAAAGCTTGATCGGATTAGCGATCCCTTGGGCGGTTTCGGCTCCGTGGAAGTACGTCCGCAAACCGAACGGCTTCATCACGGAGACGCGTTGATCAAGGGTGGGTTCAGGAGACCCGTTTTGGAACCTACGCACTTTGTCGAGCACCGATACAGCCTCATTCCGTCGCACGAGCACGTCGTAGGCGTCGAGGTACCGCTTGACGGGCGGTCCGAGAGGCTCGCCGTCCCACATCGTCTGCACCGAGCAGGGACCGCTGTGCTCCCGATCCCACAGGAAGTAAGAGACCCCGCCGCGAATCTTCACGCCGGGAAACCCGTCGTACAGCTTTGGGTAGTCAACCAACGCTCGGAGGTGTCTATCGGCGAGCATCTGGCTGCGGAACTGTCCGAGACCCTTCCCACCCACGAACCAGCGGGACGGGGTAATCATCAGGACGTATCGCGGGTCAAGGTCGATAGCTGCTCGCACGAACCTTTGATAGATGGGGGTCGCGCTGGCATTGTGGCCGCCATCGTCGATTTGGTACGGCGGGTTGCCCACCACGACGTCGAACTTCATGTCGCTCATCTCCTCAGTGGGATACGTCCCGTGGATAAACGAATACGCGTAGTTCTCTCGCTTGTTTCCGCGCTGCAGGCCCGCTGGCGCCCTGCAGACGTCACAGGATTTGGCCTTGCCATCCTTACCGAAGGCGTGCTCCGTTTGGATGAACGGGAGATTCCCGGCATGGTCGCTGAACTTGACGACGCTGTTCTTGCCGGAGGCATCTTGGGAGCAGTAGACCGTCCGCCTAGAGATGATTCCCGTCATCTCTGTGATCGAGGTTCCGTAAAGCATGTTGCGGAAGATGTGCTCCCGTCTCTTCTCGAAGTCAGGCTCCCAGCCTGCAAGACCTTCGAGAAGTCGGGACGCGCTCTCGCGAAGAAACACTCCCGACTTTGAGCAGGGGTCGAGCCACTTCAAGTCCGGGTTAGACCAGACCTCCCCTGGAAGGGTGTCTAGCATCGCCCGGGCCAGCTTCGGCGGAGTAGGCACCTCGTCATTCGAAAGCTGGGCCAAGCAGTCGAGGATGTCGGGGACATGCTGCTGGCGGAGCAGCAGCGACATCAGGCGCTCCGGGTAGTGCTCGCCGACAACTCTCCGCGTGTTGGCTCGGGAGTAAGTGCGAGGTTCAGGTAGTGAACGGGTACCTCGTCTCGCTTCGCAGCTGGCTCCGGGTGGAACAGGTCAGGTTCTGTCTGTGCGGCAGCTGAGTCGTCAAGCAAGGACCAGGTCCTCTTGAAGTAGCCGCCTCGGACGGGCTTGTAGTCGATGACCTCTGTGACACCAGCATCTGCAAGGAAGTCGGCCAGAAGGATGTTCGTGGCGAGGATCGCACGCAGAGCGGACACGAAACCTTCAGTTGGCTCGATGCTGTTGGCGTCGTTGTAGTAGTGGGTGCGGACCTCGGAGACCATCCGGTCCCGTGCCTCGGTAACGTTCTCGGCACTGATGTCCACGCCGTAGATCGAGGCAACCACCCGCAGGATGCGATACTCGTATGTCCCGGCGGAGCGGATGGCGCTGAACCGCACGTTACGCAGTTTCCGATGGAGGACTTCCTGAAGGAAATTGCCCGAGCCACATGCGGGTTCGAGGAACTTGATGTCGGCGCCCGAAGCACCCGACGGGAACATGTCAGGGATGAGGTCGAGCATCGCCATGATTTCTCGCTCATGGGTGTAGACCTCGGCCAGCTCACGGACACGGTCACGGGTCTTGATCTGCCCACGGTGGTCGCGACCTCGACTGCCTACGTTCGGCGACTCGGTGGTGCGGTTTGTTGTGGTCACGGGCCCCCCCGCCGCCGCCAGAATGGCGTGGCGCATCAAACAAGGTGCATCTCTTCCCAACAGTATGCCCCGATAGGGTGACGCTTGTGGGTACCTGCTGCTGAAGCCTTGTTGTGGGGGTAAGCGCCGCAGGCTCGCCGTCGAAAGAATGGGGGCTGCGCAACCCATCCTTCCCTACGGAGGGACAATCTTCGCGACCGATCCGGCCGCAACCTGCACCACGACGCCGCGTATGGCACCGATCTCGTGGTCGCCGCTCGAGGGTACGTCGCGCTCAAGCATCTGCACGTCGCCGACGAGGCACGTGAGGCCCGCGCGGCTTACTACGTAGATCGCGGTCGTCATCGCCGGCACGATCTGCACGCCGGTCGGCGAGCTGCCCGCCGTGTACAGACCGGGCGGCGCAATCACCATGCCGGGCGGATAGCCGGCTTCTATCACCGCCGCACGCGCGGCGTCGGCGTCGGCGACGGTCGCGGCGGCGGCGTCGAGCTCGGCGAGGATGTGGGCCGCTGTCCAGCTCGTGACGACGCCTACCACGTAGGCCACACAAGCCGCACGGTTCGGGATGATCGCCTGCATCGCGTAGTCCGTCGCGAATGCGATTACATCCGGCGTGGCGAGATCGCCTTTGATCAACACCGTCGCCGAGGGAAGGTCAGTCTTCTCGCCAGTGAGGGGACCAGGGAACGGCGGCGGCGGTGCAGGCTCGGCCACCCAGGGTTCCCCACTCGCCGCGAGCGTCCCCGTCTGCAGTGCTTCGAGGAACCGCAGGTCGACCGAACGCTGCGCGATGATCTGCTCGATCACGGCCGGCCCCTCGGTGACGCCGACGAGTCCCGGTACATCGGCCGACAGCGTGTTTGCGACCGCGCGCTGTAGCACCTTGGGCTCGTCGCGATCGGGTCGAACGCCGCCGTACGCGAGCCTCGTTGCTGCTCGTGCGACGGTTCGCTCGAATTGCTCGACCTGCCTCAGCCGATCCTCGGTCAACCCACCTGAACGAGCCATTCGTTCCGCCTCCCTCGTTTCGCCGGTACCTCTCCTGCCTTGGCTTTGCGACGCATCGTTCGCGCCGAACGGCCGAGCACCTTTGCCGCCTCGGACGTTCCGGCATACCGGGCAGGCGCGTCAAGGTTGCGGCCACTTGCGGTCACGGTTGCGGCCACCTGCTGCAGCTCGTCGACGAGCCGCAGAACCGTCGGGTCGACGGTCCGCTCGCGTCGAACGCGCGCGACGAGCGCCTCGAGCACGACGTCGGCGAGCTCGGCCTCGATCAGCACGCCGGGCCCGACGATCACGGCGCCCCCATCGGCCCTCGGCGGCGCCCGTGCGAAGGCGCGTGCGAACGCCGTTCTCGCGCGAACGCCCCGTACGCCCCCCTACAGGGGGGGGCGCACGTTCGCACGGGGCCGTGCGAACGCCCGTGCGAACCGCGTTCGCACGAGATCACAACCGCCACCACCGGGCAGCGTCGGTCGGCTTTTCGCCCGATTCGCCATCGGCGAGGCCCTTATCGGCGAGCGCATTCAGCGCCTTTTGAATCGTGCGCGCCTGCAGCGGATACCCTCGGCCGTCGTGCGCCACGGCGTCGCCGATATCGCGCACTGTCACGGCATCCGTCGAGGGGTCCGTCCCGAGCGTGTCGAGCACGCGCTGCTGCGTGAACGTGAGGCCCGCGGCGCCGGGCGGCAGCTCGAGCTCGGCGTCGCTCACCTCGACGTCGTAGTGCATCGGCGAGGCGAGGTCGGCCCGATCGTCGGCCCACACGCGCCGGCGCATCCGAAACGCGGTGCCGAGTATCTCGCCGCCGGTGAACTCCCACCGCACGAGCACCGTCGAGGCGCCGTCGCCGTCAGTGTGGTCCTGCTCGACCGCGCCCGAGCCGAGCACGCGCCCCCACGCGCTCGGTCCTGCGCCGGTGAACCGGGCCGCGCCGGTGCCCTCGCCGGTTTGGTTCCAATGCGTCGTTATCACGAGCCCGGCGTGCGCCGCCTGGCAGAGCTGCTGTATGCGCCCCAGCGCCTCGCCCATCGCGTACAGGTCGGCACCTCGAGCGCCGGCGGCGGCGAGGTACAGCGGGTCGAGGATCACCACGCGCGGCCCGCGCTCGAGCTCGGCAGCCACCTCGCGCAGGTCGGGGTCGGATAGCAGCCGCGGCACCGCGAAACACAAGCGCAGGCCGGTGAGCTCGCCGCGGGTGAGGCCGCGACCTTCGGCGATCGCGTCGAGCCGGCGGAGCGTCGCCCGGTCGCCGCCCTCGCCGAGGAACATGACGCACGCCCCGCGCAGCGTCGGAAAGTGACCAAGCCATGGCGTGCCGGTAACGCATGACACGGCGAGGTCGTCGACCGCCCAGGATTTGCCGGCCTTGTAGGTCGCGCCGAGCACGCCGTGCGCGTCGGCCGGCCATAGGCCCTCGATCAGCCAATCGGGCTTACCCGCGGCCTCGACCCTTGCCGCGACCTCAGCCACGTCGAAGATTTGCAGCCGTGGGCCGCCAGGTACCACCGCCGGCGCCTCGAGCAGCGCTGCAGCCGGTGAGCGCCAATCGTGCCCGGCGGCTGCGGCCTCGACGACCCGCTGCGCCGTGAGCATCGCGCGGCGTCGTTCGTTCCGCCGCCTCGGCAATCCGGCGCGCGTGCACCGGTGCGTTCGTCGCGATGAGCAGCTCGGCGCCGATATCGCGCACGTCCATCGCCGAGCGCGACCCCTTCAGCAGGCCGCGGCGGCCCATCGCGTCGACGACGAGCAGCACGTCGGGCCGCTGGTCGCCCGCGATGAGCTCAAGGATCGTCGCGTACGTGTCGCGGTGCAGTGACCGGCGGAACGACGCCGGCGTGAGCGTGGCCGTTACCTCGGCCACGAGCTTGCCTGGCAGGTCACCGGACATAAGCGCCGCGAGCACCTGCCGCTCAGAATCATCGGCGACCGGCAGCGCCCCCGTTGCTTCGGCGCTCACGCGGCCGACCGCCACGAGGCCGGCACGTACTGATCGCACCAGCACGCCGACGAACCGAGGGGCGCCAGACACACGCACGACCCGAGGGGGGCGGCGGGTCGGGTCAGGTCGCGGGCGGCGTAGTGGAGGTGTGCCGAATGGCCGCAGCGGTCGCAGCGCGTGTCACAGGTTCCCTGTACGCTCACGTTCGCATCACCACCAGCTAGTGACGAGGCGCCCCCGCGAGCGGGCGCCTCGTTCGTTCTACGACGCGCGGGCGGAGTCCTCACGCTCGCGAGACTCGAGCCACTTCTCGACCGCCGAGGG
This sequence comes from Actinomycetota bacterium, assembly GCA_038249195.1. Classification (GTDB taxonomy): domain Bacteria; phylum Actinomycetota; class UBA4738; order UBA4738; family HRBIN12; genus JAOUEA01. The sequence continues at coordinate 76,126 of JBBRWM010000010.1, forward strand.
GCGGTAGCGCAGATGCCGCCCCACCCTGATCGCCGGCGGGCCGGTGCGCTTGTACCGCCACCCGTACACCGTCTTGATCGGCACGCCGAAGTGCTCCGCGAGCTGCGCCGCGCTCCACAAGGGCTCGTGTGTTCCGGCCATCGTTTCCCCGTCCCCTCTGGTACCTGGTTGTTGCGGAACCGTACTCCGAAGGGACTCGGTATTGCAATACCCGTCTCACTACCGTACTCTGCTCACCATGACCCAACAGTCCCTCAGGAGCTCCCGAAGAGGTGGCACCACGTGAGCACCGGGTGGGACGACGTCGGCGGAGCGTTTGTCACGGTCGCACCCGGGGTCGTCACCTCGGCGCGCTGGACGTCGCCGCCGATCGACCTCGACGACCCGCCCTACCGGGCGCAGCTCACGGTCGAGCACGAGGGCGGCCGCATGGTCTGCCGTGAGCTGGTGGTGCAGCGCCTGCCCGGCGGGCCCCCTGTCACGTCTGAGGGCCTGCACGCGATCCCCGTTCGCCGTCTGATCCGCAACGGCGTGTACCGGTTCCTAATGGACGTCAACGCTTCCGGTGCGCGCGAGCTCCTGCAGCGCGACCCCGCCGAGCTCCGCGCCGCCGGGCCCACCGAGGAGTCCCTGCGCGTCGTCGCCTACGTGTACCGGCTCGCATACCTCGCGTCTGATCCGCCCGTCGTCGCCGTCGCGCAGCACTTCGGCCTGCCCCGCTCGACCGCGGGCCGGTGGGTCCAGCGGGCACGCGCCGGCGGGTTCCTCGGGTCGACCACCTCTGGGCGGGCGGGCGAGGATCACGAGGGGGGTGCCGACGATGCCGGTTGAGAAACGCGGAACCGGCCGCTACCGCGCGCGTTACAACGCCCCCGGTGGGCTCGAGCGCTCTAAGACGTTCGCGAGGAAGGTCGACGCCGACGATTGGCTGATCGAGCAGCGGTCCTCAGCGCGACAGGGCGCGTGGGTCGATCCTGCGCGCGGTCGAATCACGCTCGCCGATTGGGTCAGCAGGTGGGCCCCGACGACGGTCGACCTGCGCCCCACGACGCGCGCCCTCAACCTCGGCGTGGTGCGCAACCACCTGCTCCCCCGGTTCGGCACGTGGCCGATCGCGGCGATACGCACCTCAGACGTAACCACGATGGTCGCCGAGGAGGTGGCAGCCGCCAAGCTTTCGGCGAGCGCGATCCGCCGGCACGCGATCGTGCTCGGCGTGATCCTCGAGGCCGCCGTCGCCGATCAGCGCCTCGCGCGGAACCCCGTGCGCGGGGTGAAGCTTCCGCCTGAGAACGCACGCCGCATGCGGGTCCTAGAACCCGACGAAGTCGTGACGATCGCGACCGTCATCGGGGCCCACCACGCGCCGCTGATCTTCACCGCCGCCTACACGGGCCTACGCTGGGGCGAGCTCACGGCCCTTTCGACCCAGAACCTCGACCTGCTCGCCCGGACGATCCGCGTCGAGCGGACGTTGACCGACCACGGGTTCGGGCCGCCCAAACCGGCGGCCGGGGCCCGGACCGTCACGATGCCGGCGGCCCTGGCCGAGGTTTTGGGCCCTCACCTGGGCCTCGAGGTGGTGCAGGCCTCCGGGCTCGTGTTCTGCGGGCCGCAGGGCGCGCCGCTGCGCCGAGGCAACTTCAACCGCGTATGGCGCCGCGCCTGCGTCGGGGCCGGGTTCGACCCGACCCCGGAGCAGTTGGCCGACCCCAGGCGCCGGCCCCACCGCCTCGAAGGCTTCGTGTTCCACGAGCTGCGCCACACGGCCGCCGCGCTCGCGATCGCCCAGGGCGCTCACCCGCTCGCTATCAAAGAGCGCCTCGGGCACTCCTCCATCACGGTCACGATGGACCGCTACGGCCACCTGTTCCCGCGGCTCGAAGAACAGGTCGCCGAGGGCCTCGACGAGGTGCTGCGCTCCTCATTACCGGCCCACAACCGGCCTGCGCCGGCCTCGGAGCTGTATATCCGCAGGTCTAAGGGCTAAGGCCGCCAACCTTCCAAGCTGGCTATGCGGGTTCGATTCCCGTCACCCGCTCGACGAGTGCGGCGCCTCTCTAGCGGGGTGCGGGCGGCATCGGTGCGGTCCCGCCGCGGGCCGCCGTCGGCCCGAGGTACCGGTCGCTGCCGAACCCGAGGATCAGGAAGAAGATGAACGCCAGGAGGATCAGCCCGATCGCGAACCCGACACCGTGGCCGAAGCTATTCGACAGGTCGAGCATCACCACGATCCACACCACGAAGTTCACGATCGGTATGAGAAACAGGATCAGCCACCACCCCGGGCGACCCACGATCTTGAGCAGGATGTACCAGTTGTAGATGGGGATGATCCACTTCCATCCCTCCTGACCCGCCTTCTCGAACATCTTCCATCCGGCCACGATGTAGAGCACGACGAAGACCAACCATAGGACCAGGAAGCCACCGGAGAACAGGCCGCCTCCCCCGCTTGAGTCCGTCACGGTCTGTGCAACGAGGTGCATGGTGGTTCCTCCTCAGATGGCGACGTCGGGCTGGCTGGGGGAACGTTAGTCGGTGTGTGCGTTCCCGGGGGGATTTCCGGCGCTAGGCTTGCGGCGGCGCCGGTAGCTCAGCCCGGATAGAGCAACGGACTTCTAATCCGTGGGTCGCTGGTTCGAATCCAGCCCGGCGCGCTGGCTTGCCAGCGGAAACCATCTCGCGCCGTCGTCAGACAGCCTGCCATCTCCCCCGCCGTTCGACGGATGCGCCTGGGAGAAAAGGAAGGATATGGTTCCTCCCGGCTCCCCCTCGACGCGTGAAGGACCAAGGACCATGATCCACAGACTGATCGCCGCATCATTCGGCGCGTTCATGCTCGTGGGGGCACTCCCGACCGCTCACGCCGCGACCGCGTGCGATCTCGTATCCCTTGACCCGGCTCATCTCTCGTGCTCGGGCAACGTGCTGACCGTTACCGGCGGACAGGTGTCGCTCACCAATATCCCGGGTTCGATCGAGATCGGAGTCGCACCGGGCGCCGGGCTCATCCTCACCGCCTCGCAGCTCAACGCGCCTGTGAGGAATGACGGAACTGTCAAGGTGGCGGCCTCTTCGGTCTCGTGCGTCTTCAACACCGGCACCGCGAAGGTGCTCCGATCGACCGTCTCGGGCGGATGCCGGCTGGACGAATCCAGCGAGCTGTACGGGATCCGCAATACCGGCTCGATGGTCGTCGTGGGGTCGACGGTCTCCAGGGTGTTCAGGACCTACAACTTCGGCGGCGCCGGCGTCTACAACGCCGGGAAGCTTCGGGTGCTCGCTTCGACCATCGCGCGCAACTCCGACTACGAGGGTGGTGCGGGGGGTCTCGTGAGCGCGAAGCACGGGAGCGTAAAGCTGACGGCCACGATCCTGGCGGGCAACGGCGGCATCGACTGCTTCGGAACCGTCCACTCCGGTGGCTACGTCCAGGTCGGGACCACAACGTCGTGCGACTTCCGGAGCTTGGCGACGGACCGCGTCGGGCCAGACTTTCCGAAGCTCCAGCCGTTCGGCTCGTACGGAGGGCCGACCATGACGCTGCCTCCCAAGCCGTCGAGTCCGGCGGTAGACGCTATCCCGATCGGCTCCGCCACGCCGGACGGGCTCACGCGTCTATGCCCCGCGAGCGGCTCCACGGACCAGCGAGGCTTCACTCGTCCGATCGGTCCGGCATGTGACATCGGCGCGGTGGAGCTGGGTATCTGATCCGGCCCTAGGCACCCGAACGAGGCTCCGGCCGGTGCGGGGTCGCCCTGGGCCTGTACTTCTTTAGGACGAGCCCGTCCCACGGAACCTGTACAGCAGCGAACGAAATCTCTTGGATTGTGCGTTCCGTCATGGAGGTACACGCTTCGGGGGTTTTCGGTCCCTAGCAGGTGAGATGACCCCGACGGTGCGAACCGGAGCCCACGAGATGCGCGACTTCGGCATGCTGTACGAGGAAGAGGGTTCCCCCCTGTGGAGGGCGGTCTTCGCCTTCAGCGGAGATCAGGACGTGGCGAACGACGCCGTGGCCGAGGCCTTCGCTCAATGCATCCGCCGGGGTGATGCCGTTCGCGATCCGCGCGCATGGGTCTGGCGCTCCGCGTTCCGTATCGCCGCCGGCGAGCTGAAGGAGCGCGGCCGGCGAGTCGCCCCGCCAACGCAGGAGCTCACATACGACCTCCCCGAAGCGGCGGACCAACTCATGAAGACGATCGCCCAGCTGCCTCGACAGCAGCGAGCGGCGCTCGTGCTTCGCCACTACGCGGGGTATGAGACTCGGGAGGTGGCGCGGATCATCGGCACGAGCCAGGCGACCGTACGCGTGCATCTCAGCCGAGGTCGCAAGCGCCTTCGCCAACTCCTGGAGGAACCCGATGAGGACTGATCTCGACCAGACCTTCGATCCGCTCGACCTTATCGAGGGGCCAGATCTCCGAGCCGAGATCGAGCGACGGGCGGCCACGCCTTCCCCGGTGATGGCCCCTCTGTCTCGACGCCGCCGAGTGACCGCGGCCGTGGTGGCCGTGTCGCTCTTCGCGGCCGTCGCCGTCTTCGCCTGGGCGATGCTCAGCCCGCTGGGCACCACGCCTAGGCCCTCTCCTGCGACCCGGCCGGCGCACGCATGGCAGGTGTTGAGCATGGGATGGACGCCGCTGCCGAAGGTGCCTGCGCCCCTGCAGGGATCGGTCCGCATCTGGGCTGGAGGAGCGCTGATCGTCTGGGGTGGCAACGACGGGGACGGCTCCGGGCAGTCCGCGCTCGGATGGCGCCTGGATGCGGCCAACGGGCCGTGGCGACCCCTCGCCCCCGCCCCGCTCGCTCCTCGTTCCTGGGCGGCGTCTGCGTGGACAGGATCCGAGCTGCTGATCTGGGGTGGCGCCTCCGGTGCCGACCCGATGTCCGGACCTCTCTCCGACGGGGCGGCCTATGACCCCGCGAACGATACCTGGCGCATGCTCCCTGAGGCGCCGATCGGGGCCAGGAGCCCGTTGGCCTCGGTCTGGACGGGTTCGCAGTGGCTGATCTGGGGAGAAGGACCTTCCCGCTCGAGCGGCGGCGCGATGGATGGAGCCGCCTTTCAGCCTTCGACCGATACCTGGAGCACGATCCCCAAGGCGCCGCTGCGCATCGACGACGGTCATGCTGTCTGGACCGGGACCGAGATGGTGGTGTTCGGTGGCGAGTTCCTGGGCGAGTTCTTAGGCGGGAACCCGGCCCCAACGGCGATCGGTGGCGGCTACGACCCGACGACAGGGACGTGGAGGCAGCTCCCGCCTACGAATCTCAATCCGCTGGGGACCGCATGGGATGGCTCGCACGTGATCGCGGCGGACAACCTCGCGAAGCTCCAGAGCTACGATCCCTACTCCAATGTCTGGACCGATCTGCCAGATCCGCCGCTGCCCCGGGGTGAGGGGAGCCCCAGCCTCGTCGTCGCCGGCGGACACGCCATCGAAGAGCTGAACGGACAGACGGTGATGCTGGCCGCGGATGGGAGCCGGTGGATCGATATCGCTGTCAGGCACCAGGGCGCGGTGGGCCTCATCTCGGCCGGGCGCTTCGCGATCGGCTTTGCGGCCAGCGACCCACGGGCGTGGGCCTATCTACCGCCCTCGTCGGACACCCCGACGCCTGAGCCCTCGGGCGCCACCGTGGCCCCCAAGGGGCCTCCTCTCACGGGAACGATCGCCTTCATCCAAGGACACCAGGGGCCTGGGCCGATCGCGCTTCTCGACCCCGCCTCGGGAACAAGTACCCAGCTCACGCATCGGTTCTACAACTCGATCAGCCTGGCGTGGTCTCCTGACCGATCCCAGATCGCGATGTCACGGGCGATCTCCGAAGGCACAGGACAGATCGTCGTGGTCTCTTCGGCGACCGGCCAGATCCTTCATACGCTGCCGATCGCTCCGACGCTCGGTCCACAGGATGTGTCCTGGTCCCCAGATGGACACCTCCTTGCGTTCACCGATAGCCGAGCGCGTCTCAACGTGATCGGAGTCGACGGCTCGGGTCTTCGACACATCGACACCGGAAGATGGCGCACCCTCGACATCGCGTGGGCACCCGACGGCGGAAAGATCGCCTTCACCGGTGACCAGGGGATCCTCGGGCTCGTCGATCCCGAGACCGGACAAACCGACGTCGTGGTGAGCCCTTCCTCTGGACGCGTGTGGTACGGGCCCGCCTGGTCACCGGACGGCAGGACCCTCGCCTTCTCCATGACGTCTGGAACGGGCAGCGCGATCTTCACGATCGGACGCGACGGGAAGAACCTCACCCAGCTGACGGAACCTTCCATCAACGCCACCAACCCAGCCTGGTCCCCCGACGGGAACTGGATCGCGTTCGAGGCTCACAACTCCAAGGATCTCTATGCCGTCACGCCGGATGGGACCGATCTCATCCGCTTTGTCCACATCCAAGGGTCCGAGTACGGACCCGCTTGGGGATGATCGGTCGCGATCACTCGTGCTTGCTTGGTAGGGAGCTCGGCTATTGATCCGGCGATGCTTCGGTGAATCGCGCCGGGTTTACCGGAGGCTCGGATCTCTGAGTATCGCAGGGTCGTCAGTGTCGACCTCCTTCCAGTAGGCGGCCTCGAACTCAGCGGGCGGCACGTAGCCGATGGGCTCGAGCAGCCGGCGGTGGTTGAACCA
>JBBRWM010000011.1:0-79205 GCA_038249195.1 Actinomycetota bacterium
CGTAGCCGTGCCAGACTCGCTGCGGGAGCCATGGGCGTCGTCTCCTCCCCGTCGAGTTGTCGCTCTACGGGTGGAGCATCGCCCGGGCTCCCGTCCTTTTCGTGGAGGTTGAAGTGTCCGGCTCTATCGTGGGCAGCAAGCGCTAGACGCTCTGGCGGCCACGCACGCAGACCGCGCATCGGTCCTCGGCGTTGTAGACCGACAGGCGGGTACCGCAGCCCTCGCCCTGGCAGATCCGACCCGGGGGCATCTGGGCCCGACGGGTCGAGGGGCGCGGGCGGAGACCTTGGCGCCGCAGGCGTTGGCAGGGAGGACACCAGCGGCTGCGCCCGAATTGGCCGCACGGCCGAAGGTCCTTACACATGGGGCATTCCCGATACCCGCGACAAGGACACGCTTCGTACTCGGCCATCCCACCAACCGTACCGCGCCCGCGAGGCCACGCAGGCACGGCCCGTCGAGGGGATGAGGTGTAGCGCGATGTATCGGACTCTATCATCTGTCGTTAGAACAAGCTAGACTCCGATCGATGGATCCCGTTTCGAATCCGTATTCGCCCGGGGCCGGGCTCCGGCCTCGCGAGCTCGCCGGGCGCGATCGCGAGATCGAGCTGTTCGATGTGCTGCGGGATCGCGCCGGGCGGGGGCTCACCAGCCGGAGCGTCGTGATGACCGGTCTGCGCGGCGTCGGCAAGACCGTCTTGTTGAACGAGCTCGCGGAGCGAGCACGATCCGACGGGTGGATCGTGGCGAAGGTCGAGGCCGAGAGGGGAGGGGGGAGCCGCCCCTTCAGGGTGCAGGTCGCGCGGTCGTTGAACCGCGCCCTGCGAGAAGCCACCGGCTCCTGGGGCGTCGCGGAGAAGGCGCGCCGCGCCCTCGCCACGTTCAGGTCCTTCTCCCTGAGCACGGACCCCAGCGGTGGGTTGTCCGTGGGGATCGAGGTCGATCCGGAGCGCGGCCGTGCCGACACCGGGTCGCTCGAGATCGACCTCACCGACCTAGTGCTCGACCTCGCGTCCGCGGCTCTGGACTTCGGCACCGGGGTGGCGCTGTTCATCGACGAGATGCAGGATCTGCGCGACGGCGAGCTCAGCGCGATCTGCCAGGCATGTCACGAGGCGGGGCAGCAGGACGCCCAGTTCTACGTGGTGGGTGCCGGCCTCCCGTCGCTCCCTCGGGTCCTCGCCGAGGCGCGCTCCTACGCCGAGCGCTTGTTCGAGTACCTCATGATCGGGGCGCTCGACGCGACCGCGGCGGCGGCCGCGCTCACCCGGCCTGCGGACGACGTGGAGGTGAGCTGGGCGCGTGACGCCGTCGAGGCCATCGTGGTTCGGTCCTCGGGCCACCCCTACTTCCTGCAGGAGTTCGGGAAGGCGTCTTGGGACTTCGCCCCCGGACCCGGCGTCACGCTCGCCGACGCCGAGGTGGGCATCCGCGTGGGCATGGACAGCCTTGACCACGGGTTCTTCAGGAGCCGCTGGGAGCGAGCGAGCTCCTCGGAGCGCGCCTACATGAGCGCGATGGCCGCGGACGGGCGGGGGCCAAGCCAGTCGGGGGAGGTGGCGCGCCGGCTGGAGAAGAGGCCGGCCGCCGTGGGCCCAACCCGGGCGAACCTCATCCACAAGGGGTTGGTCTACGCCCCCGAACACGGTCTGATCGGGTTCACCGTGCCGGGCATGGCCGAGTTCATCGCCCGCCAGGGCGAACGCTGAGCGGCGCGCCGAGCCGCGGCTGTCCCTATCCGTTGACGGCGGTGGCCAGCACGAACGGGAGGACCGGCCCGCTGCCAGCCTGCCGGAGCGCGCGCGAGACCATCGTCAGCGTCCACCTGGAGTCGGCGAGATCGTCGACGAGGAGGACGGGGTCCCTGGACGCCGCGCCGAGCTCGTCCACCTCGAAGGCGTCCCACACGTTGCGCACCTGTTGAGCGCTGTTGCGCATGGTTCCCTGGGGTTGGTTCTGCCCCACCTTCCGGACGACCTCGTGGAAGGGGAGTCCCACCGCCGCCGCGAGCCGCCGCGCGAAGTCCGGCACGAGATCGGGGTGCGTCATCGAGGGCACGCAGGTCGCCCAACCGGGGGCGGGCTCCGGCGCCCAACGCCGGGTGAGCAGCTCGGCCGACGCCGCCACCAGGTCCTCGGCGAAACGCTCGTCCTCGCCACGACCCTGCGCCACCAGCCGTCCCCAGCCGCCGTCGCCCACCACCGAGAGCGCGCGGCCGACCTCGGGCCGCTCCTCCTCGGCGATGCGGCCCTTGGGCGACCCCGCACCCGTCATGCCCGACGGCCACTGCTTGCGCGGTTCCACGAACAGGTCGGATCCGCGCAGGTGCTCCCGCGCAGCGGCCCGCTGTTCCGGCGCCACCTCGACCCGCAGGGGCGTGGCCGTGCACACCATGCACCGCCCGCACGGTTCGGCGCCCGGGTCGTCCAATTCGCGACGCAGGAACTCCATCAGGCATCCGTCGTGGCGCGCGTAACGGCGCATGGCCTCCTGCTCGTGCCGCCTGAGCGCGGTGATGTGATCGACCCGCTCGGAGGGGTAGGTCCATGGTCGTGCCGTCCGCACGTATCCGCCGCGCTCGCGCGCCACGGCGCCCTCCACCTCGAGCACCTTCAGCATGGACTCGAGTCGTGAGCGACGGACGTTCACGGCCGCCATCAGCTCGTTCAGCGACGTCGGGCCCGAGCCGTCGGCCGACGCGAGGATGCCGACGATCGCCTCCGCCTGCTCGCGGGGCGGGAACGCCGTCTCGATGAAGTAGTCCTGGATCTCACGATCCTCCACGCCGCAGAGCAGCACGGCGGGAGCGTGGGCGAGCGCCCGGCCCGCGCGTCCGACCTGCTGGTAGTAGGCGATGGGCGAGCCCGGGGACTGGTAGTGGATCACGAAGCCGACGTCGGGTTTGTCGAACCCCATGCCGAGCGCCGAGGTGGCCACCAGCACCTTCAACTCGTTCGCGATCAGCGCTTGCTCCAAACGCACGCGGTCGTCGTTGTCCGTAGCCCCGCTGTAGGCCTCGGCGTCGATGCCCCGGCGACGCAGGAAGGTCGCCAGGCGTTCGCCGTCGGCGATGGTGAGCACGTAGACGATGCCCGAGCCGTCGAGGCCCGGGATGGTCTGCGCGAGCCAGGCCATCCGCTCGGCCTGGCTCGGCGCGTCGGCAACTGCCAGGGCGAGGCTCTCGCGATCCAGGGTGCCCCGAGACGTCTGCAGCCGGCCGCCGAGCTGCTCGGTGATGTCCGCGATCACGCGGTCGTTCGCGGTGGCGGTGGTGCACAGCACGGGCACGTGAGCCGGGAGCGACTCGAGCACGCGCACGATCCGGCGATAGTCGGGGCGGAAGTCATGGCCCCAATCGCTGATGCAGTGCGCTTCGTCGATCACGAGCAGGCCGACCGTGTGCGCGATCACCGGGAGCATCTCCTCGCGGAATCGCTCGTTCGCGAAGCGTTCCGGTGAGACCAGGAGCAGGTCGATCTCGTCGTTGGCGAGGCGCCGCACGATGGTTTCGAACTCGTCGGGGTTGGTGCTGTTGATCGTCTCCGCGCGCACGCCGATGCGGGCGGCCATGTCGATCTGGTTCCGCATGAGCGCCAGCAGGGGGGACACGAGCAAGGTGGGCCCGGCGCCTCGTTCGCGCAGGAGTTGGGTGGCGATGAAGTACACGGCGGACTTGCCCCAGCCCGTGCGCTGCACGAGCAGGACGCGTCCCCCGTCGCGCGTGACCGCCTCGATGGCCTCCGGCTGACCGGTCCGGAACACGGCCTCGGGCCCCAGCATGCGCCGGAGTTGGTCGAGGGCTGCGGTCGAGACGTCGTTCACGGCGATCACCCTACGGCCCGAAGATGACGGCCACGCGGCCGGGGAGGAGTTGCGGTCCACGTCGTAGGGGGAGTAGAACCGTTTCGTTCCGGCGGAGAGGAGTGGTTGGACGTGGTCATGGGCCTGGATCAGCTCAGGGAACGGGTCAGGGGCGAGGTCATGGTGGAGGGTGACGAGGGCAACCACGATCGGCTGACGACGGTCAAACGCATCTACGACCCGGACAACCTGTTCCACCTGAACCAGAACATCGTCCCGGCGTCCTAGGGCCCGACGTCGTGGCCGTGCACATCTGGGAGATCCGCAACCCGGATGGCGCGTCGGCGGGTCTCGAGGTCGCCCGCGGCCGCATGGAGCCGCACACCGACGTGCTGGCCCACGCCCTGCCCGAGCGCGTCGATGTGGAGGTGTTCGACGAGGACCGCAAGCTGGTGGCGCGGGGGAGCGAGCTGCCGGGGAAGCTGGCCTCGCCGATCGCGCGCCTGTGGATCCGCGGCCGGGCGGTGGAGCGCGAGAACGTCTGGCCAGACGCCTCCGATCTCGGCAAGCCGGTGATCCTGCCGGGCGGCGAGGTCGGGATCCTCACGGCCTGGTGGCACGCCGAGGATCTCTCGGCGTGGCGCTGGAGCATCGAGCTCTCGAACCAGGTCTAGGGATGGGCCCAAGAGGCGACCCAGCTCAGCGGGCCGGGTCGGCGATCGCCCGGCGCAGGCCCACGCATCCGAGCACGGCATCCATGGACCGAACCTAACAACGGCGCTTCGCCACCGGTTCTTCGCAGGATCCTCAGCTCGTTCTCAGCCGCCTCCGGGACAATCGCGACGAATGGCAGTCATGAGGAAGGAGACGGGCATGGACGGTACGACGGGATCTGACGGTTCCGGCCGGCGCGCCGCATCGCGTGAGCGTGCCGCGGAGCTGCGGTCGGCACGCCGGCGCGCCTTCGGCGCCAAGGCGGGTGTCGCCTCGCTCGGTGCGGTGGCGTTCGGCGTCGCGATGGTGTTCGCGCAGCGCTCCTATGCGGGCCACCCCAAAGGATCGGCCACCGCGCTGGAAGCGCCGGCGCGGTTCGTCGAGGTGGTCAAGCGAGACCTCCTGCAGGCCGGCGTGGTCGGCCCGGCTCAGGCGCCGCCCGGGGCGGCCACGTCGGTGTCATGAGCGAGCACACGTTCCAGGCGATGGGGTGCGAGATCGTGGTGGGCGGCGCCTCCACGGCTGCGCTCGAGGCCATCGAGCGGCTCTTCCATGAGCGCGATCTGGTGTTCAGCAGGTTCATCGCGCGGAGCGAGTTGAATCGCGTCAACGCCGCGGCGGGGCGCCTCGTGCTGGCGTCCCCGCTGTTCGCCGAGACGCTCCGCACCGCGTTTCGCGTGGCCGAGGAAACCGGCGGGCTCGTCGACCCGACCCTGGGCGCGGCGCTCGTCGCGGCCGGGTACGACCGCGACTCGGCAGCGCTCGCGCCGGATGCGCGACCCGTGGATCCCGAGGGCGGCGCGGACCCGGGCGGGGTGGTCGTCCTCGGGCGCGTGGTCGGGGTGCCTCCCGGCGTGCAGCTCGATCTCAACGGGGTCGTGAAGGCGCTCGCGGTGGACGACGCCATGAAGCTGCTCTCGGGCGACGGGTTCGTCTCCGCGGGCGGCGACGTGGCGGCCCGCGGCCCCCTCACGGTCGCGCTGCCGCACGAGGGATCGATCACGCTGCATCGAGGGTCGCTCGCCACCAGTGGGACCGCCAAGCGGCGGTGGCTGCGCGGAGGCGTGCTCCAGCACCACCTGGTGGATCCTCGGACCGGCCGCCCGTCGGCGTCGCCCTGGTCGTCGGTGACCGCGTGCGGGGCGACCTGCCTGGCGGCCGACGTCGCGGCCAAGGCCGGATTCCTCGCCGGCGGCGGCGGTCCCGCCTGGCTCGAGGAGCACGGGATCCCCGCGCGCTTCGTCGGGCTCGACGGCGAGATCCGTGAGAACGGAAGCTGGGAACGCAGCATGCGGGAGGCCGTCGCGTGCATCTGACGTCGAGCCCCATCGACTGGTACGCCGCTCGCGCCGGCGGCATCGTGGCCTACGTCCTGCTGTCGCTCAACGTCGCGCTCGGGCTGGCGATGACGGGCAAGAAGAGGATGAAGCGTTGGCCGCGGTTCACGCTGGAAGACGTCCACCGCTTCACGGGCCTGCTCACGGGGACGTTCGTGGTGCTGCACATCGTGGCGATCGCCATCGACGCGTACCTGCCGTTCTCGCTCGCATCGCTCGCCGTGCCGCTCCTGGCCTCGTATCGGCCGATCTGGACCGGCCTCGGGATCGTGGCCGCCGAGCTCCTGCTCGCGCTCGCCGTCACGAACCACTACCGCAACGCGAAGCTGAGCTACCGGTTCTGGCGACGGGCGCACTACGTGAACTTCGCGGTGTGGGCCGCCGCCACGCTGCACGGCGTCGGCTCAGGCACCGACCGCAGCACGCCGTGGATGATCGCGATCTTCGCGGCCGCCGTGGGCAGTGTCTGCGGCCTGACCGTCTGGCGCGTGATCCGGCGTGCGGCGCCACGGCGATGGTCCCTTCGCACGGCACCGGTGATGGCCTCGGTGGTGGGGGTCGCGCTCGTCGCCTCGCTCGGTCTAGGCCCGCTGCGCTTCCGGCCTCATACGTGGAACGCGGCGACCTTCAGCGACTCGTTGAGCGGGCAGATCCTCACCGACGTGGGGGTGACCCGCGGGATCGTGTCGATGGCGGGCAACGGCTCGGGGCCTCAGCGCGTGCTCGTTCGCGCCGACCTGCTCGTGACCACGTCGAGCCTCGACTCGACCGAGTTCCAGATGGAGTACCTGCCGAGCGGGACCCTGTGCACCGGCTCGGTGACGCAGGTGCACGCGGCAAGCTTCGACGCCACCTGCTCCATGCCCAACGGCAGCCGGCGCTACGTGGCGGCGAGCTGGACGTCGCCGGGGGCCTCGGGCAGGTTCGAGGACGGCCTGATCACCTCACACGCGTGATCGACGTCCCGATTCGGCGAGGGGCGGGGACCGTTGGGGGCTGGCGCGTGACGCTGTCCGCGGCGGTCCGCTGCGGGGAACGCTTCCCTCGCTTCGCGCGCCGCCTTCGGGCGCGCTTGCTCAGTCCAGATGTTCCCCTCTGCGGGCCGCCGCTCCCAGGGTCCTGACGGTTCCACCCTGGGTGCCCTCCGTTCGGTTGGATCGGTCAAGCCTGTCTGTTTCGAGCCTCCATCAGCTCGTGGAGCTTGCGGGTCACGCGGGCGTTGCGGATCGTCACCTGGGGGTAGAGGGGGTGCGCGCTCAGCTTGATCATGGCGGTGCGCGTGAGGGTGCTCATGGGTGCGGACCAGTAGACGGCGTGGGGGCTCGCGGCGACCGACTCGATGGCGGGGTCGACCTCGAGCCCGCCGATCAGGTCGTCGGGGGCGACGCCGTCGGTGAGGAAGATCACGTTATGGCGCACGGTGCGATCGTCGGGGTCCCAGTCGCTGGGCATCGCCGCCACGACCGCCGCCATCTCGGCGGTGTCGCGCACGACCACGCGCGCGCCGTATCCGAACGCCTCGGAGAGGTGGCGCTCGATGCGCGCGACGGCCGCCTTGCTCCGCTTCCTCGGGCTCTCCACGAGCACGTTCCCGGACTGGATGTGCGTCTGTGGGTCGCGGAATCCCATGGCGGCGAACTCGCCGCGCAGCGACGCCATCGGGATCACGTTCTTGCCGCCTACGTTGATCCCGCGAAGGAGCACGACCCAGGTCTCCACGGTCTCCTTCGTCTCAGGTCACGGTCGTATCGGTGCCGAGGCGAGCTTCGCGCCGAGGTCACGGACGACCTGTGGCACCAGGTCCACGTCCTCCTCGCGGGTTCGCCAGTTCACGAGGGCCGGGCGGAACGCTACGCGGCCGCCATAGTCGGTCGAGCCGAAGAAGACGCGGCCGTCCACGAGCGCCGCCTCGCCGATCCGTCGGTTCAGGTCATCGAGCGCAGGACCGTCGGTGAAGCCGGGCGGGCGGTAGCGGAAGCAGACGATGTTCAGCGGCACGTCGGCGAGCCGCTCGAGGTCCGGCGCCTCGTCGACGGTGGCCGCGAGCCGCTGCGCGAGGTCGAGGTCGTGTTCTACGATCGCGCGGTGGCCCTCGCGACCGTACGCCCGCAGGGTCGCCCAGACCGGGAAGGCGCGCGCCCGCCGCGACATCTCTGGTCCGAGGTAGCCCCAGTTGGGCTGTGGGTCGTTGATGTCTGGGAGGTAGGCGGCGCCCGAGCCGAACACCGCGGGCAACAAGCTCGCGTCCCGCACGAACGCGAACCCGTTCTCGTAGGGCACGTTCAACCACTTGTGGCCGTCGGCGATCACCGAGTCGGCGCGCTCGATCCCTTCGACCAGGTGCGCGGTGCGCGGCGAAAGGGCGGCGAACAGGCCGAAGGCCCCGTCCACGTGGAACCAGGCGCCGTTGCGTGACGCGAGCTCGGCCATCTCGAGGAGCGGGTCGAAGTCGCCCGCGTTCACCTCGCCGGCGCTGCCGATCACGATCGCAGGCTGCCCGTTCAGCTCGGCGAGCGCGGCCTCCATCGCGTCGAGGTCCACGCGCCCCACGGAATCGCGGCTCAGTTGCCGCACGCGACCCCGGCCCACGCCAAGCATCCCGAGCGCCTTCACGTCGCTGGGGTGCGTGTAGCCGCCGCCGAGCACGCTGATAGGTGGCGCGGCGGCCAGCCCGAGCTCGTCCACGTCGATGCCGGCGCGCTCGGCGCACCACCGTCGGGCGCACCCGAGGGCTACGAAGTTGGCCATGGTGGCGCCGGTCGTGAGCACGCCGCCCCAGGCCGCCGGCAACCCGAACAGCTCCTTCAGCCATCCGATCGACACCTGCTCGAGCCGCCCCCCGAGGGGCGAGGAGACCCAGGCGCCAGGGTTCTGATCGAGCGCGGAGGTCAGCCAGTCCGCACCCAGCGCGGCGGGCGTCGCCCCGCCGTCCACGAAGTGGAAGAACTTCGGCCCGGCGGAGTGCACCGCGCCGTCGATCCCGCCGAGCAACTCCTCGAGCGCCCCGACCGCCCCCACGCCTTGCTCGGGCAGCGGGCCCACGAAGCTCGCGGCGATCTCCTCCGCGCGAGGATCGCGGACGGGACGGTCGTCCAGGCCGTGGAGGTACGTGGCGGCCTCGCGCGCGGCGAGGTCGATGACGGCGTCGAGCTCGGCGGGATCGGGACGGTCCACGCAGGCGATGCTACCGCGCGGATCCTCGGGCGCTGTATGCCCATAGAGCCCTGTCCAACAGCCGCAGCTTGGGAAGGGTCGTGTCGGGCAGATCGAGTCGATCCGCCAGCTCGCTACACACAGCGAGGTACAGGCCCAGGCTCACGTGTGGTCCACTCGAACGGAACGCTCCCGCGGCCTGCAGGGTCTCGGTCGCGCGCCAGTCGAACACCGTGAAGCGCACGGGATCCCAGACCGCGAGGATCGCCGACGCGATCGGCTCGCCGACCCCGGAGAGGCCCGTCAGCACCGATGCTCGTTCGACCGCATCGGGGGCGAACGCCAGCGACGTCACCGCGCGCACGCGTCTCGCGTCGTTCCGCTCGAGCCGCGAACGAGCGCGCGGGGACTTCCAGATCGCGATCGTCATGAACTCTCCGCGCGTGAGGTACCCGCGCGCTCGTATGGTCGCGGACCCGACGGAGAACAGCCGCTCCTCGAACGCCGCCTCGGCGTCGGAGATGTCCGCCACGTATCGCTCGGCCCATCGCAGCACGAACGCCTCGTCGATCTTCAGCCGCCTCACGTCCCCTCCCGGTCCCTGCCTCGGCGAAGGGTAGCCCGGGTCCGGACGCGAGCGCCGCTCGGGGCCGTCGGTATCGTGTGGCGGGATACCCTCTGGCGAAGAGCGTCGCACGGCGATCGGGGAGAACGTGTCCTTTCACGCGCACATCGACGAGGGCCCGACCGGATGAGCGGGCGCCCACCGCTGTTCGAGCGAGTCGGGGTGCTGCGGCCGCTGCGCCACCGCGACTTCCGGCTGTTGTGGATCGGGCAGACCGTCTCCATGATCGGCGACGGGATCTACGTGTTCGCCGTGGCCTGGCTCGTCTACAAGGACCTGGAGGCGTCGCCGGCCGTGTTCTCGGCGGTGGGCATCGCGTGGACGCTGCCGCAGGTCCTCTTCCTGCTGGCGACGGGTGCGCTCTCGGATCGTATGGATCGGCGGCACCTCATGATCATCGGGGATCTTCTGCGCCTCGTGGCGATCGGCGCGATCGGCATCGTGATCCTGATGGACGTGATCACCATCCCGCTGCTGATCGGCCTCGTGTTCGTCTACGGCGCGGGGCAGGCCATCTTCTGGCCCGCCTTCAGCTCGATCGTCCCGATGATCGTGCCCGAGGATCAGCTGGTGCAGGCGAACTCGATCGGCTCGACGGTCAGGCCGTTCGCGATGATCGTGGTTGGTCCGCTGATCGGCGCCAGCGTGGTGGCATCCGTGGGCACCGGTTGGGCGTTCATCTTCGACGGCGTCACGTTCGTCGTGTCCGCCGCCTGCATCTGGATGATGGAGGTGCGCGCGGACCGCACAAACGATGAGGAGCCGACCGAGCTCTGGGCAGACGTCCGCGAGGGGATCGCCTACGTGCGCTCCACGCCCTGGATCAGATGGGGACTGCTGTGCGGTGCGGTCAGCCTGTTCTGTGTCTGGGGACCGTGGGAAACGCTCGTGCCGTTCGTGGTCACCGACCAGATGTCGGGGACCGAGCTCCAGCTTGCCCTCGTGTTCGGGGCGGGCGGCGTGGGATCCGTCATCGCGTCGTTGTACATGGCCCAGCGCGGCGGGCTGCCCCGCAGGCCGATCACGGTGATGTATGTGGCGTGGGCTGTCGGGATGGGCATGACCGCGGCGTTCGGGATCGTGGCGAACATCCCCCAGGCGATGGCGGCGTCGTTCGTCGCGGAGAGCGCCATCTCGGTGCTGGTGGTGATCTGGTTCACGGCCATGCAGCGCCTCGTCCCCAACGAGATCTTGGGGCGGGTGTCTTCGCTCGACTGGATGATCTCGATCCTCGGCGCGCCCGTCTCGTTCCTGGTGGTTGGGCCGCTCGCGGCCGTCATCGGCGCCGACGACGTGCTGATCGTGGCGGGCGTCTTGGGCGCGGTGGCCACGATCGCGTTCATGCTCATGCCCGGAGCGCGCGACCCCGAGCGCGACGGGTCACTCGAGCCGAGGTCGCGGGATCGGCCCGGCACGCCGGTGTCTTAGGTTGACGTTCTCGATGGCTGGATCGGCCCGTTCACCTACGCATGATGCACGCCGGCGCGCACCGCCGATACGTGCACGACGCCCTCGCACGGGAACATCGTCGCCGGGATGAACAGGGACGCGCCCGCGTTGGGCGGCGTGATCTGCGCGACGCTCGACGTGGGGCACGGGCCGCCGGAGGACACGTCGCTGTAACTCGTGCGGAACGTGGCGGACGCGCCGGGCGCGAGCCGCACGTTCTTGGGTCCGGGCGAGAGGTCGCGTCGCACGGTCGTGTGGATGGGGCGCCCGTCTTTGCCGAAGAGCTGGATGCGTGGGTAGCCCTTGAGCCTGCACATCGCGTGTGAGCGGTTCGTGAACACGAGGGCTCCGTAGATCGTGCCGGCGGCGCCCTGCGTCCCGTTGGATCGGACGCCGAGTTGGTTCCGTACACAGGTGGCCGGGGGGGACTCCTGGGCATGCAGCGCCGCGAGCGCCGTCGGCATCGCGACGATTGCGGCGACCATGCCTGCGGCCGCCATGGTGGTTCGTCTCATGGCCACGTCCCTTCCCTCGATCCATGTCCGTGACGAAACGAAGTGAGGGGCCCCGGCCCCTCACTTCGTTCGTTCCTCCCGTGTGCCGGGCGTCGGGCGCATCGTCCCGGCTCACGTTCGCAGCAATCGCGGCGCGTTGCGCGCCCTCAGAGTCCGGCGCACTGCCGAGCTTCTGACCACCGACCGCGTTGGGCTGGCCTCCGTCGGCCGGGTTCACCTGCTCGCGTGGCGAGTTGCCGTAGCACCGCAGGTCGCCGGTGGTCCAGTTCGTCTGCACCTCGTTCGTGTCCGGGTCGGTCGCGCTCTTGTTCTTCGTCCAGACCAGGTCCCCGCCGACATCGTTGCGGATGGCGCCGGCCCAGCCCACCGTGTCGTTCGTCGTGGTGGTCCCGCAGGGCGGAAATGGCCCGATCGAGTCGGGCGTGCACCCGAGCGCGATTTCTCGCTAGGTCACCCCCTCCGCATCAGCCCGCGAATCGCTGTAGGTTGGGAGATTCGAGGGAAGGGGGAACCGAATGGACAAGGTCGTGCACTTCGAGATCACGTTCGACGACCACGAGCGAGCCAAGGAGTTCTACGGCTCGGTCTTCGACTGGGAGCTCAGCGACAACGACATGGGCAACGGGATGATCTACACCACCGCGACCACGGTCCCGATCGACGAGCAGATGCGACCCAAGGAGCCCGGCGCGATCAACGGCGGGTTCACGGGCCGCGGGTCGGAGACGCCGTATCCGGTGATCACGATCGGCGTCGACTCGATCGACGAGAGCCTCAAGAAGATCGAGGCCGGCGGCGGCAGCACGATCACGCCCCGCACGCCCATCCCGAACATGGGGGCCTTCGCGTACTTCAAGGACAGCGAGGGCAACACCGTGGGGTTGTTCGAAACCGCGATGTGACGGAGGCGACGAGGAAACCGCGGCGCAGGGAGGCGCCGCGGTTCCCGTCATCCGGCGCTCGGTCCGCGCCGCTTTGACGTCGATCCGAGATCAGGCGCCGACCGGCTTGAGCTGGGCGATGACCTGCTCACGGGTAACGTCCATGCCGTGCTTGGCCGCCCCGTGCGCCTGGACAACGACGACGAGGTCATCCTCGATCCCGCGCGCGTAGAAGCCGCACTCGCAGGTGACTTCCTTGATCATGCGATCACCTCCTTGGGGCGGATACTAGGCAAGGGACGTTGGCGGAACGTTGGCGTCGTGCTCCCCGATGGGACCACCTGCATGGACGAGCCTCAGCTACGGATCTATCTCGTCGGCAACGTCGCGATCGAGCGCGGCGGCGTCCTGGTGGCCGAGAGCCGGTTCCCCGGCGGCCAGGGCCGGCTCGCCTTCGCGCTGCTCGCTTCGGAACGCCGCGACGCGCTGTCGACCGAGCACATCGCCGACGTCGTGTGGGACGGGATCCCGCCTACGGCGTGGGCCACGGCCCTGCGCGCGATCGTGAGCAAGCTGCGCGGCGTGCTCGCGCAGAGTGGAGCCGAGGCAACGATCGAGCATGCCTTCGGCTGCTACCAGCTGCGACTGCCCCCGGACGCTTGGATCGATGTCGAGGCCGCCGCGGCTGCGGCACACGACGCGGAGGCGGCGCTGCGATCCGGAGACCTCGCGGCCGCCAATGGGGAGGCGCTCGTCGCGAACGCGATCGCGCGACGACCGTTCCTCGAGGGCGCCGAGGGGGAGTGGGTGCAGCGAAAGCGGACGCAGCTGCGGACCATTCAGGTGCGAGCGTTGTCGTGCCGGGCCGAGATCGCGATCCGGCAAGGCGATCTCACGGGCGCCGCCGGGGACGCAGAGCGCATCATCGCGCTCGAGCCGTTCCGGGAGCGCGCGTACGTGACCCTCATGCGCGCGCACGTCGAGGCCGGCAACAACGCCGAGGCGCTCGCGACCTACGACCGCCTCCGCGAGACGCTCGCCTCGGAGCTCGGCGCGAGCCCGTCTCCCGATTCCGCGGCCGCGTTCCTCGGCGTCCTTCGGGCGAACTGACCTCGTTCGCCGCGAGCCGTCACGGATCCGGTTGGGTCCTGCGTCAGTCGGGCAGCACGAGGATGGGTTGGACCGCGGCGAGACCGGAGGCGAGCTCGTGCCAGGTCGATCCGGCGTCTTCGGAACCGAAGATGCGTCCGTCGGAGGTGCCGAACGCCGCGAACGATCCGTCGTTCAACGCATCCAGGCGATAGGTGTCGATGTTGTCGTCGAACCATCCAGGGAGCCCCGCCGTGCAGCGTTCGAACGAGCCGGCGGCGATGTCGCCCCTGTACACGGCGGCGCGACCACCACGCGGGCCGTTCGAGGCAGACACGAGGAGCGTGTCGCCGCAGACGACCACCGCGCGCGAGTACGGAGCGTCGAGCCCTTCGCTCCGCATCGTCCAGGTCGTACCGTGGTCCACGCTCGTCGCGAGCCCGCCGGCACAGGCGGCCAGGACGAAGCCCTCTGCGGTCGCGACCTGGTGGACGTCGGCGTCGATCTCGATCGTCGGGTTCCACGTGTGGCCACGGTCGCCCGTGTGGAGGATCCCCCCGACGTGCACGTTGACGTAGACGTCCTCGCCCCACTCAGACAGGGATCGGGTGGCGGGGGGTCCGCCCCAGGGTGTGTACCACTCGGAGCGACCTTCCGCGTCGTCGAACCCGACCACGGGCTCGAGCGTTTCGTCGGCGAGCCGGAACAGTCGAGCGTCCGACGAGCCGACATGGACGGCGTCGGTCATGGCGATGCAGGTCGCTTGATGGCCTTCCAGCGTGGCCACCAGCCGCCAGTCGGCCCCGGGTGCGTGCCAGACCTCCGATCGATCCACGATCGCCCAGAGCTCGGGGCCGTCGCGGACGATGGAGGTCACAGACCGACCGGCGAGTTGGGTAGGCCACGCGGGACCTCCGTCGCCGATCGCCTGGAGCCCGTCCCTGGTAGCAACCAGTATCCGGTGCATCGCTCGATGTTCTCACGGGCTCGGGCGCAGCAACGATGTGAGGATCAGGTCCTTCTTCACCTCTGCCCGGCATCGGGCTTGCTAGGCGTCGTTTTTCCCGAGGGTTTCGTCGAACAGCTCGACGTACTCGTCCCCTTCGTGGTCGACGCCACCGGGGGCCGTGTCACGCACGCTCACGGCTGCGTCCTCGGGCGCCACATAGGCCTCGCGCTGGGTCGTCGCCTCCGCCACCAGCTGGGCTTCGTCATCGACCGTGTCGGAATCTTCGATCGCGAGCTCGGTGTCGTTCTTGGGTGGGTCTGCGCGTTCCTCGGAGAGCCGCTGGTCCAGGGACTCGCCTCGCAGCTCTTCCTCCGCGGTCGTTCCGAACGACTCCGCGCCGAACGCGTGGTCGGCCTGCTCGATCATCGCCTCGAGATCCTCACCGGCGTCGTCCTCGGGGTCCACGTCGGCGTTCGGATCGACATCATCAGGAGTCGTCATGGCTCTTCCCTTCGGTTGCGTCCATGGTAGGGGGAACGGCGAAGGGCGCGAGCTGCGATCCTAGAGGATGAGCCCCTCGGGCAGAGGCACCGACGCCATGAGGTCCTCAAGCTCCCACGCTGCCTCGACCGTGCGGACCCATTCGTAGCTGAGGCCCTTCGCCCCGAGAAACGTCACGCCCGCGGCGCGCATCCGCTCGATCCCGTCCTCGTGAGCGTCGCCGGGAGCCAGCACCGCGTCACGCACGACCACGACCCTGAATCCGCGGTCGAGGAGCCCTAAGGCCGACTGAGCCACGCACACGTCGGTCTCCATCCCGACGAGCACCGCCGTGCGCCGGCCCGTGGCTTCGACCGCCGCCAAGATCTCGGGGGCGTCGGCGAGACCGAACGTGGGCTTCGTGTGCCTGCGCGTCTCCTTCGGCAGGTGCGCGACGGCCTCGGGGAGCGTCGCACCGTTGCGGTCCGGCTCCTCCTCGGTGACCACCGTGGGGACCCCGAGCAGGGTGGCGAGTGCGGCCACCCAGGCCACCCGCTGGACGAACGGTCCACGACCCTCGTCCTCGCCGAGCTTCGCGATGAACCCCGGCTGCACGTCGATGACGCAGAGGAACGAGTCATCCACGTCGAGCAGACGCTCGCCCCTCCGCTCGCTCATCGACCTCCCACCCCCTACGGTCCTCTCATCCTAGGAAGGAGGATAGGATGCCCGCCCTGAGTGGCGTCCGCGACACATCCGCGGGCTTCACCAGTCGGGTCGCAAGGGCATGCGGCTGCGTCCTGCCGAGCTCCTCACCGCGAGCACCTGGTGGACCTGGGTTTCTCCGGCCTCGAATCCGAGGGCGGAGGCGGCCATGTAGAGGTGCCAGATCCGCGCGCGCGGCCCGCCCACCTCGGCCACGGCTTCGTCCCAGTTGGCCTCGAGGTTCCCGACCCACGATCGCAGCGTGAGCCCGTAGTGCTCGCGCAGGTCCTCCACGTGGCGCACCTCGAGGCCGGCCACCCCGATCGTGGAGACCACGGACCCGACCTCGTGGAGTTCGCCGTCGGGAAAGACGTAGCGGTCCACGAAGCCCCTGCGTCGCAGGCGCGGCGGCGTCACGGGTGGGCGACGTCCCGGCCGCGCCCGCCGGCTCGCCGGGCGGGCGATCCCGTGGTTCAGCAGGCGGCCCTCGGGCCGTAGGAGTCGCACGATCCCCCGGAAGTACAGGTCGAGGTGGCGGAGCCCGACGTGCTCGAACATGCCGATCGAGCTGATCGCGTCGAAGGGGCCGTCGCGCACGTCGCGATAGTCTTGCTCGCGGATCCGGACGCGATCGGCGAGTCCGGCCTCGGCGACCGCCTTGCGTCCCCAGTCGGCCTGCTCCCGCGAGAGCGTCACGCCGACGGCCTCCACGCCGTGGCGGCGAGCGGCGTGCATGACCATGCCGCCCCAGCCGCACCCGATGTCGAGCAGGCGCATCCCCTCGCGGAGGCCGAGCTTGCGGCAGATCAGCTCGTACTTCGCGGCCTGAGCGTCCTCGAGTGTGTCCTCGGGGGTGGACCAGACCGCGCATGAGTACGTCATGGACGGCCCAAGGACGATGCGGTAGAAGGCGTTCGAGACGTCGTAGTGATGGGCGATGGCTGCGGCGTCGCGGTCCCGCGAGTGCCGCACGCCGTGCAGGCGAGCCTCCTCCCGCGGGGGCGCGAGCGGTCTCAGCGCGTCCAGTCCGGCGAGCTGAACCAGGCGGGCGATGTCGCGCGGAGGGATGCTCGCTTTGTTGAAGCGAGACCGGAGCGCGGCCAGCGCCTCGAAGATGTCGCCCTCGACGTCAAGGTCACCCGCCACATAGGCACGGCCCAGCCCGAGTTCGCCGGGGGCGGTGAGGATACGGCGGAGCGCGTCGGGGGAGCGGAACACCAGCGTCGCGCGCGCGTCGGCGGGACCGATCCGCTCCCCCTCGTAGGTCTCGACCGCGATGGGTACGTCGCCGAGCAGATCTTGGACGAACGATGCCAGGGACGTCGACATGGGCAACCTCCAGTCCGCGTATCCCTATCTCCTCACCACGACCCGATTCAGGCAACCCCGTCTTTGGCCCGTCTTGGCCCGTCTTTGGCCCGTCTTTGGCCCGTCTTTGGCGCAACCTTCCCGATCAGGCAGAGAGGTGCTCGGCGAGGTAGGCCAGGCCGAGCGGGTAGCGGTACTCGATCGCCATGTGGGTGGCGTCGAAGAGCTCGAAGGAGACGTCGGTCACCCCGATCCCCTCGAGCTCGCGGCGGAAGGCCTCGGCACCCAGGTCGAGGAACCACTCGTCCTTCTTCCCGGCGTCGATGTAGATGGCGCGCATCGACCGCAAGACGTCCGCATGGTCGCCCACCATGCGGACGGGGTCGTGCGTGAGCCATCGCTCCCAGACCTCGGGGATGAGCGCTCCGGTCGCGGGATCGAAGGGAAGCCTGACGGTGCCGTCGGGGTCGGCGGAGTAGCAGGCGGCCATGCACCACTCGTTCAGCAGGATGCCGTCGGATGGCTTCGCCATGGCGGGGCGGCTGCGGAAGTCCGCCCAGAACGTGTCGTAGGACCCCTCGTATTCGTCGCGGAGCGCGCGGGCGGCTTCGGGGAACTCGGGGAGGTAGCAGGCCTCGAACAACGCGTCGCCGGCGTGCGTGGCGAGGCCCCCCCACAGCTCGGGCCGGAGCATGGGCACGACCATCGCTCCGTAGCCGCCGCTCGATTTCCCCTGGATGCCGCGATGCTCGCGGTCCGCGAACGTCCGGTAGCGCTCGTCCACGAACGGGACGAGCTCGTCGCACAGGTACGTGAGGTAGTTCCCCGTCCCGGGCGAGTCTAGGAACTGGCTCCCGCCGAGCGACGTCCAGCAGTCGACCCACACGATCACCACGGGCGGTGCCTCGCCGCGTGCGAAGAGGTCGTCCGCGAGCTCCGGGAAGTTCCGACGGAACGGGGAACGGTTCCGCCACATGTCGAGCTGGCCCGTGAGGCCCTGGATCGCGTAGACGGAGGGGAACCGTGCCTCGGGGTCGTCGTCGTAGCCGGGCGGCAGATAGACCCAGAGCGGCCGCTCGTGCGGATCGCCGAGCGGGTTGCCGCGGAGCGCCTCGCTCGTGATCGTGTGCTCCTCGAAGCGACCTCGCGGCTCGAACGACCAAGGCTCCACGACCGACTCCTCCTGTCCGCCCCATGCATACACTGGTCGAGATCGGGGAACGACGACGATAGTCGACCGAGAGGAGCACGTCATGCAGTGTGGACACGAGGGCTGCAACTGCCAGGTCGGGGAGGCGGGCGAGTTCTGCAGCGACCACTGCCGCGAGCACGCGGGCGACGCGGGCCACCAAACGCACGCGTGCGGATGCGGACACGCAGACTGCCAGGCCGCCGGCGCGGACGATCGCACGGAGCAGGATCTCCAAGCCGCGTTCGAGTAGGAACCCGGCCGGCGCCTCCGTACACTCCGCGGATGGGCGCTTGTCCCGTCTGAGGGCAAGGCCCCCCGGGAGTAGGGACCGAGCGATGGCAACGACCGTGACGATCGACGGCCAGATCTACCGCAAGCGCGAGCCGCTCGGGGTGCTGGGCCTGTCGTTCATCACCTTGGGGATCTACTTCCTCTACTGGTACTACAAGGTGAACGACGAGCTCAAGCGCTTCGAGCACGACGACACGATCGGCCCGACGCGCTCGCTCATGGCCCTGCTCTTCGGCTGGATCATCATCGTTCCGCCGTTCATCGCGATGTACAACACGGCCAAGCACGTCCGCACGATCGAGGAACGGCTGTCGCTCGTCTCCCAGCTCGAGCCCGCCCTCGTGATCGTGATCATGTTCCTGCTGAGCATCGGCAACGGGCTCTACGTCCAGGAACACCTGAACCGTATCTGGGACCGGACCGAAGGGGTCGGTGCCGCGGCACCGAAGCCGTTGCTCGGCCCCGGCGGGACGCCGGCTCCCCCGATGCCGATCCCGCCGACGGGCCTGTAGGCTGGCGCCGCGCAATGAGGAGGAAACGGATGAAACGAGCGTCCTTGATGGCGGCCCTCGCGGGCGTGCTCGCGTTGACGATGGCCGCCCCGGCCACCGCGGCCAAGAACCCGGTGATCTTCAACAGCTCGCCCGCGCAACCGCCGGGCAACGTGCCGAGCTAGGCGTTCCAGGCGACGCAGACGTCCCAGTTCGGCGACGCGATCACCAGTTCGCTCCCGGCAAGCGCATGCTCAAGAAGGTGACGGTCGTCATGAGCAACTGGGCGTGTGAGACCGGTCAGTGGTCTACGGGCACGTGCGTGAGCACACCGGGTAGCACGTTCATCCAGCCGATCCAGCTGAAGATCTACGCCGTGAGCGGGGCCGACCCCACCGTTCCCGGCGGGCTGCTCGCCAAGCGCACGAAGAAGTTCAAGATCAAGTTCCGCCCGTCCACCGATGCGACGAACTGCCCGGGTTCGCCGACCGCCTGGTACTCCACCGGCGACAAGAGGTGCCACAACGGGCTCGCGCAGAAGATCACGTTCAAGTTCGGAAGCCTGAACCTCAAGCTGCCGAAGAAGGTCGTCTACGGGGTGGTCTACAACACGAGCGGTTACGGGCCCCACCCCTACGGATACTCGACGGCCTGCGCCACGGATCCCGTCACGGGGTGTCCCTACGATGCCTTGAACGTGGGCGCAGCGGCCGGGGTGCCGAACCGAGGGCACGACCTGTACCCCGATGGGGTCTTCCTGGATTCCGCCACCGGATCGGTCCACTGCGACAACGGTATGGGAGGAACCGGCACGTT
Source organism: Actinomycetota bacterium (assembly GCA_038249195.1). Taxonomy (GTDB): domain Bacteria; phylum Actinomycetota; class UBA4738; order UBA4738; family HRBIN12; genus JAOUEA01. The sequence continues at coordinate 19,799 of JBBRWM010000011.1, forward strand.
CCGCCTCGACGACGGCTGCCGGACGGGCTACAACCCGCTCGTCCGGTTCGTCGCGAAGAAGTAGCTCCTCTCGCGTCACCGACGGGCTCCGATCGACCCGCTGGGGCCGACCTCCTAGTCCGTTGCGGGGCTGCCCTGGGCGAGGAGCCCGAGCCCGATGCCGAGCATCCACACGTCCTTGCTGACCGCGATCCCCGCTCGCGTCGGCCAGAAGCTGCCCGGTTCGTGCATGCTCGGCGTGCGCAGGTACATCGTGAGCAGGCTCCCGGCGAAGGCCGTGAGCGGCGCACCGGCGAGCCGGTCGGGGACGAACGGCGCGAGCAGCGTGGCGCCGATGCCGATCTCGGCGAGGGCGAGCGCCCTGAGGAACTTCGGGGGCGGGACGTCGGCGAGGAACGGGAACGCCTCCGAGGCTCTCGCGTGAAGGCCCTGCGCCTGCTCGTCCCCCCCGTGCCATTTCTCCCAGCCCGAATGCAGGACGTAGGCGCCGGTGGCGACCCGGGTGGGAAGGTTGCGGAAGGCCATGCCCATGCACGCGAGCATACGACCGGCCCCCTCGTTGCCTGCACCCGTCGAGATCACGCCTGGGGCGCCGGAACGCGAACGGGCCGGGCCAACTCGGGCCCGGCCTCGTTCGCTGGATCTCCTCACAGGCGCTGCGGCCTCGTACGAGGCTTCCTCCGGTAGACCAGCCGGAACCCGTGAGGTCGGTGAGCTGGTGTGGATTCTGCCGGTCTCCCGGCAAGCGGGCGGGGTGGTGGCCCCGGCCCGCGAGGGACGGCTCAGCAGCCAGTCACCTCGAGGGTCTCGTCTTGTTCATGCAAGCTGGACCACCTCCTTCCTCTCGTGCCCGTATGGTGCCGCAGGCGTGGCCGAAAGGCAATAACGAGGCGGTCTTCGCCCGATCGATCGTTACGGGCCTACGGGGGGAGCCGCCGTGGCCTGCGGGTCGGCGACGGGAGCGCTGCTCGTCGCGGCGGACACGGCCTCGGTCGGGGCCGATTCTCCGCTGGCGTTGGTTGCGATCACCCGGTAGTAGTACGTGGTGCCTCCCGTGAGGCCGACGTCGATGAACTGCGTCACGTCCTGGCCCGTCGTCGCGAGCGTCGTCCAGCCGGCATCGCCCACGAGCATCCGCTCCACCCGGTACCCGGTCTCGTTCCCGACGTTGGTCCAATCGAGCTCGATCTGGCTCGCGGAGAGCGCCACCGCGGTGAGCGGCGTGGGCGTGGCGGGTACGACGCTCGTGGTCGCCGACGCGACGCTCGAAGCCGAGGAATCGCCGCCCGGGTTCGTCGCGATCACGCGGTAGTAGTAGGTGGTGTCGGCCACGAGGCCCGTGTCGACGGCGGACGTTGCGTCCCGGCTCACCTTCGCGACGGGGGCCCAGCCCGTGACCCCGTTCGGCGATCGTTCCACCCGGTAGCCGGATTCCCTCGGGACGTCGGCCCAGCGCACCCGGACCTGACGGGGGGAGATCGACACCGCGGTGACCATCGTCACCGCGGTCGGGGTGGAGGGCGCCGCCTGCCCCGCCGGCGGCGGCGTGCTCGCCGCCGCGGACGCTGGGGCCGGCGAGGCGCCGGGGCCACCGGCTCCGTCGCGCGCGTCCTCGGGCGTCTTGGGTGCCCGCCGGTTCGCTCCTGGTCCAGCCTGCGACGAGAGCGAGCCATCGGTCCCCGGGGAGGCGGCCACCTGCTCGACCCGCTGCGGGTGCAGCCCCCGGGTCACGATCCCGATCGCGGACGTAAGGGCCCCCCGACCCTGCGGGCTCGCCAGCGTCGTCGTCGCTGCCAACAGCACGGTCACGAACACCACGCCCGCGAGGCGCCTGTGTCCCGCCCGCGGCGCCTCCCGCGCGCCACGACGTTGTGTACGCCAGATGCTCTCGAGCTCGCGGATCTCCCGACGCTTGCGGAAGGCGTCGAGCCAATTCGACAGGGCCAGCCCGCCCACGAGGAGCACGTTGAGCGCGACGATCGCGCCGATCACGATCAGGATGTTCCGTAGCACGGGTTAAACCCTACGGGAACCGGCGGCCCGCGCGCGGTCCGACGAGCGGCCTACAGCGCCGCATCGTCCACGGGTCACGTGTTCAGGCCCCCAGGCGGCCGTATCCCACCAGCCACCGGAGCTCGGGCTCCCGATCGAAGATCGCCACGCGCCCGCGCGAGGGTCGCGCCCCGATCTGACGATCGTCGTCGACCACCATCGTGATGTCGTCGGCGCGCGGCCCGACCCCGTTGCGATCGGAGAAGTGGTAGAAGATGAAGTCGCCCGACTGCGTGTCGTCGTGATCGTGGAACGTCGTGACGCGGCCGTCGACACGGATCCCCTCGGACAGATGGGGGAGCGTGAGGCCCCGCGCCTCCTGAACCGCCCGCACCACCAGACCCGAACAGCCCCCGTCCGGGGGGAAGATGTGCCCGAAGACGTACTTCTCACCGAGGGCTCCTTCGCCGCGGTGACGGGCCGCGACTCCCGCCGGTCGTCGCGGATGATCCGCACCGCCACACCCGGCTCGTCGTGGTTCGATCCGCTGATCACGAACTTGTCGCCGAACGTGCCCTCGGCGAGCCGCTCCTGCAACAGGGTGAGGATCGCCGGGCGGGTGTGCTCCTGCTTCGGGTCGTCGTGGAAGTGGTAGGGCGGCGCGACCTGGTAGAGCCGGTGCCGGGCCAGATCGATCGCCTGCTCGGGCAGCGCGTGTCCCGGGTCGTGGAACCCCGTCCCGAAGGTCGTCACCTGGAAGCTCTTGGCGCTTATACTCCCGCTCGTTTCGCTTCTCTGCTCCCGCTGTCGGCGCCCCGTGCGCGTCGTCTCTGGTCGCTCCCCTACCCGAGCGGGGCGAGCAGAGATCCCTTCCCTTCGAACGCGAACAACAGGAGGTCGACCATCCGGAACGTAGTGGCATCCGGGCCGAGCGTCGGGTGCCACGTCGCGTCGCGCACGATCGACGTCTGGCTGCCTTCCATCGCCCGGTGGAAGGTCTCGGCGACGATCCGGGCGCCGACCCCCTTCAGCTTGCCTCCGTTGAGTTCGGCCTCGCGCAAGATGTAGAACCAAAGCGGCGTGTTCGTGACGATCGCGGTCCGCTGCTGGTCGGTGAGCCCCCCCGCGAGGCCCCGTTGTTCCCGTCCCGTACTTGCGCGTTGGTGAGCTTCGTCAGGGTGACGCCCCTGTGAAGCGGATGAAGGCGAGGTGCGTCTGGGCGACCGCGAGATTTCCGTCGTTGCGTGGCTCCGGGATGATCGCCTTGCGTTTCTGGGCGACCGTGGTCCCCTCCCCGCGGGGAAGGTCGAACCCTGCCTTCGCCGAGATCCCGCCCGATGCGACGGTCTTGCCCATCTTGAGGTGCAGTCCGTCGGCCTCGTAGAAGATGGCCGATCCGGGGTCCGCCGGCCCTGCGCCGTAGAGGGAATCCAGATCGAGGCTCGGCGAACGACCCTGCAACAGGTCGGCCGACGAGACGTTCTGACCGAGCATGACGTTGGTCTTGTCCGAGGTGAGGCCGTGGTCGGCGAATTGGCCGAGATACGTGAAGCCGGCCGGGCTCTGTGATTCCCCGCCCCCGGCCGTGACCATGGCGTTGCCGAGTTTCTTGCGATTGGCGTCGCTCAGTTGCCGATCGCTCCCTTTGGGTCCCATCCTCGTGAAGCGGAACGGCGGGTCCGCCGCAACGTCGGCGGCGAGGCTTCGCTCTCGGCCCCCCAGGCTTTCGGACAGGAGGCCCTCGCCGATGACGAAGTAACCCTCCGAGCCATGCCGTTCCACGTCGGCTCCCCCCGTGGGATCGAGAAACACGCCAGCGCGCCGCGGGCGGGCGCGGTGTCTGGTAACCGGCTATCAGCCGTGCGACCTACCGAACGTGGATCATGTTTTCCCCACAGCCCATCACGGACCTCTCGTCCCCCCGCCCGGGGGTGGACGCCTCGGCGGATCATGCGGTAGTGATGATGGGTCCGAGTGGGGGGGTCAGGTATGAAGAAGATGTTCATCGCCACCGTGGTGTTGCTCACCGCACTGGCCGGCACGGCGTTCGCGGCCGCCGGCCCTATCACGAGGTTGGGGGTCGAACACAACGGCGTGGCGAACCCCGGCGGTTGTGACGTCGGCGCGGATGACGTGCATCCCACGGAGCTTCGGGTCGACTGCTCACCGAGGACGCATGCCACCGCGGGGGCTCGTGTCCGGTTCCGGTTCCTGAAGGACGTGGGTGTCCTCGTTGGTCCGGCTACCGTCAAGGCCGATATCCATCAGATCTGGGGCAAGGCGTGTGAGTTCAGCTGGCGGGGACCGGTCCGCACGTTGCGCGTGGACGTGCCGTTGGGCAGCTACTGTCACATCCGTTCGGCGACCCTCGTGTCGCAACCGTAGATCGACGCCGGGTCGGGGCCCACGTTGCGGAGAGCCGCGCGGGAGCCTCGCGGCTCTCACGGCCTCGAGGGGCTCGGGAGGCCCTCGAGGACGGCGCCGCTGGGGAACCGTCGGGAGTCTCCGCCGCGGAAGACGGTGACGCCGCCGGCGCCGAGGACCTCCCAGTGCTGCTCGCGCTCGATCGCGGCGGTGCGTTCGTCGATGCCCACGAGCACGACGTCGGGAGCCGGAGAGGCGGCGAGGGCGGGTCGGACCCAGCGTTGACCGAACGTGTCGAAGTGGGGGATCACCGCGACGCCCGGGACCAGTCCGAGCGCCGGCTTGAACCGACGCCGATCGTCACCGGGGTGGCGGTCGCGGATGAGCGTCCAGCCGCCCATCGCCATCGCCCCGGCCGACGAGCCGGCCAGCGCTGCGCCCCCGGCCCAGGAGGCCACGACCGCCTCCCACACCGGCGAACCCGAGAGAACGTCCGGCACGATGCCTGGATCGCCGCCCACGAGGTAGAAGAAGCGGCCTGCCCGCGCCTTCTCCACGTTCGCGGGATCCTTGACTGCGCCCCGGGTCGTGGCCGGAAGCTGGTCCACCGCCAACCCCAGCTCCCGGAACCAGCTGCGGGCGTTGGCCACCGCCCGGTCGGGACCGTGGCGGGCGGCCGCGGTCGCGAGGATGTACGCGGCGCCACCTCGAGCCGCGTCCACCAGAACCCGGTCCTGCGGTTCATTGCCGGGGTTGAGCTCGTCGCCGCCCACGAGCGCGAGCGGTCCGGGTCCTCCACGATCGACGTCTGTCATGGTTCCAGGATGGCAGGCGGGCGTCCTCGCGACGCGCGACGGGGCGGGCCGTTCCTCGCCCCAGCCCGTTTACGTCGGCCGGGCAGGGGGTACGAACTCGACGATCGGCTAGCTCGCCGACCGCAGCGCGGGGTCTTCGAGCGGCACGTAGATCTGCGAGACGGAACCAAGCGTGAACCCGCCACAGCGACATTCGGAGTACAGGCACCGGCGGTCGCCGTGATCTCCGTGCACGAACTCCGTGTGCTCGCACATCGTGCAGTAGACGCGGCGCGCATCCGAGGGGCGGGGCCGCAGGGTTCGTTGAGGATCGTCGACGGTCTCCATGGGTCTGGACCGTAGGGCATCTGGGGGGGAGCCCGCATCGGCCGAACGGCCATGTCCTCGTCGGTCCTTCGGCGGCGTCCGCTGATGAGACGCCGCGCCGATCGGCCTCAAATGGGTGCCCGAGCCCATGGCGCCCCTACCGGTGGATCGGCGTCGGGATACGACGGTGCCAGCGGACCTAGGCAGGGATCGGGGGCGTCCAGACGAATGGTGTGGTCGTGGTCACCGCGACGAACCCGAGTCGTTCGAGGATCGGCCGGCTGTCGGCCGAGGCGTCCACCTGGAGATAGCGGAAGCCTCTGTCCGCGGCCAGATTCGCACGGTAGGCCACCATCGCGCGGTAGATGCCGCGGCCGCGCCACTGCGCCAGGGTGCCTCCCCCCCAGAGCGTCGCAAACCCCGTTCCCGAGACGAACCGCACCCAGCCGGCACCGGTGACCTCCGCGCCGGCCTCGGCGACCACGATCGTAATGGCGCCGGGATCGACGGAGCGTTCACCCTCGAGGCTCTCGGCGAGCCAGCTCTCGCGACCGTCCCGCCAGATCGCCTCCTCCATGGCGCCGATGCGATCGAGATCCGCGCGCTCCTGGACCTCTCGCAGCGTCACCTGCGGGGGCAGGATCACGTCACCGGTGACGGCGGCCACCGGCGCGATCACCACCGTCTCGCGATCCTCGGGCACGAATCCCGCCGCCATCAGGCGCTCCGCGAGGTCGGTCGGCCGGTCGTGCTCGTGCAACTTCCATTCGAACGGTTCGCGGCGCGCCGCGAAGATGCGCACCTGGCGGGCGATCAGCTCGTCGAGGTCGGCTCCGTCGAGTCCTGCCAGATCGCGATAGCCGACGAAGCCCCCGCCTGCGAAGCCAACGAAGCGCAGGAGGGGTCCGTCGCGCTCGACCTCGACGCCTCGCGGCAGTCGATCCGGCACAAGCTCGCGCAGTTCGGCGTCGTAACGGGCGAGCAGTTCGGCTGCGAGGCGGTGCGGCACGCGCCAGACTGTACGAGGTGGATGCTGGAGGGAGCCTCGCGCGATCGCGCCGATGGGTCGTCGCGTCGACGCTCGGGATCCTCGTGCCCGTCGCCCTCCTGGTTGGTTGCAGCGCGGCCGCCTCGCCGGACCCGGTCGCCCGCCCGATGGCCTCGTCTGCGGGCTCGACGCCGCCTCCTGGGGTCGGCGCCTGGCATCCGTCTTGGGTTCCGAGCTCGATGCCGTCCGAGCGCGGTCATCACGAACCCCCGCCACCGCCACCCCAGCACGCCGACCATGCCGGGATCCCCGTCGCCGACGTGCCCCGGCACGCGCTCACACCCGGGGCGAGGTTTCGCGTCGCCCCCGCGCAGATCTGCACGCCCGGCTACGCCTCGTCCGTCCGCGAGGTGTCCGACGCGTTGAAGGCGCGGGTCTACGAGCGCTATCACGTGGCGTGGGTCCCGTATCGGCACGAGGTCGATCACCTGATCTCCCTCGAGCTCGGCGGATCGAACGCCGTGGGGAACCTCTGGCCCGAGCCGTACGCGGGTCGGTGGGGCGCCCGCACCAAGGATCTCCTGGAGAACCGACTGCACGACCTGGTCTGCTCGGGGCAGCTCTCCCTGCGCGCGGCGCAGCATCAGGAGGCGGGGGACTGGGTGGCGGCCTACCGCCGCTACGTTGGTGGAGCGCCGGGCGCGTCCGGGCAGGGCGCCTCGGGCGGTTCCGGCAACCCGAGCCCGGGTGGGTACTACGCCTCGCGGTATGCGAGCGCCACCACGATCTACTGCGCCGACGACCCGGCGTGGCGCACGTTGTCGAAGACCTATCTCGTGCATCTCTCCACCTGGGCCGTGGCGCGCCGCCGGTTCCCGTCCTACCACCTGCATCGGCCCTGCTGACGAGCCACGATGGGGTCAGTCCGCCAGGCGCTCCTCGAGGAGCTCCACGATCGGCCACGCTCCCTCCGACGTGTTTGAGATCACCGTGAAGGTGCTCGTGGTGGCCGGATCGTGCATGCTGCGGAACGAGACGCCCGCGTCGTAGCCCTCCAACATCACGACGTCGGTCGACGAATGCAGCCAGAACCCGAGGCCGTAGCGCTTCTCTTCCCTCGGCACGGCGCTCCGCGGTCGCACCATCTCGCGCACCCACCCGTCCGAGACGATCCGGCCGGCGAACAGCGCATCCCAGAAGGCGCGGATGTCCGCGACGGTGGAGTAGATGCCGCCGTCCCCGCCGCCGCGCACCCCCAGGTGGAAGACGTTCGTCCGGGGCGCATCGACGGCGAGGTACCCGAGGGCCGCGCCGCCCGGCAGCTCGTCGGAGCGCAGGAACTACGTGTCGCCCATCCCCGCCGGCTCGCACACGCGGCGTCGCACGAGCTCGTGGAACGGCTCTCCGCTCGTGCGTTCGGCGATCAAGGCGAGCACGACGTAGCCGCCGTTGCAGTAGGTGAACCGTTCGCCCGGCGGGAACACCTGCGCGTGCTCGCCGAGCACCCCGAGGTACCCCTCGGTCGTCGCGAGCTCCTGCACGGGAACCGGCATCACGTAGTCGGTGATGTCCTCGTACGCCTCCTCGTCGAAGTAGTCGCCGATCCCCGACCGGTGCGCGAGGAGCTGTTCGATCGTCGCGTGGTCGTCGATGAGGGGAAGATCCTCGCCGAGCACGGATCGCGCCGTGGTCGCCAGATCGAGTGAGCCATCCTCGATCAGGCTCATCACGGCGAGCGCCGTCAAGCCCTTGGTGCCGCTCGCGATGCCGACCCTACGCTAGGGGCGCAGCAGGTACAGGCGGAACGCGTCGTGGTCGATCGGGAGCACGTCGAAGCGCGTGAATCCCCCCGCCTCGGCGTAGCCGCGTAGCGTCTCGGGGCGCATCACGGTGCCGGTTCCTGCGGAGGGTCTGGCCGCCATCCCCGACGGCAGGCAGTCGAACACGCTCCAGCCGTAGAAGTAGGACTCGAGATCGTGTTGGGCACCGTCGAAGGCGTCGCGGGTCCGTTCGTCCACGACGAGCATCGCGCCGTCATCGGCGAGGGCCCGCCGCGCCGCGCCCAGCACGGACACGGGATCGCTCATGTCGTGCACGCACTCGAACGCCATCGCGATATCGGCGGGGCCCTCGATCGATGATGCGTCCACTGCGTGGAACCGCACGCGGTCCTCGAGGCCCATCTCGGCCGCGTGCATCCTCGCGCGCTCCACCGAGAGCAGGTCCGAGTCGAACCCGTCGACCTGCGCATGTGGATACGCGCGCGCGACCGCGATGGAGGACCAGCCCTGCCCGCAACCGACGTCGATGACGCGTGCCGGGGCGGAGCGAAGCCGGGCATGGATCGGCTCGATGGCGGGCAGCCATTCGCCGGGCAGGGTCGTGAGCAGCACGGGCCGGTTGGCGTCGCCTTGCCCGTCGATGTTCTCCTCGCCGAAGGCCTCGTAGGGCAGTCCTCCTCCGTGACGGAAGGCCTCGATGACGTGATCGACCACGCCGCGGAGGCTGGCGAGCTGCTTGATCGAGGCGCCGGCGTAGGCGAGCGAGTCGCGGTCCAGCAACACCTCCGCGTGGCGCGCCGACAGGGAGAACGTGTGCGGCGTCCCGCGGGTATCGGCCTCGAGCAGTCCGTTCGTCGCCTGCTGCTCCAACCACTCGCGCGCATACCGCTCGTCGATCCCGGCCCGTGAGGCGAGCTCCTCGGAGCTCAGCCCCTCGTTGTCCCGGAGCTCGTCATACAGACCCAGCCGGAGCCCGACGTACATCGAGAGGATCCGGAAGTAGCCCAGGGAGGACTCGAAGACCAGATCGGCGGCGTCGGGGCGCGTATCCGCGGGGTCGGTCATGCGTCGACCCTACCCGTGCCGGGGTCGCGCTGGAAAGCTCGGCCGGGGCTTCCCGGCCTATCCTGTCTCCCGTCGGCGCCCGGCAGGCGGGCACAGCCCGCCAAGGAGAACGAAGGAGCCATCGCGTGACGCACTTCGGATTGCAGCTGCCGAGTTTCACCTTCGCCGACGTCTCCGACGACACGCTCTTCGAGCGGATCACCGAGATCGCCCTCGCGGCCGAGGAGGCCGGGTTCGATTCGTTCTGGGTGATGGATCACTACCACCAGATCGCCAACATCGGGCCGACGAACGATCCCATGCTCGAGGCGTACACGCTGCTTGGCGGGGTCGCCGCCCGAACGTCGCGGATCCAGCTCGGCGCGATGGTCACCGGCGTCACGTATCGCAATCCCGCGTTCCTCGCGAAGGTCGTTACGACCTTGGACGTGATCTCCTCGGGCCGCGCGATCCTGGGGATCGGCGCCGCGTGGAACGAAGAGGAGTCACGCGCCTATGGCTATCCCTGGCCGTCGGCGGGTGAGCGGTTCGAGCGCCTGGAGGACGCGCTGCGGATCTGCCGGTCCATGTTCACCCAGCGCGAGTCGACGGTCCAAGGATCCGTGCACCACGTGGAGGGCGCGATGAACGTCCCGCAGCCGGTCCGGCCGGGCGGTCCCGCCATCCTGATCGGCGGCGGCGGGGAGAAGAAGACGCTTCGACTCACGGCGCGCTACGCGGACATGTGGAACGGGTTCGGCGACCCGGGGACGATCCACCACAAACTCGAGGTGCTCGCGGAGCATTGCGAGGCCGAGGGTCGGGATCGATCCGAGATCATTGCCACGCGGCTGGGGACGCTGATCGTCGGCGACACCGCCGAGGAGGCGGATCGCCGCTGAAGGGCGTGGCAACGCGACCGCGGGGTCGATGACGACGGCCTGGCCATGCGCCTCGTCTGGGGCGACCGCGACGCCGTCGGCGAACAGGCGCAGTCGTTCCTCGACGCGGGCCTCCAGGGTCTCGTCTTCAATATGCCCGCGGGCTCGACCGTGGACGATGTGCACCGTGCCGGGGAGGCACTCGCCGGGTTGCGCACCTGATCGCTCACCGCACGACGCGATACGTGAGGTGGGTGACCCCATGTTCCTGCCCATGATGGTCGCCCCGATGTTCTCGGATGCGCCCGCGAGGACCTCGTTGGACGCGTTGACCTCGCCACCGCCCTGACCGTGGGACGAGCGCCACGCCTCAAGCCCGAAGATCCATCCCTATCCTTCGATCGCGTCCTCGTTCGACCCGATGGCTCCCGTCTCGATCGACCGTGCGAGCCGGTCGAGGAAGGGAGCCTGCGCAGCCTTGATCTTGCGGTGGGCCCTCTCCAGCTTGAACCACGCCACGCGATCGATCTCGGGGAACACCTCGATCCTGCCGGAGCCAGGCGGCCATGGCATCTCGAACGTGTTGCTCACCGCCGCCGCAGGATCCACGTCTCCTTGCAGCGCCCACGCCACCACGACCTTTCCGGACTTCTGACGGATGTCGCCGAGTTCGAAGAGGGAGGCCTCGGGGGCGATCGGGTGGCCCGTCTCCTCCGCGAACTCACGGCGAGCCACGGCCTCGAGCTCCTCGCCCGGCTCTGATTCCCCCTTGAGCACCGTCCAGTCGCCGTCGTCCTTGCGCGCGAAGTAGGGGCCGCCGGGGTGACCCAGCAGCACCTCCAGGCCCGCTTCCCGAGCGCGCCACATCAAGATGCCGGCGCTGCGTCTGCCCGTCTTGTTCACTTTCGGCTTGCGAGGGTGCGCCATCGCGTGATGATGGCATCCACGCGGACCGGTGGCGACCGCCGACGGCGCCCGGATCCAACGACACCCGTGCCGCGGCCGGCTCGCTACGCTGGCGACGTGGTTCCCCACCGCCGACCGGGCGTTGCCGTGCGTCGACGCCGTGCCTTCGTCGGGCTGGTCGGCGTCCTGCTGCTGCTCGTCCTGGGCCTCACGCTGTTCGCGCCGAGGTCCTCACAGGCGCCGTCGAGTGCCGACGCGCCGACGGGAGGCACCGACGGCTCGCCGGACCCCGGAGGGGCCGCATCGTCGATGCCGCCCGCGTACCTTGCCTGGATGTCGGGGGGCTTCCCGCCCGATCTCCGTCGACGCGTCGACGCGTTGCCCGCGCTCGGGCGATCGGTCGTGATCGCCGGCGACACGTTGTGGATGACCGCGTCGCGCGACGCCGGCGGTACGGTGGTCGACCGCCCGACGTCCCCCTTCGCCGTGCCGATCGATGCCTTCGCGGTGAGCCCCGACACCTACGCCCCGTTCCTCCCCGCCGACGTCCGGGATCGGGTCGTGCACGTGCTCGATGCGGGGCACGCGGTCCTGGGCGCATCCAGCGCCGGTCTGCGAACGCTCGGCCCCGGCGGCTCGATGACGTTCGGGGCACACACCGTCAAGGTCGGCGCCGTCGTGCCCGACGCCGCGGTGGGCTGGAGCGAGATGATGGTCTCGCGGGAGGTGGGGATCGCCCTGGGGATCACCGACGAGCGCTACCTCTTGGCGCAGCCCGATGGCACGCCCTCCGAAGCCACGTTCGAGCGATGGGTCGGTGGCCTGCTGCCCCGTGGCACGTCCCTTCGCGTCGTGGCCCCGGGCGGCAGCCGATACATGCGCGTGGGCAGCGGCGTGAACCCCCCGGTCGTGCTGAAGCAGACGTTCGGAGAGTTCAGCGCCCATCCGCAGGCCGACCCCGCCTACCTCACGGAAGACCCGTCGTGGGTGCACGCGCACATCCAGACCCGCACCGTGCCGCTACTGGGCCGGATCACCTGCAACCGGCGGCTGTTCCCGGCGCTGATCGCGGCCCTCGACGACGTGCAGCGGGCGAGGCTGGGCGGCCTGATCCACACGAACTCCGGATGCTGGAACGCCCGCACGGTGGCGCGCAGCCCAACCGCTCCACCCTCCGACCATGCCTACGGCGCCGCTGTGGACATCAACGCTCCGGAGAACGCGTACGGCGCGACGCCCTCGATGGATCCGCGGATCGTCCGGATCTTCCGCGCCCACGGGTTCAACTGGGGCGGTGCGTTCTTGATCCCCGACGGCATGCACTTCGAGTTCGGGAAGCCCGACCCCGAGACATGAGTCGACGACGCTGGACCTCGGTCGCGGCCCTGTTCGCGCTCGCCGCCTGCACATCGGCGACCGCCGGGCGGGACCCGACGCCGACCACCGAGCCGGTGCCCAGGCCGACCGCGACGGTCGCCGCACCGTCCGTCGGATCGCCCACGCCCACTCCCTCGGCGATCACCACCCGGACCGTCACGGCGGACTGGACGCGGGCGATCGACGCCGCAGTCGGGGGTCGCGACGTCTCGGTTGCCGTGGGCGTGAACGACCGGATCTTGTTCGAGCATGCCGGCGAGGAGCCACGGATCCCGGCTTCGAACCAGAAACTCCTGACCTCGATGGCCGCGTTGGCCATCTTCGGCCCCGATCATCGGTTCCCGACCGTCGCCGCCGCCCGTCGTCCGATCGGGGCGGGTGTGGTCCGCGGCGACCTCTGGCTCGTGGGATCCGGCGATCCTGAGCTGGACGCCGCGTCCTTGGCGCGGCTCGCCGACGCCGTTTCCTCTGCAGGGGTATCGCGCATCACCGGCGGCGTGATCGGCGACACGTCGGCGTTCTCCCGAGCGTGGTGGGCGCCCGGATGGGTGCCGGGGCTCTCGCGGAGCTACGTGACGCGGACGACCGCGCTCGCCTTCGACGGGAACGTCGGCAGGGGGCTTCCCGAGGCAGCGGCGGCGGCCGCGCTCACGGCCGCCCTGCGCGGTCGAGGCATCGCGGTCGCCCACGACCCTGCGGCCGGCGTGGCGCCCACGGACCTTCACGCGGTGGCCCTCACACGATCCCGGCTGCTGCGAGACCTCCTCGCGGTGCAGAACCATGGCTCGGTGAACTTCTACGCCGAGACCCTCCTGAAGGCGATCGGTGCCGCGGCGAACCACGGCGCCGGCTCGACGGCCGGAGGCGCCGAAGCCGTGGCTGCGTGGGCGGGGTCGCTCGGTGTGGCGGCCCGGGTCGAGGACGGTTCCGGGCTCTCCCATCAGGACCTGGTCTCGGCGCGAGGGCTCGCGACCTTGCTCCTGCTCGCTCAAGATCTGCCCTGGGGACGTGCCCTCGACGCCTCGCTCGCCCCATCCGGCCAGGGCACGATGGAGGGCAGGCTCGTCGGCGTCCCCGTCCGCGCCAAGACGGGGACCCTCTTCGAGACGCCGGTCTCGGCGTTGTCCGGCTACGTCACCGACGCGGGCGGCGCCAGGGTCGCGTTCTCGGTGATCTCCCGCGGACTCGACAAGGGCACGGCCGTCGCCATCGAGGACGCCATCGTGCGCACCCTCGCAGGCGCTCACGTCGCGTGAGCCGCGGGCCCGTTGGCCCCGCAGCGGCCATACTGCAGACATGTTCCGGATGGCGGTGGGCCACAGCGACGACATCGACGCCGACGTTGCCGCGCGCGTCATCGTCGATCAATGCCTCGAGGGGCTCGACGGCCTCGAGCCGAAAGCCGGCCTCCTCTTCTCCGCATGGGAATCCGACCACGAGGTGGTGCTCAGCAGCGTCAGGGAGCGCGTGCCGGGCATCGAGCTCATCGGCTCGACCTCCTCGGGCGAGATGTCTTCGGAGATGGGCTACCAGGAGGACTCCATCACCCTCGCGTTGTTCGCCTCCGACGAAGTGGACATCACCGGCGGTGTGGCCGAGCGCCTATGGGACGACGTGCCGGGCGCCGCTCGCTCGGCGGTCGAGCAGGCCCGGAACAAGACGGAGAAGGAGCCCCGGCTATGCATCGTTACCCCGTCGATCGGCGGAGACGTGCGGGCGCTGCTCGACGCGCTGCGGGGGACGCTTGGTCCGGACGTGCCCGTGATCGGGGGCGGAGCGGCACCGCGATCGAATCGCCATCCCGCCGGGGACAGCTGGCAGTTCTTCGGCAACCGGGTCGTGACCGACGCCGTTCCCCTTCTGCTCCTCTCGGGACCCCTCGCCTACTCATTCGGGACGGATGCGGGTTGGCGCCCGGTCGGACCGAGGGGCCGCGTCACCGACGTGTCGGGTGGCACGGTGCGCGAGATCGACGGCAGGCCCGCCCTCGCCTTCTACGAGCGGTACTTGGGCGAGGGGTTCGAGCCTGCGTTCGCGACCCCCCTCGCCGTGTTCGATGAGGGTTCCGAGCGGTTCTACCTTCGCGCGCCCGTGCGTCATGATCAAGGAACGGGAGCCGTCACGGTGAGCGGCGACGTGCAGGAAGGCGCCGAGGTTCAGCTGACGACGGCGGCTACCGACGAGATCTTCGACGGCGCCCGCTCCGCGTTGTCGCAGGCGATGGACCAGTTCCCCGACGGCGGGAAGCCCGAGGCGGCCTTGATCTTCTCCTGCGCGATCCGCAAGTACCTCCTTGGCACGCGCACGGGCACGGAGTACGAGATCCTTCGCCAGATGCTGGGCGACGGCGTCCCCGTGTGCGGGTTCTACTCATTCGGAGAGATCGCACCGCTCGATGAAGGCGGAGAGGCCCGCTACCACAACGAGACGATGGTCGCCTTGCTCATGGGCACGAACTAGCCGCCGTGCCCGATCCGAGCCCCGACCCGGATCTCACGAAGCAGATCCGGGTGCTCGCCCGCAAGCTCGAGCGACTGCAGACGAACACGCGCCAGCTCGAAGAGATCCGTGATGTGAACTCGAGGCTCCTGTCGAACCTCATGCACGAGCTCGACGAGGAGCGCACCCGATCCACCGAGCTTCTCCTGAACATCCTTCCGCGGCAGATCGTCGACCGTCTGGACCGCGGTGAGTCACTCATCGCGGATCGGTACGACGACGTGTCGGTCTTGATGAGCGATCTCGTTGGCTTCACGAGGATCTCTTCCCAACTGGCTCCCGATGTCTTGGTGACGGAGTTGAACCGGTTGTTCTCGGAGTTCGACGCCCTCTGCGCCTCGAGCGGGATGGAGAAGATCAAGACGATCGGGGACGCATACATGGCGGTGGGAGGGCTTCCCGGCACCCGCGGCGATCACGTCGCCGCGGCCGCCGACATGGCGCTCCTGATGGTGGACGCGCTCCACCGGATGAACGAGACCACGAAGCGAGGATGGCGGATCCGCATCGGCGTGCACACGGGCCAGGCCGTCGCAGGCGTGATCGGTAGTTGGAAGTTCGCGTACGACGTGTGGGGCGACACCGTGAACATGGCGAGCAGGCTCGAGTCGTCGTCGCTGCCAGATCGGATCCAGATCTCGTCGTCGGTGGTTGAGGCCCTTGGGACGGCGTACGTGGTCGAGGCCCGCGGCAGGATCGACCTCAAGGGCAAGGGGCAGACGGAAACGTCCTTCCTGATCGGTCGGCGGTAGCCGATCAGTCGTCCGGGGAGGTTCCGGAGCGGTAGACGTGGGCGGCGGCGCGAAGCGTGTCCACCAGCACGTCCAGCGGCGCGTTCTTCTCGATGAGGTTGGCGGCGCCCACGAACTCCGCGGCCCACCGCGACCCTTGCTCCGAGTACGCGGTCAAGATGACGACCTGGGTGCGCGGCTCCTGCGCCTTGATCATCACCGTGGCTTCCAGGCCGTCGATCTCCGGCATCCGCAGGTCCAGCAAGACGACCTCCGGGTGCAGCGAGGCCACCTTGTCCCCGGCCTCCGCGCCGTTGCGCGCGTCGCCGACGACATCGAAGCCGAACGCGGGCAGGCTGTCGCGCAGCACGAGCATCGTCTGGCTGTCGTCGTCGGCGATCAGCAGCCGGATGGGATCCTCGAGGAACTCGGCCTCTTCGTGCGACGGGTCGACGGGCATGGCCACACCTCGTTCGCGATCCGACCTTCGGGTCGCTCCCTCAAACGGTCGACATCACTCGGCGTGGTCTTTAGTCGGGACGCCGCCGGATCGGCGCCCGGTCGGTGTGTCCCGCGTCGGCCCGCGCCGGCCATCGCGGTTCGGCGTCGGTCCTCTGGGGGACTTGCGAATCACGACGTTGGCCGACTGTTCGGGTCGGCCCTCGAGCCTAGGCTCAGGTGACCGGCTCGAGCGGAGGCTCCGTGGCCGAAGGACGAACGCGCAGCGCCCAGCCGGCCGTCCACAAGGCGGCTTGGGACGATGACATCGAACGGCTCTTCGAAGCCTGGCTCAGACGGGTGGCGGCGGCCGAGGCCGGCCACCGGCAGTCCTCGGACCGGCTCCGTCGCGGTTCCTTGCTGCTCGGGATCCCCGTCGTCGTCCTTACCACGATCGTGGGCACGAGCGTGTTCGCCTCGCTCAACACGGCCGATGTGCAGATCGGCCTCCGAGCCCTGGTCGGTTCGCTGAGCATCCTCGCCGCGGCGCTCTCGAGCCTGCAGACGTTCCTGCGACTCGGGACGCGGGCCGAGGCTCATCGGATCGCAGCGTTCCGCTACGAGACGCTCCGACGCGACATGACCCAGGAGCTCGCGATCCCTCGGGCCTCGCGGGCCGACGCCGTGCATCAGCTCGACGGTGTGCGTCTCCGCTTGGACCGCTACGCGAAGGAGTCGCCGACCATCGACGAGCGGCGTTGGGCGAAGCTCGAGCACCAGTTCCACCTGTCGAAGGTGCCGCCGGATCCGCAGTGGGCCGATCGGAAGATCCGGATCCCCGAGCCGGAACCCGCCGCGAGCGACGAGGGTACGCAGGGAGGAGCCGGCCATGGATTGTGACCTTGTGCTCGAGGGCGGGGGCGTGAAGGGCATCGGGCTCGTGGGGGCGTTCACGGAACTGCGGAACGCCCGCTACGCCGTGCACCGGGTCGCGGGAACGTCGGCGGGCGCCATCGTGGGCGCGCTCATCGCGTCCGGCATGGGGCCGGAGGAGCTGCAGCGCGTCATGCGGACCGTCGATTACGGACGGTTCCAGGACGAGGGCTTCATCGATCATCTCGGCCTCGTCGGCAAGGGCCTGTCGATCCTATTCGAGAAGGGGATCTACGAGGGCCGCTACCTGGTGGCGTGGCTTGATGGGCTCCTCGCCGGCCTCGGCCACCGCACGTTCGGGGACCTGCGCATCGACGATCCCAACTCGTCGCTCCCGCCCGAGAAGGCGTACAAACTCGTCGTGATGACGTCGGACGTCACGCGGGGGGAGCTGGTGCGCCTTCCCTGGGATTACCCGAGGTACGGTCTCAAAGCCGACGATCAGCTGGTGGCCGACGCCGTGCGCGCATCCATGTCGATCCCGTTCTTCTACGAGCCGCTCCGTTTCACCGGCCGCGACGCGGCCGGTGAAGCTGTGCACTCCTACATGGTGGACGGCGGGATGCTCTCGAACTTCCCGATCGAGGTGTTCGACCGCACCGACGGCAAGCCACCGCGCTGGCCGACCTTCGGGATCAAGCTCTCGGCCAAGCCCGCGGCGGCGGTCCTTCAGCGATTCGACGTGAAGGGAACGTTGGGGTTGGCGCGTGCCATGGTGGGGACGATGACGAACTTCCACGACCAGATGCACATCGACGATCCGTCGGTCCTGGCTCGCACGATGTTCGTGGACACGGTGCAGGTGAAGGCGACCGATTTCGATATCGACACGGCCACGCAGGACGAGCTCTTCGTGAACGGGCGCCGAGGAGCGCAGAAGTTCTTGGCGGAGTGGGATTTCGAGCGGTACGTGACGCAGTTCCGATCGGCCGATACGATCGATCTCACGTCCCATGAGACCCCGGTCCAGGCCGGCTGAGCCGCGGAGGTTCGACCATCGCGAGCCGCTCGATCCCCGGCTTCCTACCCAGCACGTCGGGGTTCCGATTCGCGAACGACTTCCCCCACGTGCCCGTTCGGCACATCGGGATCCCCGGCGTCATCAGCCTCCCCATCGGCGACGCCTCGAACGGGCTGTGCGGCGGCATGGCGTTCGCCGCGCGCGACTATTTCGAAGCCGAGCGACCTCCGCCGCCGGACGAGGTCGCTCCCGGGAGCGGGCCGCTGTTCGACTACCTCTGCGAACGCCTCTTCGACAGCTTCGATCTGCCGTGGGGTCCCGCACGATATCTGGAGCTGATGAGCCCGCTGCTGCCCGACGGCGAATCGCTGTGGAGTCGCGTGGGCTTGGTGCCGCACGGGCGGGCGTGGCGCATGGTGCACGGGGAGTGGCCCAAGGTTCGGGCGGCCCTCGATGCCGGGCAGCCCGCGACGCTCGGTCTCATCAAGGTCAGATCATCCGATCCGCGGCAGCTGAAGCAGGACCATCAGGTGCTGGCCTACGGGTATTCCGAGGAAGGAGGGGCCCTCACCCTGCGGGTCTATGACCCTAACCGGCCAGGGCGCGACGACGTGACACTGACCCTCGACCTCGAGGACGGGGTCGATCCGGCTACGTTCGGCGCCTCGGACCTGCGCGAGCCGGTCTTCGCGTTCTTCCGCGTCGCCTACGAGTTGGCTACCCCTCCCTGAGCGACCTCTCGTGCAGGGGGTTCCCTCCTACTCCGCGGAGCGCTGCTTGCGATCCGGGCGGACGTAGTCCTCCTCGGACTCGTTCCACACCTCGCCCACGTTCTCCACGTTGAACCCGTACTCGAACACGAGCGTGCCGCCGTAGGCCGCGCCGAACAGCACGCATGCTCCCGCCAGGACCGACAACACGAGCCACCCG
The DNA here is from genome assembly GCA_038249195.1 of Actinomycetota bacterium. Taxonomy (GTDB): domain Bacteria; phylum Actinomycetota; class UBA4738; order UBA4738; family HRBIN12; genus JAOUEA01. The sequence goes on from JBBRWM010000011.1 coordinate 38,745, forward strand.
AGCTGGGTTTGTGCCCGGTCGAAGTCCGTGATCCGCAGCACGAGGTTCACGATCGTGAGGAGGGTCACCGTGATCATCACCGTGGCGTGCCAGTTGATCGTTCGCCAGACCTGGGTGTGTTTGGCGCGCCCGATCGGCCCCGACTTTCGGTCGCGCGGGATCCCCTTCCACCAGTCGAAGAACCCGGTGAGCACCGCGCCCAGGCTGACGATGAACCCCGCCACCATCACGAAGGTCGCGGCGGCGAAGAAGTCCTGCGCCTTCGGATCGTGCGCGCTCGAGACGTAGGAGATCAGGTCGAAAACCGCGGCGAGCGCGTAGCACGCGATGGGGAAGTCGGTCAGCGGAGGATGCGACGGCTTGCCCGTGAACCCCCGCACCCCTTGGAACCGGCGACCCTTCAGGCGCAACGTGGGTCGGATCGAGTAGAGCTTCGGCATGATCCCTCCTCTCAGGGCGACGCGAGGAGGAACCCCCTCGACCGTCCGCATCATGGCATGAACGGTTGGGGTAGCCTCGACGAGGATGTCGTGGTCGTCGAGGCCGCGGCGGCTCGAGAACGGAGGTGCACCGGTGCGCTGGGTCGTGACGTTCGCATTCGTGCTAGGACTGCTTGCGACGCCCGTGGTGGCGCAGGCGCATCATCGGCCCACCAGCTATTGCAGTCCCACCGGCGACATCTGCCAGAGCACGACGAAGGTCCACGGGATCCGAACCCTGCGGATCTCGCTCGCCGCCCGCTACTTCGGGAGGTACCGCCTCTGCGTGACGGCGCCCGACGACACCACCGTGTGCAGGAGGTTCCGCGTCCACAGGCATGGCCCGATCTGGTCGTCATCGATCAAGTGGGCGGCGCAGTTCCCCCCGAGTGGCCACGGCAAGTACGAGGTGGCGTGGAGATCATTGCCGAGCAACGCCCGGGTGGGCAGGATCCTCGGCTTCCACGTCATCTGAGGACCGGGTGGTGGCGGGGCTCTTGGTCCGATGACCGTGGCGACCGCCACTGGAAGGAGCGTCCCATGAGCAAGAAGCCCAGGCCCATCCTCATGCCGAGTGAGGTCTCAAGCAGGGTTGGGTTCTTCGACCGATTCGCGGGACTGTCCGCCAAGCTCGCCAGTCGCGCCCCTTTCTTCGCCTTCTGCCTGCTGCTCGTCTTCCTGTGGCTGATCCAGGGCGTGGCCCTCATCGTCTCCAAGGGGACGCACGCGTTCCTCGACCCCCAGTATCAGCTGGAGATCAACACAACGACGACGATCGTGACGTTCCTGATGGTCGCCCTGCTGCAGAACAGCCAGACACGAACGGATCAGGCCACGCAACACAAGCTCAATGCCATCGCCGACGGTCTCGCCGACCTGATGAAGCATCTGGCGGACGAGCACCCGGATTCCTCCCTCGACAAGGACATGAGGGAGCTGCGAACGTCGGTGGGCCTCGAGACCCGAGAGAGCACGTCCAAGCACAACCGTTGAGCTCGGCGAGGGCGCGCGGCGGCCCTGCACGGCGGTCGCCCGGCGGGCGTTTGGGGGCCGGCCTAGGCCCTGACCGGATGGGCCATCGGCGGGACGTCCGCGCGCCCCTTCGCGTGCTTGGCCTCGTACATGAGCTCATCGGCCTTTCCGACCAGGTCATCGATGGAGCCCACGGCGTGGTCGAGCTGGATGATCCCCACGCTGAAGTCGACGCCGACGGGCACCAGCTCCGAGCGGACGCGCGAGACGACGGTCTCGGCTCCATCGCGATCGGTATGGGGCAGGAGCACCACGAACTCGTCGCCGCCGATGCGCGCGACGAGGTCGGAAGGTCGCAATGACGTGCCGAGAGCGGAGGCCACCGACCGCAGCAACTGGTCACCGGCGGCGTGGCCACGTTCGTCGTTGATCCGCTTGAAGTTGTCCAGATCGAGATAGATGAGTGACAGCGGCCCTCCGTAGCGACGCGACGAGTACATCTCCCTCTGGGCCACCTCCTCGAACCACCGGAAGTTCGCCACGCCCGTGAGCGGGTCGGTACGCGCGAGTGCTCGCTCCGTCTGGTGAGCGGTTCGGAGTCGCGACACGACGATCACCACGACGACGAACACGCCCAGACGGGTCCCCGCGTTCCACACGGGGTACAGGCTGTGCGTCCCGCCGCTCGCGAGATCGCCGAGCAATCCCGCGGCCGCGCAGACGCCCGCCATCGCGAGGCCGTAGGCGCATCCCGCGTACGCGGTGGCGAGCAGAACGGGAGCGAGGTAGATGAGCGCGAAGCTGAGGTAGACGCCGGTGGCGAAGTCGATCCAGCCGATGGCGACCGCCATGACCAAGGCCACGCCGAGGATGGCGACCGGGGACCGCCGAGCGAAGGAACGATCGAGAGCGTTCATCTGCGTACTAGGCGCTATCGACGCGCTCCGGACCCTCCTTGACGGACGTTCCGGGCTCGACGCGGGCGGCTGGGTCGCGGTACGGTCCCCGCCTGATCGCTGCCCGCAGGATGGAGGCCGCTATGTACGGAACCGTGGCTCGCTCGCGAGTCAAGCCCGAGGATCGAGGGGCCTTGCGCAAGGTCTTCGAGCGGCAGAACACCGACGAGACGCCCGCGGGGTTCGTGGCCGCCTACACGCTCTTCGAGAACGACAGCGACGTCGCGTGGCTATTCGCCGTCTTCGAGGACCGGGCCACGTACGACGCGAACGCCGACGACCCACGTCAGAACGAACGGTTCATGGAGTATCGCGCGCTCATGGAAGAGGACCCTGAGTGGCACGACGGGGAGATCGAGGGCATGTAGCGCGCCCCGAGCCTGCCGCCCGGGGCCCGTTGATCGGCCCGGGTGGCGAGCTCACGGCCTCAGGCGTGCGCCCATACTGGCGGGCATGTCCGGTCCGCTTCGCATCACCCGCTCCGTAGTCGTCCCCGAACGAGAGCTGCGGTGGCGGTTCAGTCGATCTTCGGGGCCCGGCGGGCAGTCTGTGAACACGGCCGACTCGCGCGTGGAGCTCAGCCTCGACCTCGCGACGACGACGGCGCTGGGTCCGACGCAGCGCGCCCGAGCGATGGATCGCCTGGCCGGCAGGCTGGTCGACGGGGTGCTCACGGTCACCGCCTCCGAGCATCGCTCGCAGCTGCGCAACCGCGAGGCCGCGCGGGAACGGCTCGCCGCGACGATCGCCTCGGCCCTGGCGCCGCCCCTGCCGAAACGACGGCCCACGCGTGCGAGCAAGGGTTCGGTGCAGCGTCGCCTCGATGCGAAGCGGCGTCGCGCACGAACGAAGAGCCTGCGTCGAGTGGACGACCCCGATTGAATCAGCGGACCGGCTCCGCGACCGAGGAGAAAGGGCCCGCCTGCAGCGGCTGACCCGCAACGTGTTGCACCGGATGCTGCGCGGCTGAGGGCCGCACCCTCGTCGAAGGCGGGCGGTCCTCGTTCGGCTCACGTGGAGGGCCTCGATGGCCGATACTGCTCCCATGGAACGACGGGTCGGCCTCCTGCTCGCGCTCTGCGCCACGCTGTTCGTCATCCCCGCTCCGGCCTCCGCGAGCCTCACGTTCGCCTCCGCGACCCGAGCGGGCGCCGCCGCGGCGCCCGAGTACCAACCTGACGCGCGGATCAAGCTCTGCGGGCTCAGCACCGGCTGCACGATCGATCCGCTGCCGCACCCGTGGCACGGGAACGACGTCTACAACACGACCGGTGCCAAGCAGAAGGTGAGCGTGCGCATCGACGACGGCGAGGGCGTCCGTTTCTGGATCCTGCTGCAGAACGACGGAACGCTCGCCGACACGTTCACGCTGCACGGCTGCAAGGGCAACCCGCGTTTCCGCATCAACGCCGTGATGATCGGAAAGCACAAGGTGCCCGACTGGCGCGCCAAGAACATCACCAAGGGATTCACGCGAGGAACGTACACGTGGGCCGCCCCCGGGTCGGACACGAAGAAGAACCTCGTGCTCACGCTGAACATCGTGACGAAGACGCCCGGCCTGCGGTATCGGTGCCCGATCACGGTGGTCTCGGGGGGTCCGAGCCCGGTGAAGGACACCGTGGTCGCCGTGATGACCACCTACTGAGATGACACCGTTGCGGTCCGGCGCCGTCGCCCCCGCGGTTCCCGGCGTAGCGTTCGGCGAGGGCCCGGTTGGCCTCTTCTTCTTCAAGGTCACGTGTCCCACGTGCCAACTGGCGGCGCCCACGATGCGCGCATTCGAGCGTGCCTTCCCGGGGCGTGTGATCGCCGTCGGGCAGGATCGCTCATCGGATCTGGAAGATTTCCGGCGGACGTACGGGATGGAGATCCGCGCCGTTGAGGACGCGCCCCCCTACGTGGTGTCCGACGCTTACGGGATCGTGTCCGTGCCGACCCTGTTCTTGATCGGCGAGGACGGGATCGTCCTGAGATCCGTGGGCTCCTGGGACCGCACGGGATTCAACCTGGTGGCGGAGACGATGGGAGAGCTCGTGGGCTCGGCAGCGCCCGTCATCTCGACTCCGGACGACGGTCTCCCGGCTTTCAAGCCCGGCTGAGGCGGGCGCAACGCGCATCCGGTCTGAGTGCGAACGAGGGGGCATGGACGAGTCGTTGTGCTTCATGACGGCCACGGAGCTCGCGCGCCGGATCCACGGGGGCGAGCTGTCCGCCCGCGAGGTCCTCGCCGCCCACCTCGAACAGATCGAACGTTTCAACGAGGCGGTGAACGCGATCGTGACGCTGTTGCCCGAGCGCGCGGAGGCCGCGGCGCGTGCGGCCGACGACGCGTTCGCCCGCGGTCTGGCGGTGGGTCCGCTCCACGGGCTTCCCATCGCTCACAAGGACCTCGCGCTCACCGCCGGGATACGCACCACGATGGGGTCGCCGATCTTCGTCGATCACGTGCCCGAGGAGGATGCCCTCTTCGTCGAGCGGACCCGTTCCTCCGGGGCCATCGTGGTGGGCAAGACGAACACGCCGGAGTTCGGGGCCGGCTCGCATACGTTCAACCCCGTCTTCGGGCTGACGCGGAACCCGTACGACCTCGGCAGATCGGCAGGCGGGTCCTCCGGTGGGGCCGCCGCCGCGTTGGCGTGCGGTCTCGTTCCCCTCGCCGACGGCAGCGACCTCGGCGGCTCGCTGCGGAACCCCGCCAGCTTCTGCAACGTGGTGGGGTTCCGCCCGTCACCGGGCCGGGTGCCGGTGTGGCCGGCCGAAGACCCCGGCGATCTCCTCGGCGTCGAGGGGCCGATGGCGCGCACGGTTGCCGACGCGGCGCTGCTCCTGTCCGTCATGGCGGGCCCCGATCCGCGCGTGCCGATCTCGCTTCCCGAGCCGGGTTCCCTCTTCGCGCCGCCGCTCCGGCAGGGAGACCGGGGCGTGATCGCGTGGGCGCCCGGGGCCGGAGCAACGATGCCCGTCGACCACGAGATCGAACCCATCCTCGAGGGGCAACGCGAGGTGTTCGAGGCCTTGGGTTGGCGTACCGAGCGCGCCTTCCCGGATCTGTCCGACGCGCGCCGCGTGTTCCTCGTGAAGCGGGCGCTCGCGTATCGGGCGCTGGGGCCGCTGATGGACGAGCATCCCGGACAGATGAAGGCGACGGTGGTGTGGAACATCGAAGAAGGCCGCCGTCTCACCGCGGGGGACCTCGCCGAAGCCGAGCGGCTGCACGCCGGTATCCGATCGCGTATCGCGGTCTTCTTCGAACGCTTCGACGTCTTGGTCATGCCGGCGGCGCAGGTCCTGCCCTTCGACGCGGAGGTCGAGTACCCCACCGAGATCGACGGCCATCCCATGCAGACCTACGTGGACTGGATGGAATGCTGCTGGTGCATCACCGTGACCGGGTCGCCGGCCATCTCGATCCCGTGCGGGTTCACGGCCGCTGGGCTTCCCGTGGGCGTGCAGATCGTGGGGCGGCCCGGAGAGGATCTGCGCGTGCTGCAGCTGGCGGAGGCATTCGAGGCCGCGACCGGCGTGGGAGCGCGCCGCCCGCCGCTGGTCTCCTCCGGCTAGGCCGAGGCCGCTCCTAGGGGTGGGCGAGGCGGGAGAGCAGCTCGTCGCGGATCGAGGCCCGTGTGCCGAAGACCAGCAGGAACAAGGCCTCGCGTGCGAGCCGCTGCGCGTGATGGTCCCGCAGGATCCCGCGGCCGCCCTCCGTGACCGTCAACGCGCCCGCGGCCCGCAGGGCGAGCTCCGCGACGCGGGCGCGTGCCGCGGGGAGGGAGTCGGGTCCACCCGCGTCGAGCTCCGCGCGCACCTCTGTCAGCTCGTGGTCGAGCGCGGACGGACCGATGAGCGCGCAGCAACGCGAGATCACCCCGAGGGCGAGCGAACCGTTCGTCCGTAACCCTTCGGGGTCGCGCGCGAGCACGGCGTCGAGGGGCTCGGTCTCGACGATGCGCGCAAGGGGTACGGGATGATCCTGGAACCGCAGGGTCACGGTGCCGCTCGCGTCGGCCGCCACGGTGCGTTGCCGCACCACATCGATCGTGGCCGCCTGCTCGGCGTCCATCAGCACGCGCACCACCTCGTCTCCGTCGCGCGCTGCCACGAGCACGACGTCGATCAAGCCCCAACCCGTGACCCAAGGGGCCTCGCCGTTCAACACGAGGCCGCCCCCGGTGCGCTCGGCCGTGAGCACGGGCGGGCCGGCGCGTTCGCCCGCCCGCGCGATCCCCGCACGGACCACACCCCGGGTGAGCGGCTCGAGCCACGCGTCGCGGACCTCCGGCGGAGCCGTCGCCACCGCGCGCACGGGGTTGTGGTGCTGGATCCACACGAAGGTGGTGCTGAGGCAGCCGGACGCGAGCGCCTCGATCACCTCGTTCGCCGAGGCGCGGCCGAGTTCGAGCCCTCCGACATCGCGCGGCGCGGCCATCCCGTAGAGCCCCGCCTCAGCAAGGGCGTCGAGGTTCCCGACCGGGACGAGATCCGCAGCGTCGGTCGACAGCGCCGCCGGGAAGAGCAGCTCATCTGCGAGCCTGCGCGCACGGTCCGAAGCGGTGGTCACGTCGGGACGGTAGCGAGGGCAACGAGCGAACGGCAACGAGCCGCCGCCGGGACCGGGGCGCGACGCGGGTAGGCTTCACCCCCCATGCACCCCGACCCCGAGCCGAACGCGATCACGACGGAGCGCCCGACCCTGCATCGCTCCGTCGCCGAAGACGCCGAGGACATCTCGTCCTACCGAAGCGACCCCGACGTCCACCGGTACCAGGGTTGGGAGCGCACCGATCCCGATGGCATCCGCACGGAGATCGTGGAGATGGCCGAGCGCGCTCCCGGCGAGCTCGGCGGATGGGTCCAGTTCTCGGTGCGGGAACGCGAGAAGGGCACGCTGGTGGGCGACGTTGGCCTGAGTCCCGCCGACGAACCGGACGTGATCAAGGTGGGCTACACGATGGCGCCGGCGTTCCAGGGGCGTGGATACGCCACCGAGGCCGTGGCCGCGCTGGTCGGCTACGCGTTCGGGACGCTCGAGGCCGACGTGGTGCGCGCCTACGCCAGCGTGGAGAACGTCCCGTCGATCCGCGTGGCCGAGAAGGTCGGGATGAAGCTCGTCGAGCGGTTCGAACACGTCTACGGCGACGAGGTTTGGCACGGCGTGCGCTACGAGATCCGCCGCGAGGACTTCCGGGCCTGAGGTCGCTATCGAGTCTGCGTGCTCACGCGGGCATCGTCGACGGCCGCGACGAGATCGCCGGCCCGCTTGCGCAGGGAGGCGCACGTCTGCACGAGCTCCGTCCTGCGCTCGGTCTCGCCGATCGCGAACGCGTTGATCTCGATGTCGGCGAGCGCCGCTAACGTCGCCGCCTGGAGGGACGCCGCCGCGCTCAAGCCGTCGGCGGCCGTGTTGGCGTCACCGAGGCGCGTGACCTCCTCCGCCAGGCCCAGCAGATAGACGGAACGGCGTGCGATCTGGAGCTGGCCATCGATGGTCGCCTCCAACGCGTCGCGGAGCCGCACGAGACGCGCCGTCCGGGCGTCGTCGGGATCGGCCCGCGTCCGGAGGATCCCGAGGAACGACGCGTAGGCTTCCGCGTTCGTGTCGGCGAGCTGCAGGAAACTCCCTCGCCCCACGTCCGCTTCGTCCTGGATCTCCAGCATCCGGGCCCCGCCGGGTTGGGTCCCCAGCCGCTTCAACGTCCGGCGTGCGACCGCGCCCACGAGCGCCGCCCCCGCGGCGCCGGCGAGGGCCGCGAAGACCTCGCTGGCCGGCGCCACGAGATCCGAGGCCAGAGCATCCAGCCACAAGTCGATCGGTTCTCCCACCATCACGTGCCGCGTCGTCACGCGGCCAGCGTCCACTGGGCGCATGCCCCCGTCAAGCAGGCCGGCGTGGGCTCATCCGCCCGACCATGTATACGCGTCACACGAGAGCGGCGCCGGTCTCGGGGGCGATCCGTACGACCGAACGGACGACTTCCCCCGCGAGCATGGCCCGCACGCCCTCGGCCAGGTCGTCGTCGGTGAGGCGGAGCTCCCGCGTCACCATCGCGTCCAGGTCGAGGCGGCCGTCCAGGGACCATCCCAGCCACGTGGTGAAGTCCTCGACCAGGGGATCGCCGCCGTCGGTGACGCGAAGCTCGATCTTGTTCGGGTACGCGGCGCGGTCGCCCCCGCTCCAGTTCAGCGTGACCTCGCTCGAGGGCGGCGGCACCCCTATGGCGACGGCGATGCCGCCACGGGCGAGCATCGAGACGGCCTGGCTCACCACCGCCGGCGCCCCCGTGGCCTCGAAGGCGTGATCGACGCCCTCGCCGTCGGTCAGCTCACGAACCGCCGATACGGGATCCGTCGCCGACGCGTCGACCACGTCGGCGGCGCCCAAGCCGAGCGCCGCATCGAGCTTGCCCCGCACAAGGTCGACCGCGATCGCACGCCTGGCGCCGCAGACCAGCGAGCCCTGCAACGCCGCGAGGCCGATCCCGCCGAGGCCGATGACGGCAACGGTCGACCCGGCTCGGACCTGCGCGGTGTTCACGGCCGCGCCCACGCCGGTGGAGACTCCGCACCCGAGCAGACACACGCGGGCGAGGTCGGCCTCGCGCGGGACCGGGATCGCCTGCGCTTCGTGCACCACCGTGTGCGTGGCCAGCGTTCCAAGCGAGAGCGTCCCGGCCAGGGGTTCGCCGCCGGCCGCGAGGCGCAACCGTGGCGGCTGGACCCAGGCGTGGTCGCACTTGCGTGGCCTGCCGGAGCGGCACGGGCGACAGCGCCCGCACGGCACGGCCCAGGCCAAGACCACGCGGGTCCCCGGCGCGAGCCCCCGCACCCCAGGGCCCACCTGTTGCACCACGCCTGCGCCTTCGTGCCCGAGCAGCATCGGGAAGGGGGCGCCCCAGTTGCCGTGCTGGGTGGCCCAGTGGTCGCTGTGGCATATGCCGCTCGCCACCAAGCGCACGAGGGCCTCGCCGCGGCCCGGAGGGTCGAGCAGGAAGGGCTCCAGTCGGGGCGCTTGCCCACGGGCTCGGACCACGGCGCCCAGGCCCTCCACCTGCTCGGCGGCCACGATGAGCTCCCCTCGTCTGCGCTGATGGCGACTGTAACAGCGGCGCCGGTGACGCCGAGACGGCGCCGGGCGAGACGAGCGAGGTTCGCCGGGCCGCGTTATCCTTCGCGCCACGCTTGACCCTGAGGAAGGAGCTGTCATGGATGACGAGCTGATGGATGCCGCCGCCGGAGCCGCGGAGGACGCGGTGGAAAAGGCCGAGGTGGCCGACGCCCTGCACGCCGACGCCATGGACAAGGCCGAGGCCGCCGTGGAGCTCGAGGCGGCCGCCGAGGAGCTGGCGAGTGAGGCCGTGGTGGAGGAGACCGTGGCGGAGGATCTTGGGGCGACGGCGATAGGCGACGCGGAGGCCGCAACGATGTTGGCCGATGCCGCCGAGGACGACGCCTAAGGGTCGGCCGTTTGGGGCTTCCTTTGCGGCCTGCCTAGGCCATAGGATGTCGGCCGATGGCCGTCCCCCGCGGCCGAGAGGTGGCATCCATGAGGAAGATCCCGGTTGCACTCACCGCGGCACTGTCGATTCTGCTCGTTCTGGCTGCGGCGGCGCCTCCCGCGTCGGGCGGCGTCGAGCGGCCTCGCGACGCCACCGTCACGATCGCGGCGGCGGGCGATATCGCGCTGTCGGGCCACGTCGGCAAGAACCAGAAGCAGACGGCGGCCCTCATCACCGATCGCATCCACCCCGCCGAGGTGTTGGTGCTGGGGGATGCGCAGTATGAGAAGGGGGAGTACGCCCAGTTCCAGAAGTCCTACGACCCCACGTGGGGCGCGTTCAAGAACATCACGGCGCCGGCGCTGGGGAACCACGAATACGAGACGAAGAACGCGAGCGGTTACTTCCAGTACTTCGCCGCGCAGCTCGCGGGTCGCGGAGCGGCCGCCTCAGACCCGCAGCGCGGCTACTACAGCTTCGATCTCGGCTCATGGCACATCGTGGCGCTCAACTCGAACTGCAAGTTCGCGAGCTGCCCCGCGCAGGTCACCTGGTTGAAGAACGACCTGGCGGCCGACGGCCATCTGTGCGAGCTGGTCTTCTACCACCATCCCTCGGAGGGAACCTTCCCGAAGGCGGCAGCGCAGTCGGGCGCCGATCTCATCCTCGCGGGGCACAAGCACACCTACGAGCGGTGGGACAACTACAAGGGCCTCCACATCCGCCGACTCATCGTGGGCACGGGCGGGCGTTCGGCGGGGACGCCGTCTGGCAAGGCCGACGCCGGGTTCAAGGGGTATGGCGTCATGCAGCTGGACCTCAGCCCGTCGGCATACACATGGAAGTTCATCGACGTGAATGGGACCGTGCGCGATTCCGGATCGGATTCCTGCTCGGCCTGACCCCGCCGCACCGGCTAGGGTGTTCGCCGTGGATAGCGACGAAGAACGTATCGCCCTGTTCCTGGACTACGAGAACCTGGCCATCGGCGCGCGCGACAACCTGGGGCTCTCGTTCGATCTGCGGCCCGTCCTCGACGCGCTCGCGGTGCGCGGACGCGTGATCGCGCGCAGGGCCTACGCGGATTGGTCGTACTTCGACGAGGACCGGCGCATGCTCACCCGCAACCATGTGGAGCTGATCGAGATCCCGCAACGGATGGGCGCCTCACGCAAGAACGCGGGAGACGTGAAGCTCGCCGTGGATGCGCTCGAGATGGCGTTCGAGCGCGACTTCGTCACCACGTTCGTGATCTGCACCGGCGACAGCGACCTGACGCCGCTCGTGCACAAGCTGCGCGAGCTCGACAAGCGCGTGATCGGCGTGGGGATCAAGGACTCCACCTCCGCCCTCCTGCCACCCGCCTGCGACGAGTTCCTGTTCTACGAATCGCTCGACGGTGTCGACGTTCATGCGGGCGGGGGACGCCGGCGCCGGGGCTCGGGACGCGGCGGATCGGGCTCCGGCGATCGGGGTGCCCACGGCCCCGAACTCGTGGTCGAGGCCCCAGCCGAGGCCATGGATGACGACGAGCACGAGGTGAGTGGATCCCCCGGCGACGTGAATCAGCTCGCGATCTTGATCGCGCAGACGCTCGCCGGGCTCCAGCGTTCCTCCAACGGCCCTGTGCGCGCGTCCTCGATCAAGCGCGCGTTGCTGCGCAAGGACCCGACCTTCAGCGAGGACGATTTCGGGTTCCGCGCGTTCGGTGAGCTCCTGCGCCATCTCGCGGACCAAAACCTCGTGGAGCTGAGCGAGAGCTCCGCCAATGGGGATCCCGAGGTGACCCTCCCCTCGCGCGGGGGGGAAACGGAGGCGTTCGCGCTGCTGCAGCAGGTCGTCGCCGACCTGCAGGCCGACGGTGACGCCCCGTTGCTGTCGGGTCTGAAGAACCAGGTGCGCAAGGTCGAGCCTGACTTCAGCGAAAAGAAGTTCGGATACCGGGGGTTCTTGCAGTTCTGCAAGGCCGCGGAGACCGAGGGTCTCGTAACACTGGCATGGGACCCGGATGCCGAGGACTACGTCATCGAGGCGACGGCGGGCTGACGCCGACCCTGCGCAGGGCATGAAGACGGCGCTCACACGAAGGGGCGGGAGCGCCGTCATCCCGAACGGCCGCCCCGCGTGGCGCTCGGCGCCCACCCGCCTCCTGCATCGACCGGCGCTGTTCGTGGCGCTGGCGCTCGGCGGGATCCTCGTCACGGTCACGGTGGCGGCGGCGCCCCTGTTCGTGGCGGCCTCGGAGAGTCAGCTCCTGAACGCGGCCATCGCGAACCCGACGTTCACGCGCTACCGCGTGGGCATCACGTACGACGCAGCCAACGTGGGGTTCGAGGCGCGCGCGCCCGACGGGGGATCGCTCACGCAGGAACGGGGGGCGGCGTTCGCCGCGGAGGCCGCCAAGGAGCCGGTGCTGGGTCCCACGCTCGCGAGCATAGCGGCACCGCCCGTGCGCGTGACCGACGACACCGGAAAGGACCCGTCGACGGGGCCGATCAGCGGCCGGCTGTACGCGGGGGACCGCGCGCTCGAACACGTTCAGATCCTGGCCGGGCCCAACGGGAACGGCATCTGGCTGCCCGACCTCATCGCCAAAGCGACAGGCGTTCGTCCCGGTGACGCGGTGCTCCTGCACGCCGGCCGCCGGGTCGCCCGTGCGCGGGTGGCCGGCATCCTCCGAGCGGTCTACGCCGCGCCGCCCGACGGCTACTGGCAGCCGTGGACGCCCGACATCTATCTCCCGTGCCCCGACTGCGCACTGCCCCCCCAGTTCATCATCGCCGACACGGATCGCCTGATGCGGCTCCAGGATCAACTGGGACGCCGGTCGGTCGATCAAGCCTGGCAGGCGCCCGTTCGCGCCGAGCCGGAGCTCACGGTGAGCGAGGCCCATGGGCTCGCGGCGTTCGCATCCGACCTCGAAACGCGCATGCAGCGCGGCAGCGAACAGCCCACCTCCACCCGCCTCGGCGGGTTGTTCGAGTGTTGCGGAACGGTGTTCACGGCCCGACCCAATGGGCGCTTCGACGCGACGTCATACTCCCGTTTCCGCAGCGGGAGCGGCGCCGTGGTCACGATCGTGGATCAGCGGACGCCGGCGGTCCGAGGCCCGGTCTCGGTCCTGCTCGTCGCGGGGCTCGCGATCGCGTTCGCGGCCATCGCCGCCGCCGCCGCCTTCGCGGTTGCGTCGCGCCCCGACGAGACGGGCCTGTTGCGCGCGCGAGGCTGGAGCCCGCTGCGGGTGGGCGCGCGAACCTCGGTCGAGGCGGCCGTGCCCATCGCGGTCGGTACCGTGGGCGGCTTCGCGCTGGCGTCCGCCCTCATGGCGGCGTTCGGGCCCTCGGGTGCCGTGGGGGCGGCGGCGCAACGCATCGCGGTGGCCGGCTCCCTCGCCGCCGCCGGCGGTTCGCTGCTCCTCGTCGGTGGTGTCTCCGGTGCCCTGTTCGCGTCCAGCCACGAGCACAAGGAGCGGCTCACGCGGCTCGTGATGTGGTTCCCCTGGGAGCTGCTGGCGTTCGCGGCGGCCTGGGCGCTCGGCCGATCGCTGGCTACGCGGGGCGGGATCGTCCAGGCGGGTGCCGTGAACTCGCCCAGGGCCGCCGTGTTCCTGTACCCGCTTGCCCTGGCCCTCGGTGTGGGGATCTTGAGCGCGAGGATCGTGGCGGTCGTGGTCATGCGTCGCGCGCGATCCGGCAAGGGCGACCGTGTGACCGCGGGTTGGCTCACCGTGCGACGCGTGGCTGCCTCCCACCGGCTCGGCGTCGTCTTCGTGGTGGCGACGGCGCTCGCGGTTGCGGTCTTCGTCTCTGCCCAGGGACTCGTGACGTCCCTCCAGACCACCGTCGAGGCCAAGGCGAAGGTCTTCGTCGGCAGCGACGTCCAGGTCCAGACCGTGCCCGGAGCAACGGCTCCCTCGTCGTTCCCCTTCCCGATCACGGAGGTCCAGCGCGTCACGCAGGCGGGGACCTTCGACGGGGGCGAGGAGTACGACCTGCTGGTGGTCGACCCTTCGACGTTCGAGTCCGCCGCGTACTGGAACGGCGCGTTTTCCGGCCGGCCGCTCTCGCAGCTGCTGAGCGCGATCGCCACCGAGGGTTCCGCACGGGTGCCGATCCTGCTCGTGAACGGCACCGGCGCCGACCCCTCGAGGATGAGCCTGGGCGGCGTCGAGGTCCCCGTGGACGTCGTGGGCACGGCGGACGCCTTCCCGGGCGCATCCTCCCAGCAACAGATGGTCGTGATGGCGGCGGACGCGGTGCAGCCGGCGTTCCACGTAGATCCCTATCGGGTCACCTCCTCGTACGCCACGACGGAGTTCTGGATCCGCGGCAACCAGGAGCAGATCCGCTCCGACGTGGGTGGGGCGGGCCTGCAGGCGTACCTCGTGCTGCCCGCTCACGAGGTCGAGGACATCCCTATCGTGGTCGCCGCCGTGAACACGCTGCTCGTGCTCGACGTCCTCGGGCTCGTGGCGCTCCTGTTGGTCGTCCTGCTCGCCATCGTGTACCTGCAGGCCCGGCAGCGTTCCCGCGTGATGGCCTCCGCGCTGTCGAGCCGCATGGGGATCTCCGCGCGAACGATGCGCCTCGCGTTGGTGCTCGAGCTCGGCGGCCTGCTGCTCCTGGCGCTCGCCGCCGGGGCGCTCGCGGGGTTGGTCACGCTGCCGACGGTGCTCGATGCGATCGCGCCGCTGCCGTCCATCCCGCCACGCAGCATCGTGGTCGCGCCGTGGGGTGCGCTGATCGCTGCGGCGGCGTTGCTCGGCGTCGCGGCCCTCGTTGGCGGGCGGCTCGCCGATCGGGCGGCACGGCGCGAGTCCTTGGGAGAGGTGATGCGCGTTGCCGGCTGATTTGGCTCGGGGAACGGCGATCCTGTTCGACGGCGTCGTGCGCTCCTACCCGGCGCCCACCGGAGCGGTACGGGCGCTACGGGACGTCACGGGCGCCCTGCCTCGAGCGGCGGTGAGCGCGGTCGTCGGGCCCTCGGGCAGCGGGAAGTCCTCCTTGCTTCGCATCATCGCCGGCATGGACCGCCCGAGCTCCGGGTCGGTGGCCGTGGAGGGCTTGGACGTGGGCGCGGCGTCCGCCCGGGCGCGGAGGCGGCTGCTGCGCGACGTGGTCGGCTACGTCTACCAGCGGCCCGCCGCCAACTTCCTGACGGACCTCACGGTGGCCCAGCACCTGCGCATGGCGGCCGGCGCGGATCGCGATGGGGACGACCTCCTCGCGATCCTCCGCAAGCTCGGTATCGAGGATCGCGCGGATCATCGACCGGAGGAGCTGTCCGGGGGAGAGCAGCAGCGCGCCGCGTTCGCGCAGGCGCTGGCCTCCGGTGCTCGCGTCGTCGTGGCCGACGAGCCGACGGCCGAACTCGACCGTGGGTCGAGCGCCCTCGTGATCGAACGGCTGCACGACCTGGCGGCGGACGGCGTGACAGTGGTGATCGCCACGCACGACCCCGACGTCATCGCCGCCGCCGAGCACCGGCTGGAGCTCGAGCACGGGCGGGTGCGGGAGGCCGGGGGGCGGGGCTCGCCCGACCCCGAGGCGCCGGCACCGGGGACGGTCCTGCGGTGGCCGGGTCGCGATCTACCCACGTGGATGGCGGGATCCGGCGGGGCAGCGCTCGAGGTCGTGGGGGTTTCGAAGGCCTACGGTCACGGCGACGAGATCGTGCATGCGCTGCGCGACGTGAGCCTCGTCGCGGGTGCCGGCGAGCTCGTCGGGCTGGTGGGTCGGTCGGGATCGGGCAAGACCACGCTGCTGAACATCGCCGGCGGGTGGGAGCGGGCCGACGAGGGCTCCGTGAGCGTGCCCTCCGGATCGTCTACCCCGTGGGCCGACGTCGCGTACGTCCCCCAGCGACTCGGGCTGATGGACGAGCTCCGGATCCGCGAGAACGTCGAGTACCCGGCGCGCCTCGCGGGGCAATTGGAGGAGCGACGCCCCCTGATCGACGGGTTGCTGCAGACCTTGGGGCTCGATGAGCTCGGTGAACGATACCCGCGCGAGGCGTCGTTGGGGGAGCAACAGCGCACGGCCCTGGCGCGGGCGTTGGTGATGGGTCCGGCCCTCCTGCTCGCGGACGAGCCCACGGGACACCAGGACGCGGGATGGTCCCGCCGGATCCTCGCCGTCCTCGCGGATGCCGCCGCCTCGGGGTCCTGCTGCGTCATCGCGACGCACGACGCGGAGCTGGCGCCCCTCCTGCACCGCGTCGTGGCGATGGCCGACGGGGCCATCGGGTCGCCCGCCTGAGGCGTCAGACCGCGCGTACGAGCGCGACCACCGGGATCACGCGGTCGGTCTTCTGCTCGTACTCGGCGAACTGCGGGTAGGCGGCCGCCTGCCGAGCGAAGAGGGCATCGCGGTCCGCGCCCTGCACGATCTCGACCTTGACGCCGAACCGTTCCGTGCCGACCTCCACCGTCGCCTCGGGGTTCGCCACGAGGTTCCGGTACCAGTCCGGGTCCGCGGGCGCCCCTGCCTTGGAGGCGAACACGACGAAACGATCGCCGTCGGGCAGGTACATCACCGGCGTGGTGTGCTGTCGCCCGGTCTTGGCACCTGTGCTGGTGAGCAGGAGCAGCGGGGCCCCCTCGAACGGGCCGCCGACGACGCCGTCGTGGGCTCGGAACTCTTCGATGATGCCGGTGTTCCAATCGCGGGCCTCTGCCATGGAACGTCTCCTTCACACGGGCCGGAAGCCCGCCACGCTAGCACTACGGCGAACCGCTGAGCCGGTCGCTCGCCAGCAGGCGGGCCTCCTCCAGCCGCGTGCGGTCGACGAAGAGCCGAACGCCGTGCTCCCAGATCCAGCTGATCGCTCCGGGCGACTTGGACCACCACACGATGTCGGCTCCCTCGAGGGCTTCCGCGATCTGCTCGGCGTGCGCGAGCGTGAATTCACCGAGGTAGGTGGTACGCATGTGCGGCGGCACACGCTCGAGTCCTGGCATGCGTTCGAGGATACGCTCAGCCAGCACCGCCGGGCGCACCGCCGGGCGCCGCGGGCGGCCCACGCGTTCAAGCGCCGGGCCCGGCTTGGTCGCCCCAGCCGATCAGGCTCGGGATCACCTAGCTACCGCCGGTGACGATGAACTCGCCGGTTTGGGCGTCCATGCCGGTCACCAAGCTGGAACCTGCACACGAGGGCAGTGACCCTCCGGGAGGCAGCGAGGGGCCGGCCACCGGGGTGCACATACCTCCCCAGTCGACGTCGTAGTACAGGTTGGTCCCCTTGCCCCAGTGGAGGTCGGCGGCGTTCGCCGATCCGAGCGTCACCTGCACCGTCTGCGCGTCTGGAGGAATGGCGTATCCGGCAGCACGCCGCAGCGCCTCGTCGAAGGAGATGATGCCGGTGAGATCCATCCCGTCCACGGAGCCGAACGCTCCGGAGGTCTGCCCGTGGATGAGGGTCACGTCTGGCAGCCGCGTCGGCTCGCATCTCCGGACGAGTTGAGCGCAAGACGTCGGCCCGGGTGATGTCGACGTTCCTTCACCTTCCACCATGCCGCACGAGGCGAGCATCATCGCCGCGATCGACGCGACGTCAGCGAGTAACCGCACACTCAGCCTCCCCATGATGGAGTCTGACGTTCACACGTGCAGGAGTCGTTCCCGCGGGCACGAGGCGCCGATGCGTCTTCCGTCCAGACTGAGGCTGTCGTCTACGGGGACATGTGTATGCACTAGCGGGTCTCTTCGTGACGACCCTGTACGGCAGAGGCAGCGAAGAGCGCCAGGAAGGCGGACCACACCACTAACCCGCCGTCGTGGATGCCCAAGACCAAGTCCGCGATCACGACGACCGAGGCCAGGTCCAGGCCCGCCCACCAGGCCCACAAGAACTCGATCCAGAGGCACACACCAACGAAGACGTAGACCACCCCCAGCGTGAGGAGGATCAGCCCGTCCTGCCCGGTCCTCGGCGTGGTCTGGTGGCCGCTGTTGATTCCCGCGAGGGCAGCGCCGAGGCCCGCCAGCGCGAAGATGACCGAAAGCACCTGGGTCGCTCGGCCGAACTTCGGTCGCATGATCTGTTGGTATCGGCGGTCCGCCCCAGTCCCATGAGTTCGCTCAACTCGGGTCCCCATCGAGCGAAAGGGCGCTATCGCTCTCGAGCGTTCACCCGAGGATCCGCGTGGAGCGGGCGAGTAGCATCGCGGCGTGAAGCTGCGACGTCCTGCCTCGCCCATCCCCTCGGGCGTAGCGATGCTCTGTCCGGCGCTCGCGCTGGCGCTCTCCGCCTGCTCGTCGAGGGATCCGACCGCACCCGAAGGCATCTTCCTCCCTCGCCTGACGGGCGCGCCACCGCACTACGGCGCGGCCGCGGTCGAGGGAACGCTCGTCGAAGACCACGGCTGCCTCGAACTCGCGGATCTGTCTCTGTCGGCGGAGTTCGCCTCGCCGAGTCCGGGCGCAGTGGGAGCCGGAGAACGGAGGACATCAACACGGCCGAGTACGCACCGCCCTGGCCGAAGCAGGGTCCGGCATCGTATTTCCCGTCCATCGAGAAGAAGTACGGGCGCTCCATCGCGGAGTGGCAGCGGATCATCGCGGGATGTGGCCTCAGCAAGCACATGGCCATCGTGGGGTACCTCAAGTCCGAGTACGGCATGGGACACGGGCACGCCAACGCGCTCGTCGGTTGGACGCTCGCCGGCAACGTCGCTCGTCCTTAAGAAGCGCTCGCGGGGAGTCCGCGCCCGGGGCCTCGATGCGGACGAACGGTGCGAAGGCGTTCGCCAGAGCGGTCGCCGCGTAAGCTCGGGGATTGGGCGACGGGAGCGGCGATGGCGATCAAGCGGATGAACCACGCGGTCCTGTATGTGCGGGACGCTCAGCGCACGTACGCGTTCTATCGCGACGTGCTCGGGTTCCGCCTCGTGTCGGAGATCCCTCAGGCGGGCGCGGTATTCATGCAGGCACCGGCCTCCACGAACGACCATGACCTCGCGCTCTTCACGATCGGCGAGGACGCCGCGGACTCCAACGCCGGCCGGGGCGAGGTCGGTCTCTACCACATCGCGTGGGAGGTGCAGACGCTGGGAGACCTGCAGGAGATCGCGGCGAGGCTCGCCGATGCGGGTGCCTTGGTGGGCGCCACCGATCACGCCACCACGAAAGCGCTGTACGCCAAGGATCCCGACGGGCTCGAGTTCGAGGTCTGCTGGATCCTGCCGGAGCGGTTCATCACCGACGACGTGGAGTCCGCCAAGACGCGGATGCGGCCCCTCGATCTCGCGTCCGATGTCGAGCGGTACGGCGCGGACACGCCGAGCGGTCGTTGAGCCTGGGGGACGCGTCCTCGGGGCGTTGAACCAGAGGCACGGGACCCGAGGGCGCGAGCTAAGGGCACGGGACCCCCCCCACACAGCGGCAGATCCTCCTCGTTCTCGACCTGCGTGATCGTTGCCACGGACGGAAGGCCGGAGCCACGCGAGGGCCTGAGGTGGGATCAGATGCGCGGGAGGGTTGCGATCCCGGAGACCGCGAACACCAGCAACACGGCCGCGATCGCCCCGGCGGTCACGCGCACGGCTCGGAACTCGAATCGCTGTGCCACCGCGACGAGGAACAGCACGGTCGCGAGCAGCACGGTCTGGCGGACGTAACGGTCGGCGGTCTCTCGCGCCGCCGTGCCCTCCGCGAAGGCGGCGCTCGCCTGGTCGTTCAAGACGTCGGCCTTCTCGCTCAGGGAGTTGTGGTACTGGGGCATGAAGGTCGGCCCCGGGGCCGTGTCCGGGTTCTTGAAGGGATGCGTCGCGACCCACGCGTCGAAGGCGACCTTGAATTCCGGACTGAAGCGCCGGACGTAGAGCTGGGCTACCTCGTGGTCGCCCGTCTGCTCCTCGGCGATCCACGTGTTGAACGTCACGACGTCGAGCAGCTTCTGATCTCGACCGTCCACGTCCGCGGCGTCGGCCTCGATCCGCAGGCGCGACGAGGTCCCGTAGAGGTACGACTGGCGTCCGTCCCAACGGGCCGCCTGGTATCCGCTCCAGGCCGTGGCCACGGCAACGACGGCCAGGAGGATGACCTCCATGATCTCGGACACCTCCTTCCAACCACGACGACGCCGCGCCGCCTCGTGGTGCGATTCGCTCAACTTGTGAGCGACCTCGACGTTCATCCCCTCGGGCATCGCCACCTCCTGGCCGAGCAGCGTAGCGGAGGAGGGGGAGTCGTCCTGTACGCTAGTGAGGTGCCAGACAGCGCGGGGAAGCGGCAACGTCGTGAAGTGAAGGCGAAGAAGGCCGCCGCCATCGAGGAACGGCGCCTCGCGCGCAGGAAGCGCGACGAGGACCGCGCCGCAGGTCTCATCGAACCCGGGACCCCGATCGAGGAGGCCGAGGATCCACTCGGACTCCCGGCCGAGGAACCGCAGAGCGATCGGAACGGCACGGAGCCCTAAGGGCTCGTTGCAAGCCGACGTCGCCGGCCCGTGGGCCGGCAAGGAATCATCCAACAGCGCCCACGAAGGACCTCCGCTGTGGAACGAGGCATCGAAGCACTCGACGCCCACAGAGGAACGAGCCGAGGAGGCTGTTGTGAACACCAACACCGTACCCAGACCTGTCATGCGCGCGGACCGACCCGATTCGGCGCGGCGCGGGTCGTTTCAGGACCACCGGGTTTCGCCACCGGTCGTGCGGGCACTCGAGATGCGCGGTATCGAGCGGCCCTTCGCCATCCAGGCTCTCGTTCTGGACGATGCGATGGCCGGGCGTGACGTCCTCGCCAGATCCCGGACGGGCTCGGGCAAGACGCTGGCGTTCGCCATCCCGATCGTGGAACGGCTCCATCCCGACACCAGGTCACCCACGGCCTTGATCCTCGTCCCCACCCGCGAGCTCGCGAGCCAGGTGACCGAGGAGTTCCGCGCGATCGCCGACGTCCGCCGGCTCACCATCGCCTCGGTGTACGGCGGCGTGGGGATCCCCGCACAGGCCAAGCGCGCCCGCCGTGCGGACGTCCTGATCGCCACGCCGGGGCGCCTGCTCGACCTCGTGGCGCGCAAGCTGCTCCGGCTCGATCGCGTGCGGATCGCGGTCTTGGACGAGGCCGACCGCATGCTCGACATGGGGTTCCTGCCCGATGTCACCCGCATCCTGCAGATGCTGCGGCCCGGTCGTCAGACCATGCTCTTCTCGGCCACCCTGGACGGGGAGGTCGGGCGTCTCGCGCAGCGCTTCACCCAAGATCCGGTGCGCCACGAGGTTGTGGACGACCGCCCGGTGATCGCGACCGCGGATCACCGCTTCGTCTCCGTGGAGCACGCGCAGAAGAAGAGCCGGCTCCTACGCGAGCTCGCGGCGGATCGCGGGCTTACGCTCGTGTTCGTGCGCACGAAGCGGGGTGCCGACCGACTGGCGAAGGCCCTCGCGCAGGCCGGGTTCCGCGCCGGCGCGCTCCACGGGGGCATGACCCAACCTCAGCGTGAGCGCGCCCTGGGCCACTTCGCGTCCGGAGACCGCGACGTGCTCGTGGCCACCGACGTAGCCGCGCGCGGGCTCGACCTTGAGCACATCACGCACGTCGTGAACTTCGACGCGCCGGAGGATGAGAAGGCGTACGTCCACCGCGTGGGGCGTACGGCCCGCGCGGGGCGAAGCGGCACCGGCATCACGTTCGTGACGAGCGAGCAGCGCTCGGACGTCGCCAAGATGGCCCGGGAGCTGCAGCTTCATGCCGAGTTCGACCGCGCCGGCATGAAGGCGCCCGAGCGCTCCGCGCACCAGCCTGCGCAACGGGGGCCGCGCCGCGCCGGAGGGGCCCAGGCACGCGGCAGGCGTCCTCGCAAGCCCGGCCGCTAGGCCTGGTGCTCGGTCGGGCGGGTCACGTCGGCGACGTCCGCGCGGAGTTCGGCGAGCAACGCGTCGGCATCGACGTGGAGGTTCACGCCCCGGGCTCCGCCCCCGATCGCCACGAGCCCACGCCCCCGCACGGCCGCGTCCGCTACCACGGGCCAGGCCACGCGTGAGCCGAAGGGCGTGATCGCTCCGCGTTGATAGCCCGTGGCCGCCCTTGCCTCATCCGCGTCGGGCAGCGATAGACGCTTCGCGCCGAGGTGGGCGCGGAGCCGGGGCCAGTCGATCTGGCGCCCGGCGGGGACCAGCACGAAGACGTAGTCCTCGACCCCGCGCCGGATCACGATCGTGCGCAGCAGCCGGTCGAGGGAGATCCCCTGCAGGGCCGCGCTCTGTTCTGCGCTCGTGGGCGCCTGCGTCCGCGACACCGAGAACGCGAGCGACGATCCGATCATGGCGCGGGTGGCCGGTGTCGGCGGGTCGATCCCAGGACCGGTCAGCGGGGACACGTAGCCCAGACTAACGCTGAGCGTGCGCCGCGCCGATAGGACGTGCATGTCGTTCACCGCGCTGGTCCTGCTGGCCTGGGTCGTCGCCGTGCTTGTCCTCGTTGCCGTCCTGATCGGACCCAAGTTCGTGCGGCAGCAACGATTCAAGCGACGCTACGACGCCGCGTCCGTGACCTCCCGCGGCGTGTACAAGTGGAAGACGCTGCTCCCGCCGATCCTCCTCTTGGCGGCGGCGGCCTGCCTCGCGCTGGCGTTCGGGCAGTTCCGCCTGAGCAGGCAAGCCAAGGAAGCCACCGTGGTGATGGCGATCGATGTCTCCGATTCCATGGACCAGACCGACGTCCTGCCCAGCCGCATCGCGGCGGCGCAGCACGCCGCGCAGGCATTCGTGCAGAAGCTCCCCGAGGGCTATCGGGTCGGGCTCGTGACGTTCGCGGGGAAGGCGCGCGTGCTCGTGACCCCGTCGTCGAACCGCGGGCCGCTCGACGGGGCCATCGCGTCGCTCACGACGAGCCGCGGGACCGTGATCGGTGACGGGCTCTCGTCGGCGCTCGACGCCATCGAGGCGGACCGAAGCGCCAATGGCGACGCGGCCGCGGCCGTCGTGCTGCTTTCCGACGGCGCGGACACGGGCAGCCAGGTGACCCCGCAGCAGGCCGCGGAGCGCGCGCGCTCGATGGAGGTCCCGGTCTTCACGGTGGTCTTGCGAGGGACGGAGCGCCCCGAGGTGCCCGCCGCATCGGCCTCCCCCGCGGCCGGCGGGAGCCTGTTGGAAGAGCTGTCAGCGAGCACCGAGGCACAGACCTTCTCGGCGCAGTCCGCGGGCGAGTTGACGAAGGTCTACCAAACGCTCGGCGCGCAGCTGTCCTACGACCTGGCGGTGGGCGGCTCGGCCAAGGCGTTCTTGCTCCTCGCGGCCCTCCTCGGGGTGGCGGCGGGGCTGGCCGCGCTCGCCATATCCAAGACCGAGTAGTTCCTAGCGGTAGGAGAGCCCCCACTGCTCGCGCTCACGTCGAGCGAGCTCCTGGACGGCCGCGCGCACGGCGTCGTCTTGGGGGTTGTCTGCGAGCCACGCTCGTGCTTCGGCGAACGCGGAGGCGATGTCGTTGGGGGAGGTGGCGCCCGACATCAGCGCCAATACGTCGTTGTGATCCATACCTACCTTTGTACCCGCAGAACGCGGTCGCGCGTGGGATATGAGCCCGTTTCCACACCACCGACACAACTTCGTTCAGCCGCAGGGGGTGCGCATGTGGTTGTGGTTCGTGACGAAGATCGGCCGCCCCTGGCCATCCGTACCGATGGTGTGGACCGTGTAGGTGCCTTTGTGGCGGGCGCACCCGGTTCGGAAGCGCGCCACGCCCCAGCTCCCATCGGCGCGCACTCGCGTTTCGAAGATCGGGTTGTCCGTGGTCCCGGTCCAGTTCAACCCCACCCGGGTCCCCGGCAGGAATCCGACGCCATCCGCCCGCCAGTGCATGGGTCGCACGTTCCCGGAGAACGTGTAGCACGTGAACCACGTGGAAAAGATCGCCACGGATGTCGGGAATCGCTGCGTGGGAGATGACGTGCGCACCTTGTAGAAGCCGGAGGGGACGTTCGGTTGCACGTAGTGGCCCGCGACCGATCCGAACCGGTCGGTGCTCACGACCTTCGCCGTGACCGTGTCGCCGGCGCCGGACAACAGGAACACGCGGATGCGCTCCCGGGCGGGGTAGCCCGTGAGGTCGAAGGCCGCGGTGTAAGAGCTCCTCGATTGCAGCCGCTGCTGGGCGCAGACCCGGTCGAAGGGCGCCAGCTGCGTATCACCTTGCCGCAGCCGTTCCCTGATCGTGAAGGTGACGGCCGCCGACCGGCGCCCCGATGCGTCAACGGCGGATATCAGGTGAGCGCCGCCGGGGTTGCGAGGAACCGTGAAGGCGACGCTGAAGGTGCCCGAGCGCGTCGTGGTCGTGGACGCCACCTTGACGGCGCCGCGGACCCGGTCCTGGAAGTGCACCGAGACCTTCCGGCGGTGTGCGAATCCACGCCCATGGACCGTGACCTTCGCTCCGACCGGTCCCACCGACCGCGACAGCGAGATCGACGGATGATGCGCGGAGGCGGAGGCGGAGGCCGGCGAGGCCAGTGCCGGGGCGATGCACGTCCCCAGGAGCGCGATCGCGAGGAGGGTTCGGATCCGGATCATGGCTGGATAGTATCCCCGCTCAGCGCTACAGCGTCTGCGGGCCTGAGCGCTCGAGCCAGGTCGTCAGCGGCTCGAAGCCCGTGCGCAGGAGGAACTGGTGGCCGCCGCCGGGCACCTCGAGCCGATCGGCGGCTGGGAGAAACGAGGCCCAGGCCTCCTGTGCCCGGATGGGGACCCGGTGGTCGTCTGCGGCGTTTACCAGCAGCGCGGGCGGCGCCGGGTCCATCCGAGCCAGGGCACCGACCTCCTCACGGATCGAGGGGTCGGACAGGAGCGAGGCCAGGGTCCAGGCGCGGGCACGCACGGTGGGCCGTGCGAAGTCCATCACCACGGCGGCCGAATACCCCCGAGCGAGTCCCACGGGGAGCGCGACCAGCGGCCAGACCAGCCGGGCCGTGGCAGCCAGGCCGCGTCGTCCGAGGGAGGGTCGCATCTCCCTTGGGTCGCGTGGCCCGAGGTGCGCCCCCGTCGGGAACGGGGTGGCCGCGAGGGCGAGGGCTCGCACCCGGCGCGGATCGCGGACGCACCACAGGGCCCCGAGCACCCCGCCCAGCGAATGGCCCACCACGGCGAGCGGTCCCGACGACGAGGCGTCGGCGACCACGGCATCCAGGTCGCCGAGGTGGAAGGCGCGGTCGTAGTCGAGTTCGGGCTTGTCGGACCCCCCGAACCCGCCCAGGTCCGGCGCGATCACGGTGTATCGGTCGCCCAGCTGGTCGGCGAGCCCCTGCCAGTAGCGGCCGGACCCGCCGAGGCCGTGGATCGCCAACACCGCCGGTCCCGAGCCCGCGGACCAGACGCGCATGCGACCCCATGGCCGCGCGAGGTCGTGACGTCGCAGTCGCGTCATCGCCCGCCCGGAACTTCGGACGCTAGTACCCCGGCTCGGCGACCAGGCGCCCGCTGGCGACCTCGGCCTGCATCGCCGCGTAGTCCTTCTCGTTCTGGGCCGCGTAGGCGGTCGCGAAGTCGGCCATCGCACGGTCGAGCGCGTCGCCCTTGCCCATGTAGGCCGCGATGGCGATGCGGTCGCCCGACCGAGCGTGAGCCCGCGCCAGGGTCCACCCGCACATGTGGGCATACAGCGCCATCCCCTCGGGCGCCATCGCATCGATCACCGCCGAGCCCTTCCAGTCCCGGAGCTGACGAACGTAGAAGTCCCGCTCCACCCCGTCCATCCCGGTGACGTGCTCCCATCCCAGGAAGATGTCGCTGGTCGTCTGCATCAGGCGCTGCCCCGCCACCACGCGCCGCCCGTGGTTCGCGAATGCGCTCTTGCCGACGAACCGCTCCAACACCGATTCCTGCGCCTCCTTCATCTGCAGGAACAGCGGGTCCTGAGCGTCGCGCCCGAGGAGGAGCCCGATCCAAGCCCTGGTGCCCACGCTGCCGACGCCGACCACTTTCCGCGCGATCTGCACCATCCGGAATTGCTCCAGCAGGTGGCGCCGATCGGTTTCGAGCGTCTTGCGGTAGCCCCGGAGCAGCCGGTGGAGCAGATGCTCCATGCCCTGGCGGGCCTCCTCGTCGAGCAGATCCTCCAGCGGGACGATCAGCGGTGGCTGCGCCACGATACGGGGCTCGCCGCCGGAGGGATCCGTGAGCTTGGTAAGGACCTGCAGGCTGTCGCGCGTCCGGGCCTTCGCGACGTTCTTCTCGACACGCTTCACCTCTTTGCGGTCGACGGAGGCGGCCATCGCCTTCACGTACGCATCGAGATCGAGATGCTGGTACCAGACGGCGAGGTTCCCCATCTGCGAGAACTCCCGCATGGCCTCGCGGTAGGCGCGGGCAGCCTTCAAAACGACCCGGCGTCGATCGGCGTCATCGAACTCGTTATCGCGCCCGGCGATCTCCAAGCTGGCGACGAGCCGCTTCAGGTCCCACTCCCATGGCCCCGGCAGGGTCTCGTCGAAGTCGTTGATGTCGAAGATCAGGTTGCGCTCCGGGGAGCCGAAGGCCCCGAAGTTCGACAAGTGGGCGTCGCCGCATATCTGAGCCCGGAGCCCGGAGTCGGGGGTGCCGTCGAGGTCCGACGCCATGATCAAGGCCGCGCCCCGGTAGAACGTGAAGGCGGAGACACCCATGCGTCCGTACCGGATCGGGAGGAGTTCGGGGACGCGATCGCGGCCCTGCGCTTCGAGCAACGCGATCGGATCGGGCCGGCTGTCCGAAGGGACGAACTCGCCGTGGCTCTCCCGCGGCACGTCGGCACGGGCGACCTTGCCCCGCGCGGCCCGCTCTGCGGGCGTCGGGTGTGGCACGCGGGATTGGCCGGGGTAGCGACGCCCCGCTTCGCTCCGGTCTGGGGTCTCGCTCTCTTCGGGGCCGGTCGATCCTTCGTCGGTATGCGTTGACACGGTCATCCCTTCCTCGTGCGCCGGGCTGGATACCCGTCCGTCGTCCGGTTTTCGTATCACATCATCGGCAGAACCGCCTCATCCCAGCGGCGTCAGGCGCTCGATCTCCGCCACGACACGTTCGAGCTCGTCGATCATCGAACTCTCGAAGCCGATCGCCCTCCTGGATCTGAACGCGTCCACCAGGCCGCGGTAGTACTGCAGCTGGAACGCCGCTCCGGTGTTGAACCGGTTCCAGACCCCGGGGCCTTCGTCTCGGAGGTCCCGCAGGATGCTGCGCGCATTGTGCAGTTTGTCCGAGAGCGACACCCGCAGCCCGGCGAGGGTCTCCGCCTCCCGAAGATGCGCCACGTAGCGATCCTTCCGCACCTGCGAGGGCGGTGGGTCGACCTCGAGGTGGTCGGTGCAGAACGCGACCAATAGCCTGACATCAGGTCCGAACCGGGTCTCGATCTCGTCGAGGCGGCCGGCGGGTCCTTCCTCGGTGGGGTGATCCTCGGCGGCATCGTGCAGGAGCCCCGCCATCGCCTGCGTCTCGTCGCCACCGTCTTCGAGCACGAGCGCTGCGACGCTCAGCAGGTGGGTCAGATACGCCACGTCGCTTCCCTTGCGGCGGTCGTCACGATGCAAGGCGGACGCGTACGCGTACGCCTCGTCGAAGCGTTCCGTCAGCGCGCCCACCGTTCCCCCCGTCTCCAGCAGAGCCTACGCGAGGACGCGGGAGGGGAACGACCTAGGAGGCAGGGCGGAGCACGGGGGCGTTGTGCTCCCCGGTGTCGAGGATGCCGTCGAGGTCGGCCTCGGCCAACAGCGCGGCCTCACCGCACGGCACCTCGACGTCCCCAGGACCTGGACCGTCGGCGAGCGCGAAGGAGACGCCCGCCTGCCCGCGAACCAGCCTGATACGGGCGTCGGGATCGAAGCGTCTCGCGGCCCTCTGGGCTTGCACGACTGCCTCGATCGCGCGTTCGGTGGGTCGGATCACCGCCCGATGCTACTCCGCACCGGCTCGCCGAGGCGAGTGGCGCGGAGGACACGGGCCGGCCGGGACCTCGGCCGGGGAGGGGCCGGCATCCGGTACGGTCGAACGCATGGCCGCCACGCTCACCGAGCGCTCCGAACGTCGTTCGCTGGGGATCGCTGCGGTCGCGCTCACCACGGTGATCTGGGGGCTCGTCCCGCTCGTCCTGCGCCGCATCGCGATGCCCACCTTGGCGTTCGCCTCGTATCGGCTGTGGATGGGGGTGCTCGTCTACGCGGCGGTCTTCGCCGTCACGGGGCGACGGCCCTCATGGCGCGTCCTGAAGATCTGCGCGCTCGGCGGCGTGTTCTTCGGCGCCGACGTGTTCCTGAGCTTCACCTCGTTCCGACTCACCAGCATCGCGAACGCCACGATCATCGCCGCGCTCGCGCCCGTGTTCATCACCCTCGGCGCGGCCCGGTGGTTCGGCGAGCGGGTGCAGCGCCGCGACGTCCTCTTCGTGGCGTTGTCGTTCGCCGGGGTCGTGGCTGTGGCGGTCGGCTCGGCGGGATCGCCGTCGTGGAGCCCGCTCGGCGACCTGGCGGCGCTCGCCAGCGTGTTCAGTTGGACCGCGTACTGGCTGTTCTCCAAGCGCGCTCGGGCCTCGGTGGGCGCCCTTGAGTACATGGCGCACGTCATGTTCGTGGCGGCGATCATGATCACGGCGCTGGGGTTCGCGACGGGGACGGACATGGCCCCGCCGCGCGGCATGGACTGGGTCTGGGTCTGGCTGGTTACCATCTTCGCCGGCGCCGTGGGCCACTCGTTCATCGCCTGGTCGCACCATCACGTGGAGGCGTGGCTGGCGGCCTTGATCACGCAGTGCCAGCCCGTCGTGGCCACGGTGGCAGCCTGGGTGGTCTTCGGCGAGGTCCTCACGCCGATCGCGCTCGCCGGGGCCGGCGTGGTCCTGGTGGCTACCGCGGCGATCCTCGTCCGTGGCGCGTTGCGCCGCCCCGACGGCCCTGACGATCCCACGGAGATCCCCGCCCCCGGCGGCTAGGCCCTTTGCGCCATCGTCGCCGGCGAGCTCAGCGGCGCTTGTGGTCGCGCAGCACCCGATGCGCCGCCACGTAGCCGGGCGCCCCCGTGACGCCTCCACCCGGATGCACGCCGGCGCCGCACAGGTAGAGGCCCTCCACGGGGGTGCGGTAGTGCGACCAGCCCGGCACGGGCCGCATGAAGAAGAGCTGCTCGATGTTGAGATCGCCGTGAAAGATGTTGCCCTCCGTGAGGCCGTACGTGCGCTCGAGGTCGAGCGGGGTCACCACCTGCATCGCTTGCACGGCGGCCGGCACGTTGGGCGCGTACCGCGCCACCTTGGCCAAGACACGTTCGCCCAGGAGGTCGCGGTGACGATCCCAGGTGCCGTCGCGTAGCTCATAGGGGACGTACTGCACGAAGCAGGTCATGACGTGGGTGCCCTCGGGGGCGAGCGACGGATCGACGTTGGAGGCCACGACGCAGTCGACCCACAGGTCATCGGGGATCTCGCCCCACTTCGCGATGTCGTACATGCGCTCGGCCCCCTCGAGGGTGGGCACGAGCGTGGCGAGCGAGCGCCGGTTGGCGTCGGCGTCGGCCGGCATGCCCGTGAAGCGCGGCTCTTCCCCCAGCGCGAGGTTCACCTTCGCGCACGGGCCCGACATCTTGATGGCCTCGACGCCGCGCCGGTAGTCCTCGGGGACCTCGTTCGCGTCCACGAGGCCGAGGATCGTGCGCTTGGGGTCGGCGTTCGATACCACCACGCGTGCGCGCACCTCCGTCCCGTCTTCGAGTACCACGCCGATGGCGCGGCCGTTCGTTGCGAGGATGCGCTGCACGGGCGTACCCGTGCGGATCTCGGCCCCGTGCTCGCGGGCGGCGTCCGCGATCGCCGTCGTGATCGCCCCCATGCCTCCCATCACGTGTCCGTAGAAGCCCTGGATCGCATCGTCGCCGCCCGAGAGCATGTGGAACATCAGGCCGATCGCGGTCCCCGGGCGATACGGCGGGGCGTGCATGCCGTACACGTTGTTGGCCAGGTACATCCGTTTGACGTACTCGGACTCGAAGTTCCGGTCGAGGAACTCGCCGAGCGAACCCGTGAGGAACGAGGCGAGGCCGGTGATGTCGTTCCCGTCGATGGTGCGGAAGCGCTTGAAGAGGCGGCGCCCTTCCTGGAGCCGGGCCCACCCCCTGGCGTGCACATCGGGCGGCTCTTCCAGGAAGAAGGGCTGCAGGTAGCGAACGAGCTGCCTGAGCCGCTTGTCCACCTCGTCGAACCTGGCCGCGTCGGCGGCCGAGAGCTTCGCGATCTCCGCCATGGTCCGTGCGTGCTCGGTCCACCAGGGCAGCACCGTCCCCTCCTCGAACACCGACTGGAGGCCGGGCTCGCACGCCACCATCTTCAGTCCCCGCCGTCCGAGCTCCAGGTCGCGGATCACCTCCGGCCGCAACATGGATGCGATGTAGGACGTCGTGGAGGCGCGGACGCCCGGGGCGATCTCCTCGGTCACGCACGCGCCGCCCACGATCTCCCGACGCTCGAGGACCAGCGTTCGCATGCCGCCGCGGGCGAGGTAGGCCGCCGCCGTGAGTCCGTTGTGCCCCCCGCCGACCACGATGGCGTCGTACCGGCTTCGGCTCACGTTCGTCGATCCCTCCCCAGCTCGTTCCATCTCAATGGGTGCCCGCGCTGGAAGCATCGGGCACCATCCGGTCACGCTCGAAACGATCGGGCGCGAAGGGCGCGATCAGATCCGGCGTGCGTCCTGTCGCGATCATCTCGGCCATCGTGCGCCCGAAGATGGGGGACCCCTTGAACCCCCACGTGCCCATCCCGGCCATCAAGAAGAAGTTGCGGACCTCCGTTTCCCCCAGCAGCGGCGACGAGTCCGGCGACATGTCGCACAGACCGGTCCACTGACGCATCGCACGCGCCTTCGCGGCGAACGGCAGGATCTGGATCGTGCGCTTGGCCGCCTCGGCCAGGAAGCCGAAGGTGGAGCGCGTGGCGTATGTGTTGTAGGGGAGGATCTCGGCTCCCACCAGCAGCTCGCCGCGCGCGGTCTGCGAGATGTATACGAACAGGTCCATGGAGCTGACCAAGCCATCCAGGACGTGTGCGTACGGTTCCGTCACGAACGCCTGCAGCGGGTGGGTCCTGATGGGGAGCTTGATCCCCGCCATGGCGGCGACCACGCTGCTGTGGCCCGCCACGGCGCTGACCACGGCGCCGGCGCTCACCGTCCCCGCGTCGGTCAGCACGCCATGGCAGACGCCGTCTCGAACGTCGAGCCCGGTGATCGCGACGCCCTCGTGGACCGCCACCCCGCGTCGCTCCGCCGCCGACGCGTACCCCCACACCACGGAGTCGTGGTGCGCGATCGATCCTGGCGGATGGTAGCTCGCACCCAGCACCGGCAGCTCACCGCCGCCGCTTGCGTCCACCAGCGGACACATCGAGAGCACCTCGTCCACGCTGAGGATGTCGGTGGCCACCCCGTATGCGCGGTTCAGCAGCGACTTGTCCCGCTCCACCTCCAGGGCATCGACGCTGTGGACCAGGTCGAGCTCGCCGCCGGGGCTCCACAAGATGTTGAAGTCCAGCTCGGCGCTCAGCGTCTGCCAGATCTCGAGGCTCGCCTTATACAGGGGAACCGTTTCCGGGGTGTTGTAGTTCGCGCGGACGACCTGCGTGTTCCGCCCGGAGCCGCCTGAGCCGATGTACGCCCGCTCGAACACCGCCACGTTCGTGATGCCCTGTCGTTCGGCGAGGTGGTAGGCGAGTGACAGCCCGTTGACCCCGCCCCCCACGATCACGACGTCGTAGTGCGCCGCCACGTCCGCCGCGTGCAGGAACGTCCGCTTGCGCAGCAGGCCCGTCATGCGGGCACCTCCCACGGGCGCGGCGGGCGACGTTCGCGGATCTGCAGGGTGGAGCAGCGCTCGAGGATGCGCGCGCGCAGGTAGGCGCCCCACATGGATGGCACCAGGATGCGAACGCTGCCCCGGGCCACGAAGAGCTTCACGGGGACGCGCGCGAGGTCGCCCTGGGCGAAGCCCGGGTCCGGGAGTTCCAGGGCGGTCAGCCGGGCCATGGCCGATCCCATCTCGCGCTCGCCGCCCGTTATCGTCCAGATGCTCCACCCGTCTGTCGTGTCGATGACGAGAGCGTCGGCGTCGACGGGCAAGACGGCGGCGGTCACGGCCGCCACCAGCTCGTCGTCCCGCCCGGCGGGCACGATCAGCATGGCCTCGTCCCGCGCGACGCGGCCGGCCTCGAGACCGCTGACGGCGACGGCCGCATCCACGGCGTCCCGAGAGCCGAGGCACGTGAGGATCGTGGCTTCGGTGGGCGCGAGCTCAAGCACGCTGCCTCGCCCCATCTGGGTCGTAGAACGGGGTGTCCACCACGGTGGCCCCGATCCCGCCCGCGCGCAGTCGTGCGGGGAAGGCGCCGTCCACGCGGCGCAGCCACGCCAAGCCGATCCAGCGTCCCAGGGCCTCGGACCGAGCGCACGACGTCACCCGGCCCACGATCGCGTCGCCCGCGTACAGCGGCGCGCCGCGCTGGGGCTCGGCGGCGAAGTCCAGGCCGACCTGCTTGCGCTCCAGGGGCAACGCCGACATGCGCAGGAGCGCGGTCTTGCCCACGAAGGCGGGCTTGTCCATGTGCACCGCCCACATCAGTCCCAGCTTGGCGGGGTGGTCATCGGGCAGGGTGTCCTGACCGAGGTAGCTGTGCCCCTTCTCGAGGCGGAGCACATCGAGGGCGTCGAGGCCGTGCGGTCGCAGGCCCATGTCGGCGCCCGCCCCCCGCAGCGCGTCCCACAGGGCTTCACCGCTCGAGCGCCGGTGGTGGAGTTCGAACGACACCTCGCCGACGAACCCCGATCGGATCGCTCGGCAGTCGACGCCGGCCACGGTGATGTCGCCGTGCCGCGCATAGCCGAGGGCCGCCGGGCCGACGTCGTCGTCACAGAGGCGCTGCAGGAGTTCCCGGGCCCGCGGACCCGCCACATTGATGGCGCCGAGCATCGAGGTCTGGTTCAGCACGAGCGCTCGCAGGTGCCATCGATCCGCCCAGTTCAGGAGCCAGGCCTCCATCGCGTCGGCGCCACCCGTCGTGGAGGTCACGTAGTAGCGCCCGGCATCGAGCGCGCAGATCAGCCCGTCGTCCATCACGTACCCGGCCTCGTCGAGGGCGAGGAGGTAGCGGGCGCGTCCGGGTTTGAGATCGCGCACGCGACAGGTGAAGAGCCGGTCCATCAGCTGCGGCGCGTCCGGCCCCGCGACGAGGAACTTCCCAAGGGTTCCCACGTCCATCACGCCCACGCCCTCGCGCACCGCCCGGATCTCGGCGGCCACGTCGCCGTAGGTCGAAGGACGGATCCAGCTGCCGGACCGATCCAAGGTCGCACCCGCCGCTACGTGCGCGTCGTGCAGGGCGGTCCGCTTCTCGATCACCTCGTTGACGCCGCCCGCGAGATCCTCCAACCGGACGGTTCGCGCGGGGGGCCGCGCGGTCGTGCGTCCCTGCGCCTGCGGTGCGCCGCCATGATCCTCCACGAAGGCGGCGAGGTGCCCGCCGCACATCGCGCCCTGGCAGGGACCCATGGTCGTGGTGGTGTAGCGCTTCAGGATCTCGGCGCTCGTCCACCCCTCCGCCCACGCGGCGCGGAGCTCTTCGACGCCCACGTCCTCGCAGAGGCAGACGTAGCCCTCCGCGCCTAGCGGCGCCTGCGCGGGTTCGCGGGCGTGGTCGGCGCGCCCGGCGTCGGATCCGGCCCGTGTCCCGGATGCCTCTGCCTCCTCGACCGTGCATCCGGGGATCACGACGTCGCCCGCGGCCGAGACGGGCAGGCCTTCGGCCATCCGAACCAGAGCGTCGCGCGGCGCGTAGCCGAGGGAGATCACCACGCTGTCGCACGCCACGGTCCGTTCACCCCTGGCGGTCCCGAGCAGCACGGACTCCACGCGCCCCCTGCCGTGGGCGGCGAGCAGACGCGCGTTGCGGGTGACGGGGATGCCCGCCGGCACCCGGCCGGCGATCGCGTCGGGCGCAACGACCTCGGCGACCCGCATGCCGGCCGAGCGGAGGATGGCGAGATGCTCCAACCCCTCGGTCGTGTCGATCACCGCCACCGCCCATCGCCCGGGCGCCACGCCGTGCACGCCCGCCATGCGCGCGGCCCCACGACCGAGCCAGACCCCCGGTAGATCGTTGCCCGCGAACACCCCGTGAGCCTCCACGGCTCCCGTGGCGACGATGACCCGGCCCGGCTCCACCTCCACGAGTTCATGGGGACCCACGCAGGGAACGGTCGGCCCCTCGTAGATCCCGACCGCTACGTGCTGCTCGAGGAGCTCCACGGTGGGGAGGCCCCGCAGCTCGGCGGCGAGGTCCTCGATCCGCCGCCGCAGGGGTCCCGCCGGGATCGCCGCGGCGAAACGACCTTCGTCCACCACCGCCACCGTGGCCCCAGCGCCGGCGGCCGCCCGGGCAGCCGCGAGGCCGCCCACGCCGCCGCCGATCACCAGGACGTCGGGGCGCGCATGACGGGCGCCCTTGCGCTGTGGCAACTGGTCGACGGGCAGCGTCCCCACGCCCGTGTGGCGGCGGATCACCTTCTCGACGAGGGGCCAGAGCCAGCGCGGTTTGGTGAACGACTTGTAGTAGAACCCCACCGGCATCAGGCGGTGTGCCTTGTCGGCGAGCCCCAGGAGATCTCGCTCCGTGGACGGAGATCCGGACTCGCGGCGCACCCGCTGGCCGGAGCGCGCCGGCGTCGTGCAGGCGCGGACCCCGGGCACGTCGTCCACGGTCATCAGGCAGTTGGGACAGTCGCCGCTCAGGCAGTACAACCCGCGGCGCCGGTGGTACTTCAGCGAGCGCGTGAAGGTGCGCACGCCCGCGCGGAACAGAGCGGAAGCGATCGTGTCGCCCTCGTTCGACTCCACGGGCGTGCCCTCGAAGTCGATCGAGGTCATGGGGCGGTCCCCGGCGCCACCTCGTTCGTGCGCGTGTCCCGCCTCAGCTCCAGCCACCGGCGGCAGCCGAAGAGGTGGAACCAACGCTCACGTTGCACGCCGGGCGCGTTGTCGAGCAGGTAGACCCGAGCGAAGTCGTCGTGCGGGTCCTCGGCCGTGGGCCCCTGGCCCGGCGCGCCTCCCATGGGGCGCAGTTCGCCGCCGAACATGAACTCCGTGTAGTCGCGCGGCCCGCAATGCGGACACGGGATCTTCAGGGCCAAGCGGTGCCCCTCACGTGCGGTGACTCCGGCCAGGGCAGGCCGTGGTCGGCCCGCTGCGAACGACGCGCCACCATACAACCCGGCGCTCGGGCGCCTCATCACGTCGGGTGACCTCGGGTCGTCGCACGGCGTTTCGCACGGAGTCAGGCGAACGCGGCCGCGATCGCGCGGATGTCCTCGGGGCCCGTCCCGCAGCAGCCGCCCACCATGCTCGCCCCGGCGTCGACCCACCGCCTCGCGAGGCCCGCCAGATCGACGGGATCGGGGACCCCCCATGTCTTGGAAGCGGCATCGTAGGGAGCGCCCCGGTTGGGGTAGGCCAAGACGGGGAGATCGCTTGCCGCCGCCGCGTGGGCCACGAGCGAGGCGACGTGCGCCGGCGCGGTGCAGTTCACCCCAACGGCGAACACGTTCGAGGCCTCGCTAACGACGCGAACCGCGTCCTCGAGCGGCGTGCCATCGCCCAGGCGCTCGTCGTCGCGGCAGGTGAACGCTACCCACGCCGGCCGTTCGGGGTGCTCGGCGAGCGCCGCCACCAGCGCCTCGGCCTCCAACAGCGAGGGGATCGTCTCCACCGCCAGGAGATCGGCACCGGCGGAGGGCTCGGCGAGAACCTCCAGGCGGCGCGCGTGGAAATCCCGAAGGTCCCGCACCGAGCGACCGTAGTCGCCGGAGTATTCGGCGCCGTTCGCGAGCATCGCCCCATAGGGGCCGACCGAGGCCGCGACCGACGGCCGCACGCGATCGTCGGAGCCGTGCTCGTCCCACCATGCGTCGCGCGCATCGACGGCGAGCGAGATGCTCTGCCGCATCAGGTCGGCGGCCCGCGCGTGATCGAGACCGCGCTGCGCGAAGCCCTCGAAGCTCGCCTGATAACTCGCCGTGATCGCGACGTCGGCACCCGCCTCGAGATAGGCCGTGTGGGTCTGCGCGATGAGCTCGGGCCGATCGATCAGCACCGAGGCGGACCACAGGCGGTCGTCGAGGTTCGCTCCGCGCTTCTGGAGCTCGGTCGCAAGGCCCCCGTCGAGGACGACGACGCCGGGGGGGAAGGAAGGCGAGGGCATGACGCTCAGCGTAGTCCGCCCCCGCAGGGCGGCGGACGCGACGATCACCCGAGGCAGGCGGTGGGACCGCGGCCCTCGAGGGCCGCGCGCCAGCGGTCGAGCAGGGGTGCCACCAGGAGCGCCATCGCGTTCTCGTGATCGCTCAAGGGGTGGACCCCGTCCGAAACGAGCATGTCGTCGCTCACGTAGCCGTTCCAGTCGGCGATGGCGGTGTTCGGGTAGCGCGCCACCAGATCGCGGATCGTCGCGTTGATGTCGGGGATCGCCGTCATGGTCTCCGGCCCGTGGGCTGTTTGCCACAGCACCAGCGGGACCGTCTGCAGTGCGTCGAGGATCTGTTTCGCATTGTTGCGGAACTGATCGGGATCGTTGTCGTTCGTGCCCAGCTCCACCACGACGGCGTCGGGGGTCGGCACGGCCTGCCCCTGCGTCGCCGCCGGTGTCACGCCTCCCGAGGAGGGGCGACCGATGACCGCATCGAATCCGGTGGCCCACCCCGGCAGCGCGGCGGCGATGTACGTGGAGGCGCCGTCGGTGATGGAGTCGCCGATGAAGAACGCGCTGGGCGCGCGTCCTGTCCAGGGGATCGAGGCCGGGAGGGCGAGCCACCGCGAGACGCCCACCGCATCCTGCACCCATACCCAGCCCGGCTCGGCGTCCTTCGCGAAGACCTCGAGACCACCGGGGGACGTTCCGATGGTCTCGGCGCCGGCGGGCACCTCGCGCACGTGCACGCGGTAGGCGCCGCCCAGGTACCGACGCTCCCGGTCGGTCCCCGCCCATCGCATGAGCACGTCGGGCTGATCGAGCGCGCAGGATCGCAGCTCCAGCACGGTCTCGGGCACGCAGCGCCCCTGCGCGTCGGCGAACGCGACCCGTCCGGATGGCGGAGAGTTCTCGCACGTGGCCGAGGGGGCGGAGGGGGCCGGCGAAGCGGCCGGGAGCACGCTCACGCGCTCACCCAGGCACGAGGTGAGGGCCACGGCTGCCACCAGCACCAACACCGCCCGGCGCATGGGGCAACCGTACGGACGCCCCGTCGAGGCGTCAACGAGCGATGCTTAGGGTCGGCCCGGCAGGCGCCGAAGTATCGCAGGAGAGACGGATCGACCGCGCCTTCGGCGCGTGGGAGATGGCGATGGCACTCGACCCTGTACAACGGCTCCGCCGCAACCGCGGCGTCTTCGTCGTCGTGCTGCTCGCGT
Organism: Actinomycetota bacterium; assembly: GCA_038249195.1. Taxonomy (GTDB): domain Bacteria; phylum Actinomycetota; class UBA4738; order UBA4738; family HRBIN12; genus JAOUEA01. The sequence continues at coordinate 76,048 of JBBRWM010000011.1, forward strand.
GCGCCGGCCTGTTCGTGGGCTCGCTGATCATGCAGGGCCGGGCCCTCACGACGGCGCGCACGCAAACGCAGGGGCGTGCGCGCGCCGTCGCGAACGAGGTCGACGGATCGCTTGGGGTCTCATCGCTGGAACGTCCGATCGATGCCCGGACCTCGGCCCAGCTGGACGCGCGTCTGCGCCACGCGCTGGCCGGCGAGGTCGTGATGGCGGTGCGGCTGTGGACCCCTGCGGGGACGCTGCGCTACTCCACGATCGACAACGACCACACCACAGCCCTGGAGGACACCCTGCGCGAGTCCGTCAAGGGCGTGGGCAAGGCCACGACGATCGTCGACGGGGAGGTCATGACGACCTTCCTGCCGCTGCGGACCGGCCCGGATGGCGCGCCGTTCGGAGCGGTCGAGATCGTGCAGCCCTACACGCCGGTGCTCGCCGCCTCCTCGCAGCCGTGGACCACCATCCGCGAGATCGTGACGGGGGTCGGGGTACTGATGGCGCTGATGATCGCCGTCGGGTTCCTCGCCGCGATCCCAGCGCGTAGGGCCGCGAAGGCGGGCGCCGGCTTCGTCTCGGCCAACGGCGATGGCGCCCCGCCGGCCGTCTCCTCCGAGGACCTGCAGTACCTGAACGACGAGCTCGCGCGGTCCGAGGCCGAACGGCGCACCCTGGAGGGCGAGCTGGAGCGCGTGAGTGGGCGCCTGAGCGCAGACAACGAGCGCGCCGCAGCCAGGGTCAACGGGCTGCAGGACGAACTGGGTGAGGCCAAGGTCCGGCTGCAGGAGCTGCAGGCGGCCACTGCCTCACCCGCCGCGGGCGACGACGTGGCTCGGTGGAAGGCGAAGGCCCAAACGGCGGAGGTCCGCGTCGCAGAACTGGCTGCCCGGGTCGATGAGCTCGAAACGCGAGCCGAGTCGCTGGGCGCCCGTGCGGACGGGAGCCAGGTGATCGAGGCTGGCACTTCGGAGCTCGTCGCGAACCTGGAGCGTTCGGTGGAGGAGGCGCGTACCGACGCCGAGGCGTCGCGCCGCGCAGCCGCCATCGCGCAGGCGGAGATGGAGACCCTGCTCGCCCGGACCGAGGTGACCAACGCGCACGCTAAGGAGGACCTCGAACGTGCGCGCGCGCGGATCGCGGACCTCGAGGGGGGGTCGAGGGGCGAGAGCGCCCCACCCGATCATCTCGAAGAGCAGCTCGAGGCCCGCCTGGAGGCGCAGGCCCTCGCTGAGGCGCAAGCGGAGGCGGAAAGCGTCCTGCGCCACGAGGTCGCCGAGCTCAACGATCGGATGGCTCGCATGGGAGAGGAGCTGAGTTTCGCGCTCGAGCGTGCCCGCGAGGCCGAGGACCGTGGCGCGCAGCTGCAAGATCGGCTCCACGAGCAGGCTGCCGCGGCCTCCGAGCCGACGCCCGAGCCCGAGCCGACGTCGGTGCCCGCAGCGACGATCCCGCGGGGACCGGCCGTCGAGCGCTCACCGCTGGATGGTTGGATCGAGCCCACGGGGGCCGTCGATACGGACGGGAGCCTGCGTGAACGCCTCGCCCGCAACGCGGCCCGCAAGAAGACGCGATCCGCCCGCGATGAGTCCGAATGGCCCGCCTGAATCACGCTCCGAACGTCCGCTAGGGAGCCGTGCTGTCGAGCGCGGCGAGCAACCTCGTCACCGGCCCTCGCAGGCCATGGCGGTCGGCCATCGCTTTGAGCGCGGCGTCGTCGCGCGTGCCGGCCCAGGCGGCGAGCGGGGCCGTGGCGTTCACGGGCACGATCTCACGCATCACCCCGAGGTAATCGGCCGCCGCGCGGACCTTCGCGCGCAACGCGGGCTTGCCCTTGAACGGGCCGGCCTGCGGCGGCCCGTCGGCGTTGGCGTCGGCGAGCATGGCGTCGATGGACGGGTAGACCTGGACCAGTGCCCGCGCCGTCTTCTCGCCCACGCCCTGCACGCCCGGCAGCCCGTCGGATGGATCGCCGCGGAGGATCGCGAACTCCACGTAGCGATCGGCGGGGACCTCGTATTTCGCCAGGACGGCAGCCTCGTCGAACTCATGGAGCTCGCTCACGCCTCGCAGCGTGAACAGGAGTCGGACGGGTGGCGGGTCGTCGCGGACGAGTTGGAGCAGGTCGCGGTCGCCGCTCACCATCTCGAGGAGGTCGTCGGATCCGGCGCGCTGCACCAACGCCCCGATCGCGTCCTCCGCCTCCCAATCGGGCGTGTGCGCCTGCGGCATGCCCGTGAGGTTCAGCACGTCGCGCAGCAGGGCGAACTGCTCCGGGAGGCCCTCGGGCTCGGGTGGGCGGTTCGCCTTGTAGGCGGGGTAGAGGTCCGTGCGCGCCGTGGGTCGCCAGTCGTGATCGTAGACATGCGTGGTCTCGGCCGGCCGGCGCGAGACGATCAGCCGCGTCACCATGTCGAGGTAACCATGCACGGCGGCCATCGGCCGACCGTCCGGCGCCCGCATCGAGTCCGGCATCGCGAAATGGGCGCGATACATCAGGCTCGAGACGTCAAGAAGGATCCTGTGCGTCATGCCGAGAAGCGTAGCGGTGCTCGGTTCGTCTCGACGTGTTCGCGTTGCCCGATGGCCAACCTCGAGATCCCCAGTCGAACGCGCGTCCGTAGAATCTGGGCGTGACCGTCACCTATGCATGGCGCGGAAGCGTCGCGAATGCGGAGTTGAACCTGCTTCACGCTGAGGCGTTCGAGACACAGCTCTACGCAGAGGATGAATGGGATTGGGAGAAGCTCCTCGACCAGCACAGCCTCGGATGGGTCGTCGGGCGGGAGGGTGGCATCCTCGTGGGCTTCGTCAACGTCCTTTGGGACGGACTGGTGCATGCGTGGCTTCAGGACACGATGGTCGCTTCCGAGGCCCGTCACCACGGCGTCGGAACGGAGCTCGTGCAGGTCGCCGTCCGGGAAGCGAGGTCTGCCGGATGCGAGTGGCTGCACGTCGACTTCGGCGACCACCTCCGCCCGTTCTACCTTGAAGCGTGCGGGTTCGCGCCCACGAACGCCGGCTTGCTATCGCTCTAGGCCTTGCGGCCCGCGTTAAGACCGGACACTCTGCGGGATGAACTCATCGGGATCCCATCCTTTCATCTGGAGCGGATCGGGGTTGTTGGCGTAGAAGATCTCGGCCGGTCGCCTGCCTTTGGTTCGGTA
>JBBRWM010000012.1:0-78561 GCA_038249195.1 Actinomycetota bacterium
GGCTGGCCTCGGCGATGAGAAAGAACAACCGGCGCTCGGCCTGGCAGACCGCTTCGTGGGCCTTATCGAGTGCTCCGATCGCTCCTGAGGTATCGAACATGTGTTCGAACCTATCGCCTCCGACGCCACCCGTCCGTGACGACCATCACGTTCGGGACGAAGATCTGACCCGCGGGGGCGTCGACGTGCCGCCGAGAGCCGGGAAGGGAGCTGGACACAAAGCCTCGACCCATCGCGCATTCGTTGGAGGCGGTCGCTCGTCGTATAACCCTAATGACGGTGCCGTTGAACGACAGGGTCTTCGAGGACGCGTCCAACCCGAGGACTTTCGGCCTTAGGAGACCTCACGAGTGTTCGTCTCGGCACCGGTCGAAGTCGCAAGCGGCCGCGTGAACCCGACCAGTACGATCGTGGCCAGGAGAGCGACCGATGCGCCGATCACGTAGACGGGCCGCGGTCCAAAGGCCTCGACGAGGAACCCTGCAACAACGAAGGCGACAGCATTCGCCATCAAGCCCAGGCTCGAGAGGGAGCCGAACACCCGGGCCCTGACCTTGTCCGGGGTCGAGCGCTGGATCATCGTGTATCCGGCGACGCTCCCGATCGCATCGAAGCCCCCGGCGATCCCCACGCCGACGAGCGCCACCGCGAACACCGGCGACCACGCGGTCACCAGATAACCGATCGCCACCATGCCGACTCCCGCGATGAGCGCCTGGCGTTCCTGGTCTCGTCGCAACTTCCCTCCCACCCAGTAGCCGATCACGGCAGCTGCGCTCCAGGCTGTGAGGAACAACCCGTAGGCGAATGATCCCTTCCCGAAGCTCTCGGCAAGTGGAAGATCGCCCACGAGAACCAGATCGACCGCGAAATACGTGAGCGTCCAAGCGATCGCAAGCCCGACGAGAAGCCGCTGCGAACAAATCCTTTTGAACCCCGCCATGACGCCTCGGTACTCGCTCTCGTCGTTCGCTCCTTCTGAGAAGCGCCCCCTGATCGTCGTGATCACCACTGCCGAGATGGCGAACGAGATCGCATTCAGCCAAAAAAACCGCGGACGCTCCCGCGAACCCGGCGATCGCTCCTCCGATCGCAGGACCAACCGTTCCACCGATCGTTGAACTTATCGACAGGCGGCTGTTCGCCCAGGCCAAGTCGTCCGCCCTCTCGACCAGGTTCGGCAACGCGGCCGCTCCCGCAGGACCAAAAGGTGTCGCCACTACTGCTGCGATGAACGCGACGACCAGCAGAGATGTCGGCGTATGCATCAACGCGAGGATTCCAAACATCACCGCGCCGAGCGCTTCTGAGGCCACCATGATCCTCCGGCGGTCAAAGCGGTCTCCGAGCGCCCCTGCGAATGGGCGCAGGACGCCGGTGATCCCAAAGGTCAGGAGCAACGTTGCCGAGAGCCAGATCGTGGAGTTCGTGAGGCGGTAGATCTGGAAGGCAAGTGCGACGAATGCGGCGTCCGTCCCGGTCATCGATACGACGCGAGCGACCGCGAGTCGGTAGATCGCGCTTCGAGACGACCTCATGCGACCCCAACCCTGCGCATCTCGATCATCGGATCTCCTGTCGGCTCATCCGAGCCCCACCGATCCGTGCCATTGAATCACCCGCAACCGAGCGAGGTGCCCGGGGAATCCGGTGCTAGCGTCGGAGGGTGACTCGGTCTCCCGATGCTCTCCTGATCGGCGCCCTGACCGTCGTGCGCCGGGCCACCGAGGACGACGTCGATCTCCTCGTGAGCTGGCACCTCGATCCCGATGTGGCCCGGTACTGGGACGGGGAGACCTACACGCGCGAAGAGATGGTGCGGTCCCTGGCACGCCCCGACGTCGATCCGTACATCGTGGAGGCGGCAGGGGAGCCGGTCGGGTACCTGCAGGCATGGTTCGCCGACGACCTCCCCGGCGAAGCCGGCCTGGACATGTTCCTCATCCCGGACGCGCGTCATCGCGGGCTCGGCCCGGATGCGGCGCGGACCCTCGCCGACTGGCTCCTCCACGCCGGGGGGAGGGAGCGCGTCACCGCCGACCCCTACGTGTCGAACGAACGCGCGATCCGCGCCTGGGCGAAGGCCGGCTTCCGGTTCATCCAGGAGCGGGAGCCCGACGACGAGCACACCGGATCCTGGCTCCTGCTGGCGGCCGACCGGATCGACGCGGGCGCGCGGCCTCGGCGCGGCGCTAGGGTGGTGACGTGACGCGATCCGAGCTCGACGATGCCTTCGCCCACCACGTGTGGGCGACGCTGCAGATCGTCGATGCCTGCTCGCCGCTCGGCGACGAGCAGCTCGCGACCGATGTTCCCGGTACCTACGGTTCGATCCTCGACACCCTCCGGCACCTCGTGGGATCGGACGCCTGGTACCTGTACGTGATCTCGGGAGGCCACGCAGAGCGGATCGACGAAGACGTCATGAGCCTGCCGGAGCTCCGAGGCGTCATGGAGGGTCAGGCCGCCGCCTGGTCGTCGGTGCTGGGAGCGGACCTCGACGCCGACATGGATGTCGCGGCGCCCCGCGAGGATGGGACCGAAGGCCACGCGCCCCGAGGGATCCGTCTCGCGCAGGTGTTGCATCATGGCACCGACCATCGGAGTCAGATCTGCACGTGCCTCACGTCGCTCGGCGTGGAGCCTCCCGCCATCGACGTCTGGGACTTCGGCGCGCTCGACGGGCGGGTGCACGACGATCCCGCGCCCGGGTAGACCGGTGCGTTCAGACGCAGCGGCGTGCGTCACGCTTCGGCTTTCTCCGCCTTGCGGCGCGCGGCGTCGGCTCGGCGTCTCGCGGTCGCTGCGGCCTTGCGCGCCGACCCCGCCTTCGCCTCGGCGTCCTTCGCCGTCCGCTCGAGCCGGGTGGCCTCCCCTTCGAGCGCGTCCGCCTCGCTGGAGAGCTTGGCGATCCGGCGCTCCCGCTCCCGCTCCTTGCGCTGCTGTTGAGGGGTGACGCTCGCGTCTGCTCGCGGCAGCTCCGTCACGGAGGCCAGCAGCGCCGCGTCCAGACGTTCGTCCCCGAAGCCGGCCGGCGCGGGCAGCTCCTTGTCGAGCTCGCCCGCTCGCATGCGCTCGGCCGCCGCCGAGTCGAAAGCGATGGCCATGAGCGTGTTCGCCACCTTGTCGAGGGTGGCTCGGGGCGCGGGCATCGCGGCGCCGTCCAGCGCTTCTGCGGCGGCGCGGACGAGCCCGTCGGTCAGTGCGCGACGGGCCTCTGTGGCTTCGCGGAGCCGTTCCGCGCCCTCGCCGGCGGCGGCCTGCCGCTGGGCCGACGCGAGGTCCTCCCCGGCGCGGATCAATGCTTCGAGGTCGCGAGCGTGCTCGCGCGCGAGCGCGTCAACGGCCCAGGCAGCCACCGTGGGGCGCCGGAGCGCCTTCACCAGCCTCGCGCCCTCGGGATCGCCGCCGTCCTTCAGCCGGGCAGCAAGCTCGTTCCTTTCCGCGATGAAGTCCTCAGGTACCGTCGCGTACAACGCCACGATGGCGTCGTGCTCGACCACCTCGGCTGCCACCTGTGCCGATGTGCCCTAGCGGCGGCGGCGACGTTCCCGGCGATGCATCCCGGCCGCGGAGACCGGGGACAGCGGGCGGCCGAACGGATCGATGAACAGCGCGCACGGGCCGGTCTGTGCGGGCAGGGAGCCTTCTAGGACCTTGACGTCGTAGGCGAGCTCGTCGCCCTCGAGCGTCGGCGTCATGATCTCGACGACGACGTCGTCCACTGCACGGTCACCCGGCTCCGCGAACGACAGGACGGCGTTGGGAGGATCGGTTGCGAAGCTGTTCTCGCCCTGGCCCCATAAGTCGACGAAGTTGCTCGTGGTCATGTGGCCAACCTCGCGCTGTGGGCGGTCGGAGAAGTAGAGCGTGGATGGCGAGAGCCCGTGGAGAACGATCCGATCCCCCTCACCGGTCATCCCTCTGGCCGTCTGGACGAACAGCGCCTCGATGTCTTCCAGCTTCTGTTCGGTGACCTCGCTCATGACACCCCTCCTCGTTGCGCGGACCTTGCTTGCGCTCGAGTCTACCGAAGGGTCGCGGCATGCTCGGTTCTAGGGCCCGGCCGACCGACCTGCGCCGCGGCGATCAGGCCCGTAGGCGGCGACCTGCGTGTCGATCCGGCCGCGGCAAGCGCCAACGAAGCTTCGGTCATGGTGATTCACGGCAAGCATGGCGGTTCCCTTTCAGCTCGGTGGTCTTCCCGGGTGGTCGAGTTCCGCGAGTCGCCGCTGCAGCAGGCGACGTTCGGCCTCGTCGTCGGTGAGCGCGAGAGCGCGCGCATAGGCGTCGCGAGCATCGCTCGTTCGGCCCAGCCTGCGCAGCAGTTCTCCGCGGGTGGAGTGGAGGAAGCGGTAGTCCCCGAGGTCGAGGCCCTCGACGATGGCAATGCCGGCTTCGGGACCTTCCGCTTCCGCGATCGCCACGGCCCGATTCAGCTCGACCACCGGCGAGTCGGTGAGGCGGGCGAGCTCACCGTAGAGGGCGGCGATCTGGCGCCAGTCGCACGGCTCGTCGGCGTGAAGCGACGCGATCGCCGCCTGCACCACGTAGGGGCCACGCCCGTGCAGGGCCAGCCCTCGATCGAGCGCTGCCCGCCCCTCGGCGATCTGGGCCGAGTCCAGGCGCGCGTGATCCTGCTCGGCGAGCAACACGAGCTCGCCGTCGCGCAGGCGCGCCTCTCGGCGGGCGTCCAGCAGCAGCATCATGCCCAGCAGGCCGTGCACCTCCGACTCGTCCGGCATGAGCTCGGCGATGGCACGTCCGAGCCGGATCGCCTCGGCCGCCAGGTCGCCGCGCGTGGGCGGCGCCGAGTAGCCCTCGTTGAAGATCAGGTAAACGACGGCGAGCACGGCGACGAGCCGATCGGGCAACCGATGGTCGGGCGGCACGCGGAACGGGATCCCCGCAGCCTTGATCTTGCGCTTTGCCCGGACCAACCGCTGGGCCATCGTGGGCTCGGGGATCAGGAACGCGCGCGCGATCTCGCGGGTGGTCATGCCACCGAGCGTCCGCAGGGTGAGCGCGACCTGGGCGTCGGTGGCGAGCGCCGGGTGGCAGCACGTGAAGATGAGCTCGAGCCGCTCGTCCGGGAAGATCGTGTCCTCCATCGTGTCCTCTCCGGCCTCGAGCCCGGCCTCGGGCACCCGGAGCAACTGCGCCTTGGCCGCCAACGTGCGGTCGCGACGGATGCGGTCGATGGCCCGGTTTCGCGCGGTGGTCACCAGCCATGTGCCGGGGCTGGAAGGAACGCCGTCGCGGGGCCATCGCTCCGCGGCGATCGCGAAGGCCTCTTGCGCGGCTTCCTCGGCGAGGTCGAAATCGCCGAGGAAGCCGATCAGGGCCGCGAGCACGTATCCCCAACGCTCGCGGAACGTCTCCTCCAGGATCGCTACCACTCCACGATCGGCCGTACCTCGACCGCGCCGCCGAGGCGCGAGGCCGGGATCCGTGCCGCCAGGTCGATCGCCGCGTCCAGATCGTCGGCTTCGAAGACCAGGTAGCCGCCGATGGATTCCTTGGTCTCCACGAACGGGCCGTCGGTGGCAAGCGTCTTGCCGTCCTGCACGCGCACGGTGGTCGCCGTCTCGGGGGCGTCGAGCCCGAAGCCGGGGGTGACGCCCGCGGTCTCGTTGATCGCCTGGTAGTCGGCGTAGACGGCCTTCTGCTCGTCCTCCGACAGCGTTGCCCAGGCATCTGGGTCCCGCGGCGTGGGCGTTGAGCCCTGATGGATCAAGAGCATGTACTTCATGGTTCCTCCTCCTCGTCCTCTCCTCGGTCTGGTCGCGTGTTGGACGAACGGGACGACGGAAATCGACAGCTCGGTCGAAAGAAGACGATATCGCCGGTGATGCCGCTAGCCGACGCGCCGATCGGGCCTCACGCGCCTGGGCTCCAGATCTCCGCCAGCGGATGCAGGTCGATCCCGAACGCCTTGGCGGTCGTCTCCGGCTCGCCGGAGGAGACCGCATCGTGCAGCAGCACGTCGACGAGCTCCGGGGTGAGATCCGCGATGACATGCGAAAGGGCCCTCGATAGCCAGGGCGGCGTGTGGCTGAGCCGCGCCTCACCCGTGATTCAACTCGCGTGCGAACTCGTCCATCGTCATCGTTCGCGGCCCTGCAAGCTCCCAGGTGCCCGTGGGTGCCGAGAGATCCAGCGTCGCTCGCACGATCGCTTCCACGACGTCCGCTACGTAGATGGGGTCGAGGCGCTGACGTCCCGACCCGAGGATCCTGACCGCCTCGCCACCCCTCGACACGAAGGCCGAAGCTGTCGGTCCTGGATCGTGCGAAACGGTCCGACGATGTGTGCGCAGCGGAAGGTCACCGTGGGTACAAGGCATCCGCCGACGGCCTCCTCGGCCAGTCCCTTGGCGTTCAGGTACGCGTTCCTCGATCCTGCCTCGGCACGGATGAAGCTGAGGAACACCAGCCGTCTCACCGACGAGCCCTCCAGGGCCTCGAGGGTGTCGCGGACCGTGCCCAAGTTCGACCCCACGTAGGTGTCGGGCTTGCGCACGACCAGTCCACCGGCGAGGTGCACGACCACCTCGGCATCCTCCAACGCCTTCCTCAGGTCGTCGCCTCTGCCCAGGGGTCGGATCTCGTCCTGACCTCGCCGAGCCGCCTCTGCAACGACGTGCCCACGCGGCCGCTCGCCCCGGTGATCGCGACGGGTCCGGCGACCCGATCCACATCGCTCAGCACGCTAGTTCACCAGGTGATAGTCGTGGATCTCCGCCTTGAAGAATCGTCCTTCGTCCCAACGATCGCTCCCGAAGAACCATCCGGCGTGTCCGGCGCTGGGGATCGAGACGCCGTCGAATGTCGAGTAGCGGGTCACATCGAATCCGAAGGGATGATTCCCCCAGGTGCCGGAATCGTCGGGGTCGCCCCATCGTTCGAACGCGACCGCCCGGATGCGGGCGTCGTCGTCGAGCGTCAGATGCAGCTCCATCACGACCTCGCCCAGGCGGAAGGTCGCCGTCGCGTGGTGGTCGTCGCTCGCGCCCCAGCCGACGCCGAACCGTGGGAGCAGCGTCGTCGGCACCCAGACGGCCTCCCCACCGGCACGGCCGACGGAGCTCCGGGAGACGTCAGGCCCGTCCGCATGCGCCACGCGGACCAGGCCGAGCACCTTCCAGTCCATCGCGCCCTTGCCGTCGCCGTAGCGGTCCGATCCGGAGATAACCCCGCCGGCACCCCCCGACCACACGAAGCCACGGTGAGGTGCCAGCACCTCGCGAGCGCGGAACGGTACCCACCGTTTGCCGAGCCTGACGTGCCCTCGCATGTGGAACCGTGCCGCTCTGGCCAGGGGCGTTCCCGGGGAGATCGAGCCTCGCAGGAACCTTCGGACCAGCTCGGGCAGACCTTCAAGGTCGGCCTCGGAGAAGGATCCTGGCTCAGGGGGTTCGGCCAACCGGATCCTTAGATCGTTGGTGCGGTCGGTGAGCGTTCTTTCGTTCATCGTCTCCCTCCCACGCGTACACGGCCATCGTCCTCGACGGCAACCGCGTCGCCATGGGCCACCCGCCCCGGGACGTGGAGGACCATCAGTCGCGGTCCAGCTACGCCTCCAGCGGCGCGCGGAGTTCCCCAACGTCTTGCCTCGATCACGACGCGGGAGGATCATCCCGGCGCGGAAAGAGTCCGGGCGTGAGCGCGGCTACCCCTCTCCACCGACGCGCCGTTCCATTTGAAGGCGCCATGGCGCGAGGTCGTTCGATCCAGGTTCTGTATTCGGTAGCGCGAGTGTTGGGCTCGCCGATGATCGTGTGACTCGCTATCAGATGGACCGCAAAGCACCGACGAGCAGCAGGACGAGCGAAGCAACTACTCCCACGAAGCCGACAATGATCGGGCTGATGCCGCCGCACTCCGAACCACCCGCGGCGTCGTTGCAGCCCTGGACGACCCACGACGGCGATGAGGCAAGGACGGCGATCGTAGCGACGATGACGACCCCTGCTGCGATCGCCCATTTCCTCATGTCACGATCATATCGCCGACGACTAACGAGCGTGCTCGGCAACCTAGGTCTCCCAGGCAATGCGCCCATTTTGACAAGATGGCAGGCAGCTGTGGAAACAACGCGCAAGTTCGTCTATGCCGTGGAAAGAGCATCCATCCGGTGTCGACTCAGTCGGCCGCGACGAGCCAGTCCTTCGCCGTCTCGAGCTCTCCGAGGCCGAAGACCTTGCATCGCCCGGGCACCATCCACCCGAAGCCACCGACGAGATGACGCATCCACTCGACGTCGGTAACGAACGCGACCCGCTCCCAATGGATATGCTCGGCGATCCCGAACCGGGCGTCCTCCCACATGGCGCCGACCGAATAGCGGTCGAAGTCCTCGCCGACAACGTAGAGCATGCGTATGTTGTGTCCGGCTCGCGCCAGGGCTTCCACCGGCCCCATCATCACGTCGCGGTAGTCGTCGGCCGTGACTTCGCCGCTCGCCCGGAAGCCCAACGTCCCATCGGGCATGTCGGTGAGTTGCTCGATCAAGGGTGCCTCCCTGTCGGACTTCGACCCTCGACGCTACACGACGACGCGGTACCGGAGGCGGCGCTCTGAGACGCCGCCGCGATCTACGAAAGTCGTTGGAGCAGCATCGCCTTCTTCTGGGCGAATTCCTGTTCCGAAACGATCCCGAGGTCGCGGAGTCGGCCAGTCGCTTGATCTGGTCGATGGGGTCGGGCGCACCGCCCGTGGACGGCTTCTCGACCGGCGACGGCTCGGCGTCGAGACGTCCCTGCGCGTCGTCCAGCACCCGCCGGTTGGCCTCGGACGGATCCATGCGATACCGATCGCGAGCGACCCTGAGGTCGGACTGGGCGATGGCCCATCTCTTGCCCTCGATCTCCTCCGCCTCCGTGGGGTGATCGCCGTTGCTCATGATGACCACGACGATGACCACCAGAAGGATGATGAGGACCAGCCCTAGAGGTGCGACGATGATCACGTTCCCCTCCCGCTTCCGAGACTCGGTGAAGTCTATGACTCGGGCGGGGGGCTTCGCTACCGCTCAACAGAGCGTTTCCAGGGCGATCTGAGGCTAGTCGGGGTCGAGTCGCCCCCCGTGCGTGCGCACCCGGGCAAAGTCCCTCGGTTGACAGCAGATCCCAGCCCTCTACACTAGTTTGACCATGTCGAGCCAAAGGCTGTTCGGACGCAGCGTCCTCGTACTTATTAGCTAGGCGCGGCCAGGCCACCAGGCCTGCTCGCCGCGCCGACGACCCCGCGAACCCCGCGGGGTTTTTTGTACCCGTGAACCACCCCGTCGCACCGTGAAACCCGGGCCGGACGCCCGGAGAAGGGAGACCACCATGCGGTACGAGTTCGAGCGAGACGGCACCGTCGTCGCCAGCGTGCTCTGGGAGGGTCCCGGCCAGGTCAGCGTGGAGACGGCCGATCAGTCCACGCGGGCCGTCGTGGACCGTTACCTGTCCTCCGAGGTGGTCTACCTGGGCAGCGGGTTCGACTTCGGCGCCGAGGACGAGCAGGACATCCTGCAGATGCGCCGCCGCGACTGGACCCCGTGGGAGTTTGAGCGGGCCTGCCGAAACCTGAGCCACCGGCTGCAGGCGCGCGTCCGACGCGTGGAGACCGGCCCCGTCGAGGACCGCACGGCGGCGTCGCGATGAAGATGAGCGGCGCGGACGCGCTCCTGAAGGCCCTTGAGGGTGAGGGCGTGGAGGTCGTGTTCGGCATCCCGGGGGGCGCGAGCATGCCGATCTACGACCCCCTGGTCGACCGCTCACCGATCCGCCACGTCCTGTGCCGCCACGAGCAGGGCGCGGGTCACGCCGCCGAGGGCTTCGCCTGGGCCACCGGCAAGGTCGGCGTGTGCATGGCCACGTCCGGTCCCGGCGCCACGAACCTCGTGACTCCGCTCGCCGACGCCAAGATGGACTCGGTGCCCATCGTGGCGATCACGGGGCAGGTCCCTACGCCGGTCGTGGGTAACGACGCCTTCCAGGAGGCCGACATCACGGGCATCACGATGCCGGTGACGAAACACAACTTCCTGGTGAAGGACCCCGCGCGGATCGTAGAGACCGTGCGCGAGGCGTTCCACATCGCGCGCACGGGCCGCCCCGGTCCCGTCCTCATCGACCTCCCCAAGGACGTCCTCCTCGCGGAGACCACTTACGCCTGGCCCGAGAACGTCAAGCTGCCCGGCTACAAGCCCACCACCAAAGGGCATCAGCGCCAAGTGGTGGAGGCCGTGAAGCTGATCATGAAGGCCAAGAAGCCGGTGCTCTACGTGGGCGGCGGCGTCATCAAGGCCGACGCCCACAAGGAGCTGTTCAAGCTCGCCACGACGGGCGAGCTGCCCGTGGTGACCACGCTCATGGCCCGCGGCGCGTTCCCCGACTCGCACGAACTGTGCCTGGGCATGCCCGGCATGCACGGCAACTACACCGCCGTCACGGCCATGCAGCAGTCAGACCTCCTCGTGGCCCTCGCCTCTCGCTTCGATGATCGCGTCACGGGCAAGCTTGCCGGCTTCGCGCCCAACGCCAAGGTGATCCACGTGGACATCGACCCCGCGGAGATCGGCAAGAACCGCGCCGTGGACGTGCCCATCGTGGGTGACGCGAAGGACGTGATCGCGAAGCTGGCGACCGAGCTCGCCAAGCGTCAGGAGGAAGCCGGCGGCGTGCCCGATAGGACCCCGTGGCTCCGGCAGCTCGCCGCATGGCGCGAGGAGTTCCCCTACCGCTACGACCAGCAGCCCGGCGGCGCCTTGAAGCCCCAATACTGCGTGGAGCGCCTGCACGCGTTCGCTGATGAGGACACGATCCTGGTTTCGGGCGTCGGCCAGCACCAGATGTACGCGTCGCAGTACTGGCGGTTCGAGAAGCCGCGGCACTGGATCAACTCCGGCGGTCTCGGCACGATGGGATTCGCGGTCCCGGCGGCCATGGGCGCGAAGGTCGGCCAACCCGGAAAGCGCGTCGTGGCCATCGACGGCGACGGGTGCTTCCAGATGACCGCGCAGGAGCTCGCGACCAGCGCCACGGAGCAGATCCCGTTCGTCACCGCGATCTTGAATAATGGGTACCTCGGGATGGTGCGTCAGTGGCAGGAGCTGTTCTTCGAAGAGCGGTACTCGGGCGTGTGGCTCGATCCGAACGTCCCCGATTACGTGAAGCTTGCCGAGGCCTACGGCGCGGTGGGCCTGCGGGTGGACTCGCCCGACGAGGTCGACAACGCGATCGAGAAGGCATACTCGATCACGGACCGCAGCGTGGTGATCGACTTCCGCGTGGACCCCGCCGAGATGGTCTTCCCCATGGTGCCCTCGGGCGCTTCGAACGACGACATCATCCTCGGGCCCGAGGGTCTGCGGCCCACCAACGACCCCGCGGAGGCACCGATCGTATGAGTGACTTCCACACCTTGTCCGTGCTGGTGGAGGACCGCCCCGGCGTGCTGACGCGCGTGGCCGGTCTGTTCGCGGCACGCGGCTACAACATCGACTCGCTCGCCGTGGGTCCCACCGACGCCGGCGGCCTCTCGCGCATGACCATCGTCGTGAACGTGGACGAGAGCCCGCTGGAACAGGTCACCAAACAGCTGAACAAGCTCGTGAACGTGATCAAGATCCTTGAGCACGAACCCGGCTCGGCCGTGGAGCGCGAGTTGATGCTCGCCAAGGTCAAGGCGGTGGGCGACGTGCGGGCGCGGATCATGGAGATCTGCGAGGTGTTCCGCGTGAACATCGTGGACGTCACCGCGTCCACCCTCACGGTGGAGGCCAGCGGCAAGCCCGAGAAGCTCGAGGCGCTGCGCGCCATGCTGTCCGAATACGGGATCGTGGAGCTCTCACGCACGGGACGTATCGCGCTCTCCCGCGGGGATCGAGGCATCCGCGAGCGCCAGGCCCTCCGGGCCGCCAACTAGTCCATACCAGACTACGAACGAGAACGACGAGCACGGAAGGGATCGGGAGATGGCGACGATCTATTACGAGAAGGACACCGACCCGTCGGTGCTGCAGGCCGACAAGATCGCGGTCCTTGGCTACGGCAGCCAGGGGCATGCGCACGCGCAGAACCTTCGCGACTCCGGGTTCGACGTGCGGGTGGGCCTGCGCTCCGGCTCCGCCTCGCGCGCCCAGGCGGAGGCGGCCGGCCTGCGCGTCCTCGACACGGCCGACGCGGTGGCCGAGGCCGACGTGGTGATGTGCCTGTTGCCCGACACGAGCCACGCCAAGGTCTACGCCGAGGACATCGAGCCCAACCTCAAGGACGGCGACATGCTGATGTTCGCCCACGGCTTCTCGATCCATTTCGGGACGGTGCTCCCGCCGGTCGGCGTCGACGTGACCATGATCGCGCCCAAGGGCCCGGGGCACCTCGTGCGCCGCACCTATGAACAGGGGATCGGTACGCCGGGCCTGGTGGCCGTGCAGCAGGACGCGACGGGCAAGGGGCTGCAGCGCGCGCTCGCCTACGGCGCGGGCATCGGCTGCGCGCGCGCGGGCATCATCCAGACCACGTATCAGGAGGAGACCGAGACCGACCTGTTCGGCGAGCAGGCGGTGCTCTGCGGGGGGTTGTCCTCCCTCATCAAGAACGGGTTCGACACGCTCGTGGCGGCCGGCTACCAGCCGGAGATCGCGTACTTCGAGTGTCTGCACGAGGTGAAGCTCATCGTGGACCTGATCTACGAGGGCGGCCTGAGCTGGATGCGGCATTCCGTTTCGACGACTGCCGAGTGGGGCGACTACGTGAGCGGCCCTCGCGTGGTGGACCAGCACGTGCGGGCCGAGATGGAGGGCGTGCTCGCCGACATCCGCGACGGATCGTTCGCCGAACGGTGGATCGAGGAGGCCGACGGCGGCTTCGGGGAGTACCGCCGACTTCGAGACGCGGCGCGGACGTCCCAGCTCGAGAGGGTGGGGCGGGAGCTGCGCCAGATGATGCCCTGGCTCGAGAGCGACGACAAGGTGGCCCCGCATGACTGAGGACGGCAACGTAGGTGATGGAGGCCGCGGGAGCGGCGGCGAGGTTCAGATCTTCGACACGACGCTGCGCGACGGCGAGCAGGCCCCCGGCATCGCGCTGTCGAAAGCCGAGAAGGTCGAGATCGCCGAGCAGCTCGCCCGGTTGAACGTCGACATCCTCGAGGCCGGGTTCCCCATCTCCTCGACCGGCGAGTTCGACGCGGTCGCCGAGATCGCGTCGTCGGTGAAGGGACCGGTGATCGCGGCCCTTGCGCGCACCGCGACCGGGGACGTCGAGCGCGCGGCGGAGGCGCTCAAGGGCGCCGAGCTCTGGCGCATCCACACGTTCATCTCCACCAGCGACGTCCAGCGCGAGTCCATGCTGAAGATGACGCACCGGCAGGTGCTCGATGCCGTCACGGCGAACGTGACACTCGCGAAGAGCTACACCGAGGACGTGGAGTTCAGCGCGCAGGACGCGACGCGCACCCCGCTCGCGTTCCTGCTGGAGTGCTACCGCGCTGCGGTAGCGTGCGGCGCCACCACGATCAACGTTCCCGACACCGTGGGGTACGCGACGCCCACCGAGTTCGGCGAACTGATCCGCACGGTGCGCGAGGACGTTCCCGATCACGTGGTGATCTCCACGCACTGCCACAACGACCTGGGCCTTGCCGTGGCGAACTCGCTGGCCGGCATCGAGAACGGTGCCGGCCAGGTCGAGGTCGCCGTGAACGGCATCGGCGAGCGCGCGGGCAACTGCTCGCTCGAAGAGATCGCCATGGTGCTGCGCACACGAGGGCAGGCGCTGGACCGTCGACACCATCTCAACATCAAGGAGATCGTGCGCACCTCGCGGATGGTGTCCATGATGACCGGCTACAGCGTGCAGCCGAACAAGGCAGTTGTGGGCTCGAGCGCATTCGCTCACGAGAGCGGGATCCACCAACACGGCGTGCTATCGAACCGCGCCACGTACGAGATCATGGACCCGGTCGAGATCGGGCTCGAGGGCAGCGAGCTGGTGTTGGGCAAGCACTCGGGCCGCCACGCGTTCGTGGACGCCCTGGACAAGCTGGGGATCCACCTCGACGATGGCCCCCTGGGCCGCGCCTTCTCGCGATTCAAGGACCTCGCCGACCGCAAGGTGCAGATCACCGACCAGGACCTGACGGCGATCGTGGCCGAGGAGCTGGGCGCCGCCGACGAGGACCTCCTGGTGATGGAGTCCCTCGAGATGGGCGGGGGCACGCACCTGCAGTGCCGCGCGAGTGTGCGGCTGCGCCGCGGCGAGGACGAGGTCCTGGAAGAGTCGGCACTCGGCGACGGATTGATCGACGCGGCCATGGGTGCCATCCAGCGCGCCGCCGGCGTGCAGGCGCGTCTCGTGAGCTTCCACGTGTCCGGCGTGACGGGCGGCACCGACGCGCTGGGCGACGTGGTGGTGCAGATCGAGGTGGACGGCCGTCGCGTGAGCGGCCGAGGCGTGGCCACCGACGTGGTGGAGGCAAGCGCGCGCGCCTTCCTCGCAGCCGTGAACCGGGCGCTGCAGGTGTCGGCGGCGAGCGCCTCGAACGAGGAGACGCCTTGAGCCCCGCGTATCGGCTGGGCGTTATCCCCGGGGACGGCACGGGCCCCGAGGTCGTGGCCGAGGGCCTGAAGGTCCTCGACGCCGTGCGCGGGGACGCGTCCTACGAGCTCGTGGAGTTCGACCTCGGCGCGGACCGGTACCTGCGTACGGGAGAGACGCTCCCCGACGACGAGCTCGAACGCTTGCGGGGCTGCGACACGATCTTCCTGGGCGCCGTCGGGGATCCCCGCGTGCGGCCCGGCGTCCTCGAGCGCGACCTGCTGCTCAAGGCGCGGTTCGGACTGGATCAGTGGGTCAACCTGCGTCCGGTGGTGCGCTACCCCGGCGTCGAGACGCTGGTGCCGAGCCACACCGAGGAGGACGTGAACTTCGTGGTGGTGCGGGAGAATTCGGAGGGTCTGTACACGGGGGCGGGCGGGTTCCACCGCAAGGGCACGCCGCACGAGGTGGCGGTGCAGGAGTCGATCAACACGAGGCACGGGGTCGAGCGCATCGTGCGCTACGCGTTCGAGCTCGCGACGCAGCCGCACCGCCGCAAGAAGCTCACCCTGGTGCACAAGACCAACGTCCTGACCTTCGCCGGCGACCTGTACCAGCGCGTCGTGGACGAACTGGCGGCCGAGTTCCCGGAGGTCGAGACGGACTACGTGCACGTGGACGCCGCCTGCATCTACTTCTTGGACCGGCCCGACCGATTCGACGTGATCGTCACGGACAACATGTTCGGCGACATCCTCACGGACCTCGGCGCCATGATCCAAGGCGGCATGGGCATCGCGGCAGGCGGAAACATCAACCCAAGCGGGGTCTCGATGTTCGAGCCGATCGGCGGAACGGCACCCGACCTCACCGGCACGGGCACGATCAACCCGCTCGCCGCGATCGGCGCGGCGGAGATGCTGCTGCGGCAGCTCGGGGAGGCCACGGCGGCCGACCGCGTGGACCGGGGGATCCGGGCAGCCACGTCGCAGATGAAGAGCATGCGGGCCGGCGAGATGGGCTGCAGCACGTCCGAGGTCGGGGATCTCGTGGTGGAAGGGGCAGCCGCGTGAGCGGCCGGGGACCCGGCGGCAAGCTCGAGGTCGAGCTGTACGACACGACGCTCCGCGACGGGGCGCAGGGGACCGGGCTGTCGTATTCCATCGAGGACCGGATGCGGATCCTCCACAAGATCGACCAGCTGGGCGTCCCGTACATCGAGGGGGGGTGGCCCGGCGCGAACCCTCGCGACACGGAGTTCTTCAAGCTCGCGACGAAGGAGACGCTCAAGCACGCCACGCTCACGTCCTTCGGCATGACGCGCAGAGCCGGTGAGCGCGCGCAGGACAGCGGCGTGCTGCGCGAGCTGCTCGACACCGGCACCGAGGTCGTCTGCCTGGTGGGCAAGGCGTGGGACCTGCACGTCACCCAGGCGCTGCGCACCGACCTGGACGAGGGCGTGGCCATGGTGAGCGACTCGGTGGCCTACCTGCGGGGGCAGGGCCGGCGCGTCTTCTTCGACGCCGAGCACTTCTTCGACGGCTTCCGAAGCGACCCGATCTTCGCCATGCGGGTGCTGGGGGCGGCCGAGGACGCCGGCGCGGAGCGGCTCGTGCTGTGCGACACGAACGGGGGCATGCTCCCGAACGACGTCGCCACCGTGGTGGAGGAGGTGCGCGGCCGCGTCGCGGCTCGGATGGGCATCCACGTTCACAACGACGCGGGCTGCGCGGTGGCGAACTCCCTCATCGCGGTGGAGCATGGCGCCTTCCAGGTCCAGGGCGTCGTGAACGGCTACGGCGAGCGCACCGGCAACGCAGACCTGATCCCCATCGCGGCGAACCTCGCGTTGAAGATGGGCGTCGACTGCCTGCCGGCGGGAGCGGTGGAGCACCTCACCGAGGTCGCGCACTACGTAGCCGAGGTCGCGAACGTGGCGCCGGATTCGCGTCAGCCCTACGCGGGCCGCTACGCGTTCACCCACAAAGCGGGTCTGCACTCGAGCGGGGTGGCCCGGCTGTCTGCGGCGTACGAACACGTGCCCCCCGAGTCCGTGGGGAACCGGCGCGGGGTCGTGGCGAGCGACCTGGGTGGTGCGGCCACGCTCCGCATGAAGGCGTCCGAGTTCGCGGTGGAGCTCCTCGACGAGGACGTGCCCACGCTCCTGACCTCGCTGAAGGACCTCGAGGCGCACGGGTACACCTTCGACGTGGCCGATGCGTCGCTCGAGCTGCTCATGCGCCGCGCCCACGGATGGGAACAGGAATTCTTCCGGGTCGAGAGCTACAAGGCGCTCGTGCAGGAGCGCTGGGACGAGGGCGCCTTGGCCGAGGCCACCGTGAAGATCATCACGAACGGGGAGCGGCACATCGAGACCGCCGAGGGCCAGGGGCCGGTGGGCGCGCTCGACAACGCGCTGCGCAAGGCGCTCGCCAACGAGTACCCGGCGTTGAATGAGATGACGCTGGAGGACTACCGCGTGCGCGTGCTGGACGAGAACGTGGGGACGGGCGCGGTGGTGCGGGTGCTGATCGACACATCCAACGGCGAACGCGAATGGACCACCGTGGGCGTGAGCGAGAATATCCTGGAAGCCTCGTGGGAGGCGCTCGTGGAGTCCTACACCTACGGCCTGCTGCACCCGCGCGAGCTCCGGGAGGACTAGGCCATGGTCGCCGCCGCCGCGATCCGGCCGGCCGCGGTCGCCGACGCTCGTCCCATCGCCGAGGTGCGGGTGGCGAGCTGGCGGTGGGCCTATCAGGGACTGCTACCTGACGACCTGCTGGCCGGCCTCTCGGTCGACGAGAGCGAGGCGGGCTGGCGATCCGTGCTGGCCGATCAGACGATGGCGGTGGTCGTGGCGGAGCGCGACGGGGCGCCGGTCGGATTCGCGAGCGGCGGAGCGTCGCGTGACGACGACGCGACGCGGGCCACCGGCGAGGTGCTCACCATCTACGTCACCCGGGATGAGGCCGGCGCGGGGACGGGGCGGGCCCTCCTCGCTGCCGTCTCGATGGAGCTGCGCGCCCGCGGCTTCGGCAGCGCGACGCTCTGGGTCCTGGAGGCCAACGTGCGGGCGCGCGCGTTCTACGAGCGGCAGGGCTGGGCGTGGGACGGCGCGCGCGGCACGCACCAGGTCGAGTGCGCTCACCACCCGATCGTGCGCTACGCCGCCGCGCTGTGAGGTCAGGGCGGCGGTGCCGCGTTCGCGCTCACGGCGCGCACGATCTGGTTCTCCACCTGCACGGACCGCGTCTTGGAGATGCCGCTCGAGAGGATCGAGAACTCCGCCCAGTCGCCCACGCGATCGAGCCAGACCCAGCCGGAGAGCGCCGAGATATCGGTGAGCGTCCCGGTCTTCGCGCGGACCTCCACGTTGGTGAGGCGATCCTCGAGCGTGCCCTGGCCGCCCTGAGCGAGCAGGTCGCGCAGGGTGGAGCCCCACGGGGCGGCGGCGGCCACCCACAGCAGGCGCACGATGCCCTTGGGGGTGATGCGGTTCTCATACGACAGCCCCGAGGCGTCGTGCGCGACCACGCTGCCAACCCCGTGGGCGTGCGCGAACCTGGCGATGGCCGCGGCGCCCTTCGCGATCGTGCCCGGTGGGCCGCCGGCGCGCGCGCCCAGCAGTTTGCCGAGCACCTCGGCGGAGAAGTTGCGCGACCACAGGTCCATCCGGTGCACGATCGAGCTGAGGGTGTCGCTGCGCACGGTGGCGAGCGCCGTGAGCTTGCGGGGAGGCGTGCCCAGGCCCGGCTTGCGCGTGACCTTGATGCCCGCGCGCTTCAGGCGTTTCGTCAGCTCGTTCGCGGCGAGCCGCTCGGGGTCGTCCACGTTGCGGCCGCGGTGATCCTCGTTCCCGCGGAAGGTGAGCGCCGTGGGCCGCGCGATGTAGTACGTGGGGAAGTAGGGCTTCCATCCCGGGGCGAACCAGTCGCGTCCGAACGGGCCGGTGGCGCCCATGACGTGTCCGTTCACCTTGCGGATGCCGCGCGCCACCATGTCCTGGGCGAGCTCGGTCATCTCCGCGGGGCCGGTCTCCGGGTCGCCGTGGCCGACGATCCATACGTCCCCGTTCACCACCCCGTCCCGGGGTGTGGACGTGGCGAGCACTCGGGTGGGCAGGGTGGTCTTGGAGGGGAAGCGGTCGAGCAGCGCCATCGACAGCAGGAGCTTCTCGTTCGACGCGGGAGCGCGCGCGACCCAGTCGCGATGCGCGTACCAGGTCGCGCCCTGATAGCCGATCACCACACCGACCGGGAGGTCGCCGACCACGGCGTCGATGCGCTGGATCCACTTCGGCCGATCGGTGTTCGTTGCGCGGAGGGGCCGCGCCGAGGAGCGGACCGTGGAGCCCGCCGCGGAGGGCGCGATCAGCAGCAACGCGAGCACCAGGGGGACGAAGAGACGAAGTCGGCGCATGAAGGTCACGATGGTAGGCGCTCGAGCGCGGGTTGCCACGGGATCTCGGCGGATCACTAGCCGTGGGCCAACGCGTCCGCCTCGGCCTCCATGTCCGCGCGCTCGCTGAGCAGGACGGCCAGTTCCTCGGGGGCGAGCGGCTTCGCGAAGAGGAAGCCCTGGCCGAGGTCGCAATGCAGCTCCAGGAGCCGGTCGAGCTGGTCGGCGCGTTCGATGCCTTCGGCAACCGGCTTGAGGTTCAAGATCCCCGCAAGCTCGATCACGGCGGCTGTGAGGGCGCTCGACTCGCCCCCCTCGCTCACGCCGTCGATGAACGACTTGTCCACCTTGAGGATGTCCACGGGGAATCGACGGATGTAGTTGAGGCTCGAGTACCCGGTCCCGAAGTCGTCGATGGCCAGCAGCACGCCCAGCCCCTTGAGCTCGGAGAGTCGCTCGATCGAGAGCTCCATGTCCTGCATCATCACGGACTCGGTGATCTCGAGGATGAGCGCGCCGGGATCCAGCCCGGTGTCGAGGAGCGTGTCGCGAACCTCGCTGACCAGCTCCGGCCGCGCGATCTGCCGAGCTGAGAGGTTCACCGCCATGTGGAACCCCGCTGCCGTCGCGAACCGCGCGTTCAGATCGACGGCGGTCCGGCACGCCTCCTGCAGCACCCATCGGCCGATCGGCACGATGAGCCCGGTCTCCTCGGCGAGCGGGATGAACTCGAGGGGCGGGATCGTGCCGCGCACGGGGTGGGCCCACCGGATCAGCGCTTCGACCCCGGAGATCCTGCCGCTCTGGAGCTCGATCACGGGCTGGTACTCCAGGACGAACTCGCCGTGTTCGAGGGCGCGCTGCATGTCGGCCTTCAGCTCCAGTCGCTTCAACGCGATGTCGTGCATGGCCGGCTCGAAGACCTGGTAACGGCCCTTGCCCTTCTCCTTGGCCATGTACATGGCCACGTCGGCGTTCCGCAGGAGCTCCTCCGCATCGCCGACCCGCTCGCCCCCCTCGGCCACCGCGATGCCGATGCTGGCGCGGACGTAGACCTCCTTGCCCTCGAGCGCGAACGGATCCTCAAATATGTGCATCAAGCGGTCCGCCACGTCCACCGCCTGGATCCCCTCGCCTCCGTCCTCGAGCAGGATCGCGAACTCGTCGCCGCCCAGTCTCGCCGCGGTGTCGGCCGAGCGCAGGCACTCTCGCAGCCGGTCGCCCACCTCGCGGAGCACCCGGTCCCCCGCCACGTGGCTGAGCGAATCGTTGATCGTCTTGAAGTCGTCGAGATCCATGAGGAGCACCGCGATCGGCTTGTGATCGCGGTCTTGACGCTCGATCGCGTGGGTCACGCGATCGCGGAAGAGGGCGCGGTTGGCGAGGTCGGTGACGGGGTCGTGGAAGGCCTGGTGGGAGAGTTGCTGCTCGAACGCCTTGCGCTCGGAGATGTCGCGGGTGTTCAGCACGATCCCGTGGACGCTCGGGTCGTGCACGAGGTTCGTGCGCAGCGTCTCCGTGAAGAGCATGCGGCCGTCGCTGCAGCGCACCCGGAACTCCATGATGCCGGGTTGCCCATCGCCCTCGCCCACGGAGGTGAGGAAGGACAGGACGCGGGTCTTGTCCTCGGGATGAACGAGCTCGAGGAAGCGGGTGCCCCCCAGCAGGTGCGGCGCCACCCCGAGCACGCGGAGCGCGGACGGGCTCGCGTAGCGGATCGACGTGTCCGCGTCGACCACGGTCACCACGTCGGAGGAGTTCTGCACGAGCGACGCGAACCGCTTCTCGCTCTGCTGCAACAGCAGGCTCTCCGTGAGCGCGGCGCTCTCCAGGGCCAGGGCAACCTGGGAGGACAGGGCGCGGATCGAGTCCGCGGCGGTCGTCGGCATATCCTCGGGCGTCGCCACGACCATCAGGCCGCGGAGCTTCTCGCGGATGAACAAGGGGGCGACCATGACGGTCCCGTCCTCCTCGCGCGGCAGTCCCAATGGGTCGCGCAGCGTGCTCTCGTAGATGTGCACGGTGTAGGCATCCCGCTCGAGGAGCCGGGCACGCTTCCAGGACTGCAGATCGCTCAAGTGGAGGCGGACGCCCTCCACGTCCTTCACGCCGCCGGACGCCGCGAGCACGACGAGCTCGTCGTCGCCGCCCAGCTTCTCGCACATCCGGATCGCCGCATCGTCGCCTGCGAGCGCCCGCGCGGCGCCGATCGCCGCCTCGTGGATGCCCTCGCGGTTGGTCGCCGTGACGAGCGCCGCGCCCGCCTCGCGCAGCGCCTTCTCGCGCTCGGCCGAGTCCTGTTGGCGCCGCACGAGCCCGGCCATCCGGAACACCACGAGCAGGAACAGCATGATGGTGGCGCTCAGCACGATGGGGAGGTTGGTCGGTCCGCCGCGCCACAGCTGGATCACGAGTGTCATCGGGGCGAGCAACGAGGCCGCGCCCAGCAGGAACAGACGGCCGACGCTCACGCGCGGATCGACCGTGTCGCCCCGATCCGACAGGTGGCGCATGGATGGGTGCAGGGCCGCGGCGCCGAACAACACGTAGAAGGATATCCACCCGATCTCCAGGAGCCCGCTGCCGGCAACGTAGCCGTCGTGCAGCTGCATCCATCCGTACATCGCGTCGGTCACGAAGAGCGCGACGATCGCCGTCAGCATCAGGTGGAACGACGGCACCCTGCGCCCGGCACCCACCGCGAGGCGGATCGCCACCGTGAACAGCAGCATGTCCATCACGGGATAGCCCATCGAGAAGGACTTGAGACCGCCGGACAGGGTCATGTCCTTGACGTAGGGGGAGATCAGGAACACCCAGGAGAGCGTGCCCACGCCGATCGCGATCATGGCGGCGTCGATCAGGCTCCCGCGGTCGCGGTCGGCTCCACGCTGGCGGATGATCAAGATCAGTCCGGCCACCAGGCACGGGTACAAGCAGAGGGAGAAGAGATCGCCGATGGCCGGGTACGGCATCCGGCCGGCCTCGAGAGGGAAGATGCCCGGCAGCAGCCTGCGGAGGGCGCCGTAGTTGTAGGCCACCAGGTCGCCGATGATGAACAGCAACTGCCCGAGCGCGAACCATGACCACGGCGCGGGGTGCTCGGGCCGATGGATCTTGACGGCGACCAGGATCATCAGCGGCGCGGACAGGCCGATCAGGTTGAAGATCCAGCTGCGATGGCCGGTCGCGAAGTACGCGGCAGACGCCACGGCAGCCGCAAGCAGATAGAGGTACCAAGCCCGATTCCTCACCGAAGGGCTATCGGCCTCGCGCGGAGTCGGCTGAAGGGTGGTGCGGCTCCCCCGCGGGGCCGGCGTGCGCGGCAGGAAGGGCCGGGGCGGCGGGACGATCGGGCCGCGACGAGCGCAGCGCGGCGGATAGACTGGCGCCCCGCTCGCCACAGGAGGTCGCCACGCCGTGAACACCATCGATCGCACAAAGATCAGCGACCTCACGGCGCGCGAGCGGCAGGCCTTCCGCGAGCGGCATCCGCGCTCGGGTGAGCTCGCGGAGTCGGCAAAGGCGAACCTGTTGTTCGGGGTGCCGATGAACTGGATGGTGCGGTGGCCCGGCGACTACCCGGTGTTCGTGGATCACGCGGAGGGCGCGCATTTCACGGATGTGGACGGCAACGCGTTCGTGGACTTCTGCCTCGGCGACACGGGCGGGATGGCCGGGCACGGTCCCAAGCTCGCGGTGGACGCGATCGCGGAACAGGCCGCCAAGGGCATCACCCTGATGCTGCCCACCGAGGACGCCGCCTGGGTGGGAGCCGAGATGACGCGGCGATTCGGAGTCCCCTTCTGGCAGTTCTGCCTCACGGCCACCGACGCGAACCGGTTCGTGCTGCGGTGGGCGCGGGAGATCACGGGCCGGTCCAAGATCGTGGTGCACAACGGCAACTATCACGGCTCGGTCGACGAGACGTTCGCGACGCTCGAGGCCGACGGGACGGTGGGCCCGCGCGAGGGCCTCATCGGGCAGGCGGTGCCCCTCGATCTCACAACGAAGGTGGTCGAGATCAACGACCTCGGCGCGCTCGAGAAGGCCCTCGCCCCCGGCGATGTCGCGGCCGTCCTGTTCGAGCCCGCCCTCACGAACATCGGCATCGTGCTGCCCGAGCCCGGCTACCACGACGGCGTACGTGCGTTGTGCTCCCGCTACGGGACGTTGCTGGTGATCGACGAGACCCACACCATCTGTGCGGGACCCGGGGGATGCACCAAGGCGTGGGGCCTCGATCCCGACATCGTCACGATCGGCAAGACCCTCGGCGCCGGGATCCCCAGCGCGGCGTTCGGCATGACGCAGGACGTGGCGCGACGGATCGTCGACCTCACGGACTGGCGCAACTCGGACGTGGGGGGCACCGGCGGGACGCTGGCGGGCAACGCCCTTTCGCTGGCGGCCATGCGCGCGACGCTCGGCAGCGTGCTCACCGACGATGCCTTCGAGCGGATGGTGAGCCTGGGCGAGCGATTCGAGGCGGGCGTGCAAGACGTGATCGACAGCCGGGAGCTCCCGTGGCACGTCACCCGGATCGGCTGCCGCGT
Source organism: Actinomycetota bacterium (assembly GCA_038249195.1). GTDB lineage: Bacteria > Actinomycetota > UBA4738 > UBA4738 > HRBIN12 > JAOUEA01. The sequence goes on from JBBRWM010000012.1 coordinate 23,491, forward strand.
GGAGTACCTGTTCCGGCCCGACGAGGCACGCAACGGCGCGCAGGCCGCCGCCGGGCAGGACGAGGAGCTCGACACCCTCATCCACCTGTACCTGCTGAACCGCGGGATCCTGATGACGCCGTTCCACAACATGTCGCTGATGTCGCCGGCGACCACCGAAGAGGATGTGGACCGCCACACCGAGGTGTTCGCCGGCGCCGCCGACGAGCTGGTCGCGAGCTAGGAGGGACCGACGTGGGCGTCGGCACGTTCCTGTTCACCACGATCGACTGCGAGGACCCCGATCGCCTGGCCACGTTCTGGGCGGAGGTGCTGGGCACGGAGGTCGACCTCGCGATGGACGACGGGCGCTACGTGTTCCTCAAGGGGAACGAGGGCCTGCCCACCCTGTGCTTCCAGCGCGTTCCGGAGCCCAAGACCGTGAAGAACCGGCTGCACCTCGACGTCTCGGTCGAGGACCTCGAGGTCGCCACCGAGAGGATCGTCTCCCTGGGTGGTTCGTGGCTGGATCGGGCGGAGCAGCGCTTGCGAGATGTCGTCTGGCGCACGATGGCCGACCCGGAGGGCAACGAGTTCGACATCGAGGTGGCCTGAGGGTCGCCGATACCTCAGTCGACACGGTGGGCGTGCGCGAAGCCGTGCATGAGGTCCGCGAGCGTGCGCGCCCCCTGGACCGGCATCGCGTTGTAGATGCTGGCGCGGACCCCGCCCACGCTGCGATGTCCCTTGAGCTCCGCCATCCCCGCGGCGGCGGCCTCGGCCACGAAGGCGCGCTCGAGGTCGGGTGTGGGCAGGCGGAACGTGACGTTCATGATCGACCGGCTGCTCGCCTCCGCGTGCCCGCGGTAGAAACCCTCGGACGCATCGATGGCGTCGTAGAGCAGCGCCGCCTTCTGCCGGTTGTGCTCCAGCTGCGCGGCGAGGCCACCGACGTCGCGGCGCAGCCATCGCGTGACGAGCATGAGCACGTACACCGAGAAGACCGGCGGCGTGTTGTATCGCGAACCATGCTCCACGAAGGTGCGGTAGTCGAGCATCGTGGGAAGGCCGGCCGGGATCGTTCCGAGCAGGTCGCGCCGCACGACCGCCACGGTCACGCCCGCCGGGCCGGCGTTCTTCTGTGCGCCCGCGTACAACAAGCCGTAGGTGTCGACGTCCACCGGGCGCGAGAGGAAGTCGGAGGACATGTCGGCGACGAGCGGCACGTGAGCGGGCACGACCGGCTCCCCGTGGAAGGCAACGCCCTGGATCGTCTCGTTCGTGGTGACGTGTGCGTAGGACGACTCCGGGTCCAATAGCGACGCCAGCTCGTGCGGCGAAGGGACCCGCACGTAGTCGCTCGACCGACCGTTCCACGCCTCCCGCACCGATCCCTCGCGCGAGGCCTCGGCGGCCGCCTTCGCACCCCAGGCGCCCGTGACGACGTAGTCGGCGGACCTCGGTGCGCCGCGGAGGAGATTCATGGCGACCATCGAGAATTGTTGGGTGGCTCCGCCCTGGCAGAAGATCACGGCGTGGCCCTCGCCGATCCCGAGGAGCGCGCGGAGATTCTGCTCCGCCTCGTCGATGACGTCCGTGAACCAGGGCGACCGGTGGGAGATCTCCAACGCCGAGACGCCGAGCTCAGGCAGGGACACGAGGTCGCGCTGGACCTCCTCGAGGACGGCTGAGGGCAGCGTGGCCGGCCCCGCCGAGAAGTTGTAGCCGCGCCGGTCGGCCATGTGCTCAGGCGCCCGGCTTGTACACCATCAGGTACAGGATCGCCAAGAGCCCGAGCGACCCCGCCGCCGCCGTGACCATGGTGACGGGCCCTCGTAGCGCCGCGACCAGGTCCTCATCGCTCAAGGCGTAGGTGCCGTCGTGCCACAGGGTGCATCCGTCGCGCAGCTTCTTCATGTAGGGCGTGGCCAACGAGGACATCAGCGCCATGGTTGCGAGTAGCACGACGATCGAGATCCATATCCACGAGCTGCCGAACATATGGCCGCGCAGCCCGGCCGCCACGCCGCCCAGCACGAGAACGCCGATGGAGGCATACATCGGCCCGACGGTGCGCTTGGACAGGAGACACAGATCGAAGATCTTGTCGCGATCGCCGTCCACGGCCCGCACCTGGAACATCGCGTAGATCGAGACGCCGTGGGTTGCGAGGAGTCCGGCCATCCCTACGAGGTGCACGAAGATCCAGAACGACAGCATCCCCGCGAGCATATCGACGGGCCGCGGCTGAGGCCGCCGGCGCGGCGCTCAGACGTCGGTTCGACGGCCCGGGCGCCCGGCGTCTGCGTGAGGATGCTCCGCCGACGTCGCCAGCGGCGCTTGCGGTTCGTCCCGGTGATCGCACCCGTGGTTCCCGGGGCGGTGTTGGAGGTAGGGGTCATGGCCGTCGTGGGATCCTCCCGGGCGGCCCGTCGCACCGGCCGGGATCGGCGTGAAGCGTGGGTGCGGCCTCGTGGTGTCCTCCCTTGGAACCCTGGATCCCGTGGCCCAACTCGGAGCCCGCCGTAGCGCTCGTTCCTCCAGCCGTTGCCCTGGCCACCGTACTCCTACGGGGCGCACCGGTCATCCCTACCGTTGTCCCTTTGGCACGCGGTGATAGCGTGCGCTCCCCATCGCGGCGAGCACATCGGAAGGCGGAGCCCACGGCGTGGCGTACAAGCGGATCCTGTTCGGAACCGACGGCACGCAGCGTGCTGCCCAGGCAGGCCGCGTGGCCGCATCGGTCGCCACGGCCGGCAAGGCGGAGCTGATCGTGTGCCACGTCTGGGAAAAGCCCGAGGGGGCGGAGAGCCGGCTCGCGGCGGCCATCGACGCCGCCCGGGCGGCCGGCGTGAAGGAGGTCGTTGGCGACCTCCGCGGCGCCCGCCCCCCCGCCGAGGTGTTGATGGAGGTCGCCGAGCTCCGCGACGTGGGCCTCGTGGTGGTGAGCGGAGGCCGTGGGCAGTCGGTGGGGCTGGGGATCGTGGCGGATCGGCTCTCCCACCACTCGCCTCGCGACCTCCTGATCGTGTCGAAGCGCCCGCCTCCGGCGGAGGGACCCGTCTACCGCCATCTCCTGATCGCCACCGATGGCTCGCCGACGGCGGACCGGGCGGCGCGCAAGGGCTACGATCTGGCCGAGGCCATGGGGGCGACCGTGACGCTCGCGTTCGTCGGTCACCCGGCCACCGGGAGCCTCATCGCAGACGACACCGTCGCCACGTACGGCTCGGACGAGGTCGCCACGACCATCGACCTGCGGCAGGGCGATCCGTCCGAGGAGCTGCTCGCGGCCGCGCGGGAGGCCGAAGCCGACCTCATCGTGATCGGGAACAAGGGGATGAAGGGTGCCAAGCGGTTCTTCCTCAACCCCGTTCCCGAACGTGTAATGGGACGCTCCGATCGCGACATCCTCGTCGCGCGCACGGTGGTGCAGGTCGCGTCGGAGATCGCGCCCGGCGACGGCGGCATCATCGAGCGAGCGGGGGAGAAGCTGGCGGCCTTCGTGGACCCCGACGGAGAGCTCCACCTGTTCTCCGCGAGATGCACGCACCTGGGCTGCACCGTGGCATGGAACGCGGGCGACAAGGTGTTCGCGTGCCCCTGCCACGGCTCGCGGTTCGCCACCGACGGAACCGTGGTCCACGGTCCCGCGGCCCGCCCGCTCCCGCCTGCCTGAGGCTAGGTGCCGAGCCCGGGCTTGAAGACCATCAGGTAGAGGATCACGAGGAGCCCGAGGAGCCCGATCGCGGAGATCACATGAGTGCGCGAGCTGCGCACGAGGTCGAGGAGCTCCTCGTCGCTCACCCGCGGGACCCCCGACGGCCGGACTGCGCAGGCCGCCCTCACCTTGCGGAAGTAGGGAGAGGCCATGCCCAGCATCGCCAGCACGGTGATGACCAAGATCGCGATCGAGCCCGTGATCCAGGGATCGTTCAGGTAGTGGGCCTTGAGCGCCGCGCCCACGCCACCGATCAGCAGCAGGAGCAACGCCACGTACATCGGTACGGTCGTCGATCCCGAGAATGCGATGGTGTCCTCGATCCGGTCACGATCGGGGGCGACGCCACGGACGCGGTAGAGCGCCACCATGGAGACCCCGTGGGTGGCAAGCAGACCCAGGACGCCCGCGAGATGGATCAGAACCCAATATTGGTACTTCATGGTGGCGCAGCATACCGGCCGTCCGGGCCGATCAGGCCGCTCAGCCGCGTTCGAGGGGCTTCGTCAGGCAGGTGGGCCCGCCGTCGCCCTTCAGCGAGATCTCCGAGCCGAGATACGTGGCGACCTCCACGCCCGCCGCCTCCATGCGTCGACGGCTCCCGGGGTTGCCGTCCAGGGCGAGGGCCACGCGGGGCGCCAGCGCCAAGACGTTCGGCCCCATCGTGGAGAACTCCTGCTGCGGGACCTCCACGAGCTCGACGCCGCGCTCGCGCAGAAGCTCGACGAGGCGAACGGGCAAGAGGGGGAGGTACACGATCGCCAGATCGCGGTCGAGGGGCGAGATCAGCGACATCAGGTGCAAGCACGCGCTCGGCCCCTCCAGGTGGGGTAGGTCGAACGCGATCACGTCGACCCGCGGCGCGAGCAAGACGCGCAGTTGCTCGATGCCGGCATCGTTCGTGCGATAACTGCGGCCGATCAGAAGCGTCGCGGCGTCCAGCCAGAACATGTCGCCGCATTCGGCGGTCGCGGGGTCGCTGAGCCGGCCCACCGCGGGAACGCCCACGCTCCCGAGGTCGGCGGCGCATGCGTCCGGCTCGCCGCGCCTGCCCTCCTTGCCCGGGCGCAAGAGGATCGCGCCCGCGTTGGTCACGAGGACGGGATCGTAGGCGTAGATGGCATCGGGATCACCGGGGACGCGCGTGGTCCCCGAGACGACCTCCGCCCCCGAGCCCTCGATCGCGGCGCAGAATGCTCGGTGCTGGTCGAGGGCGACGACCGGATCGGGGGCGGCTCGCCAGGCGTAGCCCCGCCAGGCCGCCGCATCCGCAGCGACGGGCGGTCGCACGAGGACGCGACGCAACTTCGACGTCTGATCCTGGATCGTCATGGCGCCGATGGTACGCGCCCGTGGTCCGGCCGTCGGAGGCTAGTTGCCGTCCCCGCCCTGGCCGCCGCTTTGGTCGCCGCTCTGGTCGCCGCTCTGGCCTCCCGAGTGGTCGCCGCTTTGGTCCCCGCCCTGGCCGCCGCTCTGGTCTCCCGAGTGGTCGCCGCCCTGGCCGCCACCCTGGTCTCCCGAGTGGTCGCCGCCCTGGTCTCCCGAGTGGTCCCCGCCGTGGCCATGGCTTTCTCCCGAGTGGTCCCCGCCGCGGTTCAACTGTGCGTTCCCGCCGTGGTCGCCAGGCCCGTGCCCATCGAGGCCGTCGTCGTCCAGCCCGCAGGGTTGGCCGACGTCCCCGCCGCGCGGCAGGCAGTCGCCACCGCCGACTTTGCCGCCCTTGCCGCCGCCGGGAGATCCGCCCCCGCCGGGGGCGGGACCGGGACCGCCGGTCCCACCACCACCACCACCGCTGCCGACGCTGCCGCTTCCGCTGCCGTTGCCTCCGCCGCTTCCGGCGGGGGGCGTGGGTCCTCCACCGCCACCTGTCCCGCCGGTCCCGCCTGGGCCGCCGACGCCCGCGCGCGTCCCCGTGCCCGCGGCGGCGTCGGACCTCACGAAGGTGAGCGTGGTCCCGCTGCCACCCAGATCACCCAGCAGCGCCCCGGGAATCACGACCGCTTGCGGGGGAGGCACGACGGGGGAGGCGCTGATAGAGGGTGGTGTGACACCCGGCCCCTCGCCGCGCACCCCCTCGGACGGGACCCGCGAGCCACTCAACGACAGCGCGAGGACGAGCGATCCCGCGAGCGCCGCTCCTCCGAGGGCGAGGGTTCCGAGCGAGCGATTCCTTCGCGCCCGCGCACCCGTGGCCGCGACGGCCGCGGCGCCCGAGGCCGCCGTTGCCGTGGCCACGCCGGTCTCCGCGGGCGCGCCGGCCGCCGCCACGGCACCGGCCGCGACCCCGGCGCCCGCCATGGCGGCGACGTCGGCGATCGGAACCGCGTCGTCATGCTCCGCGTGCTCGAGTTCGGAGAGCGTGAGAGGCCCGGAGATCGCGGCATCCGCATCCGCGGCTGTCGGCACCGCGCCGGGGCCGTCCGGGAGGATCAACACCGGCGACTCACCACGGTCGTCGATGATCGCGTCCGCAGGACCGGGACGCGTCGACGCGGGCCGATCCGCAGGCGTCGCTCGTTCGGATCCCGCCGCCCGGCCCATCGCCAGGATGGCCCCGAGGCTCAGGATGCCTGCGCCGTGTCGCGCGCCCATCCGCCCGCTGGCGCTGGGCACGCCCGTGAGTCCCTCCACCGTGGGACCGAGTCGGCGCAGCACGGCGGACGGTTCGACTGCCGCATCGCCGCCGATGGGGACGACGGCCTCGGGCCAGATCAGGACCACTTTGGCGTCCGGCGCCAGGTCGTGGGTCATGCCCACGGCGGTCGCGCCGATGCCGTCGTCCATCACCACGACGTCGGGATCATGGGTCTTGAGGGCGTGAGCCAGGTCCGGGGCGGAGGAAGCCTCGCCCACGACGTCATAGCCCTCGCTCTCAAGTACGAAGCGAAGCAAGCCGTTCCGGCCGTTCGGCCCCTCGGCCACTACGATCCTTACGCTACGTTCCATCACGCCTGCTCTGTCCCCCGTACGTCCTGCAGCATCGAGCGAAGCCTACCCCAGTTCATAGCTTCGGTCGCGCAGGCGGCTGCCTACACTGCCATTTTCAGGAGATGTTCCGCATCCCCCCAAGGAGGTATCGAGCGCCGTGGGTGAGCAACGGCTGGTCTGGAGCGGCGAGGCCCAGGAGTACGAGGGGTTCACGACGTGGGGATCCCCGGTCGCGATCGGCGAGGCGGGCGGGGTGGGCGCCAAGGCATCGGACCTCCTGCCCCTGTCCCTGGCGGCGTGCACGGCATACGACGTGGTCGTCATCCTGCGCAAACAGCGGCAGGATCTTCGCGCCCTGGAAGTCGTCACGACCACCGACCAAGCACCGGACCCGCCGTGGGCCTTCACGGGGATCCATCAGCATTTCGTCCTCACCGGCGCGATCGACGATCGCAAGGCCGCGCGTGCGATCGAGCTCTCCGAGTCGAAGTACTGTGCGGTGGCGGCGTCCCTGCGCTCCACGGTGACGTTGTCGCATTCGCACGAGATCGTGCCCATCTAGAGCCGGTAGGCCGAAAACTCCACGACGCCGCGGGACGGGGCGAATCCCGGGCACCGGAACGCGACCGAGGACGTTCCGACGAAGCTCCGGACGACCCAACCCTGCGCCGAGGACACGCCGTCTCGGGGCCGTAGTCGAAGGTCGGTCGGAGCGTCGATCCGACCCCCGTCCAGGCAGGGAGCGCGATCGCCCTGGATGGTCGCCGACCAGCTCGCGCCGGTGGGCTCGAGGGCGGGGCTGCGACCTTCCCAGCTCGCCGCGCAGGGTGCCGCCTCCTGCGAACAGATCGGGAAGAAGCGCCAGGTCACCGTCCGGCGCCCACCGGGTACGGGCGGCGTGATCCCGGTGAGCGAGGCGAGGTTCCGCGCGCTCCGCACCACGAGCGTGACGCGGTACGAGCCCGCGAGCTGGGCCCGATCCAGCGGCAAGGGGGATGGCGACGCGTTCCCCGGGGCGACGGTCGGCGACACCTGCGCGTCATCGCGACCCGCCAGGACGATGGCGCCGCCTATGAGCAACCCCACCACGACGAAGGCCGCCACGACGAGGGGCCAAACCCGACGGCCCCTGGCGTCGGACGCGCCGCCGTCGCGGTCGTTCATGTCTGGATCACGCCGGCGAACCGCCAGCGCAGGTGGGCGGGTGCGCAGCCGGCCGCGTGTCCTTCCTCCGAGAGGACACCCGCGATCTGCGTCGCGCGCCAACGCCGCGCGATCGGTCCCGCGCCCACCACCGTCGTGCTCACGTCGAGGCGGTCCCGGAGGGGGCGTCCGTTGCAGCTGCGGATCATGAACGGTCCCGAGGCGCGGCCCCCGTACCGTCCTGCGGAGCGCGCGAGCAACCCATCGGGTGCGCGAGCGCGCACGCTCCAGCGCACGGCGCAAGCGCCTTGGCGACAGCGGGGCGCGTAGCGGAACAGGAGGTGCCCGGGGGACGCCGTGTCGCTCAAGCCCGAGGACTCACTCACCCGAAGCTCGACGAGGAACGAGCCCTCGAGCCGGGCGTCGGCGACGGGCGGCGCGCCCGTGCGGACACCGATGCGCGCCGGGGTGAGGACGCCCGATGGATCCGTGCCGAGGACGGTGTAGCCATACGCGACGCCGGGGTCAACCCCGTGATCGCGGTAGGCCGGCTCCGTCAGGTCCCGAGCGATGGGCACGCCGTCGCGTCGCACCTCGTAGCGGTCGCCCGCCCCGCCGGGGGAGGTCGACCAGGTGAGCGAGACGGCCCAGCCGCGGCCCGAGGGATCCCACTCGGCAGGCTGGTCGGCGCGGAGCTGCACGATCACGCCGGGGCCGGGGGTCTCGCCCGGTGGCCCAGAGGAGGTGCCGTCGGCAGGTCCCTCGCCCGAGGTGCACCCGGCGAGGATGAGCACGCTGGTGCAGAGCACGGCGAGGCGCCGGGGGGGTCGCCACATGTGTCGGCATGCTAGCGGCCGCCGGGCGTGGGCGCACCGCCTGGGAGGATGGCCGCATGGATGCGGCGGATCTCCTCACGTTGCTCGACGGGGGTCCGCTCGTGTGCGACGGGGGCATGGGCACCGCCCTGATCGATGCCGGAGCTCCCGTGGGCGCGTGCTTCGAGGCCTTCAACCTCGACGACCCCGGGCGGGTCGTGGACGTGCACCGGGGTTTCGTTGAAGCCGGATCCCGGCTGCTGATCGCGAACACGTTCGGGGGCAACCGGTTCCGTCTCCGCGTCCACGGTGAGGGGCCCCGGCAGGCCGCGTTGAACCACGTCGGCGTGGAGCTCGCTCGCGCGGCGGGCGCCGAGCTCGTGGCGGGCTCCCTGGGTCCGCTCGGGGTCCGGCTGGCGCCGTACGGGCGCGTGAACGCCGATGAGGCCTTCGATGCCTATCGGGAACAGGCGGCGGCGCTCGCTGGGGCCGGCGCCGACCTGTTCGTGATCGAAACCCAGTCGGACCTGTTGGAGTTGGAGCAGGCTGTGCTCGCGGTCCGGGCCGCCGCCCCCCGGCTGCCCGTGCTCGCGTCGGCGACCTTCACCCGCGACGACCGGACGCTGCTGGGCTCCACCCCTTCGGAGGTCGCGGCCCGGCTGCGCGAGCTCGGGGTCGAGGGCTTCGGCGTGAACTGCGGCGAGGGGCCGGCCCAGGCGCTGCGCATCGTGCGAGCGATGGCGCCGTTCGCGGCCGGACGCGTCCTGATGGCCCGGCCCAACGGCGGAGGCCCGGCGGAGATGGGAGGACGGTTCGTCTATCCGGCGACCCCCGGGTATGTCGGGGAGATCGCGGAGGCGCTGCTGGAGGCGGGGGTGGGCATCATCGGGGGGTGCTGCGGGACCGGGCCGGCTCACACCGAAGCCGTCGTCGCCGCCGTGCGGACCCGGTTGGGGGCCACGCGCCCGAGGCCTGCGCCGGAGCCGGTCGTCGTGGGAGACGCGGCATCGCCCCCTGCCCCGGCCGCCGCTCCTCCCACCGGGTTGCAGTCTGCCCTCGAGCGCGGCGACTTCGTGGTGACCGTGGAGATGGAACCCCCTCGATCTTTCAGCGCGGCGCGCTTGGTGGCGGCGGCTGCCACCTTGCGCGACGCGGGTGCGGACGTCATCGACGTGGCGGACTCGCCGATGGCGAAGATGCGCATGAGCGCGTGGGCCGCGTGCCGACTGATCCAGGAGCAGGCGGGCATCGAAACGGTGCTTCACTTCCCCACTCGGGGACGCAACCTGCTACGCCTGCAAGGCGATCTCCTGGGGTCGTACGCGCTCGGCATCAGGAACCTGTTCGTGTGCGTGGGGGACCCGGTTGCGATCGGCGACTTCCCGCAGGCGCTGAACGACGTGGACGTGACGGCGACCGGCGTGCTGGCGCTCGTGACCGGCGATCTGAACCGAGGTCGCGACCGCGCGGGATCCTCGATCGGCGAGCCCACCGCATTCTTCCCCGGCGCCGCGGTGGCGCCCAACGCCGTCGATCTCCAGCGTGAAGCGGGCCTGCTCAAGCGGAAGGTGGACGCGGGGGCAGCCTTCGCGCTCTCGCAGCCCCTCTACGGACCAGAACCGTTGCGACGCCTGTATGAGGCCTACGAGGAGGTCGCCGGCACACAGCTCACGATCCCCGTGCTCTCGGGGCTGCTGCCGCTCGTCACCGCCCGGCACGCGGAGTTCCTGCACAACGAGGTCCCCGGCATCGTGATCCCGGACGCGACCCGAGACCGGATGAGAGCGGCCGGAGCCGACGCGTGGCGCGAGGGGCTCGCCATGGCGAGCGAACTGGCCGGCAGCTTGCGCGAAGCGGGCGCGGCCGGGCTATACGTGATGCCGCAGTTCGGGCGCTACGACCTCGCGGCGGAGGTCGTGGAGGCCGCGCGCGCCGCCTCCCGCTCAAGCTCCGCCACCCGGCGCACCGATAGCTGAAGCCGGCCCCCGACCAGGAAACGAACCTCGGACCCCCAATGCGACGACACCCTCGAACCCCAATGCGACGACACCCTCGAACCCTGCGCGCCCTCGTTGCGCTCGCCGTGGCCACGCTGCCCCTCGTCGCCTCGGCGCCCGCCCATGCCGGCGCGGCGCCGACGACCCTCAGGCGGATCGACACGCAGATCCACGATGCGCAGCAGCACGTCGAACGGTGGGATCGGGTGCTGTCGCATTGGCAGACCCGGGTGGCGCGCACGGCGGCCCATCTCCAGCGCGTGGAAGCGCTCCCCGAGGTCCGGGTGGCGACCGGGCCCGACTACCTCAGCCCGCGATGGACGCGTGGCGCCCTGGGCCGGTTCCCCTCCCCGCGGGCGCGACTCCGCGCGGCGCATCGTCGCTTGCAATCCGTGCTGCGCGACCACAGGGCACCCGAGGCACAACAGCAGCTGCAGGCCTGGACCGCGTTCGTGGGGGAACTGCAGGCCGCCCGCGCGAGGGCAGTTCGGAACGCTCGCCGCGACGCGTCCCCCCGCATCCCGGCCGGGCCTGTGACCTACGAAGGCTGGGCCCGGGCGTTGCTGGGGATGCTCGGCGCGCCCGCATGCGAAGACGACCTCGCCCTGGTCGTCACGTGGGAGACGGCCGAGTCCACGCAAGCGTGGTTCAACCCGCTCGCGACCTCGCACGACATGGAGGGAGCGGGGATCTTCAACAGCTCGGGCGTGCGCAACTACGTGTCGTTGCAACAGGGTCTCGAGGCCTCCCGCGATACGTTGGCGGATGGCGCGGACAGTTACGGGTACAGCGCGATCCTGGACGGCCTGCGTTCGTGTGCCCCTGCGCGCGTGACCGCCCGTGCGATCAGCGACTCCGCGTGGTGCCGGGGTTGCGCCGGCGGGACCTACGTGAGCGGGTTGCTGTCCGTGGTGCGCGGCAACTGGAGCGAGCACGCGGCGCGTCTCGTCTCCACGCCGGGCTGAGGCGCTTGCGGCCGATCAGGTTCGTCGCCTGCGCGCACCTTGGCCGAGCGCGCCACTGCGCTTGGAGCGGCAACCTGCAAGAATGAGTTCCCGTGGGCTCCACCGACGTTTCCGCGATCCACCCCGTGATCGAGGCGTTGCATAGCCTCATCGACGAGCGGGTCTCCCCGGATCGGCGGGACGCGGCCCACGCGTTCGCCAAAGCGTACTCTCGCCGCCTCGCGGAGGAGGAGCTCGAACAGACCGACCCCGAAGCGCTCTACGGCCGGGTCATGTCCACGTTCGGCTTCGTGGATGCGCGCGGGCTGGCGCCGATGGCCGTGCGTCTGTTCGTCCCCGACCTTGCCACCGACGGCTACGCCGCCGACGGAACGGTGATCGAGACCAACAGCGATGACTCGCCGTTCCTCGTGGATTCCGTGCGCGAGGAGCTCGCGGCCCGCGACCTCGCCACCCTCCGCGTGCTGCACCCCGTCATGGGCACCGCCCGCGACGAGCGGGGCCATCTCGAGCGCGTGATGTACGGGCGCGACGCGAGCCATCGCGAGTCGGTCATGCACTTCGAGCTGGAGCGCCGGCTGTCCGAGGAGGAGGCGGCGGACCTTACGAAACGCATCGAGAAGATCCTGCACGACGTTCGCCTGGTGGTGCGGGACTTCGAGCCGATGCAAGACCGCGTACGCCACATGATCGAGATGGCGCGAGCCGGGGCCGTGCGCTACTCGCCGCAGGAGGTCGGGGAGACCATCGACTTCCTCGACTGGCTGCTCCAATTCAACTTCGTGTTGCTGGGATACCGGGAGTACGAGCTGTTCGAGGGAGACCAGGGCAAGGCCATCCGGGTCGTGCCGTCGAGCGGCCTGGGGATCCTCGCCGACGAGCAGCTGTCCACCTTCTCCGACGCGACCCCCCTCGACACCCTGGACCCCGCGGTCCGCCGCCGCATCGAAGACGGCGACCTCCTGGTCTTCAGCAAGACCAACGCGTACTCGTCCGTGCACCGGCGCGCTCGGATGGACTACATCGGCGTTCGCAAGATCGGCCCGCAGGGCCAGATCGTGGGCGAATCTCGGCTGCTGGGGCTGTTCACGTCCAAGGCGTACATGGAGCCGGCCGCCAAGACGCCGCTGCTTCATCACAAACTGGAGCAGATCCTCACGGCGGAGGACCTGATCCCGGGTTCGCACGACTACAAGCAGGTCACGGAGCTCTTCGAGAGCTTCCCGATGGACGAGCTGTTCCAGGCCTCGACGGCTGAGCTGCGCCGCCTCGTCGTCGGACTGCTGGAGCTCGAGAAACATGGTGGGATCCGCGTCCTGGTTCGGCGAGACCTCTACGGCCGCAGCGTTTCCCTCGTGGTGGCCCTTCCGCGAGATCGGTTCAACGCCGGGCTGCGCAAGCGGCTGCAACAGTTGTTCGTCGAGCGGTTCAAGGGGTCGACGGTGGACTACCACCTGTCGCTCGGGGAGACCGAGAGCGCGCGCATCTTCTTCACCGTCCACGTCGACCCGGGCGTGCAGATCCCCGACGTCCCCTACGAGCAGCTCGAGCTCGAGGTCGAACGGCTCGCGCGGACCTGGGACGACGACCTCGTCGACGCCTTGGTCAGGCGCGTCGGCGCCCAGCGCGGTCCCATCCTCGCCGCCAAGTGGGGACCGCGGTTCCCCAACTACTACAAATCAAGCACGGAGTGGGGCCTGATCGTGGACGATGTCTTGGCCCTGGAATCGCTCGCCGTGACCCCGGAGGGCTTCCTGGTGGGTCTCGGCAACGAGCAGGCGGGCGAGCGGCTGACGCGGGTGAAGCTGTACAAGACCGGAGGCAAGGTCGACCTGTCCGCGTTCATGCCCATCCTCGAGGCGCTCGGTCTGCGCGCCGTGGAGGAGATCCCCACGGCCATCCAGGGCGAGAACAAGATCTACATCCACGACTTCGGCGTGTTGGACGCGCGCGGCGCGGTGCTGGAGCTCGACACCGCCGCCGAGCGCGTGGCCGACACCATCGCGGCTGTGTGGCGGGGCGAGGCGGAGTCCGATTCGTTGAACCGGCTCGTGATCTTCGCGGGGCTCACGTGGCGCCAGGTCGTGGGCGCGAGGGCCTTCCGCAAGTATCGCCAGCGCGTATCGGCTCAGTTCACCGAGGAGTATCAGAACGACGCGTTCGCCGAGAACCCGCACATCGCGGCGAGGCTCGTGCATCTGTTCGAGGCCAAGTTCGACCCGGAGTCGCCCGCGAGCGATGAGGAGCTGGCCGAGATCCGCAGCGAGATCCGTCAGGACCTGCAGAAGGTGGCCTCCCTCGATCAGGACCGGATCCTGCGCGGCATGCTCGGCACGATCGACGCGACCGTGCGCACGAACGCCTATCTCGGGCGCAGGTACTTCTCCATCAAGCTCCGGTCGGCGGACGTGCCCGACATGCCCAAGCCGTACCCACTGTTCGAGATCTTCGTCTACTCCCCGGAGATGGAGGGCGTCCACCTCCGCGGGGGGCAGGTCGCGCGCGGCGGGATCCGGTGGTCGGATCGCAAGGAGGACTACCGCACTGAGGTCCTGGGTCTCATGAAGGCGCAGAAGGTGAAGAACGCGGTCATCGTGCCCGACGGCTCCAAAGGTGGATTCGTGCTGAAGCGCTCACCGGCCGCCCCGGAGGAGCTGCGGGCCGAGGTCGTGCGCCAGTACACGACGCTCATGCGCGGGATGCTCGACATCACCGACAATCGCCGTGACGGCGAGGTCGTGCACCCCCAACACATCCGGGTCCTGGACGGTCCCGACCCCTACCTGGTGGTCGCGGCCGACAAGGGGACCGCCACGTTCTCCGATCTCGCCAACGAGATCAGCGGGCGATACCGGTTCTGGCTCGGCGACGCGTTCGCGAGCGGCGGCTCGCAGGGCTACGACCACAAGGCGCTCGGCATCACGGCGCGCGGCGCCTGGGAGTCGGTGAAGCGGCATTTCCGGGAGCTCGGTGTGGACGTGATGACCCAGGCGTTCACCGTGGTGGGCATCGGCGACATGTCCGGGGACGTGTTCGGCAACGGGATGCTCCTGTCCCCGTGCATCAAGCTCGTGGCGGCCTTCGACCACCGCAACATCTTCGTGGACCCCGACCCCGACCCGGCGATCTCCTTCGCCGAGCGCCGGCGGCTCTTCCAGACGCCCGGGTCATCGTGGAACGACTATCACCGCTCATTGATGTCGGTGGGCGGCGACGTCTTCGACCGCAAAGCGAAGGAGGCCGTGATCTCCTCGCAGGTGCGGGAAGTCCTCGGCATCCCAACCGACGTGAACGACGACATGACGCCGGCCGAGCTCATGAAGTACATCCTGCGCGCCCCGGTCGATCTGCTCTGGAACGGGGGTATCGGGACCTATGTCAAGTCCTCGCGCGAGCGAAACGCGGAGGCCGGCGACCGCGCGAACGACCGCATCCGTATCGACGGGAAGGACGTGCGGGCGCGCGTGGTGGGGGAGGGCGGGAACCTCGGCTTCACGCAGCTCGGCCGGATCGAGTACGCCCGCAACGACGGCCGCATCAACACGGACTTCATCGACAACTCCGCGGGGGTGGACACGTCCGACCACGAGGTCAACCTGAAGATCCTGCTGGGCCTCGCCATCTCGCGCGGCGAGTTGACGCTCGAGGAGCGCAACGAGCTGTTGCAACAATGCGACGAAGACGTCGTGGGCCACGTGCTGTACGACAACTACCTGCAGGCCCAGATCCTCTCGCAGGAGATGATGGTCTCGGCGCAGCGGATCGAGAGCTACGAGGACCTGATGGCCCAGCTCGTCGAGGACGGGGAGCTGGAGCGCGAGGTCGAGTACCTCCCGTCCACCGACGAGATGCTGCAGCGCCGGGCCGACGGCGTCGGCATGGTCCGACCCGAGCTCGCCGTGCTGCTCGCCTACGCCAAGCGCGCGATCGCGTTCGAGCTCCTCGACTCCGACGTGCCCGACTCGCCCTACCTCGCGAAGGATCTCGAACGGTATTTCCCACCCAAGGTGGTGGAACGCTTCGGCCACCTGATCCCGGAGCACCCGCTCCGGCGCGAGCTCGTGGCGACGATCGCCGCCAACGACGTCGTGAACTCTCAGGGGATCACCTTCGTCTCGCGCATGATGACCGAGACGGGCGCGCGAGCCTCGCAGGCCGTGCGCGCGTTCCGGATCGCGCGCGACGTGACCGGGGCCGTCGGGCGCTGGGCGTCCGTCGAGGCGCTCGACGGCGTCATCGACCCGGGGATCCAGAACCAGCTGATGACCGGGGTGGACTGGCTGGTGGAGACCACGTCTCGCTGGTACCTCGTCCGGGCGGCGGGCCAGCACCTCGCCCAGGCCGTCGGGGACATGCACGATTCCTTCGAGGAGCTCTCGGGCGTGATCGATCAGATCGGCCCGGACGGATGGCGGGAGGAGCACGAGCAGACCGTGGGCCAACTCGTGGCCGAGGGCGTCCCGCCCGAACTCGCGCGGCGCCACGCCTTCCAGAGCGAGCTGGTGCACGGGCCCGACATCATCTCGGTGGCCCACGCGAGCGGCCGATCCGTGCTGGAGGTCGCCCGAGCCTTCTTCCTGCTCGGCGAGCGACTCCAGATCGACTGGCTGGAACAGCGCCTCGAAGCCATCCCTGCCGGGAGCCGGTGGCAGCGGTGGGCGCAGCAGTCCATGGAGGACGATCTGGTCCATCTGCGGCGGCAGATGGTCGAACGCGTGCTCGACCACGCGGACGGACGGCCCGTGGACGAGGCGGTGGAGTCGTTCCTGGAGGAGCGCTCGGAGGCGTTCGCGCGCCTCGAGAAGTTCATGCGCGGGATGTCGATGGAGGGGATCACCGACCTCGCGCAGCTCACGGTCGCGCTGCGTCAGATCCGTGCCTTGCTGGGCTGAGGTGCGGCCGGTCGTTCAGCCTCCGAAGAAGTCGAGCGTCACCCACAGGTCCCCCTGCGCGCGCACCACGCCGATGCCGACGCGATGGAAGCGCCGCGCGAGCGTGTTGCTCCGATGGGAGGGGCTGGCCATGAACGAGCGCTGCAGCCGGGGCAGCGTGCCCGCCATCCCGACGTTCTCGGCCCACGTGCTGGCGCCGTAGCGCCGCACCTGTTGCCAGACGCCCGTGCCGTGATAGACGCACCCGCGCCGTCCCATGCGTCGGCTGTGTCGCCAGGCGAAGCTGGACACATGGCTGTTGAGGCGCAGGGGACGCAGGCCGTGGGCGTGTCGGGAGCCGTTCACGAGGTGGAGCATGCGGTGCCGCATGTCCTGGGTCCTGGCGCCCGCCGAAGCGGGACCCGCCACCGCGAGGGTCGCGGCCACCACCAGCGTCAGCGCGATGAACGATCGTCTGAACGTCATGGGTAAGCGCTCACCCTACCCACGTCCCGCCGAGCCTGTCACGCATCCGCCGTAGGCCCCCGTTGGCGGCCGCGGCGGCCCGGCGCTACGGTGCGCGCCATGGCTCGGTACCGAACCTCCGCCCAGCTTCGCCTCATGGAGGGGACCCCTCCGCCCGCCGAACGACTGGTGACGCTGGGCAACTGGCAAGATCCGCCCTTCAACCGGTGGGGGTTCCAGCACGTCCGCGACCTGATCCCCACGGCCCGGATCCGGCGCAGCTCCGGCCCGCCATGGCGCCTGCCGCGGGCCGAGAGCGACCTCGACGACCTCACCTTCGCGTCCGGCCGCCGCCGCATGACGCTCGGGACCATGCTGTCCGACACGGCCACCGACGGCTACCTCGTGTTGCACCGCGGGCGGATCGTGATGGAGCGCTACTTCAACGACCTTCGTCCCGACACGACGCACCTGCTGATGTCGGTCTCGAAGTCGGTGACGTCCGCGGTTGCCGGCATCCTGGTGGGACGAGGGCGACTCGACGTGGACGCGCCCGTCACGCGGTACCTGCCAGAGCTCGCCGGCACCTCCTTCGAGGGCTGCACGGTGCAGCACCTCCTCGACATGCGCGCTGGCACCCGCTTCAACGAGGACTACGCGGACCCCACCGCCGAGGTGAGGGTGTACGAACAGGTCTACCTGTGGCGGCCGCGAACGGACCCGTCCCTGCCGCCGGACGCCTGCAGCTACTTCGCCACCCTCGGCAACGACGGGGAGCACGGCGGGGCGTTCCGATATCGCTCGGTCCTGTCCGACGTCCTCGGCTGGGTTGTGGAGCGCGCGGGCGCCCAGCGCCTGGCCGACCTGATCGCGCGGGAGCTCTGGGGGCCCATGGGCGCCGAGTTCGATGGCGAGGTCACGGTGGACGCGCACGGCAACGCCATGGCGGACGGAGGGATCTGTGCCACCTTGCGGGATCTCGGCCGGTTCGGACAGCTCTTTTCGAACGGGGGTCGGCGCGGGCGCGGGAAGATCGTGCCGGCCGCTTGGATCGCCGACACGATCGCGGGGGCCCCGGACGCAACGGCGGCCTTCGCGGCGGGCGGCGAGGCCGCCGACCGGCGCCCGGGCGCCCACTACCGCAACCAATGGTGGGTCCTGGCGCCGGACACCCCGGCGTATGCCGGGCTCGGCATCAACGGTCAGCTCGTGTACGTGAACCCGCCCGCGCGACTGGTCGTGGCCAAGCTCTCCACGTGGTCACACGCGCTCGATCCCCTCGCCGAGCGGTGGACCTACGACGCGTGCCTCGCCCTCGCGGAGGCGTTGAACCCCTGATCCGCGATCGAACCGCTAGTGGCAGTTGGTGGCGCCGCGGTCCGCGATCTTGCCGCCCGTGCGGATGAACTTCCACCCGTAGCTGCGGTGATGCAGCTGCATCCGCAGCACCCCCGCCTTCGAGCGGCGGACCTGGCTCCCTCGCACGATCCGCTTGCCGAAGGAGCGGATCCCGGCGCCGCCCGTGCCCACCACGAATTCCCGGATGCCGTGCACGCTCGGGTGCCCGCTCGGCAGCAGGCGGGCGAAGCGCTCGTAATCGTGGTCGTGGCCGTTCAGCACGACGTCGACGTGGTAGCGCTGCAGGATGTTCCAGAACGCCCCCATATTGGGGTTGGACCCATGTGAGGAGCCGCTGGAGAACCGCGGATGATGGAAGTAGGCCAACTGGCACCGACGGTGATGGTGCCCGAGCTCGCGGCGGAGCCAGCGCAGCTCCGCGGACGGGGGGTCATCGCCCGTGATGGAGTCGAGCGCGATCATCCGCCACGATCCGAGCGTGTAGGCGTACCAACCAGGCCGTCCGTGCGCGCGCCTGCCGAAGTACGCGAAGTACCCGCGCGCCCCCGCGGTCTCGTATTCGTGGTTCCCGGGCACGGGGAACGTCTTTGCCCGGAAGCGTCCCCAGGTGGGGGCGTAGCTGCTGCGGAACTCGCCGAGCGAGCCGTTCGGATACTGGTTGTCCCCCAAGGTGAGGACGGCCGTGGGGTTGATCCGCCGGATCAGCGCCGCGGTCGCGGTCTGGGGCCCCCCGGGCCCGTTCTCGCGGGCGATGTCTCCCGCCGCTGTGATGACGGGACCTCCGGGACGCGCCGGGTGCCGACGGCCGGCCGGTCGATGGACGCGATGCCGAGGCAGGTGATGCCGACGGTCGAGCTGCCGAGGGGAGGTCACAACGCGCGCGTGAGCGGGGGTGAGCGCGGGGGCCCCGGCGGCCTCGACCGCGACGCCGAGCAGCAGGGACAGGGCGGCGACCAGGAACCAGGGCCGGCTGGGAGTGCGTGGCATCGGCGTATCCTACCGGGCGATCCAGGCCGCGAGCCCGTCGGGCCCGGTCTTGATCGCTCCGAAGGACTCCGCGAAGTGGGTGGGCGCCATGACGGTGCCGGGATGGCCGAGGATCTCGCCCATCAAGGCGCGTCGGGTCGCGGCCGCCTGCGTGGGGAAGGCGTCGAGGCCGCTCGGCCAGTCGGGGTGGGAGAGCTGCGCCGGGTGATTGAACGTGTCCGCGCTCACGATCGCCCGCAGGCCTTCCGACCGCAGCCGCACGACCTGGTGTCCGGGAGTGTGGCCCGGCGCGTGATGCACCGCCACCTCGTCGGTGATGGCCACGTCGCCGTCGATCAGGTCCACCAGGCCGGCCTCCTCCAGCGGCGCGAGCAGGGTCGAGAAGATCCCCGCCTCATCGTCGTTCTCCTTCGCCATCTGCCGCTGCCAATCCCAGTCCGCTCGCTGGATCACATGACGGCTCCGGTGGAATGCCGGCTCGGGCTTCGACGCGTCGTCTGGGCCTGTCTCGAAGCTCACGAGGCCGCCGATGTGGTCGTCGTGCACGTGGGAGATCACCACCGTGTCGATCGCGTCGGGGGGCGTGCCCGTCTCGTGCAGGAGGTCGGGGAGCCGGCCCGCTGCGCCGAACCAATCGACCCCGGGTGAGCCGGCTTGCCCGATCCCCGCGTCCACGAGGACGACGCCACCGGGGTGGCGGATCAGCCACGCGCGGACCCGGAGTCGCCAGCCGTCGTGTTCGCCATAGACCTCCGGGTAGCGCTCCCGGTAAGCCATCAGCCCCTCGGCCGGAGCATCGGGGAACGAGTCGACGATCGGCCCGATCTCTCGGTCGCCGTCGAGGAGCGCCAGGACCTGGAGGACGCCGAGGTTGAGACGGTCGAAAGGCACCGAGGGATGATAGTCGCACGCTGACCTTCTCGTTCGCTCGCGTCCGCGCACCAACCTCTCTCGGCGTATCCTCTCGCCATCACGCGGCCTCTGGGCGCCCGATCCCTGCGCCCGGATCCTGGCGATCGTTGCCCGCCTCGATGTGATGGACCGGGATCCCGAACGTGCGAACGACGCGCGCCGGCAGGTCTCGCTTGAGCCGCCTCGTGAGTCGGCTCACGGGGTGGGTCGAGATCACGATCTCGTCGTAGGGGCGACGGCGCAGTTCGTCCTCGATGGCTTCGAGGGTGCTGAAGTCTCCGAGCACCGGCTTGACATCGAGTCCCATGCCCTCGAGGTTCGCACTGGCCTCCTTCATCCGTCGCTTCGCCTCGCGACGCGCCGTGCGCTCGTCCCACGTCCATCGGCCAGGTAGCGGTGTCGCCGGTACCAGCAGCGTGACCATGGATAGACCTTCAACGGCCCGCGTTCGAAGAACGGCCAGGACGCTGGGTCCAACGTCTGTCCGGTGCGGAACGAACAAGACCCTGTGAACATGCATCTGTGCCCTCCTTGCTCCTGGGCTGCGGTCTCATGCCACGAATCGCCGCCGCCTCCGGTCGTCCATGTCCGTTATCCCCGACCCGTGTTAGCGGACTGTTAGGGGACGATCACCTGCTCATGAGCTTGTTGGCACAATGACGTCATGAACGATCCTCTCCTCGGCCGCGTCCTCGTCGTCGACGATGAGATGTCGCTGCGTCGCTTGTTGCGCGCGTATCTGTCGAAGGCCGGCTTCGACGTCGTCGACGCGCGGGACGGCCGCGAGGCGATCTTCGAGTTCGAACGCAGCAGGCCCGACATCGCGATCGTGGATGTGATGCTGCCCGAGCTCGACGGGTACGAGGTCGTGAGACGCCTGCGAGCCCGATCCTCTCTGCCGATCATCCTGCTCACGGCCAAGGGTCAGGAGCGAGACCGCGTAACCGGACTCGAAGTTGGCGCCGACGACTACGTCGTCAAGCCGTTCTCAGCCCCGGAGGTGGTAGCGCGGGTACGGGCGCAGCTGCGAAGGATCCGTGGGTTCGGTGAGGAGGATCTCCCGAGCGACCCGGAGGTGGGCTCCGTGAGGCTCGACCTTGCGGGGCGCCGCTGCGTCCTCGACGGCAAGGAGATCGAGCTGACGCGACGCGAGTTCGATCTCCTCGCGGCCCTCATCCGTTCGCGCGATCGTGTGCTGACGCGTGAACACCTGCTCGAGAGCGTCTGGGAGACGGAGTTCATCTCGCAGCGAACCGTTGATGTCCACGTAGCGGCGCTCCGACGCAAGCTCGGGGGGGCGGTCGCGATCACGTCGCTGCGTGGTGTCGGATACCGATTGGACAGCTGATGCGCGTCCGGCTGACGTCGATGCGTTCGTGGCTGCTTGCAGCGATGCTCGCCGCCGGCATCCTGAGCTTGGTCGGCGCCTACCTCGCGATCGAACGTATCCAACACGACGCGGAGACGCGGACGGACCGCACGAAGGATGATCAGATCGTCCGGGCGATCGCAGGGCAGGTCGAACGCGGGGCCGGCGCGTCGCAGCTCGAGGCGATGCAGCGCGTCCTTCCCTATGACCGCATCGTCGTCTTCCGCGGCCGCCGGCAGGTGTACGTCGGGCCGCCGGTTGACGCCGACCTCGAGGTAGCCGTCGTCCACTCGTTCGTCGGGGGAAGGGTCACGCTGCTCGACTACCACACTCCCGATCGGTCGATCGCCAAGGAGCTGACCCTCGTAGCGGCGGGCTCGATCCTGTTCGTCATCGTGGCGGCGTTCGTTGCGACCACGATGCTGACCCGGCTCTTGAAGGCGCCGATCGACCGAGCGGCCGTGGCCGCCGATCGGGTGGCAAGGGGCGACTTCGGCGTCCGGCTCGCGGAGCTGGGGCCGGGGGAGTTCGATCGGCTGACCCGCGCGTTCGACTCGATGGCATCGCGGCTCGAATCGGGCGAAGAGGATCAGCAGCGCTTCCTCACGGACATCGCCCACGAGATCGCGACGCCCGTCAATGCCATCTCCGGGTTGACCGGGGCGCTGCTGGACGGCACGATCACGGCCGATGCGGAGCGCGCGGAGGCGCGAGTCCTGCTCGGGTCTGAGACGGCGCGCCTCGGTGCCGTCCTCGACGACCTGCGTCGTCTCACGAGGCTCGACCGGAACGAACTCGTGGCGTTCGCCCCGGTCGATCTGGCGGACATCGCGAACCGCGCAGCGATCCGGTTCCGTCGGGCGGCTCAAGACGGCGGTATCGAACTCTCCGTCCGGGGTCCGACGACGGTCATCGAAACCGATCGATCGCTCACGGAGACGGTCATCGACAACCTCGTCTCGAACGCGCTGCGGTACACCCCTCGGGGGGGTCGCATCGAGGTGCGGATCGGACGTCGGGGAGCCGAGGCCGTCCTCGCCGTCAAGGACACGGGGATCGGCATCCCGGCCGAACACATCGGCCGGATCTTCGACCGGTTCTATCGAGTGGACGCGGCCCGCGATCGTCACAGCGGAGGCGGAGGGCTGGGGCTGTCGCTCGCGTCGCAAGCGGCGAACGCGATCGGCGCCCGCATCGAGGTCGATAGCGAGGTCGGGTCCGGTACCGAGTTCCGGCTGGTGATGCCGGTGGGGGGGCGAACGTCCCCAGCACTCAGCGAGCATGATCAGCGTGTTCGGTGAGGGCCGGCGATCCTGCGGCCGGTGAACAGGAGCGCGACGAGGGCCACGCCGCCGATGGCGAACGCGCCGGCGAGCCCGTTGGACAGCGGCTTGGACAGTGCTTCGGACAGCGCGACCGCCCCCCCGCCCAACCCTGCGCCGGTGGCTACGCCGAGCATATCCATCAGCAGGACCGAGGACAGCTCGCTCGCCTCGGTGCCGGCGTCGGACAGGCGCATCGTGGCCAGGGGCAGCGTGGGGAAGGTGATCCCCATCCCACAGCCCACCACCGCCCAGCCCCCGTAGGCGATGGCGAGCGGGACCCAGGCCCACAGGGTGGCCGCCACCGCGAGCTCGCCCCCCATGATGGCGAGGGTTCCGATCACCATCAATCGCCCGAGCGGCATGCGCTGGGCCCGGCCGGACTGCCACGCGCTCCCCGCGGCCCAGGTGATCGTGGCCGCGGTCACGGCCAGGCCGGCCTCGGCCAGCGACACGCCGCGCACCCGCGTCAACATCAGCGTGAGGAAGGCGTCCATCGCCAGGAACCCCGTCGACAGGAGGAACGCGGACATCGCCGACGCGGGGATGCCACGGGCCGCGCGGAACGTGCCCGGGGGCGCGATCCGCCGCAGCGCCGGGATCGCCACGACGAGGCCCGCCCCGAGCATCCCGAGCGCCCACGGACGCACGATCGTGAGCGCCGTGAAGACGAACCCCGCGCCTACCATGAGCTGCAGCGGCCACCGGAGGTCGACGGTCGCGGCAGCGCGGTCGGCGGCCGGCACCAGGTCAAGGGCGGGCCCGATCAGCACCCAACCCACCAGCAGCACCGGCAGGGGAACCAGGTAGGCCCACCGCCACCCGACCGTGCTCGCCAGCAGTGCCCCGATCGGGGGCCCGATCAAGCCCGGGAGGATCCACATCGTCGCCAGCAACGCCAGCACGCGAGGCCGCAGGGCGTCCGGGAACATCTTCGCCACGGTGCCGAGGGACAGGGCGTACAGGCCGCCGCCGCCAACGCCCAGCAGGAACTGGCCGAGCAGCAGCACGGGCATGCTCGGGGCGAGGGCAGCCACGATCGTGCCGCCCGCGAAGACGCCGAGCACCGACGGGAGCACGCGCGCCGCCCCGAACCGGTCGACCGCCCGACCGGCGATCGGGATCGCGCCCAGCGTGGCGAGGCTCGAAGCCGTGAAGACGAGCCCGTACAGCTGCACCATCCCGAGCTCGGCGCGAACGTCCGGGAGGATCGTGACCACCACGAGGGATTGGACGGCCACCAGAGCCTCGAGCAGGAGGAGTCCGGCGGTGAGGCGCCCGCGGCGCCCGCGGAACACCTCGCCCCACTTCGGGGGCCGCGCGTGCAGGGTCGGTGCCTGGTCGGCGGGCATCCCGTCGAGTGTATGGCCGGATCTGCGAGGGCCCCGGCCGGAGCGGTCGCCGCGACATACCGCCTAGACTGACGCCCGATGTCCGGCAGGGGAACCGCTACGGAGCTGAGCGCGATCGAGGCGTCGGTGGTCGTGGCGTCGAACCGCGCTCCCGTCTCCTTCGAGCGCAACGCGAGCGGGCGGTTGATGGGCAGCCGAGGCGCCGGCGGCCTGGTGACGGCGCTGTCCGGGGTCTTCTTCCGAGACGATACGGCGTGGGTGGCGGCCGCCATGACCGAGGGCGACCGTGCCGTGGCCCTGAAGGGGCGGGTGATCGAGCCGGACTCGCACCAGCGCGTGCGCTACGTGGTCGTACCGCCCGAGCGGTACGAGGGCTACTACAACGAGATCTCGAACCGGATCCTATGGTTCGTGCACCACAGCCTGTGGGACATCCCGCGTTCGCCGATCTTCGACGAGGCGACCCAGGAGGCCTGGTCGTCGTACGTGGAGGCGAATCGACAGTTCGCCCTCGCCCTTGCCGACGAGGCCGACCGCCACCCCGTGTACCTCATCCAGGACTACCACCTGTCCCTCGTGCCCGGGATGCTTCGCGAGCTCGTGCCGAACGCCAAGATCGTCCATTTCTCCCACACGCCGTTCGCCGGCGCCACGTACCTGCGGATCCTGCCGGTGAACATGCGCGACGCGATCCTGCGCGGGCTCGCGGGCGCCGATGTCCTGGGGTTCCAGTCCAAGCAATGGGCCGAGAACTACCTGCTTTCGGCGCGCAGCGTGGCCGGGTCGAAGGTGCTGCGCGGCGGCCGGCTCGAGGTCGACGGTCATCACGCCGCCGTGCGAGCGTTCCCCGTGGCGGTCAACGCGCACCCGCTGCGGGAGACCGCCGCCACCGAGGAGGCGAGCGCGGTCCGCGAGGAACTTCGTGCGTGGCTCGGAGACCGAGCCATGATGCTGCGGGTCGACCGCCTGGAACCGTCGAAGAACATCCTGCGCGGGTTCCTCGGCTACGAGCTGTTCTTACGACGGAACCGGTCGTGGCGCGAGCGGGTGCAGTTCCTGTGCTTGTTCTCGCCTTCGCGTGAGGACGTGCCTGAGTACCAGAGCTACGGCGGGGAGTGCCTGGCGGTGGCGGAGCGCATCAACGAGGAACTTGGCACGAAGGATTGGCAACCCATCACGGTCAAGGTGCAGGAGGATTACCGCTACGCCGTGGCCGCCTACGGCCTCTACGACGTGCTGCTCGTCAACCCCACCTACGACGGCATGAACCTGGTCGCGATGGAGGGGCCGCTCGTCAACCGTCAGGACGGGGCCTTGGTCCTGTCTCGGAACGCGGGAGCCATCGCGCGCCTGGGCCGTCACGCGCTCGGCATCAACCCCTTCGACCTCGCGGAAACCGCCGAGGCGATCCGAGAGGCGCTGGAGATGCCCAGCGAGGAGCGCGTGCGACGGGCCCGGGGCATGGCGCGCACGATCCAGGCGCATACGCCGCCCACGTGGCTCGCCGACCAGCTCGACGCCGTGGACCAGGTTCGCCCCCCCGCCCGCCGACGATGAACCCGGTGGGACCTCAGAGTCCCCGCAGGAGCTCGAGCAGGTCCGAGGGTCCGTCCACGGTCACGTCGGCCGATGCGACGAGGTCGGGCGGGGTCTCGTCGCCGCGCACGGCCACCTTCACGGTCTTCAACCCCCGTTCGGCCATCCGGTCGAGCGCGGCGAACGCGCGCAGGTCCGCGAGGTCGTCGCCGGCGTAGA
Organism: Actinomycetota bacterium; assembly: GCA_038249195.1. GTDB lineage: Bacteria > Actinomycetota > UBA4738 > UBA4738 > HRBIN12 > JAOUEA01. Next base: position 49,431 of record JBBRWM010000012.1, read on the forward strand.
GCACGCGTGCGAGCCCTGCCACCGCCACGATGCGCTCGACCGCCCCCTCCTTCAGCAGACGGTCGCGCGGCACCAGCTCCAGCACGCGCTTGCCCTCGATCACCTCGAGACCGTGGGCCTCGCCGATCCGAGCGAGGGGCTCGCGCAGCAGGGCTTCGGCGGCCTCGGGGTCGGCCGCACCCCGGACGTGGACGGCCACGGCGTGGCCCTTCGGTTCCACGCGCGCCCCCGGCGCGCGCTCGGCCGCCGAGCGGACGGAGTCCACGATCGCCGGCGGAAGGTCCGGGAGCCGCCCCACGCCGTAGGAACCCTCCAGCCGGACCCCTTCCACCCCCACGAGGCCGACGAGCTCGGCGTCCGTGCGTCCGGAGACGACGGCCACCACCGCGAACCGGGCCGCCAGATCCGCCAGCGTCTCCCGCGCGCCTGCCACCATGCGTGCCAGCTCGGGCCGCGCCACGATGGGACTGAGCGTCCCGTCGAGATCGAGCAGGATGCCCGCCGGGCCGTCGACGCCTCGGAAGGCCTCCAGCGCGGTCGCGGGGGGGATGGGGGTGGCGCTCACGCTCAGATGCTAGCCCCCGCCTCGGCGAGATGCCGGTCGAGAAGGCGAGCCGAGCCGGGCCGAGCGCCTGCCGGGTGGGCTGGCACGTTGACTTGCCCGCTGGGGCTGCCACCATAGGAAGCTCTGGAACCCCGAGAGATCTACGAGCGATTCAGCGCCGTCCTGTTCGACCTGGACGGCGTCCTCACGACGACCGCCCGCCTGCACTCGGCCGCGTGGCAGCAGACCTTCGACGCCTTCCTGGAGCGATGGGACGTCGAGCATGGGACGGCCACGCCCAGGTTCTCTCCGGCCGAGGACTACCTGCGCTACGTGGACGGCAAGCCTCGCTATGACGGCGTTCGTGACTTCCTCGCCTCCCGGAGCATCGTGCTGCCCGAAGGCACGCCCGATTCGCCCGCTGACGAGGAGACCGTCGGAGGGATCGGCAACGCGAAGCAGGCCCTGGTGGAGACGGCGCTGCACACCGAGGGCGTCGAGGCGTTCCCCGGGTCCGTGGCCTGGGTGCGGGAGCTGCAGGCGCGCGGCCTTGCCACGGCGGTCGTGTCCTCCAGCCAGAACGCGGCCGAGGTCCTCGATGCCGCGGGGATCGCCGACCTCTTCGACGTACGCGTGGATGGGGCGCTCGCGGCCGAGCTCCAGCTGCCCGGGAAGCCACGTCCGGACACGTTCTTGGAGGCGGCGCGCCGCCTACGTGTGGAGCCCGAGGACGCGGTCGTGGTGGAGGACGCGCTCGCCGGGGTCGGTGCCGGCCGCGCCGGCGGCTTCGGCCTGGTGATCGGCGTCGACCGCGACGACCAGCGCGAGGCGCTCCTCGCGCACGGCGCGGACATCGTGGTGAAGGACCTCGGCGACCTCGTGACCGAATCCGCCGAGGTGGGTCACATGGCCGGGCCCAAGGCGCACCGTCTGCGCGCCGCGGCCCTGCGCCTGCTCGCCGCCGACGAGGCGTTCCCTGTGGAAGAGTTCAGGCTGGTCGAGCGCGGCTTCAACCCCGAGAACGGACCGCAGCTCGAGAGCGTCTTCGCGGTAGGCAACGGGTACCTCGGCATCCGCGGCACGCACGAGGAGGGCCGCCCCGTCCACCAGACGGGCACGCTGCTGAACGGGTTCTACGAAACGTGGCCCATCGTGTACCCGGAGAAGGCGTTCGGTTTCGCCGAGACCGGCCAGACGATCATCAACGCCACCGACGGCACGATGATCAAGCTCTACGTCGATGACGAGCCCTTCGATCTCGACCACGCCGAGGTGCTGGACTACGAGCGGGTGCTGGACATGCGGGCGGCCGTCATGGAGCGACGGATCGTATGGCAGGCCGCGGACGGACGCCGGTTCTCCGTGCGCACGAAGCGCCTCGTCTCGCTCGAGCACCGGCACCTGGCGTGCATCGAATACGTCGTGACGGCGCTCGACCGGCCCGCGTCGATCACGTTGTCATCCGAGCTGGTGACGCACACCGGCGCGGACGCCGGCACGTCCGACGACCCTCGCAAGGGCCGCGGGTTCGAGCCCGGCGTGCTCATCACGAAATCCGCGCACACGGACGACGCCCGCGTGGTGCTGGGGTTCCAGGCGCGATCGAGCGGGCTCCGGATGGCGTGCGGGATGGACCACGAGACGAACCTGGGCGAGGGCGTGATCCCGGAGACCGAGGTGAACGGGGACTCGGCGCGCGCCGTCTATCGCGTGCAGGCCGAGCGCGGCAGGCCGGTGCGCATCGTCAAATACCTCGCCTACCACCACGCCGTCGACGAATCGGTCGACGAGCTGAGCTTCCGCGTGAACGGGACCTTGGATCGCGCGCGCAGCGACGGGTTCGACACGGTCTTGCGCTCCCAGCGTGCGCGAGCCGACGCCTTCTGGTCCGCCTCCGACGTGCGGACCGAGGGCGCCCCGTTGTTGCAGCAGGCCGTCCGTTACAACCTCTATCAGCTCCTGCAGGCCTCGGCGTGCTCGGACGGATACGGGATCCCATCGAAGGGCCTCACGGGCCAGGGCTACGAGGGCCACTACTTCTGGGACACCGAGATCTACGTCATGCCGTTCCTCACCTACACGGCGCCGAACCTGGCGCGCAGCCTGCTGCACCATCGCTACAGCATGCTGAATCAGGCGCGGCAGCGCGCGCGCGATGTCGGCATGCGCGGGGCGCTGTTCCCGTGGCGGACGATCAACGGCATGGAGGCCTCCGCGTACTACGCGGCGGGCACCGCGCAGTACCACATCGACGCGGACGTGGCCTACGCCCTGATGCAGTACGTGCGCGTCAGCGGCGACCACGACTTCCTCGCGCGCTACGGAGCCGAGATGCTCGTGGAGACGGCGCGGATGTGGGCGGACCTGGGCTTCTTCTCCCCGTCCAAGCGCGGGCAGTTCGTGATCAACGGCGTGACGGGACCCGACGAGTACTCCACCGTCGTCGACAACAACGCGTACACCAACCTCATGGCTCGACAGAACCTGCGCTTCGCCATCGAGGCCGTGGAGTGGCTCGAGTCGCGCGATCCCGCGGCGTACGGCCGCCTGGTGGACCGCACGCAACTTCGCCTCGACGAGATCGAGGAATGGCGGCGGGCGGCGGACCTGATGTACGTCCCCTACGACGCCGCCAAGGACCTGCACCTGCAGGACGAGGGCTTCCTCGACCTCGAGCTGTGGGACTTCGAGGGGACACCGCCGGAGAACTACCCGCTCTTGCTGCACTACCACCCGCTCGTGATCTACCGGCACCAGGTGATCAAGCAGGCCGACCTCGTGCTCGCCACGTTCCTCGTGGGCGACGAGTTCACCCCCGCGCAGAAGCGCAGGATCTTCGCGTACTACGACCCGCTCACGACGGGCGACTCCTCGTTGTCGGAGTCCATCCAGAGCATCGTGGCGGCGGAGATCGGCGACCTACGGGCTGCAGAGGAGTACTTCATCGACGCGGCGGCCGTGGACCTCGCGGACGTCGCGAACAACGTCCGCGACGGTGTCCACGTGGCGTCGGCAGGCGGGACCTGGCTCGCGGTGGTGTACGGGTTCGCCGGGCTCCGTGACGGCCACGGCGAGCTCTCCTTCCGCCCCGCGCTCCCGGAACGGCTGACGGCGCTGTCGTTCACCCTTCGGACCCGTGGGTGCCTGCTGGACGTGGAGTTGCGCGAAGGTGCCGCCTCCTATCGCCTGCGCGAGGGCGACCTGCTGCAGATCCGTCATCGCGGCGAGACCCTCGAGGTCACGGCTGAGGGCGTGAGCCGACCCCTGACGGGTCCGGCCGCCGAGGAGTCCGCCAAGAGCGCCTGAACCCCGGGTGCGCCGGCTCCTCGTGCCCGCCTCGACGGACGCGGTATAGGCTCCCACGGTGCCCCTGTCCTCGAACCTTCAACGCATCAGGACCCGCTCGTGAAGAGCCCCCTCGAGGACGAGCCGGCGCCCGGCGAGCTCGGCGTGGGCTCGGAGGTCGGGACCCTGCGCACCGTGATGCTGCACCGCCCGGATCTCGAGCTGAAGCGCCTCACTCCCTCCACGGCTCGCGAGCTCCTGTTCGACGGGGTCCTTTGGGTCGAACGCGCGAGGAGGGAGCACGACGCCTTCGCGGCCGCGCTCGCGGATCGCGGCGTGTCCATCGTGTACTTGGGCGATCTGCTCGCCGACGTGCTGGACCAGCAGGACGTGCGGGCGGAACTGCTCCGGGGCCTGGATCCCTCGCTGCTCGGTCCCCACCTTGAGCCCGCCGTGCTGGAGTGGCTGATGGCCATGCCCTCCAAACAGCTGTCGAAACAGCTGATCGCGGGCGTGACCTTCGAGGAGCTCCCCTTCGAGAGCGAGGGCATCGTGGCTCGCATGCGCCGGGGGTTCGTGGCCGCGCCGCTTCCCAACCATCTGTTCACCCGCGACACTTCGGCCTGGATCTATAGAGGCGTATCCATCAGCTCCATGGCGATGCCGGCACGGATCCGCGAGACGCTGCACCTGTCGGCCATCTACCGGCACCATCCGATGTTCACGTCGCAGGGCTTCGAGATCTGGAGCGACGACGTGCCCGCGCCCATGTTCCTGGAGGGCGGCGACGCGCTCGTGATCGGGCGCGGCGCCCTCATGGTCGGCATGGGGGAGCGGACCCGACCGGCGTCGGTGGAGATGCTGGCGGAGCGTCTGTTCGCCGCGGGCGCCGCGACCCAGATCATCGCCGTCGAGCTTCCGTCGCAACGCTCGAGCATGCACCTGGACACCGTGCTCACGATGCTCGACCACGACGCCTTCACGGTGTTCCCCGACGTGGTCGCCGCCATGCCGACCTACGTGCTGCGCCCGGGGCCGGCCGGCATCGTTGTGGATGAGGTCGACGATCTGTTCGATGCCGTCGCGCGCGCGTTGGAGGTGCCGAAGATCCGCCTGTTCGAAACCGGCGGCGACCGATTTCATGCCGCGCGCGAGCAATGGGACGACGGGAACAACGTCTTGGCGGTCGCGCCGGGTGTTGTGATCGCCTACGAACGCAACGTCGACACGAACGAACGCCTGTGCGAGGGCGGCATCGATGTCATCACGATCGACGGCGAGGAGCTCGGACGAGGCCGGGGCGGACCTCGGTGCATGTCGTGTCCGCTGCTGCGCGACGGTCTGCCCGGCTGAGGCCGTCGGCGCCCCGAGCTACCGCAGCACCAGCGTGACCTCCGCGCCCGGGCGCGTGTTCTCCGCCGTCGCCGTTCCTCCATGCGCCTGGGCGATGGCGCGGACGATCGACAGCCCCAGCCCGTCAGCGTCGCCGTCGCCGTCCGAGCGCGCGCGCCAATCGCGGGCGAACGGATCGAACGCGCGCGGGAGGAACGCCGCGTCGAATCCGGGACCGGTGTCGGCCACGACGATGCGGACCTCGCCCTCGACACTCGAGCCGCGCACGATCACGGATCCCCCCGGCGGCGTCATGCGGATCGCGTTGTCGAGCAGATCGTCCATCGCCTGGCGCCCCCAATGAGGGTCCGCCTCACGACGACGGCGTCCGCGGGCTCAGCGGTCAGGTCGACCCCACGCGTGGACGCCGTCGCGGCGTGGCGGGAGACGGCGTCGCCGATCAGCCGGTCCAGCCGAACGTCGCGGCGGCGAACGGGGAGCTGGCCCCCGCGGGCGCGCGACAGCACCAGCAGGTTCTCAGCGAGGCGCGCGAGGTGAGCGTTCTCGTCCGAGGCCTCTCGCAGTCCGGCGCGCAGCGCCGCCAACGAGTCGGGACCCGAGAGCGCGAGATCGAGTCCGACGCGCTGGATCGCGAGCGGCGTGCGGAGCTCGTGGCTGGCTCGATCTACGACCTCGCGTTCGCGCGTCGTCGCGTCTTCGACGCGATCGAGCATCGCGTTCAGGGTTTGGGCCAGTCGGCTGATCTCGTCGTCGCCGGGCGCGACGGGCAGGCGACCGCCCGAGTCCGCCGAGGAGATGGAATCGGCCCGCTCGCGCATGCGATCCACGGGCCGCAGCGCCGCGCCCCTACCCACCACGCTCCGAGACCCGCGAGGACCGGGGTGACGAGTCCGGCCGCCGCGAGCGTGGCCGCGAGCTGCAGGACCTGATCGCGTCGATCCTGCAGGGAGCCGCCGACCAGGACGACGTAGGTCTCCCCCGCCGATCGCACCGGGACGGCGATCACCCGTGTGACGTCGTCGATCCGCGGAACGTGCGCGTCGAAGAGCGCCGGCCGGTGCAGCGCAGCCACGACGGGGGCGTCGACGAGCGTCTGCCCGGCCACGATGGCGCTGGACTCGAGCACGCGGCCCGCAACGTCCGTGATCTGCGCGAAGGCCTCATCGCGCTCCAGCAGCGCGGACTCTCCGACCGGCAGGGTGGGCCCGTGCGCGCGAACGTCCGCTGTCAACACCTCGGCGCGCGATCGCAGGCCGGCATCGAACTCCTCGAGGAGGTTGTCGCTGGTGCGCACGTAGACGAACCACCCGAAGCTCACCAGGACCAGGGCGAGACCGAGCACGAAGGCGGCCGTGAGCCGCGACCGGAGGGGCAGGCTACGAACGCGCATCGCGCATCCGGTACCCGACGCCGCGCACGCTCCAGGCTGTCGTCGCCGAAGGGACGGTCGATCTTCTCGCGGAGCGACCGCACGTACACGTTCACGATCCGTGGGTCGCCCTCGTACGCGAAGTCCCAGACGTGCTCCAGCAACTCGCCGCGTGAGAGCGCGCGGCCCTCGTGACGCATCAGGCATTCCAGCAGGGCGAACTCCGTGCGCGTGAGCTCGATCGGCTCCCCCCTGCGATGCACGGTGTGGGCAGCAGGGTCCAGCGTGAGGTCGCCGCTGCTGATCGCCGCAGGGCGCTCGGGGCTTCCGCGGCGGATGAGCGCTCGCAGACGCGCCAGCAACTCGTCGAACGCGAACGGCTTGGGGAGGTAGTCGTCGGCCCCGACGTCGAGACCGCGAACGCGATCCGAGATGGCGTCGCGGGCGGTCACCATCAAGACAGGGGCCCAGCACCCCCGTTCGCGCAGCCGTTGGCATACGTCGAACCCGTCGGCCGGTTCGCCCCGGCCCTCGAGGATGACGTCGAGGACGATCGCATCATAGGGGTGCTCGACCGCCATCCAGACCGCCTCGGGACCCTCCCCGACGACGTCCACCGCGTAGCCCGCCCGCTCGAGGCCGGTGCGCAGGAGCGAGGCCATCTTCTCGGAGTCTTCGACGACGAGGACGCGCATGGGAGGGTCCCGGGCAAGTCTAGCCAGCCACTACGGGGCCGGGGTGACCTCGACGAGCCTCGAGTCCTCGTCGCCGGCGAGAGCGTGCTCGGCCACGATCCCCAAGCCGCGCGCATAGATCTTCTGGTCGTACACACCGGGTTCGACCACGCTCGCCTCGAGGGTCGTGAGGATCCTGTGGACCGTGCCGAACGGCACCGTGAGTCGCCCGCCACGATCCACGATCCACGCGGTGTCCTCGGCCTCGCCCATCAGATACTCCTGGCGGTATGCGTCGGGCACGCGCGGATCGGCCTCCATGATGATGCCGGCCTTGGCGCCGTCGACGCCCGTCAACCACGAGCCACTGCGATCCACCGTGCCGTGGTCGTAGGCGGCGGTGCGCTCGCCCAGATACCACACGTTGCCCGTCGTGTCCTGGGCGAACCAGTCCGTGGTCTTCTCGAGCAGGCGCGCTCCGTGCTTGGCGACATCGGTCACGACGGTCGCCGCGATGCCCTGGATCATCCTCGTACGGCCGGTGATGCGCACGCGCTCGGTCTGCGTGACACCGTCGCGCACCCCCTTGTAGGTCAAGACGCGGCCCACGGGGAGCGGGTAGTAGGGGTTGTCGATGACTCGGACGAAGCCGGCCGGGTCGAGCGCCGGACGCGACGCCGCGTTGGGACGGACGCTCGACGCCCCGGCCGGGAGCCAGATCAAGGTCGATGCCGCGATCGCGGCCAGTGCGACGAACAGCTTCCTCACCATGGGATGCCTCCTTCGGTTCGGGTCCCACGGCAGGGTGCGATACCCCCGGTGAAGGAACGGTGAAGTCGGCGTGAGGCCGTGTTTAAGAGGGAAGCGAGCCTCCGGCCTGACGCAGGGCCTCGTCCAGGCGACGGAACATCCCGGCGAGGTTGGCCAACAGGGCCCGGGACAGGGTCGGATCCTCATCGAGCGCCCGTTCGAACGCGCGACGGTGAAGCGTCAGCATCGTCATCGGCGTGTCGGAGCTGACCGTGGCCGTGCGCACGCCTCCATCGAGCAAGGCGATCTCGCCGAAGTAGTCGCCGGGCCCCTTCGTCGCCACGACCCGCCCGTCGATCCGAACCGTGGCCTCACCCTCGAGCACCACGTAGAACGAATCGGCGTCGTCGCCCTCGCGCACGATCGAGTGCTCCGCCATGAAGTCGATCACCTCCATGAGGCCCGCGAGGTTCTTGCGGTGCCGCCGGGAGGTCCCGGCGAAGAGCGGAACCGTCGCGAGCGCTTCGTCGATCTTCACCTTGGCCACGACGTCCCTCCTGGTTGCCGCCGACTGGAGGCCAAGACTACCCGGCGCTCGGGTGCAGATGCGGCCGATAGCCGGCGGCGATCGCGGCCGCGGTCGCGGGCGGCGTCAGGAGCTCCACCACCGTCCCGGCTCCCACCGAGGCGGGGGCGCCGTATCCATCGGGGGACCACGGGAGGATCCGCCCGTCGGTGAACAGACAGATCCGCCCCGCACGCCGAACTATCACGCCCGGCGGCAGCGAGTCGACGATCGCGGTCCGCGTCACCTGCCGGCGCGTCCGCGGGTCGACGCGTTCGGCGTGCAGACGGGCGTCGATCTCCGGCGCCCGCGGGCGCTTCTCTCCGCGGCGAGCGCGCCGCCACGCCTCCGCGAAGTCGTTGAAGTCTTGGCGGCGACAGTACGCGCACGGTCGGTGCCCCGCTGCGAGCGCCGTCGCCTCGTCCATGAAGAACAACGCCGTCCAACGCCCCGGCGGCATCGGCTCGCGCCGAACGCCCTTCCACGTCAGCGTGCAGCAGATCCAGTGCGTGGACCGCCAGCGTGCGGCGCCGAGGGTTCGATCGTCCCGATGCAGGCATCCCCGATTGCCCATGAACAGGCCACGTCCCGGGTCCGAGACGATCTCCCCGGTCGGCATGACGCGGTTCTGCAGCGGCATCGTGTCCCTCGCCCTCGTGGTGCCTTGCCGAGCGGTCGTCGACCCGCGCGCCCGGCTGCGTGGCGTTCGAACCGGTCGGCCGGCGCCCGGTAGGCTAGTCCCATGCCTGCGGACGACGACGAGGCGCTCAGGCGATCCTGCACGCGTTCCTTGCATGGGCACGGCCTCCAGCGTCCCGGCGAGTTGCTCGCCGCCATCCCCGCGGATACCGAGGGCGACCGCTACGGCGAGGGCGGGGTGGTACAGGAGCTCGAGTCCGAGGTCGCCCGGCTGCTCGGCAAGCCCGCAAGCGTGTTCCTGCCCAGCGGCACGATGGCCCAGCAGATAGCGCTGAGGATCCATGCGGACCGGCGCAGGCGGAGGGCGGTGGTCTTCCATCCCGCGTGCCATATCGACCGTCACGAAGGGCGCGGGTACGAGCGGCTGCACCAGCTGGTGGGGCGACCGACGGGGGACGAGCACCGGCTCCTCGGCCTGGACGACCTGCGCGAGGTGGCCGAGCCGCCTGCCGCGCTGGTGCTCGAGCTGCCGCAGCGCGACCTCGGAGGATCGCTTCCCTCGTGGGAGGACCTCCAGGCGCAGGTGGCCTGGGCGCGGGAGCGGGGCGCCGCCGCCCACCTGGATGGGGCGCGGCTGTGGGAATGCGGCCCCGCGTACGACCGGCCGGTCCGGGAGGTGGCGGAGCCGTTCGACACCGTCTACGTCTCCTTCTACAAGAAGCTCGGGGGTCTGAGCGGCTGCTGCTTGGCGGGGCCGGAGGACACGATGGCCGAGGTGCGCGAATGGCGCCGACGTCACGGCGGCACGCTCTTCGCGCTGTGGCCGTACGCGGCGTCGGACCTCGCGGCCCTGCGGGCGCGGCTGCCGCGCATGGGCGCCTACCACGCGCACGCGCTCGCGATCGCTGCTGCCCTGCGCGAGGTCCCCGGGGTCCGTGTGCTGCCCGACCCACCGCAGACCTCTATGATGCACATCCGTCTGCGAACGGATGCGGACCGCATGCGCGCGGCGGCGCTCCGCCTAGCGAGGGATGAGGGGATCTGGACCTGGGCCCGGTCCTGGCCGTCGCCGCCGGGATCCGCGGAGGTCGAGCTGGACGTGGGCGACGCCACGCTGGGCATCGAGCCCGAGGAGATGGCTGACGTCGTGGGTCGGTTGCTCCGCTAGCCCGTGCCGACATCGGCGGTAGGTTCTCCCCAGCATGTGCGCCCTCGAACGAGCGTCCGATCGGCCGATCGTGGCCGTCGATCTCGGCGGCACGAACACCCGCGTCGCGCTCGTCGACGCGCACGGGGACGTGATCGAACGCGACGAGGAGCGCACGGCCGTCGCCGATCAGCATCCCGACGATCTCGTCGCGTTGATCGCGAGGGTCTCGCACGGCAGCGGCGCGGTGCGCGCCGTGGTCGGGGTGCCCGGTCGGGTGAACTACGAGGAAGGGCGCTTGGAGTTCGCCCCGAACCTGCCGCCTCATTGGACCATCCACCTCACCTCCGAGCGCCTTTCTGAGGCGACGGGGCTCTCGGTCGACCTCGCCAACGACGCCGACCTGGCGACGGTGGGTGAGCACCGATTCGGTGCCGGCAGGGGAACGAGCGACATGGTCTACCTGACGTTGTCCACCGGCGTGGGGAGCGGCGTCATCCTCGGCAACCGCCTCGCCCGAGGTCGCCGTTCGCTCGCGGAGGTCGGACACACCGTCATCGATCGGTGGGCGGACCCGGACCGGCGCACGCTCGAGGAGTCCGCGAGCGGCAGCGCGCTCGACCGTATGGCGCAGGCGGCGTCCCTGTCCGCGCGGGGGCACGCCGTGATCGAGTCGGCGCGCGCGGGCGACCCCGTCGCCGCGTCGGTCTGGGCGTCGATCGTCGCGGCGGCCGCCGTCGGCGTCGCGAACCTCGCTCACCTGTACTCGCCCGAGCTCATCGTGATCGGCGGCGGCCTCGGGCTGGTGGGGGAGGCGCTCTACGGCCCGTTGCGCGAGGCTCTCGAGACCTCCGGGCCCAAGGCCATGCCGCAACCCATCAGGATCGCGCCCGCCGAGCTGGGCGGCGACGCGGGCCTGATCGGCGTCGCGGGTTGGACGGCGGCCTGAGCGTCCCCGCGGGAGTTCCGCGCCCGCGTGTCGATCCCGAGGTTGGCCTCACCCGCGGTCGTCACCGGCGTCGGGGGCCGGCCCCCGACCGCCTTGGGGCCTGCGTTGGGCCATGTCCTCAGCGGAGGACCTGAGCGCCTCGAGCGAGCCCGCGACCGTGCGCTCCCAGTGGCGCGCCACCGAGCGCCCCCAGAGGGCGCCCATGGCCCAGCCGTCGGTCCCCAGCTCGCCCGCGTACGCGAGCTCGGTCGCGGCGCCGTCCGCGATCGATGTGAGCGAGAACTGCTCGAGCACGAACGGAACGGGGCCACGCACGAGCCGGAACCCGATGCGCTCGGGGCGCTCGAACGACACGGTCTCGACCGTGACCGTCGTGAGCCTGCCCGCCTTCGTGCGGTGCGCCGCGAGCACGAGGTCCTCGCCCCTGTGCAGCACCTCGATCTTGTCTCGGAACGCTCGCGGGGGGTTCTTCGCGAGGTAGGGGACGGCGACGAGGTCGAACACCATCTCCCTGGGAGCGCGGATCTGCACCACCTGCGGTCCGAGGGGCCGGATCCGGCGACCCAAACCGACGTCGAGCGTGAGGCTTCCCGTGACCACGAAGACGTAGATCGTGCCCGCTCCGATCACGAGCAGGGCGCCCGCGACGACGAGCACGATCGCCAGCCACGCCGTCGCAGACATCGAGCCACCCTACGGGGTGTCGCATCGGCACGAGCCCGGCCCCACCCGTTGCTCAGGACCTGTGGCCCTCAGACCCGCCGTTCGTGGGCGTCGCCCACGTACTGCGCGATGCCCGCGGCCGCCGCGCGCACGGCGTCGATGTCCACGCCATGGGAGATCCCCAGGTCGTCCAGGAGCTCGCAGAGCGACTCCGTTGCGAGGTTGCCGGGCGCGCCCGGCGCGTACGGGCACCCGCCCGTGCCGCCCGCCGAGGCGTCGTAGACGGCGATCCCCAACTCCAGCCCCGCCCGCACGTTCTCCAGCGCACGTCCGCGGGTGTCGTGCAGATGCAGCGCGACGCGCTCGACCGGGACATGGTCGAGGAGCATCGTGCCCACGCGGCGCACGTCGTCGGGCTCGGCGACGCCGATGGTGTCGCCGATCGAGATCTCGTCACAGCCGAGACCCAGCAGCATCTCCGCGACCTCGACCACCTTGCTGGCGTCCACCGCGCCCTCGTAGGTGCAGCCGAACGCCGTGGAGACGTACCCGCGCCGCCACCATCCCAGCTCGGCCGCGCGCGCGAGCAGAGGGCCGAACGTGTGCAGCGAGCCCCCGATGCTCATGCCGATGTTGGCCCGCGTGAAGGACTCGGACGCCGCCGTGAAGACTGCGATCGCCCCCACCCCGGCCCGCTCGGCGCGGTCCAGGCCGCGCATGTTGGGGACGAGCACCGGGTAGCGGACCCCGTCGCGGGGGTGGATCCCGGCGACGACCTGTTCGGCGTCCGCGAGTTGCGGGATGGCGCGCGGGCTCACGAACGACGTGACCTCCACGACGGGGAGACCGGCCGCCGCGAGCGCATCGACGAACGCGACCTTCGCCTCGACGGGGACGAGCCCCGCCTCGTTCTGGAGCCCGTCGCGGGGCCCGACCTCGACCACCGTGACCGCCCGGGGGACGCTGTGTTCGGCCGCCATCACGGCTCCTCAACCTCGAGCAAGACCTGGCCCTTCGCGACGACGTCGCCCGGGGTGGCGTGGATGGAGCGGACGATGCCCGCCGCGGGCGCCCGCATGCGCAGATGCATCTTCATCGCCTCCAACACCACCACCACCTGCCCCGTCGCGACGGTGTCCCCGACCTCCACCACGACCTCAGTCACCGAGGCGGGCATCGGGGCACTCAGCGAGCCACCCGGGAGCGCGGCCGTCGCGGGCGCGAGCTCATCCTGCAGATCGTAGGCCCAGCCACGGTATTGCGCGTGTGTGCCGGCAACCACCACGTCGGGGTCGGGGGTGGCGCCCCCGAACGCATGCCAGGCGTCGCGCCCATCCACCGCCTCCGTGACGTGATCCGGCAGGGGCGGCACGTCGGGGCGCCAGACGTCGGTGACCCAGTCGGTGTCCGCGCGCCCTTCGACGACGTCCGGATGGGCGAGCGCATCCAGCAGGAATCCGAGGTTGGTGCTGACGCCCACGATCCTCACTTCGGCGAGCGCCGCGGCCAGCCGCGCGAGGGCGGTCCGCCGGTCCTCGGCCACGGCGATGACCTTGGCGAGCAGGGGGTCGTAGCCCAGCCCGATCTGGTCGCCGGCGCGCAGGGCGGTGTCGATCCGCACGCCCGGCCAGCGCGGCATCGACAGGAGATCGACCCGCCCCGTGGAGGGCAGGAAGTCCGCCGCCGGATCCTCCGCGTATACGCGCGCCTCCACGGCGTGGCCGTTGATGTGCACGTCCCGCTGGGCCCATGCGAGCGCTTCGCCGGCGGCGATCGTGAGCTGCGCCCGCACCACATCGATGCCCGTAACCCCCTCGGTGACGGGATGCTCCACCTGGAGCCGGGCGTTCATCTCCAGGAACGCCCAAGTGCCGTCGGCGCGCAGCAGGAACTCGGCGGTCCCCGCCCCCCGGTAGCCGGCCGAACGCGCCACGGCGAGGGCGGCCTCGCCCAGCTCCCCGCGGAGCTCCGCGGTGACCGCGGGTGAGGGCGCCTCCTCGAGCACCTTCTGGTGCCGGCGCTGCAGCGAGCAGTCCCGCTCGCCGAGGTGCACGCCGTCGCCCGACCCGTCCACCAGCACCTGGATCTCCACGTGACGCGCCTGCTCGAGGCGGCGCTCCAGGAACACGCGCCCGTCGCCGAAGGCGGCGGCCGCCTCCGCGCGCGCCTCCGCCAGCGCTCCGGGGAGCGCGTCGGGCTCCTCCACGACCCGCATCCCGCGCCCCCCACCGCCGGCCGCCGCCTTCACCAGCACCGGATATCCCAGGCGGCCGGCCTCGCGCGCCAGGTCGTCATCCACGACCGCCTGCGCGTCGGATCCCGGCACGACGTGAACGCCCGATGCCTGCGCGAGCGCGCGCGCCTCGAGCTTGTCGCCCAGGCGACGCATCGCGTCCGGGGGTGGTCCGACCCACCGCAGGCCCGCGTCGAGGACGAGCTGGGCGAACGACGCCCGCTCCGAGAGGAACCCGTACCCAGGGTGCACCGCGTCCGCGCCCACCTCGAGGGCCGCGGCCACGAGCCCCGGGCCGTCCAGGTACGAGTCCACCTCCGCGGAACGGTCGGCGAGCGCCACGTGCAGCGCCTCGCGGTCGCCCGGGCCCGCGGCCGCCGCGACGCCGATGCCCAGCTCGCGGCACGCGCGCACGATGCGCACCGCGATCTCCCCGCGGTTCGCGATCAGGAGTCGCTGGATGGCGCCCACGCCGGAGCCCGTTTCTCGAGGAAGGCAGAGAGCCCCTCCTGCCCCTCCTCGCTCGACCGCGCGTCGGCGATGCGCTCGGAGAGGTCCGGGAGTTCGAACGCCGCGGTGGCATCGCGGATCAGACGTTTGGCCTCGGCCACCGCTCGCGGTCCGCAGAGCAGGCAGGCCTCGACGGCCTCGTTCACGGCCTCGTCGAGGGCGGCCTCCGCGACCACGCGGTGCACGAGCCCCATGCGCAGCGCGTCGTCGGCGCCGAAGGATCGAGCGCTCGTGAAGAGCGCCCGCGCGTGTCCGGGTCCGATCGCACGCAAGACGTAGGGAGCGATCGTGGCGGGGATCAGGCCGAGGCGCGCCTCCGCGAACGCGAACCGCGCGCCGTCGGAGGCGACGGCCACGTCCGCGCACGCCACGAGCCCGGCACCGCCGCCGATCGCAGCGCCGTGCACGCGCGCGATCAGCGCCTTCGAACAGGCGTCCACGCGCTCGAACGCATCGCGCAAGGCGACCGCGTCCTCGAGGTTCTCCTCCCGGGTGAGGTCGCGACTCGCGCGCATCCAACCGATGTCGGCGCCCGCGGAGAACGCGGGTCCCGCGCCGGCGAGCACCAGCACGCGCACGTCCCGGTCGACCTCGGCCTCCGCGATCCGATCCGCGAGCTCGCTCATCAGGGCAGGGCCGAGCGCGTTCCGCCGCTCGGGGCGGTCCAGGATGAGGGTGAGCACGGGCCCCTCGCGGGAGACAGCGACGTCGCTCACATCCGGAACACCCCGAAGGCCGTGGGAGCGATGGGCGCGCGCGACGCGGCGTCGAGCCCCAGCGCGAGCACCTCGCGCGTGTCCAGCGGATCGATGATCCCGTCGTCCCACAGACGCGCCGTCGCGAAGTATGGGCCGCCCTCGTGTTCGTACCGGTCCACGATCTCCTGCTCCTGCGCGGGATCGCCGCCGACGGTGGTGAGCACGGAGGCGGCCTGGCGCCCCCCCATGACGGAGATGCGGGCGTTGGGCCACATCCACAGTTGACGGGGGCCATACGCGCGGCCGCACATGGCGTAGTTCCCGGCGCCGAAGGAACCGCCGATCACCACCGTGAACTTCGGGACGTTCGCGCAGGCCACGGCCGTCACGAGCTTGGCCCCGTCCTTGGCGATGCCGCCGGCCTCGTACTCGCGCCCGACCATGAAGCCCGAGATGTTCTGCAGGAAGACGAGTGGAACGCCGCGCGCCGCGGCCAGCTCGATGAAGTGCGCACCCTTCAACGCGGACTCTGAGAAGAGGATCCCGCTGTTCGCGAGGATCGCCACGGGGTGGCCGAAGATCCTCGCGAACCCGCACACGAGGGTGTCGCCATAGAGCGCCTTGAACTCGTGCAGGATCGATCCGTCGACGATCCGGGCGATGACCTCGCGTACGTCGTAGGTCACGCTGAGATCGCCCGGCACCACGCCGTACAGGTCCCCGGCGGCCACGGCCGGTTCCACGGGGTCGGTCGCCTCCCACGCTCGCTCGACCGGGAGGTTGAGGTTCGCCACGATCTCTCGGACCAGCCGCAGCGCGTGCTCGTCGTCGACGGCCTCGTGGTCCGCCACGCCGCTACGGCGCGCGTGCACGTCCGCGCCGCCCAGATCCTCGGCGCTCACATCTTCGCCGGTGGCCGCCTTCACGAGCGGAGGGCCGCCGAGGAAGATCGTGCCCGTCCCCCGGACGATGACGGTTTCATCCGACATGGCGGGCACGTACGCGCCCCCTGCCGTGCACGAGCCCATCACCGCGGCGATCTGCGGGATCCCCGCCGAGGACATCCGCGCCTGGTTGAAGAAGATGCGACCGAAGTGATCGCGGTCAGGGAAGACGTCGGCCTGCAGCGGCAGGAAGGCACCACCGGAATCCACCAGATAGATGCACGGGAGCCGGTTCTCCATGGCGATCTCCTGCGCGCGCAGGTGCTTCTTCACCGTCATCGGGAAGTAGGTGCCGCCCTTGACCGTGGCGTCGTTCGCGACGATGACGCACGGCGTCCCGCGCACCGAGCCGATACCGGTCACGATGCCCGCGGCCGGCGCCTGGTCGTCGTAGAGGCCCTCCGCCGCCAGCGCCGAAAGCTCCAGGAACGCCGTCGCCGGGTCGAGGAGCCGATCCACGCGCTCGCGGACGGGAAGCTTCCCCCGGTCCCGATGGCGCTGCATCGCCTCCGCGCCGCCTCCCAGACGCACGCGCTCCTTGCGTCGTTGGAGATCCTCGACCAGGGCGCGCATGGTGTCCGCCCCCGCCCGGGATTCGGCGGAGCCCGGCTCGGCGTGTGTGTCCAGTCGGGGCACCTGCGCTTCGTTCCCTTCCGCCGTCCTCGCCTCGGGCGTCACCATACCCTCGCGCGCCACCACCGTGGCTCGTGATAGGTATGGACCCATGGCGGTCGAGACGGGGCCCGACGCGATCTCCCTCGAGGACCTCCGGGGGGCCGTGCGCGACTTCGCCGAGCGCGAGATCGCGCCGAACGCGGCGGCCATCGATCGCGACGACGCGTTCCCGCGATGGCTGTGGCCGCGTCTGGGTGCGCTGGAGGTGCTGGGTCCGACCGTGCCCACCGCCGAAGGGGGCGCCGGCCTTGGCGTCCTCGAGCACCTCGTGATCGTGGAGGAGATCTCGCGCGCCTCTGCCTCGGTCGGGATGTCCTACGCGGCGCACTCGAACCTGTGCGTGCACAACCTGTCGCGCAACGGCACACGTGAGCAGCGCGAGCGGTGGCTCCCCCCGCTCCTGTCCGGCGAGCACGTCGGCGCGCTCGCGATGAGCGAGGCCGACGCCGGCTCCGACGTGGTGGGCTCCATGCGGTGCCGCGCCGAGCGCGTGGACGGCGGATGGGTGGCGAACGGCACGAAGATGTGGACCACCAATGGCCCGGACGCCGACGTGCTCATCGTCTACATGCGCGCGGGTGGCGAGGGGCGCGTGACGGCCTTCGTGATCGAACGCGAGATGGAGGGTTTCGTCGCTTCGCCCAAGATCGATAAGCTCGGGATGCGCGGCTCACCCACCTGCGAGCTCGTCTTCGACGACTGCCACATCCCCGACGATCACGTCTTGGGCCAGCCCGGCGGCGGCGTCCGCGTGCTGATGCAGGGCCTTGAATCCGAGCGGCTCGTCCTCACGGGCGGCCCCATCGGCATCATGGCGGCGGCGGTCGATCTGGCGGTGCCCTACGCGCGGGAGCGCCACCAGTTCGGCAAGCCGATCGGCTCGTTCGGCCTGATGCAGGGCAAGCTCGCCGACATGTACGTGTCGCTCGAGTCGGCGCGCGCCTACGCCTACCGCGTGGCCGCAGGCTTCGACCCGACCGGCGCCACGCGGCAATCCGCCACCACGGCTGCCTGTCTGCTGTACGCGTCCGAGCGCGCGGTGGAGGTTGCCCTCGAGGCGATCCAGGTCTTCGGGGGGATGGGGTACGTGAACGAGAACGCGGTCGGGCGTCTCCTGCGCGACGCCAAGCTCTACACGATCGGCGCCGGCACGAACGAGATCAGGCGGATGCTCATCGGCCGGCATCTGACGGGGGAGCTCGAGGAGTGAACGACGACGGCGACCGGTTCGTGTGGACACCGGACGCCGGCACGATCGAGCGGGCCAACGTCACGCGGTTGATGCGGGCGCACGGGATCGGATCGCTTGGCGAGCTCACAACACGCTCCGTGGCCGACACCGCCTGGTTCTGGGACGCCGTGGTTCGCGACCTCGACATCGCGTTCGCCACGCCGTACGAGCGCGTGCTGGACCTCGGCCGCGGCGCGGAGTGGGCAACGTGGTTCGGCGGGGGAACCGTGAACGTGGCCACGCAATGCGTGGACCGATGGGCGGCGGAGGATCCGAGCGCGGTCGCGGTGATCTGGGAGGGCGAGGACGGGGACGTCTGCGAGGCGACGTACGCCGAGCTGCGCACGCTGGTCGACGGCGTGGCGGCGGCCCTCGCCCGTCTGGGCGTGCGGGACGGCGACACCGTCGGGATCTTCATGCCCATGGCGATCGAGACGGTGGCCGCGCTCATGGCCTGCGCGAAGCTGGGCGCGGTGTGGGTGCCGATCTTCAGCGGGTTCGGAGCCGACGCCGTCGCCACGCGCCTCGCCGACGCGGGTTGCGAGGTGCTGATCACGGCGAACGCCACGCTGCGCCGCGGGCAACCGGTGCCCATGAAGACGGTGGCGGACCGCGCGATCGCGGGGAGCGAGACGGTCCGGCACGTCCTGGTCTGGGAGCGGCTGCCGGAGATCCCCACGCCCATGACACCCGGGCGCGATCGCGCGTGGGCCGACGAGGTGGACGGGGACGCCGCCGCGGTGACAGCGATCCCCTTGGATGCCGAGCACCCCCTGTTCATCGCCTACACGAGCGGCACGACCGGCCGGCCCAAGGGCGCCGTGCACGTGCACGGAGGCTTCCTCGTGAAGATCGCCGAGGAGGTCGCCTATCAGACCGACCTGCATCGAGGCGAGCGGCTGCTCTGGGTGACGGACCTCGGCTGGATCATGGGCCCGTGGGAGATCGTGGGGGCGCTGGCGCTGGGCGCCACCGTCGTGCTCACGGAGGGCTCGCCGATCCATCCGAACGCCGGGCGGCTATGGGAGCAGGTGCAGCGGCATCGAGTGACGACGCTCGGCGTCTCGCCAACCCTCGTGCGCGCGCTGATCTCTTCCGGCCCATCCGTCGTGCATGGCGCGGACCTGTCGTCGCTCAGGGTGCTGGCCTCCACTGGCGAGCCCTGGAACCCGGACGCGTACCTCTGGCTGCATCGGGAGGTTGGCGGCGGACGCCTCCCCATCGTGAACCTGTCCGGTGGGACCGAGATCGGCGCGTGTTTCCTGTCCCCCCACCCGGTGGTGCCGTTCAAGATCGACTCGCTCGGGGGACCTGCCCTCGGCATGGACGTGGACATCGTCGACGAGGCCGGTGACCCCGTGGGACCCGGCGAGGTCGGGGAGCTCGTGTGCCGGCAACCGTGGCCGTCCATGACGCGCGGGATCTGGGGCGATCCAGAGCGCTACCTTCGGACCTACTGGCAGCGCATCCCGGGGGTCTGGGTCCACGGCGACTGGGCCACGCGCGACGAGGATGGCTATTGGTTCCTGCACGGCCGCAGCGATGACACCCTGAACGTGGCCGGCAAGCGGATCGGCCCCGCCGAGGTGGAGTCGGCGCTCGCCACCCATGCGGCCGTGGGGGAATCCGCGGCCGTGGGCGTCCCGCACCCGCTGAAGGGGGAGGCCATCTGGTGCGTGGTGGTGCTCCGCCCGGGGTCGGGGCCAACCGAGGCGCTCGCTGTCGAACTACGTTCCGTCGTCCGAGACCATCTGGGTGCCGCCTTCACGCCGGCGCGCGTCGTCTTCGCCCCGGCCCTGCCCAAGACGCGCAGCGCGAAGATCGTGCGACGAGCCGTCCGGGCCGCGGTTACCGGCGAGGACGCCGGGGACCTCTCCTCGCTGGAGGATCCATCGGTGGTCGAGGACCTCCGTCGCATCGTGGGGAGCGCCGCCCCCCGGGCGCCCGCTCCCGGCTGAGCCTGGGGCGGCGGAAGCATCCCTCCCTAAGGCCCCTCAGGGCTACGATGGGAGCAGGATGTCGCTTCCGACCTTCATCGCGCTGACCGTGATGTACATCTTGGCGTTCGGCGTCCTCGCTGGAGGGTTCGCGGCGTGGGCGGCGCGCGGGGGGTCCTCGCCGTTCCGCCACTTCACCTCGGCCTTCCGTCCCCATGCCGACTCGCCCGCTGGGCGGGGGTGACACCGGGGCCGTCGGAGGTGACGCCGGGGTCGGTTACGGAGTGAGCACGAGCGTCAGCTTCGCGGCCGTCGTGTCGACGGTGGCGAAGCCGTGAGAATGCCGGTAGGCGCCCGTCCCACCCACGATCGCGACCTTGACGTTGGCCTGGCCCGAGAGGGCAGCGCCCGGGACCCTGCCCATCAACGTGATCTGCCCCGAGTTCAAGCGCAGGGCGGCCTCGCAGACGGTGCTCAGCGGCGACGTGTTGGTCAATGTGCACATCGATTCGAGGCGACCGACCTTGGTGCCGTGCTTCAGGAGGAGGTTGCTCGACACGAACTCGTCGCCCAGGCTGTTCCCGGGCTGGCCGAGGTCGAGGTTGTCCCCCGCCACCGCCTGCAGGGAGAACTTGAGCGTCGTCTTCGACTTGATGGGAGCCTTGTTCGAGATCGCGACCGCCGCGGTCGAGACCGATAGCCCCGCGACGACCACGGTGATTGCGATGGCGAGCCATCTCCTGTGCATGCGTGACCTCCTGGTTGGCCTTGCCTGTCCTTCGCCCTTCGACCGCCCCGAGGTCGGCCTTGAGTCGGACCCGAGCCCTCAGAGCCCGGGCGGGCCGGCCTCCAGCCGGGCGCGAACCTCGTCCAGGCGTTCGGTCGTGTGGTGCGGCATCTCCCATCGCGTCTCGAGCCACCAGGTGCATCCCGCCCTGGCCCAGGCGTCGACGGCTGCAGCCGCAGCCGGCTCAGGCCCGGTCTCTCCTTCGGCGATCACGTCCAGATCCGGGTGAGGGCCGTGTTCGGCGAGCCAGGCGCGCATCTCGAGGACGTCCGCGGGCGTCCCCTCCCGCCCATCCAGATCCCATTGGGGGACGATGCCGTCGCACCGAAGGACGCGGCGCATGGACTTCGGGCGCGGCCAGAGCCCCACGACCCAGATCGGGATGCGATCTTGGACGGGGCGCGCTATCTGCATCAGGTCGTCGCATTCGCTCTCGTATCGGTAGAACTTCCCGCTGAACGTCGAGCCCCCGTCGCACAGCAGCCTGATCAGATCGATGCCTTCGTCGAGACGGTCGGCGCGCTCGCGCAGGTCGAGGGGCTCGCCCGTGAGCGGGAGGTCGGTCGACACTGCGCCGAGCCCCACGGTGAGGATCGCGCGGCCGTCCGAGATCTGATCGAGGGTCACGGCCTGGCTGGCCACCTTCCACGGGCGGCGCCAGGGAAGCGGTGTGAGGTCCGTGCCCAATCGGATCCGGCTCGTGCGCGCGGCGATGGCCGCGAGGAGGGTCCACGCATCCACGCCGAACGCGGCCTCCCAGACGAAGACGCCGTCCCATCCGCTTTCCTCGGCGAGCAGCGCCAGCTCCAGCTGTTGGGTCGCCGTTCCTCCCGGAAGGATGAACCCCTTGTTCATCGCTCGAGGGTATCGGCCCGAGGCCGGCGCAGGCCGCGCGCCCTTCAGTGCGGATCTGCCGCCAGGTCCTGCGGGGTCCCCTCTTCGACGCCCAACACCAGCACGACGTCCCCCTCCGCCAGCCGTTGGTCCGGCGGGGGATTGGGGATCACACTCCCGTCGGCCCGCCGCAGGGCGAGGATCGGGGCACCGATATCGGCGTCGTTGACGGAGCGGCCGATGAGGATGGAGCCAACGTCGACCAGCCGTTCTTCGACCTCGATCGAACTGAGCGCCCTCGATCCCGAGTCCAGGGCGTCGAGCACCTCTGGACGTAGGCCCATGACCGCCATGTGCCTGCCGCTGCTCACGAACGGGGACACGACGCGATTGGCTCCCGCTCGCTCCAGCCGGGGGGCGGATCCGGGCTCGGACGCGCGTGCCACGATCATGATGTCCGGATTCAACGATCGCGCCATGAGGGTGATGTAGACGTTCGTCGCATCGGAATCGACCGCACAGAAGAGCCCGCGGGCTCGTTCGACCCCCGCCCGCAAGAGCACCGGCTCGAGCGATGGGTCCTCGGTCATGTACGCCACGCCATCCTCGGCCATCCGCTCCTGCACTGATTCGAGGGGGTCGATCACGACGAAGTCGACGCCCGCCGCCTCGAGTTCGCGCGCGACGGAGCGCCCCACGCGACCGTACGCACAGACGATGTAGTGCCCACGCATACCATCGATCCGTCGTCGCATCCTCTTCCTCCCTCTGCGGTCGCCGATCTCGGCTTCGGCGACCAGCTGCGCCATCAGGGATATCGCGATCAGCGCGACGCCTACGCCGAGGCCGATCAGCGTCATCGTGAAGACCTCGCCCGAGCCCGTCAGCGGCCGAACCTCCTGGAACCCCACCGTCGAGAGCGTCACGACCGTCATGAACAGGCTGTCGGCGAAGGACCAGTGCTCCACGAGCATGTAGCCGACCGTGCCGTAGGCCACCGCGGCGATGAGGATCAAGGTCACCCATCTCAGGCGTTGCCAGGTGCCCGAACGTGCGGTGTTCTCCACGATCGGGAGGCTAGCAGCGATGGGGCGGCGCCCCGATTCAGCAGGCGGAGCGAACGCCGTTCGAACACGCCCACGCGTCGGCGAGCAGGTGCCCGTAGAACGCCGCCACGAGGAACCCGCTCACCAGGATCAGGGCAACCGTGACGGGGTCGAGCGCGAGCGACAGCTCATGCCAGGCGGAGCCGTCGGAGGTTCCCCTCGATCGCAGGTGAGCGCTCCACCAGACGTTGAGTCCCAAGGCGACGGCGGGACCGACCAAGGCCCACGCCCGGATCACGGGGGCGATGCCGCCCGACGTTGCGGGAGCCAGGATGTGGACCGACTCCAGCACGCCCGCCCCGAGGGCCAGCAGGAGCGGGGCGCACAGGACGAGCGTGACGGCCAGACGCACCGCCCACGACGTCCGAGCCCCGGCCTCGGGATCGCGTCGCAGGTGGACGGCGAGCGCGTGATCTCCGGCGTCGTTTCGTACCCCCACCGAGAGCGTCCATCGCATGCGTCCACCGTACCCCGCGCTCCGCAGCGGGTTGATGGCGAGGATGTGGAGTTCTCGCGGCGGGTCCTGGCTAAACGAGCCCGCTCGCCGACCAGGCGAGGGCCGTCATCGTGAACGGTGCCTCCGGCAGCAGCCCGCGACAGCGGTCGCGCAGCCCGGCCGCCCCAGGAGCTCTCCGAGGTGTCCTTCACGGGTCCCCGCACGCCGCGACTCACCCTCGACGTCGGGGTCGAGCTCGCGCGCGGCTCGCCAGAACAGGTTGAGCGGCCCCTGCCCCACCCGCGAGGTCCCACACGCACGCGGCCACCACGCCCCCTTCGCGCGTGACGCGGGCCATCTCGCGGAGCCCGTCGACGGGTTGGGCCAGGAAATGCACCACCAGTTGTGCCATCGTCGCGTCGAACGTCCGATCCTCGAACGGGAGCTCCTCCGCCGAAGCCTTCTCCACACGCACCCCCGGGTAGCGTTCCCGCGCCGCGGCCACGAATGGATCGGACGGATCTACGGCCCACACGTTGCCCGGTTCCAGTCGTTCGGCGAGCTCGGCCGTGAGGGCGCCCGGCCCGCAGCCGACGTCGAGCACGCGATCACCGCCGCCGACCGCGGCGAAGTCGGCGAACCGGGGCGCGAGCGGCACCGAGTAACGACCCATGAATCGGTCGTAGGCGTCTGCTGCCACGAGGAAGGTCATCGGGGCAATCTACGCGGTTGCGGTCGTCTGGGCGCCCGGTGGTGCGCGAGCGACGCCTATCATCGGGCGATGGATCATCCGAGCGAGCTCGAGGACCTCCGATCGTTGCTCGATGCGCCCGCCCCGGCCGCGCTGCTCACGTACGCGAGCGACGGCTCCGCCGATATGTCCCCCGTGTGGTTCCGCTACACGGGCGATGCGTTCGAGGTCGTGGTGGCCAAGGGCGATGCCAAGCTGCGGCGTCTGATGCTCGACCGCCGGGCGGTCCTCATGATCTTCGAGACGGACGCGCCCTTCCGCGGCGTGAAGATCCGCGCGGACGCGGAGCTGGACGAGGCCGGCGTCGACGCTGCCCGCCGGAGGATCTCCGAACGCTACCTGGGTCGGGAGACGGCAAGGGCATTCGTGGCTGCGCGCGGCGAGGGGATGGTCGTGCGCCTTCCCGCGTCGGCTGCCCGCGCCTGGGACCTCTCCGCGATCCTTCCCGCCGTCGATCGGGTGCGCGGTCCCTAGGCGACGTTCCTGCGCGAACGCACCACGGCACCCAGCACGAAGAGGGCGGCGATCGCCACCAGCTGAGCACCCATGATCGCCTTGTTGACGTCGATGGCCGGACGCCACTGCACGTCCTCGCCTTTGATGACGAACGCTCCCACGGGCCGGGCGTTGACCCCGAACCCCGAGCCCATGCCCGACCCCTCACCTTCGGGTCCCTCGCCACCGCCACCACCGGCGCCCCCCTGCACCCGCGCGGCCGGGACGATCGTCACGCCGTCCTTCTCGACCGGGTCGCCGAACACGCGCCGAGCGGTCATCGTGTCCTTGGCCCGCTCGATGGTCTCCATCACGTCGCCCTTCGCACCCATCGCTGCGCCTTCCTCCCTCGGCTCGGCAATCGATGCCGCCGGCGCCGGATCATGTTCAGCTCCTTCGGGATGGAGGGCAGGTCCATACACGTCACCCGGGAGGTCGCCGAACTCCGTCAAGAACTGGTCGTCATACCACCGTAAGACAGAACCACCGATGGTGCAGAGGACTCTGCGACGACTCGCCGAGGCGGGCGACCCCACCTCGTTACGGCCTCCCCTTCCGATCGCAGGGAAGAGCCGGGGTAGCGGAAGTAGCCCGCGAGCAGAGCGCTCGTCACGATCATGAACGCGAGCGGCGTCACCACCGATGCGACGATCAATTCCCCCACCACCTTTCACCCATCTGCCTCATGTGAGCACCGAGACCTGGGAGTTCGATGGGAGGCGCCTGAGGAGTTGCGGAGGAAGCGTTCCTCACGCACGGACGCGCCGGCAGTCCCGCGCGAGCGGCGGACGGCGACCACGCACGCGGCCGGGCTGGCACTAGCCTTAGCCAGCCGTGACCGCGATCGAGAAGGGCGCCGAGCGGCGAGATGGCTCGCGGCCCTCATGTCGGACGCCATCGCAGGTAGCCAGATAATCCTGACCCGGATCCGGAAGCGATCTACCGTGCTGGACGTGGTCGAACCCAGCGATCTCCCCGGAGGGTCGGGCGTGCGGATCGCCCCGTGGTCGAAGGAGGACCATTCACTCCTAGCGGCGTTGCTCGGCGATCCACGATTGATACGACACCTGGGCGGTCCGGAGCGTCCCGAGAAGATCGCCGAACGTCAACTCGGCTATGAACGCGCAGGCTCGCGCCAATTCAAGATCATCGAGGGATCGACAGGTGACGCCGTCGGGTGGGTTGGCTATTGGGAGTTGACCTGGGAGGAGGAGGAGGTCTTCGAGACTGGCTGGTTGGTGCTTCCAGCGTTTCAGCGCCGAGGCTTGGGGAGCTGCGCGACGGCTCGGATCGTCGCGGAGGCAGCGGCGGAGGGAAAGCGCCGGTTCCTTCACGCGTTCCCCTCGCTCGACAACGTTGCGTCGAACGCGATCTGCCGAGCGCTGGGCTTCTCCCTGCGGGGGGAGTGCGACTTCGAGTACCCGGAAGGCAACCCGATGCGCTGCAACGACTGGCGTATCGACCTGTACCTTGGCGCTACGGATCGCACCGACCCGGGTGAAACGGCCGCTGATCGAGACGGATAGTCGAACTTCATGCGATCGATCTACGGCCACCTCGCATGGGTCAGGGCAGGGCGTAACCTGGGCCTACCGTGACCACGATCCAAGAGCCCGCCGAGCCGCGCCTGCGCACCGGATCATCGGCTTGGCGGCCGATCCGCTCGGCTTCTACATCACGATCT
Organism: Actinomycetota bacterium; assembly: GCA_038249195.1. GTDB lineage: Bacteria > Actinomycetota > UBA4738 > UBA4738 > HRBIN12 > JAOUEA01. The sequence goes on from JBBRWM010000012.1 coordinate 75,690, forward strand.
TGATCGCGGGACTGCTCCTCGGCTTCGAGCCCTTCGCTGACGACCTCGGCCCCAAGAAACTCCTGCTGTTCCTCGTCCCGTTCTTCGCCGTGTTGGTGCCTAGTCGCATGCTCGCGCAAGCCATCAGCATCGGGATCACGAAGCGGCGGACGCGCACGCCCACCGAGTTGGGGACCATGCTGCGACACGTATGTCCCGCTCGCGGTGCCGCTGGCGGTGCCCATCCTGGTGCTTGCCGGCGCCACCGCGGGCCTTCCATGGGAACGCGGCTCGGTCGCGCTGGCCCTCGGCTTCTGGTGGTGCATCGCGATCATCGTCGTGCTGGGGATCGGGTTCGGTCTCCGCCTCAACGCTCCGACGTATCGCCGGGTCGCCGCCACGCCCACGACGTTGGCGCTGTGCGCAGCGTTGGTACGCCTGCGTGTGTTGATGGGATCGTTCGCACTCATCCGGGCGGGCGAGCTACGAACCTGGATGGAGGTGGTCCGTGCATGGGGGTGCCGCCCTGGGACAGACGTCGTGCCCAGTCGAGCACGTGGGGATCGTCGTGTCGGGTCGCTCGGGCGTGCAGATGGATGACGGCGCCGAGTTCGTCATGGAACCCGGCGACGTGTTCTCGATCCCGGTGGCCACGATAGCTGGGTGGTGGGGGACGAGCCGTACGTGTCCCTTCATCTCCGAGGTGCCACCGGATACGCGCGCGAGTGACCGCTGGCCGCCTGCTTCAACGCGAACTGCCTGGACACCTCGCCTCGGCGAGTCAGATGTCGGATCGCCGCCGGCGAGCAGAGGCGAACTAGGCTGGCGCCGTAGGAGAGCGAGGAGCAGCCACCGATGATCCTAGGCGGTTATCGTATCTGGCTTCTTCCGTTGCTATCGCTGATGGTTGGGTGTGGTGGTGGGCCAGATCCAGGTCCCTTCGAGCCGCCGGCCGCGAGTGCCCACAGCCAGAACTACTCGGGTTTCCATGCGACCATCGGTCACCCGTTCACGTTCGGCATCATCTTCGTCGAGAACTACGGACCAGATGCCGCAGTCCTCGATTCGGTGCAACTCGTCAACGCGACCACGGGCGTTGAGGTGACCGGGGTACTAGCCGCCGACATCACCGACGAGCACCATAACTGGTTGACTAGTGACAACTTCCCCCCTAAACGTCCCGAGGGGACCCGCCCGCTCGCGGGCTTCCCGGTGGCTCCGGCCGCCGCCCAGTCGGTTCAGATCTTGGTTGGGATCGAGCTCACCGACGATCAGGTGGCCGGGTTCGACCAGATCGCCGTCGACTACCACGTGGGCGATCACGCGTATCGCTACGTGATGCCTTCGGGAGCGGTCCTCTGCCCCCCCTCCTACTACGAGTCGACCGGCCGGAAGACCTGCGAGCGTGCGGCGCTCCATAGTGGCACCCAGCCCCTCGAAGGAGACTCGAATGTGCGGTAACGACAGCTCCTCCCCGACGAGGATCGGGGCTCGGAGCTGAGCACCCGTCGCACCACCGGCGCGATCGCCGCTGCGACCATCGTCGTGGTGGCAGCCGTCGTCTTGGCTCTGTCCAGGGGAGAGGGTGGCGATCCGATGGTTGGACCGCCACCAGGCCCCCTTCAGATCAAGGAGATCTCGCGTTCGGTCACGATCACGGGGATCCAGGTGGATCGGGGGACGACCGCGTCGATCGGGATCACGATCCCCGTAGACGAGGAGACCCTCAGCAGCCCTCTCGTTCTCGATGGCGTGGGTCTGATCGATGCAACGCCGCGCTTCCTTCTCAACGGCGCGTTCGTCTCCACGGCCGCGGGAGAACGATATTCGTGTACCGGATCGGCTCTGCATTTTCCGCCCAAGGGGTGCACCATGTTTCCGATCCAGGGCTGGAGGATCTCAGCTGATGCGCTCGCGCATCGGGGGTTCCACATCGTGTTGGGGATCGCACCGTCCGGCGACGTCCACGCGGACTCCTTCGCCGCGGTCGCCGTCTCCTACCATTCGGTCGATGGGCAGGCCTACGAACTCGTCGTACCTCAGGGCGGGGAGCGTATGCCTACGCGGCTCACCGGGTTGTCGCCAGGGACTCGATAGGCTCAGGGCGCAGGTGAGCACGGTCTCGTCGGACCTCGTTGAGGGGTCATACGAGCCGCCCGCGCCCTCTCCGACCTGGCCCGCTCGTTGAAGGGTCCCCACCGCTCGCGCCGGGAGGTCGGACGGGCGGGCTTCTCAGGCGAGTTCCCGCGCGCGAGGGGTCGTGACGTTCGCCGCCCATTGAAGTCGGGCAACGTGGATGACCTCCGGGTGGGGGTCGTGCAGACGACGCTCACCCGTCCAAGTCGTCCAATGTCATCGAGTAGACGCGGGCATCGTGCGGGTGCCCAGCTAGGTCTGCCGCGTGGACATACCAACCGATGCTTCTTGATACGCCCTCGAACGTGAACCCAGCTTTGTCGGCAACGTGCTGCGAAGCGATGTTCTTCACGTCGCACATGAGTTCGATCCTGTGAAATCCGAATCGGAGGAGTCCTGCCTCCGCCAGGAGTCGTGCCGCACGACTCGCATGGCCATGATCCCGGTGCGACGGCGCCACTGCGTAGGAGATGGTCGCGGTGACCGGAGCGCGCGGTTGCAGGTCCAGCGCGCCCACCGCCTCGCCATCAACGGTCACCCTCAAGGCGAATGGAAGTATCGACCCGTCAGCCCATCCAGTGCGCCACCGCCGGACAACGGCGACGCCGTGATCACGTTGAATCGCGCCGGGTTTACCGGAGGCTCGGATCTCTGAGTATCGCAGGGTCGTCAGTGTCGACCTCCTTCCAGTAGGCGGCCTCGAACTCAGCGGGCGGCACGTAGCCGATGGGCTCGAGCAGCCGGCGGTGGTTGAACC
>JBBRWM010000013.1:0-70152 GCA_038249195.1 Actinomycetota bacterium
CCCATTGCGACGGGTGTTCGGGCTCGTGCTCGAACACCATCCGGGTCGCTCGCTCGCGGATCTCAGGCGGGTACTTGGTTGATCTGGTCATGGCTCCATCCTCTCAAGGGTTGGAGCCTCCAAGAAACCCGGCGCGCTTCACGTCGCTCTGATCTCTCCGACGAAGCAGCTGGTTGGTCGAACCAGCGGACTTGGTCAGGATCGACGTCAAGTTCGCCCAGCGCGACCGGGTCGGCATCCTTCCAAGGAGTCAGCCAAACCTGACCGTCGGTAAGGGTCGGCTGGAGACCTCGCTGTGCATGAACTTGGGACCCCACCATTCGCAGCAGCCTAGACTGCCGAGCGCCTCCGCAACGAATCTTGCCGGTTCATCCGCGGCGAGCCATATTCGTCCCAAGTGCGGCCGCGAGAACCGTTGCACTGCAAGCGCCCCCGGCAGGAATCGAACCTGCGACACCCGGTTTAGGAAACCGGTGCTCTATCCACTGAGCTACGAGGGCGAGGGCCGAGGGCGGGCCGAGGGCCTGACCAGCGAGTCTACGGTGCTGCCTGGTGCTCAAGCCTTCTACTTCACCGTGTGTCATTGGGTCTTGCCTGCCGGGTCTCAAGCACCGGACCGTGCGACCGGATGAGGCTCCATCAGCCCGCCACGTACTTCTGCAGGGCCTCGCGAGCCACCTCGCTCACGGTCCGACCTTCGGCCTTCGCCTTCTTCTTGGCTCGATCGAAGAGCGCCGGCGCCACGCGGTAGCTGATCCTTGGCGACTCGCCTTCGGCAAGTGAGGGACGGCCAGGCCCTACCTGACGCCGCTTGGCCTTGGAGAGGTCGTAACCCGCCTCAGCCTCGAGGCGAGGTTGTCCACGGTCGCCTTGGGAAGCCTCGTTCCCTTCATGAACTTCAGATCCGCCATCTGTTCGCCTCCGCGTGCGATGCCCTCACCGTTGTCTCCCAGGAACAGGATCCGCCCGTTCACTTGGCCAGTCGGCGGTGGTACGACGAATACGGGACCCCGGTGCTCGATCACGGAAGGTGCCGCGCCACCCGAAACTGGGTCGCCCACCGGATCATCCTCTGGACTGAAGATACAACGATGATGTCCGACAGAAATAGTCCAGGCGCTTAGTTTGTGGCGCCTGTCGCTTCGACGCTGGCGAAAGCACTCCGCACTTGTGCGAGTTGAGAAGTAACGGCGTCAAAGACGCCGGTGGCAAGATCATCAGTCTCGTCCCGCGCAGCTTCAGCCGCCGCTGGGACACGGTCAAGGATGTCATCGACGATCGCGAATGCGCGACGTCTCGGCAGTCCCCAACTTGTCGCCTCGTTGAGGAGTCGGTCGCCTGTGACTCGGGTGGTTCGATGCACATCGTCCACGTACATCGCGAGGCGATCGTCGTCGTAGACAAGGGTCGACAATAGGTCATACAGCGGGGCCATCCGCAGTGCATCGGAGCTCTCATGTAGAAGGGAGAAGTTCTTCGCATGCGCGTCGCCGTTGCCGATCACAACGTTGAGTGTGACGGCGCGCAAGAGGGTCTCCAGCGGGTCGCCAACAGCAGAGGACTGCAAGATGTCCGCCATGCGTTTCAGCGATGGCCCGCCATCCTGCTGGTACTTCTTCTGAGGAGGGAGGCCGGTCGCCTGACAGAAGTCTTCCTGGTGTAGGCGCTCGACTGAGCCGTCGGGAAGTATGCGGCGATCGTAGCGCTCGACCACGAGTAGCTTGCGGCCGTTGACGACCGTGGTCGCGACGTTGGCGACTCGAAGACCGAGGTGGTTCGCCAGACGCATGCTGAAAGCCTCGTTCTCAACAGTGTTTGGGAACGCTGTAAGTTCCGGCTTCAGGATGTGAGTCGAGGGCGTGCCGTCGACCGGTTGCCCCCATGCGCCGTCCCTCATTCGAGTCAGGAGCAACTTTTCCTGAATGCCGGCAAGGGAGATACGGACGCGGCTACCGATCCCCAGTGGTGCGTTTCGGAGGTTCGCCACCAAGCCGGCGAGCTCAGCGTCAGAGATCGAGCGTGCCGTCAAGGTCGTTGGTTGCGGAGGAGGAGGTTCTTCGTCGGGTTGGATGATGAGAGCGCCGGCGCAGTCGCGGCCCAGGGCTCGGATGAGTCCATAGGTATCGCTTGCCAACAGGTTCAGGTCATCTGCAACCGCGCGACGTGACTCTTCCTCAGGAAGGAGGCCGTCGAGGAACGGGGCTACCACACCGTGTGTGTAGTGCTCCGGTCTAAGGGGCAACGAAAGAGAGAGCAGCGGAATGTTGAGTGGATGGCGTTGGAGCGCTTCCTCTGTGTAGACAAGCCTCAGCCGCTTCGTACGTTGGTCGCGAGCGACAAGGGCAACCCTCCGTCCCTGGAGCCAAACCGCGAGCGTGTCAGCCACTACCAGTCGGCCTTCTGCAGCGTCATCCGAACCCCGAGTCGCTTGAGGACCTGCAGGATCCTCTTCACCTGCTCGGTCTCTTTCCCCTGTTCAAGGTCAGAGAGGTAGGTCCGGTTCAGGCCCATCAGCTCAGCCAGCTCGACCTGCGAGAGGCCAGCTTCTCGACGGTAGTGCCGTATGGCCGCCCCGAGGGAAGGCCCGTTGTAGACACGAAATTCGCGGCCGTCGCTCTTGGGGCTGGGATCCCTCGGAGATGTCGGCATTTGCAGACATGATAGCACGATCGTGCTTTTGTCCTTATTTCCGGGCACCATTCCTGGCTTGGCGCCGCGTCTCTGAATCCAGACACGCATGCGCGTTGAATCAGGGAATCGAGTGGCCATCGCCCGCCTGGTCCGATCGTGGGTCGGTGGTCAGTTGTGACCGGCGGGATGGATTGCCAGAATCCTCGTCCTCCCGCGGGGCACCGAATGCCAGGAGTGTGGGCATCGTCCATGAGCGACCGGGCCTGGGGTTGGACGGGCGGATCGACGGCGGGGCCGGTCCTGCGGATGAGTGAGGCCCTGAGATGATCCGGCTCGATGGTGAGGCCGTTCCCGGAGCTGACCCCGGACTCGCCCGTTGCCTTTCCACCGTGCCCGACCTTCTCTCATGGCTGCAGCCACGGGTAAAGCAGATATGAGAGTGCTCGTCGGAGTAGGCCTCGCCTTGCTCGGCATGACGGGATGCACCGTCGCTGGGAACAGCCTTACAAGCGTTGCTCAGCCTCCGGCCCATCCGACGGCCTCCGTCACGACCAGTCCACTGCCTACGCCGCCGCTGGCTGCGGGGGGGTGCAGGCCCGCCCAAGCCCCGGCCATCCGGGTCTGCCCCAGCTTCGGTTGACTCCTTGGTCTGCCCTCGGTCCTGTTGAGTTGGCTTGCTGGAATCCTCATGCTCGAGAGCACGTTCCGCTGATGGTAGCCCGGGCGGTCGCGCCCGCCGCCCCAGCTGATGAAGCTCAATCCGAGGGCAGACAAGATGCTGCGCTCGGCCGGATCGCCTCCCTAACCGCGATTTTGGGTGACGGCTGAGTGTTGCGCAGCGCCGCACCCGTAGCGCACGATGCGCTGATGAGTTTGGGTCGCGTTGGGTGCACGAAGTCGAAGCTGCCGGCCGCGGCGCCCGCGCGGGAGCTCTACATGCCGTCGGCGTCATTTCGCGGACGCAGGACATTCGTGGAGCGCATATGCGATCGGTGGTTCGTACTGTCAGCGAGGTATGGACTGGTAGCGCCGGACGACGTCATCAACCCCTACGATCAGACGCTGACGAAGGCGTCCGAACAAGAGCGTCGCGCATGGAGTCGAGGAGTACTCGCGTCGCTCGAAGGCGCCAGAGGGTCCGATAGCCCAATCCCGCGACCGTCCGGGGGAGCGGCCGCAACAACATCCCTCCCCCACGGCCGGACCTCGTGACGTTCTACGGGTCGGCAGCTCCCCCGTCAGGGTTCTCGACGTGGGAGCGGTTGTGGCGGCGCTGCTCAAGTTCGGTGATTCCCTCCCCACCGGTCAGTTGATTGAACCGCCCCGGGTTCATCGAAGGCTCGGCTCTGTGGGTCCGTCAGCGTAGCTCGGGTCGTGTGCTCGTCCATAGGCCTCCTCGAACTCGGCGGGACGTAGCCGATCGGCTCCAGCAGTCGCCGAAGTGGCTGCCGAACTCTTCATGAGCATCCATACCGTTCGCGCCAACCTCAAGCGCATATACGTCAAGCTCGGCTTGCGCTCCCGGACCGGGTTTGCGGCGAGGCTCATGGGCGACGGTGAGGCTGAAAGCTTCGGAGCCTAGATCAGCGATGAAACGTACCCGTCAGGGCGATTGCGCCTCCTTCCGGTCCATCTAGGTTCGCGTGCACGAGCGCAGACCGAATGGAGGCATCCATGAGTGTTCGGAATCAAGCGGGGCAAGCGCCGATGTCGTCGACGATGGGGCGCGAGGAGGAGAGGGCCGCACACGGCGATCCCAGGAAGGGTTCCGCCGCGATCGCTGTGACCGCTGTGGGTATGGCGGTGCTGATCCTTGCAGCGGCTTTCGCTGCAGGCCGTAGATCTTCACCCCGGAGCACGACCAGTGTCGCGGCCGCTGCTCAGGCCGGTGGTCCCAGTGCCGCGATCGGGTCGAGCCGGCTCCGGATGGCCGTGCGCTGGGTGGATGGGCTCGACCGCCGGTCTGATCCTTCCGTCCGATGTGACCTCGAGGCTGGACGCGCAGGATCCGAAGATCGCGGAAGTCTTCACGGCCGCATGGGCCGACCTGAACCTGTTGCGATCTGAACGGTAAACGAGAGGCCCGTCTTATGGCCGGCCCCTCTCAACGCCCCTCGCCCTAGCGGAGCTCGGATACCTCCGCGCGCGATCCGGACGGGGCTGATCAGAGGCCTTCACCTGGGTCGAGAGCGTGCCGCCGTGTGAAGTCGGCCTTGGAGCTGCACCTGAGCTGCCAAGGCGAAGTCATCCTGATCAGTCGTCTTCGAGTTCCGCGAGGCTCCGCTCAAGCCGAGCTGCCGCGACGAGGTTGCCCTTCCTCCGGCACAACTCGAGGGCCTCACGGAGCGCTGCCGCCGCGTCCCGATCCCGCCCTGCCAGCCGCAAGACCTCCGCAAGGGCTTCGAGGGATTCGGCGTGAAGATTCAGGTAATCGGTCGGAGCGGCGATGCGCACGGCCTCCCTTGCAAAGATCTCTGCCTCGTCGTGCCGTTCGCGCCTGGCGAGCGTCTTCGCCCGCAACTGGCGCCAGCGCACCTCCGCGTCGACATCGCCTTCGATCGTGATCCGTTCCGTGTAGACCGACAGGTCGAACGCCTCGTCGTATCGACCCTGGGCGTAGAGGATGTCCCCGAGATGCGGCGCGGCGCTCGCGAGGTTGCCCACGTTCCCCATCCGATCCAGGATCTCGTAGCTCGCACGCGCTTCCCGCTCCGCGCTCGCGGGAGAATCCGCCAGCATCTCGACACGTGCTGAATCGCTGAGCGCCCGGGACAGCGAGATCTGGTCGCCGAGCTCTCGAGCGAGCGACTTTGCGCCGGCGACCAGCTCTCTCGCCGTATCGAACCGCCCTAACATCGCCTCCAACTCGGCACACTTGTTGGCGACGGCCACCTCCACTTTCTGGTCGGCGAGGCCGCCTTCGATCATGGCTTCTAAGCGATGGAGGGCCTCGGCGACGGGTTCGGGGCCCTGAGAGATCACCACCGTCAACAACTTGGCGATCTCGCCCTCCTGCGTCCGGCTCCCGGCGCGGCGTGCGTGAGCGGTCGCGCGTTCGAGATCCCCCTCCGCCGACGCGCATCGACCTGCCCAGAAGCGGATGGTCCCTGCTAGGGTCAGCGCCTCGGCCACCCCGAGGTCATCCGACCATCCAGCGAACAGCTCTGCGTATCGCTCCGCCTCATCGAGCGACGCCTGCTGAACCGCTTCCGGGTCGAGCATGATACGGACGAACACCCGCCGCACGCCCGCGAGCGCCTCGAGCCGGCGATCATCCACGGCCCGCGCGCCCTCGATCGCCTCGGACAGCACGACGTCGGCGCGCGGGAGGTCCCACCGAGTCAGCGCCAACCCGAGATCCGGAAGGAGCTCGAATCGGAACGGATCCCCTGGAGGGAGGAGTTCGGCTGCTCGCGCGAGGAGGTTCACTGAGGCCGAGACGTCCCGGCGCGCGAACGCTTGCCGGCCCGCGGCGGCGAGGCGCGCGGCCGCCTGGCGACCGACCGCCTGCATCCGCTCGTCGGTCGGACCGAGTTGGGTTCGATACTGATACGCCTGCTCGAGGTGGTACCCAACGATCTCGTCGCGCTCCCCAAGAGTGCCGGCCGTCAGGTCGAGCCAAGCCGCGAACCGTTGGTGGAGGTCCGCGCGGGTCGCTTTCGGGATGGAGCCGTAGGCCGCGTCGCGGATCAACAGATGGCGGAACCCAAGTGCGTCGGTCGCCGGGAGGTCGGAGCGCACGGGACGGACGAACTGCTTGCGGACCAGCGCGGCCAGCCCTGCGTCGATCTCGTCGGACCCTTCGCTCGCGAGCTCGCGAACGGCCGCCGGGTAGAACACCTGCCCCGCGACCGACGCGACCTCGATCATCTGGCGCTCAAGTGATGGGAGTCGATCCAGCCGTGCGGCGAGCAGTGCGGAGATCGTCGGGGGAACCGGCAGATCGGCGAGATCGCTCGTTGGGGACCATCGACCCTCCTTCAGCACGAGCCGGCCCTCGTCGACCATGAGCCCGGTGATCTCCTCCGCGTAGAGAGGGTGGCCTTCCGCCGCCTCGGCGATGCGCGTGCGCACGCCGGGGTCCACAGCGTCATCCGCCAGCAGGTTCGCGACGAGCTTCCCGCACTCCTCGGCGTTCAGCGGTTCGAGCAGGATCGAGGTGGCGTTCAGCTTCCCACCGCCCCAGGCCGGGTGATCGTCCAGCAACTCGGGGCGCGCCATGCACGCGAGCAGGATAGGGGCGTCGCGGGAGAGGTCGGCGACGTGCTCGACGAGATCAAGGAACGTTGGCTCGCCCCATTGGAGATCGTCGATCACGAAGACCACGGGCCGCTCGGCGGCGAGCCGCTCGAGCAGCGCTCGCACCGCCCAGCGCATCTCCTCGGTCGACGACTCTGCGTCGCTGGGGAGCCCGATCGCCTGCCCGACCCGCTCGGCGATCCTTCCGGCGTCGCCGTCATCGCCGGCGATCGCGGCGATCTTGATGCGAGCTGCTTCGGGAGACTCCGCTTCGGTCAGGTCCGCTGCGTCGATCAGCGCCTCCGCGAGAGGGTAGAACGTGATCCCCTCCCCGTAGGGCAGGCAGCGGCCGCGGAGGATCGTCGCTCGATCCGCGAGTTCATCCACGAACGCCGCCACGAGCCGGGACTTGCCAACCCCCCCGACGCCGAGCACGGAGAAGAGCTGGCACGCATGATCCGTCACCGCTCGCTCGAAGACGTCGCGCAACAGCGAGAGCTCGCGCTCGCGGCCGACGATCGGCGCGTCGAGATGTCGTGCGAAGCCGGCCGCACCCGGCCGTACATCGAGCAACCGGTAGGCAGGTACCGGATCGGACTTGCCCTTCATCGCGAGATCCGCGACCGTCTCGGCCAGGACCGCATCGCGCACGAGCGAGAAGGTCCGCTCGCCGAGGAGGATCTCGCCGGGCGACCCGGCCTGTTCCAGGCGGGCCGCAACGTTCACGGCGTCGCCCGTGACGATCTTCTGGTCGCCGGTACCGGCCACCACGTCGCCGGTGTTGACCCCGATCCGGCACGCGAGCGTCATCCCGTGGTCGCGGTCCAGCTCCGGGTTCAACTCCTCGAGCGCTGTGCGCATCTCGCTCGCGGCGCGGACGGCGCGCAACGCGTCGTCCTCGTGCACCTGCGGCACGCCGAAGACGGCCATGACGGCGTCGCCGATGTATTTCTCAACGGTGCCCCCATGGCGCTCGATCGGCGTGCGCATCGCATCGAAGTACCGCTCCATGACACGACGGACCGACTCCGGGTCGAGCGCTTCACCCATGGCGGTGGAGCCGACGACGTCGCAGAACACGACCGTGACCGTCTTCCGGACCTCGTGCGGGGCTCCCGGGGCGGTGAGGGGCGCGGCGCAGTCCTCGCAGAACTTCGCCCCGTCCCGATTCTCGTGTCCACATGTCTCGCACAGCAGCACGTGGGCAGCCTAGACGGCGAAGTGCTCGGCGCGAAGGGTGGCGGGAGCGCGGCGGGTCGCTCAGCGCTCCCGGTCCGCGTAGGTCTCGAGCCCACGGATCATCAGCTCGACCCCGAACCCGAAGCGTTCCTCGGCGTCGCCGCCGAACAGCACGTCCGCTGCACCGCGGGTGGCCGGGAACCGGTCCTCGGGGAGCGAGGCGACGTAGTCACGCAGCATCTGCACGATCTCCTCGGGCGGGAGATCCTCACCTGTGGGGGAGGCGAGGCCGAGGCTCTCCTCGAACGCATAGGCGCCAACGTACAGTCCGGCCAGGTCGCCGAAGTACGCGATGACCTGGTCCGGGATGCCGACCGGGCGCAGGAGTTCGAACAGCCACTCGGTCAGGTGGGCGAGCGTGGAGCCTGCGGGGATCCGGCCGAACGAGATCCGTGCGACGCCGCGATGGCGGTTCAACGTCTCCCGCCTCTGCTCTGCCAGCCAGCGGAGCTGCTCGCGCCACCGTTCCGGATCCGGCGTGGGGAGCTCGACCTCGTCCGTCACATGCTCGAAGACCAACTGGAGCAGCTCGTCCTTGTTCCGGACGTGCCAGTAGAGGGAAGCGGCCCCCGTCCCGAGCTCGTCGCCCACCCGGCGCATCGACACGGCGTCCAGGCCGTCGCGCTCGAGGATCCGCAGGGCGGCATCGACGATCGCCTCCCGTGTGAGCGGCCTGCGGGCCGGGCGTGCGTCCGTGGCGACGCGCCACGGCGGCTCCAGGGTCCGCGTCGCGTCCTGGCCCGATCCGGTCTCCGTCCGCTCTACCATCAGAGGGTCAGCGTACCAGGGAGTGGAACACCGTTTCAGTTCTCGAACACCGGTTGACAATCGGGTCATCTGGCGCCAGAATGTCGTTCTAGAGTAGAACGCTGTTCGAGTGGGAAAGGACGAGCCCGTGAACACTCCGACGCACGACGATCCCCTAGGGGTCTCTGAGGACGGTCGCGACGTGGAGGTCGCGGTGGGCGCCGCGCCCGCCGGGCGCCTGGTCTTCGCCAACGGCGCGGCCAACCTGACCCTCCGGGCCGATGCCCAGCTGGACCGGATGGCGCGGGCGCGCTTCGAGGGCTCCCCGCCGAAGGCGGGCCTGGAGCGGGAGACGCTGACCTTCCGCTATCCCCGGGTCGGGCGCCCCTTCGACTGGCGGCGGCGCCGCGCCGACGTCGCGATCACGACTTCGGTGCCGTGGGAGATCGACGTGCGCAGCGGCGTGGCGAGCATGAACGCAGACCTGCGGGGCGTGGAGCTCCTGTCCCTGCGGATCGGCGGCGCGAGCGACGTCGAGATCGTCCTGCCGCCGCCCACGGGCTCGATCGCGGTCGCGATCGGCGGAGGCGCGAGCAACGTCAGCGTCCTGCGGCCACCGGAGGTGCCGGTCTGGCTCCACGTCAAGGGCGGTGCCTCCAAGCTGGCGTTCGACGACGAGTCGTTCGGCGCCGTCGGCGGATCGGTGCGCCTCCAGAGCGACGGGTTCAACGACGAGGCGGATCGCTACGAGATCAGCGTGCGCGGGGGGGCCAGCCGGCTGACGATCGGGTCGCGCTAGACGTCGTCCCCACGCCTTGCGGTCGCGCCGGAACCGAGCGTTAGCTCGAAGTTCCGGGAGGAGGCCGTTCTATGACGACCCAAGGCGATTTCCCCGTCACGATCCAGGCGACCCCTTCGGCGGTGTGGCCCTGGATCAGCCAGCTCGAGAAGCACGCCGAGTGGTCCACGAAGCCCTATCGGGTGGAGTGGATCTCGGGCGACCCCGACGCGGTAGGGAGTCGGTATCGGTCGGTGGGATGGATCCCGGGGACAAGCATCACCAGAACGACGGCACGATCACCGAAAGCGTGAGCCCGACACCCGCAAGCGTATCCAGCTGCTGAAGCAGAAGGTCGAAGGCTCCACCACGTAGCCGAGGGACGACGGAACACCCTCCGCGGGCTCCGTCGGAGGCCCGGCTCCAGGCCTCGAGAACTTACGCCCGAAGGACCGCTATCCTGCGGTTCGGTCGCGCTACCGACGTGCGGTCTCGCGCCACGTATCCGGAACGCAGGGAGGACGGCATGACGAAGTCATCGGCATTCACGGAGGAGCAGTGGACCACCGTGCTGGAAGGCCCGACCAGCGCAGGCCTGATCGTTCTCACCGCCCAGAGCGGCGGCACCTGGAAAGAGACGTGGGCGATGTCGAAGGCTTACGCCGAAGCTCGACAGGAGCACGGGGCCAGCGAGCTTCTCGACGAGGTCGTCTCGGCGAAGCCCAAGATGGAGCGCACGCACTACCACTCGCCCCAGGAACTGCGGGACGCGTGCCTCCAGCAGGTCCGCGATGCCAGCGCGGTGCTCGAGGGCACGGCGACGCCCGAGGAGATTCACGACTACAGGCGGTTCATCGTGACGCTGTCCAGGAAGGTCGCGGCCGCGCATCGTGAAGGGGGCCAGGACGTGAGTGCCGCCGAGAGCGAGGCGATCGACGCCATCGCGAGCACGCTTGGAGTGCCGGCGACCGAGTAGCGCCAAGAAGGGCGGGACCAGCTGCGATCGCGCCGAGCAGGGTTTTGAGATCGACCCGACGATGTCGCAGAAGCCCTCCAAGCCATCGACGACGATGTGAGTCCGGCCAAGATCACTCAGGTGAACGACGAGCCGAAATGAGGAGACCTGAGGTCGAGATCCGCTGCCCGTTCCAGGGTCAACCACACGCCGATCCGGAGGAGACCGACGGCTACGATGATGTCTGGGACGCGACGCCAACGGCGGGAGAAACCGGCCGTATGCAGGGCCATGATGAGGGTGAGGCCCAGGATGAGGGTGATGGCGCCGGCCGCGAGCCGGAGCGCTAGCAGCGCTTCTTGCCGCTGCGGATCAGGTGCGGGGCGAGCGCGGGCCGACTGCGACGAACATGGCTGCGGATCCGACCTTCTCCACCTGCACTTCGCTGAACGACGCTGAAAGCATCTGCTGGGTCCCCGCGACGGTGTCGCCCAGGTTGTCGAAGCCCCCCTCCTTGTTCGCCGCACGAAGGAATGCCCGGGCTGGCTTACTGTGCTCTTCGCCGGTGCCAACGATCGTTCCGCCGAAGAGAACGCCGTCGGGGGTGAGCACATCCGCGATATTCCTGACCGCGATCGCCTTGTTCTCATCAGGTTCACGAAGGCAGTGGAGGACGAAGCTCAGCGCGGCCGAGTCGAACGGGCCGGCGACTGGCAGCGGCTTCATGACATCGGCCTGCACGGTCACAGGGCGGAACCTCGCGAGGCGTTTGCGCGTCCGGCGGAGCACATGGGGATTCGGATCGAGGAGCGTTATCTCGATATCCGTTGGTGGGGCGGCCTTTTCGATGAAGTAACCGGTTCCCGGGCCGACATCGAGGTGACGGTGTCTGAGGTTGGCTCGGTAACGTTCGATGACGGGTGCGATGGGGAGGTGCCATACCGCGCGAGACATGAATCCGAGCACCCATGGGTCGTAGATCGCGAGCATGAACGGGTTGTAACCGGACTGACCCTTGTACGCTGGGTCGTCGCGCCTCATCTTCCGATCCTGCACGCACGCAGGGTGTCACATGCAGAGGCCGCGGTCGTGCGCTCACCTCTGATGGTTACGCCGCGCTTCATTGCCGGGGCCAGGTGACCGGACCGATAGACGAGACCGTCGCTGTAGGCTCCACTCTTCATCTCGCATCCGATCGACGGGCGAGACTGATGATCGAAGGAGGGCCCGATGGGAGCCGACAAGACCTCTCAGGTGACGTGGCGAGGTGACCTCATGACCGGACGAGGCACGATCGAGTCGGTGGGAAGCGGAGCGATCGGCCCGCTCCCCGTCTCCTGGGCGTCTCGTACCGGCGACGGGGAGGCCGAGTTGACGAGCCCCGAAGAACTGATCGCCGCGGCGCACGCGTCATGTTTCTCGATGGCGTTGTCGAACGGGCTCGCCAAGGCGGGAACGCCGCCGGAGAGCTTGACGGTCTCAGCGACGGTCACGTTCGTGCCCGGGACCGGGATCACCGCATCCTCGCTCGATGTCGTGGGCGTCGTGCCCTCGCTCGATGAGGCCGGATTCGTGGCGGCCGCGGAGACAGCGAGGGACGGTTGCCCGGTGTCGGGTGCCCTCAAGGGGAACGTGGAACTGAGCGTGACCGCCCGCCTGGCGTGAAGCCGGCCTGTACGTCCGCGTCGGGTCGCACGTACAGCGAGGAGCTGAAGGGCGTGCCGGACCGCTGGCGCCTCCTACCGATCCCTGAGCGAGCCCGTGTAGGGCGATCTCCGCGTCACCTCGCCCCGGACGGGTCACGCGCTCTTCGTGGCGCTCCAGGAGCCCCCGGCCGAGCCAGCGGCCGTGTATGTGCCGGACATCGAGTCGCCTGAGACCGTGCCCGAATAGGTGATCGCCGTCGAGCCCACGGTGCCGAACTCGATGGTGTTGCCCGTGACCGTTCCGTTGATCTTCGGGCTCCCGCCGGAGGAGAGGTCGATCGTGCCGCTCACCTGCGACCCGGACTGCAGCCAGGTAAGGGTGAATGTTCCTGTGAAGGCGCCGACGTATCGTCCCGACCAGGTCCCGGATAGATCGGCCGATGCGTTCGAGGCCGGTGCGCTCGAGGTTGGCGCAGGGGTGGACGGGACGACGACAGCCGCGCTCGTCGCGGTCGGCGTCGTCGGGCTCGAACTGCTGCACGCGGAGGCCGATACGGCCAGCGCAGCCACGACGGCGACGGTCAACATGCCAGACGAGGGAGACCGGTTCGATCCACGGCCTCGGAGGTGGCGCCTCATCGGCTCGCCCCCGGCGCGGGGTGGTGCCGTCGCATGATGATCATCTTTCCCTCCTCGGGAGAGCCTGCGGCTCGGGGCGCTGGGTGCCTCGTCCAGAGCGCGTTCCCGGTCTCTACGTAGCAGCCGGGTCCGCCACGCTCGATTCGTCGACGACGACGGTATGGATTCTCTCCAGTTGCCGCGTCGGTGGCTGGTGCGACGATACCGGCATGCCCGATGAGGGAGCGACGATCCTGCACGCCGACGCCGACTCCTTCTACGCATCGGTCGAGCAGCGCGACGACCCCTCGCTCCGGGGTCGGCCGGTGATCGTCGGCGCGGGCATGGTGCTGGCGGCCAGCTACGAAGCCAAGGCGTTCGGTGTCCGCACCCCGATGGGCGGCGGGCAGGCGCGCCGGCTCTGCCCCCAGGCGGTCGTGGTTCGGCCACGGATGGAGGCGTACAGCGAAGCGAGCAAGGCGATGTTCGAGGTGTTCTGGCACACGAGCCCGTTCGTCGAGGGGCTCTCGATCGACGAGGCGTTCCTCGACGTCGGCGGGCTAGGCCGGATCTCGGGAACGCCGCTCGAGATCGCGGAGCGCCTCCGGCGAGATGTGCAGGATCAGGTCCGCATCGCCGTCACGGTGGGCGTCGCCCGCACGAAGTTCCTCGCGAAGGTCGCGAGCCAGGTGGCCAAGCCCGACGGCCTTCTGGTGGTCCCGCCCGACCGTGAGCTGGAGTTCCTGCATCGGCTGGGGATCGAGCGACTGTGGGGCGTCGGCCCCATCACGTCGTCCAAGCTCCACGAGCGGGGCATCGTCACCGTCGCGCAGGTTGCCGCGCTCGGTGAGCCGGGCCTCGTTCGGATCCTCGGGAGCGCCTCCGGACGCCATCTGCACGCGCTGTCGCACAACCGC
This sequence comes from Actinomycetota bacterium, assembly GCA_038249195.1. Taxonomy (GTDB): domain Bacteria; phylum Actinomycetota; class UBA4738; order UBA4738; family HRBIN12; genus JAOUEA01. Next base: position 13,771 of record JBBRWM010000013.1, read on the forward strand.
GACCCTCGGCGCGTACAGACCGGTCGCCGACGGCGTTCGATCTGCACGCAGCGGGCGCTCGGGCGCCGGCCGCGTTCATCGGCACAGCTCAGCGCCGACCTCGTCGCGCTCACCGACCGGCTCGCCCGGCGGCTACGGGGCGGCCACCGGGTCTGTCGCACCCTCACGCTCAGGCTGCGCTTCGGTGACTTCACCCGGGCCACGCGCTCGCACACGCTGCCCGAGGCGACCGCCGAGACGGCGATCCTCCTCGCGACGGGGCAGGAACTGCTCGAGCAGGCGATGCCCACGATCCTGCGCCGGGGTATCACCCTGATCGGACTGACGTTCGGGAACCTCGCCGACGACGGCGCGGTGCAGCTCGCCCTCCCGTTCGGCGGGCGCGGCGCCACGGCGCTCGACGTCGCGCTCGACAGCGTCAGGGACCGGTTCGGCTCCACGTCGATCGGGCGCGCCGTGTTGATGGGGCGTGACCAGGGCCTCATGGTTCCGACGCTTCCCGACGAGCCGATCGTCGATCCCGATCCGTTCTGTGCGCTGACCCCCGGAGCTTGAGGGCATCCGAGGTGAACGCTTCGGGAAGGAAAGGGCCGCAGACTATCGGGACGTGGTGTCGTCGGGAACGAACGCCGGGCCGTGGCCGGGGACGATCTTCGAGGCCAGACCGAGCACGCGTTCCCGCTCGCGGCGCAGGACTTCGCGGTCGAAGGTGTAGGGGTCGTCGTCCGCCCCGGAGGCCATCCACCACAGGTGGGTGAGGGCGATCAAGCCCTGGTCCGTCTCGACCAGCGTCGTGATGTCCTCGCGCGAATGGCCCGGCGTCTCGAGCAGTCGAACGTGGGGCCCAACCTCGAACCCCTCGGCCGGACGGCTGCCCCACACATCGTTGTGGTAGGTGGCCATGACGTCCTGGATGCGCGCCTCGGGGAACAGCGCAGCGTTCACGGTGCGATCGGGGTGATGGTGGGAGAAGATGACGTCGGTGATGTCGGCGGGCTCAACGCCGAGCTCCCTCAGGGGCCCGGAGGATCTCCCCTCGGCTCGGCACCATGCCGGGGTCCACCACGATCAGCGTCTCGGCGTCGGGGATCTGGCTGATGGTGCCCGCCACGCGATCGCCGTCGCCTCGCCCGACGTAGCCCTCGAACAGCACATCGACCTCGGCCATCCAGGCAGGATAGTGCGGACCAGGACGCTGCGTTCGACGGGATCGAGGCGCGTGTGACGGCGGTCACGGTTTCGGCGGGGCCCAGGGCTCAGACTCGAACACATGTTCGGTGATTTCCTCAGAGACGATCTCGACGATGACGGTTTGATCGGTGTCGCCGACGCCCTCAACCGGCATATCGCCTCGGCCCAGGCCACGCTTCTCGGCGTGATCGCCGAGGTGGACCGACGAGGGGCGTGGCGCGACTCCGGCGCCCGGGATCTGGCGCACTGGCTTTCGATCCGCTACGGCATCTCGTGGTGGAAGGCCGACCGCCTGATCCACGCTTCCCATGCCCTGCATCGTCTGCCGAGCACCGCCCAGGCGCTCGAGGAAGGCATCCTCGGGATCGACAAGGTGGTGGAACTCTGCCGATTCGCGACGCCCGAGACCGAGGATGAGCTCATCGCGTGGGCGGGGGAGTCGACCTGTGCCACGGTTCGGCGGCGCGCCGACCTCGAGGTCCGGGCCGCGCGAGATGAGACCGCTGAGTTGGAACGGACCCGGTCGCTCCGCTACTGGTACGAAGACGGCGGGCGTCGGTTCGCCATGGAGGCGCTCCTGCCGTCGGCGCAGGGAGCGGTGGTGCTCAGGGCCCTCTCGAGGGTCGTCGAGCAGATCCCGGTCATGCCTGCCGAGCACGACGACGTCTACATCGAGGCGCGCCGCGCCGATGCGCTCGTGGCCCTGTGCTCGCAGCGCATCGCCGGCGACGCCGATGCCGACCGTGCCACGGTGGTCGTCCACGCGACGCTCGAAGCCCTCGCGGGGCGGCGCAACGCCGAGACCGAGCAAGGCGCGGTATTGCCTCCCGAGGCGCTCCAGCGTCTGGCGTGTGACGCGCGCGTGCAGGTCGTGGCCGAGAACGAGGCGGGCGATGCCGTGGGGTTCGGACGCACGCGGCGCGAGCCGTCCCCCCCGATGATCCGCCAACTGCGTCACCGCGACCGGGGCTGTCGGTTCCCGGGCTGCGGTTCCACCGCGTTCGCCAACGCGCATCACATCGTCTGGTGGTCCCGCGGAGGACGCACCGAGCTCGAGAACCTGGTCCTGATCTGCGGGTTCCATCATCGGCTCGTCCACGAGCACGGGTGGAACATCGGGCGAACCGAGGACGGGAGGGTCCGCTGGTTCCGCCCCGATGGTTCCCGTTATCGGGGCGGCCCCGAGCGCGGGCCAACCGCAGCGCTGGCCGACGCCTTCGTCGATACTGGTTAGAAGAGACCATGGACCCGCCCGGTCCGCGGATCTCAGGCTCGTCTCTGCATGGCGGTCTCGACGCCTTCGGTAGCATGCGTGCGGGAGGGGACGACGGGGAGGGGACGACGCCGGTGACCCATCGATTCGAGATCACGAAGGACCTCGAGGTGAGCGCGACCCCCGAGCAGGTCTGGGAGGCGATCGCCACCGGCCCCGGGCTGGAGTCCTGGTTCTTGGGTCGCAACGAGATCGACCCGAGGCCCGGAGGGACAGCCCGTTGGAGCATCGGCGAGTTCACGGCCGAGTCCACGATCACCACGTGGGATCCGCCGAATCGATTCGTCAACACGGGGATGCCTGCGCCGGATGGCTCCTTCCATCAGTTCGACTACCACATCGAGGCGCGCGAGGGAGGCGGCTCCGCGATCCGCTACGAGCACACCGGCATGCTGAGCGGCGACTGGGAGGCCGAGTATGAAGCCATGAGCGAGGGCGATCCCATGTACCTCGACAAGCTCGTGGCCTACCTCACCTACTTCCGAGGTCGGTTCGCCACCTCGGTCGAGGTCATGGGGCCGGAGGCGCCGGACCGGGAGCTGGCCATGGGGAGGTTCCGCGCCGCCCTGGGGCTCGATGACGACGTGGCGGTCGGCGACGAGGTCCGGGCCGCGCCGCGGGGGCTGGAGTCTTTCGACGGCGTGGTGGACCACATCTCTCCCCACTTCCTGGGGATCCGCTCCGACGACGCGATCTATCGGTTCATCCATGCGTTCACGGGCCAGGTCATGATCGGCCATCATTTGTTCGCGGGCGACGTAGACAGGGCCGATGCAGAGGAGATGTGGCGGTCCTGGCTCGACGGGATCTTCGCCTCCGCGCCCGACCGCGACGCACCGTCCTCGACGGCGACGTGACGCCCGAGTGACCCTCCGCCGACGAGCCGCGCGTTCGCGACCGAGCCGATGTCGCACGGCTGCTGCAGCCGCACGCACCTCCCGACTGGGAGACGCGGTTCCGGAAAGATGAGCTCCTCGACTCGGTGATCGACGGCGAACCGATCCAGATGTTCGTCATGGCCGCCGACATCCGCGAGTCCACGACCCTGATGAAGGAGGCAGTGAGGTTCGAGCGCTTCGCGCTCGTCATGGACAAGTTCGTGACGTCGGTGCGCCGCGGCATCCGAGGATCCGGCGGCTGGTTCGACAAGTTCACTGGGGACGGGTTCCTGGCCTACTGGATCGTGCAGGGTGGGGAGCCCGCCGAGTACGAGGAGCGCTTCGTCCAGACCGCGGGGGACGTCGCGCACACGGCGCATACGCTCGTGGACCTCTTCCAGCGCCGTGTGATGGAGGATTTCCGGAGCAACTCCCGGAACCTCTCGGCGGGGGTGGGGCTGTCGATGGGGTTGGACGCCGGCCCGGGGTACCTCGTGAAGATCGCCGATGAGCTCACGATCGTCGGCTCCCCGATCGTCGGGGCCGTGAGGATGGTTACGGCCGCCTCGCAACCGTGGGAGATCGTCGCCAACGTCTACCTCGGTGAGCGGCTGCGCGACGGGCAGGACGGGGTCTTCGAGGAGCTCGACGTGACCGCCAGTCGGGAGTTCCGCCCGACCAAGGAGTACCCGCGTGGACAAGAGGTCTACGCCTTGACCTTCGCCTCGGCCAACGGCGAGGATGATGCCGATGCTGGCGCGCCATCGGCGGGGGATGACGGCGAGCAGTAGCCCATGCGGATGTTCATACTCGGAAGGCATGTCGAGCCCCGAGCCCGCGCCCGTCAACGTCGATCGCTTGATGGCGCTCGACCTGTTCGCCCACCTCGACCATCACGATCTCGCGCAGGTCTCGCACTGGGTGCATGAGGTTCGTGCCGGGGCGGGCGAGTTCCTCTTCGAGCAGGGAGACCTCCCGTACGAGTTCTTCGTGATCGAGTCGGGCGACGCCGAGGTCGTGCGCGACGGGGACGTACTCGCGCGGATCGGCCCGGGGGAGCTCGTGGGCGAGATGGCGCTGCTCCGTGGGGAGCGCCGGATGGCGTCGGTGCGCGCGGTCGGGGAAGTGATCGCGATCGCGCTCTCCGCCGACGACCTTGCCGCGATCGAGGAAGAGATGCCGGAGGTGGTGCGGGCGATGCGGGCAACGACCGAGGATCGTGTTCGCCGCAACGCCGAGCTCGATCCGGGCTCCGGGAACTGACGTTCCGGCGGCGCGTCTGGTCACTTCTAGTTCCGGCTTCGCGATGGAAAGCACCCTTGACATCTCCTGCGGGTGTAAAGGTATCTTTACATCCAGATGGAGAACCGGGTGAAGGAGCTGCGAACGCGAGCCGCGATGACGCAGTCGGACCTCGGGGCGGCGTTGGAGGTCTCCCGGCAAACGATCAATTCGATCGAGGCAGGCCGGTACCTCCCTTCGCTTCCGCTGGCGCTGCGGATCGGTCGGCTCTTCGGTGCGCCGCTGGAAGAGATCTTCGAGATAGACGAGGCGGCAACGTGAGTCGATACGAAGCGAGGAAGGGGAGTCGGGCGGTGTCCGTAGCGTCGCTGCTGGTCGTCGGTGGGGCGGTGGCGGGCGCGACGTGGGTCGCGGGTCAGCCTTGGATCGCGGGGGTCGTGGTCGCCATCTGCGCCGCCGTGTGTAGCGGCTGGGGTTCACGAGCGATGGAGACGAGCGATGGCGCTACGGCATCCGCGAGGCCACGCTCTGCGTAGGGATCCACGCTCGAGTGCCTCGATGTCTCCGACGAGCCGAGGCATGGGGATCGCGGGGTCGTTCCTACTCTGCGCTCACCCCTGTTCGTCGTCGGCCGGCAGGAAGCCCGAGACGTAATCCGCCGAGCCATCTCCCCGATACACGTACTCGACGACGCCGTCGAGTCCTGGCGTTGCGTCGTCATCCTCGGCACGCTCGAGGGCGCCGGGGGGCCAGTAGATGATGTCCCGCTCGATCTCCTCGTCCGAGACCCTCTTCCCTCCTACCGTCCAGAGGGCCGCCGTTGAAGAGGACGTTCATACCGCCGTCTCCTTCTTCTCCGAGCCCCTCAGAGGTCTTGGGGCGGCTCCTTTCCGTGGGCCGCCAGCACGTGCTCGTCGAGCATCTCCTGTGTCCCGAACTCGGCTCCGCAGACGTCGCACCTTGCGACGCTCGGGTCGCGATCTTCCCGCTGTTCTATCTGCTCGCTCATCGCGGTCCCTCCTCACGTCGACCCTCGTCAGATGCCGTCGATGTCCTCGCTCTCCTGGATGCGCTGCTGACCCTGGGGCGTGTTGATGGAGCGGTCACTCGTGATCGAACGACGCCGAGATGGCCAGAGCATCATCACGAGACCCAACACCAGCGACAGGAGGCCCACGACGAGGGCGATCACGCCTGCCATGTGGATGTCGAACCCTTGCGTGCGGGCCGTCACGGCGTACCGCATGATCGCGCCCGCGATGATCAGGACGATCCCGAGCCCGACGAATGTCGCTCCTGAGCTTCTGTTCATTGTCTCCACCCTTCTATCCCGCTTTGGTCCGGTCGGCCTGCGTTGCAGCGCCTCCCGGCAACGGATCGTGCACAGGCCGCCACCTTCCCCTCGACGGTTCCGAGCCTGCGCCGGTGGGGCCGACGTGCCAACCCGGCCCCTCGTACGGAAGGAAGCGCCAAGCGGTGCCGCAACGAGGGCACGACCATCGGAGCGCCTGGCTGTCGTTGCGTATCTCCCAGGGGTCGGGGCCCCGTGGCGGGCGACAGATGTGCTGGTCCACGAAGGTAGATTACCCTGCGCGTGCAACGTCAAACCTCACCGGTCGCCGCCGATGGGGGCAGGGACGTCCGCGTCGTCGCGCGGTAACGAACGAGCGCTCTCGACGGGCGCCCCGAAGTCGAGCAGACGACCGCCCGTGGCGACGGCGCACAGGGCGACCCACGCCCAGCCGAAGGCGAGGCCGGCCACCACGTCGGTGAACCAGTGCACCCCCAGGAGTATCCGCGAGCAGCCCACCGCGACCGCGATCGCGGCGGCGGCCCCCGCCAATACGGCTCGCATGCGCGGCGACCGCCCGCGCGCGAGGACCAACGCCAGCGCGGCGTAGCAGGCCGCGGCCGCGGCCGTATGTCCGCTCGGGAACGACGACCCTGAGAACGGCGCCAGAGGATCGATGCCGGGACGCGCCCGTCCCACGCCGAGCTTGATGAGGTTGACGATGAGGAGCTCCCCGCCCACCGCGAGGACAAGGAATAGCCACAGAGACCGGCTGCGGATCCGCCGGAACTCGATCAGTCCCACCACCAGGGTCACCGCCACCACGACCGGCGTCGAACCCAGCTGGGTCACACCGCGCAGGAGGCTCGTCGACACGGACGTTGCGTGCGTCGCCGCCCACTGGGCGATCCTCGAGTCCACGTCGATCACGCCGGCCTTCGCGCGGACCACGTAGGCGAGCAGGCCCACGATGATGCCTCCCGCAACGATGCACACCGAGGCGGCCGTGAGCGCGAGGCCGGTGACCGTTTCGGGATCCAGGCGATCGCGAACGAAGGACCTGAGGTGCCCGCGATCGCGCATCTCCCGAGCCACCGACGCGCTCGCGCTCCCTGCGGGATCTGCTGCAGGCCAACGACTGATCGCGAACCCTGCCAGCACCCCCGCGAAGGTACTCGCGAGCAGGAGCACCGCGATCACCATGGGCATGCTCCCGTCTCGAGTGACATCGTTCTCCGTTTCGGCGGTTTCGGCACGTTTACCCCGCGCGAGGACGGGGAAACCGTGGAGGCATGACGAAACTCGACAGCACAGACGGGGGGCTCGCCGCGCCCGCCGCAGCTTCAGCATCATCCCGGGATCGCGACGTCCTCGATCCGTCGCCGGGCGGCTTCGCCGAGCGCATCGCCGATCGCCAGAGGTCACATCATCCCGTGACGGTCGCCGCGGTGATCGCCGTGGCGGGCTACGTCCTCATGGGGGCCCTGATCGTCGGCCTCGGTCTCCTCCTCACGCATGTCCTGCTCGACGGCGGGCTGGGACGGTGGGACGACCGAGTGGATGCGTGGTTCGTGGCTCGGCGCACCCCGTCCCTGAACACGGTGACGTCGTTCGCAACCACGATCGGGTCCACGGGCGTCGTGGTCGCGGTGGCCGCGCTCGTCGCGGTGGTCTTAGCGTTCCGCCGGTTGTGGCGTGAGGTGGGCATGATCGTGATCGCGCTCGCCGTCGAAGCGTCGGTGTTCCTGACGGCGGCGGTGATCGTGAACCGTCCGAGGCCCTCCGTTCCTCGCCTCGACCCCTCGCCCCCCACCGCGAGCTTCCCTTCCGGGCACACGGCGGCGGCCATCGTCCTCTGGGTGTCGCTCGCGATCGTGTTCTCGACGCGGGTGCGAAGCTCGCTCGGTCGAGCCGTGGTGTGGATCATCGCGATCGGCCTGCCCGTTTTCGTCGGGATCTCTCGCCTCTATCGAGGGATGCACCACCCAACCGACGTGTTCGCGAGTGTGATCCTCGGTGTGGCGGCGGTCCTGATCGCGTTGCTGGCCGTGCGCTCGGCATCCGGCGTGGCCAGGCTGAGGAGCGGGTCCGCGCCGGACGATCGGGGTCGAGGCCGCGTCGAGGTTGCCTCGTGACCTCTGTCGCGGTCGTGGCGCACTCGCGCAAGCAACTCGGCGGCGGTCTCGGCGCCCTGAGGGAGGCCCTGGCCGCGGAGGGGGTCGACGAGCCGCTGTGGGCGGAGGTGACGAAGAGCCGCTTCGCACCGGCCTGCGTGGAGGAGGCGCTCGGCAAGGGCGCCGACCTGATCTTCGTTTGGGGTGGCGACGGTACGGTGCAACGATGCATCAACGTGCTTGCCGGATCGTCGGCCACCCTGGCGATCCTGCCGGCCGGAACCGCGAACCTCCTGGCAACGAACCTGGGCATCCCCGTGGACCTCGAGGCGGCGGTTCGCATCGGACTGTCGGGATCTCGCCGCTCGCTGGACGTGGGCAGCGTGAACGGCGAGCGCTTCGCCGTGATGGCCGGCGCCGGCGTGGACGCGATGATGATCCGCGGCGCGGACTCGGGCCTCAAGGACGCGATCGGGAAGGTGGCGTATGTGTGGACGGGCGCGAAGAATGCGCGACGCAAGCCGTTCGAAGCGAAGATCAGTGTTGACGGCCACCGCTGGTTCAAGGGCGAGGCAACGTGTGTCCTCGTCGGGAACGTCGGGGACGTGCTGGGTGGGATCTCGGCCTTCGAAGACGCGCGCCCCGACGACGGCAGGTTGAACGTGGGCGTCGTCACTGCGGACGGGCTCTGGCAATGGGCCCGCACGCTGGGACGCACGGTCCTCGGCGATCCGACCGCATCCCCGTTCGTGGAGATGACGACGGCCGCATCGATCGAGGTCCGGCTGGATCGCAAGGTGCGCTACGAACTCGACGGCGGCGACCGGAAGAAGACGAAGAAGCTGGACATCGAGGTGGAACCGGGCGCGATCAGCGTGTGTGTTCCCGAGGGAGGAGCGGCATGAGCACGGCGAGCACGATCCCGGAGACGTGGGAGCTCACGGGTGACGACGCGCGGCAAACCCTGAAGCGGGTCGGCCGCGTCCACCTGGTCAAGGGCGCGTTCAAACGCTTGCGTTGGTCGGACGGGTTCAGCCACGGTCGTTCGATCGCGTTCCTTCTGGCGTTGCTCTTCATCGAGGGCGTGATCGCCCTCGTGGGCCTCGCGAGCGTCATGAACTCCGGCGGATTCAGCGACGCGATCGTGCGGGCGATGAAGACGGCAGCACCAGGGCCGGCCGGCAGCGTCCTGACCGAGGCGGTGAGTCAGGCGCACCGCGCCGGCTCGAACTCTCGCTACCTGGCGCTGTGGCTCGGCTTGGCTGCCGCCCTGATCACGGGCACGACGCTGCTCGGACAGTTCGAACGCGGGATGAACAGGATCTACGGCATCGAGAAGGACCGGCCCAGCGTCCGCAAGTACGTGAGGGCCTTCCTCCTCTTCTGCACGGCGGGCCTCCTCGCGGCCATCGGCTTCGCGTGCATCGCGTTGGGGCACGTGATCGGCTCGTCGTTCAGCAGCCACACATCGGCGAACGTGTGGAACGTGGTCCGCTGGCCCGTCGGTCTGGCGTTCATGGTCGGGGCGATCGCCCTCATCTTCTCCCGGGCGCCCAGGCGTCACCAGCCGAGCTGGTCGTGGCTCGCGTTCGGTGCCGTCCTCGCCGCGGCGCTCTGGGTCGTTGTGACCTTGGCCTTGGACGTGTTCTTCCGCCTCAGCTCCACGTTCGGCCAGACCTACGGGCCGCTCGCCGGCATCGTGGCGCTCCTGCTGTGGTCGTACGCGTCGGCCATCGCCGTGCTGTTCGGCGTGGCGGTGTCGGCGCAGCTCGAGGCCGTCCGGGCGGGGGTGACGACGCCGCAAGACGCGAGCAAGGAGACCGCCGCTCCGCCACGCCGTGACGCGGCCGCCGCCACGACCGGACGATGAGCACGGCGACCGAGGACCCTGCAGCGCCGCCGTCCGAGGAGCGGACCGAACGCGTGAGGAGGATCCTGGAAGGCGTGATCGGGGTGCCCGCGACCGAGGGCAACCGGATCGTGGTCCTGCGCAACGGAGACGAGATCTTCCCCGCCCTGCTGGATGCCATCGACGAGGCGGAGCACACGATCGACCTCCTCACGTTCGTCTACTGGGAGGGAGAGATCGGCAAGCGGTTCGCCGAGCACCTCGCCGAACGGGCGAACGCCGGGGTCCGCGTGCGCGTGTTGCTCGACGCCTGGGGAGCGCACCCCGTCAAGCGAGACCTCGTTGATCTCATGGAAGACGCCGGAGTCCTCGTGCGCTGGTTCCGGCCATTGCATCGGTTCGAGCCGACCAAGGTGGATCACCGCACCCACCGCAAGGTCGTGATCGTGGACGAGGCCACCGGGTTCACCGGCGGCGTCGGGATCGCCGACGAGTGGATGGGAGATGCGCGCAACGAATCGGAGTGGCGCGATACGCACTTCCGGGTCAACGGGCCCGCGGTCGACGGCCTCCGCGCTGCGTTCCTCGACAACTGGGCCGAGACGGGTGAGGTGCTGTTCGATGAAGACGTCGACCGTTTCCCCGATCAGCCGAAGCCGGGGGGTTCGGTGGTCCAGTGCGTCCGCGGCGCTTCGGAGATCGGCTGGGCCGATGTGTCTACGTTGTTCCTGACGCTGCTGCAGCTTGCCGAGCGGCGCGTCCGGATCACCACGGCCTACTTCGTGCCCGACGAGGCGCTCCTGCAGCGGCTCTGCGATGCCCCCGACCGCGGCGTCGAGGTTCAGCTACTGCTGCCGGGCGAGCACGCCGACAAGCGCTTCGTGCAGCTAGGAGGGGAGGACTCCTACGCGGAGCTCATGGAGCACGGAGTCCAACTGTGGCACTTCCAGCCCACCATGCTCCACGCCAAGGTCATGACGGTGGACGGCGTCGTGGCCAACGTCGGATCCGCGAACCTCAACGCCCGCTCCACGGCGCTCGACGAAGAAGTCAACCTGGTCGCGCTCGATCCCGAGGTCGTTCGGGTCCTGGATGCCCAGTTCGACGAGGACCTGGAGCGGAGCGTTCGGATCGACCCCGATCGCTGGGAGGGCCGCTCGGTCGGGCAGCGTGCGATGGAGAAGGTCGTGGCGCCACTCCGCCGGCACATCTGATGCCGCGCATGCGCAGAGGAGGCGACGCAGGAGGATGAACCGACGCGATCAAACTTCACGGCGCGCCGTGATGCTCTGCGGCGCGCTTTTCGCCGCGATGGTGGTGGTCGCTGCGGCCGGAAGCCGCGGACGGCTCCGAGCGCGAGCGAACGAGTGGCGGCACGCTCGTCGCACCACTCAGACCACCAAGCCAGCGGACGAGGCGATCGAGGCCGCGCTGGTCAAGACCGACCGGGTCCTTAACGCGACCGCTCTGGTGAGCGAGACTGCACGAGCGCTGCTCGAAGGTCCGTCGGAGGCGAACACGGCGAGTCCGTGACACACCTGGCAGCATCCGTTCGACGCACGCGCCGGTAGGGTTGGTGACCGGCGGGCCCCCTCGGATCAGGCCTGCCCGCGATGCTCCCGAGCCCACGCGGAGAAGGCTTCGGCGCTGCCGGCCTCGTCCACGAGGCCGAGGGCAACGTATCCGTCCGCGAGTGTCCGAACCTCGTCATAGGACAGCCCAGCGGAACCGAGTTGGTCTCGCGCGTCGTTCGCGAGCAGTCGAGCGCTTTCGACCTCTGCTTCCTCGGGTTGGGGGTGGCCGGGGTCCGACGTCTCCGACGCCATCTTCTTTTTGTCTCGTGCCATCGTCGTCTCCGTTCCATACTCGACGGGAGGTGCGTTCCCCGATCCCTTTACCCCGAAACGGGGCGACGTTTTCCTCGCCGACGCAGCGGGTAGTGACGAACCATGACATCCGGGATCGGGAAGACTCGATGGGCCATCGCCGAGGGGTACATCCCGTCCTGGAGCACGGGTCCGGAGCCGGAGTTCACGAGCCACGAGACGGCCTGCATCCTCAACGCGACCGATCGGGACGCCCGCATCAAGATCACCGTGTTCTTCGCGGACCGCGAGCCCGTGGGGCCCTATCGCATCGAGGTCCCGGCTCGAAGGACGCACCACGTTCGATTCAATGAGCTCGAGGACCCCGAACCGATCCCGGCAGGGACGGACTATGCGACCCTGATCGACTCGGACGTGCCAATCGTCGTCCAGCATACGCGGCTCGATTCACGCCGCGCCGCAAACGCTCTCGTCACGACCATCGCGTACGCGGATGCCTGAGGTCGCCCTCGAGCGGGCCCTTCGCGAGAGCGTCGCGGGGGAGGTTCGCTTCGGCGAGGGCGATCGTGCGCTCTACGCAACCGACGCATCGAACTATCGCCAGGTCCCCATCGGCGTGGTCGTGCCGCGCGACATCGATGATGTGGTCAAGACCGTCGAGGTCTGCCGATCGTTCGCAGCCCCCATCCTGCCTCGCGGCGGCGGCACGAGCCTCGCCGGGCAGTGCTGCAACGTGGCGGTCGTGATCGACTACTCCAAGTACCTGCGGTCGGTCATCGCGATCGATCCGGATCGGCGAACGGCGCGCGTGCAACCCGGCGTCGTTCTCGATCATCTGCAGGAGCAGGCGGCTCCACACGGGCTCATGTTCGGACCCGACCCCTCCACGCACAACCGCTGCACGATCGGGGGGATGGTCGGCAACAACTCGTGCGGGGTGCATTCGGTGATGGCGGGACGAACCGAAGACAACGTCATCTCGCTCGAGGTCCTCACGGCCGACGGGATCCGGATGACCGTTGGCCCGACCCCGGACGAGGAGCTCGAACGGCTCGCCGGTCGCGGCGACCGGATCGGAGACATCTACGGAGGGCTCCGCGACCTGCGGGATCGATACGCGCAGCGGATCCGCGGCGGCTTCCCGCAGATCCCCCGCCGCGTTTCCGGCTACAACCTCCCGCAGCTCCTGCCCGAGAGCGGTTTCGACCTCGCCCGGGCGCTCGTCGGCACGGAGGGCACGTGCGTGAGCATCCTCGAGGCGACCGTCCGACTGATCCCGGCCCCCGGGGCGCGGTCGTTGCTCGTGCTGGGCTACCCCGACGTGTTCGCGGCCGCCGACGACGTGCCCATGATCATGGAGCTAGGCCCGATCGGACTCGAGGGGATCGACAACGAACTCGTGGAGGACATGCGGAAGAAGCGGCTGCACGTCGACGAGCTCCAGATGTTGCCGAAGGGCCGGGCATGGCTGCTCGTCGAGTTCGGTGGGGACACGAAGGAGGAGTCCGACGACGCCGCCGGGCGGGCCCGCGACGTGCTGCATCGCCGGTCGCCCGCCAAACCAGAGGCCGAGCTCTACGACGATCCCCAACGAGAGTCGAAGATCTGGGAGGTCCGTGAATCGGGCCTCGGAGGGACCGCCAGGGTGCCGGGCAAGGGCGATACGTGGCCGGGCTGGGAGGACTCCGCCGTCCCGCCGGGCGCGCTCGGTTCCTACCTGCGGGAGCTCCGCGGGCTCTACGACCGCTACGAGTACGACGCCGCTCTGTACGGACACTTCGGTCAAGGCTGCGTGCACACGCGCATCGACTTCGATCTGCGGAGCGCCGACGGGATCGCCCGCTACCGCTCCTTCGTCGAGGAGGCCGCGAGCCTGGTCCTGCGCCATGGCGGTTCCCTCTCCGGTGAGCATGGGGATGGGCAAGCGCGCGCCGAGCTGCTGGAGCGGATGTTCGGGAAGGACCTCGTTCAGGCGTTCCGCGAGTTCCGCTCGATCTGGGATCCGGACGGACGCATGAACCCCGGAAAGGTCGTGGACCCCTACCCCATCGACGTGAACTTGCGGCTCGGCGTGTCGTACCGGCCGGCCCCCGTTCAGACCGCGTTCGCTTACCCGGACGACGACGGCAGCTTCGCTCGCGCTACCTTGCGATGTGTCGGGGTCGGCGCGTGCCGGCGTACCGATGGCGGGGTGATGTGCCCGAGTTTCATGGTCACCCACGAGGAGAAGGACTCGACCCGGGGCCGGGCGCGGCTGCTCTTCGAGATGCTGCAGGGGGATCCATTGGAGCGAGGGTGGCGCGAGGACGCGGTCAACGACGCGCTCGATCTCTGCTTCTCCTGCAAGGGCTGCAAGAGCGACTGTCCCGTCAACGTCGACATGGCGACCTACAAGGCGGAGTTCCTGCACCACTACTACGCCGGCAAGGTCCGGCCACGCCAGGCCTACGCGCTGGGGCTGATCCCGTGGACCGCCCGCCTCGCCTCGCTCCTGCCGCGGCTGGCCAACGCCGTAACCCGTGGGTCGATGACCGGCCCGCTCCTCAAGCTCATGGGTGGCGTGGCGCAGGAGCGCACCGTCCCTCCCTTCGCCGAGACGACGTTCGCGTCGTGGTTCCGCGCTCACGAGCGCCTGCCGTCCGCGGGCTCGCGCGGAAGCGTGGTCCTGTGGCCCGACACCTTCAACAACCACTGGCACCCGGAGACGGGGCGGGCGGCCGTGCGCGTGATGGAGGAGGCCGGGTATCGGGTCCTCCTGCCGCCGAAGTGGGTCTGCTGCGGTCGCCCCCTGTACGACTTCGGGATGCTCGACATGGCCCGAGCCACGCTGAGGAGAGATCTCAAGATCCTGCGTCCGGCGCTGGAGCGCGGGCTGCCCGTCGTGGGATTGGAGCCGTCGTGCGTCGCCGTGTTCCGCGACGAACTGACCGGCTTGTTCCCGAACGACCCGGATGCGCAGCGCCTTTCGTCGCAGGCGTACACGCTCGCCGAATTACTCGTGGAGCACACGGAGGGATGGCAGCCGGCGCGTCGCGAAGGTAGGGCCCTCGTCCAGCCGCACTGCCACCACCACGCCGTGATGGGGTTCGGTACGGACGAGGAGGCGCTGCGGCGGACGGGCCTCGACGTAGAGATCCTCGACGCCGGCTGCTGCGGCATGGCCGGGGCGTTCGGGTTCGAGTCCGCCCATTACGAGGTTTCAGTGGCGGCCGGCGAACGCGCGCTGCTGCCGGCCGTTCGGGAGGCACCCGACGCCATCATCGTCGCCGACGGCTTCAGCTGCCGCGAACAGATCGCGCAGGGAGCCGGCCGGCGCGCATGGCACCTCGCCGAGGTCCTGGCGGGGGATGCGGAACCGTATCGGAAGGAGTGACCTACGTGGAAACGATCGACGACAGACCGCGGGTGGCGGTGGTCACGGGAGCGAGCTCCGGCGTCGGCCGGGCGACGGCCAGGGCGTTCGCCGAGCGCGGCTGGATGGTCGCCTTGCTCGCGCGCGGGCACGATGGGCTCGCCGGAGCCGTGGGGGACGTGGAGGATGCGGGCGCCAAGGCGCTCGCCATCCCGACGGACGTCGCGGACCCCGAGCAGGTGGAGGCGGCCGCGCTCGCCGTGGAGGAGGGGCTCGGCCCATCGACGTGTGGGTGAACGACGCCATGACGTCGGTCTTCGCGCCGGTGCGCGAGATCGAACCTGAGGAGTTCCGTCGCGTCACCGACGTGACCTACCACGGCGTCGTGTTCGAGACGATGGCCGCGCTGCGACGGATGCGTGCCCAGGACCGGGGAACGATCGTGCCGGTGGGGTCCGCCCTCGCGTACCGAGGGATCCCGCTGCAGTCGGCGTACTGCGGCGCCAAGCACGCGATTCAGGGATTCACCGAGTCGCTGCGTACCGAGCTCTTGCACGAGGGCAGCGGTATCGAGGTGACCATGGTCCAGATGCCCGCGCTGAACACGCCCCAGTTCGACCTGGTTCGCTCTCGCCTGCCGAAGAAGGCCCAGCCCGTGCCGCCGATCTTCGAGCCGGAGGTCGCGGCCCGGGCCATCGTGCATGCCACCGAGCATCCGCAACGCAGGGAGCGTTGGGTCGGGGGATCCACGGTGCTCACGATCGTGGCCAACACGTTCGTCCCGGGGCTGCTCGACCGGTATCTCGCCCGGACCGGGTACGACGGTCAACAGACGGCCGAGGCGGAGGATCCCGATCGACCCGACAGCTTGTGGGAGCCGGTCGCGGGCGACCACGGTGCCCATGGACGCTTCGACGCGCGATCGCACGCCCGGAGTCTGCAGCAGATCGTGGCGACCCGGGCTACGGCCGTGCGCGTGGTGGCCCTCGGCGCCGCGATCACGATCCCGCTGATGGTGCGCGCGGCCCGGCGTTGACGGATCGCCGCCCGCGCCGGGCGACACGCCCCGGAGTCATCAGGCGACCGTTCCGCCTCCCGAGGACGCGGCGGCGGCCGCCACGCTTTCTCCCGGGAGCAGGCGTGCGTACTCCTCGCGGACGACCGAGTAACACTCACACGCCGCCCCGCCAAGGGCGTCGCGGTCGAGGATCGAGATCGCCCCGCGGCGTGTGGCGACGATCCCCGCCTCCTGCAGCTCCCGGAGCGCCACCGTGACCGAGGCGCGGCGCGTGTGCAGGATCCCGGCGAGGAACTCGTGGGTGAGCTCAACCTCGTCGGAAGCGACGCGGTCGCTGGTTTGCAGGAGCCAACGGGCGAGGCGCTCGCGCACCGAGTGCGCAGCGCCGCACGCGACGCTCTGCGTGAGCTGCACGAGGCTGGCGCGCGTGTAGTCGTTCAGGAGCGAGTTGAGCTGCGTGGACGGGTCGCGCAGCTCGTGGTCGAACCATCGAAGATCCACGCTGAGGATCTCGCCCCCCATCTGTACGACCGCCCGTGCGTTCGGATCGCGGTCGTCGCCCAGGAACGTGAACGCGCCCACCAGCCCCTCACGGCCGATGGTCGCGACCTCGACCGCGCTTCCGTCGCCCAGGACGGCGAGGAGCGAGACGACCGCAGTGATCGGGAAGGAGACCGTCGTGAGCGGTCGTCCCGGCTCGTACAGGACATCGCCCGGCTCGACCCGGCGGGTCCGCGCGTCGCGCAGCAGGTGGGCGCGTTCGGCCGGCGGCAGCGCCGCGAGCAGTTCGTTGCCCGACGCAGCTAGATCCGCGATCACCTGAGCCATAGCGAGGAAGCATAGCCGGGCACGAGCGCCGCCGACGCCGTCTCGTCGTGACGTCGTGGCGGTCCCGGCGATCGCGCCGCTATCGTGAGCCGGGAACAGATGCCCGAGGCGATCCCGGAGGAGCGAAGCGATGGATCTCGACCGGCCGCTCCTGATCCACGGCGGGCGTGTGTTCACGGCAGACGTCGCCAGGCCGTGGGCGGACGCCCTCGCCGTCCGCGCCTCCCGGATCGCGGGGGTCGGCACGGCGGCCGAGCTCGCGGATCGATTCTCGGGAGCCTCCGAGATCGACGTCGAGGGCCGCACGGTGCTGCCGGGTCTGACCGATGCCCACAACCACTTCCTCGCCACGGGCGAGTCGCTCGCTTCATCGGACGCTCGATACCCGGGGATCGCCTCGGTCGAGCACCTCGTCGGCCGGCTCCGAGAGGCCGCCGCGCTCGCTCCGCCGGGAGCGTGGATCACCGCATCCGGATTCGACGACGCGGAATACGACTGGGTCCTGACCAGGTGGGACCTGGACCGCGCCACGTCCGCCCACCCGGTGATGGTCTTGCACGTCTCGGGCCACCACGTGTTCGTGAACTCGGAGGCGCTCGAGCGTCGAGGCGTATCCGAGGACACCCCCGATCCGCAGGGGGGGCGACTCGTTCGGGGCCCGGACGGTCGCCTGAGCGGACTCTGCCTCGACGCCGCGATGAACCTCATCCTCCCAGTGGCCGTGGACATCGGTGCGCACGGGCCGAACTTCCACACCGAGACAACCCTGGAGGCGTCCGATTCGTCGACGGGTACGGCGCCCACGGGGAGTTCGAGGGCTCCCTGTATTGGCCGCCGCGGCAGCTGCGGGAGATGATCGTGGCCGCTCACCTCGACGGCTGGCAGGTCGGCGTGCACGTCCAGGGCGACCGCGCCATGACGGCCGTGCTGGACGCACTCGCGGCGGCCGCGCGGGTGGCTCCCGGGATCACCGGCACCGCCTGGAACACGCCGGGTACCCAACCCCCGAGCTCGTGCAGCGCATCGCTCGGCTGGGCGCGATCACGATCGTCCAA
Source organism: Actinomycetota bacterium (assembly GCA_038249195.1). Lineage (GTDB taxonomy): Bacteria > Actinomycetota > UBA4738 > UBA4738 > HRBIN12 > JAOUEA01. Next base: position 31,688 of record JBBRWM010000013.1, read on the forward strand.
CCGAACTACCTTCGCGACAGCGGGGACGAATTCCTCGAGCGGTTGGGGCCGCGCGCGCACGCGCTTCAGCCGCTGCGGGACGAGCTGGAGGCGGGCATCACCGTGGTCCTGAGCAGCGACTCCGACGTCACGTCCTACCGGCCGATGGATACGATCGCCGCGGCGATCGAGCGCCGAACCAGCAGCGGCGCCCCGATCGGCGCGTCCCAGGCCCTGACGTTGGAGGAGTCGCTCCGCGCGCACACGATCTCCGCGGCCTACGCGTTGCGGATGGAGGATCGGATCGGCTCGCTCGAGTTCGGCAAGCGCGCCGACATCGTCGCGGTGGACGGCGATCTCGTCGAGACCCCCGTCGCCGAGATACCAGCGGTCGGCGTCTGGCTCACCCTGCTCGACGGCCGGGTGGAACACGACGCGAGGATCGCGAGCCGGGTCTCGGGAGGCCACTGATGAAGCTCGGACCGACCGAGCAGGCGAGGTTGCTCGTGTTCCAGGTGGCCGAGCTGGCGCGGCGCCAGCGTGACCGCGGTCTGCGCCTGAACGCCCCCGAGGCCATCGCGATCGCCTGCGACGAGATGCATATGGCCGCGCGCGCGGGCGGCTCGTTCGAGGCGGTCGTCGACGCCGGGATGAACGCCGTGGCGCCCGATGACCTGCTCGAGGGCGTGAGCGCTTGGATCGCCGAGATCCGCTTAGAGGTCCTGCTTGACGAGGGCTCGCGCCTGATCGTGCTCCGCGGGCTCGGCGCCTCGGACGCCGGGTCCGGTCCCGCCGCGACGGTCATCGCCGAGGGCTCGCTCACCCTCAACGAGGGGTTGCTTTCGTTCGAGCTCGAGGTGACGAACGACTCCGATCACGCGGTCCGCGTGTCCTCGCATTTCCCGTTCGACCGCGTCAACCGAAGGCTGAGGTTCGAGCGCGCGAACGCCCGCCGATCCCGTCTCGACATCCCGGCCGGCGACACCGTCCGGTGGGCGCCGGGCGAGCGCAAGGTGGTCCGCCTGGTCAGGGTCGACGACGCGGGGCCGCGGCCGAAGGTTGAAACCTGATGCCGGTGCGGATGTCCCGCGAGGACTACGCGCGCCGCTACGGCCCCACGACGGGAGATCGCGTGCGCCTCGCCGATACCGACCTCTGGGTCGAGGTGGAGGATGACCACGTCGGGTACGGAGACGAGCCGCTGTGGGGCTACGGCAAGAACATCCGTTCGCGGATGACGCAGTCCGACCGGGCGACGGCCGACAGCGAGCTGGACGTCCTGGTCGCGGGCGTGCTCCTGCTGGATCCGTTCCTCGGCGTGGTGAAGACCAACATCGGGATCAAGGACGGGCGCGTCGCGGGGATCGGCCGCGCCGGCAACCCGGACATCACCTCGGGCGTCGACATGACGATCGGCCCGAACACGCTCCCCATCATGGGCTACGGGCTGATCGCCACGGCGGGCGCCGTGGACAGCCACGTCCATCTCATCACGCCGAACCTGGTGCCGGTTGCGCTCGCGGCGGGCGTGACGACGCTGATCACGGCCGGGTTCGAGGAGCCGCCGATGGCGATGGGCATCACCATGCGGGCCTTCGAGCACATGCCCGTGAACCTCGGGCTGCAGGCGAGCGCTCGCACCGATGTTCCCGGCGCCGTGGAGCGCTTGATCGAGTCGGGATCGGTGGGCCTAAAGATCCACGAGGACTGGGGTGCCTACCCCGAGGTCATCGACGCCACCCTCTGGGCGGCCGAGGCCCACGACATCGCCGTGTGCCTGCACACGGATTCTCTGAATGAGTCGGCCGAGCTCGCGGACACCGTGAGGGCGATCGATGGCCGGGCGATCCACGCCTACCACGTCGAGGGGGCCGGGGGCGGCCACATCCCCGACGTGCTCGGACTGGTGGGGGAGCCCAACGTCGTGTGCTCATCCACCACGCCCACGATCCCGTTCGGCCCCTCCACGGCCCGCGAGCACGTCGAGATGATCATGGCGGTGCACGCGGGCAACCCCGAGGTCCGGGCCGATCTGGAAGCAGCCGCCGAGCGGGTCCGACCGTCGACGATGGCCGCCGAGGGACCCCTGCACGAGCTCGGTGCCATCTCGATCGTAAACAGCGACTCGCAGGGTATGGGTCGGATCGGCGAGACCGTGCGGCGAACGTTCCAGCTCGCGCACGGCATGAAGGCCTGGCGCGCGTCGCAGGAGGGTGCCGGCTTCGCCGCGGCGCCCCAAGTCGCCCACCCGTGGGCCCGACCCCGGCTCGGAGTTCGCGCGGACAACGAGCGCGTCCTGCGCTACCTCGCCAAGATGACCGCCGAGCCGGCCATCGTCCATGGGGTCGCGACCGAGGTCGGCTCCCTCCTGCCGGGTCGCATGGCCGACATCGTCCTGTGGTCGCCGGGCGGGTTCGGTGTGAAACCCGAACTCGTCCTCAAGTCCGGCCATGTCGCGTGGGGCCCCTCCGGGGAGGGGAACGCCTCGATCGAAGGCGCCGAGCCCGTCATCGTTGGTCCCCATTGGGCCGCGATGGGTGCCGCGGCCGCGAGCGTGAGCGTGACCTTCGTGTCGCGGGCCGCGCTGGAGTCCGGCCTGCGGGATCGGTTGGGCAGCCACCGCCGGTTCGTGGCCGTCGCCGGAACGCGCGAGGTCCGGCGCTCCTCGCTCGTGGCGAACACCGCCGTGACTCCCGTCGAGATCGATCCCGTGGACGGCTCGGTCCGGCTGGAGGGCCGAACGCTCGCATGCTCTCCGGCGAGCGAGGTCCCGATGAGCGCACGCCACCTCCTGCGCTGAGGGTCTACCCCCCGTACCGCTCGGCCAAGATCCGCAGACGCTCTCGGCCCTCCTCGGTGAGCCTCGTGGTGAAGTCGGGTCCCGGCTCGACCAGTTGCTGATAGAACCCGGCCATGCCTCGGCGGTTGTACCCGTGCTCCTCACCGATCTCCAGGAACCGCTGCCGGCTCACCTCCCCGCCTTCACGATCGAGCTGATCGAGCACCGTGAACATCATCCTGGCCCAGCGATCGTTCGCCCCGCCGCCGTCGGTGCCCAGATCGAGGCGAGCGCTCCTCGCCTCGTCGGCCGCCGCCCGTAGCAGGCGTTCGACCCGCTCGAGCCGACGCTCCATGTCGAGCCGTTGCATCTGCGCCATCGCGTCTCCTCTCCTCGCCGCGGGCCGGCGCCCCATGCTACGTCCCTCGCTCCGGAGAGACCGCGACCGCGGTCCGAGCCGCCCAAACGGTGAACCGGTGCGACACTGAAGGCATGTCGACCGCGCCCCTGCCCGCCGCAGCCGACGGGGTGGGGGTGAGCGTTCGGGGTCTGCGGCACCGATACCGGACGTCCGGGGACGAGCTCGTCGTCCTGCACGGGATCGATCTCGACGTCATGGTGGGCGGGTACGTGGCGCTCACGGGACCCTCGGGGGCCGGCAAGAGCACGTTGCTGTCGCTGTTGGGTGGGCTGGAGCCGCTGCAGGAGGGATCCGTGGATGTCGGGGGCCGCGACCTGGCCTCCCTGCGCGGCGACGAGCTCGCCGTGTACCGGCGAGAGACGGTGGGATTCGTGTTCCAGCACTACGGCCTGGTCCCTGTGCTCTCCGCCCTTGAGAACGTGGAGCTCTCCCTCGCCTTGTCCGGCGCGGATCGCAGAGCGCGCCGGTCGCGCGCCGGGTCGCTCCTGGATGCGGTCGGTCTGGGGGACCGGATGGAGCATCGACCCGCGGCCCTGTCCGGCGGCGAACGGCAGCGGGTGGCGATCGCGCGCGCCATGGCGAACGACCCGCGGCTGCTCCTTGCCGACGAGCCCACCGGGAACCTCGACGAGGACGCGGCCGCTCAGGTGCTGGATCTGCTCGAATCCATCCGCGCAGACCGCGGCTGCACGCTGGTGGTGGTCACGCACAACCGCTCGGTGGCTGCCCGGGCAGAACGCCGTCTGCGGCTCGACGCCGGGAGGTGGGTCGCATGAGGTGGGCAGACGCCCTGCGCCTCGCTCTGGAGAGCGCCACCCGCCGCTTCGGACGTACGGCGCTGACGGTCCTGGCGGTCACGCTCGCGAGCGCCCTGCTCGTGGGCCTCTCCACGATCGTGGCCACCGCGAACTCCCGCGTGTTCAATCAGGTGAGCAAGGGGGGGCCCATCACGGCGATCCGGGTGGCGGCCGCCCGCGCCAACCCGGGGCAGCTCGAGACCGACGACTTCCGCCTCGGCCCGCCCTTACGGATCGACGATCAGACCCTGTCCGGCATCGCGGCGCTGCCGGGCGTGGAGGCGGTGGCGCCGGTGCTCGACCTCGACGTGCTGGCCGTTCCCCCGCCCGAGGCCGGGCTCCGCGAGCCGATCTTCGACCGGATGGTAGGCGTCGACCTGCGGGATGCAGGGCAGCTCCCCGTGACCGTGTTGGCGGGGCGGCTGCCCGCCGCGGGGCTCTCGAACGAGACCGCGGTCACGCTGAGCTACCTCGACAAGCTGGGCCTCACGGCCGACGATCCCTCCGTGGTCCTGGGAACCAGGGTCTCCTTCGCACACCCGCAGGTGATCCAAACCTCCTCCGGCCCCGACTACCGCGGCCGGTGGGTCTGGGCCACGATCGTGGGCGTCGTAGCTCAGGACGCCGCGCCCGGGATGTTCCTGGTGTCCATCGAGCAGACGGAAGCCGACCGCGCCTGGGCCTTGGGCGGGACGGGCGACGCAAACTTCGAGCCGCTCCCCGAGTCGCCGTACTCGGCGGCGATCGTGGTGGCGCGTTCCCTCGGCGAGGTCAGGGGGGTGCGGAAGTCGATCAACGACCTGGGGTATGCGACGAGCGCGCCCGAGCAGCTGATCGCGAACGTGCAGCGCTACCTGAAGGTGGTCGACATCGTGCTCGGCGCGATCGGCCTGATCGCCCTGATCATCGCTGCGCTGGGCATCACGAACGCGATGCTCGCCCAGGTACGCGAACGCCGACGCGAGATCGGGGTGCTCAAGGCCATCGGCGCTCGCGACCGCGACGTGCTGCGCGTGTTCCTCCTGGAGGCCGGGTTCGTGGGCGCCCTCGGGGGCGGCGCCGGGACCGTCTTCGGCGTGGCCATCGCGGCGGCGGTGGGTGCGGTCGTGAACGGCTACCTCACGCAGCAAGGCCTCCAGGGGATCACGCTCTCGGTGCCGCTCGCGATCGTGCTGGCGGGCGTGTTCGGGGCCACCGCCCTCGCGCTCGTCGCCGGCGTGCTCCCCGCACGCCGCGCGGCGCGGCTCCCCGCCCGGGAGGCGGTGGGCGGCGCATGAGGCGCGGAGCGTGGTGGCTCCCGCGCGCCGGGCTCGTGGTCATCCTCACCTCCTGCGTGGGCTCCGGTGGGACGCCCCTTGACCCGGGCGCTCCGCCGGTGACGGGCGACCCGGTCGTGTACGTCGCGATCGGCGCCAGCGAAACGGTCGGCGTGGGCACCGACGATCCCCTCTCGCAGGCCTGGCCGAAGGTGCTGTGGCACTCGGCGCTCCCCGAGGCCGTGTTCTACGACCTCGGCCGTTCCGGAAGCACGCTGGCGGAGGCACTCACGGAACAGGCCGGCGCGGCCGAAGCGCTCCGGCCCAGCGTGGTGACGGTCTGGCTGAACGTCAACGACCGGGTGGCGCGCGTGCCGGTGGCGACGTACCGACGCGAGCTCGCGACGCTGTTGGACGGGCTCACGGCCGGCGGGGCCACGGTGCTGGTTGCCACGACCCCGCGGATCGATGGGCTGCCCGTCTATCGGGCGTGTCGCCCTGATCCGCCGCTCGGCGGGCCCGGATGTCCGGTCGGCGCGATCCTTCCCCCGCCCACCCAGGTGCGCGCCCTCGTGGACGCCTACAACATGGCGATCCGCGACGAGGCGGCCCGCGCCGGCGCCATCGTGGTGGACCTCCAGGCCTTCGGTAACGCGCCGGTCGAACACCCGGACTGGGTGGCGGCCGACGGGTTCCACCCCAGCACCGCCGGAGCACGGGCCGTGGCGAAGGCGTTCGCCGCCCAGCTCCCTGTGGCGCTGACCACGGCGGCCGCCGCCCCGCGGTGATCGCGTGCCTACTCCCCGCCGAGGCGTCGTTCAAGGGAACGGTGGGAGCCCGGCCGGCACGCTTCGTTGAGGAACGGGTAGGGGTCGACGGCGTCCATGATCTGGCTGAACCCCGAGGGAGCCCGGTGTCGCGGTGTCGGCGCGACCCACGGATGCCATTCGAAGTGATCGTGCGGTCCCCGGGCATCACCGGTGCTGCCCACGTAGCCCACGATCGTTCCGGCCTTCACGAAGCCCAGGTGTCCGAAGCGACTGAGGTGATCGTTGCGGACATAGCCGTGGCCGCCGACGACTGTCACTTCGCTCCCATGGGCCGCTGCCGCGGGCCGGACCGCGAGTGTACGGGTGGCTGGACGCGTCCGTCGGAGGTCCTGTTATCGCACGAACGAGTCCACGAGCAGCCAGCCCGCGCCCACGAGCCATGCCGCGGCGGCCACGGGGGCTGCGACTCGCACCCATCGGGGTGAGCGGATCACGGTGAGGCCCAACAACCAACCCGTCGCCACGACGACGCGCTTGATCCAGATCCAATCGCCCGGCGGGTACCGGCGGAGTCTGACGGTATCGATGCACACCCCGAAGTTCGAGTCCAAGACGACGCCCGGGGGGCACGTGTACCGCGGCACCCGTGAGGCGATCAACAGCATCCCCAGGATGAAGAGGACGCCGAGGCTCCATGTCCACCCGGTGTCGCCGTCCTCGGCGACGGGCCGACGCCGAACGGACCATCCGACGGCGAAGCCGATCCCCGTCACGGCGAGCGCGGTCACGGAGATCAACGCGGCATAGTGCTGTGAGAACGTGCACCCACGCGTGCAGTCCATCGCGGGCACCGCGAACACCAAGGAGGCCATGCCCACCGCGATCAACGAACCGGCGGTGACGTAACCGGCGAGTCGGCCGGCCGGGGCGATGTCGTCGGGCACGGGCCTGCGGCTGCGCATGGGGCGGAGTGTCCCGCGGCCGGGCCGCCCGGGCAACCGGCACCAGCCCGTCAGGCTCGACACGGCAACCCTTCGGACCGGCCGGACATGCGTTTTCCGCGACCCACGATCGGGTAGGGAGGATGGGTGGACATCCAGGCATCCCTTGCGAGGGTCGACGCGTTCCAACAGGGGCGTCGGTGGTTGGCGTTCCCGTTCGCGGTGCTCAAGAAGTTCTCTGACGACCGCGCTGGAGGGCTCGCGGCCACGATCGCCTACTACGGCTTCTTCTCCGTGTTCCCCCTCCTGTTGGTCCTCGTGAGCGCATCGGCGCTCCTGTTGCACGGGAACCCCGAGCTCCAGCGGCGGGTGCTGTCGTCGGCGCTCGATCGGTTCCCGGTGATCGGCCAAGACATCGGGGCGAACGTGCACGCGCTCTCCGGGAGCTGGCTCGCCCTGTTCGTCGGCATGGCGACGGCCCTATGGGCGGGTCTGGGCGCCATCGACGCCACGCAGGCGGCGATGGACGCCGTCTGGGATCACCCACGCAGCCGCGGCCCTTCCTTCGTTCGACGCAAGGCCCGCGGGGTCTTCTTGTTGGTGTCGTTGGGCTCGGCCGTGCTGTTGGGCGGCCTGCTCGCCGGCCTGTCGACGGCGGTGGGGGGCGGCTGGGGTTCGGCGTTGGCCCTCACCTCGGCCACTGCGATCAACGTGGCAACCCTGTTGGTCACCTTCCGCCTCCTGAGCACGGCGGAGGTCTCCTGGCGCGACGTGCTGCCCGGAGCCGCCGCCGGCGGGGTCGTGTGGACGGCGCTCCAGGCTCTCGGCGGCGTGCTCGTGGCCCGCCAGGTCCAGGGTGCTTCGGCGACGTACGGTGCGTTCGCCATCGTCATCGGCTTGCTGTGGTGGATATACCTGTCGGCGCAGATCACGCTCTTCGCCGCCGAGCTCAACGTGGTCCACCGCGATCGGCTCTGGCCGCGGACGTTCTTTGGCGCGCCCGAGCGTGAGGAGGATCGCCGGGCCTTGGCGCGGCAGGCCGAGGAACAAGCCATGCATCCCACCGAGCGTGTCGAGGTGACGTTTGGGCGGGAGGGCTCCGCAGGTAGATCCACCCCGACGCCGCCCTAGGAAGAGCGAGGCGGGGCGCCCTCCCCGGGCAGGGAAGAGGTCGGTCCTCCCTGGCGCTGACGGAACACCAAGATCGCGACGTCGTCCTCGCGGGCCTCGCGGGGGTCGAGGATCGCGGCGCGGATCGCATCGACCGTTTCCTCCGCCGATCCACCCGTGCTCGCCTTCAAGGCCTGGGCGAGACGGTCCATGCCCACGGCGAGGTCGATGCCCCGCTGCTCGATGAGGCCATCGGTGTACAGGACGAGCCGTTCCCCCGGCGCGAGGTCCACCGCGACGTCGTGGTACTCCGGGGACGGGAACATCCCGAGCAGGTCCCCGTTCGTGCCCACGGCCTCGACGTGACCGTCGGCGTGCGCGAGCAGGGGGGGAGGGTGGCCCGCGAGTGAGACGGTGATCCTCGAACCGCCCGAGCCGGCGTGGATGCGCGCATAGCACATGGTGACGAACCGGGCATCGGGGATGGACGGATCGGCGAGGAGCACCTCGTTCAGCGTCTGCAGGAGCTCGCTCGGGCGCGTCTGGAACCGGGCGAGCGAACGAACGGAGTGCCGGGCCAGCCCCATCACCGCGGCCGCCTCGGGTCCCTTCCCGCTCACATCCCCGACCAGAGCGCCCCAGCATCCTCGCTCCAACTGCGGGAACACATCGAGGAAATCGCCTCCCACTTCGTCGCCCGGCGTGTAGGGCTGATACAGGGTCGCCGCCTCGAGCCCGGGGATCTGCGGGAGCGAGCCGGGCAGGAGGCTTCGCTGGAGGGCCGACGCCATATGGTCGCGCTGTCCGTACAGCTGCGCACGTTCCAGGGCAGATGCGATCCGTCCGGCCATGAGCTCCATGAGGTGCAGATCGTCGGCCTCGAAGCGCCCCTCGGTCCGCGACGTCACGTGCAGGACGCCGATCACCTTTCCCGCGCGCCGCAGGGGAACGCCCAGGAGGGATCGCATCTGCTCTTGCAGCCACGACCTCACGGTCTCCCACTCCCGGAGGTTCGAGATGACGAGCGGCTCGCCGGTCGCCGCGATCCGCCCGGCGATCCCTTGGCCGACCTCCACCTTCGCGGGGCCGTGCGCGGGATCGGCGTCCCGTTCGATCAGCCACCGACCATCCCTGCTCAGCAGGAGAAGCGTCGCCCCGTCGGCGTCGAGGATCTCCTGGATGCGTCTGAGGAGGGCGGGCACCATCTCCTCGAGCGAGAGTGTCGACAGCGCCGCATCGGTGACGAGGTGCAGGCGTTGGAGCCGGCGAGAGACCTGCTCGGCCTGTCGGCGGGCCGAGGCCTCCGCCTCCAGCGATCGGGCCCGAGAGAAGGCTTGTGCGGACTGCGCGGCGAGGTTATCGAGGAACGCCCGCTCCGAGGCGCTGAAGGCACGTTGGCCGTCGAAGGCGAACGAGATCACGCCCACCACGGTTGACGACACCAGAAGCGGGTGGTGCGTGATCGCGATGAATCCGGTGTCTTTGACGGTCCGAACCATGGGGGGGAATCCCGCCCGCCATTCCTCGAGCGTGCCCACGATCCGCGCCGTTGCGCTCCGGTAGGCGCGCACGATGGGCAGATCTGCGTCCAGGCTCACCGCGGTCAACCGCTCAGCTATCTCCGGGGGATAGCCTTCCATGGCCAGAGGCTCGAGCTCGTCGTCGGAGGGGACCATGAAGCTGCCCCCGGCGGCCCGCAGCACCTCGAGACCCGTTCGGACCGTCTCCTGGGCCACCTCCACGGGACTGGCAGCTTTCGACAGTGCAGCCGTGACCTGCTGCAGGCGTTCGGCGTCGTGGCGCGCGACCTCGGACTGCTCGTAGGCACGAGCGCGTCCCACGGCCTCCTGGATGGCGCGCGCGAGCGCGGTCAACAGGCTCCGCTCCGTTTCGTCGTACGGGCGTCGCTCGTGGAACTCGACGAAGAGCAGCCCACGGATCTGGCCCTCCTCGTGCAGGGGGAACCAGGCCCATGCCCCCCCCGGCATCGTCTGCTCGAGATCCGGGTATCGGCGACGGAGCTCGTCCGCGCCCGCGACCACGACCGCGGCGTCGGACCGCATCGCCTCCTGGGCTGGAGGGGACTCGGTCGGCCACCATGGCGATCGGTGCACGTCGGATGCGGCCGAGCGATCCTCGTCGTCCTCCAGATACAAGCACGTGCGCGCCGCATCCAGCACAGCCGGCCCGAGCTCCGCCACGACGCCGGCTACGGCGTTGGGCGTCGTGGCCCCGGCGAGTGCGGTCGCGACGCTCACGAGACCCTCGAGTCGACGCTGGTTCCGACGTTCGAGATCCAGGAGCGCGCCTTGGGCCCCATGAGCCTGATCGAGACGAGCCAAAACGGCGGAGAACACCACCGCGATCAGCAGGAAGAGTCCGAGGCTCGCCACCGAGGCAGCGTCCGTGAGATCGAGCTGCCCGTGGGGCACCACGAAGTAGTAGTTGATCAGCAGCGCCGCCCACACAGAGGCGACAAGGCCGCAGAACAAGCGCCCGAGCAGCGTGGCGAGGACGATCCCCAAGATCATGGGAGGGGCGGGGAAATCCCGAAGGAGCGGCAACGACGCCAGCCCGGCCGCAAGCAGTGGGCCTCCGAGCGCAACGCACAGGCCCAGGATCAGGCGCGTGGCGCTGCCGGGGAAGAGCACCCGCTCCCGCGGCGTTCGGGTCCTTGCCACGGGCACCTTCGGCCTCCGCTCGGGCGCATCGACATGCGTGCGCGCATTGTCGTGCTTGTCCTTCGGGAAGACAACACCAACGCAGACGACGGGCGGGTCAAGCGACCCGCCCGTCGTAACCCGAACCTCTGCTAGCGATCGACTGCGTCCTTGGCGGCGTCCTTCGCCTTCTCGGCCGCGTCCTTCGTGTCTCCCCAGGCCTCCTTCATCTTGCCCTTGGCCTGATCAGACTTCCCCTCGGTCTCAAGGTCCTCGTTGTCGGTCACGTCACCGACGCCTTCCTTCACCGTGCCCTTGGCCTTGTCCCACGCACCCTCGGCGTGCTCCTGCGTCCCATCCATGGCTGCCTCCTGTCCTCGGATACGACAGGGCGTTCCCACGAGGTCGCTCGGTCAAACCAACCGGGGGCGCGGTGGGCTCAGGAAGGGGCGTCCGACGCCTTCCTGAGCGCCTGGATCGTTTGCGAGAGGATCCTGGACACGTGCATCTGGGACACGCCGATCTCGTCGGCGATCTCGGATTGTGTCCTGCCCTCGTAGAAGCGGAGATACAGAACCTGCCGCTCCCTGGGGGGGAGCGCGGCCAAGGCGGGACTGATGTCCGCCCATTCATCGAGCATCGCGATCGAGGGGTCGTCCGCCCCCAGCATGTCGGCGGCGGTGAGTTCTCCGTCGCTGAGGGGCGCGTCCAGCGAAGAGCTCGTGTAGGCCTGCGCGGCGTCCATGGCCTCCACGATCTCGTCCACGTCGACGTCGAGGCGTTCCGCCAACTCGGACACCGTGGGCATCCGACCGAGCAGCTGAGCCATCTCGGGCAGGACGCGGTTCATCTCGAGCGAGAGCTCCTGGAGGCGGCGGGGGACCCGCACCGCCCACCCCTTGTCCCGGAAGTGGCGCTTCAGCTCCCCCACGATGGTGGCGGCGGCGAAGGTCGTGAAGCGGATGCCGCGATCGGCGTCGAAGCGGTCGATGGCGTTGAGCAGTCCGAGGCTGGCGACTTGGACGAGATCGTCGAGGGGTTCCCCCCTGCCCCGGAACCGTCGGGCGAGGTAGCGTGCGAGCGGGTGGTAGCGGGCGACGAGTCGCTTCCGGGCGTCGGGGTCCTCGGCCGCCCTGCGGAACAACGGGAGGAGGGCCTCGTCGTCATCGGCGAGCTCGTTGGGCTCATCGCCCGGGGTCATGGGTCCTTCCGCGCGTGCGGGATGCGCCGCGTGAGCCGGATCGCCGGACCGGAGGCCGTCGCCTCGGCGCCCGCCTCGTCGACGAGGCGAGCGATGATCGTCCAGGACAGACCCGCGAGGGCCGCATCGTCGTCGGGCCAGCCGCTCACGACGGCGTCCGTACGGACGGTCACCTGCACGGCCCCAGGGTCCGACCGCACATCGATGGTGAGCCGCGTGGGGTTCGGCCGACGCGACAACAGCAGGCTCGCGGCCTCATCCACGGCGATGCGCAGGTCGTCGACGGCGTCGTAAGGAAGATCGAGCCCGGCTGCCGCCGTCGCCGCGACGGAGCGGACGACTGCGAGGAATCGTGCTTCCGCAGGCAGCTCTAGGACGATGGCGGATCGCTCCTGCACGCAGGGAACCTATACTACGGACGCTTCGAGCCGGGATCCTTGGGACGTGGAGGACGCAGCGCATGGAACTGAGTCTCGAAACCGCGGCCCGGGACGATTGGCTCGTGATGACGATCGGGGGCGAGCTGGATCTCTACACCGTCACCCCGTTGAAGGAAGCGCTTTCCGCCGCGATCGCCAAGGGTTCCTCAAGGATCGCCCTGGACCTGTCGGGGGTCGGCTTCATGGATTCCAGCTCGCTCGGCGTGCTGGTCGTTGCGCTGAAGCGAGCTCGCGAACGGGGCGGGACGATCGCCTTGGTGGGCGTCGAGGGGTCACCAGCAAAGGTCCTCGCGTTGACCGGCCTGGATTCGGCCTTCGAGTTGCTGCCGTCGCTCGACGCGCTCGGCCCGGCGTGACCCGGTCGCGGGGTCCGGAGACCTTCGAGGTCGACCTCCGGCTGCGCGTCCCGGCGGAACCGGCATCGCTCGCCACGGTGCGGGCCTTCGCGGCGTCGGCGGGCGACGCCCTCGGCCTGGGTCCCGATGCGGTCGAAGATCTCAAGCTCATCCTGAACGAGCTGTGCGCGGGCGCCGAGCCGCCCCACATGTTCGAGGTCGCCCTCTCGGAGGCCGCCGACGGCGTGGCGGTCGACTGCGTCGGCGATCAAGGCGCCTCAGGCCCGGTGGCCGATCGCCGCCGGGGGATCCTGGAGGCGCTGATCCCCGAAGCCGTTCTCCAGGGCGGCACGCTGTCGTTCTTCCTTGCGCGATGACTCCTTAGAGATCCCGGCAGGGTCAGCGTGTTTCGAGCTGCCGGCGCCGGGGTAGAGCCGAGCCACTCGGGCCACACCCGAGCGTTCGAGGCCAACGAAAGAAGCCAACGAAAGAAAGGTGACATGGATCAACGCGATCAGGATGGAGACGACCAGGACCCCGCGGCGATCCCCACCGATCCGCAGCTATCGCCGCAGGAGCGAACCGGTAGGCGCGGGGCGTCGGGGGCGCCGGAAACCCCAGGGGGGTCGTGGAGGCCGATCGAGTCGGATCTGGAGGAGCGACATGGCAACTAAGACCGAGAACCACGCAGGGACCTATGACAGGACGATCGCAGTCGGCGGGTCTGCGTTGAGCGGATGGCGCGATCGGGCCGCCGGAGCCGTCGCCAAGCCCGTCGCAGGGCACTCGCGGCTGAGTGAAGACGAAGTGAAAGCCATCATCGGCTTCGCGCTGTTGGCGTACGCCTTGTATCGCCTGCTGCGGCCGATCGTCTCGACCATCAGAGAGGGGAAGTAGCTATGCAGTCAGCACTGGCGCTCATCGCCGCGAATAGCAGCGGACATACCATCTTGTGGGTGATCGCGGCGATCCTCGTGATCGTCGGCATCGTCACCATCGTTCGAGGCGCGGTGTTGTGGGGTGTGGTCCTCATCGTGCTGGGCCTCCTCGTCGGGCCGGGGGGTGTGAGCATCTTCAGCTGACCCCGAACGGATCTGCCGGGTTCGCCTTCGGGTTCGGCGGGTAGGACGCCAACATGATGGATCCATCGCGTGGCCGGGAGCCGATCCTCTCCGTACGCCTGCCCGCCGATCCTCATTCGGTGCGCGCGGCGCGAGATGCGATGAACGCGCTGGGCGTGTACCTCGGAGCCGAGCCGCTTGACGACGTGCGGCTCCTGGTGAGCGAGCTCACCACGAACAGTCTGCGCCACGGCTCGCTCCCTGCGCACAGTCGGATCTGCGTCTGCGTGGACCTGCGGGACCGATTCCTCACGGTCGAGGTGCAGGACGAGGGGCAAGGCTTCAGCCCACGTCGGAGAACGGATCCCGGGCCGGCGGGATGGGGCCTGTTCTTGCTCGAGGAGCTGGCCTCCGATTGGGGCGTGTCCAGCAATGGCGTCACGCGCGTCTGGTTCCGGGTACCCGCCCGTCCATCCTCGTTCCACGAGGGTCGGGGGACGCGTCCGTAGGCGCCAGCCCCTCGGTGTCTCGACCCGATGCGGGCAGGTCGGTACGCTGGCGCACCGTCGCGGGCACATCGGCCACCTACGCTTCGGTCCGAGATTCAACGACGGGAGCGTCGGTGTCCGCTGGGTTCGACCTAGATGTGAACGGGCGTTCGATCCGCTTGGCCGGGGAACTCGACCTCTCCTCAGCCCCGGACCTGCTGACCGCGGTCTTCCCGCTCACGGCCGAACCCGGCGATCTGCGCATCGACATGTCGGAGTTGTCGTTCATGGACAGCTCGGGCCTCCAGGCACTGCTCACGATGGCGCAGGCGCTGCAGGGTGGGATCGAACTCGTGGACGCCCCGCGCGCCGTCCGGCGCGTCTTCGAGATCACGGGGACGCTGGATCGCTTCGCCTTCGCTTCTACCGCGCCGGAAGGCGACTGACCTCCGGGTACGTTTGGGCGCGACGCCGCCGGGGGAGGCGATGAGGAACCAGCGTGACCTGGGTCGGGCGCGAGGCGAACGGTGTCTCACGCGAGAGGATTGCCGCTTCCGACCTGCTCGCGGTGGGAGGCCTCTTGTGCCTGTTCGTGGCCATGTGCGCGGCGATCCTGCTCGTTCGACACGAGAACTGCTGTTGGCGACGTGTGCCCCCCGGGGCGCTGGGTAAGACCGTTCGGGTGGGCCGGTGCGATGACGCGGAAAGGCGAACCGGATGGGATCGACGACGACTTCGAGGACGGCCCCGCTACCGGGGGGTGGACGAGCGCACGTCACGGGAGGCGACGGCGATGAGGTGTTCGTGACGACGGAGGCGTCCCCGGTTCTGCCGGGGGGTGCCCCTGCCGTGCGGCGACGGGCCGTTCCGCCCCTGCTATGACCGTGGCGGCGCACTTCGAGGCGTTCGTCATCGGCGGTGGCGCTGCGGGCTCCGAGGCCGCGTTCCGCCTCGCCGAAGCGGGTATCACGGTGGGGCTCGCGGAGCGCGGCCAGCTCGGAGGCGAGTGCAACCACTACGGTTGCGTTCCCACCAAGGTCATGCTCCGAGCCGCGCATCGGGCGTTCGAAGCTCGAGACGCGGATCGCTTCGGGGTGTGCGGATGCGCGGCTGACGTGGATCTCCCCGCGGTGCAGGCACGGGCCCGCTCGGTGATCCAGGAGATGTCCGGCGAAGGCGCCGCACCCTTCGAGCGAGCGGGCATCGCGGTCCTCCCGGTCGAGGCGCGCATCATCGGGGAATCGTCGGTGGAGCTCGCGGACGGGACGTGCTTGTCCTGCGACCGCATCATCCTCGCGACCGGTACACAGGCGCAGGTCCCCGACATCCAGGGTTTGGGGGACGGACCGTACTGGACCAACAAGGAGGCGGTGTGGACTCCCACGGCGGTGCCTTCCTCCCTCGCCGTCATCGGCACCGGGGCCGTCGGGACGGAGTTCGCGCAGATCTATGCGCGCTTCGGAGCCAGCGTGAGCATGTTCGAGGCCGCGGAGCAGTTCATGCCGAATGAGGACGCCGACGCGGCGGGGGAAGCTCGAACCGTCCTCGAGCGCGAGGGGATCGACGTGCGTGTCGACACCCGGCTCGAGCACGCCGTGCGCCACGAGAACGAGTGGACGCTCGGCTGGGACGGGGGCGAGGTCCGGACGCAGGAGGTGCTCGTAGCGGCGGGGCGCCAGCCCGTGTTCGACGTCCACGACCTTCACTCGGCCGGCGTGGAGCTCGATCCCGATGGAAAGCCCATCCTCGACGCGACCCTCCGAACGACCCAACCAAACATCTGGGCCATCGGGGATGCGACCGGAGAGCTCCTCTTCACCCACGTAGCGACGTATGAAGCCCAGATCGTGGCCGATGACATCCTGGGCGGACCCGTCCGGAAGGACTACCGCGTCGTGCCGCGGGTGACGTTCTGCTCCCCGGAGGTCGCGAGCGTTGGTCTCACCGAGGAAGCGGCGCGCGAGCAGGGCCTCGAGATCGCCACCGCGACCGTTCGCGCCGAGGACGTCGAACGCTCGATGATCGACGGAGATCCGTTCGGCCTCGTCAAGCTCGTCGCCGCGCGGGACACCGGCGAGATCGTGGGCGGACACATCGTCATGCCCAACGCGGGCGTCATGATCCACGAGGTCTGTGCGCTCATGCGATCGCGAACGCCGGCGCGCGTGGCCTCCACCGCCATCCACGCCTATCCCACGCGATCCGAAGCGGTGGGAACGGCCGTGCGGGAGCTGGCCCGATGAAGTCGGTGGTCTCGGACGCTGCGCCGGACGCCGCGCGAGATCGACCTGCGAGGGACGTCGCGCTTCCCGATCGCCGCTGGCCCCCGATGCGCTACTGGGCCAAGGCGACGGCGATCGTCGTCCTCACGGTAGGAGCGTTCGCGGTGGCGCGCTCGGTGCTCAACATCTTGATCCTCGTGCTCATCGCGATCGTCATCGCCGTGGGCGCCGAGCCGGTGATCGGGTGGCTGACCGGTCGTGGGCTCGCTCGCGGTTTGGCGGTCGGATTGCTCCTGGCGGCCATCGTGCTCTTGGCGCTGGCGTTCGCCTGGTTCATCGTGCCGCCGCTCGTCGCGCAGGCCGGTGGGCTCGGAGCCGATATCCCCCGGTACCTCGGTTCGCTCGAAGCGCGGAACGATTGGTTGGGCAACCTCATGCGTGAGAACCACGTGACGGATCAGGTCCGCGGGTTCATCGAGCATCTCCCCCAGACCGCGGGCCGTTCGTTCGGGACGATTCTCGGGGTCGCGGGCCGGGTGGGGAGCCTGGTGTTCGAGGCGGTGACGGTCACGGTGCTGGCGATCTACTTCATGGTCTCCCTGCCCAGCATGCGACGGACCACGACCATCCTCGTGCGCCCGCACCATCGCGCGCAGGCACGTCGCGTGATCGATTCCTCCATCGATCGGATCGGTGGGTATGTGGTGGGGAACTTCGTCACGTCGGTCCTGTGCGGCGTCGCCACCCTCGTCGCCATGCTCGCCATCGGGGTCCCCTTCGCGGTGCCGCTGGCGATCTGGGCGGGCTTCGCCGACCTCATCCCCGCCGTGGGCTCCTACCTCGGCGCCGCTCCCGCGATCCTGGTGGCGTTCGTCGCCTCGCCGGTGAAGGGCCTTCTCGCGGCGGTGTTCTTCGTGGCCTATCAACAGTTCGAGAACTACCTCGTCGTGCCGCGGGTGATGAAGAACGTGATCAACCTGTCGCCGGCCGCGGTGATCATCGCAACCCTCGTGGGCGGCAGCCTCGCCGGGTTCGCCGGTGCCCTGCTGGCCCTGCCGGTCGCCGCCGCCATCAAGGTGGTGATCGTCGAGGTCTGGATGCGGGAACGGGTGCGAGAAGGTGACGGCCTGGCCGAGCAGCAGATCGAGGAGCAGGGGGCCACCCCGCTCGATCCCTCGGACCACGTCTGATCGGGTTCGCGATCCGACACGCCGCCGGCCCCGGTCGCGAAGCGATCGAGGGCCGACATGGCGGCAGCTCGGTCCGATGCCGAGCTCCCCTTGGCTAGGACATCCCGGACTGGATGTTGCCGGCGGCCTCGGCGGGTGAGATGTCCGCCGCCGCGGCGGCCTTCTCCAGGTCCTCCATCGTGATGTTGTCATCGTTGCCGTGTCGCTCGTTCGGCTGGCCGCAACCACATGACAGGCACATCGCTCGCTCCTCTCCGCTCGACTACGCGGGGACTACCCGGCGAACGGAGCCGCAAACCTGCGTCAGGCGTTTCGCGCGCCCGACCGCTGGGTAGGTCCCGCGCGACGACGGATCCGGATCGGGGTGCCAGATGACCGAACGTCACGGACAGGACATCATCAAAGGCAGCCTCCCGGGGTCGGGACACAAGGTCACTCGCGGGCGCCAGGACATGACCGAACGGGTGTGTCGGCGACCGGGCTGCTCGACCGCGTTGTCGATGTACAACGAGGGCGTTTACTGCGCGGTGCACGCGTCGCCCGTGTTTCGGCCCGTGCAGGCGCCCAGGCGCCGTCGCGACGAGGAGCTGGTGCAGGGGGTCTACGAAGGCGTCTGGGAGCGGATGAGCGGCCCCCGGGACCGCTGGATCAAGCGAGGGTGATCGGCGAACTCAGCGGATATCGAGCTCGAACCACACCTCGCCCGGTGGCCCCGGGATGATGCCCCAACGGTCGGTGAGTTCTTCGACGATCATCAGACCCCAACCGCCCTCAGGTAACGACATCGCCGCGTACTCGTCGACGCCGGCTCGAGCAGCATGCGTCGGTTGACGCAAGCGCACCGTCAGCGTGGACGACGTCGCCTTGACGTTGAGCTGCATCCGCTCGTCGGGGGCCACGCCCCCATGACGTACCACGTTCGCGATCAGCTCCGTGATGGCGAGCCTCACGTCGGCCCCTCGCGCGGGACCGAGCAGCGCGTCAAGTGGCCCTTGGAGCTGGCGGCGTGCGAGCCTCGCCGCGGCCGGAGTGACGGGCACGTTCAATCCGACGTCCGTGGCGACCCCCTCGGGTCTGTCGCTGACGTCGTCCCGATGTCACCGGGTGCCTCACCTTGGTTCCGAGTCAAGCCCGGGCGATCCCCGATCGGACGGTCGACCTGCGAAGGCTCCTCGGACGGATCGGGAGACTCGAGGGATGAGTAGCTGGCCACGAGGAGCGCCACGAGGACACAGAAGATGAGGCAGGAAACCAGCACGGCCCAGAAGCCCCGCGATCCACGCGCGAACGCGGCGACCCCCAGCGCATAGCCGATGATGACTCCGACACCCACTCCCACGACGCCGGCAACGGCCGCTCGCCGCAACCAGCGGCCTTGCAGTCGTTGCGCTCGGTGGGCCCCGATTCCCGGATCTTCGGTCCTCCCGTTGTGGTGGTCCATGGCCGGTTCGGATACCCCAGGGGACGTTTGCCCAAACACCCGTGCGGGAAGCTGGGTCTGAATGGGTGCGTTTGCGGCGGGGGGCCGTGGGTACGGCTCAGGCGAACCTCGTCGAGGGCGAACCCGTCGCAATCGCAGCGAGCACCGAAGGGAGTCAGGCCATGAACAGGATGGATCCTCGCGTGGAGGTCGATAGCCTCGTTGGGCAGCGAGGGCTCATCGGCCAGCGCTTCGAGCAGCCGCCGGTTCCGGCCCCGGATCCCGTACCATCCCCCATCCCCCAGCCGACGCCCGA
Organism: Actinomycetota bacterium; assembly: GCA_038249195.1. Classification (GTDB taxonomy): domain Bacteria; phylum Actinomycetota; class UBA4738; order UBA4738; family HRBIN12; genus JAOUEA01. Next base: position 51,074 of record JBBRWM010000013.1, read on the forward strand.
GCCCGCTCCGACGCCGCCCTCCCCGCCCGCTCCGAGCCCCCCGCCCCCCATGGCGTAGGAACGCGCCCGACGATCGGACGGAGTCGACGGGGACCTCTCGCGGGACCCGAAGACATCACGCCCGGCGCATCAGCCAAAGGACGATCGCGGACATGAGCGTGATCCCGATGATGGCGCCGACGACGCCCGGATCGGGTAAGCGGTCCACGGCGCGTTGGAATTGCGCCTTATTCATCCCCGAGCGGCCGTCGATGCCTCGGTCCCGGGCCTCGTTGTTCAGCTGACAGTACGTGCGACCTCCGGGCCCCCGATGCGGCGTAGTCCCCTCACACTCGTCCGCGGGTGTTTCGCTCCATCGGCCGAGGGTATGTGTGTGGCCATGGAGGGTGCGCCGCGGATCGACATCACCGACGCGCGAGGAACGGCCGACGTCGAGATCCGTTGCTACCCGGATGGACCATCCTCGTCCGCGGGCGGGTGGTGCTGCGAGACGCATCGAGCGAGATCGTAACCGACCGCGGCGTCATCGCGTTGTGCCGTTGCGGACGTTCGAGGCTCGCTCCACTGTGCGATGGCAGCCACGCGGCCGGAGGGCCTTGGGCGACGCCGCGTGGTGATCGTCAGGGGGAGCCGATCCCCGATCGTGGCGCGACCGATCCCGCCTACCGCCAGTAGGACTCCGACTTCCCCGACGACAAGGGGCTCGACCGGCCTCGCTCCCACGGATCGAGCAGATGGCTGGACGCGAAGCCCTCCATGAGGTCGAGCGCCTTTGCCCCGAACACGATGGTGCCCGCCAATCCCGGCTCGGCATCGGCCAACGCAGCCGCCAGATCGTAGGTCGCGATCATGTCGTGGACCGAGTCCGCCTCCACGTGCTCGTCGTGGAAGGCCGTGACCTCCGGGCCGAGGCCCAGTCGTCGCAGCCCGTCGCCGTAGAGCCGGTTCGGCCGCGCCGACGTGAGCTCGAACAGCGCCAGGTGTCCAACAGCCGCGCCGCGCCAACCCCGATGCAGCCCGAACAGTGACATGAGATTCACGGGTGCCAGGGAGGAGGCGGGGATGACGTTGAGATAGGCCCCGTACGTCGTGTCCAACCCGAGGCCCCGCATCATGCGGGAGAAGAGGGCGGCATGCATCCGCAGCGGCCTCCCACCTCCGTGCTCGTCCGACTGGATCTCCACCAAGGCCGCCTTGGGCCCATCGCTCAGCCGCGGGATCACCCACGTATGCGGGTCAGCTCCCTTGAGGTGATACGCCGAGCGGTGCATGACGAACTCTCGCACCTGTTCCAGACTCGCCCTGCGGCCCAGGAAGCTCGCGAGATCCAGGGTGGAGGCTGCGGCGAGATCGCGAAGGGTGGACGACACGTCGAGCGCCTCTTCGTCCGACACGCGGATCGCCGCGGCCAGATCGTCTTCGAACTCGCGCTCCACGGCCTGTCGGAAGCGCAGCAGCTCCGGATTCCCATTCGCACGCGTCGTCGACCCCTTCGAACCCGCGGTAGTGCAGCTCGTAGCAGACATAGAGCGCGAGATGCAGGTCCTCGTCGCGCAAGGGGTCGGCCGAGGGCTCGGGAAGGCCGATCGGCCCGTCATCGCGACCCGCTACCCAGATCGTCGAGTTTGACACGCCGGCGACGACCTTCGCGGCGGAGGCGCACGATCTTCACTGGATGGAAGGGGTCCTCCGGTAAGGTGGTCGCCATCGCCTTCCCCAGCTCGTTCGCCAAGCGCTTGTTCGCCGTGGTCGTCCTCGCCCCGGTCTTGGCCGTCGTGCTCACGGCACGTCCCGCGATGGCGGCGGTCGCCGATCGTGCCCCTGGGATCGACGTCTCCCGTTGGCAGAACGTCATCGACTGGCAGAAGGTGGCCGCCGCCGGCGCGGAGTTCGCCATCATGAAGGCCACCGAGGGATCCAAGTACGAAGATCCGACCTATGCCACGAATCTCGGCGGCGCGACCGTCAGGGGCTTGTCCGTGGGCTCGTACCACGTCGCCACTCCGAAGGCCACGGCGGTGGATCCCGTTGCAGAGGCGGATCATTTCGTGGCGACCGCACGCAACGGGGTCGGCGACATCCTGCCGGTACTCGACATCGAGCACACGGGCGGGCTCAGCGTGCCGCAACTGCAGGACTGGGTCCGGGCGTGGGTGATGCGCGTGAAGGCGCGGACCGGCGTGCGGCCCATGATCTACGCGAGCCCGTATTTCTGGCGGACGAATCTGGGCGACTCGCACTGGTTCGCCGATCACGGATATCCGCTGTGGATCGCGCACTGGAAGGTGAACAAGCCGGACGTCCCCGCCGCGAACTGGGGTGGGAGAGGGTGGACCTTTTGGCAGTGGACGAGCTCGGGGCGGGTGCACGGCATCACGACGAACGTTGACCGAGACCACTTCCACGGGACGAACCTGCGCAACGGGCAGATCGCGCGCCTCACCGTGCACGACGAAGGGGGCGGTAGGGTGGCCGGCGGCGGTATCGATTGCAGGCCCGACGGATCAGGATGCACGCGCCTCACGAACCCGGGCGACCCAGTGACCCTGACGGCGATCCCCGCGGCGGGAGCGTCGCTCCTGCGATGGACCGGCGCGTGCGCATCGGCCGGGAGCGCGCCCACGTGCACGGTGGTCGTGCGCGGTCGCGTCGCCGCGACCGCGGTGTTCGGCTACCCGGTGGACGTGAGCGTGACGGGGACGGGCGGCGGCACCGTCACCTCGTCGCCGGCAGGTATCCATTGCGGCGCCGATTGTTCCGCGAGGTTGCCCTACGGAACGACGGCGGTGCTCACCGAGTCGCCTGATTCGGCATCCGGTTTCGGCGCATGGGAGGGCGATTGCGGCGGGTCCTCGGCGACGTGCGCGGTTTCCGTCACCTCCCCGGTCAGCGTGAGCGCGCGTTTCGATGCGGCCGTGACCCTGGACGAGGACGGAGCGGGGACCCGCTACGCCTGGGGACGCAAGGCCGATCCTCGGGCCCTCGGGGGTTCCTACCTCGTGGACCGGCGGCCGGCGGCGTCCCAGACGTTCGGTTTCCGAGGCGGCGCGATCACCCTGTTCTCCGTGTCGGGGCCCACGATGGGCAGGGCCGGTGTGTCCATCGACGACACGCCCGCGGGGACGATCGACGGCTACGCGCGGTCCTTGCGGGAAGGGGTCCGGCATCGCTTCACCGGCTGGGGATCGGGCGCGCATTCGTTGACCGTGCGGGTGCTCGGCACCAAGGCACCGCGAGCACGGGGAACGCTCGTCGGCCTGGATGCCGTCCGCGCGAACGGCGTCGTGCGCGCGAACCCCAAGCCCATCGAAGGGACGTGGGGTCGGGTGGCGGCCGCGGAGGCGACGAACGGGGGCTACGTGTTGAACGACGTGGCGGGCGCGGCGGCCACACTGCGGTTCCACGGCACCGGCGCCACGTGGATCACGTCGCGCGGCCCTTCGATGGGACTCGCGCAGCTCTGGATCGACGGCAAGCTCGCGAGGACCGTTGACCTGTACGCGGCCACCCGTGTGTTCGGAGCCCGGCGCACGATCGACGGGCTGGCCGACCGTTCGCACGTCCTCCGCGTGGTGGTCCTAGGAACCCATCGCGCGGCAAGCCGGGGTGCGGCCGTCGCCGTGGATGGCTGGATCGTGCGCTGATCACGTCGCGGGCCCTCGGCGGCGCTGGAGTCGCTCACCTGCCCGGGCTACGCCCCAGACGAGCCCCACCATGAACAGCGCGATGCCCACCACGACGGCAGCCACACCGATCGCGCCGTGGTTCTGCGGATCCAGGAACGGATAGGGGTACCAACCGATCACCGCGCCGCGAACGAGCGTGTAGCCGAGCCACGCCGCCGGGAACGCCAGCCACCAGGATGTTCGCGAGAACGACAGCCGGGTCTGGGGCGGATCGATCAACCAGTCGGCTGCAACCGCGAGCGGCATCACCTGATGGACGACGGCGTTCACCCACGGCAGGGTCACCTCGAGCTCCTCGTTCAGATCCGCGAGGAACAGCGCGAAGACGATCCCGGTGGTGACCATGTAGACGACCGGTGCGCCGCGCACGAGGTCGCGGCGCCCCGGGTCGGTTGCTGAGCGCTGGAACGCAACCCACAGGAACACGGTCGCCGCGATGATGTTGCTGTCGTTCGTGAAGAAGCTGAAGAAGCTCACGGCACTGAACCCCGGCCGGTCGGAACTGTGCGCGAACTGCGCGGCGAGCGCGGCGAACACGAGGGCGGCGAAGCCAACCCGATACGCCGTCAGGAACGCGCGTCGACCCATCGGGGCCGGACGATACCCCACCGATGTGTGGTCCCCGGGCACGACGTCGAAGAACGACGTACGGTGGCAGGCAGATCGAACGGCACTCGGGGAAGGGGCGAAGCATGCGGATCGGCGTACTGGGAACCGGGATCGTGGGCAGGTCGCTCGCGGAGGGCCTCGCGCGCATCGGGAACGACGTCAGCATCGGCACGCGCGATGTCGATTCCTTGATGGCGCGCGACGAGCCCGATCAGATGGGGACCCCGCCCTTCGCATCGTGGCGCGGCGAGCACGAGGACATCGGGGTCGCGGCGTTCGCGGAGGTCGGGGACGGTGCCGAGCTCCTCGTGAACGCGACCCACGGCACCGCGTCCGTGGCCGCCCTCACGGCGGCCGGCGCCGGAACCGTCGATGCTCGCATCGTCATCGACGTCGCGAATCCGCTCGACTTCTCCGGCGGGTTCCCTCCCTCCCTATGGGTGACCAACACGGACTCCCTGGGGGAGCAGATCCAGCGCGCGTTCCCGGCGGCGCGCGTCGTCAAGGCGTGGAACACGATGACGGCGGCGCTCATGACCCATCCCGAAGCGCTCGCCGACGGCGACCACACGTTCGTGCTGTGCGGCGACGACGAGGACGCCAAGACGCAGGTCGCGGACTTCCTGAGAGCCTTCGGCTGGCGCGACATCGTGGATCTGGGCGACATCACCAACGCTCGGGCGTTGGAGGCCTACGTCATCATGTGGGTGAGGATGTTCAGCGCCCTCGACTCGCCCATGCTGAACATCAAGGTCGTGCGCTAGCTGGTTGGGGCCTCTCGCTCTGATGAGCTCGCGACGCGCTCCTCGGCGCGGGCCACCATCTCCTCGTCGGAGATGTCTTCGCGATGCGTGGCGAACCACCACGTGTTGCCGTACGCGTCGCGCACCCCCGCCATCCGGTCTCCATAGAACTCGTCCTGCGGCTCGCGCTCGGAGGGGGCGCCCGCCGCCAGCGCGCGCTCGTACGTGCCGTCGGCATCCTCCACGTAGAGATGCAGCGTGGAGGGTCTGGGCTCGTCGGGGGCGTCGGCCAGCATCACGACCGAGTCGCCGATCATCACCTCCGCGTGACCGATGGTGCCGTCGGGTCCGGGCATGCGCTGTCGCTCCTGCGCGTCGAGCGCGATCTTGACGAAATCGATCAGGCCCGCCGCGCCCCGCACCATCAGGTAGGGCGTGACGGTGTGATACCCCTCGGGGATCGCGCTTACGGTCGCCATGCTGCCTCCTTCCTCCCTCCGGCGGTGGGTTCCCTCTTTGGCGTCCGGCCCGGTGGGGTCGGACGGCCCACCGCCCTCATCCGCCGCAGGCGCACCCGCCGCCGCAGCAGCCGCCCGAGTTGGCAGCGCCGTTCACCGCCGCGTCGGAGGTCGTGCCCGAGGCGGCGGCGAACAACGAGAACCGTCGACGCACACGATCGCTCCCGCAGCGTGGGCATGCCAGCGCCGTGTCCACGGCGCTCATGGAGCGACGTTCCTCGAACGGATGCTCACACGCCAGACACACGTACTCGTAGGTGGCCATGGGTTACACGCTACCTCGTCGGCCCGACATCGCTCAAGCGGGACGACCGGGAAACCGGGATGGAACGAGGCCTCGACCTGCGCTGAAGCGCCGGTGCAGAAGGGGCTTCAGGTGCGGCCAGGTCGCGCCGATGTCAGAAGGCAGTTGCTGGGAGGTGACGTGATGTCGCGAGTGCTGGTGATCGATGATGAGACGGTGGTGGGGACGATCCTGCGCTACGCCTTTCACGGGCAGGACCACCAGATCCTGATCGCGGACGGCGGGCGTGCGGGGATCGAGGTTGCGCGCGCCGAGCATCCCGACGTCATCGTGCTCGACCTGATGATGCCCTCCGTGAACGGCTATGACGTCCTCGCCATCCTGCGCGAAGACGCGGACACGAAACAGGTACCGATCCTCGTTCTCACGGCGGTCACCATGTCGCGAGAGCGGGAGCGCTGCCTATCGAGCGGCGCCGACATGGTCATGACCAAACCCTTCGATCCGCAAGACGTCGCGGACGCCGTCCACGTGCTCCTGGAGCCGGAGGCCACCACCGCCTAGCTCGATTGACGATGGGTCGGGGCTCCCCTACGCTCCGGCGGCATCGAGCCCATCCGCCTCGCCCCCGTCTTCCTCCTCGCCGCAGCCCTGCTGGTCATCGGCGGGGCCGTGAAGACGATACGCCCGAACGCCACCACCCAAGCGCTCTATGCTGCAGGCTTTCCGGCCCGGCGGTGGGGGGTTCGCGCGCTCGGTGTCGTCGAGATGGCGGTGGGCGTCGCCGCCTTGGCGCGTCCGGTTCCCGCCGTGGGCTTCTCGCTCGCGGCGCTGTACGCGGGGTTCGGGGCGTTCGTCGCCTTCCTGAAGCTGGCGCGTCCGCAGGCGGCCTCGTGTGGGTGCGCCGGCGGACACGACGTCCCCCCCAGCTGGGTGCACGTCGGATTGAACCTGGCCGCCGCCGCCTCGGGCCTAGCGGCCGCCCTGATCGGCGCCACCGCCTTGCCGTCGCTCGTGACGGCATCGGGGTGGGTCGCGGCGCCCGCGGCCGTCGGACTCTGTGTGGCGGGATGGCTCGTCACGGTCGTGGTGGCGGAGGCTCCTACGGCGTTCCGCGCGTGGACGCCGCCCACCCATCACGAGCAGGAGCTCTTCGATCCGGACCGGCATCGGCGCGCGGACGCGGCGTTAGCCATGTCGGGGGTCGGCGAGGGCCACGCCAGCCTGTGGCCCGATACGGACGTGGCGAGCCTGGCTGAGCGGGGCGCCCGGACGGAGGCGGGGGACGCGTGAGCGTGGCGGAGCGGGCGATGAAGGCCGCCACCTCGTGGGTGGCGCGCGGCCCCGAGCGCTCACGCGCGGAGCGTGCGACCGTCGCCGCGGCCGCCCTGGCGGTGGCGCCGGTGCGGTATGCCACGCGCCCGGTGGCGGCGCAGGACCTCGTGCGCGCGTCCTGCAGCCGGTGCCCGCCGGGTTCCCGCTGTTGCGGCGGCTACACCGCGTTCTGCTGCACGCTTCCCGGTGGCTCCAACTTCGGCTGCCCCCAGAACACGTTCGTCGGCGGGTGGTGGCAATGCAGCTATGGGGGCAGCGGCCTGTGCGGCACCACGAACGTCCGCTACTACCTCGACTGCAGCATCGATCCTGGGAAGGCGTGCCCCGGCGGCTGCCACTGCGGCAGCGACGATTGCAAGAACTTCAAGACATGCTGCGTCGTATTCCGCTACGGCCAGTGCAACACTCAGATCGCCGCGGTCACACCGATCCGATGCCGGCTCGTCACGTGCGTGTTGCCGTGCGAGATCGAGTGCGTGAACTGCCATTGTTCGGCAGCGGTCGACCAGGTGACGTGCTCACACGAGGCGGGCTGCCTGTGACCGCCCTCACCGTCATCGTGGTGGTCGAGACGCTTCTGCTCGCACTGCTCGCGTTCGTGGTCGTGGGGCTCCTGCGCAGCCACGCGGAGATACTCCGGCGCCTGCCGGCCCCCGAGGAGGCGCTGGGTCCGCAGCCCCTCCCCCTCAGGGACCGCTCCGCCGAGGCGGCCCCTGCAGAGCCGGCTGCACCGGAGGCGACGCGCATCCCCACGCACCTTCCGGGCCCCCGAGGGAACCTCACGCCCGCCTACGACCTGTCCGGCCGCACGCTGGGTGGAGACGCCGTGGTGACGCCCGTGGGTTCGGCGGGGGTTCCCGTGCTCGTGGCCTTCCTCTCGAGCGGCTGCCTGACCTGCCGGACGTTCTGGGAGGGCCTGCGCGCGGGCGCGCATCGACCCATGCCCGAGGAGGCCCGCGTGGTCGTGGTCACCAAGGGGCGTGACCTCGAGAGCCCGTCCCGCCTGCAGGATCTCGCGCCGGCGGACGTGCCGGTCGTGATGTCCACCGAGGCCTGGGCCGACTATGGCGTCACGATGTCGCCGTTCTTCGTGATGGTGGGCGCCGACGGCGAGGTCCGCGGCGAGGGCGCCGCGAGCTCGTGGGATCAGGTTCGGTCGCTGCTCGACGACGCGATGGCCGATGAGGAGCTCGCGCGCGCGGAGGCCACGGCCTCATCCGAGGGCGGGGGATCACCTTGAGCGGGGGATCGGTGTACCTCGGCCTCGCCATGGGACTGGCGGCCGCCGCCGCGGTCCGGTCGACCTGGTCGCCGTGAGGGATGTCGATGATGGGAAGCATCACCCCGCTCGGGCAGCGGGCCCGCGGATCTCGATTCTGGCCGACGGCAACGGCCTACGTCATCGCCTCCGCGTCCGCCGGCGCGCTCGTGGGCGCCGTCCTGGGGATCGTGGGTCTGCCGCTCGCACGCACCCTGCCGTGGACCGGGAGGATCGCGCTGCTCGTCGTGGTCACCTTCTTCGGACTCGCAGCCGACCTGGGGATCGGCGGGCTGCGGCTGCCCTCGGTGCGTCGTCAGGTGAACGAGGAGTGGATGCTGCGCTACCGCGGGCCCGTGTACGGCGCCGGGTTCGGGCTCCAACTGGGGGCGGGGTTCGTGACGATCGTCACCGCGTCGGCGATCTACGCGGCGCTGTTCGCCGAGCTGCTCGTGGGCGACATCCTCCCCGCGGCGCTCATCGGGCTCGTGTTCGGCACCCTACGGGCGTTGCCCATCCTCGCGGTGGCGGGCGTGCGCGAGCCGGGGCAGCTCGGCCGTGTCCAGCGGGAACTTGGGCGATGGGGCGGCCCGGTCCGTCGGGCGATCCTGTGGGCAGAGTCGGCGCTCGCCGTGGTCGCCGCCGCGGTGGTGTTGCGATGACTCGGCTGGCCGACCGCGGGCTCTCGCTGGACGTTCCGCCCGGCTGGGAGGGCCGGATCTTCACTACACGCCTGCCCCCACCCGCGGAGAACCACCCCGTGCTGCACCTCGCCGACGCACCGCTGCCCTTCGACCACGGGTCCTACCTCGAGACGGCGGCGACCCTGCGCGGCCGGCGTGGGGGTTTGGTGTGCTCGTTGGTGAGCTTTTCGCCCGACCTCGCAGACGTGGGCCTCTACGCGCCGCAAGGGCCGCCGCGCATCCGCCCGCAGGATCTCGATCCGCGGACGCTCCAGGTCCCCGCGCCGGACCGGGCCGGCGTGCAGCGGTTCTTCTCCCTGAGCGGCCGTCCGTTCTGCCTCTACCTCATCGCGTCCCTGGACCTGCACACGGCGGCCCGACTGCGGATCGCGAACGACGCCCTCGCGTCGCTGCACGTCGAGGGAGTGCGGGCGTGAGCTGGCTGCCCTGGATCCTGGTCGGGGTGCTCACCGGGGTCGTGCTATGGCTCCTGCTGGCGCTTTCGGGAGCCGCACGGACCGTCGCCGAGCTCCGCGCCGCCGACGAGGCCGCGGTGCGCCATCTCTCCGGGGGCATCGTGCCGGGGAGCCGCGCTCCCGGGTTCCAGGCCGACGCCGCCGACGAGAGCGTGTTCGATGCGCGTCAGACGGCGGGCCTGCGGCACCTCGTGCTCTTCGCGGACCCGGCATGTGCCGCGTGCGCCATGCTCGTGCCCGGCGTCGTGTCCGAAGCCGCGGCGCGGCGGCTCCCCACGGTGGTCGTGGTGAGCCGGGGCGACCTCCGAGCTCATCCCCCCGCGTGGCGCGCCACCGACCGTGCCTGGCTGGTGAGCGAGCGTGGCACCGAGGTCTCCGACGCCTTCGGCGTGGACATCACGCCCACCGTGTTCGTGATCGACGAGGGCGGCGCCGTGGTCTCTCGCGGCCCCGTGCAGACCGTGGACGAGGTCGCGGATCTCGTGGCCCAAGGCGCCGGCGTGCGGATCGTGGGAGCCGACGGTGGCTGAGCAGTCGGGGCCGCCGGTCGTCGAGCGGTCCGGGTCGTCGAGCGAGCGGGCACGCGAGCTCACGCGACGCTCGTTCGTTACGCGCGCCTCGCTCGCGGCGTTCGGAGCCTACGCTGCCGTGAGCACCCTCGGCGCCGCGCCGGCCCGCGCACGACCCCATCCCGACCCATGCAAGGTGGGGTGCGAACCCATCAGCAAGACGGGATGTGCGTGCGGCGGGAATCTCTATCGGTGCGGCGGATGCTCGAGGCGGTTCCACGCGTGCATCCAGGGCCGGCCCTACCGGGGGTTCTGCCTTCGGCGCGCGTGCTGAGCGCCCTCGGGGCTCAGGCTCCGCCCACGCCGGCGCGCAACCGGAGCCCGTACCTGAGGAAGGCGGCGTCGCGCGCGTTCCACACCACCACGGCGCGCGTGGGACGCGTCAGCGCGAGCGAGGGCGACTCGTTGATCCTCGCCTCCTTGCCGGAGAGTCGGAGCGCGCTCGACCAGCTGAGGCCGCCGTCGCCGGAGCTCGTCGCGAACAGATCGACGCGTGCGGATCGACGGGTGGAGCTGCACGGGTTCGCGAGCTGCGTCCTGCGGCACGCGCCGAACGCCACCGTCAGGTCCTGGGTCCCCGAGGGCGCGACGGCCGGCCCGTAGGCGCCCGCGTAGGTCCGCCCCCGCAGGTTGGTCGGCCAGGCGCCCGCGAGCAGGTCGCGCTCCGGGCCGAGCGTCGACCCGTCCCACACGCGTACGGCGAGCCCTCCCGTCGTGGTGTAGGAGATCGCCACGTCTTCGGTCGTGCCGTCGGTGGCCCCCCGCGCCCCGGCGTAGTGGAAACCGTCGTTCGGACCCCGCGGCGTGACCACGTCGAGCGGCGAGTTCCTGGTCCAGTCGGCGCCGCCGGCGCTCGAGGTCTTCACCACCTGCTTCCCAGCGTCATCCGCGTACCAGGTGAGCGCCACGTTGGATCCGCTCGCCCCCACGGCGGGGTAGCCCGCGAACCCCTCGGCACCGCCGGGGCGCGCGGTGGTGGTTCCGACCGTGCTCACGCTCCATGTCTTGCCCTGGTCGGCGCTCGTGGCAAGTCGGATTGCCCCCGATCCGGCCATCGTCCAGGCGGCGTACGCATGGTTGCCGGTCATCGCGAGGGTCGGGTAGTCGACGCGGCCGCCCGCCGGCGACAGACGCACTGGCGGGAACCAGTGCCTGCCCGAGCGTGAGCCGCGTCGCACGTAGAACGCGCGGGGCGCCCTGGCGCGGTAGTGGCGGTAGGAGGTTTGCGTGACCCAGCCGGCCAGCACGGCGGAGCCGGCGCCGGCCACGGAGGCGCGCTCGGCCTGGCGCTTGGGTTGCGAGACCCGCACCGGCTTCGACCACCGGCCGCCCCCGCCCCGCTGCGCGAACACCCCCATGAACGGACCGCGGTCGGTTGCGCACCGGCCGTGCGGCGGCGGGCAGTCGCTCGACCACATCACGAGGAGTCCGTCGGCCGTCGCGGTGAGCGAGCCCCCCGGGTTCCATACGGAAGGAGGCCCCACCGGGTGATCGGGTCCCCACACCACGGCGGCGGAGGCCGGTGGGGCAAGGAGCGCGCCACCGATCAGGGCCATCGGAAGAGCGCGGCGGAGGGCGAGCGTCATGGCGCCAGATGCTACTCGGCGGCCCCACGAGCTTGGGATAGCCTGCGCGGGTGGGTTCCTGGAGCACCGGCGCTCTGATCGGCGTGTTCGCGGTGGCGGCGGCGGCCACCTGGATCGCGGGCGTGGTGCTCTCCGACGCCACCGATGTCATCGACGACCGATTCGGCCTCGGTGAGGCCCTCGGGGGCATGATCCTCCTCGGGTTCGTCGGGACCTTGCCGGAGCTCGCCGTCACGGCGTCGGCCGCCGTGCACGGGAACCTCGGCCTGGCCGCCGGGAACCTCCTCGGCGGCATCGGGATGCAGACGTTGGTCCTGGTGTTGATCGATGCGGTGTCGCGCAGCGAGACGCCGCTGTCCACGATGTCGAAGGTCGTCGAGCCGATCTTCGAGGCCCTGCTCGTCGTCCTGGTCGTGTCCATCGCGCTCATGGGTCCGCTGCTCCCGGCGAGCGTCGCCATCGGACCCGTGAGCCCGGTCTCCCTCACCATCGTCATCGCGTGGCTGCTCGGCATGGTCGGGCTCCAGCGGATCCAACGCTCGGAGCATTGGGAGTCGGTCGAGGACAGCCTGCGGGGCACCCTCGTCGCCGCGCAACCCGGACCCGTGAAGGGCGTTCGGCCAAACCGGTTCGCGAACGCCTCCACGCGCGTCGCCGTCATCTGGTTCGGCGTGGCAGCGTTGGTGACCCTCGTGGCCGGCGTCGCGCTCGAGCAGTCGGGTGACGGGCTCGCGACCGCGTGGGGGATCAACGGCGTCATCTTCGGCGCCACGATCCTGGCCGCCGTGACGGCGCTCCCCGAGGTCAGCACCGGGATCCGCGCGGTGCGACTCGGCAAGGTAGGGCTCGCCATGGGCGACATCTTCGGTGGCAACTCCGTACAGATCACGCTGTTCCTGCTCGCCGACATCTTGGCGGGCAAGCCGGTGCTCACCTCCGTGAGCAACGACTCGATGTGGCTGGGCGGGACGGGGCTCGCCGTGACCGCGATCTTCGCGATGGGGCTGCTCTTCAGGCCCCGCCGCAAGGTCCTCGGTTTGGGGCCCGATGCGTGGTTCGTGCTCGTGGCCTACGTGCTCGGGATCTGGGGTCTGCTCTTCATCGCGGGTTGAGGCCGTCGCTCTACGCAGCAAGGCGATGCCGTCGATCGAGATCACCCTCTCCTCCGAAGAGTTGTCGACAGCGGTGGGTCGATCCCTTGAGCCCACGACCCTCCGAGCCGGGTCCGCGCCCCCTCTAGGCTGTGGAGGTGATCGAACCGTGAAGGACGCGCCGCTGTTGAACGGGCGACTGCCCGCTCGCATGGTCGCGCTCTTCGTGGGGTTGGTGTTGATCGCCGTCGCCGTCGTGTGCATGCTCGAGTCCGAGTTGGGGCTTCCGCCCTGGGACGTGTTCCACATGGGGATCGCCGAGCACACGGCGCTCTCGTTGGGCACCGCCAGCGTGGTCGTGGGACTCGCGATCGTGGCCATCGCGTGGATCGCGGGCACGCCGCCCGGCTTCGGGACCATCGCGAACGCGTTGGTGATCGGGCTCTCGATCGACGTGTTGGTCGCGATCCCGTCCGTTGACGGGCTCTCGGAGACAGCCCTGCCCGTTCGGGTGCTGCTCGTGGCGGCAGGGGTGCTGCTGTTCGGGGTCGGCTCCGCGCTGTACATCGGCGCGGGACTGGGCGCGGGGCCACGCGACTCGCTGATGATGGCGCTCACGAGGAGGACGGGTCAGCGCATCGGCCTCGTGCGCGGCGCCATGGAGATCACGGTGCTCGTGGCCGGGCTCCTCCTCGGAGGGGTTGCCGGCCTGGGCACGCTCGCGCTGGCGCTCCTGGTGGGACCGTCGGTGGAGCTCGCCTTCTGGATCTTGCTGAAGCTGCGGCTCGCCTCGCCCGGCCCGCGTCATGCGCCGGAGTTCGGTCCCCTGGACGTTGGGTAGGGGCCCGGGTGAACGCCGGCTATCAGTCGCGATCGTCGTGCGGACGGGCCGGGCTCCCCCATCGGTTACGGGACGAAGCCGAACACGGTGCTCGGGGCGCCGCTGCCTCGCCGGTTCCTCGGGCCTCCCACCACGAGCCACCCCCCGGTCGTGGGCATCGCCTTGAGGTTCGTGAGGTTCTCCAGCGTGAGGCGATGGCGCCGGAGCGTGAACGAGGTCTCGAGGAAGAGCGGATCGGAGCCGGGGTCGGGCCCGAAGGTATCCGAGCCGAGGGCCCCCCGCCTGGCCAGCACCCCCGTCTTGATGAGCCACCGCACAGCCCACTTCGAGAACCCGGGTTGGCGGAAGCGCCCGTGCGCCGAGCCGCAGTTGTAGTAGGTCGGCGCCTGCGGCGAGAACGCCGGTCCCCAGTAGCGGTCGCAGCCGGTCCACAGCAGTACCGCGGCGCCCGCGGGGATCGGCCCGTGGGCGGTCTCCCAATCCTTGAGATCGTGGACGCTCAGCTCGAAGTCCACGTCGGCGGCCACCTCGGATCGGACGTCGATCACCACCGCCGGAAGCACGAAGTCGCCGGCGGCGAGGTGATCGGCGCAGCGCGCCTCGACGTGGAAATGGCACGGCGCCGAATAGTGCGTCCCCGTGTGCTCGCCCTCATGCACGTCCTGGAGATAGAAGCCGTCCTTCGCAACCGTGAACGCGGTCCGCAGGGAGAACGTGGGGTCGCCCGGGAACCCGGGGATCACGGCCGGGTTGTTCACATGGCTGAGGTACGCCACCCGCGAGAAGCCGGGCATCGATGTGCGTTCGCCGCCCGGCGCACCCGCGGTCCCTTCGCCCGACCCTGAGGCGGCACCGGCGGCGAATCCGACCACCAGGGCGGCGGCGAGCGCGAGGGAGAGGATGGACAGCGAGCGTCTGCGGTTCGTCATGGTGTCCTTCCGTTGCGGTCGATGGTTCGAGGCTCTCGTTAGCCCGTCGACGAGCTTCGCTTCTTCGTCGGCTTCTTCGCCTGCTGTTGCTCGGGCGGGAGCGACGACGCAAAGGCGACGCAGGCCATGGACCAAGCCTATTCCCTCGTACGCGGGCTCTGCGCGCCGGCGAGATCCTCGCCGCGGCGATCATGAACCGTGCTGTCTAGTTGTGGGTCTTGACCGTCTTGCTGGAGGCCGCCTTGCAGTTCGGCGTGCGCTTCACATGCGCGTAGAACTTGCCGGTGAGCCCCGAGTTCCCGATCGATCACTCGTGCGGGTTCCGTTGGGTCCCGCGGTGTCTGTCGCGACCTTCTTGTCGACGCTCAGGTTCTGGTGCTTGCCTCGACGGGGTCAGGCGGCGGCGACGACGCGAGGTGCGCCCGGAGCCATGCGGCGCGTTAGCTGCTTCACCACATACGCGGCGTCCCGGCCGACCCCTGGGAGCACGTCGGAGGCGGCCGAGAACTGGAACGGCAGCCCCACGAAGTACAGGCCGGGCTCGCTCATGACGACGCCGCGCTCATGAACGGGCGCCCCATCCTCGCCGAAGATCGGCACGTCGATCCAGGACAGATCGTGACGGAACCCGGTGCACCAGACCACGTTGGTCACGCCGAGGACCTGACCGTTCTCCAGGACCGGCGCCCCATCGAGCGCGCCCACCGTCTTGGGCACGCGCTGCACGCCCGCGGCCACGAGGTCCTTCGGTTTCACGCGGACGAGCGGGTCGCCGCGGCCCGCGGCCTTCGCGATGGCCTTGCGCCCGAACGGTGTCCGCCGCGTCTGTACATGCACCCCGATGAACCGCACGATGGGGAACACCAGGTGCCGGGCGACGCCCGTGTCGATGTCCACGGGAACGTGGCCGCGGTCGGGGCCGGAGAGCCAGGTCGGGTGCTCGGCGACGAGCTCCATGGCGATGTCCGCCCCCGAGTTCCCGGCTCCGACCACGAGCACGCCGCCGTCGCGCAGCTCCGAGGGATTGCGATACGAGCTGGAGTGCGCCTGCACGATCGCGGGATCCAGATCGCGGGCGAAGGTCGGCACGCGGGGTGCCTGATGCGCCCCGGAGGCCACCACCACGTTGTCGGACTCGAACCGGCGGTCGCCCGCGGTCACGACGTAGCCATCCTGCTCCCGAGCGAGCCCCTCCGCGCGGATCCCATGGCGCACGGGCAACGAGAAGTGGACGGCGTAGGACTCCAAATAGTCGGCCATCTCGTCCTTGGTGGCCGTCGCGGAGCCCGCCGCCGGGAATCGCCAGCCACGCAGGCCGCTGTACCGGGCGGGCGTGAAAAGGCGGAGGGAGTCGTAGCGCTTGCGCCACGCGTCGCCCACTCGCTCGTTGGCATCGATGATCATGAATGGGCGACCCGCTCTCTGCAGTTCGTATCCCACCGTCAGGCCCGCCTGCCCCCCGCCGATCACGATCGTCTCGAACCGCTCGGTCTTCATCTCCTACCTCCCGCTCGACATGGGTCGACGCTAGGGGTAGGGATGACCCCGGCTCATCGCCGGTTGTCACCAACTTCGGAGCCAGGGCCAAGTGGTGAGAACGCACCACGAGCGCGGGCTCAGGCCAGGTCGTGTCCGAAGGCGTAGGCGGTGGCGCCCGATCGGGAGGAAACCCCGAGCTTCGCGAACAGGTTCTGCAGGTGCCGGGCCACCGTGTGCTCGCTGATCACCAGCTCCACCGCGATGTCGCGGTTCGTCTTGCCCGCCGCCACCAGACGAAGCACCTCGGCCTCGCGCGCAGTGATCCCGGCCGGGAGGGATCCAGGTTCGTCGAGGAGCCGGGCGGTGGCGGCGGCGTCCGGCACGGCGCCCAGGCGCTCGAACGCGGCGGAAGCGGCGCGCAGTTCCATCCGCGCCCCCTCCTCGTCACCGCTCGCGCGGATCGCGCGCCCATACAACACGCGAGCCGTTGCCCCCTCGTAGGGCAGCTTCAGGTCCTGCCAGACGGCGCTCGCGACCCCCAGGTCTCGCAGCGCCGTGGGCACGTCGCCCTCGGCCAGGTGGATCGCGCCTCGAGCCGTCGCCGCCGTGGCGGCGGACGCCGGGGTCGCCGCATCCCGGGCCGCCGCCTCCAGCTCGTCCGCGGCCGCCCGCGCCTGGTCGAGGTCCCGAGCCGCCAGGGCGGCCTCCACCTGGGCCGTCAAGAGACGGGAGCGACGCGGCCGCTGCTGCTCCGCCGCGAGGGCCATCCGCAGCCCAGAGCGCGCCGCCTCGACCTTGCCCTGGGCGAGCCGGAGCAGGGCGAGACCCGGCTGCGGGTCGGCGCCGAGCTCGTGCGCACGGGCGAAGGCGGCCTCGGCGCCGTTCATGTCGCCCGTGCGCCGCCGGATCTCGCCGATCTGGTAGAGCGCCGACGCCGCCAGCCCGGGGTCGACGTCGAGGAGTTCCTCCGAAGCAAGCAGCGCCTCAGCTTCCGCTTCGGGCCACGACCCGCGCAGGCGGGCGACCTCGGCGCGGTTCACCCGGCACATCCCCGGGTAGGGAGAGCCGGGTTGGAGGGCCTCGCACCACGTGCGCGCCGCGTCGCTCCACTCGCCCGCCCGCCGGATGTCGTTCAGCTCCAGGCACGCCTGGATCAGGTTGCAGTAGATGATGCCCGTGAAGTAGGGGCTCACATGGCCGCCCAGCACCGCGGTCATGGCCTCGTCCAACAACGCCATTCCCTGGGTCACCTCCCCTGCGTCGAGCAGGGCGAGGCCCTCGGTATGGATCGCAAGCGCGAGCACGTCGCGCGAGCCGAACCGTTCACCGATCTGGATCGCGAGGCGGGAACCAGTGCGCGCGCCGTCGAGGTCGCCGGCGAAGCGCGCCACGTTGGCCTCGACCACCGCGAGGAAGCCCTGCTCCTGACAGGGGGGCAGCTCCTTCAGGTGACGCTGCGCCCGCATCAGGAAGCCGGCACCGATCGACGGCTCCTCGCGAACGAAGTGTTCGATCGAGAGCCGAGAGGCGACGGCCCCGGCGGCGGCCTCGTCTCCCGCGGCAGCGTAGCCGGCATACGCCTTCTGACGTGCGTCGAGCGACTCGTCTAGCCGCGACACCCACCACGCGGCGTCGGCGAGTCCTTCCAGGTCCCGCGGCCCCATCAGGTTAGGCTCGACGGCTCGGAACCGCTCGTACGCCTCGGCCCATGCTCCGCGCGTCAGCGCGTCATGGGCCTCCTCGATCGCGTTGTCCGGCTCCACCACGCCCTTTCCGCCGGGACGGTCGCCCCTTCGACGTCGCCGCAGGAGCGTACGCCCCGCGGTGCGTGTCTGCGGGTCGCTAGCGCTAGACCTTGCGGCCCGCGTTAAGACCGGACACTCTGCGGGATGAACTCATCGGGATCCCATCCTTTCATCTGGAGCGGATCGGGGTTGTTGGCGTAGAAGATCTCGGCCGGTCGCCTGCCTTTGGTTCGGTAGCCGCGGTGGGGCCGCTCGAAGTTGTAGAAGCGCATCCATGCCTGTAGATCCGCGTCGATGTCTCGGGCCGAGGTGTAGAAGCGGTAGCGGAAGGCGCTGCGGTAATGCAGGTGCAGCACCGAGCCCTGGAAGCGCTCCACGAAGGCGTTGAGGTTCGGTGAGCGAGGCGGCAGCTGGTGGCGGGAGATCCCGAGCCGCGAACAGGCCTCGGTGAACTCCCGCTTGAACTCGGGACCTCCGTCGACCACCGCTTCGCCCAGGGCGATGCCGGCCTGGTCGTAGACCGGCGCGACGTCTCGGGCAAGGAACGCCGCAGCGGCCCGTGCGGACTTCTCACCCCCCAGCACCCTGGCGAAGGCGAAGCTGCAGGATCCATCGACGGCGGAGTATTGCCAGATCTTGCCGACGCCTTTGAGCTTGCCGACGAACATCGTGTCGAAGAAGACCTGTTCACCGGGGGTATCCGAGCCGATGTGGGTGCTCACTCGCTCGATCGCTCGCAGGTCCCTGAGCGCCCGCTCTGTGATCGGTCCCCCTTCGGTGGCCGCGAGCGACTCGGCAGCGGCAAGACGGGCCGCTCGGCGGGCGAGCCCGGCTCGACGCAGCACGTTGTAGACGCCCCCGTGGGAGACCACCCAACCGCCGAAGCGCTCGAGCTGAAGGGCCGCGGCGATCGTACGCGGGCCCACCGTGGGGTGCTCGATCGCGTAGGCGATGATCTGATCGGTGAGCGGGCCCGACAGGCGCCGATCGGGTCGTGGCGGTCGAGGCTTGGGCAGCAGGCCAGCCTCGCCGTAGCTGAGATAGCGAGCTCGCAGCTCGTAGAACCGGCTCGTGGAGATGCCGGCCTCGCGGCACGCCTGGACGACGCTCACCTCCTTTCGGGCGACCCGGTCCAACATCCACTTGCGTAGCCGTGCCAGACTCGCTGCGGGAGCCATGGGCGTCGTCTCCTCCCCGTCGAGTTGTCGCTCTACGGGTGGAGCATCGCCCGGGCTCCCGTCCTTTTCGTGGAGGTTGAAGTGTCCGGCTCTATCGTGGGCAGCAAGC
>JBBRWM010000014.1:0-55041 GCA_038249195.1 Actinomycetota bacterium
CTCGGGGGCCTTGTCGATCTGGTCGAAGGGCGTGAACTCGGCCATGCCCATCTCGGCCTGGCGCTTGGTGATGGCCGCCGTGAGCGTGGTCTTGCCATGGTCGATGTGGCCCATGGTGCCGATGTTCACGTGGGGCTTGGTACGCTCGAACTTCTTCTTCGCCATCTCTTGGGTCCCTTCCCCAGTTCCTTGGCCCGTTCTTTGGCCCGTCCTTTGGGGCCCGCTCCTTGGCCCGCTCGGCCCTACTCCCCCGTCACCCTCGCCACGATCTCCTTGGCGATCTGCGCGGGAACCTCGTTGTACGCGTGCAGCTGCATGGGGCTGTGCGCGGCGCGGCCCTGGGTGCGCGAGCGCAAGTCCGTGGCGTAGCCGAAGAGCTCCGCCAGCGGCACGACCACGCGTATGACCTTCTGGCCGCCGCGCTCGTCGATGTTCTCGATGCGGCCACGGCGCGCCGTAACCTCGCCCATCACGTCGCCGAGGAACTCCTCGGGCGAGGTGACCTCGAACTCCATGACGGGCTCCAGCAGGACCGGGCCCGCCTTGCGCGCGGCGTCTTTCACGCCCATCGAACCCGCGATCTTGAACGCCATCTCCGAGGAGTCGACCTCGTGATAGGAGCCGTCGGTGAGCGTGGCGCGCACGTCGACCATCGGGTAGCCGGCCAGGATGCCGTTGTCGAGCGCCTCCTGGATGCCTTGGTCCACGGCCGGGATGTACTCCCGCGGGATCTTGCCGCCCACGATCTTGTTGATGAACTCGTATCCGCCGCCGGGGCCCGTGGGCTCGAGGTCGAGCACCACGTGCGCGAACTGGCCCTTGCCGCCGGTCTGGCGCACGAAGCGCGCCACCACCTTGTGGACCTCCTTGCGGATGGTCTCGCGGTAGGCCACCTGGGGCTTGCCGACGTTCGCGTCCACCGAGAACTCGCGCTTGAGGCGGTCCACGATGATGTCGAGGTGGAGCTCGCCCATCCCGGAGATCACGGTCTGGCCTGTCTCGTCGTCGAACTTCACCACGAACGTCGGATCCTCGTCCGAGAGCTTCGCGAGGCCGCTGCCGAGCTTGTCCTGGTCGGCCTTCGTCTTGGGCTCCACCGCCACGGAGATGACCGGCGTGGGGAAGCTGATGGACTCCAGCACCACCGGGTCCTCCGGGTCGCAGATGGTGTCGCCGGTGGTGGAGTGCTTGAGGCCCACCACGGCGACGATGTCGCCCGTGTACGCTGCCTCGAGGTCCTCGCGGTGGTTGGCGTGCATCTGCAAGACGCGCCCGATGCGCTCCTTGCGATCCTTCGTGCTGTTCATCACGTGTGAGCCCGCCCGCAGCACGCCGGAATACACGCGCAGGTAGGTGAGCCGCCCCACGTAGGCATCGGACATGATCTTGAACGCCAGGGCGCTGAACGGCTCGGCGTCGTCGGCCTTGCGCTCTACGTGGGCGTCCTCGCGGTTGGGGAGGTGGCCCTCCACCGGGGGCACGTCCAGGGGCGAGGGCAGATACTGCACCACGGCGTCGAGCACGAGCTGGACGCCCTTGTTCTTGAACGCGGAGCCGCATAGCACCGGCACGCCGGCGTTCGCGAGGGTGGCGCGGCGGATGGCGCGGCGCAGCTCCTCGGTGGTGGGCTCACCCTCGCCGATGAACTTCTCCATGAGCGAATCGTCGTGGTCGGCGAGCTTCTCGAAGAGCTCGTGGCGGGCGCGCTCGGCGGCCTCGCGATACTCCGGGGGGATGTCCGTGTCCTTCCAGTCCTCCCCCATCTCGCCTTCCCAGTAGTGGCCCTTCATCTCCACGAGGTCGATGACCCCGTGCAGCTCGGACTCGGTCCCCCACGGGAGCTGCAGGACGAGGGGGTTGGCCCCCAGGCGGTCGACGAGCATGCCCACGGTGCGCTCGAAGTCGGCGCCGGTGCGGTCCATCTTGTTCACGAAGCAGATGCGCGGCACGTCGTAGCGGTCGGCCTGTCGCCACACCGTTTCCGACTGCGGCTCCACGCCGGCCACCGCGTCGAACACCGCAACCGCGCCGTCGAGCACGCGCAGGGATCGCTCGACCTCCACCGTGAAGTCCACGTGACCGGGCGTGTCGATGATGTTGATCCAGTGACCCTTCCACTGGCACGTGGTGGCCGCCGATGTGATCGTGATGCCGCGCTCGCGCTCCTGGGCCATCCAGTCCATCTGGGCCGTGCCCTCGTGGACCTCGCCGATCTTGTAGGCCTTGCCGGTGTAGTAGAGGATGCGCTCGGTCGTGGTGGTCTTGCCGGCGTCGATGTGCGCCATGATGCCGATGTTGCGCGTGCGGGCGAGGGGGTACTCACGGATCTTCAATCCCTTGCCCCCCTTCTTGAGATCTTGCTCCACGGCGGTCATCTGCATCACCAGCGGTAGTGCGCGAAGGCCTTGTTGGCCTCGGCCATCTTGTGCATGTCCTCGCGGCGCTTCACCGAGACGCCGGTGCCGTTGGACGCGTCCATGATCTCGGCGACGAGGCGCTCGGACATGGAGTTCTCCTTGCGGCCGCGGCTGTAGTTCACGAGCCAGCGCAGCGCGAGCGTGGTGCCCCGGGAGGGCCTGACCTCGATCGGCACCTGGTAGGACGCGCCGCCGACGCGACGGGATTTCACTTCGAGCATGGGGCGCACGTTGTCCACGGCCTTCTTGAGCGTGATGACCGGGTCGTTCGCCGTGCGCTCGGAGATGACCTCGAGCGCCTTGTAGACGGTGCGCTCGGCCACGGTCTTCTTCCCGTCGAGCAGCACCTTGTTGATGAGCTGGGTGACGAGGGGGTTCTGATAGACGGGGTCGGGGGCGACCTCGCGTCGGTTGGCGGGACCCTTGCGCGGCATGCCTACTCGCCGCCCTTCTTGGAGCCGTAGCGCGAACGCGCCTGCCTGCGATCGCGCACGCCCGCGGTGTCGAGCGTGCCGCGCACGATCTTGTACCGCACGCCGGCAAGGTCCTTCACGCGGCCCCCGCGCACAAGCACGATGGAGTGTTCCTGCAGGTTGTGGCCGACGCCGGGGATGTAGCACGTGACCTCGATCCCGGACGTGAGGCGCACCCGCGCCACCTTGCGCAGCGCCGAGTTCGGCTTCCTGGGGGTCATGGTGTAGACACGCGTGCAGACGCCGCGCCGCTGCGGGGAACCCTTCAGCGCGGGGGCCTTCGTCTTCGTTTTGCGGACCTGTCGGCCCTTGCGTACCAGCTGCTCGATCGTAGGCATAGATCTCTCGTCTGCACTCTTCCGTTGTCAAACACCGGGGCGCGGCACCGCCGGAGCGAGGCTGCTGCCCGTGGGCCGCACCGTCGGGACGCATGCGGAACCGCACGCCCGTTCGGGATCCCACTCCGGAACCGGAGTCGAACGCGCCCGGCGGCCCACCGAACCAAGGCGCGACCCATAAAGCTACAGGTCGCACACACGAGACGTCAACCGAGCGGGAGGCGTTGGTAGCGAGACCTTACGCGGCGAACGGGTCTGCGATCCCCTCGTTCCGCTTGTCCCGGATGGCTCGCCAGAGTCCCACGAGCTCCTTCGACCCTGTGTAGTAGCGCCCGCGCTTCTCGCCGTGCGGCACCAAGATGCCTCGCTCCGCGAGCTGTCGCAGATCTCGCCCCGCCGCTTGTTCGCTGATGGGCTCCGAGACGAACCGGAGATACGTAGCCCTGCGTACCCGATGGCCGATGGCGGCATCCCACAAGCCTTCGATCACGCGATCCGGGAAGCCCTCACGGGTGGTCAGTCTTTCGAGCGCTACCCAAAGCTGCTCACTCTCCTTCACGCGCTGAAGGAGCGTCTGCGCTTGGAGGTAGTGGGCCTTAAGGTTGAAGCGTACCCACGGCCGGGGGTCATGCTCGGGATGCCATGACCCTTGTCCCACCTCTGCGAGCACGTCGTAATAGCTTCTGGTATTGCGGCCCAGGTACTCCTCGATGCTGCAGAACTCGGGCTCAAGCACCCCTTCACGTGCCAATACGAGCGTCTGAAGGCACCTCGCCATCCTTCCATTGCCATCGCGGAAGGGATGGATCATGACCAGGTTCAGGTGTGCCATGGCACCCCGAAGCAAACCGGGTTGGTCTGCCGGGTCCCGAAGATCAGATTCCAACTCGCGCATAAGGGGTGGGACAAGCTCCACGGTCGGCCCCTCGTACACGACCTCCTCCGTGTCCTCGTCGTGCACGAAGATGGGGCCTGCTCGCCAGAGCCCCGGTCGGGCCGTCATGTCATAGCTGGTCATCATGAAGTGCAGGCTCTTGAGCAACTGGGTCGAGTGCTCGAAGTCCTCCTCCTCACGAGCGAGCTGAAGCACATGGGTCATAGCTTCCCGGCAGCCCCAGAGGGCCAGCTTGGTCTCTGCGTCCGCGTCGAGCGGTTCCTCACCGGCCTCCACGGCGGCAACGTCGTCGAGCGCCGCGACGAACCCTTCGATGCTGTTCGATCCTTGGATCGCTCGCGCGAATGACAGGCGACGGAGGTTGCCGAGCCACCTGCGTGGCTGGTGGAGCTGGTATCGCAGACTCCGGCGCATCTGCTCGATCGTTCCGACGATCTCCGCTTCCTGGGAGTCAAGAGCTGGCAGATCGAACAACATGACGGTAACTTCCTTTCTATCCGTCATACTGACGCATAGTATCCATCGTTTCAACTCTTTGTTAACAGCATCATAACGGTTGATAAGCGTCAGCGGACGCGCGCTGCTACGGTACCCGCTCCATGGGCCCCCTCACCCCCTCGATGGGCATCGCCACGGCCGCCGCGCGCCTTGGGGGTGGGGTGATCCTCGGCGCCGGGTCGAGCCCGCGCGCCACCGCCAAGGGCCTGCCCGGCGACTGGGTCACCGAGGTCGACGTCGCGAGCGAGCACGCGATCCGGCGGTTCTTCGAACGCGAGACCCCCGACATCCCCATGCTCGGCGAGGAGGACGGCGGCTCGACGGGTGCGGGCCGCTACTGGCTCGTGGATCCCCTCGACGGCACCACGAACTTCGTGCACGGCTTCCCGGTGGTGGCGGTCTCGGTCGCGCTCATCCACGACGGCCGGCCCGAGGCGGGATGCGTGCACGCCCCGTTCCTCGATCTCACCTTCGCCGCCGAGCGCGGCGCCGGCGCCTGGTCCCTCCAGGACGCCGCCCCGGCCCGCCTCGAGGTGAGCGAGCGCCCGCCGGACCGAGCCGTGGTCGCCACCGGCTTCCCGTTCCGCCGCAAGCAGCTCATCCCCCGCCACCTGCGCATGCTCGAGGCGGCCCTCGAACGCTTCGAAGACCTCCGCCGCCCCGGCGCCGCCGCCCTCGACCTCGCCTGGACCGCCGCCGGCGTCTTCGACGGCTTCTTCGAGCTCGCCCTCTCCCCCTGGGACGTAGCCGCCGGAGGCCTCCTCATCGAAGAGGCCGGCGGCACGGTGACCGACTGGACCGGCACCCCCAACTACCTCCCCGGCACCATCCTCGCCGCCAACCCCGCAGTCCACGCGATGCTCATCGAACTGGCCCGATCCACCGAGCGCGCGTAGCCCCGCACCGCAGGCAACCAGCCCGTCCGCCCCCGCGAGCGGCACGGACCCCCAACCCAACGGTGAGCCTCAGCCACCACGGTGCGAGCGGGGATCCGCACGAGGGGAACATCTGGACCGAGCGAAGCGCGCCCGCAGGGCCGCGCGCGAGCGAGGGAAGCGTTCCCCGACGCGGACCCCGCGCGCACCGCCCCAGCCGAGCAACAGCCGAAGGGCGGGGCCCGAAAGCCCCGCCCCCAATGGGTCAGCTTCCTAGCTACCCAGCGCCTACGAGCGCAGCTGCGTAACCCGCGTGCTCCAGTTCGCGAAGAAGCTCCGCGTGTTCCCGCACGAGGTGTCGTTCAGGAACGTGTGGTAGTTGCACCGCTGCGCGATGTACTCGGCGGCGAACCACACCGAGCCGCCGCGCCCGGGCGCCGCGTAGCCGTAGTCGCCCCAGCGCGGACGGTTCCCCCCGACCCACAGGCCGGTGAACCCGTCATCGGGGCCCCTGCCCTTCGCCGCCACGCGGATGACGCTCGGGGCCTTGTGCAGCCCCACCTCCACGTACGCGGCGCTCGGGTGCATCGACGTGCCGACGATCGTGACGCCGATGAACCCCTCTCCGTGGGATCCCATCGCGACGGACGGGTAGGCGAGGTTCGCGTTGCGCGCACCGAGGTACCCCTGGCGGGCGACGTTCGCGTGCAGCCCGCCGCCCCAGTCCGGCGTGATCGCGAAGTACAAGACGCCGGCCTTCTCGTTGATCGGGGTCGGCGCGTAGTTGTTGGCGGCCGTCCAGTCCGAGCCGCCGTGGCCCTTCAGGGACGTGTCGAGCGTGCCCCACAGGGTGCCGTGGTCGAGGTAGGCCGCCATCACGCGCGTGTCGCCCGCGTCCAACGGGTAGGGACCCTCCTGCTTGAACGGGGCCGGGGCGCCGTAGCAACTGACCCCCTGGTTCACGCACCGCAGCAGCGGCAGCGGCCCGCGATCACGCTGCAACGCGTGCGGCGGCAGCACGTAGGGAAGGCTCTGCACCACGGTCTGCTCGAGCACGGGAGCCGGCGAGGACGTGTCGAGGCTGCTCGTGTTGCGCAGTGCCCAGACCACGATCTTGTCCGACCCGCCGGTGGTGTTGCCCGTCTCCGAGCCGTCGCCGGCCGTGGAGCTCAAGAAGTACTGCACCCCGCCCTTCGCGGAGACGAACGAGCCCGGGCGGCTCTGGACGCCGCGCAACGTGAAGGCCTTCTGTCCGAGCGAGGGGACCCTCAGGTTCGGGAAGTACATCGCGGTCTGCGCCCCGCCGGCCTCGAGGCCGGCCTTGGACAGGGCGTAGATCTGCGAACCGTTGTAGTCCGAACCGAAGAACGAGTACTCGTTCGTGGTGATGTAGATGCCGTTGGCATCGGCGCCGATGTGCGGGTAATCCGCGAAGCAGGGCCCAAGGTCGCAGTGGTGGTTCGGCGTCCCGCCGCTGCCGTCGTTCGTGGTGTTGATCGAGTAGATGAAGTAGCCGCCCAGCGGGTTCGAGGTCTTGCTCACCGCGAGATCCACGCTGCCGTTACCCGTGTAGTTGCCCGTGGAGGGATCCTGCTCCAGCACGTCTGTGAGGTGGAACCAGCGTCCGGTGGCCTGGTCGTAGTAGCAGCTCACGTCGAACAGGCTGGGCCCGAACACGTTGTTCGTCCGGTCGAAGGTGGACGGGTAGCCGTAGAACTGGTTCGTGGAGATGCCGACCGGTCCCGAGCCGGGCACGGCCGAGTTCCCCTGGATCAGCGGACGGCCGTGCTCCGTGTACACCTGGACCACGCTGTTGACCGTCTCCATCACGTAGCCGTTGCCCACGCACAGCCCCTGGTCGGGCGGCTCGGACGAGAACTGGTTGCCGTTGTCGGAGAAGCGGTTGTCGAAGTGGTTCGAGCCCTCCCACGACCGCACGAGGTCGTGCTTGTTGTTGCTGACCGGCAGGTTGCGAGCCTGCGGGATGTCCCACGTGAGCGCGGGCTCGTTCCCGCCCTCGGGCCGGCGATTCAGGAACGGGATCTCGGCCCGCGCGCTGCGGACGGTCTCCCCGCCCCCAGCCTTGCGCGCCACCTGACCCTTGGCGAGCGCCCGCAACGGAGGACGCTGGCGAACCATCCGCACCCTCATCGCATGCCCGCGCACACCCTTAGTCGCCGGCCGAGCCGCATCGGCCGACCCCGCGGCCAACAACGCCCCCACCAACATCGCGATGAGTACAACCACCCCAAGCCGACCTCGACGCATACCCAGCCTCCCCACGCAGACATCCGACGCACCAATAACGCCGTCCGCATGCTATCCCCCTTCCCCGAATCCCGCAAACTAGGTAGCCCAGACGCAGTAGGCACCCCCCGCGAAAGAGCACGCCGCCCAGGAGGAGCCCGCCGCCCCGAACCCCCCATCCGGGAGGAACCCCCGCACCCCACAGCGCGAACCCGCGGAACCGCGACCGCCCCCCGGAACCTCGTACGCGGCCCGAAGGTCGCGCAGCCTCCTGTAGGACGGAACCGCCCGGGGGATCCGCGAAGGGGAACATCTGGACCGAGCGCAGCGCGCCCGCAGGGCCGCGCGCGAGCGAGGGAAGCGTTCCCCGCAGCGGACCCCCCGGGCGAACCCCCCAAGCGCGAGCCCCAACCACCCCGAGAAAAGCAGAAGGACCGGGGACAACCGACCCCGGCCCTTCCGGCCTTGCCCTGTAGAACGAGGGGGCTAGTCGTCAGAGGAAGAGGACGAGCTCCCGCCCCCGAGCATCGCCTCGGCCTGCTCCCGCGTGAGCCCCATGAGCGCCTGCTCCCCGGTGCTCTCTTCGACGGCCTGGGCGAGCTCGCGCTGCCGGGCCAGCCAGTACTCGGGGATGGCCTCCTCCTTGATCTTGACCGCCACGTTGCGGTAGCGGCTCATGCCGGTCCCCGCGGGGATCAGCTTGCCGATGATCACGTTCTCCTTCAGGCCCAGGAGCGGGTCCGACTTGGCCGAGATGGCCGCGTCGGTGAGCACCCGGGTGGTCTCCTGGAAGGAGGCCGCCGACAGCCACGAGTCCGTGGCGAGCGAGGCCTTCGTGATCCCCAGCAGGATGGGACGGGCGCTGGCGGGGACCCCGCCGGCCTCCACGATCTCCGCGTTCTTCTCCTCGAACGCTCGGCGCGCCACCATGTCGCCGGGCAGGAACTCCGTGTCGCCCGGCTCGATGATGTGCACCTTGCGCAGCATCTGCCGCGAGATCAGCTCGATGTGCTTGTCGTGGATCGTCACGCCCTGGGAGCGATACACCTGCTGGACCTCGTCCACCAGGTGCTGCTGCAGCGCCAGCACGCCCTCGACGCGGAGCTTCTCGTGCGGGTTCACCGATCCCTCGGTGAGCTGCTGGCCGACCTCGACGACGTCGCCGTCGGACACGGTGAGCCGCGCGCGGTAGGACACCGGGTACTCGACGCTGTCTCCCGAGTCGTCGGCGACCGTGATGTGGCGCACGTGCTTGTCGTCGTCGTCCTCGATGGCCACCGTGCCGCTCAGCTCGGTGATCTGCGCCTCGCCCTTGGGCTTGCGCGCCTCGAACAGCTCCACCACGCGCGGGAGTCCGTGCGTGATGTCCTCGCCGGCCACGCCGCCCGTGTGGAACGTGCGCATGGTGAGCTGCGTGCCGGGCTCGCCGATCGACTGCGCCGCGATGATGCCCACGGCCTCGCCGATGTCCACCATGCGGCCCGAGGCGAGCGAGCGCCCGTAGCACAGGGCGCACACGCCGATCTCGGCCTCGCACGTGGTGACGGAGCGGACCTGGACCTCCTCGACGCCGGAGTCCACGACCGCGGCCGTGACCTCGTCGTTCAGCTCGTCGCCGGCGTGGGCGATCTTCTTGCTGCCCACCTTCACGTCCTCGGCGAGCACGCGGCCGAACAGTCCCGTGTCGATATGCGCGCTCTTCACCACCGTGCCGTCGGGCCGCTTGACGTTCACCACGATGGGGACGCTGCGGTCGGTACCACAGTCCTGCTCGCGGATGATCAGCTCCTGGGCGACGTCCACCAGGCGCCGGGTGAGGTAGCCCGAGTCGGCGGTGCGCAGCGCGGTGTCGGCGAGCCCCTTGCGGGCGCCGTGCGTGGAGATGAAGTACTCGAGCACGGACAGGCCCTCGCGGAAGTTCGACTTGATCGGCCGCGGGATGATCTCGCCCTTGGGGTTGGCCACGAGGCCGCGCATCCCCGCCAGCTGGCGGATCTGCATGATGTTCCCGCGGGCGCCGGAGTTCGCCATCATGAAGATGGGGTTGGTGGAGGTGAACTGCTCCTCCATGGCGTCCTTGACCTCGTCGGTGGCCTGCGTCCAGATCTCGATGAGCTCCTGACGGCGCTCGTCGTCGGTGATGATGCCCTTGCGGTACTGGCCCTCCACCTTCTGGGCGCGCCCCTCGTGCTCGTCCAGGATCTTCTGCTTGGTGGGGGGCACCGTGACGTCCCCAACGCCGATGGTGACGCCGGCGCGGGTGGCGTAGTGGAACCCGAGGTCCTTCAGACCGTCCAGGATGTTCTCCGTGGTGGCGCGGTCGTAACGGTGCACGGCCTCGTCCACCAGCCGGGCGATGTCGGACTTCACGAGCGGGTAGTTGCGGTACTCGAAGTCCGCCGGGAAGGCCCCGTTGAGGATCACGCGGCCGATGGTGGTGCGGATCACGGGCGTACGCCCGGAGGTCGCGGCCTCCTCGGCGTCGAAGCCCTCGGGCAGCATGTCGGCCGGGATGGCCTTGCCCTCGAGCCGGATGCGCACGGGCGTGTGCAGCGAGTACCCGCGGTCGAGCGCCAGCAGGGCCTCGGCCTGGGATCCGAACGTGGGGATCTTCTCGTCCTTGGCCTTCTCGTCCTCACCGAGCGAGAGGTAATACAGACCCAGCACCATGTCCTGGGACGGGGTGGCGATGGGGCGGCCGTGCGCCGGCGACAGGATGTTGTTGGCCGAGAGCATGAGGACGCGGGCCTCGGCCTGCGCCTCCGCGGACAGCGGCACGTGCACGGCCATCTGGTCGCCGTCGAAGTCGGCGTTGAACGCCGCGCACACCAGCGGGTGGATCTTGATGGCCTTGCCCTCCACCAGCACGGGCTCGAACGCCTGGATGCCCAGGCGGTGCAGGGTGGGCGCCCGGTTCAGCATCACGGGGTGCTCGCGGATGACCTCCTCGAGCACGTCCCAGACCTGCGGGCGCGCGCGCTCGACCATGCGCTTGGCGCTCTTGATGTTCTGCGCCAGGTTCTGATCGACGAGCCGCTTCATCACGAAGGGCTTGAACAGCTCCAGCGCCATCTGCTTGGGCAGGCCGCACTGGTGCAGGCGGAGCTCCGGACCCACCACGATGACCGAGCGCCCGGAGTAGTCCACGCGCTTGCCGAGCAGGTTCTGGCGGAACCGGCCTTGCTTGCCCTTGAGCATGTCCGAGATGGACTTGAGCGGGCGGTTGCCGGGCCCCGTCACGGGACGGCCGCGCCGCCCGTTGTCGAACAGGGCGTCGACGGCCTCCTGCAGCATGCGCTTCTCGTTGTTGACGATGATCTCGGGCGCCTGGAGATCGAGCAGGCGCTTCAGGCGGTTGTTGCGGTTGATGACCCGGCGGTACAGGTCGTTGAGGTCCGAGGTGGCGAAGCGGCCGCCGTCGAGCTGCACCATGGGCCGCAGGTCCGGAGGGATCACGGGCACGGCGTCGAGCACCATCGCCGAGGGCATGGAGCGGCCGTCCATGAAGTTGGACACGACCTTGAGGCGCTTGATGGCCTTCAGGCGCTTGGTCCCCTTGCCGTTGTCGATGACGTCGCGCAGGCTCTCGGCCTCCGCCTCCACGTCGTAGTCCTGGAGCAGGCGTTTGATGGCCTCCGCGCCCATGCCGCCGTCGAAGTAGTCGCCGAAGCGCTCTCGGAGGCTGCGGTAGACGGTGTCGTCGGCCACGAGCTGCTTGACCGAGAGGCCTTTGAACGAAGACAGGACGTCGTCGAGGTGCTGGGTCTCGCGACCCGCGTACTCGTGGATGCGCTCCACGTCGCGCTGTGCCTCGCGCTTGGCGGCGCTCAGCTGCGCGCCCTTGGCGCCCTGGGACTCCAGCTCCTTGAGCCGGTCCTCGAGCTCGTTCAGGCGCTTCTTGACGTCGTCGTCGCGCAGGGCGTCGATGTCGTGCTTCTCCGATTCCACCTCTTGCTCGATGTCGGGCAGGTCGGCGTGGCGGCGGTCGTCGTCGATGCGGGTGACCACGTAGGCGGCGAAATAGATGATGCGCTCGAGGTCCTTGGGAGCGAGGTCGAGCAGGTAGCCCAGGCGGCTGGGCACGCCCTTGAAGTACCAGATGTGGGTCACGGGGGCGGCGAGCTCGATGTGGCCCATGCGGTCGCGCCGGACCTTGCTGCGGGTGATCTCCACGCCACAGCGCTCGCAGATGATGCCCTTGAAGCGCACCCGCTTGTACTTGCCGCAGTGGCACTCCCAGTCCCGCGTGGGCCCGAAGATCCGCTCGCAGAACAGGCCGTCCTTCTCCGGCTTCAGGGTGCGGTAGTTGATGGTCTCCGGCTTCTTGACCTCGCCGTTGGACCACGCACGGATCTGATCCGGGGTGGCCAACCCGATACGGAGCTCATCGAAGTAATTGACGTCCAACACTTAGGCGCTCGCCTCCTCGCGTGGCTCGCTCTTCACTTGCTTCAACGCCGGCTTGTTCCCGCTCAGTCGAAATCCGCCCCTGCCGGCTCCCGGCGGCTGAGGTCGATGCCCAGCTCCTCGGCCGCGCGGAACACGTCCTCGTCGGTCTCGCGCAGCTCGATCTGCTCGCCCGAAGAGGAGCGGACCTCCACGTTCAGGCACAGGGACTGCATCTCCTTGATGAGCACCTTGAAGGACTCGGGGATGCCCGGCTCGGGGATGTTCTCGCCCTTGACGATGGCCTCGTAGACCTTCACGCGGCCCAGGACGTCGTCGGACTTGATGGTCAGCAGCTCC
Organism: Actinomycetota bacterium; assembly: GCA_038249195.1. Lineage (GTDB taxonomy): Bacteria > Actinomycetota > UBA4738 > UBA4738 > HRBIN12 > JAOUEA01. Next base: position 12,490 of record JBBRWM010000014.1, read on the forward strand.
TGCAGCGCATAGGCCGCGCCGTAGGCCTCCAGCGCCCAGACCTCCATCTCGCCGAAACGCTGGCCGCCGAACTGCGCCTTCCCGCCCAGCGGCTGCTGCGTGATCATGGAGTAGGGCCCGGTGGACCGGGCGTGGATCTTGTCGTCCACCAGGTGCAGGAGCTTCAGGATGTAGGCGACGCCCACGGTGACCGGCTCCTCGAAGGGCTGGCCGGAGCGGCCGTCGAACAGCCAGCTCTTGCCGCCCTCGTCCACCATCTTGTTGCCGTCGCGGTTGGGATGCACCGTGCGGATGGACTCCAAGATCTCGCTCTCGCGCGCCCCGTCGAACACCGGGGTGGCCACGTAGGCCGGCCCGACGTGGTCCACGCCGTCCTTCTTGAAGCCCCAGAGCGCGGCGAGGCCCAGGTGCGCCTCGAGGACCTGCCCCAGGTTCATGCGGGACGGGACGCCCAGGGGGTTCAGGATGATGTCGACGGGCGTGCCGTCGGCTAGGAAGGGCATGTCCTCCTCGGGCAGGATGGTCGAGATGACGCCCTTGTTCCCGTGGCGCCCGGCCAGCTTGTCGCCGTCGGAGATCTTCCGCTTCTGGGCCACGTACACGCGGACCAGCTGGTTCACGCCCGGCGGCAGCTCGTCGCCGTCGTCGCGGCTGAACACCCGCACGCCGATGACCTTGCCGGACTCGCCGTGGGGGACCTTCAGCGAGGTGTCGCGCACCTCGCGGGCCTTCTCGCCGAAGATGGCGCGCAGCAGGCGCTCCTCGGGCGTGAGCTCGGTCTCTCCCTTGGGGGTGACCTTGCCCACGAGGTAGTCCCCGGTGTTCACCTCGGCCCCGATGCGCACGATGCCGCGCTCGTCGAGGTCCTTGAGGATCTCCTCGGAGACGTTGGGGATGTCGCGGGTGATCTCCTCGGCGCCGAGCTTGGTGTCGCGGGCGTCGACCTCGTGCTCCTCGATGTGGATCGAGGTGAGGACGTCCTCCTTCACGAGTCGCTCGGACAGGATGATGGCGTCTTCGAAGTTGTGGCCCTCCCAGGGCATGTAGGCCACGATCAGGTTCTTGCCCAGCGCGATCTCTCCGGCCTCCGTGGAGGGGCCGTCGGCGATGACCTGGCCCTTGGCGACCCTGTCGCCCGCCTGCACGATGGGGAGCTGGTTCATGCACGTGCCTTGGTTGGAGCGCCGGTACTTCAACAACCCGTAGGTGTGGAGGCTGCCGTTGCGCTCCTTGACGATGATCTCGTCGGCCGAGACGTCGTCGACGACCCCGGGCTCGGCGGCCACGACCACGTCGCCGGCGTCGACCGCGGCGCGGAACTCCACCCCGGTGCCCACGAGCGGGGCCTCGGAGCGCAGCAAGGGCACGGCCTGCTTCTGCATGTTGGCCCCCATGAGGGCGCGGTTGGCGTCGTCGTGCTCGAGGAACGGGATGAGCGCGGCCGCCACCGACACGAGCTGCTTGGGCGAGACGTCCATGTAGTCGACCTCGGCTGGCGGCACCGAGTCGACCTCGCCGCCCTTGCGGCGGCAGAGCACGAGCGCCTCGGTGAAGCTGCCGTTCTTGTCGACCTGGGCGTTGGCCTGCGCGATGACGTGCTTGTCCTCCTCGTCGGCGGACAGGTAGTCGATCTTGGCGCTGACCTTGCCCTTCTCCACGCGGCGGTACGGGGTCTCGATGAACCCGAACTGGTTGATGCGCCCGTAGCTCGAGAGCGAACCGATCAGGCCGATGTTCGGGCCCTCGGGGGTCTCGATGGGGCACATGCGCCCGTAGTGGGAGGGGTGGACGTCGCGGACCTCGAAGCCCGCGCGCTCACGCGAGAGCCCGCCGGGTCCGAGCGCCGAGAGGCGGCGCTTGTGGGTGAGTCCCGAGAGCGTGTTGGTCTGGTCCATGAACTGCGAGAGCTGCGATGTCCCGAAGAACTCCTTGATGGAGGCGACCACGGGGCGGATGTTGATGAGCGTCTGCGGCGTGATGGCCTCGACGTCCTGGGTGGTCATCCGCTCCTTCACCACGCGCTCCATGCGCGAGAGGCCGATACGGATCTGGTTCTGGATCAGCTCACCGACGCTGCGGAGGCGGCGGTTGCCGAAGTGGTCGATGTCGTCGGGGTCATAGCCCTCGTCGCCCGCGTGCAGGTGCACGAGGTAGCCGACGGTCTTGAGCATGTCCTCGTAGGTGAGGACGGCCTTGTACTTGGGCCCGCCCGCCCCCTGCTCGTCCTTGAGCTGCTCGGAGAACGCGCGGTACTTGAACTGCTCCCACGCCTTCTTGTCGGGGTTGTCGAGCTCCCCGAGGGCCTTGTGATGCACCTTGAGCTGCTTGAGGAGGTCGCCGCGGGCCGACCCGAGCTTCTTGTCGATCTTGTGCCGGCCGACCTTGGCCACGTCGTAGCGCTTCGGGTTGAAGAACAGGTTCTCGATCAGCGTCTTGGCGCTCTCGGCCGTGGGCGGCTCGCCCGGGCGCAGCTTGCGGTAGATGTCCTCCAGCGCCTCCTCCTGGGTCTCCACGTGGTCCTTCTCCAGGGTGTTCTGGATGGACGGGGCGTTGTTGAAGAGCTTGAGGATCTCGTCAGTGCTCCAGCCGAGCGCCTTCAGCAGGACGGTCACGAGCTGGCGGCGCTTGCGGTCGATGCGCACGCCCACGGTTTCCTTCTTGTCCACGTCGAACTCGAGCCAGGCGCCGCGGGACGGGATGATCTTCGCGATGAAGATCTCCTTGTCCGTGGTCTTGTCGAGCTCGCGGGAGAAGTAGGTGCCGGGCGAGCGCACGAGCTGGGACACCACGACCCGCTCGGTGCCGTTGATGATGAAGGTCCCCCGGCCGGTCATGATCGGGAAGTCCCCCATGAAGACTTCCTGCTCCTTGATCTCGCCGGTCACCTTGTTCACGAAGGTGGCCTCGACGAACAAGGGCTGGCTGAAGGTGATGTCCTTGTCGCGGCACTCCGTTTCGGAGTGCTTGACGTCTTTGAACTGATGCTTGCCGAAGTACAGCTGGAACTGCTCGGTGAAGTCCTCGATGGGCGATACCTCTTCGAGGACCTCCTTCAGACCTTCATTCAGGAGCCAATCGAACGACTCACGCTGGATACCGACGAGATCGGGGAGCGGCAGAACCTCGTCGAGCTTGGCGAAACTGACACGCTCTCGGACAGGCACGAGCTGGTCAGGCAAGAAGGATCCCTCCCAGGGAAACTAGACGACGCACAGCAGGGCGCGGAAGACGGCACGGCAAACAGGTACTGTACGCACGAACGCGTGCAACGTCAACGCGCCTGCGCAGTCCCCTGGCAGTGACCCGGGCAGGGTACGCTTCGTGCCCGGGAGAATCAACCCTCTGCGGTAGTGTTCGTCCGTGAGCGACATCGACTTCGCGCCCCCCCGAAGGGCCGCTCCACGAAGGTTCGGCGGGCCCGCGCCGACCCCAAACGCCCGCACCCGGCGGCGCGCCATCGTCCTGGGCGTGCTCGCGGGCATCCTCACCGCCCTCCTGCTGCTGATCGTGGACGCCGGCTTCGCCTCGCGCCGGATGCTGCGCGAGATCTCCGCCGCCCGCAACGCCTTGATCGACGGCGGGAACGCGGTGGTGACGGGCGACCCCGCCACGGCCACCACTTACTTCACGCGGGCGGCCTCCGACGCCGAGGCGGCCGTGGCGACCACGCGCCGCCCGGGCATCCGCGTCTTCGGATCGCTGCCCATCGCGAGCGACAACGTCGCCGCCGCCAGGGCCGTCGCCCAGGCGCAGGCCGACACCGCGCGCGCCGGGATCACCATGGCCCAGGCGGCGGGGACCCTGGGATGGGACAACATCCTGCTCCCCGCCACCGCGTCCCTGGGCGACGTGGATCTGCACACGCTGAAGGCGGCCGCGCCGCGCATCGGCTCGGTGGCCACCCAGCTGCAGACCGCGCTGCACGACCTGGAGCTCGCCGGAGGCGGCCGCCTGCTCGGACCCGTGGCCGCCGGCTACGACGACGCCGTGACCACGCTCACCCGGCAGGCCGCGCTGGCCGCGGACGCCCGCGACCTGTTCCGCGTGGCGCCCGGCCTCCTGGGCGGCAAGGGCGAGCGGCGCTACCTCGTGGCCGTGCAGAGCCTCGCGCAGCCCTTCGGTCCGGGCGGGCGCGTGGTGGCCACGGGGATCCTCACCGCGCAGGCGGGCAAGCTCTCGCTGGAGCCGCTCACCGTGGCGGACCCGGCCGTCGCGGAGGCCGCGTCCTCGCCCGACGTGCCCATCGCCGCCGGGGCGATGCTGGCGGCCGCGGGCAGCTCGGGCCCCGAGCCGCTGAACGGCGTCATTTTCGTCGACACCGTCGGACTGCAGCATCTGCTGTGGATGGTGGGCGACGTCAAGACCCCCGCGTGGCCCGCCGCCCTCTCGCAGAACGACGCCGTGTCGATCATCGACGGCCAGGCGCTCGCGGGCAGGGACGCGGCGGCCGCCGACGGGCTCCAGTCCGCCCTGGCCGGCAGCATCCTGTCGAAGGCGCTCAAGCGGCGCCCCTCGACCGAGGCCTTCGGCACCGGCGCCGCCGAGCTCGCCGCCGGGCGGCACTTCTCGATCTACAGCACGGACCCCAAGGTCCAGTCGCGGCTCAGCCGCCTCGGGGTGAGCGGCCGCCTCGTGACCTCGGACAACCCCATCGCCGTGGTCTGGAACACCACCGGCGTCGCGCGCACGGGGACGCTCGTGCGCCGCCCCACCGCGGTCGCGGTCACCCTCGACGCGCAGGGCGTCGCGCACATGCGCACCGTGGCGGACCTGGACAACCAGGCCCCCATCGAACCTCCCTCGGTCCTGCTGGGCCGCCCCTTCGGCAACGAGCCGGTGGGCGGCTACACCGCCGACGTGAGCGTGTACCTGCCCAAGGGGGCCCACCGCATCCAGGCCGAGACGAGCATCCCGACCACGAGCACGGTGAGCAAGGATCCCGCCCTGGGCCTGCCCGTGGCCACGGCGCCCATGACGGCCGGCCCCGGCGGCTCGATGTCCCTGATCGTGACGGCCCAGGTGCCCGGCGCCATCACCCACGTCGGCGACCAGTCCCAGTACCGGATCCACGTGCTGCCCCAGGCCTCGGCCACACCGGAGAACCTCCGGGTGAAGATCAAGGTCCCCGACGGCGCCACGATCACGGGCACGACCGCCGGCATGCAGGTGACGGGCACCCTCGCCACGTACACCGGCACCCCCCAGGGACCGGTGACCCTGATCGTGCGCTACCGCTGAGGGAGGTCGCGCAGCGCGTCGGCGAGCGAAGGGTTCGCCCGGTCCCGCTCGGACAGGATCGGCCGCACGATCGGCCACGCGATCGCGAGCTCGGGGTCGTCCCAGGCAACGCCCTGCTCGTCCTCGCCCGTGAAGTACGCGTCCACCTGATACAGGAGTGAGACGTCGGTGAGGGCGCAGAACCCGTGCGCCACGCCGGGGGGGATGGAGATGCCGAGCGAGAGCGCGTCCGCATCCAGTTCGGTGGTCCGCACCTCGCGGAACGTGCCGGAGCCCGCGCGCAGATCCGCCAGCGCCACGAACGCGCTGCCCTCGAGGAGGCACCAGTAGTCGGACTGCCGCTGGTGGAAATGCAGCCCCCGCAGAACACCGGCCCTGCTGCGGCTGAGATTGGACTGCACCGCGGGCCGGGCCCAGTCGGCGAGCCATTCCTGCCGGTACAGCTCGGTCATCGACCCGCGGGCGTCGGCATGGGCCTCGAGGGCGACCTCGCGCACGCCGGAGATGTCGGTGATGGGCACTGACCGGGAGCTTAGTGGGCGCGGAGGATCAGGGCCTGACGCGCACCTTGATCCTTGTGGCCCGGGTTTCACTCTCAAAACCCATCCATGCTGGGCCTTTCGCGCCATGCGCCACTCAAGGCGGAGCCCGGCCGCTGCGTCAAGCGGTCTTCGATGACGGCCCGCCCAAGTACGCCTCGATCACGGCGGGATCTTGGGCGATCTCTGCCGGCCTACCAAGCGCAATGGTTCGGCCCTGATCGAGCACTTGGATTCGGTCGCAGAGCTTCATGATCAGCCGAAGGTCGTGGTCAACGACTACTACCGCGCACTCGAGGGTCCCGCGGATCCGCTTGATGTTCTCGAGCAACTCGTCGGATTCTGCCTCGTTCATCCCAGCCGCGGGCTCGTCCAGCAGGATCATGGCAGGCCGGCGCACGACCGCCCGAGCGATCTCGAGCCGCCTCTGCATCCCGTAGGGGAGGTTGATCGCCTTCTCGCGCTCGGCGGCCTCCAGCCCGAACCACGCCAACACCTCGTCCACGCGGGACTCGTCCGTGCCCGGTGTAGTCGCCGCCTCTACGTTTTCCCGCACAGTGAGCTGGGCAAATAGCCTGATGCTCTGGAATGTTCGGCATAGGCCCGCTTCCGCCACCTGGTGGGGCTTGCGGCCCTCTATCGCTTCGCCCTCAAAGACGAGGGAACCCTTGGTCGGCTCGTAGACGCCGGAGATCACATTCAGAAGGGTGGTCTTGCCTGAGCCGTTCGGCCCGATAAGCCCGAGTATCTCGTGACGCCGTACCTCGATGTCCACGCCCGCGAGCGCAATCACGCCTTCGAAATGCTTCGATACACCAACGCCCTGCAGCACCGGGATGGCTGCGTCCAGAACTGCAGGAGAGGCCGGAGGCCGGTCCACTTCCGTTCGCGCCTCTGCTACCGACTGCTTGGCCGATGCGCGTCGAACTCGCCTCGCCAACGGCGGGAGGCGCCGTGCCAGATCATCGATCTCCCAGCGATCGAATATGCCCTCGGGCCTCAGGATCAACGTGGCGATGATCAAGAGGGCGATCACGAACTGAACTGTGCCGGTGATGCGAGGTAGGTGCCAAGGGCCGATCGCGACGCCTTGCTCAACCCTGGCTAGCGTGTCCGTGAGGAATGTGACGATGGCCGCACCTGCCACCGCGCCAGTGAGGGAGGTTCGCCCCCCGACCACGAGCATCGCCAGTAGGGCAAAAGTTATCGAAAAATAGAACTGGTTCGCGTTGAAGGCGATCAGGCTCTGCGCCCAGAACGACCCGGCGGCGCCCATCATCGCAGCGCTCAGCAGCCACACCCCGTACCGGGTCCGGACGACGTTTGTGCCGACTGACGCCGACGAGAGCGGATCCTCCCGAGACGCGCGGAGCCGTAGCCCAGGCCCCGATTCCTTGTACAGCCGGCTCACGAGCACGAAGAGGATAGCGCCCACGGCAGCAACGCCGATCGACGTCCGCACAGGCACGCCCGCCAGGCCCAGTGCTCCGCGAGTGTACGTCGTCGCGTTCTGGAAGAAGGTGTGAACCACGACAAGGAGCGCCAGGGTGGCCATCGCCATCGTCGATTCGGTCATCCGAATGATGGCCCCGCCGAACACCGCCGCCACGACCGACGCCGCCAACGCCGACATCAAGACCGCTGGGAGAAGGCCCAGGTGCGCGTTCGCAAGCAACGAGGGAAGTTCGGGAAGCTGCGCCGCCTTGATGGCCGTCAGGATCGTGACCAACGCGGTCGTGTAGGCGCCGATCCCCATGAAAGCCACGTGGCCGAACGAGACGATTCCGCTGTTGCCGATGAATGTTTGCAGCGAAACCACGAGCATCACGTTCAATAGGAACACGACATACGTTCTACTGGAGGACGTCGACCCGAAGGCCTGCACGAGGAGCATCCCACCCACAAGGCAGGCCGCGATCATGGCCCAACCGAACAGCGCGGGGCGCAGCCGACTCATCGGGATCATCAGATGGCCTCGGCCTTCGCTCCGAACAGCCCTTGGGGACGCACGTAGAGGACGGCGACCACGATCAGCAGCGACGCAGCTTGAGCGTATGGAAGCAGCGAGCCGGGGAGCAATGCCTGCAGGAACACCTCGAGCGTGCCCAGAAAGAAGCCACCCATCACCGCGCCGCGCAGGTTACCCAGTCCGCCGATGACCGACGCGACGAACGCTTCGATAACGGGTACGAAGCCCGTGGTCGGGTTCACCGAAGTGGTTCTAGCGATCCAGAGAACACCTGCGATGCCCGCGAGCAGACCTGAGATCAGGAACGCGAGCGAAATCACGCGGTTTGCGCGCACGCCCATCAACCGCGCGGTCGTGAAGTCCGAGGACGCCGCGCGCATCGCGAGGCCTGACCGCGACTTGCGCATGAATGTCGTCAGCGCTAGCAGGGAGATCGCACCAATCCCCGCTGTGATGATGCTCAGCACGCTGATGCGCACCGACCCTATGGTTACGGCATCGTCGAAGAAGGCAGGCACCGGGATGCCACGGGAACGAACTGACACGGCCTGGCGGAACGCGCCTTGGATCAGTTCGGCCACGGCGAATGATGTGAAGAGGAGCGACACGAAGCTCGCGTCGCGCAGCGGTCGAAAGGCTATCAACTCCATGAGCACCGACGCCACACCAGCCGCCACGACCCCAATCAGCGCCACCACGAAGAACGGCCAGCCCGCGTAGGTAGCCGCCAGCATGGAATACCCCGCAATCGTGACCAGCTCGCCGTAAGCGAAGTTCAACATGCCTAGCACCCCGTAGACCATGGAGAGCCCTAGGGCAAGCAACGCATAGATGCTGCCGAGTGAAAGCGCATTCACCAGTTGCTGTGCAAACTCGGAAGGGCTCACGACGTCATCCCGTCCGTTTGGCTGATGCCCAGGTAGGAACGCTCCAATTCGCCTTCCACTAGTTGCCCGCTGGTCCCCGACGCGACGACCCTGCCCACCGATAGCACGTAAGCCCGGTCCGCTATCTCAAGCGCGCGATGCACGTTCTGTTCGACCAACAGGATGGTGACCCCTTCATCCCGGAGCTCACGGATAAGCTCGAAGATCCGATCGACGAAGATCGGAGCCAGGCCGAGCGAGGGCTCATCCAGCAGCAGCATCCTCGGCTTGGCCATCAGGGCGCGCGCGATCACGAGCTGCTGCTGCTCTCCTCCCGACAGAGTTCCTGCCATCTGGGCAGCCCGCTGCCCGAGGATCGGGAAGCGCGCGAGCCAACGATCGACGTCGGCGCGCAATTGTCCGTCCGACCTTGAGGCGCCACCGATCGTGAGATTCTCCTCGACGGTGAGGTTGGGGAACACATGCCGACCCTCGGGCACCAGCGAGACTCCGCGGCGAAGCGCGACTTCTGGGACCGACCCAGTCAGCGGGCTCCCGTCGAAGGTCACCGTGCCGTGCTGAGGCTTGAGCGCCCCCGCGAGCGTGCGCAAGAGCGTCGTCTTGCCTGCTCCGTTCGGCCCGAGTGCCGCGACGATCTCGCCGTGTGCTACCTCCAGCGAGACCTCGCGAAGCGCTACGACCGCTCCGTAGGCGACAGTCAGGTCTTCGACGCCAAGGAGAGGGGGACCGGCCTCAGCCGCCGGCGCCATCTGGTCCCCCCCTACGGCGTCCGTCACGCTCAGACGGGCGGGACGTACGACGGGAACGCAGGCTGGCCTAGACACGTGAAGCTCGCGCCCTTCATCTGGATCAAGGCCGCCGGCTTGTTCGCCCGGCGAGTCGCCGGATCCATGACGACGTGGCCCGAGATCCCCGTGTAGTCGAGGTTCGAAAGCTGCTCCTCGAGCGCGCCGGCGTCAGTGCTACCCGCGGCCTCCATCGCCTTGGCAACCATGTTGACCTCGTCGTAGCCGATGACCGCAACGTAGGAGCTCGGGTCCTTTCCATTTGCGGCCTTGTAGTCGTCGTAGAAGGACTGGACCTTCGGGTCGCCTTCCGCGGTGCAGACCGAGTTCGAGAACGTGAAGCCATCTATCGCCTTTGCCCCGGCATCCAAGAGAGCGACATCACCATTCCCGTCGGTGGAGAGCACGGGGACAGAAACGCCTGCCTGACGCAGCTGGCGAAGGAACACAACGCTGTCGGGGATGAACATGGGCGTGAAGATCGCGTCCGGAGCCGGGTCAACGTTCGCGATCTTCGTAACGACCGCAGAGTAGTCGGCCGCCCCGATCTTGTACTCATCCGTTCCAACCACCATGCCGCCTCCGTGCTCAAAGGCGTCTGCGAAGTACGTCGGGAGGTTCTTGGTGTAGGGGATCTCGTTGGAGCCCAGGACATAGGCGGTCTTGTAGCCCTGAGAAAGGGCATACTCGGCCAGGACGGCGGCCTGGATGTTGTCACTCATCACGAGCTGATAGGCACAGGTCCCCATATCACCAACCAGGCTCGGCGCGGTGCCAAGGCCGGTCGAGATTGGGACGTTGGCGGCGCAGGCGACCTGGCCCTCCGCGAGGATGCCGTCGCCGACAGTGCCAATCAGATACGAGGCACCGTCGTCGATCAGCTGTTGGGTGACTTTCGCGCCCTCGGCCACGTCATTGCGCATATCAACGGTCTTCAGTTGAAGCTGACGCCCATTCACACCGCCGGCGGCGTTGATCTGGTCGACTGCGAATTGCGCGCCCTCCTGCATAGGCGAGTCATAGTATGCCCAGTCGGTGGTTAGGTCCGCGGGAAAGCCGATCACGATTGGCGGTCCCGAGGCAGAACCGCTGCCCGTCGCGTCACTGCTGTTGTCCGAGGTGCTGCATGCGGCGCCAATCATGGCGAGGATAAACGCGATCGTGACCGTTCTCCGAAGCATCCGCTCACCTTCCCCTCGCAGGTTTGCCGCATTCGTACGCCTGACACACTTGCCTGTCAAGCTCGTTACCATCTTTCCCTTGCCGCTAGGATGCGTAAGAATCCTAACATCGCGGGAGAGGAGGGAACCACGCACACCAGCGAGAGCATCGGAGAGGAGATCCGCGAGCGAGTGGGAGGGATGTCACCCGCCGAGCGGCGCGTAGCGCGCACGTTGCTGGCAACGTATCCCACCGCTGGGCTCGAGAGCTTGCCGCAGCTCGCGGAGGGTTCGGGTGTGACCGGGCCTACGGTGCTTCGATTCGTTCGGAAGATCGGCTTCGATGGTTACCCCGACTTCCAACGGTCGCTCCGACAAGAGGTGCAGGCACGGACAGAAGGCCTCCCCTCCCTCTATCAATCGCAGAGGCCCGTGGCGGATGACGACGTGCTTCTCCGGAGCCGCAATGCCTTCACGAGCGCGCTTGATGCCACACTCAGCTCTACCTCGTTGCAGGAAGAGATGGGACCGGTTGTCACCCTGCTGGCGGATATGAAACGGCGCCTGTGGTTCGTTGGAGGCCGGTTCAGCCAGCTGGTCGCAACCTATCTCTGCCTTCAGCTGCGGATGTTGCGTTCGAAGTGTGCGATCGTGGGGGAAGCGCCCGACCTCCGAATGATGGACAGCCTCGAAATCTCGCGCCGCGACGTGCTCTGTCTCTTCGACTACCGCCGATACCAGCCCGACACGATCGAGGTGGGCCGTGTGTCAGCGGAACGCGGAGCTTTGGTCATCGCCTTCACCGACCCGTGGCTGTCACCAGCGGTCGAGCACGCACGGCATGTGATGATTTCCCACGTGGACTCCGCGTCCCCGCTCGACTCCTTCCTAGGCGCTTTCGCGCTCAGCGAACTCATAGTAGCGAAGGTTGTCGCAGCCCTCGGTAGTGAGGGTCAGGCGCGAGTGGCCCAGCTAGAGGCGATGCACGAGGAACCGCAGGATCCGCAGTCGGTGGTCGTGGAAACCGATGGGAAGTACCTCACCGCAGGATGAACGCTCTGGAGCCGCACGACCGGCCGACGGATGCAGTTGATACGCAGGTCTGGCTCGAGCAGGCAGGGGTTACAACGGTAATCCTCCCGTTCGTTGATCCGTCGATGATCGTTCGGGCCAAGATGGTGCCGACCACCCGGTTCGCGCAGGTCGCCAGCTCCGGCGTCGGGCTCTCGTCACTATTCAACGTGGCAATGTCCAACGATCGATTCGCGCTTCTACCCGGCTTCATCGATGGGCCTAGCGGGGACCTGCGGTTGCGACCCGATCCAGCGGCAACGGTTCCGCTCGTCGCGATGCCGGGGTGGGCGTGGGGGCCGGTGGATCAATACACGCAGGAAGGCGAACCGTATGCGGCGTGCCCGCGTGGTTTCCTGCGACGCATGGCGCAGGCGTACAGGGATCGCGGGCTTGCCGTCCAGGCCGCTTTCGAGTTCGAGTTCTCGGTCGGCACGCGCGCCCCTGACGGCATGTTGGAACCGGCGCACCTCGGGCCTGCATACAGCGACATCGCGCTGGTCGGCAATCACGAATTCATGCTCGATCTCCTCACCACGGCGGAGGCCCAGGGGATGGACGTTCAACAGGTACACCCTGAGTACGCCGACGGCCAGTTCGAGCTTTCGATCGCGCCTCGGGATCCGCTCGCTGCGGCCGACGCGGCGATGGTCGTGCGGCAGACTGTACGTGCCGTGGCGCGAAGGAACGGACTGCTCGCATCCTTCGCGCCAAAGACCGGGCCGAACACCGGTAATGGCATGCACCTCCACCTCAGCGTCTGGGACGGCGCGCGGAATCTCTTGTCAGGCGGCGACGGTCCGGCGAGGATGGAGGCAAGGGGAGAGGCATTCGTCGCGGGCATCCTGCGGGAGCTCCAGGCCATCGTCGCCGTCGCAGTTCCCACGTGCCTTGGCTACCTGCGGTTGCTGCCGCACCATTGGTCGGGTGCGATGCAGTGCTGGGGAACCGAGAACCGTGAGGCCGCCCTGCGATTCATCGCGTCTTCCACGGCGGCGTCGGCGGACGCCGCCAACCTCGAGGTGAAACCCGTTGACGGCACAGCGAACCCTTATCTCGTTGTGGCGTCGATGCTCGCGGCCGGCCTGCATGGACTGGATTCCGGTGATCGGCTGCCCCCGTCCACCGAGGAGGATCCCAGCGAGCTGCCCGATGAGGTCAAGGCCAAGCGCGGCGTACGGCAACTGCCCTCGACCTTGCCGGAAGCCGTCGATCAGCTGGCGGCGTCGACGGTCCTCGCCGAGGCGATGGGCGAGTTCCTGTTTCAGACGTTCCTCGCGACTCGCCGTGGTGAGTGTGATCAATACGCTGGGCTCGGAGAGGAAGAGCTGATCCGTCGTCTCATCTGGCGGTACTGAGACCAAGAACTCTATCGAGGAGGAGGACTGATATGCAGATTGATCTGACCGGCGCCGACGTCATCGATGCCCACTGCCATCCGTTCCGCACCCAAGATCTGCTCGATCGTGATCCGCGCACGTTCGAGACCCGTTGCATGTACCTCGGAACAGCCTTGCTTTCGTCGAACCACGCGAACCTGGACGCTGCAGAGTTTGTCGAGGAGATGACCGAGACCACGATGTTCGGGTTCGCGCTAAGGCGATGGATCGCGCAGCATCTGGGGTGCGCGCCCACGAAGGAGGCCGTGGTTGCGGCGCGCGACGCGGCACTTCGCGCGGATCCGCCAGGGTATGTCCGGGGATTGCTCGAATCCGAGAATGTCGTGGCCGTCGTCGCGGACGAGGGGTACCCTCAGCCTTCGATCCCTCGCGCGGACTTCGAGCAGGCGCTTGGCGGCGTCACGGTCCATCGGGTCGGCCGCATCGAACCGTGGATCGTCGAGGCTCGCCAGCAAGCGACCTTCGACGCGACCGTGCAGCGTTTCGAGGAAACGGCACACACTGCGGCAAGCGACCCCTTATTGATCGCCTTCAAGACGATCATCGCGTATCGCACGGGGCTGGACATCACCGACCCCACCACATCTGAGGCCGCAGCGGCGTTCGACCGTTGGCGCGACGACGACTGGCGGGAATCGCGAGAGCACGCCAAGCCCGTTCGAGACTTCCTCCTGCGCCGAGCGTTCGCGATCGTGAAGGAACACGACCGGGTTTTCCATGTACACGTCGGTGCAGGTGACCCCGATGTGAACCTCACGCACGCGCGACCGCAAGACGCGTTCTCGTTCTTGGTTGAGAACCAGGACGTCCCGATCCTGATGATCCACGCCGGTTGGCCGTGGATTGCGGAGGCCACCTATGTTGGGACGGTGCTGCCCAACGTCTACCTCGACATCTCGCAACTCGTCCCGTGGGGGTGGGGCCAGACCGACTGGTCGCTTGAGATGATCCTAGGCTCGGTACCGGCGGCCAAAGTGATGCACGGATGCGACGAGTCCTCCGAGCCGGAGATGTTCCCCGTGTCGGCACGCATGGTGCGGGAGGCGCTGCAACGCGTACTCGGCGCCTTCGTGGACCGCGACTACCTATCCGTCGGAGACGCCGAGACGCTCGGACGAGGCGTGCTCGCCACGAACGTGCGGAAGCTGCACGGCATCTGATGTCCAGCTCCATGGCAGTCGTGGTCGGGTCGACATAGCGGCCTGATGCCGGGCGCTACCTTCTCAAGGGACGGCGTCGCGCCGTTCTGGAAGCGCGGTCCGAGGTGGGTGGCGCTGTCGACAGAGCACGCCGTTCCCGGAGCACCCCGCGAGCAAGGTCTCGACGGACTCGTGCGCCATCTCACTCATGCCAACCCGTGGATCGACGAGCTTCACCTCGAGCGGCACTGACGCGTCGCCCGTGGGCCTCGAGGGCAACCTCGCGCACGCCGGAGGGGCTGACGGGAGCTTTGTGGCGCGGGCTCAGCGCCTGACGCGTACTTGGATCTTCTTGGATCTGCTCGTCTTGCAGACGAACTGGTTGGGATGCGTGCCGCCGGTCCTGCCCTCGAACTTCACCTGCCAGGTCTGGGTCCGCTGCGAGTGCCGCTTGCCGAACGGATCGAAGCAGCGGAGTATGGGGACTTAGGCGATCTCGCGATGATCTTCGGACCGAGCGTCGGGAAGATCCGCGGTTTCGGCACGTCATCGGCGGGGTCCGACGTATGAAGGTTATGAGCTTGCCGTATCTCAACGACCAAGCGCAATCGTTCGACCAGAGGAGATCCTCGCCGCGCTCCGCCGGCCCGCGTGCCGCGCTGCGGGTGAAGACCAGAGGCAGGCGGAACGAGACACGACCCGAGCCCGAGGAGCGCGCACCCCGGATCATGCCCGAGGCGCCGGTGCGAGCCGCCGACGAAGAGATGTGGCGCTGAGGTCGCGCGCCCTCGTCGGCACGGCGGCCGCCCTCGCGGTCGCGCTGTCCCTGAACGCCCCGCTCGCGTCCGCGGCGCACCCGGGCCGCGCCGGCGCCGAGCGGCCGCCGCCGAAGGCGGGCTCCTTCGGCCTGCGTGGCGTGGGGAGCTGGTCCAAGCTCCCCGGAGACCGGATCTGCGCCCGCCGCGTCCACCGGTCGTCCTGGGAGCCGCGGCCCGAGAACTGGAAGCCGAACCACACGATGCCGAACGCCGCGGCCGTGCACGCCTCGCTGCACGCGCGCCCGCGCTCCAAGGGCGGCGCGTACCGGCGCCGCTGGGACCACTGGCTCCTGCCGCGCGTGGACGGACATCACACGGGGACGACCGACGAGATCATCCAGTGGGCGGCCTGCAAGTGGGGCCTGCCCGACAACCTGCTACGCGCGATCGCCGTGCGCGAGTCCACGTGGTTCCAGGCCCTGCATTTCACCGACGGCTCGTGCTACGTGGACCGCGGGTGCGGCGACGTGATCGCCTCGACCTCCCCCGCGACGCAGACGTTCTGCGCCATGGAGGCGACCCACGGCTACGACTACCAGGAGCAGTTCGGCTCAGGGCGGTGCCCGGAGACCTTCTCCATCGCCGGCGTGATGTCGTGGCAGGCCCCGGCCTGGGATCGCTACCCCGGCAACCAGAACGGGACGTTCCCGTTCAACCGGGACTCCACGGCGTTCGCGCTCGACTACCTGGGCGCGGAGCTGCGCGGCTGCTTCGAGGGCTGGGAGCCGTGGCTCGGGCACGGATACGCGAAGGGGAGCCTGTGGGGCTGCGTGGGCGCCTGGTACGCGGGGGCGTGGCTCTCGCCCGGCGCCCGGCACTACATCGGCCTCGTGCGCCTGGAGATGCGCCGGCAGGTCTGGCGGAAGGCCTCGTTCCGCCACGGGCAGTACCACTGCGACCCCATCAAGGGGTGCCCGGTCTGAGCCCGGAGCGGCGGGGGGCGCCGGCGCTCATCCAACCGTAGTAGGGCTCGTACGACGTTCTTCCGTTGCCCGAGCGTGGCGGAGACCCGATTCTGCGACCCGTGGATACCACCGACGTCGCCGTGATCGGCGCCGGGCCCTACGGCCTGTCCGCCGCGGCCCATCTGCGCCACGCCGGCGTACAGACGCGCACGTTCGGCGACCCGATGTCGTTCTGGCGCTCGATGCCCGAGGGCATGCTGCTGCGATCGAACCGCACCGCGACCTGCCTGGTGGGCTACCGCGGTCCGCTGTCCCTGGAGGCGTACCTGCGCGAGGAGCGGCTCGAGGCCGAGAAGCCCATCACGTTGACGCGCTTCATCGACTACGGGGGCTGGGTGCAGCGGCGCGCCGTCCCCGACGTCGACCGGCGCGCGGTGCAACGGCTCGAGGCGAGCGACGGGGGCTTCGTGCTCTCGCTGGACGACGGCGAGCGGCTGGGGGCCCGCCGCGTGGTGGTGGCGGGAGGGATCGCCCCCTTCGCGTGGCGGCCGCCGCGCTTCGACGACCTGCCCGCCGAGGCCGCGTCCCACACCGGACAGCACCACGACCTGTCGCGGTGCGCCGGGAGCCGCGTGCTGGTGGTGGGCGGGGGTCAGAGCGCGCTGGAGTCCGCGGCGCTGATGCACGAGGCGGGGGCCGACGTCGAGGTCGTGTGTCGCGCCGACCACATCAACTGGCTCCACGGAGGCAGGTACCACCGGATGCTCGGCCGCGCCGCGCCGCTCGCCTATGCGCCCCACGACGTGGGACCGCTGGGGCTCTCGCGACTGATCGGCTACACCGACGGCTATCGCCGCCTGCCCCACACCGTGACCGATCCCATCACGCGGCGCTCGATCCGCCCCGCCGGCGCGGCGTGGCTCATCCCGCGCCTCGAGGGGGTGCCGATCCGCCTGGGCGAGACGGTGGCGCGGGCCGCAACGTCGCGGCGCGGCGTGGAGGCGAGGCTCGCGACCGGCGGCACGCGCGTGGTGGATCACCTGCTCTTCGGGACCGGCTACCGGGTGGACGTCGCGCGCTACGCGTTCCTGTCCCCGGACCTCGTGGCCGCGATCGAGCGCGCCGACGGGTACCCCGTGCTGCGCGGCAGGCTCGAGTCCTCGGTCCGGGGCCTGCACTTCATCGGGGCGCCGGCGGCGCGGAGCTTCGGTCCCACGATGCGCTTCGTCTCGGGCAGCTGGTACGCCGGGGCGCAGGTCGCGCGCGCGGCGGCGGAGGGTCGCGGCATGGATCGGCGCGGCAGGAGGGTTATCCCGCGGGCGGGCACGCGGGGCCGCGAGGCCCCGGTCGCGGCCGCCGGTGGCGCCCTTGAGTAGCCGCACGGAGCGGCGGCCGCCGAGCCCGGCCGCGGAGGCCGGTGCGGTGGGGGCCGCGGCGGACCCTCGGACGGTGGGCGGCGTGGTCCTGGGCGGCGACTACCAGGGACTGGGGATCGCGCGCAGCCTGGGCCGCCGGGGCATCCCCGTCTGCGTGATCGACGACGAGCGCTCGATCGCGGGCGTGTCCCGCTACGCCGCCCGGACCATCCGCGTGGCGAGCCTGCGCGACGAGGCCTCCACGCTCGCGGCCCTGGCGGCCGCCCGCCGGCGCCGCCGGATCGAGGGCTGGGTGCTCTTCCCCACCCGGGACGAGACCGTGGCGGCGCTCGCGCGCAACCGGGCGGAGCTCTCCCGGACGTTCCGGGTGCCCACGCCGGGCTGGGAGGCCGTGCGCAGCGCCTGGGACAAGCGCGCGACCTACCGGCTGGGCGAGCGGCTGTCGATCCCGGTGCCGCGCACCTGGTTCCCCCGGAACGAGGACGACCTCGAGGGGATCGAGATGGCCGGGCCGCTTGTGATCAAGCCCGCCATCAAGGAACACTTCTTCTACGAGACCCACGCGAAGGCGTGGCGCGCCGATACGAAGGACGAGCTCCGGGAGCGCTACCGCGCGGCGGCCTCGATCACGGGCGCCGACGAGGTCATCATCCAGGATCTCGTGCCCGGCGGCGGCGCGGAGCAGTTCTCCTACTGCTGCCTGTTCACGGACGGCGAGGCGCGCGCGAGCATGACGGTGCGCCGACTGCGCCAGCACCCCTCCGACTTCGGACGCGCCAGCACGTTCGTGGAGACCGTGGATCTCCCGGAGCTCGAGGCACCCTCGATCCGGTTCCTGCGCGCGATCGGCTACCACGGGCTCGTGGAGCTGGAGTACAAGCGCGACCCGCGCGACGGCATCTGCAAGCTCCTGGACGTCAACGCGCGCACGTGGGGGTACCACTCCCTCGGCCCGGCGGCGGGCGTGGACTTCCCCTACCTCCTGTGGCGCGAGCAGCTCGGCCTGCGCATCCCCGAGGTCCGCGGGCGCCCGGCCGTGCGGTGGATCCGCGCCACGACCGACGTCCCGAACGCCGTGCGCGACTACCGAGCGGGCGCGCTGCGGCCGCTGCCCTACCTCCGCTCGCTGCGGGGCGTGGAGACGGAGGCGGTGTTCTCCCTGCGCGACCCGCTGCCCGGCCTCGCGGAGCTCGCGCTTCTGCCCTACCTCGCGCTCAAGCGGGGCCTCTAGCGCCGCGGGCCCGTGTTCGAGGCCACCGCCCCCTTCGCGTTCTTCGACTACTTCCGCGTGCCCTACACCCTGGCCGGAACCGGGCCGCGCCCGAGCGTCCCCCCCGGATGGGCCGCGCTGTGGCCCAGCGGGCAGGGCGATGGCGGCCGGGCACTCTTGTGGCCCACGATCGACGGGCCGCCCTACGCCACGACGGGCGCCGGGCGGTACCGCCTGAACCGGAGCACGATCTTCGGCCACGTGGTGGCCGATGGCGCTGCCCAGGGCCCCGCGGGCCCGGGCTGGCTGCCCGTGGCGCCGATCCTCGACGGCCGCGGGCGGGCGGTGGCCTCGGTCCGCCGCGACGCGGACGGCAGCGTGGTGCTCCCCTTCGATCCGGGCGAGGTCATGTGGCGCTACTGGAGCGAGGGCTACCGCGACGTGGATCGCTCCGCCGTCGCCTCGGGGGCGCGCGCGGCCGCGCTCCGCGCGTACTACCTCGCCCGGCCCCTGCTGCCGCGCCGCGTCCAGATCGGGCTGCGGCAGGCCTTCGCCAGGGTCCAGGGCGCGCCGTCGTTCCCGGCGTGGCCCGTGGAGACGAGCCTGCACGACCTCTACGACTGGCTGTTCGACCTGGTGGGGAGCCTCGCGGGCGCGCCGGTGCCGTGCATCGACCCGTGGCCCGACGGCCACACCTGGGCGCTCGTGCTCACCCACGACGTCGAGGCCAAGGGCGGGTATGCCCGCATGGACCGGCTGCGCGACGTGGAGCGCGCGGCGGGGTATCGGTCGTCGTGGAACTTCGTGCCCCTGCGCGAGCCGGCGGATGAGCGGTACGAGGTGACCGAGGACGTGCTCCGCGGGCTCCGGGATGAGGGCTGCGAGGTAGGCGTGCACGGCCTGCGTCACGACGGGCGGGACCTTGCCTCGCTCGACGCCCTGCGGGAGCGGCTGCCGGCCATCCGCTCCTACGCCGAGCGGTGGGGGGCGGTGGGCTTCCGCTCGCCGGCCACGCAGCGCAGCTGGGATCTGATGCCCCTGCTCGGCTTCTCCTACGACTCGTCGTTCTCGGATTCGGATCCCTACGAGCCCACGCCGGGGGGCAGCTGCAGCCTCTACCCCTTCTTCGACGCGGACATGGTGGAGCTCCCGATCACGCTGCCCCAGGACCACACGGTCTTCACGATCCTGCGCAGGCGCGACGCGACGCTCTGGCTGACCAAGGCCGAGCACGTCCGCGCCGCCGGGGGCATGGCCCTGGTGCTGACGCACCCCGACTACGCCGACGACGAACGGATGGTGGCGGCGTACCGCCTCCTGCTGCAGACCCACCGCAACGACCCGGCCGCGTGGCGCGCGCTGCCGCGCGAGGTGGACGCGTGGTGGCGCGAGCGGGCCGCCTCGTCCCTCGAGGAGACCCCGACCGGCTGGGTCGTGCGGGGACCGGCCTCGGGCCGCGGCCGCGTGCGGCTGCGGGAACCGGGCGGCGACGCGGACGCGGATGCGGATGCGGGCGCGGGCGGGCACGTGCTCGTGGTCGTGGAGAACGTGCCGGCGGCCATCGACACGCGGCTGCGCAAGCAGATCGATTCGCTCCTCGCGAGCGGCCACACGCTCTCGATCGTGACGCGCCGGGATCCCGCGAACGCGCGCTACCGCTCGGACGCGCGCATCCGCGTGTACGAGTACCCCTCCCCGCCCGAGCCCGCGGGGCTCCTCGGGTACGCCGCGGAGTACGCGGTCTCGTTCCTGGCGGCCGCGGCGCTGTCGGCGCGGGTTCTCCTGCGCGAGCGCGTGGACGTCGTGCAGTTCTGCCAGCCACCCGACATCTACTTCCCGCTCGCGGCGCTCGCGCGACGCCTGGGCTACGCGGTGCTCTTGGACCAGCGCGACCTGCTCCCGGAGCTGTTCCGCGCCCGCTACGGCCGCGCGGACGCTCGCGTGCTCCGCGCGCTGCGCCTCCTCGAACGGCTGAGCTACCGCGGCGCGGATCGCGTCGTGGTGGTGAACGACTACCTGCGCGAACGCGCGCTCGAGCACGGCGTCGATCCCGCGCGCGTGACGATCGTGCGCAACGGCCCGGTGCTCGCGCGCGTGGGTCTGGAACACGCCGACCCCGCCCTGCGCCGGGAACGCGCGTTCCTGTGCTGCTGGGCGGGCAAGATGGGGCGGCAGGACCGCCTGGACATCTTGCTGGACGCCATCCGCGCCTACGTGCACGACCTCGGCCGCACGGACTGCCAGTTCGCGATCCTGGGCGACGGCGAGTGCCTCGAGGAGACGAAGGCGTCCGCGCGGGATCTGGGGATCGACGCGTGGATCACGTTCACGGGCTGGGTGGAGGAGGCCGAGGTCTTCCGCTACCTCACCACGGCGGATCTCGGCCTGGACTCGAGCCTGCAGCAAGAGGTGTCGCCGGTGAAGGCGCTCGAGTACATGGCGCATGGGCTGCCCGTGGTGGCGTTCGACCTGCGGGAGACGCGGGCGATCGCGAAGGGGGCGGCGGCCTTCGCGCCTCCCGGGGACGCCGGCGCGCTCGCGGGCGTGATCGACGACCTCCTGCACGACCCCGCGCGCCGCGAGACCCTGGGGTGCGCGGGACGCGAGCGCGTCCGCGAGGGGCTCGGCTGGGAGCGGCAGGCCGCCGGCTACCTGGACGTGGTCCTCGACCTGACCCGGCGGCGGCGTGCGCGCCTGGTCAGGTCGAGATCGTGAAGGTGATGCTCGCCGACGTCGTGGTGTTGCCCGCCACGTCCGTAGCGATCGCGACCATCGTGTGCGTGCCCAGCGCGAACGTCCCGCCCGGCCGCCAGTTGAAGGAGTAGGGGCTCGAGCTGTCGGTGCGCAGGGCCGTGGCGCTGCCGTCCAGGTACCACCGCACCCTCCGCATGCCGGAGGGCGCGCCCGTGCCCGTCCCCACGTCGGCGGCCGTGGCCGCCACCACCGAGGTGACGGTGCGTCGCAGCGTCGCCCCGTTCGCCGGCGCCGTGATCGCGACCGTGGGGCCGGCGGCGTCGATCCGGATCGTGCGCGTCTTCGTCCCCTCCTTGTTGCCCGCGTTGTCCCACGAGGCGTAGAGCACGGTGATGCTCTGCGGCACCGAGAAGGGTCCCGTGTAGACGGGGCTCGCGAGCGAGGGCGTCGTGCCGTCGGTCGTGTAGTGCGTGGACGCCACCCCGGACCCCCCGGCATCGGTGGCGCTCAGGGTCACGGTGACCGGGGCCCGGTACCAGCCCGACGTGCACGTCGCCGCGTTGCAGGTGCTCGTGGTCACCGGGGCGGTGTGGTCGCCGCTCACGGTGACGTGCTGCGAATGACCGGTCTCGACGTTCATGGCCCCGTCGAGCGATAGGTAGCGGACGGTGGCCGTGCTCGCGAGCGTGAACGGTCCCGTGTACGCGCGCGCCGTGGCGCTCGTGACGGGATCGGATCCGTCGGTGGTATAGACGGTGCGTTCCACGCCCGAGCCGGCGTCCGTGGCGTTCAGGGCCACGGACACGCCGGCCGCGTAGCTCGCCCCCGTGCAGGCGGCCCCGTTGCACGTGATGGCGGTCGCGGGCGGCGTGACGTCGGGACCCGGCGCGGGGCCGATCACCTGGCGCACGGTCTGGGTCGCGACGCCCGCCGGCGCACCGCCGGGGAGCCCGCTGTTCGCGAGCCAGTCGAGGAACGCGTTCAGTGTGGTGAGCTCCATGAACCCGTAGTACTGCGTGCAGTCCGCGTAGTCCGAGGGGAAGTACTGCTGCGAGCACACCATGTGCCCCTGGATCTGCAGCCAGCCGCCCCCGTGGGAGGACGCCGCGAGCACGACCTGCTGGAGGTCGCCGAGCGTCACCTCCCGCCCGCCCGGCGCGGCCCACGTGCGCGTGGCGAACGCATCGAGCGGGGGCACCGTCTCCACGTACGTCGGCCCGGTCGGCGTGAGGCCGCCGCCCGAGCGCGAGTTGGCGTACCCGCACCCGCGCACGATGTTCTGGACGTTCGGGTTCAGCGCGCCCTCCGGGTACGCGAAGCTCGTGGGGTGGAGGCCGTGCAGGAGCAGGGCCTGGCGGTCGTCGCACGCCTGATGGATCCTCGCCGCGTCGTCGGGCAGCGTGACGAGGTTGACGTGATTGACCGTGTGCCCGCCGATCTCGTTGCCGGCCGCGTACAGCTCGGCCAGGTTCGCCCACGTCATGAACCCCGGCGTGGTGGGTCCGGACTCCCCCGTGCCCACGTCGCCGCTGTTGATGAAGAAGGTCGACCGGACGTTATGGGGCTGCAGGGCGCGCAGCCACGCCAGGTCGTACAGGCTGTACTTGCCGTCGTCCCACCCGAAGGAGACCGTCACCGCGGCGGGCGTCACCTGCACGAGCTGCGCCTGTGCGACCTCCGCGTTGCCCTCGCGGTCCGTGGCGAAGAAGCGCACGGTGCTCGTCTGCTCCACGTCGAACGGACCCGCGTAGATCGGACTCACCGCCGTGGGCGGGCTCCCGTCCGTGGTGTAGCGGATCGCGTCCACGCCCGAACCGTGTCCGTCCGTGGCCGAGAGCGAGACGGTCACCGCACGGCCGTAGGCTGCCGCCGTGCAGGGCGCCGCGTTGCACGCGATCGAGCTCACCGGCGGGTCGGTGTCCTGGCCGAGCGGCACGATCGTGAGGTCCTGTGACCCGATCGCGCTCGCGTTGCCCGCCAGGTCCCACGACCGGAACCTGATCGTGGCGGAGGCGGACTGCCGGAACGGCGCCGTGTAGGCGGGGCTCGAGAGCGTGGGGCTCGAGCCGTCCGTCGTGTAGTGCGTGCTGCTCACCCCGGAACCGACGTCCGTGCTCGAGAACACCACGTCGGTGAAGTTCCCGTACGGGTCGGCGGTGCAGGGCGCGCCGTCGCAGGTGATCGTGGTCGACGGCGCGATGGCGTCGACCGACGTCGCGAGCGCCCGCATGGTTTGCACGACGGTGTCCACCGGCGCGCCGCCGCTCTGACCGGCCGCGGCGAGCCAGTCCAGGAACGCGTTGAGCTCGCTCAGCTCGATGTTGCCCCCCGAGCTCTTGCAGCCCGCGTAGTTCCCCGGGTCCAGGGACTGCGAGCAGACGTTCTGGATGGCGACGGGGATCCAGCCGCCGCTCTGCGCCGACGCGTCGCTCACCATGGACTCGAGGTCGGCGGCCGCGATCTGACCCGAGGGAGCGTAGGCCGCAACGGCGAGCGCGTCGGCCGGCGGGATGGGACCCGCGACGTTCCCCCCGCCCGGAGCGAGCCCGCCCCCGGTGCGCGCCACGCCGTAACCGCAGCCCTCCACGATGGCCTCGGCGGCCTGGTTGAAGGCCCCGAAGGGGTACGCGAAGCTCGTCGCGTTCAGCCCGTGCCCCGCGAGCGCCTGCCGGTCGCCGCAGGCCTCATCGATAGCGGTCTGCTGGGGCACCGCCGTCAGGTCGGTGAAGTGGGTCGTGCGCCCGCCGATCTCGTTGCCACCGGCCTGCAGGTCCGCGAGCTGACTCCAGCTCATGAACCCGGGCCCGGCCCCCACCGTGCCGGAGCTCGCGAAGAACGTGGCGGCTACGCCGTGGGGCTGCAACGCCTGCTGGAAGCCGAGCGTGTACTGGCTCGCGGTGCCGTTGTCGAAGGTGAACGTCACCACCGTGGTGGGGGCGGCCGACGCCGACGGCACGAGCAACCCGATGGGAAGCACGGCCGCGGCCCCAAGCGCGGCCAACCGTATGCATCGACCAACACCCATGAGTACCGAGCCCCCTTCGCGCGCCGCGCCGTCCCAGGTGTGCAACGTATGCCGGGATGACGGCCGGAGCATGGCCCACCCGTCGTAGGTTGCCTACAGCGGATGGACCGGTTCGGCCTCCTCCGCGTCCGCCTCCACCGCATCGGCCTCCTCGACGGGTCTCGGCTCGGCGCCCGTCGTCGGGTCGACGGCCTGCGGCGCCGAGGGGGGTTCGGGGTTGGGCGGGTAACTCCGCGCGCGATCGACCTTCGCGTTCAGCAGCACGACGCCGATGACCTCCGCCCGGGACCAATCGAGCTGGCGACGGGCCTCGGCGAGCTCCGACCTCGTGGTGGTGCGCGCGTCTGCCACGAACACCACCGCGTCGCACGCGGGCAGCATCACCCGGGTGTCGGGCACCGAGAGCATGGGCGGGGAATCGACGAGCACGAAGTCCGCCTCCTTCTCGAGGGCACCGACCACGGCCGGGAGTTCCCCGCCCGACAGCAATTGGGCGGGGTCCGCCGGCAGCGTGCCCGCGGTGACGAGCCGCAGGCTCGGGCCCACGTCGCGCCGCGCGTCGGCCACATGCGTCCGCCCCGACAAGACGTCGGCGAGACCGGGCGTACCCTCCAGGCCGAACAGGGAGTCCAGCCGCGGGAACCGCAGATCGCCCGAGACCATGACCACGCGCTTCTCCGAGCTCGCGAGGACCTCGCCCAGGTACGCGAGGGTCTGGGTCTTGCCCTCCTCGGCGCGGCAGCTGGAGATCAGCACCGACTTCACGCCGCGCTGCGCGGCGGCGAGCAGGAAGTCCGAGCGAAGGCTCCTGAACGACTCGAGCATCCCTTGGTCCGCGTCCGGGGCGAACAGCGCCGGCCATCGCTCGCCGTGCGCGAGATGGGTGGGCGGCGGCACCACGCCGATGACGCGCGTCCCGAGCGCCGCCGTTAGGTCGCCCGGCTCACGGATCCGGTCGTCAGCGCGGTCGACGACCAGCGCGACCCCGACCCCCAGGATGAGCCCGAGGAACAGCCCCAGCACGAGGTCGAGGATCCGGTTCGGGCTCGAGGGGACGGTGGGCGTCGTGGCCGGCTGGATCACCTCGCCGGCGGCGATGGCCTCGGGCGTGGGGAGCGCCTGCATCTGTTGCGCGAGTTGCGTGAGCTCGGTCACGAGCGTGGTCGCCCGCGTGGTGAGGATCACCTTCGCCTGGGCGCCGGTGGCGGCGTCGGCGCGCCGACTCACGCGGTTGAGCTGCGCGGTCACGCCCGCGATGTTCCGCTCGAGCGACGCCCTCGTGGCCTGTGATCCGGCCAGCAACTGCCGGAGCCGGAAGCCCAGGTAAGCGTCGGCGAACCCCTGTGCCCCGCGTCGCGCGACCTCGGGATCGGCGTCGGTGTAGGAGATGTCGAGGATGCTCGTGTCCACGGGGACGTTGACCGACAGCCCCGCGAGCAGCGCCGGAACGCTGGCCTTCACCCGGTCGGCTTCCAGCACCAGATCCGCGACCGAGGCGGAGTCCACGATCTTCTTCTCGGTCCCCATGTCCGGCACCGCCGGCGTCGCGCCCTGCTGCGGCAGGTCCACGAGGACCGTCGCCTCGGCCGTGTAGACCGGCCGTTGGAAGAGCGAGACCCCGAGCGCGGCCGCGGCCACCAGCCCCGCGATCCCCGTGATCAACCATCTGCGCCGCCACAGCACGTTCGCTCCCGGGAACGCAGGGGTGCCGGCATCGGGTTCGGGCATGCTTCGCTCCTTCACGCCGCAGGATCGAACGGACGGTTCGCGCTGCAAAGTCTCGCGCGCGCGAGACCGAGGCGGCTCATGCAGACGCAGGCCTGAACCTACGTCGAACGGCGCATCAACCCCCCGGGAGGGCTTCCTAGCATGGACGCACCGCGGGGGAGCGCCCGTCGCAGGACCGGTGTCTGGTCCTCGCGCGGCGTTCCACTCGCACCTGGGAGGACTGACGTGAGGATCGGGGTCGTCGGTTGTGGGTACTGGGGCTCCAAGCACGTCCGCGTCCTGCACGGCGTCCAGGACGTGGAGCGCGTGGTGGCCATCGACGCGGCGCAGGAGCGTCTGCTCGAGCTCAAGCGCTCGTTCCCCAACATGGTCCTGCATCGCAGCCTCGAGGCCGCCCTGCCCGACGTGGACGCCGTGATCATCGCCACGCCGCCCCGCACGCACGTCCCGCTCGCCATGACCGCCATGTTCGCCGGCAAGGGCGTGCTGGTCGAGAAGCCGCTCGCCACGAGCGGCGCGGACGCTCAGCGGCTGGTGGACGCGTCGAGGAGCTGTGACGTCACGCTGATGGTGGGTCACACCTTCGAGCACAACTCGGCGGTCTGGAAGCTGCGCGACCTCGTGCAGGGCGGCGAGCTCGGGCAGATCCACTACCTCGACTCGGCGCGGCTGAACCTCGGGCTGTACCAGAGCGACGTGAACGTGATCTGGGACCTCGCGCCCCACGACGTCTCGATCTTCAACTACATCCTCGGATCGACCCCGGCATCGGTCCGAGCGTGGGGCTCGCGCCACGCGCACCGCAGCCTCGAGGACGTCGCGTACCTCCGGCTGGGCTATCCCGACCTCGGGGTCACAGCGAATATCCACGTCAGCTGGCTCGACCCCTGCAAGGTCCGCCGGGTCACGGCCGTGGGCAGCCGCCGCATGGTCGTGTACAACGATCTGTCCGCCGAGGAGCCCGTGCGGGTGTTCGACAAGGGCGTCACCCCCGCGGAGGAGTCCGGAGACGCCGGGAAGATCCCGCTGTCCTACCGCTACGGCGACATCTCCTCCCCGTACCTCGTCGCGCAGGAGCCGCTCGACGTGCAGGACCGCCATTTCGTCACGTGCGTCCGCGAGGGGACCGAGCCCCTCACGGGCGGCGAGAACGGCGCCGCGGTGGTCCGCGTGCTGGAGGCCGCCCAGATCTCCCTCGCCGAGGATCGCCCGGTCGTCCCCACGGCCGGGGCCGTCGCGGGCGGCGCGGTCCGGCGCCTCGCGAGCGCCTTGTGACGAGCGCGACGTGATGGACGTGCAGACCCTCGGACCCACCACGGCCCAGCGGGTCCCGTTCCTGGACATCACGAGCATGACGCGCGAGGTCGCCGGCGAGCTCGACGCGGCGTGGCTGCGGACCCTTGAGGGTTCCGCGTTCGTAGGCGGAGCCGCCGTCGAGGACTTCGAGCACGCGTGGGCGGCGTACTGCGGCACGCGCCACGCCGTGGGCGTCGCCAACGGCACCGACGCCCTCGAGCTCGCGCTGCGCGCCCTCGGCGTCGGGCCCGGCGACGAGGTCGTGGTCCCTGCGAACACGTTCATCGCCACGGCCGAGGCCGTGGTCATGGCGGGGGCGGCCCCGCGCTTCGCCGACGTGGACCCGCGCTCGCTCCTGGCCACCGCCGCCACGCTTGCGGAGGCCATCACGCCCTCGACGGCGGCGCTCATCGTGGTGGAGCTGTTCGGCGACATGCCCCGCATGGACGAGATCGTCCGGCTCGCGCGCGCGCGCGGGCTCGCGCTCATCGAGGACGCCGCGCAGGCGCACGGCGCTGCGTGGGACGGGGCGCCGGCGGGCTCCTTCGGCGACGTCGGCTGCTTCAGCTTCTATCCGGGCAAGAACCTCGGGGCGTTCGGCGACGGCGGGGCCGTGGTCACGAACGACGCCGCCCTCGCCGCGAGCGTGCGATCGATGGCGAACCACGGCCGCGCGCCGGATTCGAAGTACGAGCACCCGATCGCTGGGCGCAACAGCCGGCTCGATGCGCTGCAGGCGGCCGTCCTGCGCATCAAGCTCGGGAAGCTCGACGCATGGAACGAGCGCCGCAGGGCCGCGGCGGCCGCCTACGACCGCCACCTCGACCCTGACCTCGTCGGCACGCTTGCGCACGATCCCCGCGGCCGCAGCGCCCACCACCTCCAGGTCGTGCGCGTGGCGGAGCGGGATCGCGTGCGCGCACGGCTGGGCGAGGCCGACATCGGCACGGGCATCCACTACCCCATCTGCTGTCACCGGCAAGCGCCGTTCCGCCGCTTCGCCGACGGGCCGCTGCCGCACGCCGAGTTGGCCGCCGACGAGATCCTGTCCCTGCCTTTGTTCCCGCACCTCGGCGCCGAGCAGGTCCGCTACGTGTGCGATCGACTCAACGGGTTCGTGGAGGTGGACGCTGGGCACCGACGCTGAGACGCAGCGCATCGACGAGGGCGTGATCCTCGGCTACCCGGCGTCGCGGGCGGAGACCGATGCCCTCGCGCTGGGCGCCGGCGCTCGGCTCCGCAGCGGCACGGTGATCTACGAGGGCTCCCACATCGGCGATCGGTTCCAGACCGGCCACAACGTGGTGGTACGCGAGCAGTCGTGGATCGGGGACGACGTCGCGATCTGGAGCAATGCGGTGATCGACTACGGCTGCGTGATCGGTGACCGGGTGAAGATCCACTGCGGCTGCTACGTCGCCCAGTTCACCGAGATCGAGGACGACGCCTTCCTGGCGCCGGGGGTGATCGTGGGCAACAATCTCTATCCCGGCCTGGCCGGATCCGCCGACGCGATGCGCGGCCCGCGGATCGGGGCCGGCGCCCAGGTGGGCGTGAACGTCACGATCCTCCCTTACGTGAACATCGGCGCGGGGGCCATCGTCGGCGCGGGCGCCGTGGTCACGCGGGACGTCGCCCCCGGCGCCGTGGCGTACGGGTCTCCCGCCGTGGCGCACGGGGAGGTCGCGGGGCTCGGCGACGTCGCCCTGCGCATCCGCCGGGCGCGCGAGCGGGGCCCGACCGCAGCGCGCGTGCCGGGCACGGTGGCCTAGCCATGGCGCGCGCCGAGGACCGATACCCGGCGCTGTTCCTGCCCGCGACGGGACCCGCGGGCGATCCCGGGGGGCCGGCGGACGCGGTCGGACCGGAGCCCGCGGCGCTGAGCCGGTGGTCGCTGGCCTCGATCCGGGCCCTCGACCTCGCGATCGCCACGCTCACGCTCGTGCTCTTCGCGCCGCTCCTGCTCCTGGTCGCGTTCGCCATCCGACTCACCAGCAGGGGGCCGGCGCTGTTCCGCCAGACGAGGATCGGGCTGCGCGGGGCGCCGTTCGTGATGCTGAAGTTCCGCACCATGCGGGTGAACAACGACGACGCCGCCCACCGCGCGCTCGTCGCCGCGGAGATGTCGGCGCTCGATGCGGAGCCGGGCGAGCCCCGGGCGCACAAGCTCGACCGGGATCCACGCGTGACGAGGCTGGGCGCCCATCTGCGCAGGCTCAGCATCGACGAGCTGCCGCAGCTGATCAACGTGGTGCGCGGGCAGATGTCGCTCGTGGGTCCGCGGCCGGCCCTGCCGTGGGAGGTCGCGCTGTACGAGCCGTGGCACCTCGTCCGCTTCGAGGCCAAACCGGGGATCTCGGGTTTGTGGCAGGTGAGCGGCCGGTCCTACGTATCCATGCGCGACGCGCTCGCCCTGGACGCCGAGTACGTCATGCACCGCAGCCTCCGCGTGGACCTCGCCATCCTGGCAGAGACCATCCCCAAGGTCCTCTCCCGCCATGGCGCGTACTGAGCGCGCGGACGCCGGTCCTCGCGAGGCGGCCCCGACCGACGGCACGGAGCTCGCCGATGCCACCATCGCGCGCGGTTCCTCGCGGTTCCTCGCCAACACCCTCGCGGGGTCGATCTGGACGACGCTCAGCCGGCTGAGCGGCCTCGCGGAGACCATCGCCGTGGGCGCGGTGCTGGGCGCGACCTACCTCGGGAACAGCTTCCAGAGCATCAACGCGCTGCCCAACATCGTCTACTACCAGCTGCTCGCCGGGTCGCTGTTCGTCTCGCTGCTGGTGCCGCCGCTCGTGCATCACGTGGACGCGGGCGACACGGAGGCGGCGCGCCGGCTCGCGGGCGGGTTCTTCGGCGTGCTCCTCGCGGCCGCCGCCGGGCTCGCGCTGCTGGTCCTGTGCGCGGGGCCCGTGCTCGTGCGGCTGCTGACGCTCGGGGTCCCCGACGCGGCCGCGGCGGCGGCGCAGGGGCGCGTGCAGATGATCCTGCTCGTGTTCTTCCTGCCGCAGATCTTCCTGTACCTCGTGGCGGGCGCGAGCGGCGCGGTCCTGAACGCCCACGGGCGCTTCGCCCTGGCCGCGGGAGCCCCGACCCTGGAGAACCTCGGCATCATCTCGACGCTCGTCCTCGTCGCCCTGGTCTTCGGTGTGGGGGTGGGGGTCGGGACAGTCACGAACGCGGAGCTCGCGCTGCTGGGACTCGGGACCACCGCGGCCGTGGGCGTGCACGCGGCGGCCGTGTGGCTCGGCGCCCGCTCCAACGGCCTCACGCTCGTGCCGCGCGCGGGCTGGCGCGAGCCCGAGGTGCGCGCGCTGATCCGCAGGGTCGTGCCGACGCTCGCGTTCACGGGGCTCGAGGCGCTGCAGGTGTTCGCGGTCTTCATGGTCGCCAACCGGCTGCGCGGGGGCCTCGTGGCCTTCCAGCTCGCTTTCAGCTTCTTCATCCTGCCGGCGGCGATCGTCACCTGGCCCATCGCGCGGGCGCTGTTGCCGCAGCTCGCGCGGCTCCATCGCACGGGACGAGAACAGGGGTTCCGCGACGAGCTCGCGCGCGGCCTCCGCCTCACGTCGTTCATCACCGTGCCCACCGCGATCGCCTACCTTGCCCTCGCCGTCCCCATGGCGCGCGCCATCTCCTTCGGGCAGCTCTCCGACCCCGCGGTCGTACGGCTCATCGCGCTCTCGCTCGCCTCGCTCGCGCCCGGAGTGATCGCCGAGAGCTGGTTCATCCTGGGCACGTACGCGTTCTACGCCCGGTTGGACGCCCACGCGCCCCTGCGCTCGATGGTGTTGCGCGTCGGTGTGAGCGTGGGGGTCATGGCGCTCACGTGGGGTGTGCGGGGCCCAGCCGTGCTCCCGCTGCTGGGGATCTCGCTCTCGCTGGGGAGCCTGGCGGGGGCCGCCCACGCCTGGGTGCGCCTGCGCGCACGTCTGCCCTCCCCCACGGTTGGGGCAGCAACGGCCTCGCCCTGGCGCCGGGTCGTGGGAGCCTCGCTCGTCATGATCGTGCCGGCGGCGGGCGTGGCCTACGTCGTGGGCAGGATCGCGGACCGGCAGCTTGTAGAGGTCCTGGCCATGCTCGGCGCGGCTGCCGTGGGCGCGGTCGTCTACTTCGGCGTGCAGGCGCGGCTGCACGCGCCGGAGGTGGCGTGGTTGCGCACCGGCCTGAGCGGACAAGGCGGTCCGAGCCAGCCGGACGCCCGGGAGCTCCGCGAGGGCCGCGTCCGTGAGGGGGGGCGCGGGTCGTGAGCGCGCGCATCGCCGCCGTGCTGCCTCTGCCCGCTCCTCCGCGGCGGGTCCTCGGCGCGGGCGCCGCCGTCGGGGCTGGAGCGATCCTCGTGGGCGCCGCCATCCCGTTCGCGCCCCCGTTCCTCATCCTGCTGGGCGCGGCGGGACTCGCGCTCATGATCGCGGTCATCGCCCACCCCCCCTTCGCGGCCTACGCTCTGATCGGCATCACGCCGCTCGTCGCGGGCATCGACCGCGGCCGGCTCCTGCCGGTCCTGCGGCCCGCCGAGGCGCTCGCCCTCGCGCTCGCCGGCGCCCTGATCGTACGCGGCGCCCTGCGGCTGAGGACGGGACACGTGCCGCACGTCCACCTCTCGCGCGTCGACGTGGCGATCCTGCTGCTCGCCGTCACGAGCTCCCTGGTCCCGCTCGCCTGGATGGCCGCCCGCCGCGTGGCCCTCACGCAGGACGACCTCCTGTACGCGCTCATGATCTGGAAGTACTACGGCGTGTACCTCATCGTGCGCTTCAGCGTGCGTTCGAGCGTCGAGGTCGGACGGTGCCTGTGGATCTCCATGGCGAGCGCGGCCGTCGTGGCCGTCGTGGCCGTCCTGCAGTCCCTGCAGCTCTTCGGGATCCCGCGGCTCCTCGCGAGCCTCTACTCGGCGTACGGCGACGTCGGGTCGCTGAGCAACAGCCGCGGCGGCTCGACCCTCTCGCTCCCCATCGCCGTGGCCGACCTGATGATCTTGAACCTCGCCATCGCCGTGGGCCTCTTCCTGCGCTCGCGCCGGCATCGAGCGTGGCTCATCGGAGCATCCGGCGTGTTCGTGGCCGGCGTGCTCTCCTCGGGACAGATCTCGGCCTTCTTCGCGCTCGCGCTCGCGCTCGTTGCCCTCGCGGTGCTGACCCGACGCGGTCGGATCCTCGCCGCCTCGGTGCCCGCCGCGATCCTCGCGGGCATCCTC
The DNA here is from genome assembly GCA_038249195.1 of Actinomycetota bacterium. GTDB lineage: Bacteria > Actinomycetota > UBA4738 > UBA4738 > HRBIN12 > JAOUEA01. The sequence continues at coordinate 44,930 of JBBRWM010000014.1, forward strand.
CTGCGCCCCGTGATCGAGGAACGGCTGCTGGGGTTCCAGACGGCGAGCGGCATCCCCGAGAGCTGGCAGGGTCGCTGGTTCAACCTCACGAACTACTTCTGGCCGTCCCTGTTCTCCCATCTGAACTTCCTGCTGGGCGTGCGGGTGTCCGCGCGCGTCCCCACCACCGCGATCGCCTCCGGCTACATCTGGATCGAGAGCGGTTACACGTGGCTGTTGTGGGCGGGCGGGATCCCCCTGCTCGGCGCCTTCTTCTACTTCGTGTGGCTGCACCTGGCGCGGGCGATTCCCCGCTCGCGCGAGGAGGGTCCCGTGGCGGTGGCCGCGCTCGCCGTCGCAACCGGGCTTCTGGTGATCGCGGTGCTCATGATCATCGACCCGCACCTCACGTATCGCGGCTCCGCCGACCTCCTGTTCGCGCTCATCGCGCTCATGTGGACGGGCGGTGTGGGCCTCAGTGCGAACGCGAGCGTTCGCCTCGCCGCTCCCGGGGACGCCCCGGGGCGCGGGCGAAGCTCACGTGCGCGCCGGGGTCGGGGTCGTCCGTTCGGACCGTCAGGGAGCCTTCGGCCGACGACTCCGTGACCGCGAGTCCCCGCCGCTGCCGCGCAGCGAGCGCCTCGGCCAGGAGTCGCGGCGGGTCCTCGCCCAGGCAGCGGGCGAGATCGCAGAACCGCCGCAGCGAGATGTCCCGCTCACCGCGCTCGTAGGCGCCCAACACCGATGACCCGAACCGGCCGTCGGAGACCGCGGCCAAGCACTGAAGGCTCAGTCCCCGGCTCAAGCGGTAGGAGCGGAGCACCCCGCCCAGATCCACCGCGAAATCATCACGCTGCGCCACGAGTTGCGGACCCTCCGCGCCCCTGGTTCCCCTCCCGCCGGGGCGCATGTAGATGTTATCGAACCGCGCGGGGCGATGTGCGACATCTTTGCATCATGTTGCGTACTCCACGTGGCGGCTTCTCGCGGCGCGACCCCGCCATCCCATCCGCCGTTCGACCGAGGGATTATGGTCCAACCGTCGTAGGCCGACCCGTTTACATGTCACTCTCCGTGACCTACCATCAGTCGACGACAGCAGTTTCCCCCCAACGTCACGAGGTGGCCGTGACCAGCACTTCCTCTTCGGCCCAGGCCGGAAGCCTGACTACAGAACGCGCCCGGCGCGCCGGTGCATCAAGTCGCCTATCCGAACCCGCGCTCACCGCCATCTTGGTGGCGGACGAGGATCAGCTGTTCGCCGATGCGATCTGTGCGGTCCTCGGCCGCCGCGGGTACGCGGTCGCGAGAGCGGGCTCCGCTCACGAGACCCTTCGGCGCGCGAACGAGCTGCGGCCGGCGATCACGTTGATCTCCCTCGGCCTCGCGCAGATCGTGGGCGAGGACGGGCGGTCGCTCGCGGCCCGCGTCCACGTGGAGGTCCCAGAGACCGTCGTGCTCGCCATGGTGCGCTCGGCGGGCGGGTCGCTGCTGACCATAGCGTCCGACCTCGGGATCCAGGGGGTCGTGACCGCGAACGACACCGTGCCGCGGTTCCTGGACAGGATCGAGGAGGCGCTGAGCCAGGGGCGCACCGAGATCCGGCCGTCGAGCGTGCGCGCCACCGCACGGACCTCCGACCGGGGGCGGAACGCCGGGGATCTCACGAGCCGAGAGCTCGACGTCCTGGGGCTCCTCGTGCACAGCATGGGCGGGCGCGAGATCGCCGAGCGCCTGGGGATCAGCCGCAATACCGTCCGCAGTCACATGCAGAGCATCTTCCAGAAGCTCCACGTCCATTCACGACTCGAGGCGGCCGCGTTCGCCGTCAAGAGCGGCATATTCGAACCGCCGTCGAAGGAACGCGGCGTCGGCGGCGAACGGAGCGCGTAGCAGGTGTTGAACGGCCCCAACTCGTCGCCGGCCCCGCCGCAGGATGATGTGCTCGACCCGGCCGCTCAGGTGGCGACGATGCGCTGCGACGTGCTCATCGCCGACGATCGCGAGCTCTTCCGCGAGTCGCTGCGCCTGGCCATGGACACCGAGACCGACATCCGCGTGGTGGCCGAGCTCGACGCCGCCACGCACGTCGTATCCGAGGCAGGCCGCAGCCGGCCGCGCGTCGCGCTGCTGAACGCCGACCTCCCGGGCTGCGACCCCATCGAGCTCGCGAGGGACCTGGGCGCGGAGCAGCCGCGATGCAACGTCCTCTTCCTGCTGGAACGCCAGGATCCCGCCTTCCTGGAGGATGCCATCAAGGCCGGAGCGAGGGGCTGCGTCACGCGAGGAACCCCGCTCGCGGACCTCGTGGATGCCCTGCGCCGCGCCGCGCGCGGCCAGATGCTGATCCCGCCCGGGATGCTCACGGATCTGATCGATCGACTGATCCATCACTCCGTCGTGCGCGACGAGGCCGCGCGGCGGGTCGGCCGGCTCACGGCGCGCGAGCGCGGCGTGCTGGCCCTGCTCGCCGATGGACGGAGCAACGAGTCGATCGCCCGCACGCTGTACATCAGCCCCTTCACCACGCGCACGCACGTCCAGAACCTGCTCCGCAAGCTCGAGGTCCACTCGCGGTTGGAGGCGGCGATGTTCGTCGCGAGGAACGGGCTCGGGGAGGAGCTGCTCGAGCAGATCTCCTGAGAGGTTTCGGCCGTGCCTTGAAGAGCCCCGGTCAGGCTGCCCCCGCGGCCGCCGGAACGCCGGAGGTCGCGGATCCCACCGGTTCCTCGGGGATCCGCCGCGCGAAGAACAACGCCACAAGCGCGAAGCCGGCCACCACCGCCAACGCGCTTCGCAGGCCCACCAGGCGCGCGGACTCGTTCTCGTCCACCACGGCGGCGCCCACGTCGGGGGGCACGCCCGCTTCGGCCAGCGCGGAGGCGAGCTGCGTGTCGGACAGGAACGGGATGCCGGCCACCAGCTCCACCGACGCCTGAGCGCTCACGTCGGCGGGCACCGCCGGGTTCTGCTGCACGCCCGCCAGGAAGGCCGAGGTGAGGCTCGCGATGAGGATCGAGCCCACGAGCGCCGTGCCGAGCGACGCGCCGAGGTTCGTCACGGTGTTCTGCAGGCCGCCGACATCGGCGCTGTCCTCGTCGGGGAGGGCCGAGACGGTGACGGCGCCGAGCTGCGAGGCGAGCGCCCCGATCCCGAGCCCCATGAACAGCAGCGGCACCGTGACGATGCTCGCGCCCGCCCCGTGGTCCAGCGCGCCCACCAGCACGACGAGCCCCACCGCCAGCGAGACCAGCCCCAGACGCACGACGCGCCGCGGCGAGGCACGAGGGAACGCCTTGGGGATGCCGGCAGCGGCCAGCAGCAGCGCGACAGAGAGCGGCAGCAGCCGGATGCCCGTGTCGAGCGCGGAGAGCTCCAGCACCACCGAGAGGAAGAGCGGGATGACGAAGAAGGCGCTCGCCTGCACGAGGAACTGGAAGAAGAACATCGTGAGGCCGCCGGTGAGCTGGCGATTCGCGAACAGCTCCATCCGCACGAGCGGCTCCAGCCCGCGAGCCACCACTCGACGCTCCCATTCCACGAACGCCAGGAGCACCACGAGCCCACCCAGCACGAGCCAGGGCACCGGGGAGAGCCCGAGCAGCTGGGGGCCGCCCGGCTTGGCCTGCACCCACCCCCACGCCCCCGAACGCAGCACGCCGAAGACCACGAGCGACAACCCCACGATCGTGAGCCCTGAACCCACCAGGTCGAGGCGGGGCCGTTCGGTGACGGGGCTGTCGTTGATGCGCCGCGTGACGGCGAGGATCGCGATCACCACGACGACCTCGCCAGCGAACACCCAGCGCCACGAGAAGAACGTCGTCACCGCGCCGCCGACGAGCGGTCCCGCCGCCACCGCCATGGCGCCCGCGGCCGCGATGAGCCCGTACGCGGCCGGGCGGCGGGCGGCCGGGAAGTTGCCCGCCACGAGGGCCACGATCGCCGGCATGATGAGCGCGGCGCCCACCCCCTCCAGGAACGACCACCCCACGATCAGCACCGCGAGGTTGGGAGCGACCGCGGTGGTGAGCGAGCCGGCGCCGTAGATCACGAGACCCACGGCGAACGCTCGGCGGCGGCCGAAGATCCCGCCGATCTTCCCACCGGTGATCATGAGCGCCGCCATGACCAGCGTGTAGAGCGTGATGGCGGTCTGGATCCCCGTGACGGTGGTGCCCAGGTCGGTCGCCACCGAGGAGATCGACACGTTCATGACCGAGCTGTCCAGGGTCATGAGGAACTGGCCCGAGGCCAGCACGAGCAACACGAGGTTGGCGGCGGAGCCCGTGCGCTCTGCGGTGCTGGACGACATCGCCGGGAGACTACCCCGGGCGCTTGGGAACGCAAGAACCCCTGCGGCGGGCCCGCCACGGGGGTTCGCGAACGGTGCTGGGGTTTGGGGCTAGCGCGAGCTGGCCATCGAGGCGGTCGCGCCGCCTGAGCCGCCTGCGCCGCCGAAGCGGGCCATGCCGCCGGAGGACGTCACGAGGGCCACCACGGCGGCCCCGAGGGACTCGGCCTGCTCCTTGGTCGTGATGCTGGCGCCGCCGTCGGCGATGATCTGAAGGAACCGCTCCTGGGCGCCGCGTTCGTCGGTGAGCAGCGATGCCTCCGAGACGTTCAGCGCCTTGGACAGGCGCGCGAGCGTCTGGATCGAGGGTTCCACGTGGCCGTTCTCGTACCGGGAGAGCCGGGCCTTGGGGATCCCCGAGAGCTCTTCGAGCTCGGACTGGCTGAAGCCCGCTCCGAGGCGTGCCTCGCGGAGCCTTACACCGAAATGACGTCCTTCACGCATGGTGGTTCGATCTCCCCTCGTACGACCGACAGGTGAGCGGAGGTGCGGGCTGCCGACCTCTAGGCGACCCTAGCATAGGAGCGAAACGTGGGCGCCTACTTGAGCTCCACGCTCCCGCCGGCGGCCTCGAGTTGCTCCTTGGCCTTGTCGGCGTCCTCCTTCTTGACCTTCTCCAGGACCGGCTGGGGCGCGCCGTCCACCAGGTCCTTGGCCTCTTTGAGGCCCAGGCTCGTGAGGGCGCGAACCTCCTTGATGACCTGGATCTTCTTCTCGCCGGCCGCGGTGAGGATCACGTCGAACTCGTCCTGCTCCTCGGCGGCCTCGGCGCCTGCTCCACCGCCGGGGGCGGCCATCATGACGGGCGCCGCCGAAGCGGCCGTAACGTCGAAGGTCTCTTCGAACTCCTTGATGAACGCGGACAGCTCAAGGAGCGTCATCTCCTTGAAGTGCTCCATGAGGTCGTCGTTGCTGAGCTTCGCCATGGCGGTTACTCCTTCTCGTGGTCTTCGGCTTCGACCGAAGCCTCGGTGGCTGCGGAGGTCTCTGTTGCGGGCGCCTCGGGTGCTTGGTCCGACGCCTCGGATGCTTCGGGTGTCTCGGATGCTTCGGGTGTCTCGGATGCTTCGGGTGTCTCGGATGCTTCGGGTGTCTCGGATGCTTCCGTTGACTCGGGTTCTTCGGTTGCTGCAGGCGTCGGCCCTTCGGCCTCGGCCTCGGGCGACGCATCCTCCGCGGGCAGCTTCGCCTTGTAGGCCTCCAGGAGCGACACGAACTTGGACTGCGCGGCCACGAACAGCGCCGCGGCCTTGCTCATATCGCTCTTGAGCAGACCCGCGATCTTCGAAAGCATGACCTCACGGCTGTCCAGGTCGGAGAGGGACTTGGCCTCCTCGGCGGACAGCACGCGGCCGTCCATGTACGCGCCCTTGAGGACGAGGGTGGGATAGAGCTTCTGCGCGGCGACCACGGACTTGGCCGCCGCCACGGGATCGCCGTCGACGAAGGTGATCGCGGAGGGACCCTCGAGTAAAGGATCCAGCTCCTCGACACCGGCGTCGGCCGCGGCCCGCTGCATCAAGGTGTTCTTGACCACCGCGAAGCTCGCGCCCCCCTCGGCGAGGGATCGCCTGAGCTGGCTGATCTGAGACACCGACAGGCCGCGGTACTCCGTGAGCAGCAAGGCGTTGGATCCATCGATCCGCTCCTTGAGCTCGGCGACCCGTGCGACCTTCTCCGGATTGGGCATCGCGCCTCCTAACGAATGAACGCGTCCCCGCAGACAGCGGAGACGCGCGCGATGGTGCCGGAGCGGTCTTCGTTTCTCAGCCTCGGCAGGTACCGGCGAGCCGGATTGTGCGGGTGCCCCTGCTGTCTGCGGCGGAGCAAGGATACGGGCGGCGCGGGGGGCGCGACAAACGGGTCGCTACGGGGTCGCGGAGGGCGTGGGCGTCGGCGAGCCACCGTGGCTGGGCGAGGGCGACGTTCCGATCGGCGGTGTCGCAAGCCGGTCGACCAGCGAGGGATCCAACGCGATGGCAACCTTCAGCTCCTTGAGACCCTCCTTCGCCACGCCGGACTTCTGCAGCAGCAGCCCCCGATTGAAGTGGGCGTCGGCGTTCTTGGGGTTCACCGCGATGACGCGCCCGTAGAGGTCGATGGCCTCCTGCGTAGCCCCCACCGTCGTCCGCAGGATCGCCAGGTTGAACAGCGCCGGCTCGAAGTTGGGATCCGTGTTGAGAGCGGTGCGGTAGAAGCCTTCGGCCAGCTGATCGTCGCCTTGCTGCGACGCGATGAGTCCGAGGTTGTAGTTGGCGAAGCGGTCGTCGGGACGGACGCTGAGGACGTCCAGGTAGGCCTCGCGCGCCGTATCGAGGTTGCCGGCCTGTTGCTGGGCGAGTCCCTCGCGGAGCCGGGCGTCGGCGTCCACGTGGTTCCGGTTGCACGCGCCCAGCAGCAGGCCGAGCAGCAGCGCGGGGATCACGAGCGCGCGCAGAGATCGCGTCATCGCTGCGATGGTACGAGACGGAAGGACCTCGGACGCCGAAGAGGCGGCCCTGCGGGCCGCCCCTTCCAGGCTCGCCTCATGCCTACGCGCAGAGCGCGTACGCCGTCACGGTCCAGTTGTTCCCTGTCCCGAATCCAGTTTCTCGGGCATCGACCGTCCACGTCGTGGAGGACGCTGGGTAGGAGGCCTGAGCGAAGACGTTGGTGTCGCTCGCTATGAATCCTCCGCCGAAGACCTTTTTGCCCCCCGTGCAAGTGGCCGTGGCCGACTTGTTGCTCGAGGAACTGGCTGATACCCCGGTCACGATCGTGATTCCCGCCGTGCCCGAAGGCCCTGGTGGGCCCTGAAGGCCGTCCGCGCCGGTAGAGCCAGCCGGGCCGGTGGCTCCGTCAGTGCCGTTCGTGCCCGTGGCGCCATCCGTGCCGTCCGCGCCCGTGGGCCCGGTCGGTCCGGCGGGCCCTGGCGGCCCGACCGGACCCATGAGGCCGGTGGCGCCCGTGGTCCCGTTCAGACCGTCGGATCCGTTCGTGCCTTCGGCGCCGGTGGCTCCGTCGGCACCGGTGGGGCCGGTCGCGCCCATCGCTCCATCGGCCCCGGTGGCTCCCGTAGCGCCGTCAACGCCGGCAGGACCAGGGGATCCAGGAGCACCATTCGCTCCGGTGGCTCCTGTTGCGCCTGCGGGTCCAGGCGCTCCGGCCGGACCTGCGGGACCGGTCATGCTCCATTTCTTCGTCTTCTCGCCCGACTTGCAATTCTTGCCGGACGGAATGATGCGGACGACACGGGTCTGCTTGTTGATGCACCCCTTGATCGTGTTCGTCTTCTTGGCCGCTCGGCCTCCTGCGAGAGCTGAGACGGCTGCCAGGCCGCCGATGACCATCGCCAGGACGACCAAGCGGTGATGCATCTCAAGGACATCCGCGAGGTTTCGCGGCGGCGTGGGTACGGACTTGCGCCTACGTCATCGACGGTATGTGCGCGCCCCCGCGTCGATCGCGTGGCGACCGCCGGGCGAACCACAACAGGACGATGGCGCCGATCCCCAGGATGAACAACGGCCCGTACCAGGGATAGGACTGATAGGTGACGAATACCTCGTGGCGCCCGGCCGGGACCGGCACGCCCACGAAGCCGGGCGCGATCATCTGCACGGGGACCTCCCGCCCGTCCACCAGCGCGCGGAAGCCGGGGTCGAAGGAGGCCGCCACCTTGAGGACCGCCGGCCGACGCGCGGTCACGGTGGCGCCGAAGACGCCGTCGGCGATGCTCGAGAAGCTCGAGCGAACGGTGCCCGGCGAGGAGCTCGGTTCCTCGTTGGGCCCCAGCGTCGGCGCGGCAGCCGGGCTGCCCGGGAACGCGAGCGTGGGGAGGAAGGCGCGGCCCGGCAGGCCGGAGTCGAGGAACGAGGTCATCTGACTCCCGATGTCGTCGCGGTTCACGGAGATCGGCGCCACGGTGTCCACGAGCGCGACGTAGTCGGAGTCGGGATACTCGTAGAGCACGAATCGGCCCGATCGCGCGACCTCGGTGGCGCCGGGGGGCGGCGTCCGGTCCTGCGGGACGATCACGTAGCGCACGCCGTACAGGGGCGGGTGCGTGGGGTTCCCGATCTGGAACCTCGCCTCGGCGCCGGAGGCGAGGGACCACGTGGGCCTCGTGAAGCCGAGCGAATCGACCTGCAGGTTCACCGGGATCACGTAGCCGGGCACCGAGCCCACGTCGAAGCCGCCCGTGGGCTGGGAGCGAAGGCTCGAGAAGATGCGGCCGGGGCCTTCGGCCTCGGCCCTCTGCACGAGCGCCTCGTATCCCACGCCGTCGGTGGCCTGGGACTCGATCTGCTGGGGGATCCACGTCCAGTCCTTGGCCTCGTAGCTCACGCGTTCGATGAACGCGGGCATGAGCACCACGAGGCCGGCGACGCCGATCGAGACCGGACGCCATCGGGGCGGCAGGCGCAGGGCCGGGCGTTCGCGGAGCAGCTTGGCGGCGAGCGCCCCCAGCCAGGCGAGGCCGAACCCGGCGAGGTAGAGCCCGACGAGATGCACGCCCATGATGTAGCGGCGCAGGAACAGGTCGCCGCCGCCGGGGAGCAGCTTCAGGACCGGCCCCAGCGTCGGCCGCCCGAAGAACAGCAGCAGGCTCAGCAGGCCGACCCCCAGGAGCACACGAGACTGCTCGTGCGCGCGGAAGCCCCGCACGGCGATCACGAGCCCACCCGCCGCCAGGAGGGTCACCACCGGCAAGCGCCCGGCGTCGAAGAGCCGCCCGGTCACGAGCCACCCCAACACCTTCTTCGCACCGAACGAATCGTAGAAGTAGGTGCCCCGGCTGAACTCGTCGTTGATGGTCCACTTCGCGCCGAGCACGAGCGGCACGAGCATCCACGCCGAGAACAGGAGGGCCGCGAGCGCCACGATCGCGGCGCGGCCCAGGCGCGTCCAGATCTCGCGTGGCACGACCAGCACGAAGACCCCCAGGCACAGCAAGGCGAGATAGCCCGTGAGGAGGTGGAACGCGATCGTGAGCCCCAGCGCGAGCGCCGCGAGCCACATCCGGCGCCCGCGCGCAACGGCCTGCCAGCTGAGGCCCAGGCAGATCGGCAGCGCCCACATGCCCCACAGCTGGGCCCACGTCCCCGACCCGCGCCAGACGTAGCTGTTCCACTCGAACCCAAGGCCCGGCCGGCTCACGAGGAGCGGCGACACGAGGGCGGCCGCCGCGGCGGGCCAGCGGCCGAGCCCGAGCAGCCGCCCGCCCGCGTACACCGAGATCGGCCAGCAGGCGAGCAGCAGATAGAGCGACCAGCGGAAGGTCCCGGGGCCCAGCACGATCGACAGCGCGCCCGTGATGATGTGCGGCAGCGACTGATAGTGATGGAATCGGCTCGCCCCCAGCGCGAGGTACGGGTACCAGCCATCGAACGGGAGGTGGCCGTCGCGGATCCGGTCCGCGGCCCAGGTGGTCATCGACCGATGGACGGCGGAGTCGTTCAGGTACCACACGTCCCGATGCTCGGGCCACAGGGCCACCAACCCGAAGGCGACGGCTACGGCGACGACGTAGAGCGGAAGCCGGCTCGGATCGTTCCAGGGCTTGCGCGCCACCGCGCGAGTGTAGCGCCGGCCCGGATCATCTCGGTCGATCCAGCCGGCATCCCGGGGGTCAGATCTTCGTCCCGAACGTGATGGCCGTCACGGACGGGTGGCGTCGGAGGCGATAGGTTCGAACACATGTTCGATACCTCAGGAGCGATCGGAGCACTCGATAAGGCCCACGAAGCGGTCTGCCAGGCCGAGCGCCGGTTGTTCTTTCTCATCGCCGAGGCCAGCC
>JBBRWM010000015.1:0-19464 GCA_038249195.1 Actinomycetota bacterium
GACGCGGCGGCCCGGCTCGGGGCGCTCGAGTCGGAGCATCTCGTGACGCTCGAACGTGCCGAGGAGATGGAGCTGAGGGCCACCGAGGCCGAGCGCCGTTTCGCGGCAACCGAGGGCGAACTGCTCTCGGCGCAGGCCGTCCTCAGCAATCTCGAAGAGGTCTACCGCGCCATCCGTGATCGGGTGGCCGACGATCCCGCGCCCTCCCGTGTCGCCGTCGAGCCGGAGACAGACGCGTCGCCGCCCGTACCGAACGGTGGGACGGTCCCGGACGATACCGCGCCCGGGCCACGCTATCTCACCTCCGTCGACCTCGTGGCGGCGGCGGCCCGCGAGGCCGGGGCCCCCGTGGCGGCCGATCTCGCCGTGCTCGACGAGATCTCCGCGCTCCCCGCGGCGACGTCCGAGGATGGCCCGATCTACCCGGGCCTTCACGTGAAGGCCGCCGTCTTGCTCGCCGAGCTGGCACAGCGGCGGCCCTTCGAGCGCAGCAACGAGCGCATCGCGCTCGCGGCCGCGCGCACGTTCTTCGAAGTCAACGGGTACACGGTCGTGGGCGGGGACGAAGAGCTCGAGGAGCTGGGCGCCCTCGTGAGCAGCGGGCAGCTCCCCCTCCTGGGCATCGCGGCCGCGCTCGAGTCGGCAACGGCACGCACCCCGTCGCCCGGGGTCGCGGCTTCCGGGTAGCCCCCGCGACTTCCGGATAAATGGGGTGAAGTTCGCTCGCGCGCTGCCGATGACCCTGGAGTAGCGGATCCCGACCGAACACCCGAACGAGATTGGACGCGATGGCGATGGCTTCCGAACGACGACGCAGCCTGGAGACCGCGATCGATGAGGCGCGGCAGGAACTGGCCGAGGCTCGCGCCGAGGCGGCCGAGACGGCGGCCGCGGCGCACCTGATGAAGACGCGCATCCAGGAGCTTGAGGCGCAGGTGGCGGAGCAGGATAGGGGCCTCGCGAGCATGGATCTGGACCAGATCCCCGAGCCGCTGGTCGTCCTCGACCAGCAGTTGCGCGAGTCGATCGGTCGCGAACAGTTCCTGGCCCGACGCGTCGCCGAGGTCGAGGCCCGCATGGTGCGTGGCGACGCGCCGACGTCCGAGCACGAGGCCGTCTCCACAGACCCCCAAGAGCCGGGAGATCGCGCGCGCGAGCTCGCTGAGCGGGTCGAGGCGTTGCAGTTGCAGCTCGAGGCCACCCGCGCTCGCGACGACGAGCTCACGGCCCGAACCGTCCATGCCGACATGGTGCTCTCAGACGTCGGAACGCGGTTGGCCGAGCTGGGCGACGCCGCCGAAGGCGTCGACGCCCTCCAGGAGGAGCTCCGCGAAGCGCGGGAGCGGCGCGGCGACGCCGAGTCCGCGCTCGAGCTGGCACGGATGCACATGCAAGAGCTCGAAACCCGCGTGAGCGAGCTCGGCTCCGTCGGGACGGAAGCCGCCGAGCAGCTCGACGACGCCTCGACGCGTGCCCGCGTCGCCGAGGCTCGGGTGGAGGAGCTCGACGACGCGGTCGCCGTCACCACACTCGAACGAGACGGCGCGCGAAGCGAACTGATGCGTCTCATGGAAGAGGAGCAAACACGGACCGCGAAGATCGGCGCGCTGGAGGGCGAGATCGACCGCGCGGTCGCTCAAGGAGAGGCCGCCCTCACGGAGGCTCGTCACGAGGCGACCCAGGCCCGTGAGGAGCTCCAGGAGATCCGGATCCGGCTCGAGGAGGAGCTCGCGGGCGCTCGCGCGACCATCGAGAACGACGAGCAGACCCGGGCCGAGCTGGGTCTCGAGGTTGGCCGGCTGCGCGACGAGCTCGGGGCCGCGGCCGCCGAGCGACAGGCCATCGAGGCCTCAACCGCGTCGCTCAACACCAGGATCGAGGAGCTCATGGCGGAGCAGCGCGAGGCCTCCGATGTCCTGTCTGCCGCTCAGGAAGATGTCGCCGCCGCGCTCGCTCGCTCATCGGAGCTCGAGCCGTTGGTCGAGGCCGCGGAAACGCGCGCGACGGGAGCCGAGACCCGCGCCGCCGAGGCGGACATGCGCACGGCCGTCGCCGAGGAGCGGGCCGAATCCCTGGAGGCCACCCACCAGGCCGCCGAGGACGCGCTGCGCTCGGCCGCGGCGCACGCGGAGACCTTCGAGGCCCAGCTGATCGCCGTGCGTCATGAACTCGAAGAGGCCAGGGCGCGGTTGAGCGAGCTCGAGCCCACCCGCGCGGCGGCCGAAGCGCGCGCCGCCGCGGCGGAGACGGCCTTGCAAGAGGCCGAGTCCCGCCGCCTCGAGGCGGAGGAGCGGGCCACGCGGCTCGATGAAGAGCTCGCGGGCGTCCGCGGGAGCCTCTTGGAACTGGAGACGCGCGTCGGCTCCGCGGAGCAGCGCGCCGTTGCCGCCGAGGCCGAAACGCAGGCGCTTCGCGACGAGCTGACCGCCACGACGCGGTCCGTGGAGGAGACAGACGCCCTCCGGGTCGCCGCCGAACGGACGACGATCGAGGACGCGGAGGGCGCCCGCAGCTCCGCCGAGCTCGAACGCGAACGCGCCGAAGCCCGCGCTGCCGAGGCCGAATCGCGCGCGGAGGCCTTGGAGGGCGAGCTCGAGGGGGCGCGAGCCGCCGGCGAGCCATCGGCCCCGCCCGATGCCGAGGCCCTCGAGGAGCTCGAGCACGCACGTAGCCACATCGCCGATCTCGAGCGTCAGCTCGCGGAGGCAGCGGAGACGCCCGCGCCCCCGGTCGCGGCGGAAGTAACAGATGGGGACCAGGCCGCGATCATCGCCGACCTCGAGTCCCGCCTCGAGCAGACCGAGGTCCGCGCCCGGCGTGCCTACGCGGCCGCCGAGTCCGCCGAGGCAGCCCTGCGCTTCGCCAAGGAGCGTGGCGAAGTGATCGCGAGCGACCCGGCGATGGAGCAAGAGGTGATCCGGCTCCGCGAGAAGCTCGGCAGGGCCATGGAGCAGGCCGCCGAGGCCGAGGCGGCGCGCAAGCGCGCCGAGGCCGACAGCACCGCGCTGCGTGCCGGGGTCGAACCCGACGCGCTCGCGGATCCGCTCGAGCCACCACATCCGCATGGCGCGGAGCACAACGGACACGACGCGGGGTCGACAGAGGCGTTCGACGAGCGGCGGGAGCCGGACGATGACCCCTCCGAGCCGGATGATGCTCCCGGGCGAAGCCTGCGCAGCCGCTTGGCAGCCACGGCCCTCAGCAAGAAGGCCAAGCAGCCCGGGTCCACGGGCGACGGCGGCGAATGGCGCTGAGCGCTCCGCTCGACGAGGCTACCGCGCATACTCGGTGGCTCGGAGCTCCCGAACGACCGTGATCTTGATCTGTCCCGGGTATTGCAGCTCCTCCTCGACCTGCTTCGCGATGTCGCGGGCGATCACCTGCGCCTGCATGTCGTCAACGTCTCCCGGCTCCACCATGACGCGGACCTCGCGACCCGCCTGCATGGCGAACGTCTTGACGACCCCTGGGTGAGCCGAGCAGATCTCTTCGAGCCGCTCCAGCCTCTTCACGTAGGTCTCGAGGGACTCGCGGCGCGCGCCGGGCCGACCGCCGCTCATGCCGTCCGCGATCTGGGCCAGCACCGCGTGGATCGAGTGCTGTTCCACCTCGCCATGGTGCGACTCGATGCAGTGAACGACCTCCGGATCCTCTTTCATCCGACGAGCGATCTCCGCGCCGATGATGGCGTGGGAGCCCTCGACCTCGTGCGTGACGGCCTTCCCGATGTCGTGCAGGAACGCCCCGCGCTTGGCGATCGTCGGATCCACCCCCATCTCGGCCGCCAGCGCGGCCGCGATGAACGCCGACTCCACCAGATGCCTCAACACGTTCTGTCCGTACGACGTCCGATACTGAAGGCGTCCGAGCAGCTTGATCATCTCGGGATGGATGTCGGCGATGGCCACCTCGGCCACAGCGTCCTCGCCCACCCGTCGGATCCGTTCCTCGAGCTCCCGCTGCGAGCGCTCGTGGATCTCCTCGATGCGGGCGGGATGGATCCTGCCGTCGGCGACGAGCTTCTCGAGCGTGAGCCGAGCCGCCTCCCGTCTCACGGGGTCGAAGCACGAGAGCACGACGGCCTCCGGCGTGTCGTCGATGATGAGGTTCACACCCGTGGTCGCCTCGAAGGCGCGGATGTTTCGACCTTCACGACCGATGATCCGACCCTTCATGTCCTCGGAAGGCAGCGCGAACACGCTCACCGTGGATTCCGCGGTCTGCTCGGACGCCACGCGCTGGATAGCGATGGTCACGATCTTGCGGGCCCGCTCCTCCCCCTCTTCCCGCGCCCGCTGCTCGATCTCGCGGACCTGGCTCATCGCGGCCTTCTTCGCATCCTCGATGACCGTGGCCATCAGCTGGTCTCTCGCCTCGCTCGACGTCAGGCCCGCGATGCGCTCGAGCTGGGCCCGATGCAGCTCCGTAGCCTTTTCCAGCTGGGACCGGACGTAGGTGAGCCGATCCTCCCGCTCGTCCAGCTCCCCCACGCGGGCCTCAACCGCCGCCGATTTCAGTTTGAGATCGCCCTCCGACTCGGTGATCCGCCGCTCCATCCGGGCGACCTCGTCCCGACGCGAGCGAACGTCTTCATCGAGGTCGCGGCGCATGGCCGCGATCTCTTCCTTCGCCTCCGCGAGGGCGCGCTTGGTCGTCGAGTCCGCTTCCCGCTCTGCCTCGAGCAGCATCTTCTGGGTCCGGGACTCGAGGCTGTGGGCCTGCGACGCCGCGACGTTCTTCCGATACAAGAATCCGCCGGCCGCACCGATGATCAGGCAGACGACGCCGATGACGACGGGACCCATGGTTCCTCCCAACAACCTATGCGCACGTTTCGAGAGGACCTGCGTCCGGTCCCGGCATCAGGCGCAGCTGCTTGGGCCGACGCTAAGGAGCGCGACGATGTCGCGTGACCGCGCCCGGGTTCGGGATCTTGATGGTGGGGTGGTCTCGGGTCA
Organism: Actinomycetota bacterium; assembly: GCA_038249195.1. Lineage (GTDB taxonomy): Bacteria > Actinomycetota > UBA4738 > UBA4738 > HRBIN12 > JAOUEA01. The sequence continues at coordinate 4,959 of JBBRWM010000015.1, forward strand.
TGCTGCTCGGCTTCTGCTCGGTGAATGTCGGTTTCGGAAACATTCCTCTCGTGTTCACGATGCTACGGCCGCGGCCGCCCGCACACAAGACCGTCGAAGGGCTACTCTTCGGCACCCGTGAGTTCCAGCGCTCGCCGCGCCGCCCGTCGGGCCACCTCGGGGCCGAACCCCCGCCGCATGAGCAGCGAAGACAGGCGCTGGAACGCTTTGGCCGGCTCGAGCGCTCCCAGGCGCGACGCGCGCGACCGAGCCAGGGCCTCGGCCCGCTCCTCCTCCCCGAGGGCGCCGCCCTCCACGACCTCGGCCACGACCTCGGCCACGATCGCCGGTGCGACACCCTTGGCGAGCAGCTCGCTCGTGACGGCACGTGAACCCGAGCGCTTCACGCCGAAACGATGCTCAGCCAGTTGCCGCGCAAAGGCCGCGTCGTCGATGAGCCCCACGCGCTCGAGCCGCTCCAACACATCGTCGATCTCGTCTGATTGGAACCCGGCCTGCCGCAACCTCGTCTCGAGCTCCCGGCGGCTGCGGGCGCGCACCGTAAGGAGCCCCAGAGCGCGCTCGTGGCACGTCTTCGGGTTCCTGGCCGTGCGGTTGCGCATCGCAGGGCCTAGGCGTCGGCCTTGTGGGTCTTCGGCTTGGCCGGCTCGACCGTCCCGTCCTTGGGATCGTCTTCGAGCACCAGGTCGGGCACGATCTCGACCGCAGCTTCGTCGCCCTCCTCGCCGAAGCTCGTCAAGCCCACGGCCTCGCGGATCTTCCGCTCGATCTCGTCGCGCATCTCGAGGTGCTCGGCGAGGAAGCCGCGGGCGTTCTCCCGGCCCTGCCCCAACTGTTCGCCCTCGTAGGTGAACCATGCGCCCGACTTCTTGATGATCTCGAGGTCCACGCCCACGTCGATGAGCGAGCCTTCCTTGGAGATGCCCTTGCCGTACATGATGTCGAACTCGCACTGGCGGAAGGGGGGCGCCACCTTGTTCTTCACCACCTTGACCCGCGTGCGCGATCCGACGACTTCCGTGCCGTCCTTGAGGTTCTCGATCTTCCGAACGTCCAGGCGGACGGAGGCGTAGAACTTGAGGGCGCGCCCGCCAGGGGTGGTCTCCGGGCTGCCGAACATCACGCCGATCTTCTCCCGGAGTTGGTTGATGAAGACCGCCGTGGTGTCGAACTTGGAGAGCGAGCCGGAGAGCTTGCGCATGGCTTGCGACATGAGGCGGGCCTGGAGGCCGACATGGGTGTCACCCATCTCGCCCTCGATCTCGGCGCGGGGCACGAGCGCGGCGACCGAGTCGATCACCACGATGTCCATGGCCGCCGACCGCACGAGCATGTCGGCGATCTCGAGCGCCTGTTCGCCCGAGTCGGGTTGTGAGACGAGCAGTTCGTCGATGTCGACCCCGAGCTCCCGCGCGTACGTGGGGTCCAGGGCGTGCTCGGCATCGATGAACGCGGCGATGCCGCCCTTCGCCTGAGCCTCGGCGATCATGTGGAGGCTGACGGTGGTCTTGCCGGAGCCTTCGGGGCCGAACACCTCGACGACGCGGCCTCGGGGGATCCCTCCCACCCCGAGCGCGAGATCCAGAGCCAGCGAGCCCGTGGGGATGACGGTGAAGCCCGCACCGGCAGGGTGCTCACCAAGCTTCATGACGGCTCCCTTGCCGAACTGCTTCTCGATCTGTTGGAGCGTGACGTCGAGCATCTTGTCGCGATCCACCGTTGCCCCCTTCTGATCCGCGGTTCCCCCGGCGGGGAGGTGCCGGCGAACCTGCATCCCCGATGGTCCGCGAAGGTTAGCGAGCGCGTCTGACATAAGTTACACCCCTGTCGTTCGATGGGTATCCGAGGAGGCGAGGCTACTCGAACAGGTGTTCGGGCGCAAGTATCTGGCCACTCGGATGCATGGACAACGTGCGATCAGCCCCCTCCCGCGTGCGGGAGCGGGAATATCTCCAGAGGCTCGTATCGCGGGTGCGATCCGCCTAGATGACTACGGAACAAGACGATGTTCGCGACCGGGAGGGCCGGTGCGTCGCCCGCGCCGGGGGGCGGTTGAGGCAGGGCCACGGGATGGGTCGTCCGGCCGAGCGTGATGTGCGGCCGAAACGGCCTCGTCTCGCTTCCGAACGCCCCGGCCAACGCCCCATCGAGGTTCGCCGCCAGTCCGATCCATGCACCTGCCGGGTCTTCGAGTCCCATCCACACCACGTGCGCCCGGTTCACTGAGGGGAACCCGCCGACCCGGCCGAGGGTGGACGTGAACCCGCCGGTGGTGCGAGACGCGGAGCGAACCAGAGCCGAGATCGGCTCCACGTCAGCCGACGCGACATCGCCCACGAAACGGAGCGTCACGTGCCGATCCTCCGGCGAGGTCCAGCGCACGCCTCGTATCGGCGCGCGCCACGCCACCGTCGCGACGTCGATCGCTCGGGAGATGGCGGAGGGCACGTCCACTCCTACGAACAACCGGATCGTGTCGCCCCCAGGCACGGTCCGACGCTAGATCACGCGGTCGCCGCTGGGAAGCTCGAGGCCCTCGAGGTGCCGGCGAACCATGTCGAGCGCGCCCTGCTCAGCCCAGCGTCGGACGCGCCCCCGTTCCCCGACGGCGACGTAGCGGCGCGTGTGCTTGGCGGCGTCGGCATCGAGTGCCAGCCAGACCGTGCCCGGGCTTGCTCCCCCATGCGGCTCGGGTCCGGCCGCCCCCGTCAGCGCGACCGCGATATCCGCGCCGAACAGCGAGCGGGCGCCCGCCGCCATCTCCTGCGCGCACGCGGCGCTGACGACGCCCGGACCCTCCAAGGTCGCCGACGAGACCCCGAGGACGTCCCGCTTGGCGGCCGCCGTGTAGACGACCGCCGACCCCAGGAAGTACGCCGAGGCACCGGCCACATCCGTGAGCCGCGCCGCCACGCCGCCGCCGGTAAGCGATTCGGCACAGGCGAGCGTGACCCCGTTCCCAACGAGCAGCCTGCCCACCGCCTGCTCGAGGGTCTCGTCCGCTTCCGTGAAGATCACGTCGCCCAGGCGGGCCTTGACCTCCGCGACGATCGGGGCGATCAGCAGCTCGGCCGCCTCGACCGAATCGGTCTTGGCGGTGACCCGCACCTTCACCTCCCCCGCCGAAGCGAGAAAGGCCACCGATGGGTTCGCGGTCGACTCGAAGAGGTCGGCCACTATCTCGGCCACTCGCGATTCGCCGATGCCGACGCAGCGGAGGACGCGCGAATACACCACGCCCGCCCCGACGGCCAGCACGAGCTCGGGCAGGATCGTTCCCTCCATCATCTCGACCATCTCGCTCGGCACACCAGGGACGGCGTAGATCCGGGCGCCGTCGAGCTCCGCGATCAGGCCGGGCGCCGATCCTTGCTCCGGCATGATGGTGCGTGCGTCGGCCGGAACGTCGGCCTGTCGGAGGTTGTTCGAGGGCATCGCCCCGCGGCCGAACCCCGCGAATCGCTCGCCCAGGAACCGCTCGATCTCCGGGTGGCGCGTCATCTGCGCTCCCATGGCCAGAGCCAGCGCGTCCCGCGTGATGTCGTCCTGTGTGGGACCGAGCCCACCGGTTACCAACACGACGTCGGAACGAGATGCGGCGAGGTGAAGGGTCCCCACGATCCGGTCGAGGTTGTCGCCCACCACCTGGTGGTAGAGGACATCGGCCCCGATCTCCGCGAGGCGCTCGGACATCCATCGGGCGTTGGTGTTCGCGATCTGACCCAGCAGCAGTTCCGTCCCCACGCCCACGATCTCGGCCCTCATGGCCCCGTCCCCTTATCTGCCGGCCTCACGCCGACGGCGTTGCAGACGACGATACGGACCCGGACGGGGAACCAGACGGCGACGGTGAAGGAGACGGCGACGGCGACGGCCAGGCGCTCACGTGTGCGTACGTGAACGTCCGGCTCCACGGCTCCCCCGGCACCCCGGGCGTGCCGAGGTCGCGCCAGGACACCACGACCGCGACGGACCCGCCCGAGGCCAGCTCGACGCGGAGCTTCTCGACCGGCATGAATGAGCGCTCCTCGCCCCTGGTCATCGAGAACGTCTCGGCGATCCCGTCCACGGTGACGGTCACCTCCGCGGGCCCCTGGGCCGTGAGCGAGGCGTCGAACGCCTGATCGCTGGGAACCGGCGACTGCGTGCCCGTGGCGATCGCCGCGGGCGGTGGGGCGGAGTGATCGCGTGACAGCAACCCGAAGACGATCAGGACGAACACGACGAAGGCCGCCGCGATGAGCAGGAACCGCTGGTTGTCACGGATCCGCGTAGCGGCGATCGCCCGCTCCACGCGCCCGAGCCGCTCGGGAGGGGGCGGTGGCTGCGGATCGTCGGCGTGGCGGGCGTAGATGCTCATCACCCGGTCCGGGCTCAGCCCCAGGTAGCCGGCGTACGTGCGCAGGCAGGCCCGCGCGTAAACCTCGCCGCCCAGCGCGTCGAAATCCTCGTCCTCGAGCGCCTCGAGCTGATCCTTGCGGAGCTTCGTGTCTCGGGCGGCTCCCTCCAGCGTGAGGCCGCGATGTTCGCGGGCCTTGCGCAGCGCAGGACCGACCCCGATCACGCCGTCGTGGGAAGGTCGGCCGGCCATGGGATACCGCGATGATAGCGGCCCGCCCGGTACGCACCGTTACACTCCCGATCGATGGACAGCGCGAGCGACCCCCTTGTCGTCGTCGTCGAGATCCCGAAGGGGTCCCGCAACAAATACGAAGTGGACCACCTGAGCGGGCAGATCTTCCTCGACCGGATGCTCTTCACGTCGATGCAGTACCCGGCCGACTACGGCTTCATCGACGGCACGCTCGGGCTCGACGGCGACCCCCTCGACGCACTGGTGTTCGTGGGCGAGCCGACCTTTCCGGGATGCCGGATCCGGGCGCGCCCCGTGGGGCTGTTCCGGATGCAGGACGAGAAAGGTGAGGACGAGAAGATCCTGTGCGTGCCGCTGCGCGACCCCCTGTGGTCGCAGGTGGCGGACCTGGAGGGCCTGCCGACCCCGCTGTTGAACGAGATCGAGCATTTCTTCCAGGTGTACAAGGACCTGGAGGGACACAAGGTGGCCACCGACGGCTATGAGGACCGAGCGAGCGCGATCCACGTGATCCACGAGGCCTTCGCCCGAGCCAGCGAACATGCGGCGACGTGAGGATCCCGACGGCGGCTGGCGTGCGCCGTGAGAGCGCCCTCGGTCTAGGTCGCAAGACCCGGACTTCCAGCCTTCCGGCCCCTGTGCGACCCCCGAACGGGTGATTAGTCTCACCCGAGCGGGGGGACGCCGAATGGAGCCCGAAGTGTACGACGTGAACGACGTGAACCAGGTGACGTGGCAGGTGTCGCCGCTGTCCTCGGTGCACGAACCCCTGACCCAACCCAGCGCATTGTCGGAAGGCCCGGTGAAGTTCCTGCTCGTCTCCGGACAGCTGGACGACGGTCGATGGGGGCTGGTCGGCGCTTACTGGTTGTCGATCGATGCCGAGCGGGGCGGCTTCGTGGTGTGCCCGGAGGCGATCTGGTCCGGCAGCGAACTCGTGCGGAGCTTCCGCAGCGCCCGATCGCGAGATTGGTGCGCGGAAGACATCTACGACTACTGGCGAGCCCAGGTCGGCATGGCCGGCAGGTTCATGATCGACCCGCAGCAGCACGCCGACACCCTGTTCCACGTGGCGCGGCGCGTCGGCGCGCTCTGAGTGGGCTCAGGCGTCGCGGCGCTCCTGCCAGTCCTCCGGCGTGAGCAGCACGTCCCGCGCTTTCGACCCTTGCCCGGGACCCACGATCGCTTGCTCCTCGAGCAGGTCCATGAGGCGACCCGCGCGCGCGAAGCCCACCTTGAGTTTGCGTTGCAGCATCGATGTCGATCCGAGCTGGGAGCGGATCACCAGGTCGGCGGCCTGATCCAAGAGGTCGTCGACCTGGCCCAGGACGCCGCCGCCCGCGAACTCTGACTCGGTGGGCGGGAGTCCCAGCCCCTCGATGCTCTGCTCGTAGACGACCTCCCGCCGCGTGCGGATGAAGCCGGTGATCGCCCGGATCTCCCCTTCGGTGACCCAGGCACCCTGCAAGCGCGAGGGCTTCGAGGCGTTCGCGGGCGCGTAGAGCATGTCGCCGTGGCCCACGAGCTTCTCGGCTCCGTTCTGATCCAGCACGACGCGCGAGTCCGCCTGCGAGGACGTCATCAGGGCGATGCGGCTGGGGATGTTGGCCTTGATGAGGCCCGTGACCACGTCCACGCTGGGACGCTGGGTCGCCACCACGAGGTGGATGCCCACCGCGCGCGCCATCTGCGCGATCCTACAGATCGCGTCCTCGACGTCGCGCGGCGCCACCATCATGAGGTCGGCGAGCTCGTCGATCACCACCACGATGAACGGCATGTGCTCGTAGCGGTCCTCGAGTCCCAGAGGCAGCCGAAGCGTGCCGGCCTTCAACCCTTCCTCGTACCCGTCGATGTCGCGCACGCCCACCGTGGCGAGCGTCTCGTAGCGCAGCTCCATCTCGCGGCAGATCCACTTCAGGGCCTCCGCCGCCCGTTTGGGGTGGACGATCACGGGGCTGAGCAGATGCGGGACCTCAGCGAAGTGCGACATCTCCACCCGCTTGGGATCGATCAGCACCAGGCGCACGTCGTCGGGAGTGGTTCGCAAGAGCAGCGAGGAGATGAAGCAGTTCACCAGGCTCGACTTGCCGGCGCCCGTCGCGCCCGCGATGAGCACGTGCGGCATGTTCGCGAGGTTCACCATCTGCGCGGCTCCGTGGATGTCTTTGCCCAGCGCGACGGACAGGGGATGGACGTCCTCGCGCGCCTGCTTCGAGCGGAGGATGTCTCCCAGCATCACGAAGTCCCGGTGCTGGTTCGGCACCTCGATGCCGATGGCGGAGCGACCCGGGATCGGCGCGATGATGCGCACGTCGGGGGTGGCGAGCGCGTAGGCGATGTCGCTCGAGAGGTTCAGGACCTTGTTGACCTTGGTTCCCGGCGCCACCTCCACCTCGTACATGGTGACCGTGGGCCCGCGGTGCGCGGCCACGACCCGCGCGTCCACGCCGAACGTGGTGAGGGTGAGCCCGAGCGCCTCCATGACCCGCGCCTCGTCCTTCCCGTCGTTCGTGGAGGGGGGCGCGGTGCGCAGGAGGTCGAGGGGAGGGAGTTGGTAGGGGCCGGCGGCCGTGGTCACCGTCCGCGGCCTGGCGGCCTTTGCCGGAGCCTCGCGGGGCGGTGCCTCAGGAGGGTCCGACTCCTCCGAGGGGGCCAGCATGGACGGCGGAGGTGGCCCGGCGTCCGGCACGACCACGAGGCTCTCGTGAAGGCCGAGGGCCTCCAGCATGGCCTGCTTGCGCCGCGACGGCTTCTTCGGTTCGTCCGGTTCCTCCGATCCCAGGGGCGGGCGTTGGGGATCCGGGCCCCGACCCGACTTCGGTTCGCGGGTGTGCAGGGTGCCGACGAACGCCCCCAGGCGCTCGTTCATCCGGGCGAACGAGGTGCCGGTGAACACCAAGAGACCGAGGAAGGCGAGCCCCGCGTCGATGATCGCGGCGCCGTAGACGGAGACCACCCGTGATAGGGGGTAGGCCGCCAGGGCCCCGGCCAGGCCGCCCGCGTCGGCGAGGCCCGCGACGCGCTTGGTATCCGCGTAAGGCGCGAACGGGCTCGGGTTCCCGCGCGCGAGCGAGACCAATCCGAGCGCACCGAGCGCCAGCATCGAGAACCCGATGAACATCCGGACACGCGCCTCGCGATCGAGGTCGCGGAGCAGGACGATCCCCCAGTACACGCCCACCACGGGGAACACGTACGCCCCCAGGCCGAACGCGGCGTGCAGGCCCTTGGAGATGCCGTTGCCGACCGGCCCCGCGGCGTCGAGCCAGACGCTCAGGACCGACAGCAGCGCGAGCACGACGAGACCGATCCCCGCGGCGTCGCGTGCGTGCGGGGAAAGGATCTGCCGCGTGGGCGTCCGCGGGCGGCCCTTCGGCGACCGCTTCTTCTTGGATGTCGGCCTGCGCCCTCGGGCGGGGGACTTGCGGGTGGATGTCGAGCGCGACGATGAACGCCGCGACGGGGAAGTCTTCGTGGCCATGGCGCCAGCATGACGGGTTCTGCCGACGAGGCAAGCAGCCGAACCCGCGCGCGGCCGCGCGGGAGGCCTCAGACCTCCATGATCACGGGCAGGATCACCGGCTTGCGCTGGGTGACCTCGTTGAAGTAGCGCCCTAGGACCCGGCGGATGTTCTGCTGGAGGGCAGAGCGATCCACCACGTCGGCGTCTGCGCTGTCGGCTATGGACGCCACCACCCGAACGCGCGCCTCTTCGAGGATGTCCATGGACGTCTCCTCGTAGACGAACCCCCGGTTCACGATATCCGGGCCGCTCACCAGCGCGCCGGTCTGGGAGTCCACCGTTACGACCACCACGACGACGCCGTCGCCGGCGAGCTTGCGACGGTCGCGCAGAACCTCGCCTCCCACGTCCCCGATGCCGAGCCCGTCCACGAAGGTCATGCCCGCCTGTACTCGATCGATCTTCTCCACGCGCGCCCCGACCTCGACCACGTCGCCGTCCTCGCAGATGATCACGTGGTCATGCGGGATCCCCACCTCCTCCGCCAGGCGGGCGTGATGCTGGAGGTGGCGGCGCTCGCCGTGGACCGGGATGAACCACCGCGGACGCACGAGCGAGAGCATGAGCCGCAGCTCTTCGGCCGCCGCGTGGCCGCTCGCGTGCACCGGATCGGCCGGCATGTGATACACGTCGGCGCCCGTGCGATACAGCGCATCGACGACGCGGTGGATCGCCGGCTCGTTCCCCGGGATCAGGCTCGAGGAGAGCACGACGGTGTCCCCTCCCTGGAGCTTCACCCACTTGTGCTGACGGCTGGCCATGAGGCTGAGCGCCGAATAGGGTTCTCCCTGCGATCCCGTGCAGATCACCACGACGCGGCCCGGGTCGAGATCCTTGACCTCCTCGATGTCCACCACATCGCGTTCGTCGACCTTGAGGAGCCCGAGCTCGCGGGCGGCCCGAACGCTGGTGTGCATGGAGCGCCCCAGGAACGCGACCACGCGCCCGTCCGCCACGGCGGCCGTCACGATCTGTTGGATCCGATGGATGTGGCTGGAGAAGCACGCGGCGACCACGATGTTGGGAGCGTTCGCGATGATGCGCTGCACCACGGGACCGACGGTTCGTTCCGAGGAGGTATAGCCCGGCTCCTCGGCGTTGGTGGAGTCCGAGAGCAGGAGGTGCACGCCGGCGCCGCTGGCCTCCTCGGCGAGTCCGTGCAGGTCGGTGGGCCGCCCGTCGAGCGGGGTTTGGTCGATCTTGAAGTCCCCCGTGTGCAAGATCGTGCCGAAGGGGGAATCGACGGCGACGGCCATGCCGTCGGGGATCGAGTGCGTCACGCGGAGGAACCGCATCGCGAAGGGGCCGGCCGAGGCGCCCTCGCCCGGCACGGCCGTCCGCAGCTCGGCTCGGTCGAGGACCCCGTGCTCCTCGAGCTTGCCGCGGAGCAGGGCGAGCGTGAACGGCGTGCCGTACACGGGCACCACGTCCTGGAGCTCCCGCAGCAGGTAGGCGAGCGCCCCGATGTGGTCCTCATGGCCATGGGTGAGCACGACCGCCTCCACGTCGCGCGCCCGCTTCCGGACGAAGTCGAAGTCCGGGAGCACCAGGTCGATGCCGGGCATGTCGCCCGAGGGGAACGACAGTCCCACATCCACGATGAGCAGACGGCCGCGCATCTCGATGGCGGCCATGTTCCGGCCGACCTCCCCGACGCCTCCCAGGAAGATGACGCGGGCGGGCGCGGTGTCAGAGGAGACCGGCATCCTCCAGCGCCCGGCGGACCCGCTCGCGCTCCTGATCCGTCGCCGGCACCAAGGGCAGCCGGGGGTCGCCGACGTTGCGGCCCTGCATCTGCAACGCCGCCTTGACCGGGATGGGGTTCGACGTGATGAACAGGGCGTTGTACAGCGGCGATAGCGACTCGTGGATCTTGCGCGCGGCCGCGATGTCTCCGGTCTGGATCAGATCGATCATCTGGCGGATCTGGCCGCCGACGAGGTGGCTCGCCACGCTGATGACGCCGACGGCTCCCAGGCAGACGTACCCGAAGGTGGCCCAGTCATCACCGGAGTACACCTCGAAGTCCGGGACCTCGGCGATCAGCCGTGAGATGCCCTTGAAGTCTCCGGTGGAGTCCTTCACCGCGACGATGTTCGGGCGATGCGCCAATTCGACCAGGGTGTCGTGCTCGATCCGGGTCGCGGTGCGACCCGGGATGTTGTAGGCCACGATAGGGAGCTCGGTGGCATCGGCGATGCGCTCGTAGTGCGCGATCAGCCCGCGCTGCGGCGGCTTGTTGTAGTACGGCGTCACCACCAAGATCCCGTCTGCGCCCGCGTCCTCCGCCGCCTGCGTGAGTTCGAGCGTCTCGGCAGTGGAGTACGTGCCCGTGCCACACAGCAGCTGGCCTCGGCCGCGGATCGCCTCCCCCACCGCCCGGAAGAGCTCGGCCTTCTCCTTGTAGGTCAGGGTGGGCGACTCGCCCGTAGACCCGGCGACGACGATCGCATCGGATCCGCGATCGAGCAGCGACACCGCCAGTTCCTGAGCGCCGTCGAGATCCACCGCGTGATCGTCGCGGAACGGCGTGACCATCGCGGTCACGACGGAACCGAACCTCCCGCTCGCTCGCCCGGCCATCGGCGCCCCTTCCTCGTGCCCCCGTCCATCAGCTGGGGGGATCGGTGGGCCTATGCTAGCTCCCGATGCCACGCATCTACACGCAGACGGGGGACGACGGCACGACCGGTCTGCTCTACGGAGGCCGCGTCTCCAAGGCCGACGCGGCCCCCGAGGCCTACGGCACCACCGACGAGGCCGTGGCCACGCTCGGCCTCGCCCGCTCCCTCTGCGAGGACGAGACGATGCGCGCCGACCTCCTCACGCTCCAGCGCGAGCTGTTCGTGGTCGGCGCCGACCTCGCGACGAATCCCAAGGAACGGAAGAAGCTCTCGCCCGACGTCTCCCTCGTCACGACCACGATGGTCGAACGGCTCGAACGGCGGATCGACGATCTGGTGGAGGTACGCCCGCTCCCGGAAGTGTTCATCGTCCCCGGCGCGAACCCGGGGAGCGCGGCGCTGGACATCGCGCGAGGCGTGGTACGACGCGCCGAGCGCAGGGTGGTGGACCTTGAGGGTTCGGGCCGCGAGGTGAACCCGGAGATCAGGCGCTACCTGAATCGTTTGAGCGACCTGATCTTCGTGCTGGCGCGCTGGCAGGCGGGCGAAAGCGAGCCCCCGAGCCGCGCCGACCTTTGAGGCTCCGACCCTGCCTCGGGGCAGTCCGCCAGCGCGACCTTCAGGGGGAAGGGCTCGAGCCCGCCGCCGCAACGGGGGCGAACGCTCCGACGTTGTCCGACCCGAAGCTCAGGATGATGAGGCCGACGGTGTCCGGCTTCACGGCGGCGGGGAACGTGACCGTGAGGGAGGCGGAGTCGCCGTCGGCGATCGGCGCCGCGCTCTCGACGGTCGCCTCGTACCGGGTGCCGTCCTGCCCGATGGCGTAGATCACCGGGGCGGCGAGTTCCGCCCCCGAGCCGTTCTCGATGTCGAGCCCCCCGGTGCTGCCCTCCAGGCCGAGCGAGGCCACGATCCCGTTGAACGTGTAGCGATACTTCCCTCGCACGAACGCGACCGACTCGTTCGACGTGACGGGTCCCCCGCCGGTGCTGGTGGCGGTCGAAGAAGCCTGCGGTTCGCCCTTGGTGCAGGCTGCGCCCGTGGCGAGCAACGCCACGGCGAGGCAATAGGCGATCCGGCGTCGGGAGGGCACGGCTGCGGCATGATACGCGAACGGTTGCGGGAGCCGATGGCCGATCAAGGAGGCGGAGATGCGCGAACTCGAACTCAGGCGTCACGCTCGGCGTGATCCGAACGCAGACCGCCTTTCGGCCGAAGGTCGCGCCCAGGCGGAGGACGTCGGCCGCGCCTCCCGGGTCCCGTACGCCGTGGTGTTCGTGGCCCCGGCGGAACGGGTCGCCGAAACCGCCGCCTGGATCCTGCGCGGGGCGGGGCGGCAGCTGCCCGAGCACGCCGTGGTGCCGGGCCTCGGGGGAAAGGACGCGTCGGGGGGGACCGCCGCGGGTATGGCGGCCGGCGTCCGGGCGCTCCTCGACCAGGTTCCGGCCGGGGGTCGCGGGCTGGCGGTCAGCCACACGCCGTTCGTCGAGCGAGCCGCGGAGGGCCTCACGGGGCGGGCGGTCGCCCCGATGGCCGAGTGCGAGGGCCTCCTGATCTCGCTCGACGACGAGGGTGAGATCGCCGTCGAAGAGCTCCGCGCTGGGGACCGGCCGTCATGAGCACCTGGTCCGAGGCCGTCCTGCCGGCGTTCGCGCTGGGGGCGGCGCTCGGCGCGGCGCCCGGCCCGGTTCAGGTGCTGATCCTGTCCGAGACGGGGCGCGGCGGGATCGTGCGTGGACTCAGGGTGATGGCCGGAGCGAACGGCACCCTCCTCGTGGTTTTGGTGGCGCTCGCGTTCGGCTTCTCCGCGCTGCAGCCGAGCGATGCCGCGCTGCGAGGACTCCGGGTGCTCGGCGGCGCCTTCCTGATCTACCTCGCCGTCGCGGAGCTCCTGACGATCAGGGCGGAGGCCAGCGAACTGGCACCCCGGCGCGTCGCCCAGGGCAGCGGCCTCGGACCCACGGAGCGCGGGATCGTCTCGGTCGTGCTCAATCCTGGTGCGTGGATCTTCTTCGCAACGACGGCCTCCGCGGTGATGGCGCAGGCTACGACATCGAGCGGTCGTGCCGCCGCCGTCCTCGCCGCCGTGGCGATGACGTTGGGGGTGTCGTGCACGGACATGACGGCCACGCTCCTGGGAACGGGCGGACGCGCCGTCGCCGGCGAACGTGGGCTCCGCTGGGTGCGTACCGGTCTCGCGGTTGCCCTGTTCGTGATCGGCCTCGCCTTCTTGATCCAGGGCGTGCGCGGGAACTGACCGGGACGAGTCCGCGGTGTCGGCGTCCTGCGGACTCCCGCTGACGGCTGTCGCCTCGGCCTTCGATCCGTGATCTTGGGGACGGCATCACCGGGTGGGTCAGCATGAGCGAAAGGACGACTTTCCGATTCAGACAGGTATAGAACCATCGCCGCCTCGATCAGGGGCGACCGACTCCGCCCATGGCAGCCGTGTCGGACAATGACGGCCCGTCAAGGGCCCCACCCCACCAGAACACCGTCCGCACTCAACGTGGTGACCTCTCCTCCTGTACGGACTGGGACTAGCTGGATAGCTCCCTGGGCGTGACCCACCGCTAGGGTAGCCCCATCGGGGCTCCACGCCATCGATGAGATGCGCGGATCGGCGAGGCCTTCCTCACTCAAGACGACTGATGGCTTCGACTGTGCCGGAGTGATCGTCTCGACCCCCCACCCTTGCGCTGGAAAGTACTTACCCACCGTGTAGCTCAATACATCTTCCCCCGGCTGCCAGGCAAGGATCTGGGGACCATCGTTTGGGGTCCCAATCGCCTCTACTGTTCCGTCCAGCGCGAGGATGGCTGGAACACTTCCACCGGGGATGCTTTGGATATCCACGGCCAGGTGGCGTCCCGATGGGGACCATAGGGGATTCGTAATGATCACAGCGTCCCCGAGTTCCATTCCGTGCAGCGCGGCGTTGATCTCCTGGCCACCACCTGCTGGAACTAGCGTGCGGGTGCCTCCGGTCGCCGGATTCCATGACACGATCGGCTCGTCGCCAGTCTGTTGAATGGCGAGTTCGGTCCCTCTTGGGTCCCAAGCAAGGAAGTTCACCGAGTGTAAGTCGCTCAGGCAATTCTTCTCCTTGCCTTGGAGCGTCACCACGCACGCTTGGTCGGTTTCAGATGTTGAACCGGGGGATCCACGTGATACGTCTCGCCCGAAAGTGGCAAGTCTGAAGGCGATTTGTGAACCATCTGGGGACCAGGCGATAGGACCAAGGAGGCTCTCATCTGATGCAGCCCTCAAGAGCACCTGTCGAACGGTGCCGGTGAGGTCCAACAGCAGCAGTTGGTCCTCATACGTGGAACCGACGTATGTTTCGGAACCAGGCGAACCCGAATAAGACCTCGTGCTCTCGGTCGTCGCGACGATCTCAGTACCATCCGGAGAGAAGGCGTATGCCTGGAACTTGCCAAGTGTCGAGGGAGCCTGATCGCCTGAGACCAAGACCGCGGCGCTCTGGCGCGCCTGGAGCAGCAGGCTCCCTTGGTCGAATCCCGCTACGACTGTCTTGCCTCCGATCCCTCCCACATTGGCTCTTGGATGAGAGCCAACCACCCCGGCTCCGGCGGCAACCAGAACAAGGACAAGGGCCGTTTGAATCGCGCCGGGTTTACCGGAGGCTCGGATCTCTGAGTATCGCAGGGTCGTCAGTGTCGACCTCCTTCCAGTAGGCGGCCTCGAACTCAGCGGGCGGCACGTAGCCGATGGGCTCGAGCAGCCGGCGGTGGTTGAACC
>JBBRWM010000016.1:0-12266 GCA_038249195.1 Actinomycetota bacterium
CCACCACCGCCTCGTGCACGAGCTGGGCTGGTCGGTGCGGCGCGGAGCAGGTGGCCACCTGCGATGGCTGCGACCCGACGGCACCCGCTACCGAGCCGGGCCCGAGCCGGAGCCTTTGCCGGAGTTGGTGCCCGAGCCGGACCGTTTCCCGGAGCCCGTGCCATTGCCCGAGCCGTTCCTTGATGCGCCCTCCTTCACCGGGCACCGTCCATCGGAGTTGGCCGGAACCGGCTGACCTGACCAGCCCCCGGGCAGCCTGTTCGGGCCTATCGGCGACGGCGGGGCGCCGCCCTTACACCGAGCGCTGGTAGCTCCTGAACGCCCGGGTCGCGAACGCGGTGGCGGCGACGAGCAGGAGGGCGAGCAACCCGGCTCGCACGCCGATGTAGCCCCAGTTCAGGGAGCCCGTTGCGGCGTTGCGGCCTGCCTCGACCGCCCAGTTGACGGGGTTGTACCGGCTGATCTTCTGCATCCAGCCGGGCATCAGATCCTGCTGCATGAACGTGGCCGACGTGAACGACAGCGGCAGCACGATGAACTGCACAAGCCCGATGAGGGTTTCCTCCTTGCGCGCCAGCAGCGCGATCCCGTTCGAGAAGGCGGCGAACGCCATGCCGAGCAGCGCCGCAACGCCGATCAGGACGAGCGCGCCCACGATGCCGTTGGAGAAGTCGGCGCCCACCAACAGCGCGAGTCCCACGATGACCACGGATTGCACCGCGATGTTGAAGGCGCCGTTCGCGATCCGCCCGGCGATCAACGAGCTGCGCCGCACGGGCGTCACCAGCAGACGATCCATCACGCCGCGGTCGAGGTCCTGGATCGTCGCCATCCCGTTCCAACCTGAGGAGAAGAGCGCCACCATGATCACGATCCCGGGCGCCAGGAAGTCCACGTAGGAGCCTCCCGTGAAGCCCGGAACGTTCGCGATGCTCTTGAACAACGCGCCGAACAACAGCAGCCAGATGATCGGCTGCACCAGGGTGATCGCGACGTACCAGGGCTGCCGCAGGAACGCCCGCAGGTCGCGGAGCGTGAGCGGCCAGGTTTGGGCCAGCGCCGTCATCAAGACACCTCCACCATCTCGTGACCGGGCCGCGTCTGAGCGCTCCCGGCGTCGGAACCCGCGTGATCGAACGTGCGCCCGGTGAGCCGCAGGTACACGTCGTCCAACGACGGGCGACTGATCGTGACGGACGAGACGGCGATGCCGCGCCCGTCCAGCGACTGGAGCACGGCGGGGATCGCGCGCGCCCCGTCGTCGACGCGGGCCCGGACCCAACGGCCCTCCCCCGCCACCTCACGCACCTCCGGCAGTTCCAGCAGCGCCGTGCGGGCCAGCTCGTCGGCGGCGTCGGCGGCGAGCTCGAGCTGCAGCGCCTCGCCGTGAAGACCGCCCTTCAACTCCGCCGGACTCCCCTCGGCCACCACGCGACCTCGGTCCACGATGGCCAGGCGCGCCGCGAGCCGGTCCGCCTCTTCCAGGTAGTGCGTCGTGAGCAGGATCGTGAGTCCCTCCTGCTCGTTCAGCCGGGCGATCTCCCCCCACATCTCTGCGCGAACCTCCGGGTCCAGACCCGTCGTCGGCTCGTCCAGGAACAGCACGCTCGGGCGATGGACGAGCGCCGTGGCGATGTCGAGGCGGCGCTGCATCCCACCCGAGTACGTGCGCACCGCGCGCCGCCCCGCGTCGGCCAGCCCGAAGCTCCCGAGGAGCTCGTCCGCACGCGCCTGAACCTCGCGGCCGCTCATGCCGAACAGCTGGCCTTGCAGCACGAGGTTCTCCCGGCCCGTCGCGTCGGGATCCACGCCCGCCTTCTGGGCGACAACCCCGATCGTGCGTCGCACGCGCTCGGCGTCCCGCCGCACGTCGTGCCCGCCCACGCGCGCCATGCCCTCGTCCGCACGCGACAGCGTCGTGAGGATCTTCACGGCGGTCGATTTTCCCGCCCCGTTCGGGCCCAGCAAGCCGAAGATCGAACCCTCGGCCACGCCGAACGTGAGACCGTCGAGCGCCCGGACGTCGCCCGGGTAGGTCTTGACGAGGCCTGTCGCCTCGATCGCGGTGTTCATGACATCCTCACCTCCGCTCTCCTCACGGCATCGCTCCGGCCGGTGAGGTATACTTATCTCGAATGGTGAGTATCTTAGAAAGTGAGAGATACGAATGTCAAGGGAATCTCGGACGGACCTTCTCGCGTCTCTCGGGAACGAGGTTCGCGCGCAGCAGAACGCGGTGGAGCTCGTCGACGAGGCGGCCTGCCAGCTGATGGGCGTGAACCGCACGGACGGCCGGTGCCTCGACATCATCGACCAGCACGGGCGCATCACGGCCGGCGACCTGGCGCGGGAGAGCGCGCTGTCTACCGGCGCCGTCACCGCCGTGCTGGACCGCCTCGAGGCAGCCGGGCACATCGCGCGCGTCCGCGACGATGGGGACCGTCGCAGGGTGTTCGTTGAGGTGACGCCCGACACCCTCGCCCGCATGCACGAGCTGTACGCACCGGTCGTCGAGCACTCCGCGGAGCGCCTTTCGACCTACACGATCGACGAGCTGGTCCTGCTGCGCAACTTCGTGCGGATGGCCAAGGAGATCACGACGGAGCACGCCGAGCGCCTGCACGTCACGCTCGACGCCACGCACGCACGGGAGGGGACGGTGAACCGGGTACGCCGCACGGCCAGGGAAGCCCAGCGCGACGTGAAGAGCGCCGTCGGTGAGGTCAAGCGGGCCGCGAAAGAAGCGAAGACCGAGGTCAAGCGGGCCGCCAAGGACGCGAAGATCGAGGTGAAGACGGAGATCAAGCGGACGGTCAAGGGCCGCTGATCGAACGCCTCGCGCCGTGCGATATCATGGCCGGCACGAGGCGGCTCCGCATCCGCTCGCAGTCGCTCGGCCTCGCACCGGCCCGTACTCCAGGAGGTCCCGTCCATGACCCGTGTTCTCGCCCGGCGCGCCACGCTACCGGCGCTCGCCGCCGCGGCCGTGATGGTGCTCGGCGCCTGCTCTTCCTCCTCCGACGACACGTCCTCGTCGGCGGCCACGCCCACCGGCGTGGTCGCCTCGTCGGCGTCGACGTCGTCTTCAGCCGCCGACGAGTGCGCCGCGCTCCAGACGCTGCAGGACTCGATCCGGTCGCTGCTGGCGGTCCAGCCGGTCCAAGAAGGCGTCCAGGGCGTGCAGGACGCGCTGACCCAGGTGGGCGACGACATCGGACCCGCTGCGAGCGCGGCCTCCTCGGAGCTCGCGCCACAGATCGACGCGCTGAAGCAGGCCGTGCAGGCGATGTCGGACACGATCTCGAACGCCGGCACTGCCGGCGCGGCGACCACCGCGACGCAGCTGGCGTCGGAGCTTCCTGCGGTGGGGACGGCCTGGGGCGGGCTGACGTCGGCGGCCGCCGACATGGACTGCGGCCTCGCCTCGCCCTCAGCTTGAGGAGGGGATGACCACGATCTCGCTCTGAACGAGCGAGACGTGCACGGTGACGTCGGGGCGCGCCGCGTGGATCCTCGAAGCGACATCGCGCGCGACGGCCTCGCCGCTCGACGGAGGTCCCTCCAGCGTCACGCTCACGACGTCGCCGCTCGCGTCGACGGAGGCGAGTTGGACACCGGTGCCGGCAAGCGCGCTGCTCGCCCTGCTCCTGATCGCGTACTCGAGCCGCGTGTCCCCGGCGATGCGGGATCCGGTGATGGCGAGCGGGATCGCGATGAGCGCCGTGGCCACGGCGATGACGATCGCGGCGGGCCGTCGGCTCGTTCGACGCTGGGCGAACGCAACGCGGCCGTAGCCCATGATCGCGAGCAGGCCGCCACCGGCGATCAGGATCGCGAGGAAGTTGGTAATGAACAGCAGCATCGCGCCGGCCGACGCACTCGGGTCGTGGTTGGCGAGCATGATGCCCACCACGCACAGGGGCGGCACCAACGAGATGGCGATCGCGACGCCCGGCAGCGTGTCCGAAACGTTGCGACGACTGAGCGCGAACCCGCCCGCGGCCCCGCTGGCGAGCGCCACGATGAGGTCGGAGAGCCGGGGGCTCACGCGGCCCGCCACCTGGGCGTTCGTGGTGGCGTCCACCACTGCGGGACTCGCCAGGCCCAACAGGAACGACAACCCGACCGCCGCCGCGACGCCGGCGAGCACCGTGAGCAGGCCGCGGCCGAGATGGGCGAGGTCGCCGGTCACGACGGCCAGCGCGCTGGCCATGATCGGCGTCATGAGGGGCGCGACGATCATGGCGCCGATCACCGTCGCCGTGGAGTCCGTGATCACGCCTCCCGAGGCGATGACCACCGACAGCACGAGCAGGACGCCGAACCTGACGTAGGGATCGCGGCCGCCCTCGCGGTCGAACCAGAGCTTGTCCGCGAGGTCGTCGAGGTCATCGCGCCCCACCGGCCCTCCGTGGATGAGCTCACCGAGGGATGTCATCCGTCCGGCGGGCCGGCGTGGCTCCTCATGATCGGTCTGCATCTGCTCCTGTTCCCCGGACGGCGGCCTGGAACGCATGAGCATATCCTCGAACGACGGCCGGGCTCGGCGCGCCGTGTCTTCCCCGCCCCGATGGATACGCTCCGATGGGAGTTGGACCTGTGACGGATCCTGAGGAGGTCCCCCTCTCCGGCGGGGTGGCGCACCCCGGCGCGGTCGTGCGAGTGGGCGCCACCGTGCGACGGCCGGCGGGTCCGCACACGGCGTCGATCGTGGCGCTGCACGAGTACCTGATCGATGCCGGATTCGACGGCGTGGCCGAGCCGCTCGGGTTGGATGCGCGCGGCCGCGAAACGTGGTCCTACATCGAAGGCGACGTGCCGATCCCGCCGTTCCCGGCCTGGTCCATGACGGACCCGGCGTTGGCGAGCGTTGCGCGGTTGCTGCGCCGCTACCACGAAGCCGCGGTCGGGTTCGATCCAGCGCCGTACACCTGGTCTGACGAGATGGCCGACCCGCGCGGCGGCACGCTGGTGGTGCACGCCGACGTGTGCCCGGAGAACGTGGTGTTCCGCGACGGGAAGGCAACCGCGCTCCTGGATTTCGACTTCGCCGCCCCCGGACGAGCGGTGTGGGACGTGGTGGCCACCGCCGGGATGTGGGCGCCGCGGTACGGCCGCGAGACGCGCACCCCCAGCATGGAGGATCTCGACTCGATCGCGCGCACACGCGTGTTCGTGGACGCCTACGGCCTGGACGCGGGCGGGCGCGCGGCCTTCATCGAGACGGGCCGCGAGCGGCTGGGGACAGGCTTCCTCCAGCGGCGCGTGGCCGCGGGCGAGCCGCAATTCATCGCGATGTGGGAGGCGCAGGGCGGCGCCGAGGAGGACGCGCGGCGACATGCGTGGCTGGACGCGAACGAAGACGGACTGCGCGACGCCCTCGGCCTCGAGGTGC
Source organism: Actinomycetota bacterium (assembly GCA_038249195.1). Taxonomy (GTDB): domain Bacteria; phylum Actinomycetota; class UBA4738; order UBA4738; family HRBIN12; genus JAOUEA01. The sequence continues at coordinate 5,396 of JBBRWM010000016.1, forward strand.
GGTCCTAGCGCTCAGGCGTGCGCGGCCTCGATGTCCTTGGCGTGCGAGGCGTCGATCCTCACGCTGGGCCCCATCGTGGACGACATCGCGAGGGTCTTGATGTATCGGCCCTTCGCGGAGGCCGGGCGGATCTTCACGATCTCGTCCACCACCGCAAGGTAGTTCTGCAGCAATGCCGGCGCCTCGAACGACTTCTTGCCGAAGATCAGGTGGATATTGCCGCCCTTGTCGGCTCGGTACTCCACCTTGCCTCCCTTGATGTCGGCAACGGCCTTGCCGATGTCGTTCGTCACCGTGCCCGTCTTCGGGTTGGGCATGAGCCCGCGCGGACCCAGGACGCGCCCGGCCTTGCCGACCGTCGCCATCATGTCGGGCGTGGCGACCGCCGCGTCGAAGTCGATCTCGCCTTTCATGACCTCTTCCACGAGCTCTTCACCGCCCACGACGTCGGCGCCGGCCTCTTTGGCCTCCCGCGCCTTCTCGCCCACGGCGAACACCCCCACGCGCACGGACTTGCCGCTGCCGTTGGGCAGCGACACCGTGCCGCGAAGGGCCTGGTCGGCCTTGCGCGTGTCGATCCCCAGGCGGAACGAGACCTCCACGGTCTCGTCGAACTTCGCGTCGGGGAACTTCTTCAACAGATCGATCGCCTCCCCCGGCTGGTACTCGCGCTCCAGGTCGAACATGCGGGCGGCGTTCTCGTAGCGCTTGCCATGCCCGATCGTCATGCCTGCACCTCCACGCCCATGGATCGCGCCGTGCCGGCGATGATGCGCATGGCCATGTCGACGTCGTTGGCGTTGAGGTCGTCCATCTTGCGTTCGGCGATGGTGCGGACCTGCGCCGCGCTCAGCATCGCGACCTTGTCGCGGTTGGGGATGGCCGAGCCCTTCTCGATGCCGGCCGCCTGCTTGATCAGCTCGGCGGCCGGCGGCTGCTTGGTGATGAAGGAGAACGAGCGGTCCTCGTAGATCGTGAGCTCAACGGGGATGACCTGACCGCTGTACTGCTGCGTGGCCTCGTTGTACTGCTTGCAGAAATCCATGATGTTCACGCCGTGCTGACCCAGGGCCGTGCCCACGGGCGGGGCGGGGGTGGCGGCGCCGGCCTTGATCTGCAGCTTGACGAGCGCCATGACCTTCTTGTTCTTCGGTGCCATGAAGCTTCACCTCCTGCGGTACGAACGGCCGCGAGGCCTCCCGCGTTCTTGGCCGCGTTCTTGGCCGCGTTCTTGGCCGCGTTCTTGGCCGCGTTCTTGGCCGCGTTCTTGGCCGCGTTCTTGGCCGCGTTCTTGGCCGCGTTCTTGGCCGCTATCTCGATCGATCGGGCTAGACCTTTGCGACCTGGTCGAAGCCCAGCTCGACCGGGGTCTCCCGGTCGAAGATGTTGACGAGCACCTTCAGCTTGGACTGGTCGAGGTTGATCTCGCTGATGGTGCCGTTGAAGTCCGCGAAGGGGCCGGAGATGATCCGCACCACGTCCTGCTCCTCGAACCCGAGGCGGAACGCGGGCTTCACCTCCTCCTTCTTCACCACGAGGATCTTCTCGACCTCACGCTTGGACAGCGGCGTGGGCTTGGAGCCCGTACCAGCGCTCACGAATCCGGTGACGCCCGGCGTGTTGCGCACCACGTACCAGGAGTCGTTGTCGTACTCCATCTTCACGAGCAGGTAGCCGGGGAACACCTTCTTCTGCACGACCTGCTTCTTGCCGTTCTTGATCTCCATGACGTCTTCCACGGGGATGTGCACGCGGAAGATCTTGCCCTCCATCTGCATGGTGTGGATACGCTGCTCGAGGTTGGTCTTCACCTTGTTCTCGTAGCCCGCGTACGTGTGCACGACGTACCAGTCGCCGGGGCCGCGGAACGGGTCATCGCGCGCGGGCGCCGCCTCTTCTTCGGCGAAAGTCTCGACGGGCTCCGGCTCTGCGGCAGGCTCCGGCTCTGCGGCGGGCTCCGGCTCCGGTGCCGGCTCGGGCGACGGCTCCGTCTCGGCGACCTCGGCCTCCGTCTCGGCTTCGGGCTCCGACGCGTGCATGGCCTCTGGGGCGAGTTCGCCGTCGCCTTGAACGGCCTCCATCTCGAGGTATTCCTCCTGCACGACGGCCTCGACGACGGCTCCCTCCACAGCCTCTTCCACGACCGCGTCGGCCACCGTCTCGATCACCTCGGCCTCCACGGCGGCATCCGCGAGGATCTCGTCGGCGACGACCTCGCCGGCTTCCTCCACGACGAGCGCCTCCTCCAGACCTTCCTCGAAGGCCGCTTCGGCGGCCTCGTGATCCCCGCCGGCGTCGAGCGCATCGGCCTCGGCGGCGGCCTCGTCGAGGATCTCGCCGGCGGTCTCGTCCGCGAGCTCCTCCACTGCATCCGCCTCCACCGCGGCCTCGACCAGGGTCTCGGCAGCGGCCTCGTCGGCGAGTTCGTGAAGCTCCGCGGCCGCGTCGAGCTCCTCGCCGAGGGACGTGGCATCATCGATCGTTGGGTTCTGATCTTCGGTCATGGGGTCCTTCGGGTCGCTAACCGCCGAGCAGCCTGACGATCGTCCTCGTGAACGCGTAGTCCAGTCCGAAGACGAAGGCGGTCATCACGGTGATGGTGACGAGCACCACGACGGTATAGGAAACGAGCTCGGCTCGACTGGGCCAGTCGACCTTCTTGAGCTCCAGGCGCACCTCGCGCAGGAACTGGCGGGTGCCCGTGCGCTTGCGCTTCTCTTGGGTTTGGGCGCGACGAGCGGTGGCCGCGGGCGCCGAAGCCCGGTCGGTGCCGGCCTTCTTCTGCTGGCGCTCGGCCTTCTCCTGCATCCGCTTCATCTGTCGGTTCATGGTGCTCCCTTGCAGGCGCGGAGGGACTTGAACCCCCAACCGCCGGTTTTGGAGACCGGTGCTCTACCAAATTGAGCTACGCGCCTCCGCCATCCCTGGTCGCCCCGGTATCTGGGGGGACTTCGGAACGACCAGTATACCGTTGCCTCCTCGGCGCGGGCAGAAGCCCCATCGACGTGCGAGCGCACGTCCCCGGCACCCCCGATTTTCCCTACGCTCTTGCGTGTATCCGCCCAGGTCGTGACCTATGCTCCGGCGGACATCCCGCGGCGGCCCCGGATCGCGGAGAGACGTCATGGCTGAGATCGACGACGAGTACGTGCCGGAGCATGCCTCCGGAGCCCCCCGGCGTGGCTTCTTCCGCCGCCCCGAGGACCCCGCGCAGGACCCGAGCATGACCTCGGAAGAGCGCCGCGTGGCCGAGGCGCTGCAGCGCACCATCGACGAACGCATGGAAGCGGGCCTGCGCACCCTTGAGCACGAGGCGACGGGCCTCATGCGCGAGATCGCGGGCGAGGTGTGGCGGGCCGGCGGGAGCGACGCGCGTCCCGAGCAGGAACGCATCGTCGCGCTGCTGTCCCGCGACCAGGCGCTGCGCAGCCTCATGGCCAGCAGCGACGAGCGGTTCCAGTCCCTCGCCGTGCGTTCCGCGCGCCTGGAAGATCACCTGACCGAGCTCGCGGAGGCCGCCCGCGCCTCTCGCACCGCCATGGAGGCCGCCGCGGAGGCAGCTCGCGACATCGCCGACTCCCCCACGCTGCACGGCGTTGAGACCGTCCGCACGCAGCTCGAGCAGGTGGAGGCGCACATCGCGCAGACGTTCCAGCATTTCGATGAGCGCGACCGTCACCTCACCGAGACGATCCTGCGCCAGGTCACCGACCACGGCGATCTCATCAGCCGCGAAACCGCGCGCATCGTGGAATCGATGCAGGGCTACGTCCAGGGCGGCACGGAGGCCATGGGTCACCTGGCTCAGCGCGTGGAGCAGCACGCCGAGGCCTTCGCCACGCAGGACATCCAGATCGCGAACGACGTGCGCACCGCCGTACATGCCGAGACCGAGCCGCTCGCGGAGCAGCTCGAGCTCATCGACGAGCGCGTGGGGCTGCACGGTCGAGGCGTGGACGACGTCCGCGTGCGCATCGAGCGCCTGATCGAGGCCAGGATGCGCGGTCTCGCCGAGCTGATCCGCTCGGACTCCACGGCCCTGCGCCGACTGATCGAGGAACGCGAGGTCCCCGCAGGAACCGTCACCGACGGGATCGACGGCGAGGCGATCGCCGAGGTCGTGGCCCAGCAGGTGGCCATGAGGCTGACCTCGGGCGAGCTCCGGCTGGAGGATCGGCTCGACAAGATGATGGATCGGCAGCTCGTGCGCATCGGCGAGCAGCTGGAGGCGCGCCTGAGCGACCACCTCGAGGCGCGCTTCTCGGGCATGGCCGAGACCGTCGCCCTGCGCGCGGCCGAGGCCGCCGACGTGGCCATCGCGTCGAGCTTCGGCTCCAGCCTCGAGCGGATAAACGTGAACGTGGGCGCCATGGAGGGCATCGACTCGATGATCGCGGAGACGCAGGCCGCCGCCGAGGATCGGCTCATGAGCCACATCGACGACCGGATGACCGCCATCGCGCGGCTGATCCGCTCGGACAACCAGGCGCTCGCGCAGAAGGTGAACGAGATGCCGGTCGTGATCCCGGAACCATCGGCTCCTCCCATCGACCCGGAGCTCATGCGGGAGACCCTGCGCACCATGAAGGAGCTACAGGCGGGGATGGCCACCGAGGTGGTGGGGTCCATCGACACGCGGTTCCGCGCGGTGTCGGATCAGCTCCACACGGAGACACAGTCCACCGCCGAGGCCATGATCAAGGTCGCCGAGGTGCTCGGGTCCAAGATCGACCGGCTGAGCGTCCGCGTGGACGAGGGCTACGGCAACGATCTCCAGGTGGTCATCGACCGCATGAGCGACGCGATCCGCGCGATGTCCTTGGCGGGCCGCGGGCGCTACGAACAGACCGGATGACGGGGGCGGCGCAGAGCTAGCCGAGGCGGACGACCGCTTCGCCGCGCTTGAGCGGCATGTCCACGGTGCCGTCGGCGCGCGTGACCGACACCCAGGTCTCCAGCGTCGCCGTGCGCGCTTCGGGATCGACCCTGCGCACGGTGCCGCCGGTCACGATCTCTTCCCCCACGGCCACCGGGGCGCGGAACTGGCCGCCGATCTTCACGACGGCCTCCGGATCGCCCGCCCATTCGCTCACGCAAGCGGCCATGTGCCCCATCGTGAACATCCCGTGGGCGATGATCCCGTCGAACCCGACCCGCCGGGCGAAGTCGTCGTCTTGATGCAACGGGTTCTGATCGCGCCCCGCGTCGGCGTAGTCTTTCACGTCCTCCCGTTCCACGACGCGGCGGAGCTGCGGGAGCTCCTCGCCCACCGTCACCTCCGCGAACGACCGCACGCTCACACGGATCCCCGCTCCACCATCGTCGACTTCGCGACGCAGACGAGGTTCCCTTCCTCATCCACGATGTCGGTCACCACGACGATGAACCCGTTGTCCCCGATGGCACGGATGGAGTCGATGCGGATCGTGGCGGTGACGGTCTCTCCCTCGCGCACCGGGCGACGGTGCACGAACTCCTGGGCCCCGTGCACGACCCGCGCGAAGTCGAGCCCGAGCTCCTCATCGTCCACGACCTGCGCGAACGCGAGGTATTCGATCGTGGTCACGAAGGTCGGTGGCACGCCCTCGGCCTGGTCGAACACCGCGCGGAAGTCCTTCAGGCGCCGTGCGTCGACCTCGACCTCGACGGCCGGATAGACCTTCCCCTCACTGGCCGCGTTCACGCCCGGGGACGCTACTTGGGGGATGTCCGGGCGGCAACTTGCGACAGGTGCGTGAATCTATGCGGCCCAACGCCTAGGATGCGCTCGGAATGCCGACGCAGCGGGGGAAGGATCCCATCACGGTCGTGATCGCCGACGACCACCGTTCCTTCGGGGAGGCCCTCGAGGTCGCCCTGGGAAAGGAACAGGATCTGCGCGTCATCGAGGTCGTGACCGACGGGGCCCAGGCCGTGGAGACCACCATGGAAGAACACCCCGACGTCGTCCTGCTGGACATGCAGATGCCGGGCGTCGACGGGATCGAGGCGGCCCGCAAGATCCACGAGGGCAATACCGGCACGGCCGTCATCATCTTGTCGGGTCAGGACGACGACGTGGCACTCGCGCGCGCCATCCAGGCGGGCGCCCGTGGCTACCTGCCCAAGACCGAGGCCGTCGGCGGCCTGGCGGACGCGATCCGCCGTGCCCACCGCGGCGAGCCGCTGCACACGAGCGAAGAGGTGGATTCGGCGCTGCGCAAGCTCCGGCGCCGCCGCGCCGTCGACGGTGATCTCGCCCAGCGCATCGAGCGCCTCACCCCGCGCGAGCTGGAGATCCTCCAGCGGATGGCGGACGGCGATCCACCCGAGCAGATCGCCGACGACCTCGGCATGAGCCGGCACACCCTGCGCACCCACACGCAGAACGTGCTGACCAAGCTCGGCGTGCACTCGAAGCTTGAGGCCATCGTCGCCGCCATCCGCTACGGAAAGGTGCGGACCAACAAGATCTCGCGTGAGGGCGACGCCGTGGACGATCCGATCGACGACCCTGTGGTCGTGCCCGAGGTCGTGCCCGAGCGCTGAGCCTCAGCGCGTTTCGCGGTGCGCCGTGTGCTGGCGGCACCACCGGCAGTACTTCTTCAGCTCGATGCGCTCGCGGTCGTTCACCTTGTTCTTCACGGTGTTGTAGTTGCGCCGCTTGCACTCGGTGCAGGCGAGCGTGATCTTGGGGCGGTTGTCTGCCTTCGCCATGTTCGATCCCTACTTGATGATCTCGGTGACCCGGCCCGCGCCCACGGTGCGCCCGCCCTCGCGGATGGCGAAGCGCAGGCCGTCTTCCATGGCGATGGGGTTGATCAGCTCGACCGTCATCTCGACGTTGTCCCCGGGCATGACCATCTCCACGCCCTCGGGCAGGGCCGCGGAG
>JBBRWM010000017.1:0-5474 GCA_038249195.1 Actinomycetota bacterium
CGACTCACCCTCGATCACGAAGTCGTAGGCCGCGTTCTTGAACCGGTCGACGGCGCTCTGCGCGAGCAGCACATCGTCGAACATCGCGAGCCACTCGGCGGTGTCGCGCTTCAGCGGCGGCCTCGTCGTGATCCACCCGGGGCCGCGATCGTGATCCACGCCGCCGGGTGATCTCCGGTCCCAGCGCGGCGGGATCGTGATCCAGCGGACGCGCAGAAGCTGCCGGCTGCGGGCTGGGAGCAGATGCTCGCGGCGGATGGCCAGGCATCGCTGCACCGAGTGTCGGAAGAGGTTTACGGCCGCGGTGACCGCCAGCGGTCATCAGCGAGTTTGCGGAGAGCGGTGCCGGCAGCGGCGGCGCAACCGTCACGCGCGCAAGCGGCGAAGGAGCGATCTCGAGGGGCACCGTGTCGACGAGCTGGCGCGGCAGCGCAAGCGCCGGGACGCGGTGAAGGAGGGGGTGTGTCACGGGCCGGCTTCGGACGCTAACCAGCTGGAGTTGCATAGAAAATTGCAACAAATGGTGGACAGAGTTGCAGCGCTGTCACGGGCCACCTTCCGACGCGAAACGCTCCAAATTCTCCGCAAATGCGGGCCATTCTTTCCCGGTAACGTGGACGGGACGGGACCGCGTCACGAGCTACCTTCCGCGCTCGGAGCTGCGGGAAATGGCTCTCGATCGGTCGCGCGTGGGGAGCGCGTCACGGACCCGTCTGGATCGGGATGACCCGCTCGTGGTGGTCTCCGCGCCGTGGCCGCTCTCTCCCACGCCGACCGCCTCGTCGCCGTCACCGACCTCGGTGAGCGGCTCGCGCCTCTTCGCCTCGCGGACGCCTCCGCCCTCGCCGCGATGCGCGCGTCGCTCAAGCAGCACGGTCAGCTCTCGCCGCTTCGCGGGTTCGAGCAAGGCGGTGTGCTCGAGGTGTTCGACGGATTCAAGCGCCTGCGCGCCGCCCGAGGACTCGGCCTTCGCGATCTTCGCGTCGACGTCGCGGACGTCGATGTCGTTGACGCGACTGTGCAGATGCGCGAGCTGCACACCGGACGCGGCCTCACGGCGCTCGAGGAGGCCTGGATCGTCCGCGCGCTCCACCGTGACCATCACGTGAGCCAAGGGGCGATCGCCGCGCGGCTTCGTTGCCACAAGAGTTGGGTGTGTCGGCGCCTCGTGCTCGTCGAAGCGCTCGACACCAGTGTTCAGGCGGACGTTCGGTTGGGCCTGCTCGCGCCACGGGCGGCGGTGCTCGTCGCGGCGTTGCCACGTGGCAACCAATCTTCCGTCGCCGGCGCCGTGATCCGTCGTGGGCTCACCGTTCGGCAGACCACACTCTTGGTGCGAGAGTTCCTGGACGCGGCGGAGCCGGCGCAGAAAGAGGTCGTCCTCGCGCGTTGGAGCGAGGGGGGCCCGCCGCCCGGGCGCCGCGGCGTGCGCGCCGCGCGGAGCGTCGTCGAAACGATCACGCTCGACGTCACGACGATCCGACGAAGCGCGGGCCGGCTCCAGGGGTCTCTCGCCGCGCTCGACCCCGCCGCCGTCGTCCGTGAGAGCCTCGGGGAGCTTGCCGGCGTGCTCCGCGCCCTCCTGCAATCGATCGCCAGCGTGGTGGCGAAATCCGAGGTCGCGTGACGGCGCGCTGGCGTACGCGCGAGGAGCTGATTCATCAGGTCGTCCTCCTGACGACCGAGGGCATGAGTGCGCGCGCCGTCCATCGCGCGCTCGGGGTCAGTCGAAACACCGTGAAGAAGATCCTGTGCGCCCATCGCAAATCGCGCGACCTCGGGCACGCAGCGCTTGCGACGCCACCTTCGCGAGCGCCACGTGCGTCGAAGGTCGATGCTCATCGCGGGCGCATTGCCGAGCTGCTCGCGCGCTACCCCGACATCACGGCGCAGCGCGTGTTCGAGACCTTGAAGGACGAAGGATTTAGCGGCGGCTACACCGGCATCAAAGGGTACATGAGGACGGCGCGGCCGCCGCCGCCGCCCACTCCGAGCCTCGAAGCGCCAATCTTCGGCCCGGGTGAGATGGCCGAAAGCGACTGGTCGCCGTACGAGCTCACGTACACCGACGGGCGCAAGGAACTCATCCAGCTGTTCTCGTACGTCCTCGTCTACTCGAGGCGAAAGTACTTCAGTGTCTTCGGCTCGGTTGACCTCTTCGCCCTCATGGATGGCCACGAGCGTGCATTCGCGCGCTTCGGAGGCTGCGCCGCCAGTTGCAAGTACGACAGCCAAAAACCCGTCGTCCTGCGCTGGGAAGGAAACCAGCCCATTTACAATCCAAGGTATCTCGCCTTCGCCGCACACTACGAAATCAAGCCCGCCGCCGTGCGCGGAAAGCCAAACGCGAAGCCCCGCGTCGAGCGCAGCTTCTGGGAGCATGAGCGCTCGTTCCTCAATGGTCGCTCGTTTCGTGATCGCAACGACTTCGCTGCGCAGCTCGCCGACTGGATCGATCGCATCGTCGATCCGCGTAAGCGCTACGGACAGACCGCCCTCGAGCGCTTTCGGGACGAGGCTCCTCACCTCCTTCCGCTGCCAACGCATCCCTACGACACCGCCCGCGTCGCCTATCGCCTCTGCAGTATCGACGGTTACGTCGAGTGGATGGGCAACCGCTACGCGGTTCCGTACGACCACGTCACCGACTTTCTCCCGCTGCGCGTCACGCAGACGGAGCTGTTCGTGTACGGGCCAAATCTCGAATGTCTCGCGCGCTACGAGCTGCGGCCGCGCAGTCGGGGTGAGAAGGTCGACCCGCTCGGCTTTCACCCTCGCCCCGACCGCCAGGCCGTCATCGACGTCGACAAGCTCCGCGCCACCTTCGAGCAAATCGGCGAGGGCGCCGCCGCGTTCCTGCCCCAACTCTCCGCCGCGTTCACGACCCGCGTCTGGGCTCACCATGCCCGCCAGATCCTCCTGCTCCGCGCGCGCTACGACAGCGCCGACGTCGACGCCGCGCTCGCACACGCGGCTCGCTTCGGCGCGCTCGACGCTTCGTCCGTCGAGCGCATCCTCGCCCTCCGCTCTTCGCCGAGGACTCTCGAGGAGTACGTCGCCGAAGAAACCTCGAAACGCATCGACGCCGCTCTCGGACCCACCGTGACCTCCCCTCGTGATCTCGCCGAGTACGACGCCCTCCCTGTCGCCCCTCGCCCAATGGAGCCTCCCCATGGCAAAGACGAAGACGAATCTCACTGACCCTGCGACAGGTGTGGCTCCGGACGACCCGGCCGTCGTCCTCGAGAGCCTCCGCCGCCACCTCGCCTATTTGGCTCTGACCCACACGGTGGCGTCGCTCGACGACGTCCTCGCGTGGGCCACCCGCGAGCGTCCCGGTCACACCGCCTTCCTCGAGCACGTCCTCGCCGCCGAGGTCGATCACAAGTCGGCCGCGCGTCTCGACAGCAGAATCGTCACCAGCAAGCTCGCGGAGAGAAAAACACTGGAAGCGTTCGACTGGAATTTCCAGCCCACCCTCGACAAGAGCCTCGTGCTCGAGCTCGCCCGGCTCGACTTCGTCCGCCGACACGACGACCTGGTCATCACGGGCAAGACGGGCACCGGCAAGAGCCATGTCCTCAAGGCTCTCGGCCTGCGCGCGTGTGCTCAGGGCATTTCTCTCCGCTACGCGCGATGTGTCGACCTTCTCGCCGATCTCCACGCGGGACTCGCCGATGGCACCTACCCGCGGCGCCTGAAGGCCTGGGCGCGCCCTGATCTGCTCATCATCGACGATGTCGGGCTTGGCCAAGTGCGGCAGCGTGACGATGAGCCCACGGCCGCTCATACGCTCTACAACCTCGTGGACCGCAGACACGGAAAGCTCTCCACCGCCGTCACGTCGAATATCGACCTCCGTCAGTGGGGGCGCTACCTCGGCGATGCCACCGTCGCCGCCGCGATTCTCGACCGCCTCGCCATGCACGCGATCCGTATCGACATCGACGGCCCGAGCTATCGACAGCACGTCGCTGCAGAGCGCGCCGGCAAAGCCTCCGCGACGTCCGCGACGTCCGCGACGGACTCGCCCGAGCCGTGACGCAGAGGCGCCGGCGCCCACGCGCAGACAATCCGGCGCCGCCACCGCCGACCGTACCCGACCTCATGCGCGCGCCGGAGCTCGCAGCGATCATCCTTCTCGAGCACGCGCTCGAAGTCGCAAGCGACGCGCTCCTCGCCGAGCATCAGACGCTCATCGATGACTATCACTTGATCCGCGACCAGGGCGCCGTCGTCGTTCTCGCCCACCTCATCTGCCGACGACAGGCCGCTCTGCGCGAGACGCTCAGGCGCTACAGGCGCGCCGTGCGCGACGCCGTGACGCCACTTCCGAAAGAAGCGCCGGACGACGAGCGGTTCTGATCCGTCGTCGATCGCCCAGGCTGACATCGGCCGGCTGCGACCGCCTCGGTCGCTACGAGCAGCGCCCACATCGCGAGCGCCATGCCGATTGCGCACGGCCCGTGGCACGACCAGCATGCAAGCCCCGCAGCGCTGGCACTCGTAGCGCCTTGCCCGGACGCTGATCATGGCCGGCGGCGGGCACTGCAGACCTGGCGCTCGCGCGTGTCGTCTCCGTGCACGACGAGGGCCTCACCTGTGGGACGGCTCGCAGTGGAACGCTCGCCGATCCCGCTCACGTGGCTACGCGATCCCAACGATCAGCCAGTCCGCGCGAACGAGGCCTCGGATCGATCCCGCGCGCGCCGCGCACCAAGCCCGTCGCATTGCTCCGCCTCTACGCGTCCTTCTGCCCCGCCGAACTCGAACCGCGCGAGCACGCCGCTCCAGTGCCAAAGCGCGCTGTACAGCCGCCGTACGTGACCGCGCCGCCGCCTCCAAACCAGTGCCGGACGCAACGTTGCTCAGATCCTCCGATCGAGCGACCAAGCCGTCGACCGCGACCTGACCTCGCGGGTCCTCGTTCAGCGGGCGCCTCGCACCACGCCCGCTGCGTGGTTGCGACCTCCGACGTCATCCCGCCCAACCGGAAGCGACGACGGGTGGATCAGGATCCCGCCGCCCGCGGAGGCTTGATGATACCGGAGCGTGGATCACCAAGTCGACGCAGAGTGGATCACGCTAAAGCCGCCGCTGAAGGCCGCTGGGCAAGGCGGACAGGAATGCGCCTCCCTGGCAGTTGAGACACTCGCCCACGTCGATGGCGCGGATGAAGGTCCCTGGAGCCCGGCAAGGGTTGCCGAAGGCCTCCGAGTTCCCCGATTCGCTGACGCGAATGCGCGTGACGTGCTGCCGGAGCCGCTGCTGGCCATCGGTTCCGGTAGGTGGCGCGGCGAGTCTCGGGAAAGCTTGCGCCGCGGGCCCGAACGACCGAACCCAGCTCCACGTGAGCCCGTCGACGATGACCTCGGCTCTCGACTTCGCGGGGTTGCCAGGGTCGGAGGGATCGGGGCGGTAGCGTGGCAGACCGATCTCGTCGGTCGTGAAGTCCTGCCAGTACGCCCAGCCCC
>JBBRWM010000018.1:0-3299 GCA_038249195.1 Actinomycetota bacterium
ATCGGCGGATCGTGCCATGCAACTCGAGCCCGCGTCGTCGGACTTTCGGCACGAGTACGCCACGGCGCTGGCGGCGGCCGGTCGAGTCGATGAGGCGATCACCAACGAACGGATCGTGCTCGCCGCGAATCCGAACTTTGTGTTTGCGCACATCGTGTTGGGAGAAGCGACGGCGCTCAAAAGCGGGATTGCGGCCATGGGGCGTGAACTCGAGCCAGTCCCCCCGCTACGGGACATCGCGCGCGCCATGATGAAGTTCGACGGATCGCCCGGGTCGCGGGCCGCGATCGTGCAGCCCATCACGGCCTTGCGGTCGTCGAACCCGGGGCTCGACGCCGGTCGCAAGGGATGGCTCCTCGCCGTGATCGGCGAGGAGGACAAGGCGCTGGATGCGTTCGACATCGCGATCCGCCTGCGCTCGCCCGGCGGGGTGTCGGCGCTGCAGTTCCCGACGGTACGGAAAGCACTCGGCGCGTCGCCGCGATATCAGGCGCTGCTCAACCGGGTAGGGTTCACCCGGTAAGGACGCCCGCTCAAGCCGAGGGCTCGGTCACACGGGCGCGCTGGATCCGGGACGGTGCGTGGCTGGCGCCGCCACGGTCTTGTCCGTCGGCCTTTACAGGCGCCTCCGGTGCCAGCAACATCAAGGTGCCCCCAACGGTGCCCCCAACTGGAGTGCTCATGAAGGATTCGCAGCTCAAGGCCTTGCTCAGGAAGACGGCCGCCAAGGCGTCGCAGCAGAAAAAGCCGTCCCGTAGTCTGTTCGATCCAACGCTGGAAGCCACGCGCACCAAGACCGAACCGCTCGAAGGGTCTGACGCCGAAGGCATTTTTAAAGAAATGAAGCGCCGCGAATTCTGACGCGGCGCTGATCGGTTGGGCGGCCACCGATCCGGAACCCGCGAGCCGTTCCCCCGTAGGGTGCCCGTATGAGTGCTCCTCCTGATCCGGCGTTCGTCGCCTTGCAAACGGCGCTGGCGGGCCGTTTCTCGCTCGAGAGCGAGATTGGCCGCGGTGGCATGGGTATCGTGTATCTCGCACGCGACGTGATCCTTGAACGTCCGGTCGCGATCAAGCTGCTCGCACCCGCGATCGCCGCGCGGTCCGACGTCCGTCGCCGATTCCTGCGCGAAGCGCGCATCGCGGCCCAATGTTTTCATCCGAACATCGTCCCCATTCACGGGGTCGAGGAAGCGGGCGACCTGGCGTGGTTCGTGATGGCCTACGTGCCCGGCGAAACGCTGGCCGATCGTCTGCACCGCGTGGGACCACTCCCTGCCGACGCCATTCGTCGCATCGGTCGCGAGGTCGGGTGGGCCCTCTCGTATTCGCACGAGCGCGGCGTCGTGCACCGCGATGTGAAGCCCGAGAACATCCTGCTCGAACACGGCAGCGATCGCGCGCTTATCGCCGACTTCGGCATCGCCTTCCACGACGCATCGGCGACGCACGCGTTCGCCGGCGTGCACACGTCCGGCGAGGTCGCCGGCACGGCGCGGTTCATGGCCCCCGAGCAGGCCCTCGGTGAAGCCGTCGACGGACGCGCCGACCTCTACGCACTCGGCGTGACGCTCTATCTCGCCGCCACCGGTCGCTATCCCTACGAGGGCGGCAGCGCAATCGCCATCATCGCCCAGCAAGCTGTCGCCCGCGCGCCCTCGGTGCGAACGCACGCGCCGCAACTCCCCGACGCACTGGTTGACGCCATCGATCAGTGTCTCGCGACCGACGCCGCCGAGCGGTTCGACACCGCGGCCAGCTTCGTCGCGTCCTTCGAGCGCACGCCGGACGGGAGCGAACTCCCCGTCGAGGCCCGTGCGGTCCGACTTGGTGCAGTCAGTACGATGTCGCTCGCGGAATGGACGATTGCCATCGCCTTGGCGGCGCCCTTTCTGATCGGGGGCGAACACGCGGGGTCGCTCGGTCGAGGCATCCTCGCGGCCATTCTGAAACTCGTGGTCATGCTGGCGACCACCGGGGTCGCGCTGCGCGGCGGCGAGACCCTGCTGGCCGCACGACGCGCCCTCAAACTCGGCGTCGCGCCACAGGTTGTGACTGACGCGCTCGCTCCGGGGCCGATGGCACTCCGCCGTCCGATGGGGATCGCCACGGGTGTGGCCACGATGTCGTGCGCGTTCGCCATCGCCATTGCGCAGGGCTCCGTGGATCAATGGGGCCTGCCCACCGCGCTCGAGAACATCCTGAGCCTCATGACGTGGATCCTGCCGCCCGTCATGATCAAGCGGAGCCTCGCCGCAGCGCGGCAAACCAATGGATTCAGCGCGTGGTTCTACAGCTTCGTACGGCAGCCCCTCGCCACGCGCCTTGTCGGGTGGCTGGGCCGAAAAACGTCGGCGATCGCCCCGCGGCCGATTCCCGCCCACGCGCCCACCGAGATCCTGCTCGGTCGCGCCGCCGCCGACATCTTCGCGCGATTGCCCGAGGCCGCGCGTCGTGATCTCCACGCCCTGCCCGCCGCCGCGACCGCCCTGGCGCAGGAGGCGACGGCGCTACGTCGCCGCGCGCTGGAGATCTCCGGCGAGCAGCGGCGCCTGCGCGCGGCTGCGCGCCCTCACACGCCACTCGAGCGGTCGAGGGGCACCGTGGCCCTCGATCGCGAGCGCGCGGCCGTGAACGGGCGCCTGGGGGCCACCATCGCCGCCCTCGAAGCGATTCGGCTCGACCTCCTCCGCCTCGACACAGACACGACGCTGCCCGGCACGCTCACCGAACAACTCGATGTCGTTCGCGACTTGCAGCGCCGGGTGGACGCCGTTCGTGACGTGGAACGGGTGCTCGCCCGCCCCGCCGGCAGAGAACCGGCGACGCCGTCCGGACGACTCGCGTCGGAGCCGACGCCGGTGTGAGATTGCGGGACGGGCGCCGGTCGTGCCGCCCGGCGATCCCGAACCCGATCTCACATGACTCGCTCGAAATTCCTGCGCGTTGCCACGCTCGTCTGTGCGGCCGCCATCACGGTCACCGCCTGCGGAGAACGCAAGCCGACCCCCGCCGTCGAGAGTACGACCGCCACGGGTGCTTCAGTGTCCACCGACACCGTCAAAGTGCAGGGCGTCTGGTCGGACACCGTGACCGCGCAATCCGGCTATTTGGCCGAATACGTGAACGGCAAACTCGTGGTGATCGAGGAGCAGATGATGTTCCCCGATGGCACGAGGTCGACGCGCGCCTATTTCTACAACGCCGATTACACGCCGACGCGCCTCTTCGAACACCGAGCGCTCACGGCTGCATCGAGTAACAGCACGCCGAAAACATTGCACTCGCTGCTCAATATC
>JBBRWM010000019.1:0-2967 GCA_038249195.1 Actinomycetota bacterium
GCCCTAGTCATCGCGAAATGCCGATCTGCACGCGAGCAAGGTACAGGGACGCGCTGCAAGAGCTCCCGGGAGTCCGGTAGGCGCGATCCGCGCGCCTGCGTCGGCGTCGCCGAGGGTCGGCCGTCCACGCCTCGATCGCATAGAGGGCATGGCCCCGGGGGGCGACGCGCCGGAATTCGGCCTCCCGCGATGTCCGAGACGTCTGCGTCATCGTGAGAAGTGGATGCGGCAGCCTCGCCCGCCGGGGATGTTGGCACGCGGATTTGTGTCCAGCAACCACACCGAAGGGACGCACTCACCTCGGGCTGACGGCAGCGTCCTGCGGCCGGCGGAGCGCCTGCGTCACGGGACCGCGGTAGCCCGGGAGCGCGCGCCGACCCGGAGGTCAGGGAGCGCCGCGCCGCCCCGGGGTCCGACCGGGGGACGAGCTCAGCGAGAGGGGGCCTCGACCGCGCGCCGTGCGTGGTGTCCATGGCCATGAGAAAGTCCCCGCAGGTGGCCAGTAGGAAGTCCCCGCTGGTGGCCAGGTAGAAGTCCCCACCCCTTGCTCGTCGTGTCGAGCCGGAGCGTGTAGCCCGAGCAGTGACGGTGGCGGTGTCTAGCCAGTCGCCATCACTGCCCGGGGAGCTCCATTGAAGTCTGCGAGGGACCGTATGGACATCATCAGCATCTATCAGCAGGTCGGGTCGTATCGGGCCGCGGCCGCGATCTGCGGCACGACCCCCAAGACCGTGCGTCGGGTCGTGGCCCGCGCCGAGGCCGGTGGGACCGCCGCGCCGCGGGTCCCGCGGGTCCGTAACTACGAACCGGTGGCCGGTCTGGTCACGGCGAAGGTCGCCTCGACCAAGGGCCGGATCTCGGCGAAGCGGTTGTTGCCGGCGGCGCGGGCGGCGGGGTTCACCGGGTCGGCACGCAACTTCCGCCGCCTGGTGGCCGGGGCGAAGGTCGAGTGGCGCCGCGAGGACCACCGTGGGCGGCGCCCGGCGGTCTGGGCCCCGGGTGAGTACCTGGTCATCGACTGGGGCGTGCTGGGTGGGGTCAAGGTGTTCTGCGCGGTGCTGGCGTGGTCGAGGGTGCGGTTCGTGCGGTTCGCCGCCGACGAGCAGGCCACCACCACGATGGCGATGCTCGCGGAGTGCTTCGAGACGATCGGCGGGGTCCCGACCAAGGTCCTCGCCGACCGGATGGGGTGCCTCAAGGGCGGCGTGGTCGCCAACGTCGTGGTCCCCACGGCCGAGTACGTGAAGTTCGCCGGCCACTACGGGTTCGTCCCGGACTTCTGCAACCCGGCCGACCCTGCGTCGAAGGGCATCGTGGAGAACCTGGTCGGTTACGGCAAGTCCGACCTCATGGTCCCGCTGCTCGACGACCACGCGGACGTGGGCTCGCCTGCGGGCCTGGCCGCGGCGAACCTGGTCGCGATCGCGTGGTGCACCCAGGTCAATGCGGCGGTGCACTCCCAGATCGTCGCGGTCCCGGCCGAGCGCCTGCTGGTCGAGGCCCCGCTGCTGGGGGCGTTGCCGTCGTTGCGGGCGAGCATCGGGCCCGCCCCGGTGGTCCGTAAGGTCGACAAGCTCTCGTGTGTGCGGTTCGCGTCGGGGCGCTACTCGGTGCCCACGACGTTGATCGGCACCCACGTCCACCTGGTCCACCACGGCGGCCGCCTGCAGGTCCTGGTCCCCGCGACCGGACTCATCGTGGCTGATCACGAGCTCGTCGCCCCGGGTGAGTCCTCGGTGTTGGACGCGCACTACGGCGGTCCGCGCCCGGCGCCCTCGCGCAAGGTCCGGCCCCGGTCCGCGGCCGAGCGGGAGTTCTGCGCGCTGGGTGAGGTGGCCGCGGCGTTCATCACCGGCGCGGCCGCGTCGGGCAACACCCGCCTGGGCGGTGAGCTCGTCGAGCTCAACGCGTTGGCCGCCGCCCACGGGCAGACCGTGTTCCTGGCGGCACTGGCTCGGGCGGTGGCGTTTCGGCGGTGGCGCTCAGCGGACGTGCGGTCCATCCTGGCCGCGGGCGCGGGCACCCCCGACCCTGCTGTTACCGGCGACGCGTTGGTCATCGACCTGCCCGTCGCGGCGGGGCGGTCCCTGGACCAGTACGCGCCGACCTCGACGGCGGCGACCTCGTGAGCGCCCCCGCACCGGTGTTGGCCGCGGACCTGACCGCGGGGCTGCGCCGGCTCAAGCTCGCCGCGATGCGTGAGCTCGCCCCGAGCCTGCTGGTGACCGCCAAGACCCAACGCTGGACCCCCGAGGAGGTCCTGCGGGCCCTGGTGGAGGCCGAGATCACCTCCCGCGACGCGTCCAACGCCCGGGCTCGCCTGAAGGCCGCGGCGTTCCCGGTGGTCAAGACCCTCGAGCAGTTCGACCTGCCGGCCTCGTCCATTGCCGCACCCACCTGGGCGTATCTGACCAGCCTGGAATGGATCCGCGCGAAGGAGAACCTCGCCCTGGTGGGTCCGGCTGGGACCGGCAAGTCCCACACCCTGCTCGCCCTGGGCCACGCCGCCGTGGAGGCCGGTCACAAGGTCCGCTACTTCACCGCGGCCGATCTCGTGGAGACCCTCTACCGGGCCATGGCCGACAACTCCGTGGGCCGCGTCATCGAGACCCTGCTCCGCAACGACGCCATCATCGTCGACGAGGTCGGCTTCGCCCCGCTGGACGACACCGGCACACAGTTGCTGTTCCGGTTCGTCGCAGCCGCCTACGAACGCCGGTCCCTGGCCATCGCCTCGCACTGGTCCTTCGAGGACTGGGGCCGGTTCCTACCCGAGCACACCACCGCCGTCAGCATCCTCGACCGCCTCCTGCACCACGCCACCGTCGTGGTCACCAGCGGCGACTCCTACCGCATGCGCGAGTCCCGCCAACCCCGAGGAGGCCACGCCATCAACGTCTAGAAAATCCGCAAGGGGTGGGGACTTTTACTTGGCCACCAGCGGGGACTTCCACTTGGCCATTGACA
>JBBRWM010000020.1:0-2903 GCA_038249195.1 Actinomycetota bacterium
AGGTTCGTCTGCAGGTTCGCCTGCGCCGAGCGCATCTGGGTCTGGGTCGTGACACGGGAGATCATGGCTTACCTTCCCACCAGTCCGGTGCGGTTGATCAGGGTATCGAGCATCTCGTCCACGGCCGTCATGACCCGCGCGGCACCCTGGTAGGCGTGCTGGAACATGAGCAGGTTCACGTTCTCCTCGTCGAGGTCGACCGAGGCGTTCGAGAGCTGGGCCCCCACGGCGGCCGTCGAGGTGAGGTCGGCGAGCGTCGCGTGCTGCAGTTCGGTGCGGGTGGTCACGGCGAAGCTCGTGACGAAGTTCGACCAGTCGGTCGAGGGGGACTGCACGTAGCTGACGGGCGGGCCGGCGGATGCGACGGCCTTGCCCGCGCCGAGCTGGGCGAGTTCGTCGGCAATGGACCCGTCGAGGGCCCCGTTCGCGGCCAGACCGGTGGAGAGCTCAGCGACGGTTTTCGGAACCACGCTGAGACCGGTCGCCGCGGGCACACCGGTCGCGACCGCGAAGAAGTCTCCAGGCGGCAGGGTCGAGTTCGTGCCCTGCGAATAGATCGCGTTGACCTTGGCGGCAAGCTGGGTGGCCATCGTGTTGTACGACTCGGCGGCCTCGGCCAGTGCCCCGCCGGTGCCCGTGCCGGCTCCCGAGGTCACGGCGGGTGCGAGCAGCGAGATCGCCCCGGCGAGCTCGCCGCCGTCGACCGCCACGGACGTGCCCGGGTGGGCCGCCCATTCGACGTGGGGCGCGCCGCCGGTTCCGGTCATCGACCTTGCGCCGACCGCGATGAGCTTCTGGGCCGAGTTGCCGCTGACGAGTGCGTTGCCGCCGACGAGCACGTCGACCGTGCCGTCGCCCCGGTCGACGACGGTGCCGCCGGTGAGGGCCGCGAGGGTGGTGGTGAGCGCGCTGCGCTGGTCGAGAAGCTCGTTCGCGCCGCCGCCGGCGGCCTGCTCGTTGCGAATCTGCACGTTGAGTGCCGCGACCTGGGCGGCTGCACCGTTGATCTCGGTGACCATGCCGTCGACGCTGCCGCGCGTGGTCGACCACTGGTTGGCGACGGCCTGGTAACCCTGGGCGATCCGGGTGGTGAGCACGCCGGCTTGGCCGAGCAGCACGCCGGCGGGTGCGTTCTCGCCGGGGGCGTTGGCCACGTCCTGCCAGCTGGCCCAGAACTCATTCAGCTGGGCGGATAGCCCGTTCGCGCCGGGTTCGTGCATCGACCCCTCGACCGCGGTCAGGGCGTTGGAACGCACGGCGGAGTAGCCGGCGACGGCCGCGGACGAGCGCACCTGGGCATCCAGCTGCGCGCTGCCGAGGCGGGAGACGCCGTCGACGTTGACGCCCTGGCCGGCCTGCACGCCGGCGCTCATCAGGCCGACGCGGCTGATGGCATCCACCGCGGAGGTGGAGATGCGCTGCCGGGTATAACCCTGAGTGTTGGCGTTGGCGATGTTCTGGCCGACGACCTCGAGGCCCTTGCGGGCGGCAACCAGGCCGGTGTACGCGGTGTTCAGTCCGCCGAAAGTGCTCATCGAGGCATCCTCACAGGATCTGGTCGAAGAGGCGGGATGCGGCGCTGCGCACGTCGGACGTGCCGCGGGAGTCATAGGTGCTCGAGTGTGTGCGCACGTCGGCGAGCGTTTCCTGGCTGGAACGCGCGGCGGCGCGCAGCAGCTGCTCGTTGTTGTCGCGGAGTTCCTTGATCTGGGTGGTCAGTTCACCGAGGGCCTTGAGGTGCGAGGCCATGATCTCGGTCCAGGGCCCGGCGGGGGCGTGCGCGACGAGTTCGCGCAGGGTGGCGTCTTCGGCGGTTCCCCATTCGGCGGCCATGGCGGAGACCTCGACGGAGCGCGCCAGGCCGGCTTCCCGCACGTGGCCGAGAACCTGTTCGACCTCGCGGGTGCCCTGCTGGAGCCAGCGGGTCTTGCCGTTGGTGAGGAGGAGCTGTTCTTCGTCGAGCTTGAAGATCAGCAGTTCCAGGAGCTCACGCTCCCGCCACAGCAGCGCTGAGAGTTCATTGGCGCCCATGTGTCCTCCTGGCCTTCGTTGTCGTTACGGGGAGCATGCTCATTGCGTGGACTCCGGCTTCTGAGACGCACTATCGGCACGGTGGTGCGCGCGGTTAGCGGTCAACTGCAAACAGGATGCCAGTCGGGCGCCTCATGTGTCCACCAAAGGGAGGACAGGATCCGTAAAGCAACACGGCGAATGTGCCCCATTCCGGGGTGATTCGCCCCGGACTGGGGGTGTTCTTACCCATTGTGGGGGGAGCCCCTCGCGCTCGGCGGCGCGCCTGGCCAATACGTTTTATCTGGCGGGAAAGAAATTCTCCCGCCGGGGCCCGAAACCCCGCATCACGTCATGTTTTAGTCCCCTGCTTACCCGGCATTATGCGCTCGATCTGGTCCGCCAGACACGATCCGCACCCCGTCCGTCTAAGTATCCAGGGAGGTCCCATGAATCGGACAGAACGCAACCAGCTGGTGATTGAAAACCTCCCGCTCGTGGGCTACCTCGTCTCCGAAGTCTGGGCGAAGGCACGCCACCTCTCACGCGACGACCTGGCCTCGGCCGGTGCCCTCGCGCTCATCACCTCAGCGGATGCCTTCAACGCCGAACTCGGCGTTCCCTTCGGTGCCTTCGCCCGTCGTCGCATCATCGGCGCCTTCGCCGACGAGATGCGCTCCAACGACTGGGCCACCCGGATGGCCCGCCGCCGCATCAAGGAAACCCGCGCCGTTCAGGAGACCCTGGCCGCCGCCCTCGGCCGCGCCGCCTCGATCGACGAGGTCGCCGCAGCCCTCGGCGTCGACCGCGAGACAGCCGCCGCCGGCCTGGCCGACTCCGAGCGCACCCTCTCCACCCTCGACGACGCCACGGCCGAGTTCCTGGTCTCCGGC
>JBBRWM010000021.1:0-2743 GCA_038249195.1 Actinomycetota bacterium
ACGCCCTGATGCTCTGGGCCTGCGCCGCGACGGTCGAGCCCTCACAATGAGCACATCCGGGAATCCCAGGTGAGCTCATTCTGAGCGCCGCCAGACCTGCGCCCGCCAGCCTCACCCAAGCCCTACGCTCGACCGCAACCCCAATGCCGATGGGACGTGGACGGCGCTTACGCCGGTCGGGCTATGCGGGTGTTTTCTCTGTTTCGGAGGAGCGCTCGTGCCCGGCCGCCACGTGACCGATCATCAGATGAGGCTCTTCATGAAGAATCGCATGACCGACCCCACGCCCATGGCCGCCGCTCGCGCCGGGTTCAGCACCGCAACCGGCTACCGCATGGCGCACTGAGAACGGCGCCGCAATAGTCGGCCACGGAGGCGCCCGGAATTGGTCGGGCGCGGCGGTCGAAAATCCCGCCAGCGACAAGTCTTCGGTTCGTGGAACGGTCCGGAGGCGGAAGGATGTATGGCGTGGAGCTGTATTCGAAGGTCCGCATGGCGGTGCTGCGGGATGGCTTGAGCCATCGAGAGGCGGCTCTGCGGTTTGGCGTCGATCGCGGGACGGTGGCGAAGATGGTGGAGCATTCGGTTCCGCCGGGGTATCGGCAGACGAAGGCGCTGCGTCGACCGAAGCTTGACGCGCACACGGCCTTCATCGACGAGATCCTTCGCTCCGATCCATCGGCGCCGAAGAAGCAGCGTCACACGATCCAGCGGATTTTCGAGCGGTTGCACGAGGAGCGCGGTTTCGACGGCGGGTACACGACCGTTCGGGACTATGTCCGGCCCCGGCTGGCGTCGATGAAGGAGGCGTTCGTGCCGTTGGCGCATCCCCCGGGGCACGCCCAGGCCGATTTTGGCGAGGCGTATGCGGTCCTGGGCGGGGTCGAGCGGAAGGTACATTTCCTGGTGGTCGACATGCCCCAGAGCGACGCGATCTTCCTCAAGGCGTATCTGGCGGAAACCGCGGAAGCGTTTTGCGACGGGCATGTCGCGGCGTTCGACTTCTTCGGCGGGGCGCCGCAGTCGATCCTCTACGACAACACCAAACTGGCGGTGGCGCGGATCCTCGGCGACGGGACGCGCGCGCGGAGCGCGATGTTCTCGACGCTGCAGTCCCGTTACCTCTTCAAGGACCGCTTCGGCCGGCCCGGGAAAGGCAACGACAAGGGGAACGTCGAAGGCATGGTGGGCTACGCGCGGCGGAACTTCATGGTCCCGATCCCGCGCGCCCACGATATCGACGCGCTGAACGCGATGCTGCTCGAGCGTTGTCAGGCGCGCCAGACCGCGATCCTGCGGGGCGCGGAGGGCTCCATCGCCGAGCGACCGGCGGCCGACCGGGCGGCGTTCGCGCCGCTGCCGCCCACGCCCTTTGACGCCTGCGACAAGCGTCCCGGGCGGGTCTCGAGCCAGGCCTTGGTCCGCTACAAAAACACCGACTACTCGGTCCCGGTCGCCTATGCGCATCGTGACGTGATGGTGAGGGGCTACGTGGATGCGGTGGCGATCGCCGTCGGCGCCGAGGAGATCGCTCGCCATCCGCGCTCCTGCGACAACGCCGACTTCGTCTTCGATCCGCTGCACTATCTGGCGCTGATCGAACGCAAGGCAGGCGCTCTCGACCAGGCGGCTCCGCTTCAGGGCTGGGCGCTGCCGGAGAGCTTCGCGCCGCTCCGCCGGCTCCTCGAGGCGCGGCTGAACGGCAAGAATCGCTGCGCGGCCGGCAAGCGGGAGTTCGTGCAGGTGCTGCGCCTGCTGGAGACCTTCCCGATGGCGGTCGTGGAGGGCGCCGTGGCTGACGCCCTGCGGCTCGGGACGATCGGCTATGACGCGGTCAAGCATCTGACGCTGTGCCGGGTCGAGCGGCGGCCGCCACGGCTGGACCTCGCGGCCTATCCCTACCTGCCGGCGACCACGGTCGAGACCACCTCGCCGGCGAGCTACATGAGCCTGCTCGCGGGCGACGCCGGGGCCCCGGCGTGACCGCCGCGGGCGAGGCCCCGGAGATCCTGCTCCGCCATCACCTCAAGAAGCTTGAACTGCCCACGGTGCTGCGCGAATACGAGAAGCTCGCTCGCCAATGCGCCGCCGAGAACGTCGACCATGTGCGCTATCTCGTCCGCCTGATCGAGCTGGAATTGCTCGCCCGCGAGGCGCGCACCATCGAGCGCCGCATCCGCGACGCGCGCTTTCCGGCGATCAAGAGCCTGGAGACCTTCGACTTCGACGCCATCCCGAGCCTCAACAAGAAGCTCGTCCTCGATCTCGCCCGTTGCGAGTTCGTCGCCCGCCGCGAGAACGTCGTCGCCCTCGGCCCGAGCGGCACGGGCAAGACCCATGCCATGGTCGGCCTCGGCCTTGCCGCCTGCCAACGGGGCGTGAAGACCCGCTTCGCCACCGCGGCCGGGATCGTCAACGAGCTGATCGAGGCTCGCGACGAGAAGCGGCTCCTGCGTCTGCAGAAAACCCTCGCCGGCTACGAGCTGCTGATCGTGGACGAGCTCGGCTTCATCCCTCTCTCGCGCACCGCCGCCGAACTGCTGTTCGAGTTGATCAGCCAACGCTACGAGCGCGGTGCGACGATCATCACCTCGAACCTGCCGTTCGACGAATGGACGGCGACGTTCGGCGACGAGCGCCTCACCGGCGCGCTGCTCGACCGCCTGACCCACCATGTCCACATTCTCGAAATGAACGGCCCGTCCTGCCGCCTCGCCCAGAGCAGAGCCCGCCGACAGGACCC
>JBBRWM010000022.1:0-2733 GCA_038249195.1 Actinomycetota bacterium
CAATCAGCCTCGCTGCTGCTCCCACCAGCAGAATCCGGGGTATTGGGGCCACAAGCGACTTCAAGAGGCGCGCTTCACGCTCGCGATGTAGGGCCGCGAGCGCGGCCAGCGTGTCGCGGATCAGCGGAATCTCCCCAGAGCTGATCACCGAATCTCCCCAGGTCTGAGCACCCGGATTGGGCCTCTCTGACGGTCTGGTCCAACGAATAGGGCGGGGCCCCACC
Organism: Actinomycetota bacterium; assembly: GCA_038249195.1. Lineage (GTDB taxonomy): Bacteria > Actinomycetota > UBA4738 > UBA4738 > HRBIN12 > JAOUEA01. The sequence continues at coordinate 225 of JBBRWM010000022.1, forward strand.
CTCTGCTGACGGTGTTCCAAGCCACCAGCAGCGGAGAGGCCCCGGCCAATGCTCACACAGGGAGAAGACGTGGAGGTTCACGCACTCGCAGGGCGGGGCTGGTCGATCTCGGCCATCGCCCGCCATCTCGGGCGCGATCGCAAGACGGTCCGCGCGTATGTCAGCGGGGAGCGGACGCCCGGCGTCCGCCGGCGGCCCGGGCCGGACCCGCTCGAGCCGTTCATCGTGTATCTCGCAGCCCGCTTCGTCGACGACCCGCACCTCTGGCTGACGGCGCTCTTCGACGAGGTCGTGCCCCTCGGCTACCCGCGCAGCTATCCGTCGTTCGCCCGGGGCGTCCGCCAGCACGGCCTCCGGCCGCACTGCGAGCGTTGCACCGGTGTCCGCGGCCGGGCCACGATCGAGATCGAGCATCCGCCGGGCGACGAGATCCAATGGGACTGGTTCGAGCGCCGCCGGGCACCCTGGGGCGGTACGGCCCACGTCCTCCTGGGCACCCTGCCCCACTCGGGCCGCGTCCGGGGCGTGATCTCGACCTCGCAGGACCAGCCCCATCTCGTCGAGGCACTCGACGGCGTCCTGCGCCGCCTCGGCGGGACGACCCCCGCCTGGCGGACCGATCGGCTCGCCACGGTCATCGTGCCGGGCACGGGCGACGTCCAGGCGTCGTTTGCCCCGGTCGCTCGGCACTATGGCGCGATCATCCGGCCCTGCCCACCGCGACGGGGCAACCGCAAGGGATCGGTCGAGGCAGCCGTGCGCTATGCGTGCGGACGCTGGTGGCGGACGATGCCGGCCCGGACGATGGCCGAGGCCCAGGCTTCGCTCGACCGGTTCTGCGAGACGGTCGGCGACGTCCGGCGGCGGGCCGACTCGAACGTCCGCGCACTCGCCCAGGCCGAGCCGCTCCTGCCACTGCCAGCCCTGCCGTACCCCGCCACGATCGAGCAGACGGGGCCGGTCGACGCCAACGCGACCGTCGCCTTCCGGGGTGCCCGCTACAGCGTGCCGCCGGGCTTCATCGGCGCGGCGCTCACCATCCGCCAGCGCCTGGGGAGCCCGACGCTCGAGATCGTCGCCGCCTCGGGCGCGCTCGTGGCCGTCCACCGCGTCGGCCGCGGCCTGGTCCGGACCGACGAGCACCGGGCGCTCCTCGAGCGGGCCGTCCTCGGTGCCTTCTCCACGCTGCCGCCCTGCGAGCGCAAGGGCAACCATCCGCCGGGCCCCGCGGCCCGGCTCGCGGCACGAGCGCTCACCGGAGGGGCGGAGGCCCGCGAGGTGGTCGTCGACCTGGCCCGCTATGCCGAGCTCGTCGAGGTGCTCCGGTGAGCACCACGTCCGAGGGCTCGGTCTATCAGGCGCTCCGGGGTCACCTCGCGACGCTTCGCCTCGCCGCTGCCGCCGAGGCGCTGCCGGGCGTCCTCGAGGCGGCCCGGAGCGAGGGGCTCGGCCACACCGCCATGCTCGAGCGCCTGCTCGGGATCGAGGTGACGGCCACCGAGGCCCGCAGACGGGCGAGCCTCGAGCGGTTCGCCTCGCTGCCGGCGCCCTGGCGCCTGGCTGACTTCGACTTCGACGCCCAGCCCTCGGTGGACCGCTCGCTCGTCAACGAGCTCGGCACCCTGCGCTTCCTCGAGGACGCGACGAACGTCCTCTTCATCGGGCCACCGGGGGTCGGCAAGACGATGCTCGCCGTCGGGCTCGCGCGGGCTGCGGTCGAGGCCGGTCAGCGCGCCTACTACACGACCGCGGCCGAGCTCGCGGCGCGCTGTCATCGGGCGGCGATCGAGGGCCGCTGGGCGACGACGATGCGCTTCTATGCCGGCCCGAAGCTGCTCGTGATCGACGAGGTGGGGTACCTGCCCCTGCCGGCCGAGGCGGCCGCGGCGCTCTTCCAGGTCGTGAGCCAGAGATACCAGAAGGGCTCGATCGCGCTCACGACGAACCTGGGCATCGCGTCCTGGGGCCGCATCTTCGACGACCCCACGGTCGCGGCGGCGATGCTCGACCGGCTCCTCCATCGCTCCGTCGTCTTCAACATCGACGGCGACAGCTACCGCATGCGGGCCCACCGTGCCCGTGCCGAGCAGGTCCGGAAGGGGGTGGTCGTCCGGTCAGGCTAAGCTTGTGCGGCCCATCGGGGGCTCGACAGCCTGGGGAGTTTCACTGATCGAGCCTGGGGATTTTCGGAGATCGGCGACACCATATCAGCTCGTCCTCTGTCGCGTCGGCGACATCCAGGATCGAGCCCAGGGTGGTCTGCCCGAACGGCGCGAGGAGGCGGGCGACGATGAGCGCGAGTGCCACATCCCACGCCCGGCTCCACCGCCGATCGAGGAGCGCCTCGAGCCCGAGCGTGCGGAGCAGGCCGAGGACCGCGGCGACGTGGCCGTGGGGGTGCTCCGCACGGCCGCCGCCGCGTTGACCAGGTGCTCCCCGCGCAGCGGGATTCCCAGCGCCTCACCGATCATGTCGGCCCCGGGATGATAGCAAGGGTGGGGCCGGCGCC
>JBBRWM010000023.1:0-2632 GCA_038249195.1 Actinomycetota bacterium
GTACAGCTCGTACAGGCGGCACGCGGCGGTGTCCCAGATCAGCAGGTGCCGGTCGCCGCCGGCCTCGATGCGTGGATTGGCGGGAATCGGATACGGGCCGGCATCGGACTCGTCGGCATAGTCGAACGTGACCCTCGAGGTGGTCGTTCCGGCGCCGACCACGTTGTAGGGGATGCCGTAGCCCGCATATGAGCCGAAGTCGGGGTGCAGCAACCTGCCGGCGCCGATGGTGCCGATCATCGTCGCGCTGTCCGATCTGACCGGCAGGCTGTCAACGCGCCGGTTCCACACGTTCGATGCCGGGAACAGCCGACACGCGGAGACAGGTGGTGGCGGCTTTGGCGTCGGCTTGGCCGTCGGCTTCGGTGTCGGCTTGGCCGTGGGGTGCGGCGCGGGCTTGGGCGTCGGTGCTCGGGTCGGTACTGGTTTCACCGTCGCTTCCGGCGTCGACTTCGATGTGGGCGTCGCCGTGGACGCGCTGGCAATGACCGTCGGAGTGGCAGCCGTGAACCCCACGCCTGGGGCCGGGGCGGTCGCACTTGGCTGCGCGGAAGCCCCGGTCATGCCCCCGATGACTACCGTTCTGGCACCGGCCGGCGGCGAGCCGATGGACTGGTTGCCGGAGGTGCTGGTCAGCAGCACCAGGCACGTGAACGCGGCACCCAGGCGCGCGCGGATTGGTCCGGCCATGCCGCACAGCGAACCACGCCGCCACGAGTGCTGTCACTCGCCCGATGGGGGTGCCGTCGCTAGGCCGATCGGCCGCCCGATCTACGCCGTCGGAAGGTCGAGGGCTGCAAGCGCGCGGTCCAGGGCGGCCGCCTCCGCATCGGTCAGGCGACGAAGGGGTGCGCGCAGATCCGGACCGACGGGCACACCGCGCCGCCCCAACACGTGCTTGACCGATGCGATGAACTGGCCGCTCGTCTCGAGCGCTTCACGCACTCCTCGCAGCCGCAATTCGGCATTATCCGGCTCGTCGACGGCGGCACGGACCACATCGGGGAACGCAGCCGCCATGCCCGACACCGAGCCTATCGCGCCCGCCGCGAGCGCCGCCGGAATGAGCGGTTCCGAGCCCACGAAGACAGGAAGGCCCAGCTCCAGGTAGGGCTGTACCCGTTCGAACGGCGCTTCGCTGACCTTCAGTCCCGCGAAGTTTTCGAGCTCGGCGCGGAGCCGCTCCACCACCTCGATTGAGAGCGGATAGCCCGAGCGCGGTGCGAATGCGTAGCCGTAAAACGGCAATGGGGCGCAGGCGCGAGCGGCGGCGACCATGTGCGCTGTCAGCGCGTCGGCGTCGAGCACGAAGTAGGGCGGTGGGATGACGGCCACTGCATCGGCGCCGATCTCGCGGGCGTGGGCTGCCAGGGTGACGGTATCGGCGGTCGTCTGCGCACCGGCATGGACGATCAACCGGCCGGTGAGCGCCGCCCGGAACGCCTCGGCGGTCGTGCGCCGCTCGTCGAGGGTCAGCAGGACGCCCTCGCCGGTGGTGCCGCATGCAAAGACGCCGTCGGCGCCGTGCGATTCGAGGAAGGCGACGTACGGACCGATCGCGTCGAGATCGAGGTGCGCGCCGCCGTCGCGCAGTGGCGTGGCGGCGGCCACGATCAACTCAGGCATGACGCGAAGCGTAGCGTGTCGGCCCAGGGCACTGCGCCACGGCGCGTCGCGTGGCCACGGCGCGTCGCGTGGCCACGGAGCGACGCTTGGCCCGGGACCGTCGCGTGGCCAAGTAGCGTCGTGCGTCGTCGGGTAACGGTCCTCAGAAGGCTCCCTATTTCGGCCACCGGCACCCTGGCCGGCATACCGGTCCGTCGCGCGCCCTTTATCTCAGGTGGAGGGTCGAGTCCACCTCGCCGGCCGTGATACCGGTCCCGTGCGGGGGCATTGTCAAGGATTACCGCTAACGTGGCCACGGGAGCGTCGCGTCGCGTGGGTAACGGTCCTCTGAGAGCTCCCTATTTCGACCACCCGCACCCCGGCCGCCGTACCGGTCCCTCGGAGGCTCGTTATCTCATGAGGAGGGTCGAGTCCACCTCGCCGGCCGTGATACCGGTCCCCTGCGGGGGCATTGCCAAGGATTGCCGCTAGCGACGCGGGATAGTGGTCTCGGCTGGGCACCTTATGCCACAGATTTCAAAGCGGACGCCCGTGCGCCGCGGATTGCATCGGATCTCGGCGCCGATCCGTTGCCAGGAACCAACGGGAGCATCACGGAGCCGCCGGGAGCCACCGGGAGCACCACGGAGCCGCCGGGAGCCACCGGGCGCCCGGGGAGCCACGAGACCGCATCGGTGTAAACTCGTGAACATACCGTCGCAGGCCAAACCATGAGGATTCGCCAGGCGCTATGACCTACGTCATCACCGAACCGTGCATCGGCGTCAAGGACGCGAGCTGCGTCGACGTCTGCCCTGTCGATTGCATCCATGCCACTGACGACGATGCGATGTTCTTCATTGATCCTGATGAGTGCATCGACTGCGGCGCGTGCGAGCCCGAGTGTCCGGTGACCGCCATCTTCGCCGAGGATGCGGTGCCCGATAACCAGGTCCAGTACATCCAGATCAACGCCGATTACTTCGCGAACAAGTAGCGTGACCGTTCGACTGATCGCGCTGTACCA
>JBBRWM010000024.1:0-2613 GCA_038249195.1 Actinomycetota bacterium
CGAGGGGACCAGGAACGCGTCACGATGCTGACGTGCGCCCGCGCGAGATCCGTGCGTTGTTCGAGACCATCACCAGGCTGTAGAATCTGGGCTTGATCGTCACCATGCCGAGGCGCTTCGGGAGGGGGACCAGGCCGTTCGCGAAGGCGTCCGCGAGGACGGCGACGTGGCGGCCGTTCTGCTCGATGGGCGAGGGGATCCCGTACGGCCGATGCCCGTAGAATGCCGTCCACTCGCCGTGCTCGTTGACGGCGACACCCTCGCTGAAGTGCTTGCTCTCCAGCACCCAGACGTCGAGGAGGCGGTTGACGACCAGGTGATCGATCTGGGCGACGCGGCCGCCAACCTCGATGCGCAGGTCGTGGATCGTCATCCGGTTGCGGCTCTCACCGAGTGCGAACTCGACCTCGTAGGCCGCGTCGCGCTCACCGGCCATGCCGGCACGGATGCGCTTGATCTCGAGTTCGATGCGCCTGCGCGTCTCGGCGGCGACGTCAGGCCGACGCAGGAGCGCCTCGAGGGCGGCGATGTGCGGCTCGCGGTCGTCGTCTGACTTGATGAGCACTGACACCGGGGTTCCGCAGCTGAAGGCCTCAATCGGCATCCGTAACGGGCCAGCTGAGCACGAAGTGGGTCCTGGAATGGGTCTGCGAACGTGATCTGGCTAGATACACGGCTACACGTGGATTGTGGCACACAGATAGATAGGGTCTGGTACGCTGCGCAGCATGTACCTGCGGACCACCCGGCGGCGCAACAGCGACGGCTCCGACGTGCGGTACCTGTCCCTCGCCCACAACGAGTGGGACGCCACCGCGGGCCGCTCGAAGGTCCGGATCCTGTTCAACTTCGGTCGCGAGGACGGGCTCGATCCCGCGGCGATTCGGCGGCTGATCGGGTCGCTGTCCCGGGCGCTCCCGCCGGACGAGGCCCTCGCGGCGGCCGCGGCGCCCGAGCTGCGCTTCTGTGAGTCCCGGCCCCTGGGCGGCGCCTGGCTGCTCGACGGGCTGTGGCGGAGGCTCGGGATCGGCGAGATCATGGCCCGCCTGCTGCGCGGCCGGCGGCTGGATCCTGCGGCCGAACGGGCCCTGTTCGCGATGGTCGCGAACCGGGCGCTGGCTCCGTCCTCCAAGCTGTCGTGTGCCGCCTGGGTGAGCGAGCGGGTCGCCCTGCCCGGGCTCGAGTCGCTCTCCGACGATGCGTGCTACCGGGCGATGGACTGGCTGCTCGAGATCGAGACCGAGCTCGCCACCCAGGTGTACTGGGCGACCGCAAACCTGCTCAACCTCGAGGTCGACCTGCTGTTCTTCGACACCACCAGCACCTACTTCGAGACCGAGGCGGCGGACCCGCCCAGCGACGGGGCACCGAAGGGCTTCCGGGCGTACAGCGGCCACTCCAAGGACCACCGCCCGGACCTGCCCCAGGTCGTGATCGGCCTCGCGGTGACCCGGACCGGGATCCCGATCCGGGTCTGGACGTTCCCCGGCAACGCCAGCGACCAGGTGCTGATCCGCTCTGTGAAGGACGATCTCCTCGCCTGGAAGCTGGGACGGGTCGTGTGGGTCACCGACCGGGGCTTCAACTCCGCCACCAACCGGCGCTACCTCCAGCGCGCGGGCGGCCACTACATCACCGGCGAGAAGCTCCGCAGCGAGAGCGCCGAGGCGAAGGCCGCCCTCGCCCGGCCGGGCCGCTACCACGTCGTCGCCGGCAACCTCGAGGTCAAGGAGGTCGTCCTCGACGAGGGTGTCATGCGCGACCGCTTCATCGTCTGCCGCAACCCCGCCGAGGCGACCCGGGACGCCGCGATCCGCGAGCGCCTGGTCACCCAGCTCGAGACGGCCATCACGGGCAGCGACGAGCTTGCCCCTGCGGCGCGGAGCAAGCTCGCCTCCGACCTGCGCGGGACGCCCACCAACCGGCGCTTCCTGCGGGTGACCGCCGCGGGGCTGCTGCGGATCGACCGGGCGGCCGTGGCGGCCGACGCGAAGCTCGACGGCAAGTTCCTGCTGCGCACGAGCGACCCCACCCTGTCCGCGGCCGACATCGCGACCGGGTACAAGCAACTGCTCGAGGTCGAGCGGGGCTGGCGGGACATGAAGACGACGCTCGACCTGCGTCCGGTCTATCACCGCAAGGAGCAGCGCATCCGGTCGCACGTCCTGCTGTGCTGGCTCGCCCTGCTCCTCATCCGCCTTGCCGAGAACGCCACCGGCGACACCTGGCGCAACCTCCGCTTCGAGCTTGACAAGCTCCATCTCGGGCGCTTCTCAGGGTCCGCCGGCGAGGTCGCCCAGCGGACCGAGATCACCACCCGCCAGGCCGCCATCTTCAAGGCCGCGAACGTCACCGAGCCGCCTCGCTATGTCCGGGTGGCCGCGCCGCAGGCTGCACCGGCCACCGTCAACGGCTGACCTGTCCCCCCGCACGCGTCGAACGTGTCATAGGTACACGTTCGTGCTCCAGCTGCGGAACCCCGGTGCGTAGGCGTGGCGCAGCGCGGAGCAGACCTGGGTGCTCGCGCCGAGTCGTTCCGATAGCCTGGCCGCGACGTCCGCCATGTTGGCGAAGGCGTCTGCGACGCTCCGGTCCAGGGTCAGGAACGTCGCC
>JBBRWM010000025.1:0-2136 GCA_038249195.1 Actinomycetota bacterium
TGGTTGAACACGCTCCGGGACGACAGGGTGCGACCATGTCCGCCGGGGACGTTCTGCGTGTCGGCCTGGGACTGGAGACGACCGACACCGGCCTCCCCGTCAGCGGGGTCATCGCCGATGGCTGGCTCGGGACCATCCTCGCGGCCGGCGTGCCCGACGGGCGGCCCACAGCCCATGGCACGCCGGCGGGCTTCGTGGGCGTGTTGCGGCCGTACCAGGAACGCGGTCTGGCCTGGCTGAAGTTCCTCGGGGGTCTTGGGCTCGGCGCGTGCCTCGCCGACGACATGGGCCTTGGCAAGACGGCGCAGGTGCTCGCCCTGCTGGTGGCGGAATGCTCATCACCGACGACCGACGCCTCCGGGCCCACCCTTGTCGTCTGTCCCATGTCCGTCGTCGAGAACTGGCGCCGCGAGGCGGAGCGCTTCGCGCCGGGCCTCGCCGTCCACGTCCACCATGGCGGCGACCGCCTTGACGCGGAGGATCTGGCGACTGCGACTGCCGGGGTCGACCTCGTCATCACGACGTATGGGCTCGTCGCGCGCGACGTGGAGGCCCTCTCGGCGATCGACTGGGGGCGTCTCGTCCTCGACGAGGCCCAGAACATCAAGAACAGCGCCGCCCGCCAGGCCCAGGCAGTCCGGCGGCTCCGGGCGCCCCGCCGGATCGCGCTCACGGGCACGCCCGTCGAGAACCGCCTCGCGGAGCTGTGGTCAATCATGGAGGTCCTGAACCCGGGCCTCCTCGGGTCGGCCAACGGATTCCGCCAGCGCTTCGCTGTGCCCATCGAGCGCTATGGGGACGACGATGCCGCCGGTCGCCTGCGCCGGGCGACGGCGCCGTTCATCCTGCGCCGCCTCAAGTCCGACCGCTCGATCATCGCCGACCTGCCCGACAAGCTCGAGATGACCGTCTACTGCTCGCTCACGCGGGAGCAGGCCACCCTGTACCAGGCGGTCGTCGACGAGATGCTCGAACGGATCGAATCGAGCGAAGGGATCGAACGGCGCGGGCTCGTCCTCGCCACGATGCTGCGCCTCAAGCAGGTCTGCAACCACCCGGCCCAGATGCTCGCCGACGGATCGGCGCTGGCCGGGCGATCCGGCAAGCTCGAGCGCATCGAGGAGATTCTCGAGGAGGTCCTGGCCGAGGGTGATCGCGCCCTGCTGTTCACCCAGTTCGCCGAGTTCGGGGCCCTCCTGCGCTCACATCTCCGCGACCGCTTCGGGCAGGAGGTTCTCTATCTCCATGGCGGGACGCGGAAGGCCGATCGCGACGCGATGGTCGCCCGCTTCCAGGCTGAGGGCGGTCCGTCGATCCTGATCCTTTCCCTCAAGGCCGGCGGGACAGGTCTCAACCTCACCGCCGCGAACCACGTGATCCACGTCGATCGGTGGTGGAACCCCGCCGTCGAGGACCAGGCGACCGACCGTGCCTACCGGATCGGGCAGCGCCGCAATGTCCAGGTCCGCAAGCTCGTCTGCGCCGGCACCCTCGAGGAGCGGATCGCCGCGCTGCTCGAATCGAAGCGCGCCCTCGCGAAGCGCGTCGTCGGAACAGGCGAGACGTGGCTGACCGAGCTGTCCACCGCCGAGCTGCGCGACCTCGTCGCACTCTCGGCCGACGCCGTGGCGGAGGGCTGACGATGCCGTTCGGGCGCCGCCGCTCATCCTTCGGCCGCGATCGAGGCTTCTACCCGCCGCCGAGCGCTCCGCGCCCGGTGAAGGACGGCCTCCAGACGAAGAGCAAGCGAGGCGCCATCGGCGAGACGTGGTGGTCGCAGCGCTTCATCGAGGTGCTCGAGGACTTCCACGAAGGCCCGCGGCTCGCGCGCGGGCGGGCCTACGCGCGTCGCGGGCAGGTCATCGACATGGAGGTGGAGGACGGCGAGGTGACCGCGCGCGTCCAGGGCTCGCGGAAGCGCCCGTACGACGTCAGGATCGGCGTGACGGTCCTCGGCGATGCTGACTGGGCACGCGTCGAGGAGGCGATGGCGAGCCGGGCCGTCTTCCTCGCGCGGCTCCTCGCGGGAGAGATGCCGAACGAGATCGAGGAGGCGTTCGCGACAAGCGGGCTGTCACTCTTCCCGATCACAGCCGACGATCTCGACGCCGACTGCTCCTGCCCGGACTGGGAGAA
>JBBRWM010000026.1:0-1911 GCA_038249195.1 Actinomycetota bacterium
GGAACTCCGGGTAGCGCATCCGGTCCCGGTTGGCCGTGATGTAGTCGAGGCACTTGCGCGCCTCGTCGTTGGTCCCGGCGTGGACCGCCAGCGCCTCCAGCAGGTTGTCGAGCCGACCCTCGTCCAGCTCATCGTGGCGCTTCCTTGCCCACTCCCGACCCAGGTCACCGGCCGGCCCGTAGATGGCCTTGGCGACATCGCTGAGGTGCTGCTTGGCGTGGAAGAGGTCGACGATCCCGATGGCGCCAGGGAAGAGCTCGCCGGCCACGTTCCAGATCCAGGCGGCGCCGTCGCCGAGCACGACGCGGCGCTGGGCCACATCGAAGCCGCGCCGCCGCGCCTCGCGGTCGACACGCCCGGCGAACGGCGAGGGTGCATCGTCGGTGTCGCGGGCCGCGGCGCTCTCGATGGCGCCCGAGTAGCTGACCGAGCCCGGGTCACGGACGGGGATACCCGCCGCGTCCCGGCCCTCGGCGCTCCACACCGTGACCAGCTTGACCTCGCGCGTCCCCGCCGAGCCATCGGGCTGCTTGCCCGCGCGTCCGGTGAGCTCGGCTGCCCGCATCGGGATGCCGGTGCCGTCCATGCCCAGGTACATCGTGGGGGCGACCGGAGGCGAAGGCTCGATCACGCTGCGCTCGTCCTGCGCGATCTCGCGTCCGAGCGCCTCGGCGGTGCGCTCGACCTGCTTGGGGTCGACCGGGATGCCCGCCAGCTCCGTCATCAGCCCGCTGCTCTCGACAAAGCTGACCATGGCCGCGGCGAGACCCACCATGCGCGTCACGGCCGGCGAGAGCGAGGTGCCTTCGATCCCGAGCGCCCGGTCACGCGGGCAGAAGCCGCGTTCGCACGCCGCGCAGTGGTACCAGGCGCGTTCGAGCGTCATGTCACCGAGCGCGCTGCTGAACGTCCTGGGGCGGCGGCCGGCGTAGCGGGCCCCGCCTCCGCAGTCACAGGCGATGACGGGGCCGCGGTGGTCGGAGGTGTCGGTGTTCAGGCGTCGCTCGACCGCGCGTGCCGCGACCCGGAGCGCGCGCCCGCGCGCCGCGATCTCGATCGCCTCGAAGTCCAGCCCGTCGACCGCGCCCGGACCGACGAGCGCCTCGACCTCGGCGATGACCGCCGCGTCGAAGCCCCCCTTCAAGCCCCTTTTTTTGGCCCCCCGGGGTCGGCGCCGGACCTGGGTGCCGCCAGGAGCGCATCGCACAATCCCTCGCTGACCTCGACCAGCTCGCCGGTGAGCCGGCGCAGACGCTGGTACTCGGCGATCTGCTGACGCGTCCGGGGCACCGCGTCCGGCGGGATGATCCGGGTGACCGTCCTGCCGCGGACCGCCCGGGTCAGCGACCAGGAGGGTCCGTGGCCTCCTCCCTCCTCACGGGCGCAGTGGCAGTTGGGCTTGCCGCACTTGCGATAGCGGCCCACGAGAGAGCCGGGCCGCAGGTCCCCCACGGCTCCCAGCTCGTCGCGGATCTCGTCACGTCGCTGCCGCAGCTCCTCGGGGTTACGGGTCCTGGCCATGGTCACCTCCTTGGGCTGACAGCTTATACCACTGTCAGACTGGCGAGGCAACCAGGAACGCATCACGATGCTGACGTGCGCCCCCCCGCCGCAGGGCGTTTGACAGGCCGGTCCACCCGCCCTAAAATCCCTCCTCGCGCCTCACGAACCCGAGGCCCGTCGGTCACCCGCGATGGCGGGGACCACCCGAGGTGCCCCGTTTGACACGGGGAGCGAACTGCGCCAAACTAGGCAGTCCGCGCTCCGGGCGGTCGAGGCCGGGCGCTGCACCTTAACAACTGAAGAGTGGTAGGAACTTCAGCACGAGAACGTGCCTGGACCAAGCTCTGACATTCAACTCGATGGCAACATCGAGTTTTCGCGGAGAGTTTGATCCTGGCTCAGGATAAA
>JBBRWM010000027.1:0-1743 GCA_038249195.1 Actinomycetota bacterium
CGATGCAGCACCCCGTCGCGGTTTCGGCGTTGGCTACGGCGCGGCCTCGCTCGGTTGCACGCTGCCGCTCTTCCTCGCACTCGTCGGCGCCTCGCTCGGCGGGGCTAAGCCTCGATCCACCGTTTCTTCGCCGTGGCGACTGGGTCGGCATGTTGGGCGCCGGATCGGGGCAGGTAGGGGGATGAGATCGGTGTTCACGCAGGCGGGATGACGCGCGGGGAGCCGGGAGGGGTGCTTGGCAAGGGTTCGGGCAAGGGCCGGTCGTGCCGGTGATCGGCCGCGTGCGGCGTGAGGGTGCGGACGCTCAGATGGTGGCAGGGAGCGCCCGGATCTTGGTCAGCGCCTCGATGAAGCTTCGCTGCCAGGGCCAGCGGGCGGGCAGGTGAAGCGTCCATCGCCGCGCCGTGCGGGTGAGGCGCCCGGGGAGCGCGAGCAGCCAGCGGCGGATCGTCCGCGCCGTGCGTGGGGTCGGGTCTTCGAGGCCGAGCATGCCGGTCCAGCGCTGGAGGTTGTGAGCCAGGCAGGCGATCACGGTCCAGGCCGAGTTGGCGGCGAAGGACCTGGAGGGGAAGTGGGCGAGCGCCTGGTCCTTGAGGTCGCGGATCGCGAGCTCGACCTCGGCGTGCTGGCTGTGCTCGCGGTCGGCCAGGTGCATCTCCTCCTCTCGGTTGGTGAGGAAGGCGAAGTGCCGCCAGTAGGGAAAGCGCTCGGTCTGGGCATCCTGGGCGTGCAGGTGGACGCGGCGGACGATCAGTCGCTGGCCCTGAAGCGTCGTCTCGGCGAGCTCGCAGATCCCCGTTTCGGGGTAGTCGGGGACCGGCTGCCAGGCCTGCTCGGGGATCTGGCCGATCTGATCGACCACGAGCTTGTGCATGGTCACGCCGATCGAGTAGCGGCAGCCGCGCTCGGCGAGGTAGGCGATCACCTTCTTGTTCCAGAAGGCCGAGTGGGCGCGCATGAGGATCTCGCCTTCGGCGCCGGCGCGGCGGACCCGGGCGATCAGCTCCTGGCAGAAGCGAAGCGCGCCGCGGCCCGAGCCGGCCTGGCCCTTGCGCTGGCGGATATGAAGCGCCTCGCCCGTGCCCGAGCGGGTGGCGAGCAGCGGGTGGTAGCCGCGCTCGCCCGTGTAGGCGAAGCCGGTGCCCTGCTTCTGGTAGCCGTGCACCTCGCCGACGAAGGAGTCGATGTCGATCACGAGCCGCTCGCAGCCCGGGCCAGCCCCCGCCGACCAGGCCCGCCTGAGCGCCTCGCCGAGCACCCGGTCGAGCTGGCGCACGTGCCCGAAGCTGAAGGCGCGCAGGAAGGTGCCGAGCGTCGAGGGCGCCATCGCTCGGTGCCCGAGCACCGCCTCGGTTCCTCCCGCGCGCAGGAGCTCGCAGTCGTCGATCGAGTCGGCGCCAGCCGCGATCGCGTGCGCAAGCGAGAGCACCTTGCGCCCCGGCCTCGCCCCACCCGGGCGTCCGCCCAAGTCGACCGTCTCCTCGACCAACCGCTCAAGCCCCAGCCGCCCGCTCAGCGTGCTCGTCAAGAGCAGCCCCGCGTTGGCGAACAGCCGCCCGTCGTCGAACTCGACCGCCACCGAGTCGCACCGCAGGACCGCCACAGAACCGCTCACCATGTGAGTGACCTCCTGACGTCAGGCCGCGGCTGCTCCAATCAGCCGCTATTTGCCTGCTCAGGAGGTCATTTTCACGATCAGCTCGGACGGATCAGGTCCCATCGCTCGGTGGATCGAGGCTAAGC
>JBBRWM010000028.1:0-1620 GCA_038249195.1 Actinomycetota bacterium
CTGCGTTGACCACGGCTGGCATAGCAGCGATGGAAACAGGCGATGTGGCCGCGCTGACGACGGCCGGTGTTACCGCGATTACGACGGCCGGTATTGCAGCGTTGACGACAGACCAGGTGGTGGCGCTGAGAACCGACCAGATTGCAGCGTTGAAGACCAACCAAGTAGTGTCGTTGACCACGGCTGGCATAGCAGCGATGGAGACGGGCGATGTGGCCGCGCTGACGACGCCGCCCGTTCGACGAGGGCGAAGGCGGCGGTCTTGCCGAGCGCCTCCGCGAGAATCGTGGTGACCTGCTCGCTGAAGACGAGGCCGTCGGTCAGACCGAGGTTCGCCAGCATCCGCTCCCGGTCGACGTGCAGTCGGCCGGCGAGGTGCGCCGCCCCCGTCGTCGCGGCAATCGCAACGCTCTCGAGGGTGCGCAGCGCGGTCCACTCGGCATGCCACGCGCCGCTCGGCCGCTGGTCCTCGGCGAGCAGGCTGCCGAGTAGCGTCGCAACGAGCCCCGGCGCCTGCCGTGCCGCGGCCGTGACGAGCACGGCGGTGACGGGATTGCGCTTGTGCGGCATGGCGGAGGAGCCACCCTGCCCGGGTGCGAGCTCCTCACCCAGTTCGCCGATCTCGGTGCGCGACAGCACGGTCACGTCGAGGGCGAAGGCTCCGGCGGCTCCCGTCGCCGCGGCGAGGGCGGTGGCGAGGTCGCAGATGATCAACCGGTTGGTGTGCCACGCGATCGGCGCCTCGGCAAGGTCGAGCCTCCCCGCAAAGCCGCTGACCACGAGGTCAACGGTCTCCGCCGGCGGGGTGCCCTGGCGGCGCGCGATGGCGATCGTCGTGAGCACGGAGAGGGTGCCGACGGCCCCGCCGAGCTGCGCCGGCAGGCTCCCCCGCACCCGCTCGAGTGCCGCCGTCGCGTGCAGCACGGCATCGAGCCAGCCTGCCGCGATGAACCCGAGGGTCGTGGGCGAGGCCTGCTGACCGAGGGTGCGCCCGGCCAGGCGGGTGTCGCGGTTGTCGCCTACGAGCCGCGCGAGACGGTCGGCGAGGGTGCCCAGACTCGCGAGCACCTCCCCGCAGACCCTGTGGCCGACGAGCATTGCGGCGGTGTCGAGGATGTCCTGGCTCGTCGCCCCGACGTGCAGGTGGTCGGATGCCCCGGCCCGCAGCTCCTCCGCGCGGGCGCCGAGGTGTTTCACCAGCGGGATCACGGGGTTGCCGCCCGCCCGACCCTCGGCCGAGATGGCGGCGAGGTCGAGCCGGGAGGCATCCGCGAGCTCGGCGCAGACCGCGCTCATCCAGCCCGGGACGAGGCCGGCGTCGATGAGCGAGGCGGTGAGTGCGAGTTCAGCGTCGACCATCGCCTGGAGAAAGGCAGCGTCGCTCGTGAGCTCGGCCGCGCGGGTGCCGTGGGCGAGGGGGTCGAGCAGGGAGTGATCAGGCATCGAAGTCGAGGTACACCGTCTCGTTCTCCCCCTGCAGTCGGATGTCGAAGCGGTAGGAGCCATCCCCGTCGGCGACACTCACGAGCGTACCGGCCCTGCCGCCCGCGGCGCTCAGCACCGCGTCGCCCGCGTGCGCATCCACGTCCTCCGGAAAGTACGCCCTCGTGAACAGGTGCC
>JBBRWM010000029.1:0-1620 GCA_038249195.1 Actinomycetota bacterium
CTAGTAGAGCGTTCCGGGCGGATGCTTACACATCAGACCAGGCCAAGGTCGAACTTGTTCCAGCGGAACACGACGGGTGCCTCGTTGAACTCGGCGACGCCCGCCAGGATCCGGGCCTTGAGCTCGTCGACCGAGTCCACCCGGATGTGGCGCAGGAAGGTCCGAGCCATCTTCGAGAAGGCGCACTCGATGAGGTTGAGCCAGGAGCCGTGCTTGGGGGTATGGACATACTCGAAGCGCCCGGGCCGGGTGGCGAGATAGGCGCGGGTCTCGCGGCTGATGTGGGCCGAGTGGTTGTCGAGCACCACGCGGATGATCGCCTCGGCCGGGTAGTACGCATCGAGCCGCGCGAGGAGCCCGATGAACTCGACGCTCCGGTGGCGGTCCTCCACGGCGGCGTGGATGTGGCCCGAGTGCAGGTCGATCCCGGCCAGGATCGACACGGTGCCATGGCGGACGTACTCGTAGTCGCGCCCGACGCCTTGCGCCTTGCCCGGGACGGGCGGCAGGTCGGGTGCGGTCAGCCCAAGGGCCTGGACCCCCGGCTTCTCGTCGACGCTCACGGTGTAGATGGGTTCGGGCCGGTCCCGCTCGACGGCTCCGGTGGCCCTGATCGAGACGTCCCGGTAGACCATCAGGACCTCGTGCATCTTGCGATCGAAGTCCGGATCGCGGCGCTCGAGGTAGTAGCTGATCCTGTGGGGCTTGATGTCGACCTCGTCGAGGATGCGCCAGACCGTGCTCTTGCCGGCGTGGGCCAGGCGCGGATAGCCCGCCGCCTCGGCATGGGCGGCCACGAACCGCGCAAGCCCGGCGATCGTCCACAGCTCCGCGGCGAGACCATGCTCGATGGGCTTGGTGCAGGCGAGGCTCACGACCCAGGCCCGGGCCTCGTCGCTGATCTCCGGTTCATGCGGCCGGTGGTAGGCATCCCGCAGTCCGGACTGCACGCCCGCCGCGAGGGCCTTGTCGATGCAGGCGTAGACCGTCGGGCGACTGACCCCGAGCCCGCGCGCGAGGTCGGTGATCGGGATGCCCTGCGCATAGCCCAGCAGCACCCTGGCGCGCTCGACCTCGCGCACCGGCGCTGTTCTCGATCCGGCGAGCCGCCGCAGCATCGCCTCCTGGTCCTGGCTCAGCACCAGCGCCGCGCGCTTCGTCCTTCCGGCCATGCTCGCCTCCGACAGGGGTTGGGCAGATCAGCATGGCGAGTATAGATCAGCACGTAAGTGTATTGGTGGAACGCTCTACTAGCCCGTGGCCGGGCTCAGGAGCAGCGCGTCGATCGCCACGGCCGCGAACAGCAGCGTGAGGTAGCTGATCGAGAACTTGTACAGCCGGATCGCCTGAGCGAGCGAGGCCTCCGGCGACGTGGCCTGGCGCCACAGGACGTAGGAGCGCCACAGGAAGACCGCGCCGAGGCCCACGGCGGCCACGAGGTAGATCCAGCCCATCGCCGCCACCGGCCAGAACACGAGGCTGATCGCGACCAGCAGGATCGTGTACAGCGCGATCTGGCGCGCGGTCTCGGGCACGCCCTTCACCACGGGCAGCATCGGAACCCGGGCCGCCTCGTAGTCCTTGCGGATCCGCAGGGCGAGGGCCCAGAAGTGCGGCGGC
>JBBRWM010000030.1:0-1562 GCA_038249195.1 Actinomycetota bacterium
GGGCCACCACCTGGAGCAGGTGGTTCTGGACCACGTCGCGCAGGGCGCCAACCTCGTCGTAAAAGGCGCCGCGGCCCTCCACCCCGAAGGACTCGGCCATGGTGATCTGCACGCTGGACACGTAGCGCCGGTTCCAGACCGGCTCGAGGACGGCGTTCGCGAACCGGAACGCGAGCAGGTTCTGGACCGTTTCCTTGCCCAGGTAGTGGTCGATCCGGTAGATCGCCCGCTCACCGAACGCGCGGTGCAGGCATTCGTTGAGCTCCCGCGCGGAGGCGAGGTCGCGCCCGAACGGCTTCTCCACCACGACGCGCGTACCATCGTGGAGGCCGGCGCCCATCAGGCCGTCGATCACCACGTCGAACATGCTCGGTGGGATCGCGAGGTAGAAGACGGGGTGGCGCGCCGCAACCAGTCGTTCCCGCAGACGCTCGTAGGTCCCCGGATCGCCATAGTCGCCACTCACGTACCCGAGGCGCCCGGCGAACGCGTCAAGGTCCGCGTCGGGTGCCGAGGGGTACCGGGTGCGGACAGCCTCGCGGGCGAAGGCACGGAGCCGCTCGTCGTCCCAGGCGGAACGGGCGACCCCGACGACGGGCATGTTCAGGCGGCCGCGCGCGGTGAGCCGGTAGAGCGCCGGGTGGAGCTTCTTGCGGGCGAGGTCGCCCGTGGCCCCGAAGATGACGAGAACGTCCCCGATCTCGCTCGGATCGGCTCCCGCCACGATGGGTTCGGTCATCAGAATGTCCCTTCCGTGCCTGCCGGGGGCGGGGTTGCGGGTCCTGCCCGACTCTCCTCCGCCTCGATGGCGAGGACCTTGGCAAGGCGGCGCGCATGGCGCTCCTCGCCGGTGAAGCGGGCTTCCAGAACGGCCCGCGCGCACTCCAAGGTCGGTTCCGGGCCGATCACCCGGCCGCCGAGGCAGAGGACGTTGAGGTCATCGTGCTCGACGCCCTGGTGGATCGGGACCATGCCCATCGGTGCGCCAGGATGGCCGGAGTTCGCCTGCTGGACACCGTCGATCGAGAGGGTGCGAATCGTGTCGATGGCCAGGCGGTCGGGTCGCTCGGTCTTCGGGTCGGTCATGCGTTGTGCCTCATGTCGTAGCCGCCGCGGGCATATCTGGAGTGGTCGCCCGGCCGCTCACGGTCCCTCGGCCCCGCGGCTGGTCGGCATGAAGACTGCGGCGGCGAGCGCCGCCCCGACGATCCCGGCGTCGTTGAAGAGCTGCGCTGGGATGATCTCGGCTCGAGTACCAAGGCGAGGCAAGAACTTCTCGTAATCCTTGCTTATCCCGCCACCGATGATGAGCAAGTCGGGTGATACCAGCGCCTCGAGCCGGGCCAGGTAGGCGCTGACGCGCCCGGACCACGCCTTCCAGCCGAGCGCCTTCCGGGTCCGCACGCTAGCGGCGGCGAGCTTCTCGCCGTCCTTGCCGGCCACGATGATGTGTCCGAGCTCCGTGTTCGGCACGAGGTGTCCGTCGGTGAAGAGGGCGGTCCCGATGCCGGTTCCGAGCGTGACCACGACGACCACGCCGCCCTTCCCACGGCCGGCTCCGA
>JBBRWM010000031.1:0-1475 GCA_038249195.1 Actinomycetota bacterium
CCGGAGAACCGCCTTGGTGGCCACGGTTGTCTCTGTGTGCAAACGGCGGCCAACATCAGGCCCTTTCGAGGCCCTCCTTCTCCGATACTTGCTGCTCCGGCAAACGGGGGAGGTGCTCACCTGTGCTCACGTGAGCGGATCGGAGTTGCGGGCCGGAGGTGCCAACCGGCCCCGACCTCATTCCGCCTGGCGTCCTATACTCGGGCGAAACGCAGCGATGGATCCGTGCAGCAGATCCGAGCAGTTCCGATCACCAGCAATACCACAAGCCCGCGCCGGCCGAAGCCGCACGCGGGCGTTCTTGTACCGATGAGGAGGCGTCGTTGATCGACCAGGCGTTCGCGATCGCGGAACCGAGCACCGCCCACGGCGAACACGGCGAGCGACGGCTGCGTCGCGCCTATGGCTTCGAGGAGATCGCGCTCGTCCCCGGCGCGGTGACCGCCGACCCGACCGAGGTCGACCTGTCGCTCGAGCTCGCCGGACTGCGCCTTGCGATCCCATTCATCGCCGCAGCCATGGACGCCGTCACGGACGCGACCTTCGCTGCGCAGATGACGCGGCACGGCGGGCTGGCGGTGGTCAACCTCGAGGGGCTGTACACGCGCTACGAGGATGCCTCGCCGATCATCGAGCAGGTCGCTGCGGCGGAGAGCGGGCACGCGGCCGCATCGGTCCTGGCGGAGGCGTATTCGCAGCCGATTCGCGACGATCTGATCCGGCGACTCATCGCCGAGATCAAGGCCCGGGGCGGCATCGCCGCGGTGGCGACCACGCCCGCGTCGGCCTGGCATCACGCCGAGGTCGCGGCTGATGCGGGCGCCGACCTGTTCCTGGTCCAGTCGCAGGTTTCGAGCGCCCGTCATATCTCGACATCGGGGCGCGTCCTGTCGCTGGCCGACCTGACCGGGGCGCTCAAGCTCCCCGTCCTGGTGGGTAACACGGTCAGCGGCGAGGCCGCTTACCAGTTGTTGCAGCAGGGCGCTGCGGCGGTGCTCGTCGGCGTCGGGCCGGGGGCGGCGTGCACCACGCGCGAGGTGCTGGGCATAGGGCTTCCACAGGTCTCGGCGACGTTGGAGGTTGCCGCGGCGCGCGATCGGTACGAGCGCGAGACTGGGCGCTACGTGCCGGTCGTCACCGACGGCGGGATGAAGACCGGCGGTGACATTGCCAAGGCGATTGCCTCCGGAGCCGATGCGGTCATGCTCGGCTCCCCGTTCGCCGCCGCCCTCGAGGCGCCGGGTCGCGGATTCAACTGGGGGATGGCCGCGCCATCGGCCATGCTTCCGCGCGGCACGCGCATCAGGGTCGGTGAGCGGTTGCCGCTGGAGCAGATCCTGTTCGGCCCCTCGTCGACGACGCACGGCACCCAGAACCTGGTTGGCGCACTGCGGGCTTCGATGGGTGCGCTCGGCGCACGGACCATTCGCGAGATGCACGAGGTCGAGATGGTCATCGCCCCGTCGATCGTGACC
>JBBRWM010000032.1:0-1349 GCA_038249195.1 Actinomycetota bacterium
CAGCCGTCGCATGGGAGCGAGCTTGCCACCGCCGAGGTTCTGCTTGTAAAAGAGCGCGCCGGCCTGCTGCGTGAGCACGCCAGGCAAGCCTTCGCCGTCGAGATCCACCCACGAATAGACCCCCTGCACCCCGCCGGGCACGTCGGCGAGACTTGCCTTGTCGATGACGTGAACCGCCGTCTGGATCGCGGGCAGCGTATAACCAAGCTCCAGCGGCGGGAGCGCCTTCCTGGTGTACGCGCTCGCCCCGGGGGCGCGCATGTACCCGGCCTGCGTCGCCGCGACGAGGCGCGTCAGCGTCGGCGCTTCAATGTGCGTGAAATCCGTCGAGCGAACGAGACACGGTGTCTCCCCCAGCTCGGCCATCGTGTGAAACATCAGCACGCGACGGCAGAGTCGGTAGGTGCGGATCTCGAAGCCGGCGCGGTACGTGGAAAACGGATCTTGCCGGCAGGGCCAGGGCTGCGCGTCGTCGGCCGGGATTGGCGTGGTCTCGTCGTGCTCGCCGTAGTCGAAGACGACCTCGAAGAGCGCGGAGTCGAGGTTCTGCGAGGGATCGTTCGGCACGGTGTTGCCGTAGCGGATCCGCTTCAAATACAGGTTGGTCGAGGGCGCCGCGCCCTGGAGCCGATTCGCCTCGGAGGGGAGGTCGCGGGGAACGTTGACGGCATCCTCGGCCTTGTACTGGTACTGAAGGATGTTGCCCTTGTCGTCGCGCGTCTCCTGCAAGAGCCAGGTACACACCCGGCGAGGATCGGCGGGATCGGCGACGCGCGCGCCCTGCGAGCGTCCGTAAACACTCGTGATGTTGCCAGGCGTCGTCGCCGTCCAGTAGACGGTCCCGTCCAAGGTGCGCTGTCGTCGCTCGATGCGCGCAAAGCCGCCTTCGATGCGCGGACGATACCGCTGCACGATCTCCCCGGCCGCGCTGTCGACGTAGGTATCCCGTGTCTGGTCCGCGTTCAACGTGGGGACGAGATCTTCGGCGCCCGAGAGCAGGAAGACGTCCGACTCCTCCGCGTCGTTGTACCGGGGAAGGCCCTTGTCGGTCTTCCGGGTGATCTGGGGGATGGAGAGGTGCCATCCGACACCGAACGGGCCGTTTCCCGCGCCGGAATCGTAGGCGAGCGCGAGCTCGGGGTGAAAGCCACCACGGCCAGGGCTCGTCGCCAGAGGGATCTGGAGCTGTGCCGTGCCCGTCACCGGGTTGGCAGAGAACTTCTCGCCGATGCCGCGGATGGCACCGCCGCCCGTCGGCAGCGAGGGTGTCGGCGCGGCAAACGGGGACGGGCCGGCGTCGGCAGCGGGCTTGGCCGTGCTGGCCTTCGAGGGCGGTTCGCGCATCACGC
>JBBRWM010000033.1:0-1311 GCA_038249195.1 Actinomycetota bacterium
CCTCGCCGCGCGGCTGACGCCGGAGCAGCTCGCGGCGCGGCTGACGCCGGAGCAGCATGCGGCGTGCCTGACGCCGGAGCAGCGGCTTGCTGGGCTCGATCGGGATCACCAGGCGCTGGCGTTGCCCCTGGAGGTGCTGCGGGTGCTGCCGGAGGACTACCTTGGGTCGCTCTCGGCCGAGATCCAGGTGGAGCTTCGGCGGCGGCTTCGGGGCGGCGACGCCTGAGGGGGGCGTCCGCCCGCTCTTTTGCTGGGTCGGGGGGGGTTGGGGGAGGTTGGTGGGAGGGGGAGTGACGGGTGAGCGGGGCGGGCAGAGAGTTCTTGTTGAACGGACTCTCGCGAGCCGATCGCCGGCCCAATTCGCCGGACAGATAGCCGCGACCGGAAGGGAGCGGAACAGCGAGCGACATCGGCGCAAAGACACTTGACTCCGCGGCTCTCCAGGGTGCAGATAAGGCATGAGCAGCAAGCGGACAGCGTGGCATTTCTTCTTCTGTATTCTGCTGCGCCGTTACGGCCCCTCAATCTTCGAGATCCGGGACGAAGTGCCTCTCTCGCAGGAGCCCTTGCGGATGGACTACCTGCTCCTGCGCCGAGCGTCGGAGTCCCCCGAGGTGTCCGATGCGCAAACGTTGCTCGCGCTGTGGCCGCTGTTGCCGCGGATCACGATCGCGGAGCTGAAGAGCGTGGGGCGGCCCTACGGGACGGCGGAGCTCGATCGGCTGTGGTCCTATGCGCACGCGTACTACGCGGCGGAGCACGCGAGCCTGCCCGCGCGGAGCGATCTGGCCGCGCTGCTGCTCGTGCCGGGCCGGACGCCGACGCTCGACGGGGACGTCGCGAAGATGGGGCTCGTCTGGGTGGCGCTGGACGCCGGCTACTGGCAGCTGACGGGCGGGCTCTTCCCGCTGTACATCGTCGAGATCGACATCGTCGCCGACGAGCCGGAGGAGGATCTGCTAGCGTTGTACAGTCATCACGAGCTACGAACGCCCCGGTCGACGAGGTTCTGGGGCGAGCTGAGAGGAGCCGAGGCGAAGATGGATATGCGAAATCTCGAAGGGTTCGAGGAGGAGTTCAAGGCGATCATGGCCGCCATCCCGTTCGAGGAGCGCATCGAGGGCATCCCGCCGGAGGTCCTCGCCGCGCGGCTGACGCCGGAGCAGCATGCGGCGTGCCTGACGCCGGAGCAGCGGCTTGCTGGGCTCGATCGGGATCATCAGGCGCTGGCGTTGCCCCTGGAGGTGCTGCGGGTGCTGCCGGAGGACTACCTTGGGTCGCTCTCGGCCGAGATCCAGGTGGAGCTTCGGC
>JBBRWM010000034.1:0-1309 GCA_038249195.1 Actinomycetota bacterium
ACCCAACGCCTCTACCTCGTCACCGACGGTCCCCTGCCGGAGGGCCTCGCCTGAGTTCGCCCGTCCGCGCGGTCGTGCGTTCGCGCGGTCGCCTCGCCGGTAATCTAGCTCGCCGGTGATCGAGCTCGCCGGTGATCGAGCGTGCGGTGATCGAGCTCGCGGTGATCGAGCGTGCGGTGATCGAGCGTGCGGTGATCGAGCGTGTCGAGATCCCCCAGCACCCATCGGCCAGTCCACGATGAGGGATCACCCAGCGCTCGCCTGTAGAGTTTTTCTGGCGTTGCGAATGGGTGGCGTTCCGCACCGGGGTCTGACTCCCGGTGCACTGATCCTGATAAGGGAACTACCAGAAATGACTTCACTTCCCCGGCTCGTGGCCTTCGACCTCGATGACACCCTGGCCGCCTCCAAGTCCCCGCTCGACCCGAGAATGGCGGCGCTGATGGTGCGCCTCCTCGGCGCCGTGCCGGTCTGTGTCATCTCCGGTGGCCAGATCGCCCAGTTCCACATGCAGCTGATCGACAACCTCGACAATGTCAGCGACGAGGCCCTCGCCGGCCTGCACCTGATGCCCACCTGCGGCACCCAGTATTACCGTCACGTCGATGGCGCCTGGACCCAGGTTTACGCCGAACTCCTCACCGACGCGGAGAAGGCGAGCGCCTTGACCGCGGTCGAAGCCGCCGCCCGGGACCTCGGCTATTGGGAGAGCGAGACCTGGGGCCCGATCCTCGAGGACCGCGGTTCGCAGATCACCTTCTCCGCCTTGGGCCAGGCCGCACCGGTCGCCGCGAAGAGCGCCTGGGACCCGAGCGGGGAGAAGAAGAACACCCTGCGCGAGGCCGTCCAGGCGATGCTGCCCGACCTCGAGGTGCGTTCGGGCGGGTCGACCTCGGTCGACATCACCCGCCGCGGAATCGACAAGGCTTACGGCATGAAGAAGCTCGCCGCCCTCACCGGGATCTCCCTCGACGAGATGCTCTTCGTCGGCGACCGGCTCGACGAGAACGGCAACGACTACCCGGTGAAGGCGCTCGGGGTCGAATGCTTCGCCGTGGGCGGCTGGGAAGACACCGCCGCGTTCCTGGAGACGCTGATCCCGCGGCTCGAGGCCGGCGCACTCTGACCCCTGGCCCCCCGTTCTGTTGCCCGCAGAGTGGGGGCACCCGTTTTGGGCTGCCGTCGGAAGGCACTTCTCGCACCTCGTCAGAGAGAGCCGAGTAAGGTTCGACGAGGGGGAGGCCCCTGCATGCGCGCCGGCATTCTGGCCGGCCGTCGTGCAACAGATTCGGGGATCTTTTCATGGGGA
>JBBRWM010000035.1:0-1293 GCA_038249195.1 Actinomycetota bacterium
ACTGGCATCCGCACCTCCATCTCCTGGTCACCGACGGCGGGTTCCGCGCCGACGGGACGTTCGTGTCGTGGCCGGTCCATGACACGGCACGGGTCACCGAGGCATTGCGCCGCGCCGTGCTCCGGTTGTTCGTGCGGCTGGACCTCTTCGACGAGGAGCAGGCCGCCGGGATGCTCACGTGGCCGCACTCGGGCTTCCACGTGCACACGGCCGTCTGGGTGGCGGAGGATGACCGGGCCTGTGCCACCCGGCTCGCGCGCTATTGTGCCCGGAATCCTGTCGCGCTGGAACGGCTCACCTACGATCGCAGTGCGAAGGCGGTGACGTATCGCTCCGACAAGTCCGACGGCCCGACGGCCCGACGGCGGGCACCGAGACCGTGGACCCGCTCGAGTTCCTGGCTCGGGTGCTGGTGCACATCCCGGACAAGGGGCATGTCTTGACACGGTACTATGGCTGGTATGCCAATCGCCCCCGCGGCATGCGGGACAAGGCGGCGTCCGCCGCGGACGGGCCACCCGCCATCGTCCCCGCGCGCCGACTCGCGCCGACCGAGGCCACCCGCCGGTGGGCGGCGCTGCTCCAACAGATCTTCGAGGTCGACCCGCTCGCGTGTCCCACCTGCCGCAGCGCAATGCGCATCGTCGCCTTCATCACCCACGTGTCGGTGATCGACCAGATCCTCACCCACCTCCGCACCCGCGCGGCGCACCCGACCCACGCTGGCGCGCGGAGCCCGCCATCGACGCGGGCCCCCGCGAGCCGGAGCACCTCACGCTCCCCACGCCCGGCCGCCGACGCCCCGCCGGTCACCTGAGGACGGCCCCGATGCCCCGCCACCACGCGGGGACCTTCGGCGTGGGCGGCCGTCCCACAGAAACGTCACCGTGAGCTCCGCCGGCCCTGGCCACCCCCGCTGATCGCCGCTCGGACGGCGCGCACGGCGCCCGTGCGAGAGACAGGGCACGCCGCCGCCCCTCACGCGGTGCTGGCGAGGTCGGCGATCGCGCCGTACGTTCGACGAATAGTCGACCGACCCCGATTGAATTTCCTATCCCGAATGCGGAATCCGTGCGCGACGATTGTCCGCTGACCGAGAGCACGGGAGCGCACAGGAGAAGCATGAATGCCACCACAACGAACCGAGACACCGTGGAGCGATTTTTCATAAAGGAGAGACTCATGGGTGCTTGTGGGAGGACGGCATGCCGCCTGGTGGTGGAGCGGGCTTCACCCCGTCACGCTTCAGCTCTGCTGCCGTGGCCTCACTCGACACGGTGCCCGGAGGATTCA
>JBBRWM010000036.1:0-1231 GCA_038249195.1 Actinomycetota bacterium
AACTTCTACATCGTCGACGAGCAGCTCCGCGAGATCCGCGACGACCTGCCCCCGGACTACTACCGCGAGCTCCCCAAGCTGGCTGAAGGCCATCTCGCGGGCTACCCGAGGGTCCTTGGTCTCGTGTGGGCCTACATCGCGCACACGGACAGCCGCTTCGACCCGGAAAGCCTGCGGCGCATGGTGCGCGCCTACCAGGGGGTGGAGCCGCTGACGATCGGCGAGCTATGGGCGATCGCGATCAGCCTTCGGATCCTCCTCGTCGACAACCTCCGCCGCCTCGCGGAGCAGATCGTGCGCAGCCGGGCAGCGCGGCAGAAGGCGGACGAGCTTGCCGACAGCCTGCTCGGACTCGGCAAGGACAGTCCGGAGGACGCGGCGGCATCCCTGCGTCGGCTCTCGCCTGCGGCGCTCCCGACGGCGGCCCGCGTCCAGCTCTTCCAGCGCCTGCGCGATCAGGATCCCGCAGCTACCCCCGCCCTCCGCGGGCTGGAGGAGCTCCTCGCGTCCCAGGGGACCACCGCCGAGGAAATGGTCCGCCTCGAACACCAGCGCCAGGCGACGATGAGCGTGACGGTCCGAAACGTGATCACGAGCATGCGCCTCATCTCGTGGTTCGACTGGGCCCAATTCGTCGAAAGCGTCAGCATCGTCGACGAAATCCTTTGTGCACGAAGTTCGTTCGGGGAGATGGACTTCGCGACTCGAGATCGCTACCGGCATGCCGTCGAAGAGCTGGCACGGGGTTCGAGCCTGACTGAAGTGGAGGTCGCCGAGAAGGCCGCGGACATGGCGGAAGCTGCGCCACTGGCGGACGCGATCGAACCGTCACTCGCCGCTCGATATCGAGACCCCGGCTACTACCTGATCTCCGACGGCCGCTCCGCGTTCGAACGCGCCCTCCAGGTTCGCGTACCGTTGGCGGGCCGGCTGCGGCGTGCCTACGTCAGGTCCGCCACGAGCGGCTATCTGGGGACGCTCGCCCTGGTCACGGCGCTCATCGTCGCCGTGCCGCTCCTGCTGT
Source organism: Actinomycetota bacterium (assembly GCA_038249195.1). GTDB lineage: Bacteria > Actinomycetota > UBA4738 > UBA4738 > HRBIN12 > JAOUEA01. The sequence goes on from JBBRWM010000036.1 coordinate 1,025, forward strand.
CCGGCGATGGCAGCGCCGCTGGTGTGGGCATCCTCGTCGTCGCGATCCTCGCGGTCGGCCCGGCCTCCGACCTTGCGACCGCCCTCGTGAACCGGGAGGTCACCAGGGTGCTTGGCCCGAGACCGCTGCCGCGGCTCGATCTTGACGATGGCGTGCCGTCACGGTTGCGGACGCTCGTCGTCGTGCCGACGCTCCTCATCAGCGAGA
>JBBRWM010000037.1:0-1212 GCA_038249195.1 Actinomycetota bacterium
CATTCGGTCGCCCGCCGCGTCGCGACCTCAGGAGGAGGACGAGGATCAGGACGACCGGCGCTGCGACGATCGCCGCAAGCGCGAGGGGTGAATCGGTCGCCAGGTCACGAACGGCCGTCTCGATGGCCAGGGCCAGGTCGGGTGCGCCGAGCGTCGCGTAGACGCCACCGAGGGCGTTACCACCCTGGAACACGATGAACGCTATGCCGAGGACGATGAACAGCGCGCTCGAGATGACGACCGATACGTGCCGCGTCCACGGTCCGATCTGGATCTCCCGACCGCGGAGGCGCCCCCGGCCGGCGGTGCCGAGCCGTTCCCACAGCAGGGCCAGGATCAGGAGCGGCGCAGCCATGCCGGCCGCGAAGACCGCCAGCAGCAGGGCACCTTCCAGCGCTCCGCCGGAGGCGCCGGCGATGGTGAGCACGCCGCCGAGCAGCGGGCCGGAGCAGAAGCCGCCGATCCCGTAGACGAGGCCGAGCGCGTACGTGGCGGCCAGCGACTCGCCGCTCGCCCCGAACCGGCCCCCGGAGATCCGTCCGGCGCCGGGCAGCTCGAAGCCGCCGACGACCAACTGGAACGATCCGATGGCGATGAGCAGGAGGCCGGCGATGACCGACAGTTCCGCGCGGCGCTCCAGGAACAGGCTACCGATGGCGCCGAGACCGAGGCCCAGCGGGATGAACAGGGTGAGGAGCCCAAGGTAGAAGACGCCCGTGCGCAGGACGAGTCGTCCGCGCGACGGGAAGGCGTATGCGAAGAAGGCGGGCAGGAGCAGCGCGGAGCACGGACTCAGGAGTGACAGCACACCGCCGGCGAAGGCGACCATCGCTTCGATGCCGATCGTGGAGATCCGCTTACTGCTTCGCGAGAGCCGCGTCGATCGCGGCCGCGAAGACCTCGAACGGCTGGGCGCCGACGATCCGCTGGTTGCCGATCACGAACGTGGGCGTGCCGTTGAACCCCTTCTGGCGGACGTCGCCGAAGTCGGCCTGGACGGCGGCCGCGTACGTCCCAGCATCCACGCAGGCGTGGAACGTGGTTGGCTCGAGGCCGAGGGCCGCGCCGAAGCCCTTCAGGCGGTCCCTGGAGAATGCTCCGGCGTTCTCGCCCGACTGGTTCGCATACAGCATGTCGTGGTATTCCCAGAACTTGCCCTGGTCGCCGGCGCAACGGGCGGCGTTGGCGGCATCACGTGACTCGGCTCCGATC
>JBBRWM010000038.1:0-1198 GCA_038249195.1 Actinomycetota bacterium
CCTCCGATCCACCCCGATCTCGGCGAACGTGGTGCGCGTCACGCCGCGTCACCCGGGGTCACAGAATTGACACGCACCGTAACACTGGGCTTTACTCGCAACTATGACAACGAGCGCACGCCCCCTGACCTCCATCGAGGCTCCCGGGACTGCCGGCATGATGATGCCCGGCAGCTGCTCCTCGTGTTGCCGAATGTCCCGCTGACCGCGACCCCTCGCCGAGTTCCCGCCGCTGCACCAGCGCCCGGTTGAACTCCCGCTCTTCCCTGACTTCGCTCCGGGCCACGCCGGCCACGCCTCATCGAACCGTGAATCGCGTTTCGCGATGGTTCCCCCGCATCATCACCCCAAGGATTCCTGCCATGTCGCTTGCACACATTGACACCGCCCGCTCGGCCCAGGCCGCCCGCCTCGAGCACGCCGTCCAGGCACCTGCCGCTCCCCGCATCCGTGCCGTGCCGGACGGCACCCAGGCCCGCGGCTTCGTTCTCTACGTCGGCATCGACGAGGCGAAGGCGGCTGCGGCCGGCACCAGCCTCGGCCGGATCGTTGAAGCGCTCAAGGCCCTGACCAACGAGCTGGCCCCGGATGCCGAGACTCACGCCGCCGTCGCCCTCGCCCCTGCCGGCGCCGGCGGACGCGACGTCGACGTCGTGCGTCTGGCCCTGCAGGACCCGGCCGCGCTGGCCAGGCACCGCACCGAGACCGAAGACCTCGACCGGGCGCCGGGCGGCGTCATCGTTGACATCTCCCGCAAGCGCGTCATCCTCGACAGCGAGTCCGCGGCGCTCACCTACAAGGAATTCGAGCTGCTGCAGTACCTCGTACTGCGCGAGGGGCGCACCATAGAGCGAGCCGAACTGATCTCCTCGCTCTGGAACGCCGCCGACGAGGACGACGCGCCGAACGAGCGCACGATCGACGTGCACGTGCGTCGCCTGCGCGCCAAGCTGGGCCGCTATGAGGACATCGTGCGCACGGTTCGCGGCGTCGGCTACCGGTTCGACCGGCACGCCGACGTGTCGATCCACCAGTCGAGCACCCCGAGCCCCGACCTCTTCTAGCCCGCCAGGCGCTTGAACGTGATTGAGGGCCGGTCGTAGAGGCTAACGACCGACCCTCTTCCCTTGCACCAAGAGTGTCCTGCAATCACATTTCGCGTCTTCCGCCACAGCAAACGGTTGACGCACAACGAATA
>JBBRWM010000039.1:0-1169 GCA_038249195.1 Actinomycetota bacterium
CATGGGGTGCAGCGGAGTCTGGCTCGACGAGGGCGAGCTCGACGATCTGGCGCGGTTCCTCGGCGCCACGTGGGGGTGAGCCGATCGGCATCGCCGCCGCCGTGTCGCGCGGCAGCGGCGGCGGCGGCGCGCTGGCGCTCACCACCGCCTGGGCCGGGGCGGGCGTGGGCGTCGTCACCCTGTATGCGAGCGCGCCGCCAGCGGCGGGCCTCGTCGCCGCGATCCGCGCCATCGGGTCACGCAGGGCTCGACGGCGCCGGGCTCTCGCGGAACAGCTGCTGCTTCGTCCTCCACGAGGGACGATGGGCTGGCGGTCGCCACGCTCTCGCCAGGGCCGCCACCCTCGTGGACGGCGCAAACCGCACGAATTACAGGGCGGCACGAGCGGCACGGGAGTCGCTCCGCGTCGCAGCGTGTCCGCGCTGCCTGCCCACTGCCCCTCGGGCCCGAAGACGTATGAACGCCACGATCCCGAAGACTCCGTGTTGCACCTCATCGTGCGCGAGCACCTCGAGACCTTCCTCGCCTGCGTACGCGAGGAGCGCGGGAAGGACCTTCCGCGCTACGTCGTTCAAGAGCTGCGGCGGTACGTTCGCTGTGGAGTCCTGGCCCATGGATTTCTTCGCGTCGTGTGCTCGACGTGTCGCCAGGAAATCGTCGTGGCTTTCTCGTGCAAGTGCAGAGGCGCGTGCCCCTCCTGCTCCGCGAGACGGATGTGCGACGTTGGAGCGAACCTGGTGGATCACGTTCTCCCCGACACGGGCATGAGACAGTGGGTCCTCACCGCGCCGTACGAAGTCCGGCGCGTCATGGCGCTTCGGCCCGAGGCGCTGTCGGCCGTCCACCGCATCTTCGTGAAGGAGATCGCCCGGTGGCAGAAGGCCTCCGCGGGCCTCACCGACGCGGAGACGGGGAGCGTGACCTTCGTGCAGCGCTTCCACGCGGCGCTCGGTCCCTTCGTCCACTTCCACGTCGTGCAGAGGGATGGCGTCTTCACGCGCGACGAGGACGACGCGGGGCGCTTCCACACGGGGCGGGCGCCCACGCAGAAGGAGATCGCGGAGGTCGCAGCCCGCGTCGCCGTGCGCGTGACCAAGTGGCTGAGGCGCCGGAAGCTCCTGGACGAGCGACCGGCCGAGGAGCGATCGAACGAGGCGCCGGAGCTCTCG
>JBBRWM010000040.1:0-1118 GCA_038249195.1 Actinomycetota bacterium
CGTGGCGTTGAGCCGGTTGACCAGCATCGACGGGCTGTACCTCACCCGGCCGCTGCGGCCGAGTGACATCATCGTGGACGAGAACGTGCGGCGCTTCATGAGCGGACCGCGCGGAGACTTCCCCGCCCTGCCCGCCTGACCCGCACGCCTCGCCCCGCCTCGCACCGCCCCGCCTCGCACGCCTCGCCCCGCACGCCCCGCTTTTCAGAGAAACGTCGCGGCGCGCGTCGAAGAAGCTGGCGCGTGGAGCACCACCCGCCACGTTCCCCCACCCGGGCCACGAGCCGCGGCGGATGCCTCGCTAGTGGTGGTGACCGGACGGAACCGGCTCGGCAGGCGGCACGGACCCGGCGCCGTGTGACCCGTGCGGCACGGCGTGGGCGCCGGCCTCCGTGGCGGCCAGGGCCGGCGTGGTCAGGCCGGAGAAGACCAGAGCACCGATCGTGAGCGCGACGAGGAATCGCCATCCCTGCGGCGTGGGCGGGGCATCCGTGCGCCGGATACCCCGTGTCGTGGCGCCGTCGCTGCCGACCGCGCGGACGAGTCGGCGCGCGCTCCGAAGGCCGATCGCAAGGGCCGCCGCAATGAAGAGGCCGAACAGCGACGCCACCATCATGGGGAAGTAGGGGAGTCCCGTTGACCCGGCGGGCAGCCCGAACCCGCTGCCCAGGGTCGCGGTCAGACCCCAGACGAGAACGGGAATCAGGGCGCCGAGTAGCGCCGGTTCCGGGGCAAGGAGTTTTCCGCGCACGAGGGTCGCGACGCCCCAGCCGAGTTCGGCGACGCCGAACCCGACCAGTGCGATCGCCAACAGCACGGGAGCGCTCGCGCCGACAGCCAGGTGAATGGTGCCGGCGCCGATCGCGGCGAAGGCGAGCCAGAGGCGACTGATCGAGGTCATGGCGTTCCTGTCCGAGAGAGGGTGCGCGCGGTCGGGTTCGGTGGCGGCTAGACCGTGGCGGTGCGGTTGCGGGTGACCACCTTGTCGGTGGCGAGACCGGCTCCGAGCAGCACGAGCGCGCTGGCGAGGTGCAGGAAGTGGTCGGGAGTGTTCAGGGCGAGGATGTTCAGGGCGGTGCTCGCGATGAAGAAGCCGACGATTCCGAGGAGCAGGTAGA
>JBBRWM010000041.1:0-1108 GCA_038249195.1 Actinomycetota bacterium
GACCGATCAGTCGCTCCGGTGGGACTGCCGTCCACGCCAAAGGTCCCCGCGTGGTGGCCGGGGCCGTGCTCAGGGGGCGGTCGGGGCGGCGGCGCGCGACACGCGTGACGCGTCCCGGCTCGTGGGGGCACGGGTCGATGGGGGGCTCCGCAGCCCGGCGTGCGCCTCGCGGGTGGCGCGGGTCCGGAGGTGCGAGAGGATCTGGTCGATCACCGACGCCTCGGTAATGAACGCGACGATCCGCATCGTGCCATGGCAGGTCGGGCACACGAGCGGGTCGACCTCGAAGATTTGCTGGAGCAGGGCGGCCCACCGGCGGGTGGCCTCAGTTGGCGCGAGGCGCGGCGCGGAGACTATCGCGCACGGCCCGTCGGCTGTCGCAGGCTGCGCCTTCCCCCGCATGCCACGGGGCCGATTGGCATACCAGCCATAGTACCGCGTGGTCACGTGGCCCTTGTCAGGGATGTGCACCTGCACCCGGGCCAAGAACTCGAGCGGATCCACGATCTCCGTGCCCGCCGTTGGGCCCTCCGACTTGTCCGAGCGATAGGTCACGGCCTTGGCGGCTCGGTCGTAGGTCAGCCGCTCCAGCGCGACGGGATTCCGGGCGCAGTAGCGCGCGAGGCGGGTCGCGAACGCGCGATCGTCCTCCGGGACCCAGACGGCGGTGTGCACGTGGAACCCCGAGTGTGGCCAGGTGAGCATGCCGGCGGCCTGATCCGCATTGAACAGCTCCATGCGTACGAACAGTCGGAGCACGGCGCGGCGAAACGCTTCGGTCAAGCGGGCCGTGTCGTGCGCGGGCCACGACACGAAGGTCCCATCCGGCCGGAAGCCGCCGTCGGTCACGAGGAGATGGAGATGCGGATGCCAGTTGGCGCGCGACCCATGCGTCTGCAGACACGCGACGATGCCGACGGTGAGGTCGCGCGCGCCCGTCAGCGTGCGAATGGCGGCGGTCACGGTGCGGGCGGCGACGCGGGCGATCTCGCCGAGCAGGCGCCGCCGATGCAGACAATACGCACGCAGCCGCTTGGGGATGGTGAGCACCACCTGTCGGTGCGGCACCGGTGCGAGCAATGTCGTGTCCAGCCACTGCGTCCAGATC